>CAWFRB010000015.1:0-106336 GCA_963818105.1 uncultured Actinomycetota bacterium | reverse complement strand
GGCGCTGGCTCAGGCACCCCGAGGACACCCGCCGCCCCGAGCTGGAGCGCGAGCTGCTGGCCCTGGCGGCGATCTTCACCCCGGTCCTGGAACCGACCGGCGAGCCGGAACGCAGCCAGTCGACGACCGTGGTGGTCACGGTGTCCGGCGGTGCCGCCGACACCGAGGCCGTCGTGGAGCAGGTGCGCGAGGCGCTGAACCGCGCCAACGGCTGACCTCCCGGGCGGCATCGGCTGCATTAGCATCGGTGAATGGACACCTCCGCATCAACGATCTTGCACGCCGGACCCGCGTGGCCCCAGCTCACCGAGCGCCTGCGCATCCGCCCCGCAACGCCCGCGGACGCGCAGGCCACGTGGGCCTACCGGCGCCTGCCCGAGTCCTCCCGCTGGGTGAACAGCGCGTGGAAGGACTACGAAAGCTACGCCCGCTCCTTCCGGGAGCCCTCGCACCTGAGCGAGCGGCTGGTCGTTGAGTACGACGGCGGGGTCGTCGGCGAAGTCGTGGTGCGGTTGAACGATGCGTGGACGCAGCGCGAGGTTTCACCGGCGGGCGCCGGCACCGAGGCCGAGCTGGGCTGGTCGCTGGATCCCTCGTTCTCCGGACGCGGCCTGGCGACCGAGGCCGTCGCGCGGGTGCTGCGGCTGTGCTTCACCGACCTTGGGCTGCGCCGGGTCCATGCCCGCTGTTTCGCCGACAACCAGCCGTCGTGGCGGCTCATGGAACGCCTGGGCATGCGCCGGGAGTCCCATGTGGTCGCGGCCGCGCTGCACCGCGACGGCAAATGGCTGGACGGTTTCGGCTATGCGCTGCTCGCCGAGGAATGGCGGGAAGGGCAGCAACTCTGAACCGCAGTGCCTTGACCTGATACTCAGTTCCAGTATGCTGGTGCGAAGTGACATTCCCTCCGCACCAGAAAGGCCGGAATCGGCTCATGAGCATCGAAACCACCCTCGCCACCGAGTTCCCCACCGGAGTCGTCGAGCCGGAATACGAGCTGTGGGGCGAGGTCGACGTCGACCCCGCCGGCGTCTTCGAGGACATCCCCGCGGCCGACCGCGCCTACTGGGACCGTGCCCGGAAGTTCGGACTCGAGGAGGTCCGCCCGGTCATCGACGGCCACTGGGACAAGGCCGAATACCCGTTGGACCTGGCCAAGCGGCTGGGCGAGCTCGACCTGCTGCGCGACGGGCTTGCACTGGACGGCTACCCGGAGATGAGCGTGCTCGCCGCCGGGCTGGTCAACATGGAACTCTCCCGCGCCGACGGCTCGGTGGGCACCATCGCCGCCGTGCAGGCGGGCCTGGCCCTGCGCTCGATCGTGGACTGCGGATCGTCCGAACAGATCGCACACTGGGCCCCGAAACTTGCCAAGGCCGAGGTGCTCGGCGCGTTCGCACTGACCGAGCCGACGCACGGATCGGACTCCGTCTCGCTGGAAACCCGCGCGGTGCGCGTGGAGGGCGGCTACCGCATCAGCGGAGAGAAGAAGTGGATCGGCAACGGCTCGGTCGGCGGCGTGACGATCGTGTGGGCCCGCGACGAGCAGGGCAGCGTCCGCGGCTTCATCGTCCAGCAGGAGTGGGCCGGCTACACCGGCACCACCATCGAGGGCAAGCTGTCGCTGCGCGCCATCTGGCAGGCGCACATCCGCATGGAGAACGTGTTCGTCCCGGATTCGCACGTGCTGCCCGGCGCCAACAGCTTCAAGGACACCGCCGGCGTGCTCTTCGCGACGCGGCTGGGCGTCGCATGGTCGGCCGTCGGCCACGCCACGGCCTGCTACGAAACGGCGGTCCAGTACGCCGCGCAGCGCATCCAGTTCGGCCGCCCGCTGGCCGCCAGCCAGATCGTCCAGGAACGCCTGACCCGCATGCACTCGGAGCTTGCCACCATGCAGCTGATGGTCATGCAGGCCACCCGCCGCGAGGAAGCAGGGACGCTGAGCCCGGTGCAGGCGTCGCTGGCGAAGTTCACCTGCACGCGCATCGCCCGCACCATCGCCTCCAACGCCCGCGACCTGCTCGGCGGCAACGGCATCCTGCTGAAGAACCGCGTGGCGCGGCACATCGCCGACATCGAGGCGATCCACACCTACGAGGGCACCGAGACCGTGCAGGCGCTGATCATCGGCCGTTCCATCACCGGGATCTCCGCCTTCGCCTAAGCCGGCGATTCACCGCCAAACGGCCGGTGCCGCCGCATGACCCGTTCGGCGGGTTCATGCGGCGGCACCGTTTTGTGCTGCATTTCCGGGCACCTAGCTGGTTCCGCCCGAAGGAGCCGCCGATTGCCCGGGCGGCGTGCCTCCGGGGCCGCCGGAGGGCGGTGCGCCGTTCCCGCCGCCAGGTCCCCCGCCTCCGGGCATGGAGCCACCGGTCGGGGCGGTCCGGGTGTCCACCCCGACGTCGAGCACCACCTTGTACCCGTTGGAAAGATCCCCGGTAACGGTGGCGAGCTGGCTGGCACCGGAGTCGTCGCCGAAGACGTTGTCCGTGGCCAGGGACAGCTGCGCCATGTTCTTGACCGATGCCGAATAGCCGTCGGTCGCGAAGACCGCCTCCGAGACGTCCTGCGGCAGGGCCACCTGCGAGGTGGCGATCGCCTTGGACACGTCGGTGATCGAGGCCGCGTCCGGGTAGACCTCGAAGTGGATGTGCGGCCAGCGGCCCGTGTAGCAGGCGGGGAAGATGCTGGTGTAGCGCACGGTTCCCGCGGCGTCCGCGATCTGCACGCCGCGCAGGTAGTTCTCGCCCTCCACCGCCGCGGAGTACATCGAGTAGTTGCCCTCGCGGTCGCAATGCCACACGTAGACGGCGACCCCTGCAAAGGCCGCCCCGCCGTTGGCCAGGTCCTTGATGTTCAGTTCCAAGGTCATCGGTATGCCGGCGGCCGTGGTGGTCGAGTCGCCGAAGCTGGAGCGGATGTCGCTGCGCACGATCCCGCTCTGTTCCAGCACGTCGGGCCCGTTGGACCCGTCGCCCGGGTAGGGGCCGGCCGTCTCGTCGGGGATCTCCCCCGCCGAGGTGCCCGACGTCGTGGCGGTCTTGGTGGTCGCCGTGCAGGCGGCAAGCCCGAGGGCCAGCGCGCCGGCGCCGAAGGCCTTGAGCGCGGTCCTGCGTCCCAGCAGCGTCTGGACGTCGAACCCGAGGCCCTGGTCCTCCAGGTCGTCCTCGGGCCGCGGCAGGACCCTGCCCTGGAAGCGGGGGTGGGCGGCGCCGGACGGGTCGTGGCCTTGGCGTGGTTCCATGGTGGGGTCCTCGTTTCCTCTTCGCTCCGGCGGAGCAAGCTGTCGTCGGGTTCCCACGCTACGACCGGTGGCTATGGCCGGGCTGTGCCGTGCCCCGGCAACGCCTATGCGCTCCCTACGCCTCGCCCATGCGGCGCTTGACGTGCCGGGTGGCCGGCGCGGTCCAGGGGTCCTCCGGCCACGGGTGCTTGGGGTAGCGGCCGCGGTTTTCGGCACGCACCTGGGAGTAGGGGCCGGACCAGAAGGACGCCAGGTCGTCGGTGACGGCCAGCGGCCGCCGGGCCGGGGACAGCAGGTGGAAAAGGATCGGCACCCGGCCGCGCACCAGGCGCGGGGATTCGGCCAGGCCGAAGCATTCCTGCAGCTTCACCGAGACCACGGGCCTGGACGCGGGCTCGTCCACCGGCGGGTACTCGATGCGGATGTTCGATCCGCTGGGCACGGCAAGGTGCTCGGGGGCCAGCTCGCCGAGCTTGGTGGCTTCGGGCCAGGGCAGCAGGCGACGCAGTGCTTCGGTGAGGTCAAGAGTGGACGCCGACTTGCCGCCTGCGAGCGCCTCCAGCTCGGGCGCCAGCCAGTCGCCCGCCGCGGCGATGAGGGATTCGTCGTCCATGGCCGGCCACGGGTCGCCCAGTTCGCGGTGGACCAGGGCGAGCCTGCGGCGCAGGGCATCGGCGGAGGCGGAGAAGGTGAGCATCCCGAGCCCGTTTTCCCGCAGGGCCGCCAGCACGGCATCGCGGCCCTGGGCACGTGTGGGCGTCACGGGGGTGTTCTCGAGTTCGATGGCGCCCAGGGTGCGCACCCGGCGGGCGGTGAGTTTTCCGGCGGCGAACCGCGTGCGGGTTTCCTCGCCGAGCAGGTGGGCGGCGGCCCGTGCGGCGGTGTCCGCGTCCAGCGGCGCCGCGGCGCGGATCAGTGCCCCGGTACCCGCGGCGTCGCGGCCCGCCGCGCGGGCGACCTCCGCGACGGCCAGCCATTCGTGGTGGGCCAGTGCGCTTCCGGCCGGCAGCCCCGCGCGGGTTCCCGAGGCCAGCAGGTAGGTGGTTCCCGCGGCGCCCGGCACGCGGCGGGCCACCTGGGCGGGGTAGGCCAGGGCGACGACCAGGCCGGCAGCGTCCTCGCCGGTGGCCATGTCGTTGGCCTTGGCCGTGGCGGGAGCCGTGCCTGCCCCGGCGCGTTCCACCAGCCGCTGCAGCCTGGCCGATTCCTGTTTCCAGGCCCTGGCCTGCGGGTGGGTGCCGCGCTGCAGGGTCTTGAGCAGCTCCCCCAGGTCCGCGGCCTGCGCCCGGTAGTCGCCGGCAAGCATCGCCACCAGGGCGGCGACCCGGGAGGTGCCCACCAGCGGTGCGCCGTCCAGCAGCGCCCGGCCCAGCCGCGGGTCGGCGGGGATGGAGGCCAGCCTGCGGCCCAGGCCCGTGGCGTGCCCGGTCTCGTCGATGGCGCCCAGCTGGCCCAGCACCGTGAGCGCGTCGGCAAGGCTGTTGGCGGGGGGCGCCTCCGGCAGGTGCAGGCCTTCACCGCCCGGTGCTCCCCAGCAGGCCAGCACCAGGGCCGCGGAGGCCAGGTCCGCGACGGTGATCTCGGCCCGCGGATGCGCCGGGGCCGCGGCGAAGCTCTTCTCCTCGAAGCAGCGCACCACGGTGCCGGGCCCCTGGCGGGCTGCGCGTCCGGCGCGCTGCACGCAGGAGGCCCGCGACGCGGAGACGGTGACCAGCCCGCTCATGCCGCGGGTGGCGTCCCGGCGCGGTTCGCGGGCCAGCCCGGAGTCGATGACAAGCCTCACGCCGGGCACCGTCAGCGAGGATTCGGCCAGCGAGGTGGAGACGATGATGCGCGGGGCGCCACCGGCCTCGCGCCCGGAGACGGCCCGGTCCTGCAGCGCGGGCTGGACCTGTCCGTGCAGTTCCAGCACCTCGGTGCCGGGGGCCAGGCTCCGCAGCTGCGCAGCAACCTCCGCCACCTCCCAGGCGCCGGGCAGGAAGACCAGCGCGTCGACCCCCGGGTTTTCGGCAAGCGCCCGGGCATGGGCGCGCGCCGCGGTGGCGGCGACGTGGGTGAGGAAGGTGCGGGACACCCCGCGGTCGGTCAGCCGGGAGCCAATACCCGGCGCCCAGTCCACGGTGAGCGCATGCAGCGCCGAGGGGCAGTCCACCACCGCGGCGGGGCCCTCACCGGTGGCGTCGCCGATCAGCGCGGCAAAGCGCGGGGCGTCCAGGGTCGCGGACATGGCCAGCAGCATCAGGTCCCCGCGCAGTTCGTGGACCTCGCGCAGCATGCCAACCAGCAGGTCGGTCTCGAGGCCGCGCTCGTGCACCTCGTCGATGATCACCGCGTCGATCCCGTCAAGCCCGGGATCGGCCAACAGGCGCCTGAGCAGGATGCCGGGCGTCACGAACTCCACGAGCGTTTCCGGGCCCGCCTTGTTTTCCCCGCGCACGCTGAACCCGACGCGGGTGCCCAACGGGCTGCCGTCCAGCGAGGCAAGGCGCCGGGCCGCGGAGCGCGCGGCAACCCGGCGCGGCTGGGTGACCAGGATGCGCCCGACTCCCCCGCCGCGATTCAGCACCAGGTTCGCGACCAGCGGCGGAACCAGGGTCGTCTTGCCGGTGCCGGGCGGTGCCTGGATGACGGCGGTTCCCGATTCCCCGCCCGCCTCCAGCACCCGGGCAAGATCGGGCAGGGATTGCGCGAAGACCAGCCCACGACCGATGTTCTCGAGGTCGAAGGTGCCTGGGTCCACGGTGCCGGGGGTTGCCCGCAAAAGCTGCTCACTCACCCGGTCCATTATCCCGGTCGCTGGATGCGCTAGTTCGTGCGCCGGCGCAGCGTCACCGAACCCAGCGCGATCGCCACCACGATCCAGATCGCAATGAACCCGAGCCGCAGCCAGATGTATCCCGCGTCCTGGTCTCCCCGGGCCACCGCGGTCAGCGCGTCGATCGCGTGGCTCAGCGGGAGCCAGTCGCCGATCGCCTCCAGCACGGCAGGCAGCTGGTCGCGCGGCAGGAAGATCCCGCCGAGCAGGATCTGCGGGAAGATCAGCGCCGGCATGAACTGCACCACCTGGAACTCCGTGCGCGCAAAGGCGCTGGCCAGCAGGCCCAGCGAGGTGCCCAGCAGTGCATCGGCGACGGCCACCGCAAAGAGCAGGCCCAGGTTGCCGGAGACCTCCAGCCCGCACACCCACACGGCAAAGCCCACGGCGATGGCCGTCTGCACCACAGCCAGCAGCCCGAAGGCCAGCGCGTAGCCCAGGATGAATTCGGCCTTGCCCAGCGGGAGCGACAGCAGGCGCTCCAGGGTGCCGCTGCGCCGCTCGCGCAGCGTGGCGATGCTTGTCACCAGGAACATGACGATGAACGGGAAGAGCGCGATCATCGCCGGGCCGATCTTTGCGAACACCGGGGTGTCCGTGAAGATCCAGGACACCAGCCCGATCAGCAGCGCGGGCACCAGCAGCAAGAGCGCCAGGGTGCGGTGGTCGTGGCGGATCTGGGTGAGCACCCGCTCCGCGGTGGCCAGGACCCGTGCCGGTTTCATTCTGTTTCTCCCGTCGCGCGGTGCTTGCCCGGTCCGCTGGCCAGGGCCGACGGTGCGGCGCTCCCGCCGGATTTCTCCCCCGCCCGGATCAGGGCCAGGAACGCGTCCTCCGCGGTCGCGGTCCCGGTGCGCGCCAGCAGGCCCGCGGGCGTGTCCTGGGCGATGATCCGCCCCTCGCGCATCAGCACCAGCGAGTCGCAGCGGGTTGCCTCGTCCATCACGTGGCTCGAGACCAGCAGTGTCGTGCCGTCGGCCGCCAGCTCCGCAAAGAGGGCCCAGAGCTCGACGCGCAGCACCGGGTCCAGGCCGACCGTCGGCTCGTCGAGCACCAGCAGTTCGGGTTTGCCCAGCAGCGCAACGGCCAGCGACAGCCTGCTGCGTTGCCCGCCGGACAGGTCCCCGGCCATCGAGCGGGCCACCGAGCCCAGGTCGGTGCGATCGATGACCCGTTGCACCTGGGCATCGTCGGCGCCGATGACCCGGGCGAAGTAGCGCAGGTTCGCCGCCACCGGCAGGTCGTCGTAGACGGCCGCGTCCTGGGTCATGTACCCGACCCGGTGCCGCAGCGCCGCCGAGCCGGCCTCGTCCCCCAGCACCTCCACCAGGCCGCCGGCAATGACTTGGGTTCCGACGATCGAACGCAGCAGCGTGGACTTGCCGCAGCCGCTGGGGCCCAGCAGACCCACCACTTCCCCGCGCGGGATCCGGAGGTCAAGGCCATGCAGCACGGGCTTTTTCCCGCGCGTCACGCTCAACCCGGTGATTGAAACGGCAGCCGCTTGTGCATCCATTGCTTGAGTCTCGACCCTGGAACACCCCCGGTCAAGTGGCCGTTGCCGGCCCACGCGGAAGCAGGCTCAGGCGCCCTCGTGCCGGCGCAGGAACGGCAGCAGCTCGTCCAGGATCGGTCCCGGCGGGAACAGCGTTCCGCCGTGGGTGCGCCCGGGAAGCTCGATGAGCCGGGCGTCGGGCATCAGGGACGCCATGATGCGGGAGTGCTCGATGCGCGGCGAGTCCCGGGTTCCGGTCATCAGCAGCGTCGGGGTATGGATCTGTTGCAGCAGCATCTCGCTGATTCCCGGGCCGGACTCGGTGGCCTCGAAGTAGGCAGCGAGCGCCAGCGGGTCGTTGGAGGCAAACGCCAGCCGGGTGGCCGGGTCCAGCTTTCCGCCTCCGGATTCCATCCCCGCGATGAACCCCTCCATGTCCCCGGCCTTGAGCACCTCCAGGTACCCGTCGAAGAAGAGCGCCGCAAGTTGCCCGGCTTCGATGGCGTGGGTTCCGCCGAGCATGGCCAGGGAACGCACGCGTTGCGGGGCGCGGGCGGCCAGCGCCAGGCCGACTCGCGCGCCGAAGGAATAGCCGACGATGTGCACCGATTCGTGGCCCGTGGCTTCCAGGACCGCCTCGACGTCACCGAGCATCGACTCCATGGAATAGGCGGAGACCTCGTGCGGCTTGCCCGAGCGCCCGTGCCCGCGCAGGTCCATGCGGATGGTGGAGAATTCCGGTTCCAGCGCCTTGACGTAGCCCAGCCCCCGCCAGATGGAACGGGAAAGCGCCGAGCCGTGCAGCAGCAACACCGGCGGGGCTTCCGTGGCGCTCGCATCGAAATGGATAGTGTGGGCATCAACCGGATTTACTGCATGGGGCATGCCCTCGAGCTTATGGCAATGGTGCCCCGCCCCAAGAATAGGACAGTTGTGATGAATGACGACCTGACCCCCGTGATTATTGCCGGGGCCCGCACGCCCTTCGGGAAGTTCCGCGGTTCGCTGTCCTCGGTGCAGGTCAACGACCTGGGTGCCCACGCCATCGCCGCCGCGCTCGAACGCAGCGGCGTCCCGGCCGAAAGCATCGGACACGTGATCGTCGGCCAGGTCATCCTTGCCGGTGCCGGCCAGGGGCCGGCGCGCCAAGCCGCGATCAAGGCAGGCATCGGGTGGAACGTCCCGACGGTGACGGTGAACAAGCTCTGTCTGTCCGGCCTGACCGCCGTGATCGATGCCGCCCGCATGATCCGCTGCGGCGAGGCCGATTTCATCATCGCCGCCGGCCAGGAATCGATGTCCAACGCCCCGCATCTGGTGCGCGGCATGCGTTCGGGGCTCGCCATCGGCGACCGCGGCATGGAGGACTCGCTGAACCACGACGGTCTTGCCGATCCGTTCTCCGGCGAGCTCATGGGATCCGCAACCGACCGCGGCAACATCGAACGCGGCATTCCACGCGCCGAGCAGGACTCGTTCGCCGCTGCCTCGCACCAGCGCGCGGCAGCGGCCCGGGAAGCACTGAATGCCGAAATCGCACCGATCAGCATTCCCCAACGCCGTGGCGAGGATCTGGTCGTCGCCCAGGACGAGGGAATCCGCCCGGACACCACGGCCGAGCAGCTGGCCGCCCTGCGCCCGGCGTTCTCCAAGGATCCGGACGCCACGATCACCGCGGGGTCATCCTCGCCGCTCTCGGACGGCGCGGCGGCACTCGTCGTTGCTTCCAAGGGCGCTGCTCGCAGGGCCGGTTTGGGCTGGTTGTGTGAAATCGGTGCCCACGGGCAGACCGCCGGACCGGATGGTTCCCTGCATTCACAGCCGAGCGATTCGATCCTTGCCGCGCTGGCCAAGGAGGGGCTGAAGGCATCGGACCTGGACCTGGTCGAGATCAACGAGGCGTTTGCCTCGGTGGTGCTGCAGTCCGCCAAGGACCTGGGACTCGATCCCGCCACCATCAACCGCGAGGGCGGGGCCATTGCCCTGGGCCACCCGGTCGGCGCATCCGGTGCCCGGCTGGTGCTGCACCAGGCCATGGAATTGGCCCGTCGAGGTGAAGGCGTCGGCGTGGTGGCACTTTGCGGCGGCGGCGGGCAGGGCGATGCGCTGATCCTGCGCGCATGATTTCACACGTGGCTGTCGGGGCTTATACAGCGAACCCATAGCTTGGTTTCCTAGAGTAATTACTACCTCATGAAGGTGCGAGTGATGAGAGCACCGGTTGGATTTCAGGTTTATTCCCCCAAACCTTTCCGACCGGTGCTCAACCTTTTAACCCCCCGTGTTTCGTTGCGGCGAGGGATAATTCAGCCCCTCGACATTGCTTCTACTTGAGACCAGACTGGACATGGTGGAACCCTCCGATTCGAAGGGCACCTCGCACTACGGATTTAGGAGCGCGTGTGATGAGTGAAGAACCAACCGAAGAAGTCGTCGAAACCGAAGAAAAGCCGGAGCACCACGCCAGCGAGCACGACGAGGCACTGGTCGAGGAGTGGGAAGACGAATCCTTCCCCGCTTCGGATCCACCATCAAACTATTAGCTCATTGCATACTGCCAAGAAATACTCAGCCACCACACAGCTTCGCAAAATAGGCTGAAGCTACCTTCTCAAGGTGCGAGTGATCAGAAGAACCGGTCGCGGCGGAGTTTCACCTCCTTAGCCGTCACGACCGGTTCTTCACTTTTAACTTCGGGCCGCAGTCTTGCCGGCAAACCAGGCCCGGCATCCCTCCGCATTTCGCTAAAACAGTCACAATCGCACAAATTAACACACGATTTAGCACAAAAAGCCGGTTTCATATGGACGTCGGGGGGCACAGGCGACAAGAATAGACGAGGGCAAAATGCCCCTTACGATCGCTACCCCGCAGGAGAACCCCCTCACCATGGCCGAAGAGCTCCGCTACTCCCCCGTTCCCGAAACACACCAGCCGTACGTCGCCGCGGCCGATCGCTACGCATCCACCGGTTACCGCCGAGTTGGAAACTCCGGCCTGGTCTTGCCTCCGATCAGCCTTGGCCTGTGGTGGAACTTCGGGGACAACCGTCCCTTCGACACCCAGCGCGAGGTGTTGCGCCACGCCTTTGACCATGGCATCACCCACTTTGACCTGGCCAACAACTACGGCCCGCCATACGGATCGGCGGAAGAAAACTTCGGCCGCATGATGCGCGGCGACTTCAAGGCCTACCGCAACGAGCTCATCATTTCCTCGAAGGCCGGCTGGGACATGTGGCCGGGCCCGTACGGAAACCTGGGATCGCGCAAGTACATCATGGCCTCGGCCGACGAGTCCCTCGCACGCATGGGACTGGACTACGTCGACATCTTCTACTCGCACCGCCCGGACCCGGGGACCCCGATCGAGGAGACCATCGGCGCCCTCGACACCCTGGTGCGCCAGGGCAAGGCCCTCTACGTCGGCATCTCCTCCTACTCCCCGGAGCGCACCGCCGAGGCCGCACGGGTCGCCAAGGAAATGGGCACCCCGCTGGTCATCCACCAGCCTTCCTACTCCATGCTCAACCGCTGGGTCGAGGACGGACTGCTCGACACGCTCAAGGAACACGGCATGGGGTCGATCGCCTTCACCCCGCTGGCCCAGGGCCTGTTGACCAACAAGTACCTCACCGATGAATCCGCAATTCCGGCGGGCGGCCGCGACTCCCTTGCTGGCCACCTCACCCCGGAAAACCTTGAAAAGATCCGGAACCTGGCACGCGTCGCTTCCGAACGCGGACAGTCCTTGGCGCAGATGGCCATTGCCTGGTTGCTGCGCGACGGCGGCGTGACCTCTGTCCTGATGGGCGCGTCCTCGACGACACAGCTCGACGAGAACCTCGGGGCACTGGAAAACACCGCTTTCACCGCCGAAGAGCTGGACTTGATCGACAGGATCGCATTGGGCGAGGCCGGCATCGACCACTGGCGCACGGCCGCCACAAGCTAAATCTCCCCGCGCCAAACAACTCGAAACCCTGCGAAATACGCTTTTCGCAGGGTTTCGAGCCATTAACAACGAAAACCGAAGTAGGTGAATTCAAGGACTGTGGATATGCTCATACGCGACCCGTGATGGGGTTCACAAATCGCGGTTTTCAAGACATGATAGAACCGTACGTGGCGAGCAACCCAGATTTCCGCCGCCCAGTGACTATAGAAGGAGCATGGCAGTGACCGCCAACGCCCAGACGACGACAGCCCCAGGCTACCGAGTTATCAACCCCGCCACCGGTGCCGTGGTTGAAGAATTCGCCACCGCAACCGACGCCGAGATCCAGGACGCGCTTGCCGCGGCCGAATCCGGATACCAGTCCTGGAAGAACGTCGACATCAACGAGCGCGCCAAGATCGTTGCCCGCGTGGGTGAGCTCTTCGCCGAACGAGCCGACGAACTTGCTGCCATCATCACCGAGGAAATGGGCAAGCCGCTCTCGCAGTCCAAGGGTGAAGCAGCATTCTGCAAAGACATCTTCGACTACTTCGCCACCGAGGGCCCGTCCCTTGCCGCCAACCAGGAAATCAAGGCCATCGGCGGCGGCAAGGCCGTCATCGAGCGCCTCCCGGTCGGCCCGCTGCTCGGCATCATGCCGTGGAACTACCCGTACTACCAGGTTGCACGCTTCGCGGCGCCGAACCTGGTGCTCGGCAACACCATCGTGCTCAAGCACGCCGAAACCTGCCCGCGCTCGGCCCTGGCCATCCAGAAGATCATGGACGATGCAGGCGTGCCGGCCGGCGTGTACAACAACGTCTTCGCCAGCCACGAGCAGATCTCCACGATCATCGCCGATGACCGTATCCAGGGCGTCTCGCTGACCGGTTCCGAGCGTGCCGGCGCGATCATCGGCGAACAGGCCGGACGCAACCTGAAGAAGGCCGTCCTGGAACTCGGCGGCTCGGACCCGTACGTGATCCTTGATTCTGCCGACATTGCACAGGACGCAGCGATGGCCTGGGGCACCCGCATGGAGAACACCGGCCAGGCCTGCAACTCCAACAAGCGCATGATCGTCATGGAAGACATCTTCGATGACTTCGTGGGCGAACTGACCAAGCTTGCCACCGGCCTCGTCCCGGGCGACCCAGCGGAAGAGGCAGAGGGCACCTTCGGCCCGCTCTCCACCCGCGGTGCCGCAGAAGCCTTGGCCGCACAGGTCCAGGACGCCGTCGACAAGGGTGCAACCCTGCACGCCGGCGGCGTACTGCACGAAGGCCCGGGCGCCTACCTGGCCCCGACTGTCCTTTCGGGCATCACCAAGGGCATGCGAGCCTACTACGAAGAGCTCTTCGGCCCGGTTGCCGTTGTCTACAAGGTGTCCTCGGACGAGGAAGCACTCGAGCTGGCCAACGACTCCCAGTACGGCTTGGGCGGCGCTGTCTTCTCCACCGACCCGGCACGTGCAGCCAAGGTTGCATCAGGTCTGGTGACTGGCATGGCCAACGTCAACATTCCGGCAGCCGAAGGCGCAGACATGCCTTTCGGTGGCGTCAAGCGCTCGGGCTTCGGCCGCGAACTCGGCCCGCTGGGCATGGAAGAGTTCGTCAACAAGCGCCTGTTCTACGTAGCCGACTAATTTCGTAGCTACACAGACCTTGGCCGTGTAGGCCCCATTGCGGGGGCCTACACGGCCAAGGCTTTTAAGGACCTCCTGGAGTTTCGCAACCATCTACCGGCGCACCGGGGTTGGAATTCACGGGAATCCTCAAATGAGCCCACCCGCGGCATCAACGCCTACAAGGTCCTGCTCATTGCGTCCGGGTTTTAGTTCGCCCCTATTCGGAATGCTTGAGCGTGCCGATGGAAGCGTCCTTGGCATTGAAGATTTCCAGCGATCCGGAAACGATTTTTGCGGAGGTTGCATCGGAGAGCCAGGTATCCACGCCCTCACAGAACATTCGGGTTCCGGCGAGCGGGCCGAAGACGACCTTGCCATCGGATTCTTCCCAGGTTCCGACCAAACGGTTGCACCCGTCGGTTCCGTGCAAGGTTCCGCCTTCTTCCAAGACAAGCTGTGGCTTTCCCTGTTCCGTCACACCCCAAGTGCCCACCGGGTTCGGCTGTTCGGCGGGTCCGGCAGCGCAGGCGGACAAGAGCAAAGCGGCACCCAAGGCGGCGGCCAGACCGATCTTTTTCATGTGTTCAGCTTACGACCTGCCCTACGCCAATTGCAGTAGTTCAGCTGCGAATATGCGATTCATGACAGACTTTCCGACGATCTGCGCCGTACATATTCGAAATGCCTAGTTTCTGCGTTGGACGCCCGTTCTCCAAGTGCTCCCTGGACTATTCACTAATCACTTTTCCCCCGTTAAAACGCGATTCCGAGAGGACTTAAATCGACCTGCCTTCATTGCACTGCATGCATTGCGAAATACACGTGGATCCGAATTACTGAATAGAGTGGTGGTATTGCCCATCGCAAGGAGTCAGGTTATGTCAGTGAAGCGAAATCGGAGGGCGGGCCTAAGCCCGACAAACGCCCGAGACGCCATTCGTATCAAACGCGGTTGAGAAACCGCCGCATTACACGGTCTCCGGCCTGTGGACCGATGGTTTGGGACGCTCGGCCATACGTGCCATCCAGATCCTTGTCGTTGTCAGCCTGGCCGCCGCAGTCATCTTCGTCCTGCTGCGTCTGAGTCTCATCGCACTGCCGGTGTTGCTGGCACTGATTGTTGCCAGCGCACTGTGGCCACTGGTACGGCTGCTGCGCAAGGTCATGTCGTCGCTGTTGGCTGCCTGGACCGTCTTCCTGGGCTCCCTTCTGGTGCTCGGCGGAATCGGCACCGCGCTGGTGTACTCGGTGTTGGCCGAATGGCCCACCTTGGTCTCCAAGGGAGTTGAAGGCTTCAACAAGGTACAGGGCATGCTGGACCAGTTGCCGTGGACAATTTCCCAGGAGCAAATCAATCAGGCGATCAAGCAGGTCACCGGATTCCTCACGAGCTCGCAGTTTGGTGCCGGTGCGCTCAACGGTCTCTCCGCAGCCGGGAACTTCTTCACCGGACTCGTACTGCTGTTGGTGATCTTGTTCTTCTTCCTCAAGGATGGAGACAAGATCTGGGCGTTCTTCATTTCGTGGATGCCCCGGCACCAAATGCACAGGTGGCAGGCCTCGGGTGCGCGCACCGTTGAAACCCTGGGCGGATACATGCGTGGAACGGCGACCATCGCCGCCGTCGATGCCATCTGCATTACCGTGGCGTTGCTGGTCCTCAGGGTTCCGTTGGCGATCCCGCTCGGCGTGGTCACGTTCATGGCCTCATTCATCCCGATGGTCGGCGCCACCTTTGCCGGAGTCCTCGCCACGTTGATCGCCTTGGTCACCAACGGCCCGGTCGTCGCTCTCATCGTGGTCGGTGCCGTGATCGTGATCCAGCAGCTCGAAGGCAATTTCCTGCAGCCCGTGGTCATGGCCCACGCGTTGAACCTGCATGCGCTCGTCATCCTGCTGGCCTTGGCCGCGGGTACGGTCCTCGGCGGACTGGTGGGTGCCGTACTCGCCGTGCCGTTGACGGCGGTCGTCTGGTCGATCACCAAGATCTGGTCGGGTCGAGACCAGCCGTCCACGTCGCCCGACAACGCCGAGGAACCGACGGACGGGGAATTGCCGGCCGCACACGGCTTGACGCCCGCGGAAGCCACATCGAACCTCGGTGACGTCTCCCGCAGCGCCGCTGCGGGAGACGCAGCGGGCCAGTCCGGGCAGGCACAAACGAGGCCGTCACTGCCTGGGGATACGCATCCGGCAGCGTCCGCTTAGCCGCCACTGCGATGGCTGAATTGCAATGGGCGGTGGACTCAAACTGATCGTTTGGTTCCACCGCCCATTGGCGTTTTCAGGTCTTCGGCCATGATGCCTGCCTACTTCAGGTACTTCTTCTTGACCCACCCGGTCTTGCCGGAGTAGCGGACCTGTGACCAAGTACCCTTCGTGGCCTTGACCGTCACCTTTTTGCCCTTGGGAATGACGCAGAATCGATTTGCTGGACGCCGAGGCCGACTTGCGCAGATTCAGGCCGCTCTTGGTGGTTTTCGTCTTGGCAGGGGCCTTGTACACAGCCAGCTGCTTCGCCGGAACCCAGCCGGTCTTGCCTGCATAGCTCACCCTCAACCACGAACCGCTTTTCGCGTTTACGGTGACCTTCTTTTTCGCTGCGATGCTGCGAACCGATGCCGACTTCGAATCAGGCGACTTCCGTAGCGTGACCTTCGCCTTCGTCGTGTAGGACTTCTTCTTCAGTGAGGTCACGGCCGGTGGCTTTTGGGTTGAAGGTCGCGCCGTGGAGCCGATTTTCATCAGGTCTGCGGTGCGTAGCCACCCGGAGAGTTTTCCGGACTGGACCTGGGACCAGGTGCCGGCGGCACGGCGGATACTCACCTTTGTCCCGCGTTTGAGCGACTCGGTTTCCGCATAGCTGTATCCGGCGCCGCTTCGGAGCTTGAGGTCGCGAGCCACTTTGTGGGTTGTTGAAACCGTTGAGGGATCAATGTTGGCGATCTTGCTGATGAGCGCGGACGAAACCCATCCTTCGTTGCTCCCGTGTTTGACACGCGTCCAGCCACTGGCGCTTTGGTACGCCGTGAGTGTTGAACCTGCGGGCAGGGTCGTGATCTTCGAGTACCAGCTGGCCGCGCCCGAACGCATGTTCAGCTCGCCGGGGTTCCTGTACGTCGCAAAGGGTATTTTTACGCCGTTGGTCACGGTCCCGGCGGTTGTCAGCGACCCGGCAGGGGCCTCCGCAAGCTTTCCGGGAGAGACGGCAAAGCGGTTCATCCACCCGGCAAGCGAGCCGTACCGGACCTTGACGAAGTCGCCATTGCGCAAACCGTTGATCGCACCGGGCTTGCTGGAGACCTCGGTGTTTCGCCCCGGACGCCCCAAGACCCTCGAGGATGTAGAGGCGGAGGCAAACACTTCGGTCTTGCCCCGCGCGTAATAGGTGCAGCGTCTTGTCGTACTCGCCGTAGTTCGCCGAGGCGTTGGCTTTCAGGTCCACGCCGCGTTTCTTGAGGAACGAAACGGGATCAACCACGTTGGCGTCGGAAGAGTAGAACCTGTCCTTCCAGATTTCCAAGTGCAGGTGGGGACCCGTTGCCGGTCCCGAGGCACCCACCTTCGCGATCTGTTCTACCCGCCTTGACCTTGTCACCGACCTTGACCATGACGTCATTGGGCCACATATGCATGTAGGCGAATTCGTACCTAGCGCCATCGATATGGTGTTCGACAACGATGATGCCGGACTTGGCGTCGGTGCCCTTCACGATCGAACGAACCTTGCCGGTGGCGATCGCATAAATCGGTTGGTTGTCCTCCGCACCCATGTCCTGGCCCAGGTGGAATGTGGATCCACCGACGACCGGGATGCAACGCGGCCCCATGGGCGAGGTCATTTCATATTTTTTGGCCTTGAGCGGCAACACGAAAGCCGGCGTTCGAGTCTGGACGTCGCTCTCGGTGTCCATCGGCGCCATTGCCGTGGCCGGTAGTGTGCTGAACGTCAATGCGGCGGCAATTGCCCCGGAAAATAGCGCACGTAAATATCGTGGAGCGGTCTTCACTGGTGGTCTCCCCCTCAAGAGTTTCAGGCCCATTTGTGGGCCCAAAATGCTGCAGGTATCTCTGATGCGATTAATCGCACCGCTCTTTACCTTATGCAAGAAGTGATTACCGCGCAGGAAAGAACCCTTTTGACGGCGTTTCTAACGCAGGTGGGCGGTATTTACCCAACCGTCGAAGCGTCCGTACTGAACTTTGGTCCACTGCCCACGGTTGGCAATAGCGAGCAGTTCTTCCCCCGCATTGATCTGCGTCAGTGCTCGGTAGTTGGCCGAGGCGCCCTGGTACAGGGTCGTTTGCACTGCAGTCACGGGAGTGGTTGAGGAGAGGTACCGGGGCTGCAGCTGGCTGGCTGGAACCCAGCCGTGCTCCTGGTCAATGACGATCCTGCGCCAAGCCCCCAGGGAACCGTTCACCCGGACCATGGTTCCAGCCTGCAAGATCCGCATGACGGGATATTGATCGCCCATGCCCGTCCGTACGTTTAGACGGACCGTCGTCACGAATTCGGTGGGGGCAAGAGTTTGGATCCCGGTGACGGGGCGCTGGACGCTGACTTGTTCAAGGTAGGCGCTGGGAACCCAACCAGTATCTTGCCCAGTGGTTATCTTGGTCCAGGTTCCGGCCTCGTCGAGTTTACGGACGAGCACATCGGCAGCCAGCACCCGCAACACCGGGTAGTTGGTTCCGGAACCCTTGCGCAGGTTCAGATCCGCCGTGCTGCGATGTGTGGGGATGAAGTCTTCATCAGCCGGTTCGGCAGGGCTGACCGCACTGCGTGGGGTGAAGCCCCTGGTAATCACGGGAGCGGGTTTTGGCGCACGGGCAGTCGGCGGCGTCGCCGCTTGCACGACGGAAAGGCGTTCCAGGCATTGCGCCGGCAACCAGCCGAAGTTCTGCTGGTGTTGCACGCTGGCCCAAAGACCGCTGATACGCAGCAAATAAACTTCCGTAGTCCTCGGCCAATATGCATTGCGTGGCGTAGTGCCGCCCGGCCCCCTTGCGGAGCTTGAGCTCCGACGTCGTTCGATGCGTGGGCCCGGCAACGACAACCGCAACAGGGATCGGGTTCGTGCGCGCGAAATCGATTTTTTTCATGGATTGCCCACAATTCGGGCAACGCATGAAGCGCTTTCTTTTGCGGTGAGGATTGCACATACGTGAAACACGTTCTGATGACCTCACTGAGTGAATTGGAAAAATGTGGGTGGCGCCGGGATCCGCGGTGCTGGCGGGAACACGCGAAATTGCCCGAAAGCTGCGTGTACGTACCTACATGTTATTGCACACATGGCAAAGGCCCCCAGTCAGCGACCGGGGGCCTTTGTCACACCCGCTTGGGGGCATGGAAACAAGCCGTACTTTTGGATAGATGAATGTGCTTTCCAGTGGTTCGGCCGCACCATCACTCCCGGCTTCCCAACGGGGACGTTCTCCGCCTTCGAAACAACAAGGAACCCGCCGACAATGCAGGCATGCAACGCCCCGCTCATCCAGGCAACGGCGGCCTAGCACGCAATCATGGATGAGGCCCGCTGGTTCACCCCGACAAAACCGGCTCATGCATCCCCCAAGAACCCATGATCCGGTAGCGACCGTCCAATCCGACGACACGGAAGTCTCTCGAGTACGAAGTTCAGGCTTGCCCGACCGCGTTCTTTCGGATCCCCATCCCCACGGCAATCTTCGACGGCCGAATCCGACGGGGCCAGGTGCTTCACGCACCAGACCCTCCGAGTCGTGGTCCTTGGATGCCGGCGTCGTCTTGGGCCTTCCGGACCACGACGACGCCATCCCGCGTGGGGTCATGCCTCTGGCGTTTTATGCCTGGCGGGTCGCCAATTCTGCGTCCAGTCGCAGCAGGCCGTTGCCTTCGTTGCCGATCATCTTCACGCGGTCGAGGATGCCGCCGACGGTGGCTTCCTCTTCAACCTGCTCTTCGATGAACCAGTTCAACAGGGGCACCGAGTCGATGTCTCCCTCGTTCTGGGCCAAGCGGTACAGATCGCGGATGGATTCGGAGACCTTCTTTTCGTGCGCCAATGACGCAACGAATGCGTCCTGAACGGTTTCGACGAAAACCTCGGGTGCGCTCAGGGTGCCGATGCGGGGATGCGCTGCGCGGTCAACCATGTGGGTGGTGAACTTTTCGGCGTGTTCCAGTTCTTCGGCTGCCTGGGCGCGGAACCAACCGGCGATGCCGGGCAGGCTCAGCACATCCATCTCGATGGCGAGCTGGCGGTACACCGTTGCCGCCTGGAGTTCGAGGGTGATCTGGTCGTTGAATGCGTCTGCAAGCTTTCCTGTAAGTTCCATGCCACACACGCTACGTTTTCTTTCGTGCCTTGTCACCGAAGTATGGCCGTACTTACCAGGGAGCGAAATATGGCACACAATTGGGCACTGACGTTGCCCAACCAAGGTGATGCTGGCCTAACGTTCGGCTGGGTCGCGACCCGGCCCACGCATCGACGGGAACGCCCGCCCGTCTACCGCCTAGGCGTCGGCCGCAGTCGACTGCTGGTGGATCTTGGAGGTGACCCACTTTGCGTCCCGGGCACCGAGCAACAGCCCCGCAACCAGGATGGCCAAGGCGGCCAGCAGCGAACCAAGGTGAACCGCATCCGGGATGTCAACGAAGAAACCGGCGATCGCGGGGACGACCAGCATGATTGCGCCGGCCACAAGCCCGATGTTGGTCTTGGCAGCAGCGGCGTGGTGCCCCAACAGCCAGCACCTGTCGCAGTGGGTCACGGCCTTGGTCCGGATCCCGATCCAAGAATTGCGCCCGAGCTGTCCGGTCGACAGCGCCCGCATGCTCCAGCCCACGAAGGCGAAAACTATCAGCACAAAAAATGTCATGGCCAGCTCGATGAGCGCCTGGGTTTCCATGCGTTGTGTCTCCTTGGATCGGGCCGACCGTCCTGGAACCCAGGCGCCGCAGCAAATCACGCAATCTTACTATGCGTGTATTTGCCGCGGTTTCCCTTGCGGCACTCAAACGGCAGGGGCAGGGCCCGCGAACCGGACCCTGCCCCTGCCAAGCACTACGGATTGGCCGCTGAGGTTCAGCCGCCCAGGCCCGCCCGGCGCAACGCCTCCGCCATGGCGGTGTTGGCGTTGGAACCGGCCCGCCGGCGGCTTTGCCCTGCTTCGGCTGTCCCGGCCGGGAAGCCGTTGTTGGTGCCGCGTTCGCCCCGCGCATCGCCGCCGCGTGGCTGGCGCGGACCGCGCTGTTCGGTGCGCTGTTCGGTGCGCTGGCCGCCGCGTTCGGGCTTCGCCGCGGCGGGCTCGTCGTCAAGGCGCAGGGTCAGCGAGATGCGCTTGCGCGCGGGATCGACCTCCAGCACCTTGACCTTGACGACCTGCCCGGAGGTGACGACCTCGCGCGGATCGGAAATGAACTTGTTGCTCATCGCCGAGACGTGGACCAGGCCGTCCTGGTGCACCCCCACGTCGACGAACGCGCCGAAGGCCGCCACGTTGGAGACCGTGCCCTCCAGGACCATGCCGACCCGCAGGTCGCCGATCTTCTCCACGCCCTCCTTGAGGTTGGCGGTCTTGAAGTCGGGGCGCGGGTCGCGGGCCGGGCGCACCAGCTCGGAGATGACGTCCTGCACGGTGGGCAGGCCGAACTGCTCGGTGACGAAGTCGGCGGCGTTCAGGGTGGACACCGACTGGTTCTTGGCCGTCGCGGCACCCAGCAGCGCCTCGGCCAGCCCGTAGGCCTCCGGGTGCACGGCCGAGGCATCCAGCGGCTGCTTGCCGCCGGTGACGCGCAGGAAGCCGGCGCACTGCTCGAACGCCTTGGCGCCCAGGCGCGGCACCTTCAGCAGCGCCTTGCGGGTGGCGAAGGGTCCGTTGGCGTTGCGGTAGTCGACGATGTTGCGGCTCAGCAGCGGGCCGACGCCGGCGACGCGGGCCAGCAGCGCCGGGGAGGCGGTGTTCACGTCCACGCCCACGGCGTTCACGCAGTCCTCCACCACGGCGTCCAGCGAGCGGTCCAGCTTCGCCGGGGTCAGGTCGTGCTGGTACTGGCCCACGCCGATCGACTTGGGTTCGATCTTCACCAGCTCGGCCAGCGGGTCCTGCAGGCGGCGGGCGATCGACACGGCCCCGCGGATGGAGACGTCAAGCTCCGGCAGCTCGGCGCTGGCCAGCGCGGAGGCCGAGTACACGGAGGCCCCGGCCTCGGAGACGATCACCTTGGCGGGCTTGTTGGTCAGCCTGGCGATGACCTCGCCGGCGAGCTTGTCGGTTTCCCGGCTGGCGGTGCCGTTGCCGACGGCGATGAGTTCGGTGCCGTGCTTCTGCGCCAGTGCGACAAGCGTTGCGACGGACTGGTCCCACTTGTTGGCCGGGGCGTGCGGGTAGATGGTGGCGGTGTCCACGACCTTGCCGGTCGCGTCGACGACGGCGACCTTCACGCCGGTGCGCAGGCCCGGGTCCAGGCCCAGCACCGCGCGGTTGCCGGCCGGGGCCGCGAGCAGCACGTCGCGCAGGTTCGCGGCGAACACCTTCACGCTGGCTTCCTCGGCGGCCTCGAAGAGGCGGGTGCGCAGGTCGGACTCGAGCCGGGCCAGCAGGCGCCCGCGCCAGGCCAGGCGCACGGTCTGCGACAGCCACTTCCCGGCCGGGGCGTCGGCGCCGGCCTTGATGCCCAGCGACCTGGCGACGGCGGCCTCGTAGCCGGCGCGGGCCTCGGCGAGCGCGTCGTCGTCGCGCGGGTCGGCCTCGGCAAGCTCCAGGTTCAGGGCGCCGTCCCGCTCGCCGCGCAGCAGGGCCAGCACGCGGTGGGAGGGCTGGGTGGCGACGGGCTGGACGAAGTCCTCGTAGTCGGAGAACTTTGCGGCGTCGGCGGCGGGAGCGCCGGGCGCCGTCTTGGAGGCGATCTTGCCGCGGGTCCACAGGCGCTCGCGCAGCTCGGAGACCAGCACCGCGTCCTGGGAGGCGCGTTCGGTCAGGATCGCGCGGGCGCCGGAGAGGGCGTCGGCCGCGGCATTGATCTCGTGCTCGGCGTTCAGGAAGCCGGCGGCCAGCGCCTCCGGGTCCTGGTTGGGGTCGGCGACCAGCGAATCGGCGAGCGGTTCGAGCCCTGCCTCGCGGGCGATCTGCGCGCGGGTGCGGCGCTTGGACTTGTACGGCAGGTACAGGTCCTCGAGCTCGGCCTTGGTGGCGGCGGCGTTGATCGCGGCCTCCAGCTCGGCGGTCAGCTTGCCCGCCTCCTCGATGGACTTCAGGATCGAGGCGCGGCGTTCCTCCAGCTCGCGCAGGTAGCGCAGCCGCTCCTCGAGCAGGCGCAGCTGGGCGTCGTCCAGGGTGCCGGTGGCCTCCTTGCGGTACCTGGCGATGAACGGCACCGTGGAACCGGCATCGAGCAGTTCGACGGCGGCCTTCACCTGCCAGGTGGCAACGCGGGTGGTGCCTGCCGAAAGTTCGGCGGCAATGGTGTCAATAATTCGCTTCTGGCTCACCCGTACTAGTGTGCCGCATCCGCCGGTGCGGACGCGGGTTCGCACCGCGCGCGTTTCGTGCCGGCGGTGCCGCTGTCGTAAATACGACAGCGCGCAGGGGGCGCCCGGATGCCCAAACATGCGATGCTTGATTTCGACTGTGTCGGGAGCCTGGCGGCTACCGTGCCCAGGTCGTCCCAGTACCCAGCGAAGGAAGCCGCGAGCAGTGAACACCTCCGAACAAAAGACCGCATCCATGCCGGCGCCGAAGAAAGCCGACCCGAAGCTGCCCCGGCTGGCCGAGGTCCCGGCCTTCACCGAGTGGATGGCGCAGGGCTGGGCGGATCCGGAGCGCACCCCCGCGGCCAGCCTGGATGCCGCCGCGGCCGCCGCGGCCCACCGCAACAAGCTTTCCGCGGCCCTTCCCGGGTCGACCATCGTGGTCGCCGCGGGCTGGGCGCCGGTCCGCAGCAACGACTGCTTCTACGACTTCCGCCCGCACTCGGACTTCCTCTGGCTGACCAACTGCAACGCCGAGGGCGCCGTGCTGGTCGGCACCCCGCGCCCCGGCGGCCACGACTACCGCCTGTTCGTCCCGGCCCCCGCGCTTCCCGGGCGACCCGGCGTTCTTCACCAGCGCCGCGCACGGCGAGCTCTGGGTCGGCGCCGCACACGGCCCCACCCACTGGGAACAGGCCCTGGGCCTGCCCACCTCCCCGCTCGGCGCCCTCGATGCCGCGCTGTCCAAGCTTTCCGGCGCCGAGGCCGCCGGCAACCTGGATTCCTCCATGGTGGCCACGCACGGGCTGAACCCCTCCGCCACCCTGCGCCGCACCCTGGGCGAACTGCGCCTGCTCAAGGACGCCTGGGAAATCAACGAGCTGCGCAACTCGGTCATCCACACCGTCGAGGGCTTCTCCCAGGTCATCAACCAGATCCCCCGCGCCATCGCCGGCGGCGGCGAACGCTGGCTGCAGGGCACCTTCGACCGCGTGGCCCGCACCCACGGCCACGGCCCCGGCTACGCCACCATCATCGGCTCCGGCCACCACGCCCCCACCCTGCACTGGGTGCGCTGCGACGGACCGGTCCACGAGTCCGAGCTGCTCCTGCTGGACATGGGCGTGGAGGAAAGCAGCTTCTACACCGCCGACGTCACCCGCACCTTCCCCGCCAACGGCCGCTTCACCACCGCCCAGCGCGAGGTCCACGACCTGGTCGAAAAGGCGCACCGCGCCGGCCTGGCCGAGCTGGCCCCGGGCAAGGACTTCACCGCCTTCCACACCTCCATCATGGAGGTCATCGCCAACGGGCTGAGCGACTGGGGCATGCTCCCGGTCTCCGTCGACGAGGCGCTCTCCCCCGCCGGCCAGCACCACCGCCGCTGGCTGGTCTGCGGCGTCGGCCACCACCTGGGCCTTGACGTGCACGACTGCTCCTCCGCCTCCTACGAGGAATACCAGGGCGCCGTGCTGCAGGAAAACATGGTCCTCACCGTGGAACCGGGCCTCTACTTCCACAAGCACGACACCATGGTCCCGCCGGAACTGCGCGGCATGGGCGTGCGCCTCGAGGACGACCTGCTGATCACCGCCGACGGATACGAGAACCTCTCCGACCCGCTGCCCATCGACGCCGCCGGCATCGAGGCCTGGATGGCCGCACAGGCGGGAAAGAACGCATGAGCACCGCATCCCCGAACCGCGTCCTGACCATCACCAACGCGCTCATCTTCGACGGCGAGAACCCGGAGCTCATCCGCGGCAACGTCACGTTCACGGACGGGCTGGTCTCCGCCATCGGCGACCAGCAGGAGGGCGAGCTGCTCGACGCCGCCGGCAAGGTCGTGGTCCCGGGCCTCATCGACGCCCACTTCCACGCCTACGCCATCTCGCTGGACGGCTTCCGCAACGAACGCGGCCCGCTCTCCTTCGCCGCGCTCGCCGGGGCCAAGCGCCTGGGCGAGGCCCTGTCCCGCGGCTTCACCACCGTGCGCGACGTGGCCGGCGGGGACATCGGCCTGTCCTCCGCCATCAAGGGCGGGCTGCTGCCCTCCCCGCGCTACTTCTACACCGGCCCGGCACTGAGCCAGACCGGCGGCCACGGCGACCCGCGCGAGGCGGACGTGGATGTCTGCTTCGGCCACGGCCACATGTGCGAGGTCGTCGACGGGATCGAGCCGCTGCGCGTCGCCGTGCGCGAACGCCTGCGCACCGGCGCCCACGCCATCAAGATCATGGCCAGCGGCGGCGTGGTCTCGCTGACCGACCCGCTGGCCATCCCGCAGTACTCGGACGAGGAAATCTCCGTGGTGGTCGCGGAGGCGACCCGCCGCGGCTCCTACGTCGCGGCCCACGCCTACTCCCCGGAGGCCATCGCCCACTCGGTGCGCAACGGCGTGCGTTCGATCGAGCACGGCAACCTGCTCGATGAGCCCACCGCCGCCCTGATGGCGGAGCACGGCGCGTTCCTGGTGCCCACGCTGGCCGCCTACGCCGCCATGGACCGGCGCGGGGACGAGGTCGGCCTGCCGGAGGTTTCCAAGGCCAAGAACCTGGAGGTCCTCACCGCCGGCGGCGAGGCCATCAAGCTTGCGCTGGCCGCCGGCATCCCGGTGGGCTTCGGCTCGGACCTGATGGGCGATTTGGCCGACGAACAGCTCAACGGCCTGGCCCTGCAGATCGCGGCCGTGGGCGTCTTCGAGACGCTGCGCTCGGCCACCAGCGTGAACGCCGCGCTGCTGCAGGAACCGACGCTGGGCCGTCTGGCCCCGGGCATGGTCGCCGATGCGCTCATCCTGGACGGGAACCCGTTCGAGGATCCCGCGGTGCTCTTCGACGAGTCCCGTCCGCGCACCGTCGTCCAGGGCGGCGCCGTCGTGGACCTCGGCGCCAAGTAGGAAACCGCAACACCCGTGGCATGTGCGCCCGGATGCATTTGGATGCATCCGGGCGCGCTCACAGCTGCCGTCCAAGGCCAGCGCCTAAGATGGAACGCATGAGAATTTTGCACGCCAAGACGCCCGTGTTCGCCGCAGCCGCAGTGCTGCTTGTTTCCCTGACCGGTTGCGCGGGGATTGCCGACACGGCGTCTTCGGCAGCTTCCTCCGCCGCCTCGCAGGTGGCCGACGGCGCCAAGAAGGAACTCATCAAGACCGTTTGCTCCC
Organism: uncultured Actinomycetota bacterium; assembly: GCA_963818105.1. GTDB lineage: Bacteria > Actinomycetota > Actinomycetes > Actinomycetales > Micrococcaceae > Paeniglutamicibacter. The sequence goes on along the minus strand of CAWFRB010000015.1, from coordinate 80,586 downwards.
CCATCAAGGACGGCACCATCAACGCCGGCGACCTGAAGGTCCTCAACTCCATGGTCGATGCGGTGCGCGAGGGCGGCCTGCCCAAGGAAATCGTCAACGCCCTGGATGACGTCGCCGCCGCCGGGGACAACGTTCCGGCCGATGCCCAGGCCCGCCTGGTCACCGCCTGCGACAACGCAGTGAACAGCTAGCCCGAACCGCATCCATGGGAAAAGCCAAACGCTCCGGCCTGGCCGCATTGGCCGCCGCCGCAGGTCTCGCGGCGCTGGTCGGCGTTTGGCTTTTCCTCCCCGCGCAGGATCGTCCCGGGGCCGAACCCGAAAGCGAACAGGCAACCATCCAGCACGTGGTCGACGGCGACACCGTCTACGTGTTGCTGGACGGCAAGCGCACCAAGGTGCGCCTGCTCAATGTCGACGCCCCGGAAATCCCCCACCCCGGCAAGCCCGGTGAATGCTTCGGCGAGGAAGCCACCCGGTTCCTCGAGCAGAAGCTCCCCGAGGGCAGCAAGGTCCAGCTCGAGTTCGACGTGGAGCGGTTCGACCGCTACGACCGCACCCTTGCCGGGATCACCTACAAGGGCGAATTCATCAACGAGACGCTGGTGTCCTCCGGATATGCCACCGCCATGAAGGTCAACCCCAACGTGAGGTTCTACGAGTCGATGCGCGCGGCGCAGAAGAAGGCCGAACGCGCCAAGGTCGGCTTGTTCGATCCGGCCAACGGCTGCCGCTAGAAGCTGCCCTTCGAATAGCCGGGTTGCAGACGGCAGGACCACCACCTTCAAGGCGGCGGTCCTGCCGTCTGAGTATGTCCGCGATGGGCTTCGTGAACCCGGTCGGATCCCGCCTTGCGGCTTGCGGGGCACGGCAAAACTGCGGCGTGGTTCCAGGCAGGCGATTTCGCTGTCTCGTCCGGCGACAGCATTCCGTTTCACTTGTCTGGGCGTGTATCCATGAGCGCATTCGAGGGGATGGCTAGACTTGCGATGTGAAGCAGGAATCCAAGGCAGTAAGAATCGACGCGTGGCTATGGTCTATTCGTGTCTATAAGACACGTTCCGCAGCCACCACCGCATGCAGGGCCGGCCACGTGCGCCTGAACGACAAGCCTGCCAAGGCCGCGCAAATCGTGGTTCCCGGCGACACCATCCGGGTTAGGCAGTCGGGCTTCGACAGGATCCTGGAAGTCACCGCGGTGATAGCCAAGAGGGTCGGCGCCGATATCGCTGCCCGCTGCTACATCGACCACACCCCCGTGCGTCCCAAGGAAGCAATCCCGCAGGTTCCGGTTCGCGACCGCGGCGCGGGCCGCCCCACCAAGAAGGACCGCCGCGAAATGGAACGGCTTCGCGAAAAGTTCCATTAGGGCAAGGGCTACGATGATAGCTAGCAACCCTGATGTCTAAGAATTGATTGCACCCGCAATCCGGATGAGGAGAACCATGGCTCAGAAGAAACGCTGGAATGATCTCTCCGTGGTTTCACGGTGGCGGATTGCAATCTTGGGCATCACGCAGCTGGCGATCCAATTCGTTGCCCTGCGCGACCTGGCCAAGCGCCCCGCGGACGGCGTCCGGGGATCCAAGAGCGCTTGGGCGGCGGCGTCCTTCATCAACTTCCTCGGGCCCGCTGCCTATCTGATCTTCGGCCGGATTCCCAACAAGAAATAGGCTTGCCAGACAATTAGCGTCGTGTCCCGCAACGAGCAGGTTTCTGCCGGTTGCGCGCCACGGCCCGGGAATCGGCAGGGGCCCGGACGCACAACGGCTCAGACGCTTCATCTGGAACCACTAGTACCCGCGTTCGGGATCAAAAACGTTAATGAGTTCTTCACCGGTCAAGTACCGGCGAAGATTCTCAATCAACAGATCGACGATTCGCGAATTCTCGGCAGAAACGTTGGCCGCGGTATGCGGAGACAGTACGAGATTGGGCGCCCGCCACAGCCTGTGGCCAGCGGGCAATGGCTCCGGGTCGGCGACGTCCAAGACGGCCCCGCCCAAATGGCCCGTTTCCAGTGCATCGAGCAATGCCTCTTGGTCAAGCACGGGCCCCCTGGCCAAATTGACCAAAAATGATCCGGGTTTCATCGCGGAAATCTTTTGCCTGCGAATAAAGCCCCCGCGTTTCGGCCGTCAGTGGGCACGCCAGCACGACGATGTCGTACGCACCCAAATCGCATTCTTCAAGTGGCATCGAGCGCTTGAACGGTTCGCCCAGATCCTTGCCCGTCCGGGTGGTGCCATCGCAGTGGACGCCCATGAAGCTCAGCGTTGCGGCCGTTTCCCTGCCGATGTTGCCCGCCCCGACGATCAGCGCCCTCTTGCCAAACAGCGTCTTGGATGGGCCGGTAGTCCATTGCTGGAGCTTCTTTCCGATGTTCCAGTTCGGGAAGTTGCCGCACAAAGTACAGCAATCCGGCCAGCGCAAATTCGGCCAACGGCTTGGCGTGCACACCGGCGGCGGTGGTGATCTGGACCTGGCCGGCCCCGTGCCCATAGGACTCGGCTCGCGCCCCAACGCCTGCCTGTGCGGCTTGGACCCAGCGAAGGTTCGGGCTGTTTTCGCGCCATTTCTTGGGTTCGCTCCAGTCGAAGTCAAACGCGATCTCGGGCTTGGGAAAGATGCATTCGCCATTCGGCGAGTTGTTCCGGGGTCAGCTCACGCGCACTGCCCACATGGTCGCAGTCGAACTGCGGGATTGGCAGCAGTTCCGGTCGATAGACGACTTCGACCTCGGGAACTTCGCTGGCCAGCCTGCCCACCAGCTCTTCTTGCAAATACGAACAGATCAACAACTGTGGACGCACATTCTCCCCGTCTCGATGTATTTTGCTATCCCGTTGGAGCGACATCCCATCAATCCGATTCTTGGCCGGTCGTCACGAAAACGACACGTACAAAAAGTCCGTGCATCGCAAAGAATACCGTTCCCGGTTGGATATGGTGGGCGCATGACTTCCCACGCAGGCGACCGAAAGCCCCGGCCGAGGCCCCGGTCCCACGCCATCACCAACTCATAGTCTCCCTTTTTGGGCTCTATGCCCGTCGGCACGGTGGCGCCCTGCAAGTGGCCGCAATCATTTCCCTCATGCGAGACATCGGTGTGGAATCCGCCGGTACGCGTTCCTCCATCTCGAGGCTCAAGAAGCGCGGAATCATTGACAGCGTTCAGGTGAACAACCGCAATGGATATGCATTGGCCCCTTCGGTCATTGAAACATTCATCGAGGGAGACGAACGCATTTTCCACCCCCGGCGGGCAAACAAGCAGGACCAGTGGCTACTGGCCACCTTTACCGTTCCGGAATCACAGCGCAACATACGCCACATGATCCGCTCTTCCCTGGTTCGAATGGGCTTTGGTTCCGTTACGCCCGGGGCTGTGGATCGCTCCGGGGCATCTGCGTGATGAAGTTTTGGCGTACTTTGATCGCCGTGGGCTCAGCGAATACCTGGAGTTCTTCATGGCGGACCATGTCGGCGGCGCCGACCCGCACAAGAACGTTGCCACCTGGTGGGACCTGCCCGCACTTGACGCGCTGTACTCCGACTTCCTCGACAACAACCGGGGGCTTCTTACTGCTTGGAAACGCCAGGAAGAACTTGCGGCAAGCCACGAGGCCGACGCCCGGGCCTTTGCCGACTATCTGGTGCTGATCACGCAATGGCGCCGGCTCCCCTATCTTGACCCTGGACTGCCCATCGAGTTCCTGCCAGAGAATTGGAATGCGTTGCGAGCCGAACAGCTGTTCCAGGAACTGCATGCACTGCTTTCCCCGCGCGCCGAGAGGCATGCCAGCCGCATCATCGATGACGACACGGTTGTTGCGTAAACCCGCCGAAACGGACAAAGAAAATGTGCCGTGTGGATGGCTTCCGAATCCATGGATTCGTTAGCCAACCGCACGGCACATTTTTGTCGGTCAGGAATTGGTTCACATGAACCGATCAGTTGTCGCGATCCTGGATGACGGCAACGCCCTGGATTTCGATGAGGGCTTCCTTCTGCCACAGGCGGCTGACGCCGATGCCCGCCATCGCCGGGTACTTGGTGCCCGCCATTTCGCGCCAGAGGCGTCCGATTTCGCGGCCGTTGGCCATGTAGTCATCCACGTCGGTGAGGTAGATCGTCACCGAAACGAGGTCTTCCGGGCGTCCGCCGGCCTCGGTCAGGGTGGTCAGCACGTTGGAGAACGCCTGCTTGAACTGCTCAATGATGCCGCCCGGAACGATCTGCATGTTCTTGTCCAGCGCCGTCTGGCCGCCGAGGTACACCGTGTCGCCGGCCAGCATTCCGTGCGCGTATCCGGACGGCTTTGGCAACGAATCGGGGTTGATCGTGAGGTTTTCGTGAACCGTTGTCTCGGTCATTGTGCGCTCCCTGTGAACTCTGATGGTTTTCGTGGCGAATCCGCCCTAGCGCCACACCTGTGACGCGTGTTACATTGAGGATACGTGACGGCAGTCAAAAAGTCGACACAAATGAATTTGATGGACAGAGAAGGGACATCGATGAAACTCGCGACAATTCGCCACGCACGGCCAAACGACCGCAGCACTTGAGGTTGCAGGCGGATACCTGCCGCTGCCGGCACGCGATATCGGCGAGCTGGTCGGGCGCACCGACTGGAAGGCGCTGGCCCTCGAAACCCTGAACGGCCACAGCGCCCCGGACGTCATTGCACGCGAAGAGACGACCCTTCTGAACCCCGTGCCGAACCCGCGCAAGGTCATCTGCTGCGGCCTGAACTACTCCGACCACATCCTTGAGATGGGCCGCGAACTGCCGCAGTACCCGACCCTCTTCGCCAAGTTCGCCGACACCCTCACCGACCCGGACGCCGACATCGTCAGCGAGCATTCGGAAAACGTCGACTGGGAAGCCGAACTCGCGGTCGTCGTCGGTTCCACGCTCAAAAACGCCACCGAAGAGGAAGCCGCCGCCGCCATCGCCGGCTACACCGTCGCCAACGACATTTCCATGCGCGACTGGCAGCGACGCACCCTGCAGTGGTTCCAGGGCAAGGCCTTCGACGGCACCACTCCCCTGGGCCCCGTCATGGTGACCCCCGACGAAATCGACCCGGAAGCCGGGGTCGAGGTCATCTGCACCCTCAACGGCGAGGAAGTCCAGCGCGGAAACACCAAGACCCTGGTCTTCTCCTCCGCCAAGCTGCTGTCCTACATTTCCACGTTCACCGTGCTGCGCCCGGGCGACGTGGTCCTCACCGGCACCCCCGGCGGCGTCGGCATGGGCATGGTCCCGCCGCGCTTCCTCAAGGACGGGGACGAACTGCACACCGAAATCCCCGGCATCGGAACCCTGTCCAACACGTTCCGCGTCCGCATCGCGACCAGCGTCTAACCAGCTTCTTTCCAACCCCACACCACCTCGAAGGAGAGCAATCCACATGAGCAGCACACCAGTGATCTACCGCACCGAAGGCGACAACTCGATCTACGCGGGAGCCGACGGAGTCGTCGTTCCGGTGGTGACCCGCGCCGGCGCCGAGGACACCAACACCGCGCAGTCCGGCGACTGCATCCGCGTCTCGGGCGTCAGCATCCAGCACACCCCGGCCACCAAGATCTGGTTCGGCCAGGTCTCCAACACCCCCGGCTACCGCTCGCTGCCGCACCACCACGGCGAGGCCGAAACCGGCGGCTACGTGCTGCGCGGCCACGGACGCATCTACTTCGGCGAGAACTACGAGCAGTACCTGGACATGACCGCCGGCGACTGGGTCTTTGTCCCGCCGTTCATGCCGCACGTCGAGGCGAACATGTCCATCACCGAGGACCTGGTCTGGCTCACGGCACGCACCCCGGAGAACATCGTCGTCAACCTCGAAGACGTCGCCGACGAGTCCCTGGAAGGATACCGCCGGGCATGAGTTCACAGATCTTCCTGGACGCCATCGACCTGACCGCTTGCGAGGCCGAGGTCTTCGACCAGGCATTCACCGCCATCCCGCAGTACGTGCCGTGGCCCAAGGCCTACGGCGGGGACATGGTGGCACAGGGCGCCTCGGCCATGATGCGTTCGGTGGGCGAGGACCGCGAGCTGCACTCGATGCACTCCTACTTCCTGCGCCCGGTCGACATGCACGTGCCGGTCCGCTACGAGGTCGAACTCATGCGCGACGGCCGCGGCTACTCGACCCGCCAGGTCCGCGGCTTCCAGAACGGCAAGGCCGTCTACACGGCGCTGGGTTCCTTCCACGTGCCGGAGTCCGGCCCGGAGCAGTCCTCCACGGCCCCGGCCGAGTACCTGGACCTCGACCCGGAAACCCTGGCCAGCGCCTCGGAAGTCCTCGCCGAGGCCGAGGGCGCGGCGGCCGAGTACTGGTCCCACGGACGCAGCTTCGACATGCGCCACGTCCCGGGCGCCCTGTACCTGTCGGTCGACGGGGACAGCACCGCGCACCAGGCCGTCTGGGTGAAGGCCTTCACCGACCTTCCCGACGACCAGATCACCCAGCGCGCGGCCCTGGCCTACGTCTGCGACTACACCATCCTCGAACCGCTGCTGCGGACCCAGAACCTTTCCTGGAGCACCGAGGGACTCGTCACCGCCAGCCTTGACCACTCCATGTGGTTCCACCGCGACGGCCGCGTCGATGACTGGGTGCTTTACGTCCAGGAAGCGGTTTCCAGCCAGAACAACCGCGGCCTGGCCCTGGGCCGTTTCTACACCCGCGACGGCCTGCTGCTGGCAACCGTCGCCCAGGAAGGCATGATCCGCGGACCGCGCGGCTAGCTCCACCGCACCACAAGCACCAAAGAACCATCGAGACCCGACTCTTGGAAAGAGACGACATGGAACTATCCCTTACGGCGCACCAGGACACCTTCACCCGCGACCACCTGCCGCCGCACGAGCTCTGGCCGACGCTTGAATTCACGCTGCCGGAACTGCAGTACCCCGAACGGCTCAACGCCGCCACCGTCCTCATCGACGACGCGGTGGCCGACCTTCGGCGCCGACCGGCCCGCCCTGCTGGCACCGGACGGAACCTCGCTGAGCTACGGCGAGCTGCTCACGCGGGCCAACCAGGTCGCGCAGATCCTCGTCGAGGACTTCGGGATCGTCCCGGGAAACCGCGTGATGCTGCGGGCCCCGAACAACGCGTGGCTTGTGGCCTGCTGGCTCGGCGTCATCAAGGCCGGCGCCGTGGTTGTCACGACCATGCCGGCCCTGCGCGCGGCGGAAATCGAAAAGCTTGCGGCGCTGACCAAGCCGTCGCTGATGCTCTGCGACCACCGCTTCATGGACGACGCGCGCACCGCGGCGGCCGGCGGCTACCCGGTCGTCCCGGTGGGCTCCGACTCCGCCGACGACGTGGTCGCACGCGCCGCGGCCAAGTCGGGGCAGTTCGCCAACGTGGACACCGCCGCGGACGACGTGGCACTGCTCGGGCCGACCTCGGGCACCACCGGGGTCCCGAAGATCACCATGCACTTCCACCGCGACATCCTGGCCAACGCGGACACCTTCGCCCGGCACATCCTGCGGCCCACCGCGGACGACGTCTTCGCCGGCTCCCCTCCCCTGGCCTTCACCTTCGGCCTGGGCGGGCTGGTGGTCTTCCCGCTGCGCTTCGGCGCCAGCTCGCTGCTGACCGAACGCACCACGCCGGTGGAACTTGCACAGCTCTCGCACGATGCAGGTGCCACGATCCTCTTCACGGCGCCCACCGCGTACCGGGCCATGCTCAAGGAGGGCAAGGCCGACCTGCTGCGCGGGCTGCGCGTCGCCGTCTCCGCGGGCGAGCACCTGCCGGCTGCCACCTGGCAGGCCGTCAAGGACGCCACCGGGCTGGAACTGATCGACGGCATCGGCTCCACCGAGCTGCTGCACGTGTTCATCTCCGCCGCGGGGGAACAGATCCGCCCCGGCGCCACGGGCAAGGCGGTGCCCGGGTACCGGGCCACCATCCTGGACACGGACGGCAACGAGCTGGGCCCCGACGAGGTCGGGCGGCTTGCCGTCATCGGCCCCACCGGCTGCCGCTACCTGGACGACGAGCGCCAGCACGCCTACGTGTCGAACGGCTGGAACGTCACCGGGGACACCTTCGTGCGCGACGCCGACGGCTACTTCACCTACCAGGCCCGCAGCGACAACATGATCATTTCCTCCGGCTACAACATCGGCGGGCCGGAGGTCGAGGAGGCCATCATCCAGCACCCGGACGTGCTGGAAACCGCCGTGGTGGCGCGCCCCGACGCAACACCGCGGATCGATCGTCTGCGCCTTCGTGGTGCTGGTGGAGGGTGTCCGGAGTCCAGCGAGGCGAAGGCCAAGGAACTCCAGGACTTCGTCAAGACCGTCATCGCCCCGTACAAGTACCCGCGCGAGATCCGCTTCGTCGACGAGCTGCCCCGGAACCCCAGCGGCAAGCTCCAGCACTTCAAGCTGCGCGAGGCCCTGGCCGACGCCCCCGCCTCCTAGCGCATCCCCCACCGCTCTTCCCCCGGCATTCTCCCGCGGCCACCGGTTCCCACCGGCGGCCCGGCCCTTGCCGACCCTAGATAAGGACACACCCATGAAAATCGCAGTTGTTGGCGGCGGCCCCGGCGGCCTGTACTTCGCGGCCCTCATGAAGCAGCTTGACCCGGCCCACGAGGTCACCGTCTGGGAACGCAACGCGGCCTCGGACACCTTCGGCTTCGGCGTCGTCTTCTCCGACGAGACCCTCGGCGGCATCGGCAACGCGGACACCGTCATCGCCGACTACATGTCCCGCCGCTTCGCCCGCTGGAGCGACATCGACATCCACTTCCGCGGCGAGATGCACACCGTCGGCGGCCAGGGCTTCGCCGCCATGAGCCGCAAGGAACTGCTCGAGCTGCTGCAGCGCCGCTGCATCGAACTCGGCGTCGACGTGCGCTTCTCCACCATGGCCCCGGACGTCGAACAGCTTTCGGCCGACTACGACCTGGTGCTCGCCGCCGACGGCCTGAACTCCGCCATCCGCGCCAGGTTCGCCGATTCCTTCAAGCCCTCGCTGGACCCGCGCGTGTCCAAGTACATGTGGCTGGGCACCGACCAGGTCTTCGAGGCGTTCAAGTTCTTCGTCAAGGAGACCGACGCCGGCACCATGCAGATCCACGGCTACCCGTACTCCGACGAGGGCTCGACCTTCATCGTCGAGATGCACGAGGACGTCTGGCGCGCCGCCGGCTTCGACGAGACCGAGAACGAGGTCTTCGCCCCCGGCGTCAGCGACGAGAAGGCCGTCGCGAAGATCACCGAGATCTTCGCCGACGAGCTCGCCGGCCACGAGGTGCTGACCAACAACTCCAAGTGGATCAACTTCACCACGGTGCGCAACCAGAACTGGCGCCACGAGAACATCGTGCTGCTGGGCGACGCCGCGCACACCGCGCACTTCTCGATCGGCTCGGGCACCAAGCTGGCCATGGAGGACTCGCTGGCCCTGGCCGCCTGCCTGCACGAGCACGGCACCGTCGAGGCCGCGCTGGAAGCCTACGAGACCGAGCGCCGCCCGGTGGTCGAATCCACCCAGCGCGCCGCCCAGGCGTCCATGGAATGGTTCGAGAACATCGGCCAGTACAAGGACCAGGACCCGGTGCAGTTCTGCTTCAACCTGCTCACCCGCTCCCGCCGCATCACCTACGAGAACCTGAAGCTGCGCGACACCGGCTTCGCGCGAGAAGGTCGACGCCGACTTCGCGCGCCTGGCCGGCTCCTCGGAGATCGCCCCGGCGATGTTCCAGCCGTACCGGATCGGTCAGCTGGAACTCGCCAACCGCGTCGTCGTCTCCCCCATGGACATGTACTCGGCCGACCGACGGCGTGCCGGGCGACTTCCACCTGGTGCACCTGGGCTCCAAGGCCATGGGCGGCGCCGGGCTGGTCATGACGGAAATGGTCTGCGTCTCCGACATCGGCCGCATCACCCCCGGCTGCACCGGCCTGTACAACGACGAGCAGGCGATCCGCCTGGAAGCGCATCACCGACTACGTGCACGCCAACTCGAACGCCAAGATCGGCGCGCAGATCGGCCACTCCGGCCGCAAGGGCTCCACCAGGCTCATGTGGGACGGCATCGACGAGCCGCTGGAGACCGGCAACTGGGAGGTGCTGGCCCCCAGCGCGATCCCCTACGGCGAGGGCTGCCACGTCCCGGCCGAGATCACCCGCGCCCAGATGGATGAGGTCCGCGAGCAGTTCGTCGCCGCCGCCCGCCGCGCGGATGCGGCCGGCTTCGACCTGCTGGAGCTGCACGCGGCCCACGGCTACCTGCTCTCCTCGTTCCTGTCCCCGCTGTCCAACCGGCGCACGGACGAGTACGGCGGATCGCTGGAGAACCGCCTGCGCTACCCGCTGGAGGTGCTCGACGCGGTGCGCGCGGCCTGGCCGGCGCACAAGCCGGTCGGCGCCCGCATCTCCGCCACCGACTGGGTCGAGGGCGGCAACACGGAGGACGACGCCCTGCTGATCGCCCAGGCGTTCATCGACCACGGCATCGATTCGATCGACGTCTCCTCCGGGCAGATCGTGCGCAACGAGCGCCCGGCGTTCGGCCGCAGCTACCAGACCCCGTTCGCGGACAAGATCCGCAACCAGGTCGCCGCCGCCGCGGGCGTCGCGGTCATCGCGGTCGGCGCCATTTCCTCCTACGACGACGTGAACTCGATCCTGCTGGCCGGCCGCGCGGACCTGGTGGCGCTGGGCCGCACGCACCTGTACAACCCGCAGTGGACGCTGCAGGCAGCCGCCGAGCAGGACTACGCGGGAGCCGGCGCCACCTGGCCGCTGCCGTTCAAGGCCGGTCGCCGCAAGCCGCCGAGCGCCCGCACCGACGCGGTCCGCCCGCGCCTCTCGCTGCTGAAGGAAGAGCAGATCGACGAGCAGGTGCACCTGCGCTGGACCCCGGCCAAGGACTCCTCCACCGAGGACCTGGTGCCGAGCGCCTAGCCACGGCACCCAAGAGAGAGGGAGTGTTCCGGTCCGCCGTTGGCGGGTCGGGCCGCTCCCTCTCTGCGTTTCAGGTCGGCACCTGTCGCGTTCCTGGCTGTCCACAATTGGTTGGCCGGTTCGGAAACCGGGTCTGCCACGGTCCTAGGATTTCGGCATGGTCGCTCCCCTGCCTGCGGCGTTCCACCTCGATTGGAACGCGTTCGGCGACTGGATCTGGGCATCGTTGCTGGATTTGTCCGAGCTTGCGCCGCTTGCCACATTTGCCGTGGTCGTCATCGCGTATAAAACCTACCGCCAGAGGTCGCGTGCCGATCAAAGGGCCATCCGCCAGAAGACGGTCGCGGATAACCAGGGCGCGTGGTGGAGCCGCGCGCAATGGGCTGTTGATGCGAGCCTCGATGAAAACCCGCAACGGCGGTTGGCAGGAACTATCGCGCTTATTGAAATGCAGGATTCGGAGTTGGGCACGACTGCCGACCACGATTGTGGCGTGCCATAGCCGATGCCATGCAGATTGAAGCGGAGGACGAGGCAAATGCGCTGTCCCTGGACTCTGCCTTGGAATCCGGGCAGGTAGACCCGGACGGTGAAGTGCGGGAAAATGAAGGGAACAAGGCAGGCCCCGGTACAAATGAGCGAAGCCAAGAATGAAGCCGTTCCTGCAGTCGGGCGCCGGTATCCAGTTGCCCTGCATTCCAAGGGCGGAAGGGTCGTCTACGCCACGACTTTGCCGAACCAGCGCATACTCGAAAACACCGAGAAAATCATCGCAAAAGCCGACGAAAAAATCGCCGCGGCCGAGCGCGAAGAGGAACTCCAAAGAACCGGGACGAAGTTCCACGGTCTTGGTTCAGCCGCCTCTTCCACAGCAAGTGCCCGGTGGCCGATATTTGCAGTAAAGCAAGAAGTCTTGGTGGGGAACGTTTCCCGACCAGGACTTCTTATTTGCGCCGCTGGGGCACAGCGGTCAGTGCCCCTTGAAGGCCTCCGCCAGCCACCACGAGCCCGAGTCGGAGGCGATCTTCGCGTCGATGACCAAGGGCCGGCTCGGGTTGGAGTCCAACCAGTCCCCCACGGCATCCAGATCGGCGAGGGTGCGCACGGTGATCCCGTCGGCGCCGAAGCCCCGCCCGATGGCCGCGAAGTCGGTGTCCGGGAACTTCACCGAGCTCATGTCCGCTTCCGGATTGTCGATGCCGAAGTGGTGAACCTCGGCCCCGTAAGCGGCGTCGTTGTAGACGATGCACACCAGCGGCATGCCCAGCCGGACCGCGGTGTCCAGCTCGGCGATGGCCATGTGGAAGCCGCCGTCGCCGGTGCCCAGCACCGGCATGCGCCCGGGCTGCGCCAAGCCCGCGCCGATGGCCGTGTACAGGCCCAGCCCGATGGACTGGAAGGCCTGCGTGAAGCAGAAGCCGAACTCGTCGGGCACCGAGAGGAACTGGCTGGGGTAGCCCATGAAGTTGCCCGAGTCGACGCTGACGATCCGCTCGGCCGGCAGCAGCTCGTCGAGCCGCTTGGTCAGCGTGCGCGGGTCGATCATGACTGCCCGTCGGACAGGTCCTCGAAGTCGACCTGGTTCCAGTCGATCGATTCCTTGATGCGCACGGCGACCGCAGCCGTGCGGTAACCCTCGCGGGCCTCCACGTTTCCGGACGACCAGCGCCTCGAGCACGTCGGCGGCGCATTGCGCCGAGTCCCCGACTACACCCAGGTCGATGGGCCGGTTGGCGCCCAGCGACTGCTCCTCGAGGTCGACCTGGACGACCTTGGTGCCGGCGCCGATCAGGTGTCCGTGGCGCATGGTCCACATGTTCAGCGCGCAGCCGAACCCGATGATGAGGTCCGCGTCGGTGATCAGCTCGGCCGCGAGCGGGGAGGAGAAGCCTCCGGAGATGCCGAGGTTGAACTCGTCCTCGTTGAACAGTCCCTTGGCCACCGCCGAGGTCGCCACCAGGGCGCCGGCGTGCTTCGCCAGGGCCAGGATCTCGTCCCGGGCCCCGCGCCCGCCGCGTCCGGCCACGAACACCGGCCGCTTTGCGCCGGCCAGCAGCTCGGCCAGCGCACGCACGGAGGCGCGCGAGGGGCGGATCGGTTCGGCCGGGGCGATGGCCGCCGGTGCAACAACCTGGTGATCGGTGGCATCCTGCGCCTGGACGTTCAGCGGCAGGTTCAGCACCACCGTTCGGCGGTCGTTCACCGCGCGGCGGTAGGCGCGGATGGTGTCCGCGACGGCCGATTGGGCCGAGTGCACGCGCTCGGGCACCGCGTAGACGGAGGCGGCAAAGCCGTCCTGGTCCATGGCGAAGTTCGAGTACACGGCCGACGGGGCGGCCTCGGCGGCGAGCACGATCATCGGGGTGCGGGACTTTGCCGCCTCGCCGATGCCGGTGGCCGCGTTGGTCAGCCCGCAGCCCTGGTGCACGGAGAGCAGTGCGACCTGGCCGCTGGCGCGCGAGTAGGCATCGGCCATGGTCGCGGCCCCGCCCTCGTGCCGGGCCGCGGTGAACGGCACGCCGTGCTCGATCAGGGTGTTGGTGATGGTGAAGTTCCCGGAACCCACCACGCCGAAGCAGTGGCCGACGCCCAGCTCGGCCAGGGTCTTGCCGACAAGTTGTGCAACGTTCACGGTCAGCCCTTTCCGACCATGGCCAGCACGCGGGTCGGCGCGCCGGTGCCGCCGACGATCGGCAGCGGCGCCACCACGATCATCGCGCCGTGGGTGGGCAGCTTGTCCAGGTTCTTCAGCGAGGTGATGCCGTACTTGTCGGCGCCCAGCAGGAAGTAGTGCATCGGGAACGGCGGGTTCAACGCCCCGGCGTTGCCGGCGTCGATGCCCACGGTTTCCACGCCGATGCCGGAGATCTCGAGCTCCTCGGCGATCCACTTGGCGCACTCGGCGGTGAAGCCCGGGGTGTGCGAGCCGTTCTCGTCGAGGTTCAGGAACGCCTGCTTGTCGTGCCCGTACTGGTCCCAGCCGGTGCGGAAGAGCAGCCACGAGTTGGCGGGGAAGGCGCCGTGCTCTTCCTGCCATGCCACCAGGTGCGCGATGTCGATCAGGAAGTCCGGGTCCGCGGCGGCCTCGGAGCTGAAGTCCAGCACCACCGCGGGGCCGATGAGGCGTGCGGGGTCCAGCTGCGAGACGTCCTTGCCCTCGCGCCCGGAGATCCAGTGGATCGGGGCATCGATGTGTGTGCCGATGTGCTCGCCGGTGTGGATGTTGTGGTGCTTCCAGAACGGGCCGGGCTCGTTGTAGGCGGAGACCTCGTCGAGATGGAAGTCGATCAGGTTGGAGAACGGCTCCGGCAGCACCAGCGTCGGGGTGTCTGCCGACAGCGGAGCAGTCAGGTCGTGGATCTCGACGGCACCAGTGGCCAGCGATGCAAGGACTTCTCGTACGGGACTCATGGCAACTCCAGTGTTGGTGAAGGTGGATGCGGCTGCATCCACCGGGAAGCATTCATCGAAAATCAGTGACGGTCGTCACGGTTGATCAATTTATTGTCAATGTATCAGTGCAACGGGACCAGCAAAAGACCCTTCTCGCATGTCGGATCAGCGGCGCTTGGATCTCTTGGCGCTCCGGATGAGTTGCTGGGCAACCAGGTGCCCGGAGCCGCCACCCAGGCCCGGACCCGGATGCGTCGCCGCCCCGATGTGCCAGAGGCCCTTGACCGGCGAGCGCCCCTTGCCCAGCCGCGGCAGCGGGCGCCACAACAGGTTTTGGTGCAGCTCGGCGGCTCCCCCGTACGGGTCGCCGGCCACCGCGTTGCGGTTCGCACGGCTCAGCTGCTGCGGGTTGAAGGCCTTGATGCCGAGCACCAGTTCGCCGAGGCCCGGGGCGTATTGCTCGATTTTGCCCAGCACCCGCTGGATGAACTCGTCCGTGAGCTTCTCGTCCCAGCCGGCGCCGGTGTCCAGCTCCCCCGCGGCGTCCCCGACGGGTTCGAACGGCAGTTCCTGCAGCTGCAGCCAGAGTGTCGACTGGCCCTCGGGCGCGCGAGAGGGATCGAGCACGCATTGCTGGCCCACCACGATGGTCGGGTTGGCCGGCAGCAGCCCCGCCTCCGCCTGGGCGCAGGCGATGGCCGTCGAGTCGGAGCCCGTCGAGATGTGGATCAGCGGGGTTCGGGCCAAGCGCTCATCGCTCCACGGCACGGGGCCGGCGAGCGCAACGTGGATTTGCATGGCCGCGCGGCCCGGCCGGTGGGCGCGGACCTCGGCACGGGTTTCCTCCGGCACGGCCGCGGGCTCGAGCAGTTCGTTGTACAGCTGCGGCACCGAGACGGAGGCGAGGATGCCCTTGCGGGCGGTGAAGGTCTCGGCGGCGGTGCGCACCGCCGAGGCACGCCCGCCGGCGACGACCACGCCCTGCGCGCGGGTGCCCTTGCGGATCACCACGCCGTGGTCGGTGAGCAGCGATTCGAAGGCGGCGACGAATTGCGCGGCACCGCCCTGGACCACGGGCAGGCCGAACTGGTGCATGCTCGCGGCCATGACCGGGAGCATGACCCCGCCGCTTGCCTGCTCGGGGCCGAGCCCGGCATGCAGCAGCCAGGGCGCCCAGAGCTGGTCGGCCTCGGTGCCGGTGAAGGTGCCGCGGGTCAGGTTGCGCCCGCTCATCAACCCCTGGCGCACCAGCTGCTGGGCCCTGTTCATGCCCAGCCGCACGGCCTTGAAGCCGAGTTTCGCGGCGTTGGGCAGGTTCATTTCGCTGCCCAACGCGCCGAAGATGACGGGCGCCTGTTTCCCGAAGTCCTCCAGCATGCGCGCGTAGGCCTCGCGGTCCTCCGCGTGTTCGAAGGCGTCGGCCGTGGCGCCGGGGTCACGTTGGGCGTAGACCGCAGTGGTGTTCCCCCGTGCGTCGGTGCCGATGCTCGCACACACCCAGGGCGTGTTCGCGTCCTCGGTGTTGCGGTAGCGCAGGCCGCGATCGTGCAGTTCCTGGCCCAGCTCGGCGTAGGCGCCCCCGGAGACGAACAGCGGATGCCAGGAGGAAAAGGTGTCGTGGATGAACCCCGGGACCGTCAGCTCCCCCGAGTCGATGAACCCGCCGAGCCGCTCGTGTTCCTCCAGCAGCACCACTTCCGCCCCGCTGCGCGCCAGTTCGGCCGCGGCAACCAGGGAGTTGATGCCCGATCCAATGACGACGTAGTCGGTTTCCATGTGCTTATCTCTCGCTTAGCTGAAGTCCGGGTGCAGGGCGGTGCGGTGGTAGGCGCCTGCGTGGAAGACCAGCGGGTCACCCTCGATCCGGGAGTACTTTTCCACCTCGCCCACGTAGATGACGTGGTCGCCGGCCTCGTGCCTGGCCACGGTCCGGCACTGGAAGGTGGCGACGGCCCCCTCGAGCAGCGGCACCCCGGCGATCCCCTCTGTGCAGTCGACGCCGGCGAACTTGTCCTCGGCCGGGGTCGCGAACTGGCGCGAGAGCACGTGCTGGGAGGATTCGAGCACGTTGATGGCAAAGTGCGTGGCGGCCTCGAAGTCGTCAAGCGACGGGGCGAACTTGCTGGGGCACCAGAGCACCAGCGGCGGATCCATGGACACGGAGGTGAAGGAGTTGGCGGTCATGCCCACCTTCGCGCCCTGCGGGGTGCGCGTTGTCACCACGGTGACGCCCGTGGCGAACTGGCCCAGCGTGGAGCGGAAGTCGCGCAGGTCGAACGCGGCGCCTTCCTCCGCCACCGCGCGGTCCATGAACGCCTCGGCTTCCTCGGGCTCGAACCACCAGGGGAAGAGCGTGCGCGGATCGTCGAACCCGTTGGCCAGCGCGGTGGCCAGGGACTCGTGGTGCCGGGCCTTGGCGAGCACGTCCAGCTGCCAGGGCTTGCGTTCGCGCAGCATGGAGTTGGTCCACACCGTGGAGAACTGTCCCCAGCCGCGCCAGAACTCGTCGAAGGTGCGCAGCATCCACTCGGAGTCGAAGGCCTCGTCCCCGCGCGCGTCGATGGCCCGGGCGTAGTGGTCGGCTGCCAGCGTCGCGTTGTTGGAGCCCTGGCCGGTGAGCGGGTCGTTGAGCATGATGGCATCGCCCATGCCCATGACCGCCCGGCCGCCGGGCAGCCTCCCCACCGCGGAGCGGACCACCGGGGTGATGCGGCCGCGCAGCACGGCGCCGGGGTCGCTGAGCACCGAGCCGGCAAAGCGCGGGTATTCGCGGGGGAAGTGCTCGCGCAGGATCCCCAGCGACATGGCCAGGTGTTCCTCGGCGGTGTTGACCGAATCCCAGCGGTCCATGGGGCCGCCGGGAAGGCCCTCGAAGACCATCATCTGGCACGGCCCCTCGGTGCCGAGCCCGGGGAAGGTGAAGAACTCGCCGACCCCGGGCACGATGTTCATCCTGATGCTTGACGCATCGGGTTCCCCGCCGGCACCGTGGGCGGGCAACACGTAAGTGACGGCCACGGCGCGCTGCGGGCGGTCGAAGGGCGACTTGGCCCTGTCGGTGGCAAAGACCTGCCCCAGCTCGCCCTTCCCGGTGCCCACCACCACCAGGTCGAAGAGCGCCGCGAGCTCCTCGAGCCTGCGCACCGAAAGCTTCTCGATGCGGAAGTCCCCGCCGCGGCCGATGAACGTCTCGATCCAGTGCGCGCACTTGACCCGCTGGTCCACCGACAGCGCCGGGCGCTCAAGCGTGCCCTGCCAGTCGATCTCCTCCTGTCCCTCACGCGCCGCGATGTTCATGTGCACCCCGGTGATGCCCATGTCCGCGGTGTTCGCCCCGGGGATGTCCAGCGGCTGCTGGACCCGCAGGGAGGACGAGAACACGCACTGGCTGGAGGTGATCGACCCGGTGCGGATCTGCTGGGCCGACCGGTCGGAGAACAGGGTGACGCTGTGGCCCGACCGCTGCAGGGCGAGGGCTAGCTGGGCACCGGATTCTCCGGCCCCGACGATGGCGATGGTACGCATTGAAAGCTCCAGTGGTGTGGGGAAGGTGTGTGGCGGGGCTCGACTGCGCTAGTGCACCGGGTCGAAGGAGCCCAGGTAGTCGTTTGCTGCTTCCTCGCTCATGAACCACCCGGCGAAGTCCGGCGGGTAGTCGAAGCCGTTGGCGAAGCGCTTGGCGATCTCCGGGTTCCCCTGGGCGGTGCCCAGCAGCTGCAGCGCGTGCGGGGCCGGCGGGGCCAGCATGGTGTTGGTCCAGGCCGCGACGTGCTGCGCGTACTCCCAGTAGCCCTCGAAGAGGCCCTGCTTGAACTCGTCGTCGTAGGGGCGCTCGCCGTGTTCGAGGATTCCCTCGAGGTAGGCGGCGGCGCACTTGGCGGCGTTGTTGGAGCCCTGCCCGGTGATCGGGTCGTTGAGCACCACCACGTCGGCCATGCCCAGCACGGTCTTTCCGGAGGGCAGCGTTGCCAGCGGGTGCCGGACGGTCGGGGGGAAGCGTCCCTGCAGCACGCCGTTGGGGTCGGTGAGCGTCACGTCGGTGCAGCGCTCGGCTTCCCACGGCAGGTAGGTGCGCAGGATGCGCAGCGAGTTTTCCAGGTGCTCCTCCGGGGTCAGCCCCTTCCAGGAGTCCATGTCGGAGCCGGGCAGGCCCTCGAACACCATGATGTCGCAGGGGCCGGTGACGGTCAGCGCGGGGAAGACGAAGTATTCGCCGACGCCCGGGATGAGGTTGAAGTTGACCGCGGAGAATTCCTCGCGCGGCTTCATGCCGTTCACGTAGGTCAGTGCCAGCGCCCGCTGCGGGGCCGCATACTGGCTGCGCTCGGCATCGCGCTCGAACAGGCCGGCGATCTCGCCCTTGCCCGCGGCCACCAGGACCAGGTCGCTCTTCTCCGCGTAGCGCTCCAGGTCCTCGACGCCCGCTTCCTCGAAGACCAGGGTGCCGCCGCGCGCCTCGAAGACCTCCATGAACGCGGGGAACTTGACCCGCTGGTCGATCGACTGGGCCGGGGCGTCCAGCCGGTGCGCCCAGCTCATGGCCTTGACGCCGGGGGCCTCCGGCGGGGCCACGGTGAAGGCAATGCCCTCGACCACCGGGGCGTCGGGCCACAGGTCCAGGCCCAGGTCGCGTTCGTGCCCGAGCGCCGCATCGAACATGCACTGGCTGGAGGCGATGGAGCCGGTGCGGATCTGCTCGGGGGTGCGGTTGGAGACGAGCGTGACGTCGTAGCCGGCGTCCAGCAGGCCGATGCCCAGCTGGAGGCCCGACTGTCCGGCGCCGACGATGGTGATGGTGCGTGGGGTCATGATCCTGGTTCCTTGTTCTCGCTGGTAATGATGTGGGAGTGGGAGGTGCTGCGAAGGGAAACTAGTTGGCCGCCAGCAGCGGGATGGCCGGCTCGTTGCGTTCGGGACCCATGGCGGAGTAGCCGCCGTCGACGGCCCAGTCGGCGCCCGTGACAAACGAGGTCTGGTCCGAAAGCAGGAACGCGACCACGTCGCCGACCTCCCCGGGACGCCCGACCCTGCCCAGCAGGTGGAAGGGTGCCGCCACGGAGTCGGTCTTGGCCAGGTCCCCGCCGGAGAGCGTGTCCATGATCTTGGACCAGGTCCAGCCCGGGCTGACCGAGTTCACCCGGATGCCGTCGGCCGCGAGGTCCGCGGCCATGGAGCGGGTGACCTGCACCAGCGTTGCCTTGCTGGCCGGGTAGAGCCAGCGGCCGGTCTGCGAGACGCCGGAGGAGATCGAGGTGAAGTTGACGATCGCCCCGTGCCCCGAGGCGGCAAGCAGCGGGCGGACCAGCTTGGCCAGCATCACCGCGGAGACCACGTTGATGTTCAGGGCGGTGAGCCAGTCGGCCCTGTTGGATTCGATGCCCTCGTCCAGGTAGCTGCAGGCAAGGTTCACCAACCCGTCGAGGCGCCCGTGGCGTCGACTCGATGCCGGCGACCAGGGATTCGAGGGCGGCGTCGTCGGTGATGTCCACGGCATGGAATTCAACGCCCGGGTGGCGTTCCTGCAGTTCGGCACCGCCCGCCTCGTCGATGTCCACGACGATGACGTGGGCTCCCGCGTCGACCAGCGAACCTGCAACCCCGGCGCCGACCTTGGTGGCTCCGCCGGTCAGCAGCACGACGCGATCCTGAAGCGATTTCATGGTTTTCCTTCCCCGAACAAATTGCATGTGACCCGTGTCATAATGAGTGGCCTGACAAGAAACTACGCCGCGGGACGCAGCCGTCTCTATCCGCTTTGCGCACTTTTCATCCGATGCGCGCAGGGCGCGAGCACAGCAAAGGAGCATTCTGGATGCTGACCCAGCAGCACGCCATGCCTTCACCCAGCCGCGTGCTCGACGCGCTGCCGACGCTGCAAACACCCGACCCGCACGAGGCCCAGCAACGCATCAGCGAGCTTTTTTGCGAGCACACGCTGCAACCGCTTTCGGGGCGCGGGAACGTGAAATTGAACCTGCGCTCATCCGGCGCGGGCTTCGGCGTCCACCTGCTGGACTACGGCACGGCCGTGCGGATCAGCCCCGGCGCCCTGGAGACGTTTTACATGGTCCAGGTGCCGCTTTCGGGAAGCGCACAAATGCGCAGTGCGGGGTCGACCGTCGAATCGACGCCCAACCTGGCCACGATCCCTCCGATCGACCATGATTTTTCGATGACCTGGCAGGCCGGGACCCCGCAGTTGATCGTCACGGCCCCGCGCGGGCTGCTCAACGATGCGGCAGCGGCACTCTACGGGGCCAGGCTCGAGGGACCGCTGAAGCTGGCGAACAGCATGGACATCTCCAGCCCGGAGGGCAAGTCGTTCATGCGCTCGGTCTTCGAGTACCACGACCTGGTCAACACCCCCGGGGCCGCACCGACGCCGTATGCCCGGCGGCTGCACGAGGAACTGGTCCTCGCGCGCTGGCTCATGGCCGTGAAATCGAACTTTTCAACGGCGCTTGCGCAATGGGACGCCCCCGCCGAGGACGCGAAGAACTCGTCCCTGGTCTCGCGCGTTTTCCGAACTTCTGGATACCCACAGCGGGGAGGACCTGAACGTCGGCGACCTGGCCGAGGCACTGGGCGTTTCAATCCGCACGCTGCAGGTCGCCCTGGCCAAGGAACTGGGATCCACCCCGTCCCGGATGCTGCGCGAGGCGCGACTGCGACGCGCCCACGTGATGCTCGGCGAGGCCGATCCGCACATCGACAGCGTGACAAGCATTGCCGAACGATGCGGATTCGGGCACCTGGGCCGCTTCGCGCAGGCCTACAGGCAGCACTTCGGGATGGCGCCCTCGCAGACGCTGCGCGAGCCCTCCCGCCGGGTAACCCGCCCGGACGCTACTTCTGCAGCGCCGCGCGGATTTCCTCCGGCCACGGCGCCGAGCTTTCGCTGCCCTGCGGCACGCAGACGGTGACGAAGCGCCCCTCGGCGGCAAGCACCGCGTCGCGGCCCTCGTGCGGGTGCCCCCACACCCTGAAGGCGAAGTCCATGGAGCTGGTGCCGATGCGCTGGACGACCACGGCCGTGGTGACCGCCTGCCCGAAGTAGAGCTTGGCGCGGTAGTCGGTCTCGTGGCGCACGCGCGGCGCGATGGCGAAGTACGAATTCTGGCCCAGCTCGCGGAAGAGCTTTGCCTCGGCGGCCTCGACAAAGCGCAGGATCACCGAGTTGTGCTGGTGCCCGGCGGCGTCCGTGTCCACCCATTCAATGGTGCGCTGCAGGGAGTTTCCCGCCAGCCCGCCGGCGAGGAACTCCCCCACCAGGGCATCGATCGAGGCATCGGCACCCCGATCCATGTCAATGCAGATTTTTGACCATCGCCAACCAATCTCCATCCAACTATTGTTACGTACGTCACTTTAACGACATACTACTAGGGATCGTCGCACCACCACCCCATTTTCTTCCCTTCCACGCAAGGAGAACCACGTGGCGCCCTCACCCACGGTTTCGGACTGGAACATCCCCAAGCGCACCACCGGCATTGTGCTCTTCGCCTGCTGGCTGGCCATCCTGGCCGAAGGCTACGACGTCGGCGTGCTCGGCGCGGTGCTGCCGGCACTGGCCGAGTACAAGGAATGGTCGCTGACCCCGCTGCAGCTCGGCGGCCTCGGCGCCTACGCCCTGGTCGGCATGCTCTTCGGCGCGCTGTTCATCGGCACCCTGAGCGATATCATCGGCCGCCGCAAAATGCTGCTGCTTGCCATGCTCATCTTCACCATCACGCAGGTAGGCGCGGCCATGGCCCCGACCCCGGAAATGTTCGGTCTCTTCCGCTTCCTCGGCGGCCTGGGCATGGGCGGCATCATCCCGGTCGCCGCGGCACTGACCATCGAATACTCCGCCCCGAAGAAGCGCTCGCTGAACTACGGCATCATGTACTCCGGCTATTCGCTGGGCATCGTGGCGGCCGCCCTGGTCGCCATGGCATTGCTGCCCACCCTCGGCTGGCGCTGGGTCATCGCCGTCGGCGCGCTGCCGGTGCTGATCCTTCCCCTGGTCGCCTGGATGCTCCCCGAGTCCCTCGAGTACCTGGTCTCCAAGGGCAAGATCGCCGAGGCCAAGGCCCTCGCCGCGAAGCTCAACGTGCGCAACTACGAGCCAGTGGCACCGGCCAAGCCGGGCGCAAAGGTTCCGTGGCGCGAGGTCATGGCCGCCATGTTCTCCGGCAAGTACCTGCGCTCGACGGTCTTCTTCTGGATCTCGCTGTTCTGCGGCATGGTGCTTGTCTACGGCCTGAACACCTGGCTGCCGCAGATCATGCGCAAGGCCGGCTACGACCTCGGTTCCTCGCTGGTCTTCCTGCTGGTCTTCTCGCTGGCCTCGGCCGTCGGCGGCCTGGCCCTCGGCTGGATGGCCGACAAGTACGGGCAGAAGCCCATCCTGGTGATCTTCTACCTGCTGGGCGCCGGCGGCATCCTGCTGCTGATGTTCCCGAACACCATGTTCATCAACCTGTGCTTCGTGGCCTTCGCCGGCATCGGCTCGATCTCCACCTCGCTGGTGCTCACCGGCTACATCGCCGACTACTACCCGGCCGCCCAGCGCGGCACGGCCACGGGCTGGGCGTTGTCCTTCGCCCGGCTGGGCGCCATCTCCGGCCCGATCATCGGCGGCTGGATCGCCTCCACCGGCATGAACTTCCAGTTCAACTTCGTCTTCTTCGCCATCGTCGGCGTGGTCGCGGCCCTGGCCGTGTCGATGATCCCGCCGCGCGTCACCGACACCTCCGCCCCGGCGCTTGCCGCCGAACGCGAAGCGGTGCTCGACTAGCCGATCCCCGGCATGGCGCGTGAGGCGCCGGTCCCCGAAAGGGGTCCGGCGCCTCACGCATTTGTGTTTCCGGCGGCTTACTGGCTCAGTTCCAGCGACGGGACGTCGGCGTCGAACCCGAAGACCGTCGCGTAGAAACCCAGCGATGTCTCCAGCGCGTTGACGATGGTTTCCATGCGGCGGAAGCCGTGCTGTTCCCCGGCGTAGAGCACGTAGGCGTGCGGCACGCCGTTGGCCGCGAGCGCGTCGGCGACGACCTGGGACTGGGCCGGCGGCACCACCCTGTCCTCGTCGCCCTGCAGGAGCAACACCGGGCAGGAGATGTCGTCGACGTGGTTGATCGGCGCGCGCTGCGCGTAGAGTTCCGCGGCCTCCGGGTAGGGCCCGACGAGGGATTCCATGTAGCGGGACTCGAAGTCGTGGGTGTCGGTGACCAGGCCGACCAGGTCGGAGACCCCGTAGCGGGAGATGCCGGCGGCGAAGGTCTCGGTGGTGGTCAGCGCGTTGAGCACGGTCCAGCCGCCGGCGGACCCGCCCTCGATCGCCAGCCGGTTGCCGTCGGCCAGGCCCGCGGCGACGAGCCCCTCCATGACGGCCACGGTGTCCTGCACGTCGACGATGCCCCACTGGCCGCGCAGCCGTTCGCGGTAGGCGCGGCCGAAGCCCGTCGAGCCGCCGTAGTTCACGTCGACGACGCCGATGCCGCGCGAGGTGTAGTAGGCGATCGACAGCGAAAGCTGGGCAAAGGCCTGCGAGGTCGGCCCGCCGTGCACGAACGCGACGAACGGGGGCTTCTCCCCCTCGGGCCCCGTGTGCTCCCCCAGCCGCGGTGCGTACACGTGGGCGTAGACCGGCGACCCGTCGGCGGTGGCGAATTCCATGGCTCGGGCGTGCGGCAGCGCTTCGGGGTCGGGCAGCGCGGAGAGCGACAGGGAGACGTTTTCCGTCCCGAGCGTCTCCAGGTCGATCAGCCGCAGGCCGTCGCCCTCCACCAGCGAGGTGGCGTGTTGCCAGCAACCGGTTTCCCCTCAGCGCCGAGGGCGAAATCCTGGTGAACGGCAGCTCGAGCTCGGCCAGTTCCCCGGTGGCCAGGTCCAGGCGGGCCAGCGAGGTGCCGTGGGTTCCGTGGGTCACCAGCAGGCTGTGCTCGTTCTCGACCTTGTACCAGTTCTGCCCCAGCGCCCACAGCGGGCCCGCGAATTCCTCCTCGAGGGTGCACAGCGCGCGCTGTTCGCCGGTTTCCAGCGTGTGCAAGTACAGGTTCCACCAGCCGCTGCGGTCCGAGACGAAGACCAGCTCGCCGTCGGTGAGCCATTCGGGCTGCAGCACCGATTCGGTGGTGGAACCCGCCAGCACGGATTCGGTGGCCACGCGCCCGTCGACCAGGTCCCCGACGTGGAGTTCGGTTCCGTCCCACGGCATTTGCGGGTGTTCCCAGGAGATCCAGCTCAGCTTGGTTCCGTCGGGGCTTAGCCGCGGGCTGGCGACAAAGCGGGAGGACGGGCTGACCTCGCGAAGCTTGCCGGCGTCCGCCGCCGCCGATCCGTCGAGCGGGACGGCGACGATGTAGCGGCGCAGCCCATCGCGGTGGTCCTCGCAGACGGCAAGGACCTCGCCCGCGTTGGTGCCCGGGATGATCTCGGCGAAACGCAATTGCGGGTCCCCGTCCTCCCCCGCGCTTTCCGGGGTCAGCGGCACCGGGGCCTCGCCGTGCGCACCTGCCAGGTAGAGCCGTTGGTCGGCGAAGTTGGCGAAGACGAGCTTCGGGGCACCGCCCACGGGAATCGCGGCCCAGGAGGATCCGCCGTATTCGTTGACCCTGCTGCGGACGTTGAAGGGGGCCGCGACGAGTTCGCGCGGAGCCTCGTCGGTCAGGGTCCCGCGCGCCACGACCGTCAGGCGTCCGCCTTCGGCCGGGCGGCCCTCGAGCCACCACAGTTCATCCCCCACGAAGTCGCCGCCGCCCACCGGGGTGGTCCCGGCTGCAACGTGTTCGGCGGTGATCGGCGAGGGCCAGGAGCCATAGGGCAAGCGTCGTAGTCATGATGAGATCTTAGACCCCGTGCGCCGCGCTTTGATTGATCCTCCGACGTGGGTTTTCCTGCGTCTCCTCGCAACGGGCGGACACGCAGCGGGTCGCCTTGCCGAACCCGCCCTGCGGGGCGCAGACTTGGCAGCATGTATTTCTATGCGGTTTTCCTGCGCGGCGTGAACGTCGGCGGCGTCAAGATTCTCATGAAGGACCTGGCCGCGTTGCTGGAACAGGCAGGTTTTTCCCGGGTGCGCACGCTGTTGGCCAGCGGGAACGTGGTGCTTGCAAGCGATGAGTCGGACCCCGCGGCAGTGAAAAGGACCTGCGAGGCGGCCATCGACTCGGCCTACGGCTACGGCACCCGGGTGATCGTGCAGGATGCGGCACAGCTTGAATTCCTGGCCGGGAACTTCCCGTTCGTCCCTCCGAATGACGGAATCCAGCGTCATGAATACCTGGTCCTGACCGAGTCCGCGGAGGAAGCTGCAAGCATCCTGGGCAATGCCCCGCAGCCCTCCGGCGAAGAACGCGTTGCGCAACTCGCCCACGGAATCTGCTGGGAGGTGCCCCGCGGGCAGAGCCTCGACAGCCAGCTTGCCAAGCATTTCACCAAGGTGGCTTCAAAGTTCCTTGTCACAACCAGGAACATGAACACCGTCAACAAGATGCTCACGGCGCTCAAGGCACTGGCCTAGCGGGAGTTTCCGTGCCTACTTCGTTCCGAGGAACTTCAACCGGTTCTCCACGCGGGATGGCTGTATGAGGAGCTCGGTCACAAGCGACCGGCGGAACGATTTGTTGGCCGCCGTTGCGCGACCAATTTATGCAAGATTTGTTTACATATGCGGTCTGTCCACTAGTTTTTGCCATCAAGCGATGCCTATGATTCCCGGGACAACCAATCGGCCGGAGACCGCACCCCGGCCTGAAAGTAAGGGGAAGTATGAAGAATCGTATCGGCCGCGCCACTGCTGCCATCATCGCTGCGTCGTCCTTGGTCCTGGGCGGTGCCGCCGTTGCCACGGCCGCCCCGTCGTCGGCTTCCGCCGTTCAGAGGCTCACAAATCGGTGCAGTCAACCTCACAAGGCGCAGTCGAAGCCGACGGTTGTCATCCGCGATATCAAGAACAAGACCATCGAAGCCGATGAGCTTGCCACGATCACGCCTAAGGTCAAGGTCCGCAAGCAGGCCAAGGTCGTCTCCAAGACCCTGACCGTTGTGCAGGACAGCACCGTCCTGGTGGATGGCAAGAAGAAAGCCAAGCTGGGCGTCGGAACGTACGAGGTCACCACCACGGTCAAGTACCGCACCCTGGTCAAGCAGGTCGTGGTGAAGGTCAAGGCCAAGGGCAAGACGGTGAAGAAGGTCAAAAAGAACGTCTGGTCGGAGATCCAGACCGAGTCCAAGACGCAGACGCTCGTCGTTGCGCTTGGCTCCAAGGACAAGAAGTAACCAGGTACGACAACACGGTCGGGTGCACCGGGCGTCGTCACGGTACACGCCGGTCCCGTCGTAATTGCCGCGGTTGTCTTGCCTCTGCTATGGCCGCCGGTCACCCCCGGCAAGGCGTCGACGGACGCGGGTCTCCGCCCCATCTGCGACGGCGCAGGCTTCCGGTACTTGGCGGGATGGTTCCTTGGGCGTACCTCGCTCCTTCGCGGAATCCGGCACATGTAGAAGCGGAGCACCGTTGATTAACCGCGGCAACACCCGATGCTGTAGCCTGCCTGATTGACCGATCCCCCGCCGACGAAAAGGACAGCCTCCGTTGACAATGCCACTGGTGCTAGACCTGTTCGGGGTCTTTTTCTTCGGGGTCTCGGGTTCCCTGCTGGCGGCACGGCGGGGATTCGACATCGTCGGCTCGCTGCTCCTGGCGGGGCTGACCGGGATCGGCGGCGGCATCATCCGCGACGTCATCCTCGGGCAGACGCCGACGGCCTTCGCCAACCCGTTCTACTTCATTCCGCCCGTGCTGGCAGCACTGCTTGTCTTTTTCCTGGCACCCGGGGTCCAGCGGATGATGCGCCCGCTGCTTGTCTTCGATGCGGCGGGCCTGGCCCTGTTCTGCATCACCGGAACCATCAAGGCGCTGGAATCGGGCATGAACCCCTTTGCCTCGGCGCTGCTGGGCGTCACCTCGGCGGTCGGCGGCGGGTTGCTGCGCGATGTCGTGGCCAACAAGACGCCCGAGCTGTTCAACCCGCGGGACATCTACGCCGTCCCGGCGATGCTCGGCGCGGGTCTCATTGCCGGTTTCTGGGGCATGGGATTGACGGGCGGGGCGTGGCAGCTGGCCGTTGCGGCCGCAGTGTTCCTGTTGCGCGTGCTGGCCCTGACGTTCCACTGGCGGGTGCCGCGGGCCGTCGGCCCTTGGCACAGGGATGCCACATTGAACTGACCGGCTTGGCCCGTCTAGACCACGCGTTCGAGCGGCCGCGGAGCTCCCGCGTCGCCGGGACCGTCTTCGATCTTTCGCGGCCCGTTGATCATCACGGCGCCGGTGAGCATGACCGCGATGCAGATGCCGAGCATCGCAAAGGAAGCGCTCCAGCCGCCGGTCGCATCCTTGACCATCCCGAAGAGCATCGGCACGATCGCGGCACCCGCGTAGCCCAGGCCCTGGCTGAATCCGGAAAGCACCCCCGAGCCGTAGGTCGTGCGCGAGCGCAGGTTCATCATCAGCAGCGCGATGGCAAAGGTGCCCTGTCCCAGGCCGGCAAAGACAACCCAAACGACGGTGCCCTGTGCCGGCGAGAGATACATGCCGAGGTGGCCGGTGATCCAAAACGAGGTGAAGACCAGCACGGCGATGATCGGATGGCGCAGCCGTGGAACCCACAGCGGCACCAGCAGGCTGACCGGCAGGCCCAGGATGGCAAAGAGCGCCAGCATGGATCCGGCGGTCAGGGTGTCCAGGCCCTGCGAGGAGAGGTACGGCGGCAGCCAGGTGAAGTACACGTAGGTCTGTGCGGAGTTGCCGGCCAGGAAAATCGCCAGCCCCCAGGCCACGGGTGAACGCCAGGGGTTGATCTTGGCCGGCGGCGCGGCAACCATTCCGTTGACCAGAGGCATGTCGGGACGCGGGTGCTTGCGGTCCTTGAAAAGCTGGATGGCCCACGGCACCAACACGATGGCCGAGAGCAGCGCCCACGCGGCGATCGAGGTGCGCCAGTCGCCGGTGGCGTTGGCCAGCGGCACCGAGAATTGCGGGGCCATCCAGGTTCCCACGGCCAGCATCGTCACGTACCCGGAGGTCACCACCGCCAGACGATCCGGGAAGTACTTCTTGACCAGCGGCGGCAACACGACGTTGCCCATTCCGTAGCCGGCAAGCGTGATCACCGACAGCAGCAGGAAGCTGCTGACGTCGCCCACCAGCGACCTGAGCAGCTGGCCGGCGACCGCAAGCAGAACCGCGGTGACCAAGACCTTTTCCAGGCCCCACCAGCGGATCAGGCGGGGTGTCAGCAACCCGAAGGCGGCAAAAACGATGGGTGCCAGCATGGCCAGCAATCCGGTGCTGAAGGAATCAAACCCGAGTTCCGGTCCGATGCTTCCCAGCAGCGGCGGGACGGAAACCACCGCGGCGCGCAGGGACAGCGCCATGAGCAGGATTCCAAGCAGTGCGCCGATGCGGCCCGTCATTTTTTGCCGCTGGGCGGTGGGGTTCATGGAGCGCTAGTTACCGTTCTTGAGTCGCTCAACCTGCTTCAGCAGGTGATCGAGATCCTTGCCGAACGTGCCCGTGGACCACGAACCGGGCATTGAGGTTTGGTAGTACAGCCCCTCGCCGATGAGCATGATGGCTTCGGCCGCGTACTTGTCCTTGACCTCGTGCTGGATCAGGTTCAGCCAGCCCTCCTGGACATCCTCGAGCGCCTTGACCGATGGTTCGTGGCCGCCCTGGGCCAGCCGGAGCACGGCCAGGAAGTAGCGGTCCAGATCGCCGCCGATGACGGTGCTGGTGCGCACGAAGTAGGTCGCCGGCCCCTCGGGCGCGGATCCCATGAGCTGCAGGTCTTCCTCGTGGGACTTGAGCAATCCCTCGATTGCACCTTGGGCCAGGAGTTCCTTGGAAGCAAAGTGGTAGAGCAATCCGCCCTTGGAGACCCCGGCCCTTGCGGCCGTTGCTTCCATGGTGGCTGCGCGTTCCCCTTCTTCACAGAGCATCGAAACATAGGCGTCGATGATCTTTTCCTTGGCTAATGGGGGGCGAGACATGTAGTGAACCTTATCCCTTTCTCGTAGGCATCGTCACATTGTAACTGTACCGTCCAGACGGTACAGTTATGAATGTCCGAGCAACCTACTCCTTCAGGAAACCCTCCATCATGAGCACCCCGAACCTCACGACCCGATCAGCGCAAGAGCAAGCCGGTTCAATGAACCGCAAACGTTGGGCTGCTCTTGTGGTGCTGATGTTCCCCGTACTCCTGATCTCGGTGGACAACACCGTGCTCAGCTTTGCGGTGCCCGCGCTTTCCGCGGCCCTGGCCCCTTCCGGCAACCAACTGCTGTGGATCATCGACATCTACCCGCTGGTCCTTGCCGGCCTCCTGGTTCCGATGGGGTCGCTCGGCGACCGCTTCGGCCGCCGCCGCATGCTTCTGATTGGCTCGACCGGATTCGCCGCCGTTTCCGCGGCCGCGGCGTTTGCCACAAGCGCCGAGCAGCTCATTGCCGCACGCGCCCTGCTCGGCATCTTCGGCGCCATGCTGATGCCGGCCACGCTTGTCGTTGATCCGCAACATCTTCACCGACGCCAATGAGCGCCGCAAGGCGATCGCCATCTGGGCCGCGGCATTCTCCGGCGGCGCCGCACTCGGCCCGATCGTTGGCGGCTTCCTGCTGGAGCATTTCTGGTGGGGTTCGGTATTCCTGCTGGCCGTGCCGATGCTGCTGCCGCTGCTGATCCTCGGGCCGGTGTTGATTCCGGAATCGCGCGACCCCAAGCCCGGCGCCATCGACCCCATTTCCATCGTCCTGGTCATCATGACGCTGCTGCCCATCGTCTTCGGCGTCAAGGAACTGACCCACTCGGCCTCGCCGTGGCTGGGAATCCTGGCCATCGCGATCGGCATCACCTGCGGCGTGCTCTTTGTGCTCCGTCAGCTCAAGCGCTCGAACCCGATGCTTGATGTCCGACTGTTCACCAACCCGGTGTTCTCCGGTGCCCTGACGGTGAACCTGCTGAGCATCTTCGGATTCGTTGGCTTCATCTACTTCCTGTCCCAGCACTTGCAGCTGGTCGCCGGAAACACCCCGATGATGGCCGGCGTCCTGATGCTGCCCGGCCTTGCCCTGACCGTGACGTTCGGGCTTCTGGCCGTCCCTCTGGTGCGCAAGTTCAAGGTCTCCACCGTCATGATTGCCGGCCTGTCGCTGAGCGCCATCGCCTATGGCATCGTGCTGGCCTTTGGGCAGTCGGGCTCGGTCGCGGCGCTCATGGTGGCATTCGGCGTTTTGGGGGCCGGCGTCGGCATGGCCGAGACGCTGTCCAACGACCTGGCCCTGTCCGCAGTCCCCGCGTCCAAGGCAGGCGCTGCATCAGCCATTTCCGAGACGTCCTACGAGGTTGGTTCGGTACTTGGCACCGCGGTATTGGGTTCGATTCTCAACGCCGTCTACTCCCGGAACCTGCAGGTCCCGGCCGCGCTGGACGCCGAACAGGCCGAGGCCGCACGCCAAACCCTGGGCGGCGCCCATGAGGTCGCCGCAGGCCTTCCGGAATCCCAGGCCTCCATTGCCGATCAGCTTCTCGCTTCCGCGGCAAACGCATTTGATGCAGGCGTGGTTATCACTTCGGGAATTGCGGTTGCATTGACGGTAATTACGATTTTCGTTATTTCAAAAACCATCCGCGGGGCAAAGACCCCGGAGCACACTCCTGCCCCGGAATCGGCACCTTCCGCCTAGGAAGTTCAACGGGCAGTTATGCCCACCGATGAAATGGGTGCCGTAGGAATCGTGATTCCTACGGCACCCATTTTGTGTGGATTTGACGAAAACCCCGAGATTCCGCACCTTCGGCAACCACTGCCCGGTTCCAAAATCCCAAAATAGCGGTGAATACCAGACCCCTAAACGGCAAACTTTCTAAATTAATGTGCCAAAGGGTAGTAACTGCGCCAATAGTCGCGTACCGTAGTGCTTGTAGTTCTAGTTTTTCTCGCAGTAAAGCAGTGCAAATACCCCGTTGCCGGGGCGAGTACCTTTCTGAACCGCGGTGAATCACGTAGCTGCAAGTGAACTCCACAGTGGAGTTCGCTCCCCTACGTCCCATTTCAGGACAGTCTCGAAAGGACACCCCCATCATGGCAACAGGTACCGTTAAGTGGTTCAACGCCGAAAAGGGCTTCGGCTTCATCGCTCCGGACGACAACTCCGATGACGTTTTCGCTCACTACTCCGCCATCCAGTCGAACGGCTTCCGTTCGCTTGAAGAGGGCCAGCGCGTAGAGTTCGAAGTAACTCAGGGCCAGAAGGGCCTTCAGGCCACCGATATCCGCGCTGTCTAAGTTCGGATCATCACCTTCGGCTAATTAGCTGATTCTATTTGGGCGGTATCTCCTTGCGGAGGTACCGCCCAAATTGTTTTTGTCACCATGCCTCTAGCGCTCCTGGGCCAAGAAACCGCTCACATGGGCCAGCGCGGGCACGGCATCCTGCGTCTTCAGGAGCACAATCCAATCCTCCCCGCGCCGCGGTTGCGTGGAATCTCCTGGCTCCACGCTCACGCGCATTTTCAGGAATTGGCCGTCACCGGACGACGATGCGCCAAGCAGACCCAGTAGCCAATACTCGGCATTGGAAGCTTGTGATTGCGCACGGGCCCGACGTAGATTTCCCAGGTTCTCGCCCACCATCGCTTTCCGTAGCTCCCCCAGGGTCTCATCCCCCTCTCGGAAAAAGAGCACCTGCCCGTAGACCCGTCCTATCGCATCGGCAAGGGCTTCAAAGCATCCCGCGGTGCTGGCTCCAGCGATCCAGCCCGGATCATTGGCAACCATGGCCGTCCCGGCATTTGCCCAGTCGCTCAAACGCGCCAGCAGCAGTTCTGCGCCTTCCTCCCCGGTTCCTGCTCCCAGGGGTTCAGGAACCACGAATCCTTCGGCGGAGGGGCACCCGGCTGGGAGCTCCTCCAGCCTTGCCTGTGCCGCCGAGGGTGCCGGCGATGATCCGGTTTCATCCGGAACAAGAATCGTGCAGCCGCTCAACAAACCCAGAAACAATCCACACACCGGAACAAGCAGCATCCGCTTCATGCTCAGATAATACGTTTCCTTGACCACAAAACTACCCACTGGCATCCAGCCGGGGAATGAATCCGGCACGGTCGGGGTTGCCTCCCTACGTGAGCATTCCCTTGTCGATCCTTGATCTTGCCCCCATCCGCAGCGGCGGTTCAGCCGCCGAAACATTTGCCGAAAGCGTTCGGCTGGCGCAAACCGCCGAAGCCAACGGCTACACCCGTGTCTGGTACGCCGAACACCACAACATGTCCTCGATCGCCTCGAGCGCAACTTCGGTGCTCATTGGCCACATTGCCCATCACACCAAGAGCATTCGTCTGGGTTCGGGCGGCATCATGCTGCCCAACCACTCCCCCTTGGTGATTGCCGAACAATTCGGAACCCTCGAAACGCTGTTCCCCGGACGCATCGATCTGGGTCTGGGCCGCGCCCCCGGCACCGACCAGCTCACGTTCCAGGCGCTGCGCCGCGACCCCGCCGCTTCCGATGCTTTCCCCCATGACGTGCTCGAACTCCAGGCCTACCTCGGCGAGACTTCGCGCATCGAGGGCGTGAACGCCTACCCGGGACACGGAACCAACGTCCCCCTGTACATCCTGGGATCCAGCCTCTTCGGAGCCCGCCTGGCCGCTCAGCTGGGGCTACCGTACTCGTTTGCCTCGCACTTCGCACCCGATGCGCTGGTCCAGGCGGTCACCACCTACCGCAACGAATTCCGGCCCTCTGCGCAGCTCGCGGAGCCCTACGTCATTGCCGGTGTGGGAGTCGTCGCTGCCGAAAGCAACTCGGAGGCCCACCGCATCATGGAACAGGTCCGCCGCGATCGCATCCAGCTCTTCTTGGGCAGGAACCGTCCCACCCCGTTTACCGAAGCCGAGATCGACATGCTCCTGGATTCGTCTCACGGGGAGTCGATCTTGAACATGCTCAAGTACACGGCCGTGGGCGACGGCGCCACGGTCGCCCAATACCTTGAGGACTTCGCGCGCACGGCTCAGGCCGACGAACTGATCACCGTGCACAATTCCAGCAGTGCGGCCCAGCGCCTGGCATCCGTGGAAATCGCTGCCCGGGCCATGAACCTCGCCGACTGACCAGACGCCAAAGGCCAACGGGGCCGGGCTGCAAACCATGAGGGGCACGCTCCCCCCAGTGGTTGCCGCCCGGCCCTTTTCGCGGGGAAACTGCTCGGCCTGGATGCCCGACAGGCGGCGACAGTCAAGGCCACGCTAGCGGAGGGCGGCCAGAGAATCGCGGGAATTTGCAGTGCCACATCTCCAGATTGCCGCCCACGAACAGGGCAAAGGCCAAGCGAAAAGTGCCCATTCCCATAACCAAGGATGGGACATAGGCTGTAATCAATCGCGGATCAGCCACGAACACCGCGTTTGGTGAATAGAGGGACACGATGAGCGACATCTTTGACGACACGGTCTTTGACGAGCCGATTGACGACGACATGTATGAGCCTGGCGACGGCCGCGACGGCCAGCCCTACGAAGGCTCATCCGACAGCCCCGAAACAATGACGGCCCTGGACCCTCTGCGCAGACACCTCTATCTGCTTGACGACGATCTGACGGCCGAAGACGAGATCGAAGACGAAGACGCCGTGGAAGTGGAATGGGTCGAGGAGATTTCCGAGGAAGAGGCCGAGGGTCTCGCCTCCGCACCATAGGATTGGGGTTGGCAACGCATGTTGCCAACCCCATCATCTTGAGGCTCGGGAGAACCTGTGGTCAATCCGGTGCACCTGCGCACGCTGATCGAAGTCGTACAACATAAGTCCTTTGCCGTGGCTGCGACCCGGCTCGGCTACACTCCCTCGGCCGTATCGCAACAGATGACAGCCCTCGAACGCACCACCGGCACAACGCTTTTTACGCGGGGTGCCAAGAGCATTGAACCCACGCCCGCGGCCATGACAATGGTCCGCCATGCCCAACGGGTACTCACCGACATTGACGCGCTGCTTGCCGCGACGTCCACCCCCGACCTTGACCCCAGCGGAAAGCCTCTCCAGGAGTTGCGG
This sequence comes from uncultured Actinomycetota bacterium, assembly GCA_963818105.1. Classification (GTDB taxonomy): domain Bacteria; phylum Actinomycetota; class Actinomycetes; order Actinomycetales; family Micrococcaceae; genus Paeniglutamicibacter. The sequence continues at coordinate 46,136 of CAWFRB010000015.1, read as the reverse complement.
CTCGGCATTTTCCCGTCGCTGGCCATCTACGCGTTGCCCCGCCTTCTGGGTTCCCCCGATTGGGACCAGCTTGGCATTGCGCTTCGCGTCCACGTCGGGGAACCGCACCAAACCGTTGCCGGATTGCGCCAGGACGGCGAACTCGATCTGGCGTTGATCTTCCAGGTGGGACAGGCCGGACTTGCCTGGCCCGCCCAGCTGGAACGCCAGTGGCTGGGTGACGATCCGTTCAGGGTTGTGGTTCCGGCTTCCTGGAAGCTCTCGAACTCCTCTACGGTGAGTGCCGAACAGCTGGCCAACATGCCGTGGATCATGCACCATCCCGGCACCAGCGACGCGACGGTCATCTCCCGGCTCTTTTCCGCGTTCAACATCCACCCGCGGGTTGTCGCCTACAGCGACGACTTCAATGCCTCGCTGCACATGGCCGCGGCTGGCCTTGGCGCCGCACTGGTTCCCGAACTGGCCATGTTGCAGGCACCCGAGGGCATCCGGGTCATCGATGCGCCGGAGATCAGGTTGGCCCGCAGCATCTTTGCCTTGCAATCCCCGGACAACCACAACCCAAAGGTGCGGGTCTTCATGGATCGGCTCACCACCGTGCTCGGGGAATTGAGCATCGCGCCCAAACGGCGCTAGGAAACTACCTGTTCCCACGCACCGTGCTTGAAGCGACCGAGACGCTGGCGCCGGAACTCTTTCGCACCCCGAGCTTTCCTGCGGCGCTGTTGTCCAGGATCTTCGCGCTGCTGACCTTCATGCTTGCCTTGTTGGCCGCGGCGATGCCGCCGGTGAACGTTGCGGGTTTGTAGCCGGCCCAGCCGTTCTTGCTGATTTCGGTTCCCCGAACGATCGGAGTTCTTTCCGCCCGAGGCGCTGATTCCCACCTGGCCGTTGAGCCGGATCGTCGAGTTCAGGATTTCGGTGGCGGCGCCGTTGCTTTGCACTCCGATGCCGTGGTTCACGGCCACCCGTCGAGGAAAACAGCCCCGAATGCGCACCCGAGAGCCGCACTGCACCCGTGTTGCTGGGGTTGGCGTATCCGACCACATTCATCTTGCCCATGCGCGACCAGGTACCCAGGGTGATGGCACGGGTTTGCACGGCCATCGAGTACTTGTATTTGCTTGCTGCTGGCCTTGCCCGTGTAGATGGCTCGACCCTTGTGATCGATCCAGTAGGTGCCGGCCTTCACCTTCGCCTTGGAACTGACCCGCTTGAGCTGGATCCCGTTGGCGAAGAGAATCTGGGCGCTGTTGCACTGGTTGCCGGTGGTGCACTTGAGCGTGGCGGGCGCCTTGGAAGGGATCTTGCTGGAGGAGATCTTGTAGATCTTGCCCGACTTCTTGGTTCTTACCGCGGTGGTTCCGTCGAAGCGGGTGGTGCTGCTGCCTTGCCCCACCAACGTTTGGCGGGACTTGAGCACCAGGTTCGCCGGCTTGTGGGTTCCGGCCTTCAAACAGATGACGGCTCCCTCCCGCTGGGAAGCAATCGCCTTTGAAATGCTCGAACCGGTTGCCACCGTCGTGCTGCAGAAGTTGTTGGGGTTGATCGTTGTCGCGGCCGGGGTGGTGGTCGAGGCCTTCACCCCGGAGATCCAGGCCGCGCGGGCACCGATGCCGTTGGTCGAACCCCGGAAGGCAATGCCCGTCAGCGTCTTGGTGGTTCCCGCCGAAGTCGTGGCGGTGGCCGAGGAAATCGTCTTGTCCGCGGCCCGGCTGATCTTCACCGAGACGACGTCGTTGAGCCCGAAGACCTTGGCCATCTTGGCTTGGCTCACGCTCTGCGTCCATGAGTCGTAGGGGTTGTTGGCGCTTGGCTTCAGCGACCATGAGTCGTCCCGGGATCGCAGATACGGAAGCGCAGCACCGCCCCACACGTCTTCGCTGTTGCGCGTGGCTCCGCCGGTGGACGAGGAATAGAGCGTTTCGGCCAGCCGTCCGCCGTACATGACGACCTTGCCGGAGGTCGGAGTGCTCCCGCTGCGGGAAACCGTGGCGTCCACCGCGGCCTTCCATTTGGCGCCGTAACCGGGTTGTTCGTTTTCCTTGCGCCATCCGGTGAACTTTTGGTCCTGCACCTCGTCCGTCACGTTGCAGTCGCACGAAGTCTTCACGCTTGTCGATCTTGCGCATGGCATAGGTCCGTCCCGCAATCGCCTGGGCCTGCAACACCGCGCTCGGCCAGGAGGAAGGGACCTCGGCAAGGCCGTAGAGGTACTCGTCGTTCAGTCGAAGTGAGGTCACCAGGTTGACCTGGTCGTCCAGGATCCCGGCCTCGAGGAAGCCGTGCCTGTAGGTTCCTGGGGTCGTAGATTCGGCGTTGGCTTTCGGAATGGAGAGAATGGCGCGATTGCTCGAGGGCCAGGCACGGGTGCCTTCCCATTCGATGCGCAATTTGCCCGGTGACCTTGTTTGCCGCAACGCTTATGCGCCCTTGTCGTTCTTCAGCACGTAGCTCAGCTGGGAACCGCTGCGGCTGAAGGTGAGCGTGGAGCCGGCCGGTGCCGTGTAGGTCTTTTTGGCCGTGGGGTCCTTGACCCGCATCCTGCCGCCGGCCACGGTCACCGAGGCGGTCGTCGACTTCAGCACCTGCACGCGGATGTCTTTTGACGCCGCGGTGGCGCTTGAGGTGACCTTGGCCGGGTTGTAGTAGTACTCGAGAATTTGCGTGGCGCTCTTCTTGCCCTCCTCGGCCATCGCCCGGGCGCCGTACTGGCTCATGCCCACGCCGTGCCCCCATCCGGCGCCGGTGACGGTGAAGTCCGGCAGCTTGGGGACGCTGGGCAGCCAGTAGGAAGTTCCGTTGCTGCGCACCCCGAGCACGCCGCCGCTGAAGTTCTGCCGCGTGTCGCTTCCGGACTTGTAGTGCTTCCCCGTGGGGTAGCCGAATCGGCCGTTTTCCCATCCGGTGTCGGCCCACGCCTTCGCGATGTTGTTGCGTACCGTCAGCGCCCTGCGCTTGTCCGAGTAGACCACGATGCCATCGCGGTAGGAGCGCCAGGAGCTTCCGTCCCTGAGCTTTCCGGAGCCGTCGTCTGGCACCGCCCAGGGATCCTTTGCCGCCTCTGGCCAAGTACGCGGAGTTGTCCTGCGCGATGCTCGCCGTCGCGACTTTCACCGTTGCCGGTTCAACGGCTGTCGCGGCGGCCGCCGGTACCAGCAGGGCGGCGACCAGGGCTGCGGAAAGGGCGAGGGCTGTTTTTCTCATGGACATCCTTGAACGACTTTGCGGGTACGAGATACCAGGGCAATGACTCCCGATCCTACGCGAGCAGTCGGTCCCGGCACCCGGACGGCACACGTCATGGCCCGAATTCATGCCGGCTCACATGCCGCGCGGCCCCGTTCCGGCCCGGCGTCAGTCGGTCAGCACCAGGAAAATCCCGAGTGCCCCGACGCCCACCACGGCCCCGCTCATCGCGAGCACCGCCACGACGTCGGCGTGGACGCGTTCCAGGGCAATGCCGTGGGATGCCAGGGCGTAGCGCCTGCGCTGGGTGGCATAGATGCCGCCGGCCACCAGCAGGCACAACACGACCATCAGCAGGATCCCGGCGCCGTAGTGCGGGTACCACCGCAGAAAGACGAGCGCCGCCACGCACAGCGACATCGTGGTCCTCCCCCAGGACATCACCGTGCGTTCGGGTTGCAGCCCCGGATCGTCGTGGGAAAGCAGCGGCCCGTTGGCACTCACAGCTTGGTCGCGATCAACACCGCCACGATGGCCGCGACGATCGCGCCGCCCAAGCCCAGGATGGGGATGATCAGCGGCAGCGGCAGCGGCTTGCCGTGGCGCATGGAAAGCTCGATCCTCCGCCAGCGCAGGGCCGCCCCGGCGCTGATCAGCATGCCGATGATGATCAGAAAAACGGAGATGCCGGTGCGGAGCGGTGCGGGAAACTCCCGGGCGGCGAAAGCCTCCAGGGCGATGCCGCCGGCCAGGAAGGCCAGCGAGGTGCGGATCCAGGCCAGGAACGTCCGCTCGTTGGCCAGCGTGAAACGCGGGTCGGGTTCCTTGCCGCCGGGCAATACGCGCTTGGCCAGTGCTCCGCGGTCGTCATCCTCATCGTATTCAGCCATCGGCCAGGACCCCTCTCAAACACAGTGCGGCCGAGGCGTTGCCCGGCACAAAATCCCTTTGAAGCCTATCGCGGGAGCGCCAAGGCGGCGGAATGTGTCGCCGCTCCCCGGGCCCGGGAATCTGCACTTCGGGGTCCCTGCCTGTAGCGTTTCTACTAGCATTTTGCGCCCTGCACACGGCATTATTCCGGAAGGACCCCGACCATCACTTCGCACATCCGCGCTTCAACCACCGGACCGCTGGGAATCCTGGCGCTTGACCGCCCCTCAAAAATCAATGCCCTGACCCGCGGCATGCTCCAGGAACTCACCGACACGCTGGTGCTGTGGAAGGACGATCCGTCCGTCTCCATGGTGGTCCTGCGCGGCGAGGGCGAGCGCGGTTTTTGCGCCGGCGGAGACATCAAGGACTTCCACCGCGCGGTGAGCAACGACGCCCACGGCGAGTTCGCGGACCTGCTGTCCCTGGAGTTCGACCTGGACGCCATGATCGCCGGCTATCCCAAGCCGGTCGTCACCTTGGCGCACGGGCTGTGCATGGGCGGCGGCATCGGCCTTGCGTCGCACGCGGCCATCCGCATCGCCACCCCGGGGTCCAGTTTTGCCATGCCCGAGGCCCGCATCGGCTACACCCCCGACGTCGGAGGCACCCACCTGATGGCGCTGGCCCCCGGCTTCATCGGGGAATACCTGGCGCTGACGGCATCCACGTTCTCCGGCGTCGACGCGGTGGAACTCGGCTTCGCGGACATGCTGGTGGACGGGGAAAAGTTCGACGACGTGATCGATGCGCTGCCGGACTTCGAGGGAATGGACGCCGCGGAGATCGCCGCCGCGATCGAGGTGCTCTTCGGGTCCTTCGCCGCCTCCCCGCTGATGGCCGCGCAGCCGTGGATCGACCACGCCTTCGGCGCCCCGACGCTCGGGGAGATCCTGGACCGGCTCGATGCGATGTCCCATTCCGCGGCCGCCGAGGCCGCGGAACAGATGCGCGCGAACTGCCCGACGTCCATGGAGTGCGCCCTGCAGTCGATCCGCGCGGCACGCGCCGAGGAGCACCTGCGCTCGGCCCTGGACCGCGAGCTTCGCCTGGCCAAGTACCTCATGCACCGCGGCGACCTGGCCGAGGGCATCCGTGCGCAGGTCATCGACAAGGACCGCAACCCGGCGTGGGTTCCGGCGGGCATCGGCGAGGTCGACGTTGCGGCGGTCGCCGCGGTGGTTGCCGAGCCGAACTAGTCCTTCTGCGTTCAGTCCTTCATGGAGCGCAGCGGGATGATCGAGCCCAGCGTCGCGGCGGCCATCGTCGTGCCCAGGACCGCAAACACTCCCCCGGCGCCGAGCCCCGTGGCGAAGATCCCGACGCCCACGGGGATGACCGCCTGGCCCAGCCTGTTGCCCAGCAGTCGGATGGACATCCAGGTGCCGCGGGTGCCCTCGGAGGCCGCGGCGGAGACGACGCTCATGCTCAGCGGCTGCCCGATGCCCAGGCTCAGCCCGGCCAGCACCAGCAGCGCGCCCGTCCAGAACACGCCCAGGTCAAGCACCAGCAGCGCGATGAGCACCGCGGAGATCCCGGTGGAGGCCAGCAGCAGCCGGGCCCGGCCGACGGTGCGCACCAGCCGGTCGAGCCCCAGCCGCGAAAGCACGGTTGCCCCGGCGCGCAGGGCCAGCAGGATGCCGACGGTCTGCACGGGGATGCCGCGCTCCACCGCGAGGGCCGGCAGGTAGACCTGCAACAGGTCGATGGTGCACAGCACCATCATGCTCAGCCCGATCGAGGCCAGCAGGGTGTTGCGGGTTGCCGGCTCGACGTTCAACGCGGTCGACAGCTTGACCTGCGCCCGGGCCCCGGCCTCGGCGCGCGGAACCGCATGCCGCACCATGAACAGCGTCGCGGCGGCCATCGCCACCGCCGAGTACAGGTAGGCCTGCAGCAGCACCGCGGTGTCGGGCCGGATCCGGTCCCCGCCCAGGAAGCCAAGCAGCAGCGGGGCCGCGGCCTGGGCGACCGCCGTGACCGTGGTGTAGTAGCCGAAGACCCTGTCCATGTTGCGGTTTTTCGCCGAGGCCAGCCTGCTCTGCTCGCCGATCAGGCTCATCAGGTGCCCGACGCCCAGCAGCAGGTTCCAGCCCAGCAGGGCCGGCAGCGACCCTGCGGCAAACAGCAGCCCGAAGCCCGAGGCGATCATCAGCCCGGCGCCCAGCAGCAGCACGCCCTGCTCCCGCCCGCGGTCCGTGGCCCGGCCGATGGCCACGGCCAGGAACACCGGCAGGATGGAGAAGCTCGCCACGACCAGGCCCAGCAGCCCGGGGTCCACGCCGAGTTCCAGGGCCCGGTAGGACGTGGCGGGGCGCACCAGGTAGACCGACGCCTGCAGGAAGAAGGCATGGGCAAGGATCGAGGGGAAGCCGAGGGGCCGGGCCGGGGCGGATGCTGCCATGCCGGCAATTATTCCGCGCCCGGGCCCCGCGCCCGGCCTTCATGACGCCCGGTTCAGCGCTTGGGGATGGGGTGCTTGGGTGCCAGGCGGCCCTCGGGGCGCTTGGCGTCCGGATGGACCGGGGCCACCACCTGGTGCGTCGAGTTCTTGGGTTCCACGCGCTTGGGCGCAACCGTGCCGGCAAGGGCCGCCGGTGCCGGAGCAGGTTCGCGGGGCGTCGGCCACGGCATGGGAGCGTGTTCCCCGAAGGTGTCGGAGTCGGCTTCCTCCCAGTCGGCCAGCCACCCGCGGGCGGGTTCGGTGAGCAATTCACCGGGTGCCAACCAGTGGTGCAGGGCCGCGTAGCTGCGCGTTGTCAGCTGGTCGATGCGCCGGCGCAGCATGCGCTGGTTCAGTTGCGAGGGGTGCGAGACGCCCATGGAGGCCATCAGCTGGGCAGCCTCCTGGACGGTGAGCTTGTGGTAGTTGTAGACGCGGTTTCCCTTGTCCAGCACGTCGAGCGCGCGGACCAGGTGCGGGTTCTGGGTCGCCACGCCCACGGGGCATTCGTTGGTGTGGCACTTCTGGGCCTGGATGCAGCCGGTGGCCATCATCATCGCCCGGGCGCTGAAGGTGAAGTCCGCGCCCTGGATGAGCCGCTTGACGATGTCCGAGCCGGTGGCGACCTTTCCCGCGGCGCCGAGCCGGATCTTGTGTCGCAGCCCGCAGCCGACCAGCGCGTTGTGCACCAGCATGAGCCCCTCGGTCAGCGGCGTGCCCACGTGGTCCTCGTATTCGAGCGGCGCCGCGCCGGTGCCGCCCTCGGCGCCGTCGACGGTGATGAAGTCGGGGGTGATGCCGGTTTCAAGCATGGCCTTGCACATCGCCAACACGTCGGTGCGCGACCCCACGCAGAACTTGTAGCCGACGGGCTTGCCGCCGGAGAGGTCGCGCAGGTGCTTCACGAACGCCATGAGCTCCTTCGGCGTGGAGAAGGACGAGTGCGAGGCGGGGGAAATGCAGTCGACGCCCATGGGGATTTCCCGGGCGGCAGCGATTTCCGGGGTGATCTTTGCGGCGGGCAGCACCCCGCCGAGCCCGGGCTTGGCGCCCTGGGACAGCTTGATGGTGATGCCCTTGACGCTTTCGTGGGCGGCCTTGGCGGCGAAGCGGTCGGGATCGAAGTTGCCGTCCACGTCGCGGCAGCCGAAGTAGCCGGACCCGATTTCCCAGAACAGGTCGGCCCCGTATTCCAGGTGGTACTCGGTCAGCCCGCCCTCGCCGGTTTCATGGACGAACCCGCCCATGGCCGCGCCCTTGTTCATGGCGAGCACGGCGTTCTTGGACAGCGCGCCGAAGCTCATCGAGGACACGTTCATCAGGGAGATGTCGTAGGGCTGCAGGCAGTCGGGGCCGCCGATGCGCACCCGGTGCTGTTCCGCCGGGACGTTGACGGGGACCGTGGAATGCAGCAGGAATTCGTAGCCGACCTCGTTGACGTCGAGCTCGGTGCCGAAGGCCTTGTGGCTGTCGGCGCCCTTGGCCCGCGCATAGATCAGTGACCGGGTGTCGCGGGCGAAGGGGCGCCCGTCGGTGTTGCGTTCGATGAAGTACTGCTGGATTTCGGGGCGAATCGATTCGAACAGGAAGCGCAGGCGTCCAAGCACCGGGAAATTGCGCAGGATGGCGTGCTTGGTTTGCAGCACGTCGTGGATGCCGAGCCCCAGCAGCGCCAGCGCCAGTGCGGCGAGGAGCCACCAGCCTGTCTTCCCCAAGGGATGCGGCCACGACAGTGACGAATCCGAACAACGACAGCAGCGCCAGAATCAGAAATCTCACCATGGGCCGAGCCTATAGCGCCGGGCGCGGCTGTGGGGGCTTTTGCCCGAAAACCTCCACGTGCCTCCGCGAACCCGGCCGTGCACGTTGCCCAGGTCAAGGTCGGGACAAGGGGCGTGATTCCGGTGGACGCCGCGGTTGGCCGCGGCGTCCACCGGTTCGGTCCCTAGGCGTTGACCGGCGAGGAATCCTCGAGCCTCAGCGGACCGAGCTCGGCGAGGAATTGACCCGGGCCGGGGTTCTCCGCCGCGTCTTCGCCGCCCAGGTGCCTCAATACGCCCCACACGGCGTTCAGTCCGGTGGTCACCGCGCCCTCGGCCCAGCCCGCCGTCCAGGAAACGTCGTCGCCTGTCAGGAAGATCCCCCGGTGCTCGGCGGCCAGCCCGTGCTGGTCGAAGTGCGTGTACAGGCGTTCCTGGTAGCGGTAGTGTCCGGGCAGGTTGGCCTTGAAGGCGCCCATGAAGTTCGGCTCGGCCTCCCAGGAAACCGTGATCGGCTGTCCGACGATGTGGCTGCGGATATCGACCCCCGGGTAGATCTTCTGCAGCGAGTGCAGCATCAGTTCCATGCGTCGCTCGGCCGAGAGCGCGAGCCACTTCAGCGCGTCGTCGTTCCAGGTGTAGGACAGCAGGATGACCGCCGGCTTGTCGTCGCCGTTGTCCAGCAGGTAGGTGGCCCGGTTGAGCCGGTCGGTCAGCGTCATGGACATCAGGTACTCGCCGGTCACCGGGTCGCGGTCCTTCCAGAACGGACGGTCCACCATCACGAAGGTCTTCGACGACTGCATGTAGTGCGAGCGTTCGATCGCCGTCCACAGCTCGGCCGGGAACAACGATTCCTCCGTGTCGATGCCGGTGGACAACAGCCACGACTGCACCGAGGAGACAACCGCGGGGTAGGTCTCGGTGCGACCGAACCGTTCGGTGATCTCGATGGCGTTGGCGCCGTTGAAGCCCTCGGCCTCCGAGCGGCGGATCGTGGCCACGGCACCGCGCGGGGCCCCGGCGTGCAGCGAGGAGAGGGTCGTGCCCTCGGGCCAGTGCGCCATCTTTTCGGGTGCGTGGTTCCACAAGCGCGTGCGGCAGCTTCGCCGCCCCGCCGCTGATGCCACGGTGGTTGTCATCCGCGTCGGTGTACACCACGCGCAGGATCTCCAGGATGGAGTTCGAGAAGTCGGTGTCCCAGCCGCCGGATCCGAAGCCGACCTGGCCGAACGCCTCACGGTGCTCGAAGCCCGCCTCCTTGAAGGCCTTCGAGTTGGCGATGAAGCCGTAGAAGCTTTCCTCGTCGAAGTCCTCCAGCAGCGAGTTCCAGATCCGCTTCACTTCATGCGCGTCGCGGGACCTGATGGCCTGCTGCATTTCATCGAACTTGGCATCCTCGCGCAGCGCCCGCTTCCAGGCGTCGGAAACCTCGTGGAAGAACTGCGGCAGGTCGCCTTCCTTTTCCACGTAGACCTTTTCGCCCTTGAGCTCGATGACCGTCGAGTCGGTCGGCGCAGCCAACGGGTTGGGGAAATCGTAGGTCTCCAGGCCCAACAGGTCGATGTAGTGGTAGAGCGCCTTGCTGGAAATCGGGAAGCGCATGCCGCCCAGATCGCAGGTGATCTCCGGGGCGGAGGAGAAGCTGGCGGTACGCAGCCGGCCACCGATCTGGTCGGCCTCGTAGACAACCGGCTTGAGGCCGAGTTTCATCAGCTCGTAGGCGGTCACCAGGCCGGACAATCCTGCGCCGATGACGGCAACTTCGGTGCCGTGCAGCGCTTCCGGAACGCTGCCGAGGCCCGCGGGATGCTGCAGGAACAGGTCGTAGTTGAACGGGAAATCGGGATTGAGCATGTTGATCGTGCCGTCAGCCTGCGGAATCGAGGTCATCTCTTTGGTCCTTCGGGTGTTTCTCTGGTTGGGGAAAACGAAAGTCGTGGGTTATTGGTTGCCGATGTGGCTGTCAATGTACTGCTGCTTGCTCAATGCTCCAAGCCGGGAACGTCGGCGTCCATAGCCCAGGTACAGGCCCACCCCGACGAGCATCCAGATGCCGAACACCAGCCAGGTGTGCCACGAAAGGTTGGCCATCAGGAAGAGGCAGGCTGCGATCCCCAAGAGCGGGGTGAGCGGGTAGAGCGGCGCCTTGAACGTGCGCTCGGCAAGTGGTTGCTTGCGGCGGAGATAGATGACCGAGACGCCGACCAGCGCGAAGGCGAACAGGGTGCCGATGCTCGTCGCCTCGGCCAGCGCACCGAGTGGAATGAATCCGGCGGTGATGGCCACGATGCCGCCCGTGATGAAGGTGCCGGCCACCGGGGTTCCGGTGCGTTTTGAGACGCGGGAGAAAATCGGGGGTACCAGTCCGTCGCGGGACATGGTCAGCAGGATGCGGGTTTGACCGTAAAGAACCGTCAGCACCACCGATGCGATGGCCAGTACGGCTGCGACCGCGAAGAGCAACACGATCCACGGCTGCCCGGTCAGTTCACCGATGATCTGAACGAGCGCCGCTTCCGTGCCCACGAACCAGGTCCAGTCACGGGCGCCGATGGCGGAAACCGCCACGAGCACGTAGGTCACGGTCACAATGGCCATCGACAGCATGATGGCGCGAGGCATGTCCCGCTTGGGGTTTATCGCTTCCTCGCCCGCGGTCGAGGCGGCATCAAAGCCGATGTAGGAGAAGAAGACAATCGAGGCCGCACCGGTGACGCCGGCGGCGCCCATCGGCAGCAACGGTTCGAAGTTGCCGGCGTCAAATGCCGTGAAGGCCACGATCGAGAAGAACACCAGGATGCAAGCCTTGATGATCACCACTACGGTGTTCACGATTGCCGATTCCCGTGCACCACGAGCCAACAGCAGGGTGGCGAGCACAACGACCACCAGCGCAGGGAGGTTAACGACCCCTCCCTCGCTGGGCCCGCCGGCAAGTGCGGCGGGAAGATCCATGCCGAAGGTGCGCAGCGCTTCGTTGACGTATTCGCCGGCGCCCACGGCCACCGCCGCAACGGAAACCGCGTACTCCAGGACCAGGCACCAGCCGCATACCCAAGCGATTCCCTCGCCCATGGTGGCGTATGAGTACGAGTAGCTGGAGCCGGAGACCGGCACCATGCCGGCCATCTCGGCGTACGAGATGGCAGAGAACAGGGCCGTGATGCCGGCAAGAACAAATGAGATCCAAATCGCCGGACCGGCCACGGGAACCGTGGCACCCAAAACCACCAAGATGCCGGTGCCCATGGTGGCGCCCACACTGATCATGGTCAGTTGCAGCAGCCCCAGGCTGCGGCGCATCTTGCCACCACCGGCATTGTCCTCGGCTTCCCGAAGCATGGAATTGATCGACTTTCGTCGCCTGAGCTGCTGGCCCAGACGGACCGGTGCCCGGCGCTCTGTATTGATGGTGGTTTGCATTTGCGAATCCTCATTTGAACGGTCTCTAGGAGTTGCCGGTACCAACCCTAAGCTTGTGACGCTCGCTCTCACGCTGGGCCAATTTGAACTAAAGTTGTATTTCATGGGACAAATTGCACCGGAGAACGAATCCCCGCTACCTCCGAACCAAGACTTCGCCCGGCCCTGGGATTCGATCACCTTGGCCCGATTCCTGCGCCAACTCCCCACCGGAATCCAAGTTCTCCACGATGCCGGAGACCGACCCCTAAGGTGGGTGGAACCCAGCGACATCGACGACCCCACCCCATACCTGGTTGACCATGAACTGATTCTCACCAGCGGCTTCCCCCTCGTGGAGCACGCCGAGGATGCCGCCACGGTCCGCCAATTCATTGCCCGCCTGGTCGATGCGAAAGTCTCGGCGCTGGGCTTCGGGCTGGACCCGTACTTCTCCGCCGTGCCGCCGACGGTGATTGACGCCTGCCGCGAGTTGGACCTGCCCCTCTGGCAGATCCCTGCCTCCATCCCCTTCGCCGCGATCGGCCTGGCCTTCGCCAAGCTCATGGAAGCCGACAACGCCCGACTGCTGCGGGAGAACGCCGAAGCAAACCGGCACCTGATGCGCTGCGTGGCCAGCGAGCACCCCGAGCAGGAGATCGTCACGGTGCTCGCGCACCGCGCCAAGGCCGCGGTGCAACTGCTGGACCAGAACGGTCGGCTACGCCACTATGCGGCTCCACCGGGCATCCATCCCGCCCAAGGCCAGGAGCTGGAGGCCCTGCTGGCGCAGGCCTCGGCCGCACAAGGCCCCAAGCTGGTACTGGGTGAATCCGCAGGACGCCATCATTTGGCTTTTCCCATCCGGCCAACGGCAACCTCGGACACGCGGGTGCCGCCGCTTCTCGGGGTGCTGCAGCTGAGCTTCGAGAACCAGCCGGGGGCTGCCGAACACAACCTCATGTCCACGGCGTTGGGGCTGCTGGAAGTGGTCGCACGCCAGCGCGTCATGGGGTCCTTTGCCCCCACCCAGCTGGCCACAACACTTTTGCTGGACGGCGCCGAGCACCTGGACGCCGGAGCCATGGAACTGTTCAACCGTTCACTTGGCGGCAGCCAGCGCCGAGCGCCGCGGGTTGCGGTCGCCATCCCCGGCCCCCAGTCGCCGGTTCAAGACCCCAGCCATGCGATCACCCGCATTCGCTCGCTCATGGACACCAAGCTGGTCGTTCACGGCGAGGGGCGATATACCGCCATCACGCGCAGTGAACCAAGCCGGGAATTGCTCGACCAAATCGAGGCGGCGGGCTACTTGGCAGCCTTTAGCCATCCCGCGGATCCAGTCCGGGGAGAAGGCCAGGGGAACTCGCTTGCCGCGAACCTGCGCGAACTGGCACGGCAGGCCCGCGGCCTGGTGCCGCGCCTTCTGGACGAGGGTCGGAGCCTCAGCGCCGAGCAATTGCCGCAGTCATTCTCCGCCCTGTTGCCGCAGGAGGCCAGCCGGCAGCTGGCGGAGCACTTGCTGGACAACCTGTTGCAGTTGCCGTCCAAGCGCCAGGAACTCTACCTGCAAGTCTTGCGTGCATGGCTGGATGCCAACGGGTCGTGGGATGCGACGGCCACCGCCATCGACCTGCACCGCAACTCGGTGCGTCGGCATATCGCCTCGATCGCCGAGATCCTGGACATGGACCTGTCGCGCGCAGAAGTGCGCTTCGAGCTGTTCCAGGCCCTCCGGTTCCTGCCCTGAGACCTGGATGCGCTATAGGCCCCAGCCGGGGTACAGGTCTGCGCGACGCTCGGTGAGATAAGAAATCCCGGCGCGGGCCTTCTCCAGTTCCACCGGTTCGATCTGCGCAAAGAGCAGCTGCCCTTCGCGATCGCCCTTGGCCACGGTTTCACCGAACGGGTCGACGACGACGCTGCCGCCTCCCAAGGCAAAACCGTCTTCGACGCCGACATGGTTGGCGTAGGCAACATAGAGCTGGTTTTCCATTGCGCGCGCGGGAACGAGGGTGGTGCTCACCGACTCGCAGCCGGCGCCCAGGGCGGTTGGCACCAATAGCAGCTGCGCCCCCTGCAAAGCTGCGGCACGGACCGCTTCGGGGAACTCGACGTCGAAGCAAATGACCATGCCCAATCTCAGGCCTTGATAGTCGATGACGGTCGCCGGCCGGTCCCCGGGGCTGAACACTTCCTTTTCCTCGTCGCCAAAGAGGTGGACCTTGACGTAGCTGCCGCGCTCGATTCCGGCTTCGTCCACAAAGGTGCAGGTGATCTTCCAGCTGGACCCCTGGACGTCCGGAAGTGAATAGACGATGGCTATGGAGTGCCGGGCAGCGATCCGGGCCAGGCGATCGTGAAGTGCGGGCAGCGACGCCGGATCCAGCTCGCGGCGCAACGTGCGCGGGGCGTAGCCCAGGACAAACAACTCCGGGGTCAGCAGCACGCTTGCCCCGGCCGCCGCGGCGCGCTCGGCGGCTTCCTCGATGGCGGACAGGTTCGCGGCGGCATCCAGTACGTGCGCCCGCGCCTGCAATACGGCCAAAAGCATGCGTTCCTCCAAGTCTCGGTCAGTTATCGATAACAGCCTATGGTCTCCACTCCGGCGAACCCATAGGCCATTTGGCACCATGGCCGCACATCCACGAGACAATTCGCACCAATCTACGCATGGCCCGCTTCCCTTGGGCCACGCGATCCCGTCGTCACCCGGGGCCACTCACGGTTCGCGCCACCCGGGTCGATCATCGTGCATGGCGCGGCCAAAACTTACCCGCGAGTAAGTTTATTTCCCAAAACCCTTGCAAACCTACCCGCGAGTAAGTTCAATATATCTAGCTCCAAAATTGTTAGCCAGATCACACGCCCGCACCACCTCCCGTTCCACCCGTCCGCGCGACGCGGCGTACTTCAGTGCGCCCAAAAATCGCGGCACCCTCACCGCTCGCACAACCCAAGGAGTCCAGTTGAATGCACATGTTGCAGCCAAACGGCACACTCTCATGCATGCCGTCATCACCGCCCTGCTCGGCCTGTTCCTCATAGCCTTCGTCGCGTTCTACGCGATGTTCTCCTCCCAGGTGGCCACCGGCGCCTCGGCCCTGAACAAGGGCATGGGCAAGGCCAACGACGGTGTCGCCAAGCTGGTCGACGGGTCGGGCAGCGCGGCGGAGGGTGCCGCAGCGCTTGCGGCGGGCACGGGAGAGCTTTCCGAGGGCGCAACCAAGCTTGCCGACGGGGCCAGGCAAGGCCAACTCCGGCGCCGGCGAACTCGCCGAGGGCGCCGGATCCCTGCACGAGGGCACCGCCAAGCTCGCCGACGGCACGCAAAGTGCGGCCACCGGATCGAACAAGCTCAGCAACGGCGCGGCGAAACTCTCCACCGGCGTGCACAAGCTCGTTGACGGAACCAACAAGGTCGACGCCGCGGCCGGCAAGCTCGACGCGGGCGCCGGCAAGCTGCAGGCCGGCGCCTCGGCGGCAAACGACGGCGCCGGGGCGCTCAGTGCTGGAGCCTCCCAACTCCAGGACGGCACCCAGGCGCTTTCCGGAGGCGCCGCGGCGCTCGATGACGGGAGCCCGGAGCCTGCAAGGACGGCGCCGCCGACCTCTTCGCCGGCCTCACCACGTTCGGCGCGGGAACCGCAGAGGTCAACGCCGGCGCGCAAACCCTCAGCGGCGGATCCCAGCGGCTCGCCACGGGCGCAGCCGCCGCAAACGACGGCGCCAAGCGCTTGGCCGCCGGCACCCAGGCGGCAAACGACGGGGCCAAGCAGCTTGCGGCCGGAACCTCCTCGGCTGCGGCGGGTTCCTCCGACCTGGCCGCCGGCAGCGGCAAGCTGGCCGCCGGCCTCGGCGACCTTGCGGCGAAGGCACCCGCCCTGGTCGCGGGCGTCGACGCACTCAAGAAGGGATCCGCCGACCTGTCCAAGGGAAGCGCCGACCTGCAGGCAGGAACCGCGGACCTGGCGGCAGCCGCCCCCGCACTGAAGCAGGGAATCTCCGCGGCCGCCGGCGGAGCCGCCAACGTGCAGGCGGGCGCCAGCGACTTGCTCGCCGGAGCCAACGAGGCCGACCGGAGCGTCGGCACCCTGAAGGACGGCGCCGCGGACCTCGCCGCCAACCTCGACGGGCTTGTTGCCTTCATGAACGCCAACCCCGGACTCACCGCGGCGGACCTGCAGGCCAAGGTCGAAGGCCTGCAGACCGGGGCGGCACGCCTCAACGGCGGCTTGGGGCAGCTCAAGGCCGGCACCGGCACGTTGGCCGCGGGCGCGGGCCGGCTGAGCGCCGGAAGCACCCAGCTCCGCGACGGCCTCGACGAGCTGAAAACCAAGACGAAGTCCCTTCCCGCACAGACGACGGCCCTGGACGCGGGCGCCAAGGCACTGAACACCGGCGCGCAGAAGATCGATGGCGGCCTCGCACAGCTCGGTGCCAGCGGCAAGCTGCTGACCGGCGGGATCGACACCCTCAATGCCGGCGCAACCGCGCTGGACGCCGGCGCGAAGAACCTCAACGCGGGCCTCGGGCGGCTCGACGCGGGCTTCAACGATTCGACGAAGGGCCTGCTCACCGGGCCTCGGTTCGCTCGGCGACGGGGCAGGCGCACTGGCCCAGGGCACCGAGGCGCTTGCCTCGGGATCATCCGACCTGAGCGACGGCGCGGGCAAGCTCGCCGCCGGCACGGGCAGCCTGGCTCGACGGCGCGGAGCTGCTCGGCGACGGCGGGTCCAGGCTTGCCGAAGGCGGCGAGGCCCTCGCCGCCGGAACGTCCACGCTTTCCGCCGGCGCACGGGAACTGCACGGCGGCGCGGGCAAACTTGCCGCCGGCGGCAAGAAGCTTGCCGACGGGAACCGAGGACCTGCTGGCCGGAACCGGCACCCTCAAGGACGGCACCGGCAAGCTCGCTTCCAAGACCCCCGCCCTGGCCGCGGGCGCAAACTCCGCCGCCGCCGGAGCCACCAAGCTGAAGAACGGGGCGTCGGACCTGGCCGAGGGCAACGCCAAGCTGAACCGAGGCGCCGGCAATCTCGATGCCGGGGCCTCCAAGCTGGCGGCGGGCACCGAAAGGCTGGGCCTGGGCCTGGGAACGCTCGAACGGGGCGCCTCCGACTTGTCCGCCGGCGCCGGGAAGCTCGATGCCGGGGCCGGGGCCCTGGCCGACGGCAACGGCCAGCTGGCCGATGGCATGGCAACGCTCTCCAACGGCTCGACCGAACTTGCGGCAGGCACCTCCAAGCTGGAGAGCAGCACCCAGGCGGTTTCGGCCGCGAAGATCAGCAGCGGGCCCAGTGCGGCGCTGCTGCTGATCCCGCTGGCGCTGCTGCTGATCCCGGCCGTGCTCATGCTCCGCAACCGCCGCCACCTGCGCGGCTAACCACGGAAAGGACGCAGTGCCCCCGCCGAAGCAGTTCGGCGGGGCGCTGCTGTGTGCCGGGCCGTTTGCCCTATTCCCCGAGCGACTCGCGTTCGCGGCGCAACAGCGCGGCGAAGCGCCCGTGCTCGCGCCGCGCCAGCTCGGCGGGGGCACCGGATTCGACCAGCAGCCCGCCGTCCAGCACCGCGATTTCGTCGACCCACAGGACGGTGCGCATGCGGTGCGCAATGACCACCACGGTGCGGCCCTCTGCCGCCAGCTGCCGGACCGAGTCCATCACCAGAGCTTCGGTGTGCACGTCCAGCGCGCTGGTCGCCTCGTCGAGGACCAGCACCCGTGCGTCCTTCACGAAGGCCCTGGCCAGGGCGATGCGCTGGGCCTGCCCGCCGGACACCCTGCCGCCGCGCTCGCCCAAGGGCGCATCCAGGCCCTTCGGCTGGGCCGCCAGCCACTCCCCCAGCCCCGCCCGTTGGCAGGCGGTGCGCAGCTCATCGTCGCCGGCCCGGGGGTTGGCGACCAACAGGTTGGAACGCAGCGTGCCGCGCATCAGGTGCTCGCGCTGGGAGACCAGGGCGATCGCGCCGCGGACGTCCTTCAACGCCGCATCTCGCACGTTGCGCCGCCCCAGCAAAACGGTTCCAGTTCCCGGGTCCAGGGCGCGCACCAGCAGGGCGGCGAGCGTCGACTTGCCCGAGCCCGATCCGCCCACCACGGCCAGCGACCCGCCGGCGGGAACCAACAGGTCCAGCGACTCGAGCACGGCCACCGGGCCGGATTCCCCCTCCATCACCAGGCCCGCATCCCGCACCTCGATGCCCAGCGGGCCGTCGGGCAACGCCGCCGGATGCTCCGGGTCCGCCACCGACGGGGCCCTGTGCACCAGCGCATGCAGCCGCTCGGCGGAGGCGAAGGAATCCTGCAGCCCGGAGACGAAGCCGTCGACCTCAAGCACCGGCCCGAACGCCGGAACGGCGATGAGCAGCAGGCACAGGAACTCGTCCAGCCCCAGACGTCCCGCCGGCGACCTGCGCCAGCCCGGCCAGGCACAACAGGACCGTGGTTCCCCACGGCAGGACGGCCTTCAGGCCCGCCCGCCAGGATGCGGCGGCGGCCCCGCGGGCCAGCGCCGCACCGAGCGCGGCATCCAGCTCCGCCAGTTCGGCCGCCCGCGCCCGTTCGTGGCCGAACGCGACGATGGTCCCGGCGGCCCGCACGGATTCGCTCACGTGCTGGGCAATGCGGGCGCGGATGGCCGTCGCCTCCCGCGCCGCTGCGCGCGTGGTCCGCAGCCCCAGCAGCGGCACGCCCAGGCCGGTGAGCAGCAACCCCGCGGCAAGGATCCCGGCGAGCGCCGGATTCGCGAAGATTCCGACCGAGGCCACGACGATGACCGGGACCACCAGGGCGGCAACCAGCGGCGGGATCGTGTGGGCGAAGAAGACCTCGACCCTGTCGATGTCGCGGGTGGCGCGGGTGAGCATGTCGCCGCTGGCCCGGGTGCGGGCGTTGAACGGCGCCTGCGGGGCGAGCGCCGCATAGAGCTCGTTGCGCAGCAGCGCCAGCGCCTTGAACGCGACCTTGTGGCCGAAGTACTGCTCGCCGTAGCGCAGGGCGCCCTTCAGCAGCGAGAGCCCGGCCAGCCAGGCCGCCACCGGCCAGAGCGACGGTGGCTGCCCGCCGGAAAGCCATGCCTGGGCACCCTGGCCCAGGGCGATCCCCGCCACCAGGTAGAGGGCCAGGTTGCTGAGCTTGTGGGCGATGCCCAACACTCCGGCAATCCCCAGCGGGCCCAGCACGCTGCGGCATGTCCGCAGCAGCCAGATCATCAAGTGACGGCGTTTCATGCGTCCCCCCGCGGGTTCGAATCGGTTCCGGCGCGGGAGGCGGCAATCGCGGCGGCCAGGTACCCGCCGGCGGCAAGCACCTGATCCAGCGGGCCCGCCTCGATGACCCGCCCGTGCTCCAGCACCGCGACCCTGTCGCAGCCGGAGAGAAGCCCCAGCCGGTGCGTGATGGTGATGGTGGTCTTGTCCCCGGTGGCCGACGGCGAGGGTCTCCAGCACCCGGGCCTCGGTGTCGGGATCCAGGTCGGAGGTCGGCTCGTCGATGATCAGCACGGGCCGGTCGGCCAGCAGCGCGCGGGCCAGTCCCAGCCGCTGGGCCTGGCCGCCGGAGAGCCCGTGGCCGGCCTCCCCCACCGGGGTCTCGAGCCCCAGCGTCTCCAGGCCCACCCGGCCCAGCACCTCGCGCACTTCCCCGTCGGTGGCGTCCGGCCGTCCCACGCGCAGGTTGTGGGCCACGGTGCCGCCCAGCAGCCCCGAGCCCTGGTCGAGCACCGCGCTTGCGGCGCGCAGCCGCAGCGGGCCAAGCGCGTTTCCGGAACCGTCAAGCACCACCCCGGCTGCGGGCAGCAACTGCCCCTGCAGCACCCGGACCAGCGTCGTCTTCCCCGACCCGGAGGCGCCGATCACTGCGGTGTGGGAGCCCGCCGGAAATTCGAGCGACACCCCGTGCAACACCGGTCTCCCGCCGTACCCGGCACTGAGGTTCTCGACGGCCAACCCACCGACACTCCCGAGGGCCGCACCTTCGGCCTCCGATGCCATCCCCGGATCCGTGTCCAGCAGCCCGGCGATTTCCTTTTCCGCGGCCCGGCCGGTCATGCCGATGTAGAAGAAGCCGCCGACGAACGCGACGGGCTGCAGCATCAACGTGCTCAGCAGGACCATCGCCACGGCCTGGCCCGGGCTGATGTGCCCGCCGCCCATCCGCCAGCCCGCAAGCACCACGGAGCCGGTGACCAGCCCCAGCGCGAACGTCGCATCGATGACCAGCAGCACCAGCTGGTTGCCGGCCAGCAGCTTCATGACCTGCCGGCGCACCCGCTCGGAGGCGGCGGCGAGCCTGACCCCGGCGGCGCCCTCGGCGTTGTTCAGCCGCAGCATCCCCAACCCGTTGAGCGTGTCCATGAAGGAGGCGGCCAGCATGCCCTGGCTGCGGCGGTAGTTGGCGCTCGAGGTCCTGAACAGCTTCTGGAACCCGGTGACCAGCAGCGGGATCACCGGCAGCGCGATGGCCAGCAACAGCGCCGCCACCGGGTCGATGAAGACCCCGATGGCCAGCACCACCAGGATCGGGGCGAGCACCGCCGCCAGCGCCGGGGCGCTGAACCCCGCCCGGAAGCGCGCGCGCTTCTCCACCGCATCGGTGGCCAGCGAGACCAGCTCGCCGCCGGCCCGGGCCCCGGTGTACCCCTGCCCCAGGGCGAAGTACTTCAGCAACACCGCTTGGCGGTCGCCGGCTTCCTGGGCCGCGGTGGCCCGGGCTACCAGCCGCGGGGTAGCCACGGCGGTGGCACCTGCCACCAGCAGGGCCCCGGCCGCCCCGGCGCCCCAGGGTTTGGAGACACCCGCATTGCCGGCCAGGTACCCGTCGACGGCGGCACCCAGCAGCAGCGCAAGCGCCGACAATGCGGCGGTGCCGAGCACGGCACACAAGACAATCACCGGCAGCGCTCGGGCCGCCGGATTCTTTTTCGCAGACACCCGATCCATCCTAGGCAACGGCCCCGCAATATGCCCGTTCGGTCTAGGTGATGCACCCGCCCAGCGGCTACCTTGAATGGGGTACCAACGTTAGAAGTGAGGAAGTTCGTGGGAGCAACAATCCGCATCGGCATTGCAGGCTATGGAAACCTTGGCCGCGGGGTGCAAGCCTCGATCGCCAGGAACCCGGACATGGAGCTTGTGGGTGTCTACACCCGCCGCGATCCGGCCACCGTCGTCCTGCAGCACCCGGCCCCCGTCTTCCACATGGACGACCTCGCCAGTCACACAGGGGACATCGACGTGCTGATCCTCTGCGGCGGCTCCAAGTCCGACCTCCCGGAGCAGGGCCCGGCACTTGCCGCCCTGTACAACACCGTGGACAGCTTCGACACCCACGCCATGATCCCCGAGTACTTCGCCGCCGTCGACGCCCCGGCCACGGCGGCGGGCAAGACCGCGCTGATCTCCGCCGGCTGGGACCCGGGAATGTTCTCCATCAACCGCGTCTACGGCGAGGCACTGCTTCCCGACGGCGAAACCTACACCTTCTGGGGCCGCGGCCTGAGCCAGGGCCACTCGGACGCCATCCGCCGCGTGCCGGGCGTGGCCGGCGGCGTGCAATACACGATCCCGAGCCCGGAGGCCATCGCCCGGGTCCGTGCCGGCGAGCGCCCGGCGCTGGGAACCCGCGAGAAGCACGTGCGCGACTGCTTCGTGGTGCTCGAGGACGGCGCCGACGCGGATGCCGTGCGCGAGGCCATCGTCACGATGGAGCACTACTTCGACGACTACGACACCACCGTGAACTTCATCGACGCCGCCACCCTGGCCGCCGAGCACACCGCGATGCCGCACGGCGGCTTCGTCTTCCGCAGCGGAAACACCACCGACGAGCACGCGCAGGTCATCGAGTACTCGCTGTCCCTTGACTCCAACCCGGAGTTCACCTCCAGCGTGCTGGTTGCCTACGCCCGCGCGGTGTCCAGGATGAGCGCCGCCGGCCAGTTCGGCGCCAAGACCGTGTTCGACGTCGCTCCGGGCCTGCTGTCCCCGAAGTCCCCGGAGCAGCTGCGCGCCGAACTGCTCTAGGAACGTCGCCGGGGTTGTTGCAGCCACGGCCGCAGCAGCCGGGTGGTGGCAGGCAGGAAGATGTAGGTCATCAGCGGGGTGAGGATGCAGATGTTCAGCAGCACCGCGAACACCAGCGGCCAGTCCTTCAGCATCGGCACCAGCAGGAAGTTGGACAGCAGGCTCAGCGGGAAGAACGGCAGGAAGATGCTGACGGCCTGCTTCCAGCGCGGCGGCACGACGGTCTCGGGGATCGTGGCGTTCTGCTCCCCCGGCGGCTCGAACCACCCCTCGATCCCGGTGCGGTGCTCGACCCTGGTGGTCTCCACCAGTTCGGCGGCGCTGTCCATCCACCAGCGGCGCTCGTCCGACTCGTCCCAGGCGCGCAGGGATTTTGCGTCGGCGAAGCGGTAGAGCACGTGCCACTCGTTGGAGTCGGGCGCGGTGCGGATCCAGCCGGATCCGAGGTAGCCGTTCCATTCGCGGGCCAGTTCCTGGCCGGCCTGCACCCAGGCATTGAAACGACGGTGGTGTTCGGGAAGCACCGTTCTGGTGATGGAAACGGTGATGGGATCAGCTTGTGGCATTCCTACAATGTAGACCCCGCGGGGCGGCTACGACCACCCGACCACCAGGCGCGCGGCCTGCTCGGGAATCGTGGGGTCCACGCCGGTGAGCTGGGCGAAGCGCTTGAGCCTGTTCATCAGCGTGTTCCGGTGGCAGAACAGCTCCTCGGCGGCCGCGGAGATGCTGCCCGTGCGGAGGTAGGCGCGCGCCGACTCGCTCAGCCGCCGGCGCTCGGTGATCCCGCAATTCGCCAGTGCCCGCTCCACCTCTTCAAGGCCGGGGGCGCCGGCCGCTGCAAGTTCCAGCCTGGCCATGCGGGCCCAGCCGCGCGTCCAGGTCATGGCCCCGTGTTCGCCCGGTTCCAGCAATTGCGCCAGGGACCTGGCCACCAGCGAGGCCCGCGGGATGGCGCCGAGCGTGCGCGGGTCGGTGATCATGCCGCAGCTGGTGTTTTCCAGCCGGGCCCCCAGCCGCTGGCACTCGGATCCGGCGCGGGCATCGAACGGGTAGAAGGCGATCAGCGCATCGGAGAGCGAATGCGTGAACACGCCGGCGGAGGCGCGCTCGGTGGCAAGCGCCAGGCGCAGGGCAGGGATTTGTTCCCC
The DNA here is from genome assembly GCA_963818105.1 of uncultured Actinomycetota bacterium. Classification (GTDB taxonomy): domain Bacteria; phylum Actinomycetota; class Actinomycetes; order Actinomycetales; family Micrococcaceae; genus Paeniglutamicibacter. The sequence goes on along the minus strand of CAWFRB010000015.1, from coordinate 23,234 downwards.
CATGGCGGCAACCACCACGTATTCGGTCCGCAGGGATTGGCCCAGTTCCGCCGCAATGCGTTCGAGGGTCTCCTCCGCGAGGTCCTTTTCGCTGAACAGCGTGGCCAAGTACCCCTGGCGCATGCTTGCGGCCTCGGCCTGGATGCGGGCCAGCTCGGCGACGTAGGCCTGTTGGGTTTCACCCGCATACCCGTCCACGACCTCCCAGACGCGTGCCGTGTGGCCCACCAGCAGCAACGCGTCCTGCGGCCCGGCGATCGAGGTGATGGCCGACCAGATGATCGAGAAGTCGAGCCTGATGGCCGTCATGAGCGCCTCGATGGGAACCCCGGCGCGTGCCCGGGAAACCCCGACGTCCATGGCGATGGCCTTGCGGGCGCGCAGGTAGTCCGGCGCGTCGGCGGTTTCCTTCATGGCCTTGATCAACGCCTCGAAGGAGGCGCGTCCCGTGCGCCTGATTTCGCTCAGCGGCAGCGGCGCCTCGGCATAGATGGGAATGCCCGTCACCCGGGCGATGAACTCGTCGGTCAATTCCCCGACGTCAAGCTTTGCCAGCAGGTCGGCCCATCGTTGCTCATCGTCGAATTGCACGTTTTGCATGCTCTTTTGGAAACGCGGCGTTAACATCACTCCATATTATGTGCATTTGCCCCGTTTGTGGCGTGGAACTCGTTGCAATAAGTGCGCCCCATCACGCCACCCGGTTGGGAAGATGGTCATTGTCACAACGTTCCGGCGGCAATGCGTGAGGCAACACCCGCCCTTGAGATCAGGCAGAAAAATTCCCATGACCCACACTGCAACATTCGAAGCAGGCGCCACACGGCAGATCTCCGACAAGGAGGCCACCAAGGTTGCCATTGGCGCCCTCATCGGCACCGCCATGGAATGGTACGACTTCTTCCTCTTCAGCGCCGCCGCGGCACTGGTGTTCAACGTCCAGTTCTTCGCGAGCCAGAACGCCACGGCCGCCGCAATGGCGGCCTTCGCCACCTTCGGCGTCGGCCTTGTGGCCCGCCCGATCGGCGGAATGATCTTCGGCGTGATGGGCGACAAGATCGGGCGCCGCAAGACGCTGATGGTCACCATCGTCGGCATCGGCATCATCACCGGCCTGATCGGCCTGCTGCCGACCTACGCGGCCGTGGGCATCGCCGCCCCGATCCTGCTGGTGTTCCTGCGCATCGCCCAGGGCCTGTTCGTCGGCGGCGAGTGGTCCGGCGCCATGACCATCGTCGTGGAAAACGCCCCGCTGCACCGCCGCGCCCGCTATGCGGCACTGCCGCAGATCGGCTCCCCGATCGGCACCATCCTCTCCTCCGGCGGCTTCTTCCTGATGACGATCTCCCTGTCCAAGGTGAACTTCGACGCCTGGGGCTGGCGCATCCCGTTCCTCGCCGCGATCCCGATGCTGCTGGTTGCCCTGTACATCCGCAGCCGCCTCGACGAATCCCCGGTCTTCAAGGAGCTCATGGAAAAGGGCGAGACCGAAAAGGCCCCGATCCGCACCACGCTGAAGGAGTCCTGGAAGCAGATCATCATCGGCATGGCCGCGGGCATGCTCGGCATCGGCGGCTTCTACCTGGTCACCGCGTTCGTCGTCTGGTACGGCGTGAACGTGCTGGAATACGAGCGCTCGCTGATGCTGCTCGGCGGCATCATTGCCGCGGTCGTTGAAATCCCCGTGCTGATCCTCGGCGGCCGCCTCGGCGAGCGCTTCGGTTCCTCCAAGGTCATCACCTACGGCGGCATCTTCTCCGCGATCATCGCGTGGCCTGCCTTCATGCTCATCCAGAGCGGCAACGACGTGCTTGTCATCCTGGGCATGACCCTTGCGGTCGCGGCGCTGTCCCTGCCCTACGCCGCCTCCGGCACCGTGCTCACCGGACTGTTCCCGGCCAAGACCCGCTACACCGGCGTGGGCTTCGCACAGAACACCGCCGGCATGATCTCCGGGTTCATCCCGCTGGTCGCCACCGCCTTGGTCGCCTCCGCGTCCAACCACTGGTGGCCGGCGGCCGCCATGCTGGTCTTCCTCTCGCTGTTCACCGCGGTTGCCGGCGTGATCGCCCCGAAGCTCAGCGTCGACCTGCCCGGCTTCAAGCACTGACGCCCCACCCGGTGCGCACCGCAGGGATTTCCCCCAAACCCTGCGGTGCGCACCGGGCCATTCATACTTCTTTTTTACGCTCCACCGCAAAGGACCACGACCGCCCATGACCATGTCAGCCGGACACCTCATCGTCAAAACCCTCGAAGCCCACGGCGTGGAGCGCATCTACGCGGTGCCGGGCGAAAGCTACCTCGATGTCCTCGACGGCCTTCACGATTCCTCCATCCACACGGTGGTCACCCGCCACGAGGGCGGCGCAGGCTTCATGGCGCTGGCCGAGGGCCGGCTCGGCGAAACCCCCGGCATCGCCATGGTCACCCGCGGCCCGGGTGCCGCGAACGCCATGATCGCGATCCACACCGCTTGGCAGGACGCCACCTCGATGGTGCTCTTCGTCGGGCTGATCCCGCTGGCCGACCGCGGACGCGACTCCTTCCAGGAGTTCAGCCTCGAGGGCTGGTTCTCCACCACCGCGAAGGCAGTTTTTGTGCTCGACGACGAGCACCAGGCCGGCGACGTGGTGGCACGGGCCATGCGCCTTGCATCCACCGGACGCCCCGGACCCGTCGTGGTGGGCCTGCCCGAGGACGTCCTGGTCCGCATGACTTCCTCCCCCGTCCCTCCGGTGCTTCCGCTGCCCGATGCCGCACCGAGCGCCGCCTCCCTTGAATCGCTTTCCGCCATGCTCGGCGGGGCTTCGCAACCGGCAATCATCGTGGGCGGGGACGGCTGGGACCCGGCCACCTCGGCAGCGCTTGCCGACTTCGCCGCTGCCGCCCGCGTGCCGGTGCTGGCCGACTGGCGCGCCTACGACGCGATCGACCACGACGCCCCCGCCTATGCCGGCTGGCTTGGCTACGGCCGCGCCGAACGCACGGTGCAGGCGCTGAACGACGCCGACCTGTTGGTCTTCATCGGCTGCACCCGCGGCGACGTGCTCTCCGAGGGCTACAAGGCCGCGCTGGACACCCCGACCATCGTCGTTTCCCCCGACGCCGAGCTGGCCGGCCATGCCGGACGCATCGACGCGCACCTGGGCATCGGCCCCGCGCAATTCGTCTCCGCCCTTCCCTCCGGCGACCAGGTCCGCGGCACGCGTGACTCGGCGTGGATGGACAGGCTGCGCCAAGAGCAGCTGGACTTCACGCTCCCCGGGGCCGACGGCGGCACCGGCGTCGACCTGGGTATCGCCTTCGAGGCACTGGAAGCCGCCCTCGATGCCGACCGCATCATCACCTACGGCGCCGGCAACGCCACGCTCTGGGGCCACCGCTACCTCAGCCACCATGGACCGAAGTCGCTGGCCGGTCCGCGCAACGGCGCCATGGGCCTCTCCGTTCCGGCAGCAGTGGCCGCGAGCATCATGCACCCGGGCCGCCACGTGGTGGCGATCTGCGGGGACGGCGACTTCTTCATGAACGCCCAGGAACTCGCCGTCTCCTTTGCCCACGGCGGAACCCCGCTGGTCATCGTGGTGGACAACGGCATCTACGGCACCATCGTCGACCACCAGCGCCGGCACTACCCGCAGCGCCCCTCCGGCACCTCGATGAGCAACCCCGACTTCGCGAAGTGGATCGAGTCCTTCGGCGGCCACGGCGAATTCGTCGCCGCCACCGAGGACTTCGCCCCGGCGCTCGAACGGGCGCTGGCCAGCGGCCTGCCTGCCGTGCTGCACCTGAAGACCGACCCCGCCACCATGGGCCCGGGCACCGTTGCACACAGCACCGTTGCACACCGTGCGGAGGCCAACGCATGAGGCTCGACCTGATCGTCCGCGCCGGCACCATCCTCACCATGGACGAGGCGCGCCCCGTCGCCCGCGAGATGGGCGTCATCGGCGGCCGGATCGTCGGCTTCGACGAGGAACTCGCCGGCTGCACCGCGGACCGCACCGAGGACTTCGGCGACGCCGTCATCACCCCCGGCTTCATCGACGCCCACTGCCACACCACCTGGTGGGGGCTGGGCCTGGCGGCGCTGGACCTCTCCCCGGCACGCGGGCTGGAGGAACTCTACGCCCTGCTCGAATCCGAGATGCTCCGGCTGGCCGGACCGCCCCGGCGTGTGGCTCAACGGCACGGGGTTCAACCACAAGCACCACGACGGCCTGTTCCCGGACATCAAGCGGCTCGACGAGATCACCGGGGACCGCCCGCTGTACCTGCGCCACGTCTCCGGGCACGCCTCGATCACCAACACCGCCACGCTGCGCCTGGCCGGCGCGCTGGCCGGGGACTTCGCCAACCCCGTGGGCGGCGCCGTGGTCCGCGACGCGAACGGCAATCCCACCGGCCTGGTCGAGGAATCGGCACAGGGACTCATCCAGAACCTGCTGCTGCCGTACTCGGTGGACCAGATCGTCGGGGCGCTGGACGCGGCAACCGCACGCTACGCGGCCGAGGGCATCACCTCCTTCACCGAGGCCGGCGTGGGCGGCGGCTGGATCGGCCATTCCCCCGTCGAAATCACCGCCTACCAAGAGGCCCTGGACACCGGCCGCCTGCACGCCCGCGCCCAGCTCATGCCGGCCCTTGACGCCCTGGCGGAGCAGTCCTCGCACGCCTCCGACGCCCACGGCACGGGAGGCGGCCGCGGCCTGGGCCTCGGCATCCGGGCGGGGTTCGGCAACGAACACCTGTCGCTGGGTCCCGTCAAGGTCTTCATGGACGGGTCGCTGCTGGGAGCCACCGCCGCGGTCACCGAAGACTACTGCGGGCACCAGCACAACACCGGGTACCTGCTCGACACCCCGGAGCAGTACCTCGAACGGGTGTCCTCCGCCTACCGCTCCGGCTGGCCCGTGGCCCTGCACGCCATCGGCGACGCGGCCATCGACCTGGCCATCGAGATCATTTCCGGCCTGCAGGAACGCCACGGACCTGAACGCCCTGCCCAACCGGATCGAGCACTTCGGCATCGCCCGCCCGGACCAGGTGGCGGCGGTGGCCAGGCACGGCATCGCGGTGACCCCGCAGGCCTCATTCATCGGCCCGCTGGGCGACCAGTTCGCCCAGCTCGTCGGGCCCGAGCGCGAAGGCTGGCTCTACCGCGGCGCCTCGCTCCTGGAGGCCGGCGTCCTCGCCGCGGGCAGCTCCGACCTGCCGGTGGCCGACAACAACGTCCGCCGCGCCATGGCCTCGGCCGTCGATCGCCGCACCGAAAAGGGACATGTGCTCGGCGGGGCGGCCGAATGCCTCTCGCCGCTTGAGGCCCTGCGCCTCTACACGGTCAACGCAGCCAGGGCCACCGGCCAGTTCGACGACCGCGGGAGCCTGTGCCGCGGCAAGCTTGCCGACTTCGTGGTGCTCTCCGATTCCCCGCTGGACACCGAAAACATCGCCGACCTGCACATCGTCGGCACCTTCGTCGGCGGAGAGCAGAGCTACTCGTCGCTGACCGCCGACGCCCCGGCCGTCGCCTAACTTCCCCCTCCTCCCACCGATCCCAGGAAACCCAATGACTTCACACAACGCATCGTTCCTTGCCGACTTCGCTTCGATGAGCACCAACGGCGCCACCGAAGGCGGCGGCGTCGACCGCCAGGCCGCAACCGTTGCCGACGGCCAGAACCGCAACTGGTTCCGCGGCCTGGTCGAGGGCCACGGTTTCACCGTCCACTACGACCAGGTCGGCAACCAGTACTCGATGCTCGAGCTCTCCCCCGGCGCCCCGTGGATCGCTGTCGGATCCCACCTGGACTCGCAGCCGCTGGGCGGGCGCTTCGACGGGGCCTACGGGGTGCTCGCCGGCGCCCACGCGGCCAAGCGCGTGCAGGAGCAGCTGGCCGCGGCCGGGGACGAACCTCCCGCCAAGTTCAACATCGTCGTCATCAACTGGTTCAACGAGGAAGGCTGCCGCTTCAAGCCCTCCATGATGGGCAGTTCCGTCTACACCGGCAAGCTGTCCGCCGCACAGGTCCTGGAAACCACCGACCCCGACGGCGTCTCGGTCCGCGAGGCCCTGGAATCGATCGGCACCATCGGCGATTTCGAGCTGCCGGTCTCCGCCTACGTGGAGATCCACATCGAGCAGGGACGGTCCCTCGAGGACCGCGGCCTGACCATCGGCCTTGTCGAATCGACCTGGGGAGCCAACAAGTACGAGTTCGTCGTGCACGGCGACCAGGCCCACACCGGGGCGACGATCATCGCCGACCGCCAGGATGCGCTGCTGGGCGCCTCGGCCCTGGTGGTTGCCGCCCGCGAAATCGCGTTGGAACACTCGACCGACGAGCACATGGTCATCACCTCCTGCGGCGAATTCAACGTGTTCCCGAACTCTCCCGTCGTCGTGGCCAGCCGGGTGAACCTGCTCGTCGACGTGCGCTCCACCGACCCTGACGTGTTGGCGGCCGCGGACGCCGCCCTCCATGCCAGGGTGGCGAAGATCGAGAAGATGGCCAACGTCAGGATCGAGCGCGGCGCCGAGCACATTTGGGGCGCCAAGGCCTACGACCAGGCAGGCCTGAAACTGGCCGCGGAGGCTGCCGAGAGCCTGGGGTTGAGCCATGGCGTGGTGCGCACGCTGGCCGGCCACGATTCGACGAACATGAAGGACCTCGTTCCCACCATCATGTTGTTCGTCCCCAGTGTCGAGGGCATCAGCCACAACGAACGCGAGCTGACAAGCGACGACGACATGGTCGCCGGCGTGGACCTGCTCAGCGAGGTGCTTCTGCGCGTGGTGCGCGGCGAGTTCGTTTCCGAGGCCCAGGAGTTCGCTACTCTTGACCTCGACGCATCCGTTTCGAGGTAAGGATCCTCCAATGCCGTTCTCGGTTCCCAAGGGCCATCTGCTCCTGGATTTTTCGTTGCTGAAGTTCGATGAGATGACCCGGATCGTTGCGGCGTTGGGCGACGAACTTGCAGCGCGGCCCCCGGCCCTGCCGGGGGCCAACACCCCCTATGGAATCCTCAACCATTGCCTCGGGATGATGCGCCGCTGGAGCAGCACCGTGAATCGCGGGATAGAGGTTCCCCGTGATCGCGATGCGGAGTTCACGCAGACCGGTCCCGTGGCGGAACTCCTGGCCCGCGCCGCTGCCGTCCGCGAAGAGTTCATGGCCGATGTCCTCTCCGTGGATCCGGCCGCCGCACCGGTTCAGGTGCCCGAGGGCCGCGAGGTTTTCTGGACTTCAACCACGAATGGCGTCCTGCTGCATGTGTTCGAGGAACTCTGCCAGCACCTGGGTCAGCTCGAGATCACCAGGGACCTGCTCATCGCCAACGCGGAAAGTGGCCAGGCATGAGCCGCACCTTTGAAGAGCTGGTCGCCGAGGCCGCAAACGCTCCGATCGACGGGTGGGACTTTTCGTGGTTTGAGGGTCGCGCCACCGAGGAACGCCCGTCATGGGGCTACTCAAGGCTCCTGGCCGAACGCCTTCCGGTGGTTTCCGCCGCGCTGGACCTGCAGACCGGAGGCGGCGAAGTCATAGCGAGCATCCCAGTCTTACCGCCGCTCATGGTGGTGACCGAGGGGTGGAAACCCAACATTGCCAAGGCCACCGAGTTGCTTCATCCCCGGGGCGTGGCAGTCGTGGCCGATTCCCCCGAACCGCCGATCCCCTTCGGTGATGCCGCCTTTGATCTGGTCACCAGCCGCCATCCCGTGAAGGTCTACTGGGAGGAAATTGCCCGGGTGCTTCGCCCCGGCGGAAGCTACCTGGCACAACACGTGGGCCCGCACAGCGTCTTTGAAATCGTTGAATACTTCCTGGGCGAACAGCCCGAAGCGGTTCGGCTGGATCGCCACCCGGACTTCGACGTCGAGGCCGCGGAGGATGCCGGACTGGAAATCATCGACCTGCGGTTCGAAGAGCTGCGTCTTGAGTTCCATGACATCGGCGCAGTGGTCTACTTCCTGCGGATGGTCATCTGGATGGTTCCGGGCTTCACCGTCGAGGCCTACCTCCCGCGGCTCCGCGAGATGCACGACCTCATTGTTTCAGAGGGACCGTTTGTCGCACACTCCACGCGTTTCCTCATAGAGGCCCGCAAACCACACTAGAAACCATCCGCATTGCCGCTGCTGCGCGTGCCTTTATTGCCGATCGTGCGGCGGGGCGGGCTGGATGTTGTACTGGTTGGTGCCAGGCAGGGGCAGCGCCGTGGATACATACGTGTGGCCGCTGAAGGTTGTGACTCGTTTGGTGTGCCGCGGACCCGGAATCGTTTCCTCTTTCCAGCCCGGACATTCCTTGGTCTGGTTGCAGAAAACACAGGATCCGCCCGAGTTTTCGACCGAGGTCGGCCCTCCGCGGGCGGCTTGAACCACGTGGTCCAAATGCCTGATCGGACTATCGCAAAACGGCGACCTGCAGAACTGGTCGCGAATGCTGATGAATTTCTTCAGCCCGCCGGTAAAGAGTCGTTGCGCCGAATCCATCGCAATGAGGTCACCTGTTCCGGGCGCCGTATAGAGACGCCGCAGCCAGAGCTCCAACTCGTTGGGGTTCTCTTCGCTGCCGTTGATGAGCATGCGGGCCTTCTCAGCGGAGATGATTCCGTAGCCTTGCAAGAGCGCCGGCTCGGAGTGGCCCTGGAAAAGGGTCCGATCGGTCATGACCAGCCCCAGCTGGATGGGAATTGCGGTGGGACTGTCCAACCCGGTCAAGCGTTCAAGAAGCGAGTCAACTGCCAGATGTTGCCGCGAACGATCGTCGCCCTGTGCCTTTGCGCTGGAGACCATGCTCTCAAGCACCTGGGCGATCAACACACCGTATTCGGTGGGCAGGATCCCGGTGATTTTCATCCGGTGGCGGTCGATGGGGAAAATGCTGACGTAGCGTTCCTTTGCGGCCCTGGTTTCAAGGTCGACTTCCTTTTCCGACCCGTATGCCAGCGCCCATTCCCGGATCATGGCCGCAAGCTTCTTGCCCCCGAGCCCAAAACAATGATGCCCCTCGGAGAAGAGTCGAAGGTCGATTTCTCCGCGTTGTTCCCGGGTGAGTCCACGTGTTTCCTTGACGACGATGATGGCCTCAGCTTCGGTGATCACTCCGCGATGCAGGGCATCGTAGGAGAAGACCAAGTCATCGGTGAGAACATGGCAAAATTCCAGGTACTGGGCACCTGTGCGTGGCGGCTGGTGGCGGGCAAAAGCGATCTCCGGCCCCACGCCCCAACTGGGGTTGAGCATCCGCTCTCCCCTGGCCGCCCGATGCTCGGCAACTTCGTCGTCGTAAACGCATGTGGTCTTTGCCTGGAGTGCGCAGGCGCTGGACTTTAGCTCCTCCAGCGCCGCGATGCTGTCGACCCGCTCATAGGACGCTGTGGAAATGCGCGTGTGGTCCAAGGCTGCCGCGATGGCCCGCAACCCGTCAGTGCCCTCGGCGGTCAGCGCCTGCTGTAGGAAATGACGCAAGTCGATGCCCTGTTCGGCCAGATACTCATAGGTCAGTTCTGCGGGACCGGATTCCGAACCGTCCCCAAGACCACCCGTTTCTGACCTCGATGTCATACCTAAATTATAGAAAACATTACCGACACTTTGACCGAATCGCACACGTATCTGTGAATACAACTTCGAACAATCGAAGGTCGTTCCCGGGCCCCGGCGAGGCAGCATCCATGAACTTGATGCAACATCGGTGGTGGCCGAAACGCGCATCGCCGACATGTCGCCGCAGCGACTCCCGCGAAATGCCGCAACCGAAAACGTTGAACCGATACGACTCGACGCCGTCCCTGGATGGCGCATCATTGAAAACAGGAACGACGCCGGAGGAATTGAAGGGACCGAAATCCATGGGCGAAAACCCGTTGCGGCACGCCATGGCACGCATGGGAGGCCGGGACCCCCACGAGCAAAACCGCGTGTCCACGCCGCTGGAGTTGTTCTTCGACCTGACGTTCGCCATTGCCTTCGGCGTCGCCGCAAACCTCTTCGCCGAAAGCCTGGCCAAGGGCCACGCGGGAACGGGTGTCGTCAGCTTCTGCTTTGCCATGTTTGCGGTCATCTGGGCATGGATCAACTTCAGTTGGTTCGCCAGCGCCTACGACACCGACGACTGGGTGTTCCGCCTGATGACAATGCTCCAGATGGCTCGGCGTGCTGATCCTGGCCATGGGCCTGGAACCCATGTTTGCCTCCATCCAGCAGGGCATCCACGTCGACAACCGGGTGATGGTGCTCGGATACGTGGTGATGCGGGTGCCGCTGATCTTCCAGTGGCTGCGGGCCGCCAAGCAGGATCCGCGGCGCCGTTCGACATGCCTCAAGTACGCGTGCTACCTTGCCGTGGCACAGGCCGGCTGGATCGTCGTGATCCTGATCGACACCGGCGTCGGGCAGATGTTCCTGATGGCGATCCCGCTGTTCATCCTTGAAATGGCGACCCCGGTGATCGCCGAAAGGAAGTCGCGGACGCCCTGGCATGCGCACCACATCGCCGAACGCTACAGCCTGCTGGCCATCATCGCGCTGGGCGAGTGCCTCGTCGGCACCATCACCGCCCTGCGTGCGGTGGTTTCCGGCAGCGGCTGGAGCCTGGACACGGTGCTGGTGGGACTGGCCGGCACCGGGCTGGCCTTCGCCATGTGGTGGCTGTACTTCATGGTCCCGGCCGGAACCGCATTGCATGCCCGGCGCGAACGGTCGTTCGTGTTCGGCTACGCGCACATGCTGCTCTTCGCCTCGATCACCGCCACCGGCGTCGGGCTGCGCGTCTACGCGCTTTACCTTGAGGGGCAGACCCGGATCGGCGAGGCGGGGGTGGTGGCCTCGGTGGCCGTTCCGGTGGCGGTGTTTGCGCTGGTGCTGACCTTCCTGCACGCCTACATGGTGGCAGTGGATCCGCTCCAGCTGTGGCTCGCCGCGGCGCTGCTGGTGTGCAGCGCCGCGGCGATCGGCCTGGCCGTGGCCGGACTGCCGCTGACGCTGTGCCTGGCGCTGATCCTGGCGACGCCCGCGGCGACCATCGTCCTCGACGAGCTGGTCGGCCACCGCAACCGGGCGGCGGCGTTGGGCAGGCTGACCGGGCGCTGAGGCGGTCCGCTACGCGCGCATGGCGGCGTCGAACCAGCCGGTGATGCTGGCCGGGTGCGTGATGGCCGTGCCGACGACCACCGCGAAGGCCCCCATGTCCAGGGCCGCACGGGCCTGGGCCGGGGTGTGGATCCGGCCCTCGGCGATCAGCGGGATGCCCAGCCCGGCCATCGCGATGGCGGCCAGCAGTTCCAGGTCCGGGCCCTCGGTCTTGGGCCGTTCCCCGCTGTAGCCGGCCAGCGTGGTGCCGATCAGGTCGGCGCCCGCCTCCGCGGCGTTCATCGCGTCGGCCAGCGAACCGCAGTCGGCCATGACCAGCGCGTGCGACTGCTCGTGGACCATGTCGATGGTCTGCTTCAGGGTGAGCCCGTCCGGGCGCTCACGGCGGGTGCCGTCCAGGGCGACGATGTGCGCCCCGGCGTTGGCCACGGCCAGCGCGTGGCGCGCGGTCGGGGTGATGAAGACGCCGTCGTGCCCGTCCTTCCAGAGCCCGATCACGGGCACCTCCACCGCGCTGCGGGTGAACTGCACGTCCGCGATGCCCTGGACGCGCACCGCGGCCGCCCCGCCGATGACGGCGGAGGCGGCGACCTGCGCCATGGTGGTCGGGGTGCGCATGGGCTCGCCCGGGTAGGCCTGGGCGGAGACGATCAGGCGCCCGCGCAGGGCCTCGAGTTCGCTGGGGGTCAAGATCATGTCGGGTCCTTCGGGGTAAGCGGCGCCAGGAAGAGTCCTGCCGCGCCGATGAGTGCTGCGTCGTTGCCGAGGGTCGCCGGAACCAGTTCCAGCTGCTGCAGCGGGTCGATGGCCTCGGCGGCGAATCCCTCGCGCACGGCGTCCCACCACAGGTCCCCGGCGCCGGTCATGCCGCCCGAAAGCACGATGAGCTCCGGGTCCAGGATGTTCGCCAGCGAGCCGGCCGCGATGCCCGCGGCGCGTCCGCCGGTGCGCAGCGTCTGGATGGCCAGCAGGTCCCCCGCATGGGCGAGGGCCGTCAGCTCGCGGGTGTCCGCGACGTAGGGATCCCCGCCCAGGCGCAGGTAGTTGCGGTGGATGGCGGGTCCCGCGGCGATGGCCTCCAGGTGGCCGGTGCGCCCGCAGGAGCAGCGCACGCCGGTGGCCAGCGGGGAGGCGAAGTGCCCCATGTGCCCGCCGACGTGGTGCGCGCCGGTCTGCGGAACCCCGCCGAGCAGGTGCGAGCCGCCGATGCCGGTGCCGACGGCCAGCAGCAGGGCGTTGGCCCTGCCGGCTGCGGCGCCGCACCAGGCCTCGCCGAGCCCGTGGGCGTGCACGTCGTTGACGGCGCGCACCTCCAGCCCGGTGCGGGCCTACAGGCCCGCGGCCAGGTCGGTGCCCGCCCAGTGCAGGATGGTGTCGGTGGCCGAGAGCACGCGCGCGCTGCCCGCGTCGATGACCCCGGCGGCGCCCAGGCCCAGGCCCAGGATCCGCAGGCCGGCGGCCTCCGGCGTTGCGCGCAACGCGTCCACGAGTCCCGCGACGGCGTCGAGCACCGCCTCGGCGCCCTCGGTGGCGGGGGTCGGGACGGAGGCGGAGGCCAGGACCGTGCCGTCGGCGTCGACCAGCCCGGCGGCGATCTTGGTGCCGCCCAGGTCGATGCCGAACGCGGCGATGCGCCCCGATTCCTCGGGACGCATCTGTGCTGTTGCTTGATCCATCGGGGCTTAGAGCAGTCCGGTGCGGGTCAGGATGCCGGAGATCGCCGAGGCCTCGGCGGCGTTCAGGTCCTCCATCGGGGTGCTCATCTTGTTGCAGCCGATGACGCCCATCTCCACCAGTGCGGTCTTGAAGGCGCCCAGGCCGGCGGCGCCGCCGGAGACGCGGGAGGAGTCCGGGGTGTAGACGATCTCGAAGACCTCGGTCAGGCGGTCCTGCTCCTTGGCGGCGGTGGCGAAGTCGCCGGCGATCGCGGCATCGAACAGGCGGCGGTAGCCGGCCGGGTCGACGTTGCCCAGGCCCGGGACCACGCCGTGGGCGCCGCCGAGCATGGCGCCGTCGACGACGACCTCGTGGCCGGTGAAGACCGAGAAGCCCTCGATGTCGCGGGTTGCCAGCAGCAGCTGGCGGAAGGAGACGTCGTCGCCGGAGGAGTCCTTCACGCCGACGATCACCCCGTCCTTGGCCAGCGCCACGGCGGTGGCGACGGACAGCTTGACGTGGGTGCGCACCGGCACGTCGTAGGCGAAGATGTCGATCTGCAGCGCTGCGTGGACGGCGCGGAAGTGGGCCTCCACCTCGGCGGCGTTGGACAGTGCGTAGTACGGGGTGGTGACGACGAGGGCGTCGGCGCCGAGTTCGATCATCGCGCGGCCCTCCTCGATGACGCGCTCGGTGGTCTGCTCGTTGGCGCCGACGATCAGCGGCACGCGGCCGGCGTTGGCGTCGCGGATGGTGGAGACCACCAGGGCGCGCTCGGCGTTGGTGAGGTACGGGACCTCGCCGGAGGAACCGAGCACGAACAGGCCGGTGACCCCGCCGGTGATCAGGTGCTCGACGACGGCCTGCAGACCCGGGACGTCGATGGCGCCATCCGCGGTGCGCGGGGTGACTACCGGGGGGATGACGCCGGTGTACTTGGGGTTGTTTGCGAATGCCACGAGAAAATCTTTCTTCTAAGGGGGTTTACTGCTGGGGGTGGCGGGCGGTGCGCGTGAATGTGTGGGGCACGCGCACCGCCCACCGGGTTTGGGGGTGTTTAGAGCTGCAGGAGCGAGGGGGCCGCGCCGAGCAGCGTGCGGGTGTACTCGTTGGTCGGGTTTTCGAAGACCTGGGCGGCCGTGCCCTGCTCCACGATCTGCCCGGCGTTCATCACGCAGATGCGGTCAGAGACGTAGCGGACGGTCTGGATGTCGTGGGAGATGAACACCATGCCGAGGTTCAGCGAGGACTTCAGGTCCGTGAGCAGGTTCAGCACCTGGGCGCGCACCGAGACGTCCAGCGCGCTGGTCGGCTCGTCGGCCACGATGATGTCCGGGTCCAGGGCCAGGGCCCGGGCGATGGCAACGCGCTGGCGCTGGCCGCCGGAGACCTGGTTGGGCATCGCGGAGGCCGCCGAGGCGGGCAGGCCCACCACGGAGAGCAGGTCCGCGACCTTGGCCGCGCGGGATGCCGCGTTGCCGATGCCGTGGATCTTCAGCGGGTCGGTGAGGATGTCGTGGATCGTCATGCGCGGGTTCAGCGCCGTCGACGGGTCCTGGAAGACCACGGCGACGGAGCGGCCGAACTCCTTGCGGCCGGCCGCGTTGCGCTTGGCAGCGTCCTTGCCGCGGAAGAGCACTGTTCCGCTGGTCGGTTCCTGCAGGCCCACCAGCACGGAGGCCAGGGTCGACTTGCCGCAGCCGGATTCGCCCACGATGCCCACCGTCTCGCCGCGGGAGACGGAGAAGTCCACCCCGTTGACGGCACGGACGATGTTCGGGGAGAAGAGCTTGCCGCCGCGGGCGCGGTGGTGCACGTGGATGTCGCGCAGCTCGACGACCGGGGTGTTTGTATCGGCACTCACTAGGCGGCCTCCCTGGGAAACTGTTTCGTGGCTGGCCCAGAAGTGCTCCGGCTTCGGAGCTGGCCGGCACGAAGTCGGTGGGCATGTTCGGATCCGCGTCGGCGCGCTGGGAACGTTCGGCGAACCTGTCCCCCGCGGCGAACGAGTACGGCGACGGCACGGATCCGGGGATCTGGTGCAGGCGCGTGGCACCGGATTCGATCGACAGCACGGCACCGAGCAGGCCCTGGGTGTACTCGTGGGCCGGGGCCTTGAGCACCGCGGGAACCGGTCCGGATTCGACGACCTGGCCGGCGTACATGACGGTGACGCGGTGCGCCAGCGAGGCCACCAGTGCCAGGTCGTGGCTGACGAAGACCATCGCGAAGCCCAGCTGCTCGCGCAGCTCGTTGAGCAGGTCCACGACCTGCTTCTGCACCGTGACATCCAGCGCGGTGGTCGGCTCGTCGCAGACCACCAGCTTCGGCTTGCGGCTCAGCGCCATGGCGATCAGCACGCGCTGGCGCTGGCCGCCGGAGAGCTCGTGCGGGTAGGAGCGCAGCGTGCGCACCGGGTCGAGCTTGACCAGGCGCAGCAGTTCCTCGGGGCTGGTGCGGCCGTTGCGCTTGGTCAGCTGGCGCAGCTGGTCGCCCACGAGCATCGAGGGGTTCAGCGAGGACAGCGCGTCCTGGTAGACCATGGCGATCTGTTCGCCGCGCAGGCCCTTGTAGACCTTCTCGTCGCCGGCCAGCGCGAACCCGTCGGGTCCCGCGGGCAGCAATTCCTTGTCCGCCGAACTTGATGGAGCCGGTGATCTTCGCGGTGTCGGGCAGCAGCCCCATGATCGCCAGCGAGGTGATCGACTTGCCGCAGCCGGATTCGCCGACCAGGCCCATGGTTTCGCCCTCGCGCACCGTGAAGGAGACGTTGTCCACGATCCGGGTGTCGCCGAAGCGGGCCGGGAAGCGGATGGAGAGGTTCTTGACCTCGAGGATGACCTTCGGCTCCCCCGCGCGCGGTGTCCAGGCTGAGCCTGTCGGTGCGGCGGGATTCGGTCTCCGAGAGCAGTGCCAGTTCCCCGCGCAGGCGTTCCAGCGCGGCGGTGTCGACGGCCGGCTTGGCGGCCTTGGCGGCGGCGGTTTCCGAGGTCGAGGCGCTCTTCCTGGTGGACTTGGGGTTCACCAGGGCGTCGGTCATGCCCTCGGCCAGGATGTTCAGCGCCAGCACCGTGAGCAGGATCGTCAGGCCGGCGAAGGTGGTGGCCCACCAGGCGCCGTTGAGCACCAGGGTGCGGCCGTAGGCGATCACGTTGCCCCAGCTCGGTGCCGGGTCCTGGATGCCCGCGCCCAGGAAGGAGAGCGATGCCTCCAGGATGATGGCGTCGGCGACCATGACGGTGGCGAACACCAGCACCGGGGCGGCGCAGTTGCGCAGCACGTGGGTGCCCAGGATGTAGAAGCGGCCGGCGCCGATGACGCGTTCGGCGCGGACGTAGTCCTCGCCCCATTGGGCCAGCACGTTGGCGCGGACCACGCGGGCGATCTGCGGCACGTAGATCACCGCGATGGCCAGGATGATCACCGGCAGCGAGTTGCCCAGCGAGGCCAGCAGGGCCGCGGCCAGCGCGATGCCCGGGAACGCCATGAGCATGTCCATGATGCGCATGATGGTCTCGTTGGCCCACTTGGCGCTGGTTGCGGCAAGCGCGCCGAGCAGTCCGCCGATGACCAGGGCCAGGGCGACGGAGCCGATGCCGATCAGCAGCGAGGAGCGGGCGCCGAAGAGCAGGCGGGAGAAGATGTCCCGGCCCAGCCTGTCGGTGCCGAAGAGGTTCTCGGCGCTCGGCGGCCGGGCGGGGATGCCGGAGGCCAGCGGGTCGTGCGGGGCGAGCACCGGGGCAAGGATCGCCGCGAGGGAGATCAGCACCAGGAAGGCCAGTGCGATCTTTGAGCCGAGCGGCAGCGCGGTGAAGCGCGTGGTTCCGGAGCTCAGGCGTGCGACCAGGCCGTTTCGGGGGGCAAGGGTGGCCATGAAGAGTTACACCGTCCTGATGCGCGGGTTGATGAGCAGGTAAAGCAGGTCCACGACGATGTTGACCAGCACGAAGGTGACCGCGATGGTCAGCACCACGCCCTGGACCAGGTTGACGTCGGAGTTGGTGATGCCGTTCATGATCAGCTGGCCCATGCCGGGCAGCGAGAAGATCATTTCGATCACGACGGCGCCGCCGAGCAGGTAGCCGATGCGCAGGCCCAGCACGGTGACCGGGGTGACCAGCGCGTTGCGCAGCACGTTGCGGGTGAGCACCTCGCCGCGCGGCACGCCGTTGCCGATGGCGGTGCGGACGTAGTCCTTGTCCAGTTCCTCGACCATGGAGGTGCGCACCACGCGGATCAGCGAGGCGGAGACCGGGATGGCCAGGGCGAGCGCCGGAAGCGTCATGTGGGACAGCCAGCCGACGATGCCCGATCCTTCGGGGGCCGCGCCGCCGGAGGGGAAGAGCGGGTTCGCGCCCAGGGCCAGCCACTGGATGAGCAGGATGCCGAGCCAGAAGGACGGGGTGGCCACTGCCGCGATGGAGAAGATGCGGACCAGCTGGTCGGGCATCTTGTCCCGGTAGAGGGCGCCCATGACGCCGAAGACCAGGGCGATGACCACGGCGATCAGCACGCCGTAGAAGGTCAGCTGCAGGGTCAGCGGGAAGGCGTTGGCGATCATTTCGCCGACCGGGCGCTCCGGCGGGGTGGTCTTGCCGAAGTCCAGCGTGACCAGGCGGCCCAGGAAGGCGACGTACTGGATGACCAGCGGCGCGTTGAGCCCGCGCTCTTCGCGGTAGGCGTCCTTGGCCGCCTCCGAGGCGCCTTCGCCCAGCGCGGACGTGGCCTCGTCACCGGGGGAAAGTTTGAGGATGATGAAGACCAGGAAGGTGACTCCCAGGATCATCAGGGGCAGTGCGGCGAGGCGACGTAGCAGTAGCCGTAGGAGGGTTCCCACTCAAGGACTCCGATGGGTAGGCAGCAAATTGTCAGGGGGGTGCGGGGCGCACCCGATGCACTTGGGGGAAGATGCAACGGGCGCGCCACGCAAGCAGGGAAAGGCCGTTAGGCCTTCGGCGAGACTCCGATGAAGGAGACGCCGGTGGTCGGCAGCGGCTTGAAGTTCTCAACCGACTTTTCGTTCCAGGCGGTCGGCAGCTGGCGGTGCAGCACCGGGTACAGCGGCACGTGGTCGGAGATCAGGTTGATGGCTTCGGTCCAGGCCTTGGTGGCGCCGGCCTCGTCCTTGGCCTTCACCGCGGTGTCCAGCATGCCCTGCAGCGCCTTGTATTCGGCGGCCTTGGACCAGCGGAAGCGGTTGGTCGGCCAGACATCGCCGCGGTAGAACCAGCTCAGCAGCAGGTCCAGGTCGTTGCCGAAGACCGACGGGTCGCCCGGGGCCGCGACGACGCGGAACGTTCCGGTGTCCACGTGGTCGGTGTACAACGCACCGGACTGCAGGTTCTGCATGGTGACCTTGACGCCCGGAAGCTTGTTCCAGGATTCGAGCAGCAGCGGGGCGATGTCCTTGACCCAGGAGGTGTCGGTGGTCAGCAGCTCGAATTCGAGGTTGGTGACGCCGGCTTCCTTGAGCAGTGCCTCGGCCTTGGCCTGGTCGTAGCCGTAGACGGTTCGCGGCCTTGACGTACTGCGGGTGGGTTTCCTGCACGTAGGAGGTCGCGGCCTTGGCGTTGCCCAGCAGCGCGCGGTCGATGATCGTCTGGGTGTCGGTGGCGAAGTGGAAGGCCTGGCGCACGCGCTTGTCGGCGAACGGGCCCTCGGCGCAGTTGAACATGAGGAAGAGCAGGCCGAAGGACTGCACGGATTCGACGTTCATCTTGGACTTGAGGCGCTCGACGTCCAGGTAAGGCACGTCCTCGATCACCGATACGCGGCCGGATTCGGCGGCGGTGACGCGGGCGGCTGCATCGGAGAGCAGGTACCAGGTCATGGTCTCGGCCTTGGCTGCGTAGGCGCCGTTGTAGTCGGCGAACTTCTCGAAGACGATCTTGTCGTCCTTGGTCGCCGAGACCAGCTTGTACGGGCCCGAGCCGACCGGGGCCGCGTCGAAGGCCTTCTGGTCCGCGGAGGCGAGCTTCTTCGGGACGATCTTGACCACGGAGATGCGGGTCGGGAAGAGCGGGAAGGCGTAGTTCAGCGTGAAGACGACGGTGTCGTCGCCCTTGGCCTTGACGGTCTTGATGAACGGCACGAACTGCGCGAAGAGCGATGCGTTCTTGGTGTCCAGCACGCGTTCGAAGGAGTAGACGACGTCGTCGACCGTTACGGCATCGCCGTTGTGGAACTTGGCGCCGGAGCGAAGCTTGACTTCCCAGCTGGTGTCGCCGAGCTGCTTCGGGCTGGGCGGCGGCGAGTGCCAGGTACGGTTCGCGGGTTGCCGGGTGCAGGTCGACGAGGCCCTCGAAGATGTGCATGTTGGCGGCGAACGGGGTAGCACCGGAGGAGGTCATCGGGTCGAAGCCGGTCGACAGGGCGTAGGAGATGCCGGCTTCCAGGTGGGTGGTGGCTCCGGATGCGGCAGCGCTGCCGCCTCCGGTCGCTGCACCGGGGCTCGAGCATGCGGCGACCGTAGCCGAGAAGGCGGCCGCGGCACCGAGCATGCCGGTCATCTTGAGAAATTCACGGCGGCCGCGGGGCTTATTGGCCAAGTCCTTCAGGGTCATATCTAACCTCTTTCAAATCCAAGACTGAGAAAGTCGGACGTAGGATGTCCTATGCTGTGAGTTAGACTGTAAGCGGCATCACGCCCGATAGTCAACTGGGTCACATGTTTTGGCCCACAATGGACGATGATTGGATTCCGGGGAGTCATTTCCCGGCACGACTAGGAGGTATCAGCACACACATGACCATCACGCGACCACCACGCCTCGATGCCCATGCCCGCCTGCGCGCGCTGACGGCCGATATCACCGACCTCATCTTGGATCGCGGTTTGCTGCCCGGAGACGCCATGCCCACCGAGCAGGAGCTTTCCGCGGAGCTGGGCGTCGGCCGCAACACCCTGCGCGAGGCCATCAAGGTGCTCCAGGCCCTCGGCGTCGTGGAGATCCGGCACGGTTTCGGCATGTTCGTTGCCGACGAAAACCTTCTGGCACTCTCGGATTCGCTGACTTTCCGCGGGCAAATGTCGCTGCGCCACAAGGGACACGAGGCCAACGAACTGGTCGACGTGCGGCAGGCGCTGGAGTCGGGGCTTGTCGGCTCGGCGATTTCCGCCATCACCCCCGACCAGCTGGCCAAGCTCGAGGCCAGCGTCGTCACCATGGAGTCCCTCGCAGCGGACGGCCAGAACTTCGTCGACGCCGACAAGGACTTCCACCGCATCCTGTTTGAGCCGCTCAACAACCAGCTGCTCAGCAACCTGCTGGGCGTCTTCTGGGATGTCTACCGCACCATCCACCAGGGCATCGGAGTACGGGACAGCACCCGGGCACACCTTGCCGAGACGGCGCATTCGCACCGCGAGCTCCTCGATGCCGTGAAGGCCGGGGACAAGGCGCTGGCCAGCGATTTGCTCAGCCGCCACTTCGACGGCATCCGCGAACAATTGGCCGCGCATCAACACCGACCAGGACTGATTAGGGGCCCGTTTCCCGACACAAGGCGCCAATTGCAGTTCACGGGCCCCGCGTTTGGCATGGAATCGGGGATTGCAGCGATTACTCTGTAACTCATGCGTTTCACTGCAAACAGGTTCAGGCACCTGGGCCGGGCATTTCTGCCCCGCCATCCGGCCCAGGCGATAGCCCTGGGCTTCGGCACCGCAATCGTCGTCGGGACATTGGTGCTGATGCTTCCGATCGCCAAGGTGGGCCCCGGCGGCGCCGGCCCCCTGGAGGCGCTGTTCACCGCAACATCCGCCGTCTGCGTCACCGGCCTGGCGGTCGTTGACACCGCCGTCTATTGGACGTCGTTCGGCCAGATCGCCATCCTGTGCCTGATCCAGCTCGGCGGCTTCGGCATCATGTCCTTCGCCTCCCTGCTGGGAGTGATCATGGCCAGGCGGCTCGGCCTGAAAACCCGGATGCAGGCCGCCGCGGAAACCAAAAGCACCGGCTTCGGCGACGTGAAATCGGTGTCTGCTGGGAGTCCTGCGCATCACCGTGATGGTCGAGGTGGGCGCCGCGGCGCTGCTGGCCCTGCGCTTCGGGCTTGGCTACGGCCACTCCTTCGGCCAGTCGATCTGGCTGGGGCTCTTCCACTCGGTGTCGGCCTTCAACAACGCCGGATTCGCCCTGTTCAGCGACAACCTCATCGGCTTCGTCGGGGATCCCTGGATCTGCATGCCGATTGCGCTGGCCATCATCATCGGCGGCCTCGGCTTCCCGGTGCTCTTCGAACTCGGACGCCACTACCGCAAGCCCCTGCACTGGACCATGAACACCAAGCTGGTCCTGGCCGGCACGGGCATCCTTCTCGCCGCGGGAACCGTTTTCATCAGCGTCCGTGGAGTGGAACAACCCCAAGACCCTTGGCCCCCTGTCCGCGGCCGACAAGTTGCTGGCCGGATTCTTCCAGTCCGTCATGACCCGAACCGCGGGATTCAACTCGCTGGACCTGGGCCAGATGGACCCCGCAACGTGGCTGGGCATGGACATCCTCATGTTCATCGGCGGCGGCCCGGCGGGCACCGCCGGCGGCCTGAAAATCACCACCTTTGCCGTGCTGTTCTTCATCCTGCTCACCGAGATCCAGGGCGGGGTGGCAGTCAACGTCTTCGGCAAGCGGCTTCCGCGTTCGGTGCACCGCGAGGCGATCACGATCGTCCTGTTGGCGGTGGCCCTGGTCATCGGCTCCACCATGGTCCTGATGCTCATCACCGACATCGGCTTCGACAGGCTGTTCTTCGAAACGGTCTCGGCGTTCGCCACGGTCGGCCTGTCGACCGGCATCACCGCCTCGCTGCCCCCTGCCGGACAGCTGCTGCTTGTCTTCCTCATGTTCGTGGGCCGGCTGGGGCCAGTGACCCTGGCTTCGGCACTCGCCCTGCGCTCCCGCGCCCCGCTCTACGAATTCCCGAAAGAGAGACCACTCATTGGCTAAGCACCATCTATTCACCCCCAAATCCATCGAACGCATCGCGGAAGCCAACTCCGTGGTCGTGATCGGGCTTGGCCGCTTCGGCGGCGCGCTGGCCCTTGAGCTGGCGGCCGCCGGCACCGAGGTCCTGGGCATCGACGCGGACGAGGACATCGTCCAGTCGTTCAACGGCCGGCTCACCCACGTGGTGCGGGCGGACTCGACCAAGGAAGAGGCCCTGCGCCAGCTCTCGGTGCACGAATTCGACAGCGCCGTGGTCGGCATCGGCAGCGACCTCGAGGCCAGCATCCTGACCACCTCGGCCCTGCTGCGCTTCAAGAAGCCCACCATCTGGGCCAAGGCCGTCAGCGAGGCCCACGGACAGATCCTCGAGCAGCTGGGCGTTGAGCACGTCGTCCGTCCGGAGCAGGACATGGGACGCCGCGTCGCCCACCTGGTCCGCGGCGCCATGCTTGACTACGTCGAGTTCGAGGACGGTTTTGCGATGGTCAAGACCCGGCCGCCCAAGGAAGCCCAAGGCCAGCCGCTGGGCACCACGGGGATCAGGGCAAAGCACCATGTCACGGTCGTTGCGGTCAAGGGCCAGAGCGGTGAATGGGACTACGCGTCTCCGCAGACGATCCTGCACCCGGAGGACGAAATCATCGTGGCCGGGGCGACCGCGGCCGCGGAACGGTTCGCCACGCTGCTCTGACCGCTCCCCCGCGTCGACGGGCGTATTGATTCACGGTTTCGGCGTATGGAATGCATGAGGACAAGCCGTTTCCCCTCGACACGGCTCGCGGGACATGACTCACTGGCTCACAAGGAAGCGCGTGCCGCCGGCCGCGCTTGAAGATCTTGCCCCAGGGAGAGCCGCAGCATGGATGGCGAAATACTCGGAACGATCGTTTTCTTCACGGTGGGAACCGCCATCGTGGTCTGGCTGGTCGGCATTCTGCTCCGAAGCGCCAAATAGGCGCGGGCGTGCATGGATTTATGCGCCCGGCAGGGCGATGCTGGTGTCATGAAACCTTCAAACCACAGCGCCGTATATGTGGAGTCAACGGAGTCGGACGTCCGCGAACTCACCCGAAGGCTCCTCGTGGACCTCGGGGGGCCAACCGTCCAGGCCATGGCCGGCAGCAGGGACAACACCGCGCCCCACCGGTGGGCGCATCCGGAGGGAACCGGTCCCGGGCCGGTCGAAGAGCAGCGGAT
The DNA here is from genome assembly GCA_963818105.1 of uncultured Actinomycetota bacterium. Classification (GTDB taxonomy): domain Bacteria; phylum Actinomycetota; class Actinomycetes; order Actinomycetales; family Micrococcaceae; genus Paeniglutamicibacter. Next base: position 334 of record CAWFRB010000015.1, on the reverse strand, counting down.
CCGCCTTGGCTACAGGGTGTGGAAGACGCTGGAAAACCTCGGCGACCGCGAAAAGGCCGCGCTCTGGATGCTCGGGACGAATCCGGGACTCGACGGCGAAACGCCGGTGGCCTTCATCGCGCAATTGCACACGCGCGAGGTGATTGACGTTGCCGAGGCCTTCGTCATGGAACAACTCCCGGTGAGCGGCTCCTAGACCCACTGGTGCGGAGCCGGCCTGCGCGCCCCGGGCAGCGCGGTGTCTTCCCGCCAGCGTTCGATCCACTCGGGAAGCACGAGGTCCGCCGGAACGTCCTCCCCCACCGCCGCGATGATCTCCTGGTTGGCGACCGGG
>CAWFRB010000014.1:0-98004 GCA_963818105.1 uncultured Actinomycetota bacterium | reverse complement strand
CACCTGCGGCCAGAACGCCCCGAAGGAGGCCTTCATCTCGGCACCGGTGGCACCCTGGGCTCCCAGCCCGGGGGCCAGGATCGGCGCAGCGGAGGCGGCCAGGTCGATGCCCAGCTCCTCCAGCGCCGAACCCACGGTGGCACCGATGACCAGTCCGGTGGAGCCGAACGGCACCCCGGGCAGGTTTTCGGCGGCGTTCTCCGCACCGACGGCTGCGATGATGCGCTTGGCAACCGACTCGTCGCCTCCCACATGCTGGACGGCCTTGCCCTCCGGGTTGGAGGTCAGGCCGAGCACGAACACGCCGCGGCCGGTGGCGGCGGCGAGGTCGAGCGCCGGGCGCAGCGACTCGTAGCCCAGGTACGGGCTCAGCGTCACGGCGTCGGAGGCCAGCGGGCTGCCCTCCCCCAGCCAGGCGTCGGCGTAGGCGGCCATGGTCGACCCGATGTCCCCGCGCTTGGCGTCGGCGATCGAAATCAGCGACGCGTCGGCGCAGGCGGCCAGGGTTTCCTCCAGCACGGCCAGGCCGCGCGAACCGTGGCGCTCGAAGAGCGCCACCTGCGGCTTGAGGGCCGCAACCTGTCCGGCCATGGCCTCGACCACGCGCAGCGAGAAGGAGCGGAGCCCCTCGACGTCGTCGTTCAGGCCCCAGGCCGCGAGCAGCCCCGGGTGCGGGTCGATGCCCACGCACAGCGGACCGTGCGCGGCCATGGCCGAGGCCAGGCGCTGCCCGAAGGCGGCGCGCCGGCCCGGCACGGTGGTGTTCTCGGTGCTAGGCATCGGCTGCATCCCGCAACGCGGTGGCCGCATTCAGGGTGGCGGCGTGCTCCTGCAGCGAGGTGACGGTCCACTCGAAGTGGCGCATGGCGTCGATCGCCTGGATGGCCGCACCGAATTCGGCGACGGTGGTGATCACCGGGGTGCCGACGGAGGTTGCCGCCGCGCGGATCTCGTAGCCGTCGCCGCGGGCCTCGCCGCCGGACGGGGTGTTGAGGATCATCGCGATCTCGCCCTCGGTGATCAGGTCGACGATGTTGGACTCGCCCTCGGCAGCGCCCTCGCGGACCTTGCGGACCACGGTGGACGGGATGCCGTTGCGGCGCAGCACCTCGGCGGTGCCGCCGGTGGAGATGATCTCGAAGCCGATGTCGGCCAGGTGCTTGACCGGGATGACGATCGAGCGCTTGTCGCGGTTGGCCACCGAGACGAAGACCTTGCCGGAGGTCGGCAGCGGGTTGTTGGCCGCGGCCTGCGACTTGGCGAAGGCGGTGTCGAAGTACTTGTCGATGCCCATGACCTCGCCGGTGGAGCGCATTTCCGGGCCGAGCAGCGAGTCGACGACCTTGCCCTCCGGGGTGCGGAAGCGGGCGAACGGAAGCACTGCTTCCTTCACCGAGACGGGCGCGCCGTCCGGCAGGTTGGCGCCGTCGCCGGTCTCCGGCAGCATGCTTGTGGACGCTGCGCAGGTGTGCGATCGACACGCCGACACCGATCATCGCCGCGGCCTTGGCCAGCTGCACGCCGGTGGCCTTGGAGGTGAACGGCACGGTGCGGCGAGGCGCGCGGGTTGGCCTCGATGCACGTAGAGCACGTCGGAGGCCAGCGCGAACTGGATGTTGATCAGGCCGCGCACGCCCACGCCCTCGGCGATGACGCGGGTCGCGTGGACCACGCGGTCGCGCACGTCCTTGCCCAGGGTGATCGGGGGCAGCACGCAGGCGGAGTCGCCGGAGTGGATGCCGGCCTCCTCGATGTGCTCCATGATGCCGCCGACGTAGAGGTCCTTGCCGTCGAAGAGTGCGTCGACGTCGATCTCGATGGCGTCCTCGAGGAAGCGGTCGACCAGCACCGGGTGGTCCTCGGTGATCTCCGTGGCGTTGAGGATGTAGCGGGCGAGGTTGGCCTCGTCGTACACGATCTCCATGCCGCGGCCGCCGAGCACGTAGCTCGGGCGGACCAGGACCGGGTAGCCGATCTCGTCGGCGATGCGCTTGGCCTCCTCGAAGGAGACGGCGGTGCCGTTCTTCGGGGCGATCAGGCCGCCGGCATCCAGCACGCGCTGGAAGGCGCCGCGGTGCTCGGCCAGGTCGATGGCCTCCGGGGAGGTGCCCAGGATCGGCACGCCGGCGTCGGCGAGTTCCTGCGCGAGCTTCAGCGGGGTCTGGCCGCCGAGCTGCACGAAGACGCCGAGCACGCCGCCGGTGGATTCCTCCGCGTGGATGACCTCCAGCACGTCCTCGAGCGTCAGCGGCTCGAAGTACAGGCGGGTGGAGACGTCGTAGTCGGTGGAGACGGTTTCCGGGTTGCAGTTGACCATGACGGTCTCGTAGCCGGCCTTGCGCAGCGCCATGGTGGCGTGGACGCAGGAGTAGTCGAACTCGATGCCCTGGCCGATGCGGTTCGGGCCCGAGCCCAGGATGATGACCGACGGCTTCTCGTGCAGCGCGACCTCGGTCTCCTCGTCGTAGGAGGAGTAGTGGTACGGGGTGAAGGCCTCGAACTCGGCGGCGCAGGTGTCGACCGTCTTGAAGACCGGGCGGATGTTCAGCGCGTGGCGGATGCCGCGCACCACCGCCTCGGTCTTGTTGGTGAGCTTGGCGATCTGCGCGTCGGAGAAGCCGTGGCGCTTGGCGGTGCGCAGCACGTCCTCGGTGAGGTCCGGGTTGGAGCGGATCATCTCGGCGGTCTCGTTGATCAGCACGAGCTGGTCGAGGTACCAGGGGTCGATGCCGGTCTCGTCGAAGATCTGCTCGATCGTGGCGCCGCCCAGCAGCGCGCGCTGCACGTTGGACAGGCGGGCGGTCGAGCCCTTGACGGAGGCCGCGATGAGCTCCTCGACCTCGAAGTCCATCGGCTTGTTGAACTCCAGCTCGGCAGCCCTTCTGCTCCAGGGAGCGCAGGGCCTTCTGCAGGGCCTCGGTGAAGTTGCGGCCGATGGCCATGGCCTCGCCGACCGACTTCATGGTGGTGGTCAGCGTGGCGTCGGCGGCCGGGAACTTCTCGAACGCGAAGCGCGGGACCTTCACGACGACGTAGTCGAGGGCCGGCTCGAAGGAGGCCGGGGTCTTGAGCGTGATGTCGTTCGGGATCTCGTCCAGGGTGTAGCCGAGCGAGAGCTTGGTGGCGATCTTCGCGATGGCGAAGCCGGTGGCCTTGGAGGCCAGCGCGGAGGAACGCGACACGCGCGGGTTCATCTCGATGACCACGATGCGGCCGGTGTCCGGCTCGATGGCGAACTGGATGTTGCAGCCGCCGGTGTCGACGCCGACCTCGCGGATGACCGCGATCGAGATGTCGCGCAGCTTCTGGTACTCGCGGTCGGTCAGCGTCATGGCCGGGGCCACGGTGATCGAGTCGCCGGTGTGCACGCCCACGGGGTCGAAGTTCTCGATGGAGCAGACGACCACGACGTTGTCGGCCTTGTCGCGCATCATCTCCAGCTCGTACTCCTTCCAGCCGAGGATCGACTCCTCGAGGAGCACCTCGGTGGTCGGCGAGTACTGCAGGCCGTGCGCCGGCGATGCGGCGCAGGTCCTCGGCGTTGTACGCCATGCCGGAGCCGAGGCCGCCCATGGTGAAGGACGGGCGCACGACGAGCGGGTAGCTCAGGATCTCGACGGCCGCGAAGGCCTCGTCCATGGTGTGGACGATGTCGGACTTGGCGGACTCGGCGCCGCAGCGCTCGACGACGCCCTTGAACTTCTCGCGGTCCTCGCCCTTCTCGATGGCCTCGATGTTCGCGCCGATCAGCTCGACGTTGTACTTCTCGAGCACGCCGGCCTTGTCCAGGGCGATCGCGGCGTTCAGCGCGGTCTGGCCGCCGAGGGTCGGCAGCAGTCGCGTCCGGGCGCTCCTTGGCGATGATCTTCTCGACGATCTCCGGGGTGATCGGCTCGACGTAGGTGGCGTCGGCGAACTCCGGGTCGGTCATGATCGTGGCCGGGTTGGAGTTGACCAGGATGACCCGCAGGCCCTCCTCGCGCAGCACGCGGCACGCCTGGGTGCCCGAGTAGTCGAACTCGCATGCCTGGCCGATGACGATCGGGCCGGAGCCGATGACCAGGACTGACTTGAGGTCTTCGCGCTTGGGCATTTACTTCTCTTCCTGGGTGGAGGCGGTGGTGGAGGTGGATGCGGCGGCGGTTCCCGCTGCGCGCATCACGTCGATGAAGCGGTCGAACAGGTAGCTTGCGTCGTGCGGGCCGGAGGCTGCCTCCGGGTGGTACTGCACGGAGAACGCGGGGATGTCGAGGCAGTCCAGGCCCTCGACGACCTGGTCGTTGAGGGAGTTGTGGCGAGACCTCGACGCGGCCGAAGCGGTCCAGCGGGGCGTGCGAGGCGCCCTCGCGCGGGGCGTCGACGGCGAAGCCGTGGTTCTGGCTGGTGATCTCCACCCGGCCGGTGGCCTTGTCCAGCACCGGCTGGTTGATGCCGCGGTGGCCGAAGGGCAGCTTGTAGGTGCCGAAGCCCAGGGCGCGGCCGAGGAGCTGGTTGCCGAAGCAGATGCCGAAGTACGGGATCTTCGCGTCGCAGCACCTGGCGGACCAGTTCCACCTGCACGTTGGCGGTGGCCGGGTCGCCCGGGCCGTTGGAGAAGAACACGCCCTGCGCGCCGGTGGCGACGATGTCCTCGAAGGTGGCGTTGTACGGCAGCACGTGCACGCGAACGCCGCGCTCGGCGAAGCGCTGCGGGGTCATCGCCTTGATGCCGAGGTCGATCGCGGCGATGGAGAACTCCACCTCGCCGGTGAAGCCGTGGTCCTTCGGCTCGACCGTTAGGCCTCCTTGGTGGAGACCACGGCGGAGAGGTTCAGGCCCGCCATCGGCGCCTGCGCGTTGACCTGTGCGACGCAGCTCGGCGACGGTGCCGCTGCGGCCTCGCCGGAGAAGATGCCGGCCCGCATGGCGCCGCGGTCGCGCAGGTGGCGGGTCAGCGCGCGGGTGTCGATGCCGCTGGATGCCGACGACGCCGCCGGTGATCGAGTTCCTCGTCGAGGGTGCGCTGCGAGCGCCAGTTGGACGGGCGGCGCGCGGCGTCGCGCACGACGTAGCCGGCGACCCAGATGCGGCTGGACTCGGTGTCTTCGTCGTTCGCGCCGGTGTTGCCGATGTGCGGGGCGGTCTGCACGACGATCTGGCCGGCGTAGGACGGGTCGGTGAGGGTCTCCTGGTAGCCGGTCATGCCGGTGGAGAAGACGGCCTCGCCGAAGGTGGTGCCGATGGCGCCGTAGCTGCGGCCGCGGAAAACCCGTCCGTCTTCGAGCACCAGGACGGCTGGCTCGGTCGTTGGTACTGCTGTCACTGGTTTTCCTTATCCTCGGCGGGTGATGGTTTTTCGGCGTTCGGCTGGTCCGGGCCAGCCCCAGGGCGGCGATGCCCGTGAGCAGGACCGGCAGTTCCAGGTGGTAGCGGGGGCGGAAGCCGGTGTCGACCGCCTTGTCCCCCAGCGCCCAGGTGATGACCAGCAGCCCGTCGGTCTCGACGACTTGCCGGCCATGCCCGAGGCGCGCTGCACGCGGTGATGGTGGCCGCGGGGATGAACACGTCGGCGGCCCCGTGGCGGGCCAGCAGCACGCCGGTCGGCGTGGACGGACAGCGTGGCGTTGGTGCGGAAGCCCAGCTGGTGCGCGGCGACGCGGTCCAGCCAGTCCCCGGCGGTGGTGGTGCAGACGTACTGCCCCTCGCTGGGGTCCGCCAGCAGCACGCCGGGATCGGCCGGGGTCGCCGGCGGGGCGGCGATGTCCGGACTGGCGGCGCAGGCGGTTGCGCCAGCCGAGCAGGATCAGGGCGACCAGCACCGCGATGACCGCGATGGTGATGACCACGGCGCCGGTGTATTGGCCCAACTTACTCGGCTCCCACGAGGCGCGGGGTGGCCAGTGCGCCGTCGAGCACGGTCGGGTGCCCGTGGAAGAACACCGTGGTGACCTTGCCCGGCAGCTCCATCCCAGGTACGGCGAGTTCAGGCCCTTGGTGGCCATCGCGTACGGGTCCACGACCCAGCGGGCGTCGGGTCGTACAGCGTGATGTTCGCCGGCTCGCCGACGGCCAGCGCGCGGCCCTGGCCGTCGACGCGGCCGATCGCGGCCGGGGCGGCGGAGATGACGCGCGCGACGTCGGCCCAGGCGAGCATGCCCGGTCTCGACCATGGTGGCTGGACCACCGAGAGCGCGGTCTCGAGGCCGACCATGCCGTTGGCGGCGGCGGCCCACTCGCAGTCCTTCGCCTCGGCGGGGTGCGGCGCGTGGTCGGTGGCGACGATGTCGATGGTGCCGTCGGCCAGGCCGGCGCGCAGCGCCATGACGTCGGCCTCGCGGCGCAGCGGCGGGTTGACCTTGTAGACCGGGTCGTAGCCCGTGACCAGTTCGTCGGTGAGCAGCAGGTGGTGCGGGGTGACCTCGGCGGTGACGTTGCATGCCGCGGGACTTGGCCCAGCGGATGATCTCGACGGAGCCGGCGGTGGAGACGTGGCAGACGTGCAGGCGGGAGCCGACGTGCTCGGCGAGCAGCACGTCGCGGGCGATGATCGACTCCTCGGCGACGGCCGGCCAGCCGGCGAGGCCGAGCTCGGCGGAGACGGCGCCCTCGTTCATCTGGGCGCCCTCGGTGAGGCGCGGTTCCTGGGCGTGCTGGGCGATCGACGCCGTCGAACGCCTTGACGTACTCGAGCGCGCGGCGCATGAGCAGCGGGTCGGAGACGCAGAAGCCGTCGTCGGAGAAGACGCGGACCTGCGCGCGGGAGTCGGCCATGGCGCCGATCTCGGCGAGTCTGCTCGCCCGCCAGGCCGACGGTGACGGCGCCGATCGGGCGCACGTCGACGTAGCCGGAGCGGCTCGCCGAGGGCCAGACCTGCTCGACGACCCCGGCGGTGTCCGCCACCGGGGAGGTGTTGGCCATGGCGAACACGGCGGTGAAGCCGCCGAGCGCCGCGGCCCGGGTGCCGGTCAGGACGGTCTCGCTCCTCGTAGCCGGGCTCGCGCAGGTGGGTGTGCAGGTCGACGAGGCCGGGCAGCGCGACCAGGCCGTCGGCGTCGATCACGGTGGCGCCGGCGGCGGCCGGGTGGGTTGCCGCCTCGGCGCCCATCTCGACGATGCGCCCGTCGGCGAGCAGCAGGTCGGTGGCCTCTGCGCCCAGCGGCTTCGCGCCGCGGATCAGGTAGGTGTTGGTGGTGTGCTCATCGGTGACTCCCGTTTCTAGGGTTCTAGCGGCCGGAGGGACGCTCCTGGTCCCCCGACAGCAGCAGGTACAGCACCGCCATGCGCACCGCGACACCGTTGGCTACCTGTTCGAGCACCGTCGACCGCGGCGAATCGGCCGCGGCGGAGGAGATCTCCAGGCCGCGGTTCATCGGGCCGGGGTGCATGACGATGTCTCGGACTGGCCCTGCGCGCCAGCGCCGCCAGCCGCGCGTCGTCGAGACCCCAGCGGCGGGAGTACTCCCGGGTGTTCGGGAAAAACGCGGCGTTCATCCGTTCGGCCTGGATGCGCAGCATCATCACCACGTCGGGCCGCCGGCGAGCGCGGCGTCGAGGTCGTAGCCGACCGTCGCCGGCCACACGTGGAGCCGTCCGGCACCAGCGTCGGCGGGGCGACCAGGGTGACCTCGGCGCCGAGGGTGCGCAGCAGCCAGACGTTGGAGCGGGCGACCCGGGAGTGCAGGATGTCGCCGACGATCGTGACCCTCACGCCGCCGAGGTCGCGTGCCCGCGGGAGGTGCCGTGACGCGCGCCAGTGGCTGCGGATCGTGAACGCGTCGAGCAGCGCCTGGGTCGGGTGCTCGTGGGTGCCGTCGCCGGCGTTGATGATGCCGGCGTCGATCCAGCCGCTCGCGGCGAGACGGGCCGGGGCGCCGGAGGCGCCGTGGCGGATGACGACGGCGTCGGCGCCCATCGCGTGCAGCGTCTGCGCGGTGTCCTTCAGGCTCTCGCCCTTGGAGACGCTCGACCCTTGGCGGTGAAGTTGATGACGTCGGCGCTGCAGCCGCTTGGCGGCGGCCTCGAAGGAGATGCGGGTGCGGGTCGAGTCCTCGAAGAAGAGGTTGACGACGGTCTTGCCGCGCAGCGTCGGGAGCTTCTTGACCTCGCGGTGCCGACAGCCGCCATGTCCTCGGCGATGTCGAGGATCCCGATCGCGTCGGCGCGGGACAGATCATGGGTGGAGAGCAGGTGCCTCATGCGGCGGCCTCGATGCTGACGTCGTTGTTGTTCTCGCCGTCGACCTCTGCGAGGTGCACGTTGCACCCTCTCGGTGGTGGCGGTCGGCAGGTTCTTGCCGACGAAGTCGGCGCGGATCGGCAGTTCGCGGTGGCCGCGGTCGACCAGCACGGCCAGCCGCACGAGCGCGGGCGGCCGAGGTCGCCGAGCGCGTCGAGGGCGGCGCGGATGGTGCGGCCGGAGTACAGCACGTCGTCGACGAGCACGACGGCCTTGCCGTCGATGCCGCCGGCGGGAAGCCGCGTGGGCGGCGGGGTGCGGGTGGGGGAGTGGCGCAGGTCGTCGCGGTACATCGTGACGTCGAGCTGGCCGACGATGGAGGCCGCGTCCAGGCCGGGTTCGGTGGCGGCGATGCGCTCCGCCAACCGTTGCGCCAGCGGGACTCCGCGGGTGGGAATGCCCAAGTAGGACCAGGTCCTTGGTGCCCTTGTTCGCCTCGATGATCTCGTGGGCGATGCGGGTCAATACGCGGTCGATGTCCTCGCTTGAGAGGACCGTCCGGGCAGTTTTTGGCGCTAAGTTCCGTGCCGCGTTGGCGTCGTTACTCATGATGCGGCCTCCTTCCCCGCCTCACTGGACGGAATTTAAAGGTTGCTGGCTCATTCGGGGGTGTTGCCGGGTGCTGCTGCATAGTGATTTACTGCTCAGTCAAAATTATCACAGCGCGCATGGCACGTAGTCTTTAGTGCATGAGCTTTACCTCACACCCCCTGCAGCCCCTCGCCCGCACCCAACCCTCACGACCCGTGGACCGGGGAGCATCACACCTCTCGCGCCGCGGCGGTTTAGCCCTTGTGCCTGCTCGGGCCCCCAGGCCGGACTTTTTCGCGCCCAAGGTGCTGATGGCCATGGTCTCTCTGCACCGTCCTGCTGGCAGGTGTTGGGCTTTTCCTGGCCGATATCTTCGGCCCCTCCACGGTTCTGTGGCTTGGGGCCCTGGCGATGGTCCCGCTGGCCCTGTGCCTGCTGGGACTGCGCTGGGTGGATCGCTGGGACCCGGAACCACGGGCGATGTTGCTGCTCGCCCTGCTCTGGGGCGCCGGCGCCTCGGTGGCCGGCGCGCTGCTGGTGGGCGACACGTTCACCGAACTGTTCTTCAACCCGGCCGGCCGCCTGGACCTTGACGTCTTCGGCGCTGTCATCCAGGCCCCCGTGGTCGAGGAACTCGCCAAGGGCGCCGGGGTGCTGCTGGTGTTCTGGCTGCCGAGCACCTGCGGCCAGAACGCCCCGAAGGAGGCCTTCATCTCGGCGCCGGTGGCGCCCTGGGCTCCCAGCCCGGGGGCCAGGATCGGCGCGGCGGAGGCGGCCAGGTCGATGCCCAGCTCCTCCAGGGCCGAGCCCACGGTCGCGCCGATGACCAGTCCGGTGGAGCCGAACGGCACCCCGGGCAGGTTTTCGGCGGCGTTCTCCGCACCGACGGCTGCGATGATGCGCTTGGCAACCGACTCGTCGCCTCCCACATGCTGCACGGCCTTGCCCTCCGGGTTGGAGGTCAAGCCGAGCACGAACACGCCGCGGCCGGTGGCTGCGGCAAGGTCAAGCGCCGGGCGCAGCGACTCGTAGCCCAGGTACGGGCTCAGCGTCACGGCGTCGGAGGCCAGCGGGCTGCCCTCCCCCAGCCAGGCGTCGGCGTAGGCGGCCATGGTCGATCCGATGTCCCCGCGCTTGGCGTCGGCGATCGAAATCAGCGACGCGTCGGCGCAGGCGGCAAGGGTTTCCTCCAGCACGGCCAGGCCGCGCGAACCGTGGCGCTCAAAGAGCGCCACCTGCGGCTTGAGCGCCGCGACCTGTCCGGCCATGGCCTCGACCACGCGCAGCGAGAAGGAGCGGAGCCCCTCGACGTCGTCGTTCAGGCCCCAGGCCGCGAGCAGCCCCGGGTGCGGGTCGATGCCCACGCACAGCGGACCGTGCGCGGCCATGGCCGAGGCCAGACGCTGCCCGAAGGCGGCGCGCTGGCCCGGCACGGTGGTGTTTTCGCTGCTAGGCATCGGCTGCATCCCGAGCCGCGGTGGCTTCCTTCAGGGTGGCTGCGTGCTCCTGCAGGGAGGAGACGGTCCACTCGAAGTGAGCGCATGGCGTCGATCGCCTGGATGGCCGCACCGAACTCGGCGACCGTGGTGATCACCGGGGTGCCGACGGAGGTTGCCGCCGCGCGGATCTCGTAGCCGTCGCCGCGGGCTTCGCCGCCGGACGGGGTGTTGAGGATCATCGCGATCTCGCCCTCGGTGATCAGGTCGACGATGTTGGACTCGCCCTCGGCAGCGCCCTCGCGGACCTTGCGGACCACGGTGGACGGGATGCCGTTGCGGCGCAGCACCTCGGCGGTGCCGCCGGTGGAGATGATCTCGAAGCCGATGTCGGCCAGGTGCTTGACCGGGATGACGATCGAGCGCTTGTCGCGGTTGGCCACCGAGACGAAGACCTTGCCGGAGGTCGGCAGCGGGTTGTTGGCCGCGGCCTGGGACTTGGCGAAGGCGGTGTCGAAGTACTTGTCGATGCCCATGACCTCGCCGGTGGAGCGCATTTCCGGGCCGAGCAGCGAGTCGACGACCTTGCCCTCCGGGGTGCGGAAGCGGGCGAAGGGAAGCACGGCTTCCTTCACCGAGACCGGCGCGCCGTCCGGCAGGTTGGCGCCGTCGCCGGTTTCCGGCAGCATCTTGTGCACGCTGCGCAGGTGGGCGATCGAGACGCCCACGCCGATCATCGCCGCGGCCTTGGCCAGCTGCACGCCGGTGGCCTTGGAGGTGAACGGCACGGTGCGGCGAGGCGCGCGGGTTGGCCTCGATCACGTAGAGCACGTCGGAGGCCAGCGCGAACTGGATGTTGATCAGGCCGCGCACGCCCACGCCCTCGGCGATGACGCGGGTCGCGTGGACCACGCGGTCGCGCACGTCCTTGCCCAGGGTGATCGGGGGCAGCACGCAGGCGGAGTCGCCGGAGTGGATGCCGGCCTCCTCGATGTGCTCCATGATGCCGCCGACGTACAGGTCCTTGCCGTCGAACAGGGCGTCGACGTCGATCTCGATGGCGTCCTCGAGGAAGCGGTCGACCAGCACCGGGTGGTCCTCGGTGATCTCCGTGGCGTTGGTGATGTAGCGGGCGAGGTTTGCCTCGTCGTACACGATCTCCATGCCGCGGCCGCCGAGCACGTAGCTCGGGCGGACCAGGACCGGGTAGCCGATCTCGTCGGCGATGCGCTTGGCCTCCTCGAAGGAGACGGCGGTGCCGTTCTTCGGGGCGATCAGGCCGCCGGCATCCAGCACGCGCTGGAAGGCGCCGCGGTGCTCGGCCAGGTCGATGGCCTCCGGGGAGGTGCCCAGGATCGGCACGCCGGCGTCGGCGAGTTCCTGCGCGAGCTTCAGCGGGGTCTGGCCGCCGAGCTGCACGAACACGCCGAGCACGCCGCCGGTGGATTCCTCCGCGTGGATGACCTCCAGCACGTCCTCGAGCGTCAGCGGCTCGAAGTACAGGCGGGTGGAGACGTCGTAGTCGGTGGAGACGGTTTCCGGGTTGCAGTTGACCATGACGGTCTCGTAGCCGGCCTTGCGCAGCGCCATGGTGGCGTGCACGCAGGAGTAGTCGAACTCGATGCCCTGGCCGATGCGGTTCGGGCCCGAGCCCAGGATGATGACCGACGGCTTCTCGTGCAGCGCGACCTCGGTCTCCTCGTCGTAGGAGGAGTAGTGGTACGGGGTGAAGGCCTCGAACTCGGCGGCGCAGGTGTCGACCGTCTTGAAGACCGGGCGGATGTTCAGCGCGTGGCGGATGCCGCGCACCACTGCCTCGGTCTTGTTGGTGAGCTTGGCGATCTGCGCGTCGGAGAAGCCGTGGCGCTTGGCCTCGCGCAGCACCTCCTCGTTGAGGTCCGGGTTGGAGCGGACCATCTCGGCGGTCTCGTTGATCAGCGCGAGCTGGTCGAGGTACCAGGGGTCGATGCCGGTCTCGTCGAAGATGTGCTCGATCGTGGCGCCGCCCAGCAGGGCGCGCTGCACGTTGGACAGGCGGGAGGTCGAGCCCTTGACGGAGGCCGCGATCAGCTCCTCGACCTCGAAGTCCATCGGCTTGTTGAACTCCAGCTCGGCGCCCTTCTGCTCCAGGGAGCGCAGGGCCTTCTGCAGGGCCTCGGTGAAGTTGCGGCCGATGGCCATGGCCTCGCCGACCGACTTCATGGTGGTGGTCAGCGTGGCGTCGGCGGCCGGGAACTTCTCGAACGCGAAGCGCGGGACCTTCACCACGACGTAGTCGAGGGCCGGCTCGAAGGAGGCCGGGGTCTTGAGCGTGATGTCGTTCGGGATCTCGTCCAGGGTGTAGCCCAGCGAGAGCTTGGTGGCGATCTTCGCGATGGCGAAGCCGGTGGCCTTGGAGGCCAGCGCGGAGGAACGCGACACGCGCGGGTTCATCTCGATGACCACGATGCGGCCGGTGTCCGGCTCGATGGCGAACTGGATGTTGCAGCCGCCGGTGTCCACGCCGACCTCGCGGATGACCGCGATCGAGATGTCGCGCAGCTTCTGGTACTCGCGGTCGGTCAGCGTCATGGCCGGGGCCACGGTGATCGAGTCGCCGGTGTGCACGCCCACGGGATCGAAGTTCTCGATGGAGCAGACGACCACGACGTTGTCCGCCTTGTCGCGCATCATCTCCAGCTCGTACTCCTTCCAGCCGAGGATCGACTCCTCCAGGAGCACCTCGGTGGTCGGCGAGTACTGCAGGCCCTGCGCCGGCGATGCGGCGCAGGTCCTCGGCGTTGTACGCCATGCCGGAGCCCAGGCCGCCCATGGTGAAGGACGGGCGGACGACGACGGGGTAGTTCAGGATCTCGACGGCCGCGAAGGCCTCGTCCATGGTGTGGACGATGACGGACTTGGCGGACTCGGCGCCGCAGCGCTCGACGACGCCCTTGAACTTCTCGCGGTCCTCGCCGAGCTCGATGGCCTCGATGTTCGCGCCGATCAGCTCGACGTTGTACTTCTCCAGCACGCCGGCCTTGTCCAGGGCGATCGCGGTGTTCAGCGCGGTCTGGCCGCCCAGGGTCGGCAGCAGCGCGTCCGGGCGCTCCTTGGCGATGATCTTCTCGACGACCTCCGGGGTGATCGGCTCGACGTAGGTGGCGTCGGCGAACTCCGGGTCGGTCATGATGGTGGCCGGGTTGGAGTTGACCAGGATGACCCGCAGGCCCTCCTCGCGCAGCACGCGCAACGCCTGGGTGCCCGAGTAGTCGAATTCGGCTGCCTGACCAATGACGATCGGGCCGGAGCCGATGACCAGGACTGACTTGAGGTCTTCGCGCTTGGGCATTACTTCTCTTCCTGGGTGGAGGCGGTGGTGGAGGTGGATGCGGCGGCGGTTCCCGCTGCGCGCATCACGTCGATGAAGCGGTCGAACAGGTGGCTTGCATCGTGCGGGCCGGAGGCTGCCTCCGGGTGGTACTGCACGGAGAACGCCGGCAGGTCCAGGCAGACCAGGCCCTCGACGACCTGGTCGTTGAGCGAGATGTGGGAGACCTCGACGCGGCCGAAGCGGTCCAGCGGGGCCAGCGAGGCGCCCTCGCGCGGGGCGTCGACGGCGAAGCCGTGGTTCTGGCTGGTGATCTCCACCTTGCCGGTGGCCTTGTCCAGCACCGGCTGGTTGATGCCGCGGTGGCCGTAGCGCAGCTTGTAGGTGCCGTAGCCCAGGGCGCGGCCCAGGATCTGGTTGCCGAAGCAGATGCCGAAGTACGGGATCTTCGCGTCCAGCACCTCGCGGACCAGCTCCACCTGCACGTTGGCGGTGGCCGGGTCGCCCGGGCCGTTGGAGAGGAAGACGCCGCTGCGCGCCGGTGGCCGCGATGTCCTGGAAGGTGGCGTTGTACGGCAGCACGTGCACGCGCACGCCGCGCTCGGCGAAGCGCTGCGGGGTCATCGCCTTGATGCCCAGGTCGATCGCGGCGATGGAGAACTCCACCTCGCCGTCGAAGCCGTGGTCCTTGGGCTCGACCGTGTAGGCCTCCTTCGTGGAGACCACGGCGGAGAGGTTCAGGCCCTCCATCGGCGCCTGCGCGTTGACCTGTGCGACGAGCTCGGCCACCGGTGCCGCGGCGGCCTCGCCGGAGAACACGCCGGCCTTCATGGCGCCGCGGTCGCGCAGGTGGCGGGTCAGCGCGCGGGTGTCCACGTGCTGGATGCCGACGACGCCGAAGTTGACAGTTCCTCGTCAAGGGAGCGCTGCGGCGCGCCAGTTGGACGGGCGGCGGGCGGCGTCGCGCACCACGTAGCCGGCGGCCCAGATGCGGGAGGACTCGGCGTCCTCGTCGTTCACGCCGGTGTTGCCGATGTGCGGGAAGGTCTGCACGATGATCTGCTTGGCGTAGGACGGGTCCGTGAGGGTCTCCTGGTAGCCGGACATGCCGGTGGAGAACACGGCCTCGCCGAAGGTGGTGCCGACGGCACCGTAGCTGCGGCCGCGGAAAACCCGTCCGTCTTCGAGCACCAGGAGGGCTGGCTCGGTCCTTAGTACTGCTGTCACTGGTTTTCCTTATCCTCGGCGGGTGATGGTTTTTCGTCGTTCGGTGTTCCGGCCAGCCCCAGGGCGGCGATGCCCTTGAGCAGGACCGGCAGTTCTTGGTGGTAGCGGGGGCGGAAGCCGGTGTCGACCGCCTTGTCCCCCAGCGCCCAGGTGATGACCAGCAGCCCGTCCTTCTCGACGAACTTGCCGGCCATGCCCGAGGCGCGCTGCACGTTGGTGATGGTGGCCGCGGGGATGAACACGTCGGTCGCCCCGTGGCGGGCCAGCAACACGCCGGTCGGGTGGACGGACAGCGTGGCGTTGGTGCGGATGCCCAGCTGGTGCGCGGCGATGCGGTCCAGCCAGTCCCCGGCGGTGGTGGTGCAGACGTACTGCCCCTCGCTGGGGTCCGCCAGCAGCACGCCGGGATCGGCCGGGCGTTTCCGGCGGGGCGGCGATGTCGGACTGGCGGCGCAGGCGGTTGCGCCAGCCGAGCAGGATCAGGGCGACCAGCACCGCGATGACCGCGATGGTGATGACGCACCGCGCCGGTGTATTGGCCCAACTTACTCGGCTCCCACGAGGCGCGGGGTGGCCAGTGCGCCGTCGAGCACGGTCGGGTGCCCGTGGAAGAACACCGTGGTGACCTTGCCCGGCAGCTCCAGGCCCTTGAACGGGGAGTTCCGGCCCTTGGTGGCCATCGCGTACGGGTCCACGACCCAGCGGGCGTCGGCGTCCACCAGCGTGATGTTCGCCGGCTCGCCGACGGCCAGCGCGCGGCCCTGGTCCGCGACGCGGCCGATCGCGGCCGGGGCGGAGGAGGTGATGCGCGCGAAGTCGGCCCAGGTGATCATGCCGGTTTCGATCATGGTGTGCTGGACGACCGAGAGCGCGGTCTCCAGGCCGGTCATGCCCATGGCCGCGGCGGCCCACTCGCATTCCTTCGCCTCGGAGGGGTGCGGCGCGTGGTCGGTGCCGATGATGTCGATGGTGCCGTCGGCCAGCGCCGGCGCGCAGCGCCATGACGTCGGCCTCGCGGCGCAGCGGCGGGTTGACCTTGAAGACCGGGTCGTAGCTCTTGACCAGCTCGTCGGTCAGCAGCAGGTGGTGCGGGGTGACCTCGGCGGTGACGCTGCACGCCGCGGGACTTGGCCCAGCGGATGATCTCCACGGACCCGGCGGTGGAGACGTGGCAGATGTGCAGGCGGGAGCCGACGTGTTCGGCCAGCAGCACGTCGCGGGCGATGATCGATTCCTCGGCGACGGCCGGCCAGCCGGCCAGCCCCAGCACCGCGGAGACCTCGCCCTCGTTCATCTGGGCGCCCTCGGTGAGGCGCGGTTCCTGGGCGTGCTGGGCGATGACGCCGTCGAACGCCTTCACGTATTCCAGCGCGCGGCGCATGATCAGCGGGTCGAACACGCAGATGCCGTCGTCGGAGAAGACGCGGACCTGCGCGCGGGAATCGGCCATCGCGCCGATCTCGCTCATCTGTTCGCCGGCCAGGCCGACGGTGACGGCGCCGACCGGGCGCACGTCGACCCAGCCGGAGCGGCGGCCCAGGGACCAGACCTGCTCGACGACCCCGGCGGTGTCCGCCACCGGGTTGGAGTTGGCCATGGCGTGCACGGCGGTGAAGCCGCCCAGCGCCGCGGCGCGGGTGCCGGTCTCGACGGTTTCCGCGTCCTCGCGGCCCGGTTCGCGCAGGTGGGTGTGCAGGTCGACCATGCCGGGCAGGGCGATCTGGCCGGCCGCCTCGATCACGGTGGCGCCGGCTGCGGCCGGGTGGGTTGCCGCCTCGGCGCCCAGGGCGACGATCAGCCCGTCGGTGATCAGCAGGTCGGTGGCCTCTGCGCCCAGCGGCTTCGCGCCGCGGACCAGGTAGGTGTTGGTGTTGGTGCTCATCGGTGACTCCCGTTTCTTAGGGTTCTAGAGGCCGGAGGGACGCTGCTGGTCCCCCGATAGCAGTAGGTAGAGGACGGCCATGCGCACCGCGACGCCGTTGGAAACCTGTTCCAGGACGGTGGAGCGCGGCGAGTCGGCCGCGGCGGAGGAGATCTCCAGGCCGCGGTTCATCGGGCCGGGGTGCATGATGATGGTTTCGGACTGGCCCTGCGCGTCCAGCGCCGCCAGGCGGGCGTCGTCGAAACCCCAGAGGCGCGAGTACTCGCGGGTGTTCGGGAAGAAGGAGGCGTGCATGCGTTCGCCCTGCACGCGCAGCATCATGACCGCGTCGATGCCGCCGGCCAGCGTGGCGTCGAGGTCGTAGCTGATGGCGCACGGCCACACGTTGGAGCCGTGCGGCAGCAGCGTCGGCGGGGCCACCATGGTGACCTCGGCGCCGAGGGTGCGCAGCAGCCAGAGGTTGGAGCGCGCCACGCGGGAGTGCAGGATGTCGCCGACGATCGCGACCTTCATGCCGGCCAGGTCGGTGCCCAGCGTGGAGGTCCCGTTGACGCGCGCCCAGTGGTTGCGCAGCGTGAACGCGTCGAGCAGCGCCTGGGTGGGGTGTTCGTGGGTGCCGTCGCCGGCGTTGACCACGGGCGCGTCGATCCAGTCGGTGGCGGCCAGGCGGGCCGGGGCGCCGGAGGCGCCGTGCCGGATGACCACGGCGTCGGCGCCGATGGCCTGCAGGGTCTGCGCGGTGTCCTTGAGCGACTCGCCCTTGGAGACCGAGGAGCCCTTGGCGGAGAAGTTGATGACGTCGGCGCTCAGGCGCTTGGCGGCGGCCTCGAAGGAGATGCGGGTGCGGGTCGAGTCCTCGAAGAAGAGGTTGACCACGGTGCGGCCGCGCAGCGCGGGGAGTTTCTTGACCTCGCGGGTGCCGACCGCCGCCATTTCCTCGGCGATGTCGAGGATCCGGATGGCGTCGGCGCGCGACAGATCAAGGGTGGAGAGCAGGTGTTTCATGCGGCGGCCTCGATGATGACTTCGTTGTTGTTTTCGCCGTCGACCTCTGCCAGGTGGACGCGCACCTTCTCGGTGGTGGCGGTGGGCAGGTTCTTGCCGACGTGGTCGGCGCGGATCGGGAGTTCGCGGTGGCCGCGGTCCACCAGCACGGCAAGGCGCACGATGCGCGGGCGGCCCAGGTCGGCGATGGCGTCCAGGGCGGCGCGGATGGTGCGGCCGGAGTAGAGCACGTCGTCGACCAGCACCACGACCTTGGAGTCGATGCCGCCGGCGGGAAGCCGCGTGGGAAGCGGGGTGCGGGTGGTGGAGTGGCGCAGGTCGTCACGGTACATGGTGACGTCGAGCTGGCCGACGATGGAGGCCGCGTCCAGGCCGGGTTCGGTGGCGGCGATGCGCTCTGCCAACCGCTGGGCCAGCGGGAATCCGCGGGAGGGAATGCCCAACAGGACCAGGTCCTCGGGTGCCCTTGTTCGCCTCGATGATCTCGTGGGCGATGCGGGTCAATACGCGGTCGATGTCCTCGCTCGAGAGGACTGTCCGGGCGGTTTTGGGCGCTAAGTTCCGTGCCGCGTTGGCGTCGTCACTCATGATGCGGCCTCCTTCCCCGCCTCACAGGACGGAATTTAAAGGTTGCTGGCTCATTTTCGGTGTTTTGCTGCTCCATCAAAATTACCACGGCGTGCATCACACGTAGTCTTTAGTGCATGAGCGTTACCTCACACCCCCTGCAGCCCATCGCCCGAACCCAACCCGCGCGATCCGTGGACCGGGGCGCCCCGCACCGCGGATCGGCGTCCCGGCCGCCGCCGGAATGCCGACCGGGCAGCCCGGCAGGACCGGTTCGGGGGTCCTCGTCGCGCTGGCGCTGTGCACCCTGCTGCTGCTGGGCGTCACGTTCTTCCTCTCCGGCATCTTCGGCACCGGCACCGTGCTGTGGCTCGGCGTCCTGGCCATGGTCCCGCTGGGCCTGTGCCTGGTCGGCCTGCGCTGGGTGGACCGCTGGGACCCGGAGCCGCGGCCCGTGCTGCTGCTGGCGCTGCTCTGGGGCGCCGGGGCCTCGGTGGCCGGCGCGCTGCTGGTGGGCGACCTGTTCACCGAGCTGTTCTTCGATCCCGCCGGGCGGCTGGACCTCGACACCTTCGGGGCCGTGGTCCAGGCGCCGATCGTCGAGGAACTGGCCAAGGGCGCCGGCGTGCTGCTGATCTTCTGGCTCAACCGCGCGCACTTCGACGGGCCGGTCGACGGCATCGTCTACGGCGGCATGGTCGGCGCGGGCTTCGCGTTCACCGAGAACATCCTCTACTTCGGCTCCAGCTACGCCGAATCCGGCACCCCGGGCGACCTTGCGGCGGTGTTCGTGCTGCGCGGGCTCTTCTCCCCCTTTGCGCACGTGATGTTCACCGCGTGGACGGGCTTTGCGCTGGGGCTGTGCGCCGAGCGCGGGGACCGGTCCCGCTGGCCGCTCTACCTGGGGCTGGGCCTGCTGCCGGCGATGTTCGGCCATTTCCTGTGGAACGGCGGGGTGGGCATCTTCTTCGACTCGTTCCTGGGCTTCTACTTCCTGCTCCAGGTGCCGCTCTTTGTCGCAGCCGTTGTGTCGGTCGTGTTGCTGCAGCGGGCCGAATTGCGGCTCATCGCCCGGCGGCTCGACGAGTACCGGCAGGCGGGCTGGTTCACGCCCGCGGAGGTGGCGATGTTCGCGACGCCCGCCGGCCGCAAGTCCGCCAGGGCCTGGGCCGCGGCGCACGGGCGCGGAGCGCGTGATGAAGGACTTCACGCAGACCGCGATGCGCCTGGCCGGCGTGCGCCAGCGCATCTCCGCGGGCCACGCGGATGCGGGCGACTTCGCCCGCGAGGTCGCCCTGCTGCACGAGTCCTACAGGCAACGCGCGCAATTGCTGGCGGGCGTCGTAGTCTAGGTTCCAAAACCGCACGCGGCCGGCCCGCCGCCGCCACAACCCCACGCAAGGAGCACAGGTGAAACACGCAAAACAGAATTCCACCCGCTTGGTGAAGGCGCTGGACTACCGGCACATGGTCGATGTGACGCTCAAGGGCCGGGACGCGGACATGTCCCGCGGCTACGTGCTGGCCATGGGCGGCAAGTGGATCCTGGTGCACGAGACCACCGCCGGCGGCGCCCCGGACGAGACGGTGGCCATCCGCCGCAAGCACATCTCCCACGTGGCCAAGACCAAGCACTTTGCCGCGCGGACGCTCGAGGCCCGGAAGCTGCCGGTGCCGCAGTCGGGGCTGGGCATGCAGGACCTGGACTCGACCCGCGCGGTGCTCAAGGCGCTGGCCGACGGCGGGGCGCTGGTCAGCGTGCTGCGCGACGTGGCACGGCCGGACTCCATGGTCGTCGGCTCGCTGGTCGAGCTCGACAAGAAGCGCGCGTGGCTGCTGGAGGTGACCTACCGGGGGCGCTGGAAGCGCCGGATGACGGGCATCAAGCCGCGGCACATGTCCCGCATCACCAGCGGCGGGGACTACCTGGAGCCAGCTCGCGCTGGTCGCCGGGCCGCGGCCGCCGCGAAACGCCACGGGACGAGCCCGCCCCGGCGGAGCCGTCGACCGACGACAACGACCGCTAGAACCCGGCGCCAGGCGGGAACCTGCCGTTAAACGGCAGATGGCCGGGTTCCACGCGCTGGTGCGTGTGGAACCCGGCCATCGAAAGCCCGCCCGGTCCGACCGGGCTGCGGCGCTTGCCGCTGCGACTGCGTGGCTAGGCCAGCAGCGTCGGCTTCATCTGCTGGATGCGCCCGAGCAGGCCGTTGACGAACTCCGGGGACTCGTCGGTGGACAGCTCGCGGACCAGGGCCACGGCCTCGGCCACTGCAACGCCGTCGGGAACGTCGTCGTTGAACAACAGTTCCCAGGCGCCGATGCGCAGCGCGGTGCGGTCGACGGTCGGCATGCGCTCCAGGGTCCAGCCCTTGGAGTAGGAGGAGAGGATCTCGTCGATCCGGTCCAGCTCGGCCATGACGCCCTCGATCAGGGTGACGGTGTACTCGTTGATCGTGATGTCTGTTGCTTCACGACGCAAACGCATTGCAGACAGCGGCGAGACGTCGCGCTGTTCTGCTTCGAAAAGGATGTCAAGTGCCCTGCGGCGGGCCTTGGCGCGTGCGCTCACTAGGAGACACGCCCCAGGTAATCGCCGGTGCGGGTGTCGACCTTGACCTTGGTGTTCTGCTCGACGAACAGCGGCACCTGGATCTCGACGCCGGTCTCCAGCGTGGCAGGCTTGGTGCCGGCCGAGGAGCGGTCGCCCTGCAGGCCCGGCTCGGTGTAGGTGATTTCCAGGACCACGGAGGCCGGGAGCTCGATGTACAGCGGGGCGCCCTCGTGCATGGCGATGGTGGCGTTCTGGTTCTCCAGCATGTAGCCGGCCTGGTCGCCGACGACGGTGCCCGGAACGGTGATCTGGTCGTAGTCCGTGAGGTCCATGAACACGTAGTCTTCGCCGTCCTGGTACAGGTACTGGTAGTCGCGGCGGTCAACGGTTGCGGTCTCGATCTTTGCGCCGGCGTTGTAGGTCTTGTCGACGACCTTGCCGGTGAGCACGTTGCGCATCTTGGTGCGCACGAAGGCGCCGCCCTTGCCCGGCTTCACGTGCTGGAAGTCGATGATGGTCCAGAGCTGGTTCTCAATCTTGAGGACCTGTCCGTTTTTAATGTCGGTGGTTGAAGCCACGATCTACTCTTTTCCCGTATGCGCCCGATGCTCCGCCGGCACCCAGGGGTGCCGCGGCGGGCGGGGCCGTGAAATGGCGGCCGCCCGGGCGTGTTATCAAAAATCCAAGATCCAGTTTAGCGCACGGATATGCACCGCCGCTCAATTTTCCTTGGTGATCTGCCAGACCCGCGGGCCGGCAGAAGTCGTGCGGGCCCTGTTTGCCGCACGCGGACGTGCGGCAAACAGGGCCGAAGATGGTGCTAGAGGGCCTGTTCCGCGGCCTGCGGGGCCAGGGTCTCGAGGCGCGCGGTGAGCGCCTCCAGGCAGCGCCGCGAGGAGTCGACGAGTCGCTCGTCGGCACCCTCGGCGATGCGCAGGTCAATGGCCTTGCGGAACCGGGTTGCCGCGGCGCGCAGGTCGCCGCTCTCCACGTACGCCATGCCCAGGTGCTGCTGCAGCACCGATTCGTGCGCGGTGCCGTTGAACTCGCTCAGCAGTGCGCGCAGGCGGTTCGCCGCACGCTGCGGATCCCCCGAGGCCCGGGTCAGCGAGGTGTCCAGCACGCGCATGGCGAAGTTCTGCGGCTCGTTGAAGCGGGTCTCCGCGACCAGCTCGCTGGCCGCGCGGACGTGGCCGCGGGCCAGCAGCACGACGACCTGCTCGGCGGCGTTGCCGCGGGCCATGGTCTCGTCGGCCAGCGCCTCGTCGGAGATGGTCTGGCTCATGGACTGCGGGTCGAAGCGCACGCCGGGGATGCCGGACTCGATGTTGTGGGTCGAGGCGCCGGCGGTGCTGGAGGCCGGCACCTGCAGCAGTTCCTGGGTGTGGGTCAGTTGACTGTGCCATGTCCTGGGTCATTTCCTGGGTGGTCATTCGGCAATCTCCTGGTAGGCGGCGAAGAGCAGCGAGGTGTCTGGCACGTCGAGGATGCGCGGGTGCCCGATCTCGTCGAGCACCACGAAGCGCAGCAGGTCGCCGCGGGTCTTCTTGTCGCGGCGCATGCCGTCGAGCAGCGAGCTCCAGCGGTCCCCGCGGTAGGTGGTGGGCAGGCCGAGCGACTTGAGGATCGACACGTGGCGGTCGGCCACGGCATCGGAGGTCTTGCCGACGGTGCGGCCCAGCTCGGCGGCGAACGCCAGCCGATCGACACGGCGGCGCCGTGGCGCATCGAGTAGCGTTCGGCCAGCTCGATGGCGTGGCCCAGGGTGTGGCCGTAGTTCAGGAACTCGCGCTCCCCCGACTTCGCGCAGGTCCGAGGAGACGACGCGTGCCTTGACGGCGATGGAGCGTTCGATGAGTTCGCGCAGGCGGGCCGAACCGGCCGTGGTGGCATCCGCCGGGTCCTCTTCAATGAGTTCCAGGATGCGCTCGTCGGCGATGAAGCCGCACTTCACGACCTCGGCCATGCCGGTGACAAGCTCGTTCTTCGGCAGCGTGGCCAGGGTGTCGAGGTCGACCAGCACGCCGGCCGGCGGGTGGAAGGCGCCGACGAGGTTCTTGCCCTCGGCGGTGTTGATGCCGGTCTTGCCGCCCACGGAGGCATCGACCATGCCCAACAGCGAGGTGGGGATGTGCACGACCTTCACGCCGCGCAGCCAGGTGGCCGCGACGAAGCCCGCGAGGTCGGTGACGGCGCCGCCGCCGACGGCGACGATCGCATCCGAGCGGGTGAAGTCGTTCTGGCCGAGCACCTGCCAGCAGAAGGCGGCAACCTGGATGTGCTTGCCCTCTTCGGCGTCGGGGATCTCGGCGGAGAATGCCGCGTAGCCGGCGGCCGTCGAGGTCTTCCTTGACGGTGTCGCCGGTGGTGCGCAGGGCGCGCGGGTGGATGACCATGACGCGCTTGACGCGTTCGCCGAGGATGCCGGGCAGGCGTCCGAGCAGGCCGTTGCCGACGATGACGTCGTAGTTCTCGGCCGGGGCCGATCCGGTGACGTGGATCGTCGTGGGCGCGGGGTTCATCGTAGGTCCTCCAAGTGCTGCGTAGCGCGCACGCCGATCCGCGTGCTGCGGGAAGGTGTGTGCGTGAGTGAAAACGCGTCGTCCGAAACGGGGCGACTCTTAGCAGTTGGACCGAAGCGTGGTGTCCCGGTCCAACGAAATTAAGCGTACGTGTTTCTGCACGCGAGATGGTGTTTCAGTGTCCGGTATCACGGTAGGCGGTGATGATTGCCTCCGCGATTTCGGCGGGGCCAAGGGTACGCGTGTCGATGCGCAGGTCAGCGCATTTCTCGTAGGTGTCGGCCCGATCGGCAAAGATCCGCGACCAGGATTCCAGCGCCTCCGCGGCGCGGGATTCCGCATCCGCTTCGGCGCCGTCCGGCGTGTCGCCGGCGGCCGCGCCGGCAAGCAGCGGGCGCGTGGTGTCCCCGGCGATCCGGTGTGCGACCGTGGCCGCGTCCGTGTACAGGTACACGGTGAAGCCCTCGGCGAGGATGCGTTGGTTCTCCGGCGCCAGCACCGCTCCCCCGCCGGTGGCAACCACCAGCGGGGCCGGGCCGGCTGCGCGGGACAGCAGTGCCGCCCCGCGCAGCGCCTCGGTTTCAAGGGCGCGGAATCCGGCCTCGCCGCTGCCCGCAAAGATCTCCGGGATCGGGCCGTGGTCGCGGACCACCAGCGCGTCGGTGTCCAGCGCCCGGGTGTCAAGCAGCCGGGCCAGCTCCGCGCCGACGGCGCTCTTGCCGCTGGCCATCGGCCCGATCAGGAAGATCGTGCGGGTCATGGACGGCGGACCGAACCCAGGGATTCGGGGATGGCGGCCAGGTAGGTTTCCATGTTGCGCTTGACCTCGGTGAGCGAGTCGCCGCCGAACTTCTCCAGCATGGCCTGGGCCAGCACGAGTGCGACCATGGCCTCGGCGACGACGCCCGCGGCCGGAACGGCGCAGACGTCCGAGCGCTGGTGGTGCGCCGTGGTGGCCTCGCCGGTGGAGGTGTCGATGGTGCGCAGGGCGCGCGGCACGGTGGCGATCGGCTTCATGGCCGCGCGGACGCGCAGGACGTCCCCGATGCTCATGCCGCCCTCGATGCCGCCGGCCTTGTTGCCCGAGCGGTCGATGACGCCGTCCTCGCCACGCACGATCTCGTCGTGGGCGGCCGAGCCGCGGCGCGAAGCGGTGAGGAAGCCGTCGCCGACCTCGACGCCCTTGATGGCCTGGATGCCCATGAGGGCTGCGGCCAGGCGCGCGTCAAGGCGGCGGTCCCAGTGCACGTAGGAGCCCAGCCCCGGGGGCAGGTTGTAGGCCAGGACCTCGACGATGCCGCCGAGGGTCTCGCCCTCCTTGTGCGCGGCGTCGACCTCGGCGACCATGGCCGCGGAGGTGTCCGCGTCGAAGCAGCGCAGCGGGTCGGCGTCGAGGGCCATGACATCGGAGGCGCGCGGCAGCGCCGAGCCCTCCGGCGAGGCGACGGTGCCGACGGACACGGTGTGGGAAACGAGTTCCACGCCCAGCTGGGCCAGGAAGTTCGCCGCCACGGAGCCCAGGGCCACGCGGGCCGCGGTCTCGCGCGCGGAGGCGCGCTCCAGCACCGGGCGGGCGTCGTCGAAACCGTACTTCTGCATGCCGGTGAAGTCGGCGTGCCCGGGGCGCGGGCGGGTCAACGGCGCGTTGCGCGCCATCGAAGCCAGCTCCTCGGGATCGACCTCGTCCGGGTTCATGACCTTGGCCCACTTGGGCCATTCGGTGTTGCCCACCTCGATGGCCACGGGTCCGCCCTGGGTCAGCCCGTGGCGCACACCGCCCATGAAGGAGACCTCGTCCTGCTCAAACTTCATTCGGGCGCCGCGGCCGTAGCCGAGGCGGCGGCGTGCCAGGGCATCGCGCACATCCTGTGAAGAGATGGCAATGCCCGCGGGCAGTCCCTCGATAATTCCAACCAATGCGGGGCCGTGTGATTCGCCCGCCGTCAACCAACGCAACATGTGTTCCATCCTGCCATGTACTCGCTGCCCGATTAGGGCCGAGGTAGGCCTACTGCGTCGCACATCACATTTGTGACGCGCCCCCAGTCGGCATCTTGAATTCCAGAAAAAAGCTTGACCTGCTCCACGCCCTGGTGGACCAGCATGCTCAGCCCGGAAACGACCAAACCACCGGCCGCTTCCCAGGCGGTGGCAAGCGCGGAGGGCCAGGGATCGTAGGCCACGTCCAGCAGCACGGCGCCCGGCTTGATGACTCCGGTGTTGCCGGCGCTTTCCGCGCCGCCGCCGGCGCCAAGGCCCAGCGCCTGCACCCAGGTGTCCGCGGCGCGCGCCGGAAGCGTGGAAATCATCGCGTCGTAGCCCGGCAGGCGGGTGGCCGCCTCCGTGTAGGGCAGCGCGGTTGCCTCAAGCCCGAGGGTCCGGGCCAGTTCAAGCGCGCCCTGCGCACGTTCCGGGTTGCGCACCAGCAATTCGACGGTGGCGGCGCCCATCAGCGAGCACGCCTCGAGCGCGGCAAGCGCGGTGTTGCCGCTGCCGAGGATCGCGATGCTTTGGCCGACGGCCCCGGACGCGGGTGCGCCCGCTGCCCGGGCGCCCTCAAGCGACCGGATGATGCCCTCGACGTCGGTGTTTTCGGCAAGCAGCCGCACCCCGTCCGCGCCCCGGGAAACCACGATGGTGTTCAGCGCCCCGAGCCGGCGCACCCGCTCCGAGGGCTCGTCGACATACGGGATCAGCGCGTCCTTCATCGGCATGGTGACCGAAACCCCGACCCAGCCGGGTTCGGTGCGCAGCCGCGCGGCGAACTCCTCCGCCTGCTCCGGGAGGATGTCGATGGCCGTGTAGTCGATCTGCACGCCGAGCTCGCGGTAGGCGGTGGAGTGCAGCAGCGGGGAACGCGAATGCCCGATCGGGTGGCCCAGCACCGCGGCGCGTGCGCCGGGTGCCGGGGATCCCTGGGTCACTTGCAGACGTCCGTGTTGGCCGCGCACCAGGCGCGGAACTCGTTCTGGTTGACCTGGTGTTCGCGGTAGGTCTTCGGCGAACTTGGTTTCACCGGTGTTGGTGTTCACCGTCACCCAGTAGTAGTAGTCGTTCGGCGACGGGTTCGCGGCCGCCTTGATGGCGGAGGTGCCCGGGGATCCGATCGGCGTCGGGGGCAGGCCCTTGTGGACGTAGGAGTTGTACGGGTTGCCGGCGTCCTGCTTCTCCTCCTGGGTGAAGTGCAGGGTGTAGCGGTCAAGCCCGTAGATGACGGTGGAGTCGACCTGCAGCAGCCCGTTGGTTTCGGTGTTGCTGGCGTGCAGGCGGTTCTCAAGCGCGCCGGCGACCGTTGCGTAGTCGTCGGGGCGGGCCTCCGCCTGCAGGATCGAGGCGATCGTCAGCACCCGGTACTGCTCGGCCGGGTCGGTGATGCCCTCGTCCTTCAGCGCCTTCTTGGTGGCGTCGACCATCAGCTGCAGCACGGACTTGGCGTCGGAATCGATCGGGAACCGGTACTCGCCCGGGTGCAGGAAGCCCTCGAGGCTCTTCACGTTGCCCTTGATGCCGAAGGCCGCGGGGTCCCCGGCGAGGGTTCTCCAGCGAGGACTGCGACAGGCCCGTGGCCTTGGAAATCTCCTCCAGGACCGCCGGCATGCGGGTGTTCTGCTTGATCGCCACGTAGCCGACCTTTTCCGGGCCGTCGCCG
Source organism: uncultured Actinomycetota bacterium (assembly GCA_963818105.1). Classification (GTDB taxonomy): domain Bacteria; phylum Actinomycetota; class Actinomycetes; order Actinomycetales; family Micrococcaceae; genus Paeniglutamicibacter. The sequence continues at coordinate 71,106 of CAWFRB010000014.1, read as the reverse complement.
ATGAGGATGGTGGCGGCGTCCAGGGCGGGCATCTGCAGGCGCAGGTCGTACTTCCCGGGGTGGATTTCCCGGTTTTCCGTTTCCACCATCTGGATCGCCTCGAGGAAGAGCTTGTCGCTGGCGACGATGTCGTCCGCGACCAGGGCACGGCCGATCTGCTGGGGGCCCCAGCCGGACTTGACCTCGAAGCTGACGGTTGCCCCGCCCGGCGCGGGGAAATCCTTCGGGTTCAGCTTGTCCATGACGCCCTGCAGGACGATCACGACGCCGAAAATCACGGCGCAGAAGCCCAGCAGCACGGCTGCCATCACCGCGTTGCGGCGACGGCGGCGGCGCTTGCGCTGCGCAAGATCCGCCGAGGTCGGGCCACCCAGGAACAGGCTCTCGCGCCCGCTTCCCGGGGCGGCAACGTCGTGTTCCGGGTATTCATGTTCGTGGGATTCGGGGAGGTACTCGTCGCCCTCGTAGTGGTAGTCGTGCGAGTCGTCGCCGGGCACGGCCTCGTAGGCCGCACCGTAGGCGACGGGCGCCGGTGTTTCGGCATCGGCCCAGGCCCCGGGGGCGGCCGCAAAACCTGCATCGTGGCCGTGGAGGTCCTCCACGGGGCCTGCAGCGGGCTCAACCGTGTGCCATTCGGGAACCTCGGCCTCGGAGGCCGGGGAATCGGGGAGCCAGGACTCCGGGGCCGGGGCCTCGAGCAGCCGGTTCGGCTGCCTGCGCGAACGCCGGCGGGAAGTCGTTGCTCCTGGCTCGATTCGGCCTTGCCGGGGCGCGGGGTTCCGTCCCCGGCATGGCCCGGGTGCGAGAGGATGTCGTTGAAACTCATGGCCGCGTGTTCGCGGGCGTCCCAGCGTTGCCCGGCCGGCTCCGTCGCCGGTGCGGCGGCAGGCGTGGCCGAAGGCATGGCGGGCGGTGCCGGTGCCACGGGCTCTGCGGGTGCTTCCGCAAGGGCATTCGGCGGGGAAACCGGCGGTGCCGCGAGCTGGGCCTGGTCGAAGGGGGTTCCGGCGTCCGCGGGGGTCTCCGGGGCATGGCCGCCTGCAGCGGCAGGCATGTCGGCCGAGGGCGTGAAGTAGTGTGCCGAATCCGGGGTTACGGCGCTGCGCCCGGAGGCGGTGCGGGACCGGCGGGGTCCCGCGGCGTTGGCGCGCAACGTTTCACGCACGCGTTCCGCGGCGGCGCGCTGCGCCTCGATGGCTTCGGTGCGGGCGCGCAGGGCGCCTTCGGTCCGGGCGCGCTGCGCAGCGGCAACGGCCTGGACGCGCTGCTGTTCCGCGGCGAGCTGGGCCTCGGTCGGCGCGACAGGCGCGGCGGCAAGGACCTCCGCCGCGGAAGCGGCAGAGCGGCCGAGGCGGCGGAATCCGACTCGGCGAAAGGTGCAACAGGGTCGTTCCCGCCGGCTTCCACCCGTTGGCGGGCCGCTCGTGCGGCGCGTCTCGGTGAAACCTCGTTCTCGTGGCGCGAGGAATCGAAGGACGATTCGTTAGTCATGCGGTGTTCTCCCTTGCCCGCGGGCAACGTAGTAGCCGTGGGACGACGGAGACCCACCTGTTCAGCTTTTTGAGATGTGACCTGATCGTAACCTAAAAGTGACGCGTCATGCAGATCATCGCCGGCGCGGAGACGGGCGCGCCGCGCGTGATCAACAGCGGAATTGTGGTCCTCAGGATGCATCGCCGAACCCGGAATCCGCGGGGAAAACCAGCTGCCCGGGGGCAAACTGGCCGTGTCGTCGCATTTCAAGCACCTGTTGGAGAATCTCCACCGCGGCGACCTGGTCGACCACCGAACGGTGCTTGCGCCCGTCCAAACCGGCCTCGCGCAGCGACCTGTGTGCGCTGACCGTGGTCAATCGCTCATCGACAAGCCGCACCTCCACTTCCAGTGAGGCCCGCGCCAGGGCATTAGCCAATTCGTCGGCATAATCCCGGGCCATGGTCGTCGAAGCGGTCTCCCCGCCGGAGAGCGAACGCGGCAGGCCGACAAATATTTGCCTGACCTCTCGTTCCGCGGCGAGTTTCACCAGCACCGAAATGTCGCTGTTCTTCTTGGCGTCGCGCTTCAGGGTCTTCACCGGGGTCGCAAGCATGCCGTCGGGGTCGCTGGCCGCGACGCCGACGCGGGCCATGCCCACGTCGACGCCGAGCAGCACCCCGCGTGCGGGGTTTGTCGCCGAAGTTATGACAGATCCTGGATCGAACGGATCATCGCCTCGATGGCCTCGGGTGTCTTGCTGACATCCTGGCCGCCACCCTGGGCGACGTCGTCCTTGCCGCCGCCGCCGCCGCCAAGGATCTTCGCGGCGGTGCGCACCAGCGCGCCGGCCTTGACGCCCTTGGTGCGCGCTGCCTCGTTGGTGGCAACCAGCACCAGCGGGCGCCCGTTGGAGGCGCCGGTCAGCGCGACGGTCGAGGCCTCGGAGCCCAGTCGGTCGCGCAGGTCCAGCGCCAGGGTGCGCAGGCCCTCGGCGGAGGAGACCTCGCCGGCATCGTGCGCCAGGACGCGGACGCCGTTGATGTCGCGGGCCTTGGCCACCAGGGCGCCGGCCTGTGCGGCCAAGCTGCGCGGTGCGCAGGCGTTCGATTTCCTTTTCCGCGTTCCTCAGCTTTGCGACGGTGTCGGTGATGCGCTCGTTGAGCTGCGCCGCCGGGACGCGGAACATCGAGGAGAGCTCGGAGACCAGTGCGCGCTCGGCGGCACCGTGGCGGAAGGCTTCCATGCCGACCAGCGCCTCGACGCGGCGGTTGCCGGATCCGACCGATGCCTCGCCCAGCAGGGTCAGCGACCCGATCTGCGCGGTGGCGTCCACGTGGGTGCCGCCGCAGAGTTCGCGGCTCCAGGCGCCGTTGATCTCCACCATGCGCACGGTGTTGCCGTACTTCTCGCCGAACAGGCTCATGGCGCCGGCGGCGCGGGCCTCGGCCAGCGGCATGACGTTGGTCAGCACCTGGTGGTTGTTGCGGATGGAGAGGTTCACGACCTCTTCGATCTCGTTGCGGGCCGCGGCGGAGAGCGCCTCGGACCAGGAGAAGTCGAAGCGCAGGTAGCCGGCCTTGTTGAAGGAGCCGGACTGCAGCGCGTCCGGGCCGAGGATCTCGTGCAGCGCGGCGTGGACCAGGTGGGTGGCGGAGTGCGCCTGCTCGCCGGACAGGCGGCGGGCGCGATCGACCTCTGCAAGCACCGTGGCGTTGGCGGGCAATTCGCCCTCGCGCACGATCGCCTGGTGGACGTTCAGTCCGCGGATCGGGGACTGGACATCGAGCACCTCGAGCACGAAGCCGTCGCCGGTGATGAGTCCGACGTCGCCGGCCTGGCCGCCCGCCTCGGCGTAGAACGGGGTCTCGTTGAGCACCAGTTCGATCTGCTGGCCCTGTTCGGCCACCTCGACCAGGGCGCCGTTGTAGACGATGCCGCGCACGGTGGATTCGCTGGTCAGCTCGTCGTAGCCGGTGAAGATGACATCGCCGCGCATCGTGCAGCTGGGTGAACACCGTCAGGTCCGCGTGGCCGGCCTTCTTGGCCTTGGCGTCCTTCTGCGCACGGGTTCGCTGTTCGCTCATCAGGGCGCGGAACTGGGGCTCGTCGACCGACAGGCCCGCCTCGGCGGCGATTTCCAGGGTGAGGTCGATCGGGAAGCCGTAGGTGTCGTGCAGCGCGAACGCGTCCTCGCCGGAGAGTGCCTCGCCCTTGGACTTGGAGATGCTCAGGGCCTCTTCCAGGCGGGTGGTGCCGGAGGCGATGGTGCGCAGGAAGGCGCGTTCCTCGGCGTAGGCGATGCGGGCGATGCGCTCGAAGTCGGTGTCGACGATCGGGTAGACGCCCTTCATGGCGTCGCGGGAGACCGGCAGCAGTTCCGGAAGGACCGCGGTTTCCACGCCCATCAGGCGCATGGCGCGGATGGCGCGGCGGATCAGGCGGCGCAGCACGTAGCCGCGGCCCTCGTTGCCCGGGGACACGCCGTCGGAGATCAGCATCAGCGAGGAGCGGATGTGGTCGGCCACCATGCGCATGCGCACGTCGTCCGCGTGGTGCGGGTCGTTGTGGTCCTCGGTGGAGGTGTATTCCTTGCCGGAGAGCTCGGCGGCCTTGTCGAGCACCGGACGGACCTGGTCGGTCTCGTACATGTTCTCGACGCCCTGCAGGATCATCGCCAGGCGCTCGAGGCCCAGGCCGGTGTCGATGTTCTTCTTGGGCAGTTCGCCCAGGATCTCGAAGTTGTCCTTGCCGGTGCCCTCGCCGCGCTGGTACTGCATGAACACGAGGTTCCAGATTTCGATGTAGCGGGTGTCGTCGGCCTCCGGGCCGCCCTCGATGCCGTACTCCGGGCCGCGGTCGTAGAAGATCTCCGAGCAGGGGCCGGCCGGGCCGGGCTGGCCGGTGGACCAGTAGTTGTCGGCCTTGCCCATCTTCTGGATGCGGTCGGCGGGAACGCCGATCTTGTCGCGCCAGATCGCCAGTGCTTCCTCGTCCTCGTGGTAGACCGTGATCCACAGCTTCTCGGCGGACAGGCCGTAGCCGCCGTCCGCGACGGGGGTGGTCAGCAGCTCCCAGGCGTAGGAGATCGCACCTTCCTTGAAGTAGTCCCCGAAGGAGAAGTTGCCGCACATCTGGAAGAAGGTGCCGTGGCGCACGGTCTTGCCGACTTCTTCGATGTCACCGGTGCGGATGCACTTCTGGACCGAGGTGGCGCGCGTGTACGGCGGCTCTTCGCGTGCGGTCAGGTACGGGATGAACGGCACCATGCCGGCGACCGTGAACAACAGCGACGGGTCCGAGGAGACCAACGAGGCGCTGGGAACCGCGGTGTGGCCCTTCGACTCAAAGTAGTCGACCCACCGGCGTGCAATTTCCTGCGATTTCATTGTTCCTCTTCGGTCCCTTCGTGCTTACGGGGTATATCTGGTGCGGTGGTGTTCGCTGGATTCAATCCGATCCGGGCACAACACCGCTTACAAGTTTAGTGGCGGCCGTGGCCGGTTGTTTCATCCAGGCCCAGGGCCTGGCGTAATTCTGTTTCGCGTTCGTTCATTCCGTCGCGGAATGCCGCGGCGACTTCGTGCAGCGAATCGCTGATGCGGCCCATTGTGCGGTTGAGGCCCTCGGGGCCCGCCAGCGACTTGGCCTCGCCGATTTTCCGGGCGGCCAATACGCCGACACCGATTCCGATGCCGACCCAGAATAGCTTCTTCATCTGCGCTTCCTCTTTTTCGTGTTGGGCCCAGGCCGTTGGATGTGCCGGCCGTCCCCCGCCGGGCCATAGCCCGGTGTTCTTTTGCACTTTGCCCGGCACCGCTTCCACCGAACACGATCGAGCTGTCTTCCGGATCGATGTCGGGGATCGAACGGCGCTTGCCGGTCGTTGTCCTAGCGGCTGCGGCGTCCCTTGCCCGCGGGCTTCGTCCCCAGAGCGGCCCGGACACCGGAAGAGAACGCGGCGACCTTGATCAACGGCTTCCCGACGGTTGCCGCCAGGAGCGAGGAAAGCGCGCTGATATTGGCGGAGGCATCCGAAACGTTGTTGGTGATGCCTTCGACCTTGCGAAGCTGGTCGTTCGTGGTTGCAACCGTGGTGGTGACCTCGGTGAGCAGCGGCGTGGTGCCGTCGGACACTTCACGCACCGCGGCACGCAGCTCGTCAAATACCTTGCCGAGCTTCCAAATGGGAACTGCCAACAGTGCCACGAGCACGGCAAAGACCCCCGCTGCGATGAGTCCGGCGATATCCGACCCTGTCATGTGCTTTTCCTCTGCCGTTGGTGACGTGTGCTTTTCCACCTTACCGAATGGTGGCCGGTAGCACAGAACCGAAACATGCCGGATAGCACGAAGCCCGCGGCCAAGGCCGCGGGCTTCGTGTTGCACTGCATCATTCGGGTGGGCGTGAGCCCGTCGAATTTAGCGTGCGTAGTATTCGACCACGAGGTTCTCTTCGCAGGTTACAGGAACCTCGGAGCGCTTCGGGCGGCGAACAAGCTTGGCCTGAAGGGCTTCAAGCTTGACGTCCAGGTAAGCCGGGACGGCCGGAAGAACGTCGCGGTGAGCGCCTGCAGCGGCGATCTGGAACGGGCCCATCTTTTCGCTACGCTCGTGAACGTGGATCAGCTGACCCTCGGACACGCGGAACGACGGACGGTCCACGCGGGCGCCGTTAACCAGGATGTGACGGTGCACAACCAGCTGGCGGGCCTGGGCGATGGTGCGGGCGAAGCCTGCACGCAGAACCAGGGCGTCCAGACGCATTTCCAACAGCTCGACCAGGTTTTCACCGGTCTGGCCCTTGGTGCGCTTGGCTTCTTCGAAGGCACGGGTCATCTGTGCTTCGCGGATGCCGTACTGGGCGCGCAAACGCTGCTTTTCGCGCAAGCGTACTGCGTAATCGCTGTCCTGCTTCTTGCGGGCACGGCCGTGCTGGCCCGGACCGTAGGGACGACGCTCCATGTACTTTTCAGCTTTAGGAGTCAGAGCAAGGCCGAGGGCTCGCGAGAGGCGAACCTTACGGCGGGCACGAGTGTTGTTAGCCACGAGTGTCCTTTTCTTTTAGAGCGACTGTTTATCTAACTGGCCTCCATCGTGGAGAGTTGTGGGAAGCCGCTTCCCTATTCACTACAACCCGTGTCTGCGCACCCCACGGAACCGAAGTTCCATTGAATTTGCACACAGGGCTTGCCAGCCAAGGATCAATCCTACCACCGCCATCAAACCTGCGGCACATCGCCGCCGGACTCGCGTCGCTCCTGCGTCGGCGTGCAGGGGTTTACTTTTTGCCGCGGAACTTGGCTCGGATGATGCCCCTGATGCGCTCGAGCCGCTCACCAATGAGCCGCTCGGCGCCATTTGCCGTGGGGCGGTAGTAGTCGACGCCCTGCAGGTCGTCAGGTGCGTACTGTTGCGTGGCAATCGAATGCGGGGCATCGTGCGAATAGATGTAGCCCTTGCCGTGGCCCAATTGCTGGGCGCCTGCATAGTGGGCGTCGCGCAGGTGCATGGGAACTCCGCGGCCGCGGCCGGCGCGAACGTCGGCAACCGCCTCGTTGATGCCGTTGTAGGCGGCATTTGATTTAGGTGCGGTTGCCACGTGGACCACGGCGTGGCCAAGGATGATGCGGGCCTCGGGCATGCCGATGAGCTGGACGGCCTGGGCCGCGGCAACGGCGGTCTGCAGTGCGGTCGGATCGGCCATGCCGATGTCTTCCGAGGCGCTGATCATGATGCGCCGGGCGATGAATCGCGGATCCTCGCCGGCTTCGAGCATCTTTGCCAGGTAGTGCAGGGCCGCGTCGACGTCGGACCCGCGGACGGACTTGATGAAGGCGCTGATGATGTCGTAGTGCTGGTCCCCCGCCTTGTCATAGCGCTGCACCGCGGCATCCATGGCACGTTCGGTGTGCTCGAGGGTGATGCGGATCCGCCGGTCCTCGGCGCGCTGCGTCATCCGCGTCGTCTGCCGACACGTCTTCGCCACTGGTTTCGGCAGCGGCGTCGGCAGACCTCGGATTCTTCGGCTTCCGAGGTTGGCTCGGCGGCAACGGTCGGGCTCCGGGCTTTGCGACTGGGCATCCGCCGCGCTCCAGGCAACGCCTGCCGCGGCCTCCAGTGCGGTGAGCGCACGTCGTGCGTCTCCCCCGGCCATGCGCACCAGGTGGTCCAGCGCGGTCAGGTCCATGACCAACTCGTCGTTGAATCCGCGCGGGTCTTCAAGGGCCCGCGTGATCAGCCCTGCGACGTCGGATTCCTCCAACGGCCGCAACGTGAGCAGCAGCGAGCGAGAGAGCAGGGGTGAAACGACGGAGAAGGACGGGTTTTCGGTCGTAGCTGCGACGAGCACGACCCAGCGGTTTTCGACGCCCGGGAGCAGCGCGTCCTGCTGGGCCTTGTTGAAGCGGTGGATCTCGTCCAGGAACAGCACCGTGGTGAGCCCGCGCAGGTCGCGGTCCTCCAGCGCCTGGTCCATGACGCGGCGCACGTCCTTCACGCCTGCGGTGATGGCGCTGAGCTCAACGAAACGGCGTCCCGGGGCACGGGCGATGACGTGGGCGATGGTCGTTTTTCCGGTGCCGGGCGGTCCCCAGAGGATGATGCTGGAAGGTCCCGAGGGGCCCGGGCCGTCGACGCCGGCCAGCTGGCGCAGCGGGGACCCGGGCTTGAGCAGGTGCTGCTGTCCAACGAGTTCCTCCACCGAACGCGGGCGCATTCGGACCGCAAGGGGTGCGCGGGGGCGCACATAGTCGTCGTTGTTTTCCTCGTCGTCATCCAACGCACTGAGAAGATCGTTCACTCCCCTAGCCTAGTTCAGCCGGTCTGATGATTTCTCCAGCTGACACGTTCGCCGGCATGGACGGCCGGAGTCCAACCAATCGGGAAGCCACGGTCACTGGTTGACTGCACGAGTGTGGCGCACCTGCCCGCGTTCCGCGCACACGTATCGAGGCTCGCGATCGGGCTGCCCGATCAGTCGGTAAACAGCGGGGCCGTGTATCCGGAGGTGCGAAGCTCCGGATGCCAGTGGAGATTGCGTTCCGGAGCACCGCGCGGTTGGCCGGCACGTTCGATGAGATATGGAACGCCGTCGATCATCTTCATCGTGATCAGCCCGGCATGCACCTGCAGATGATGGTAAAGGCAAAGCAATGCGCCGTTCTTGACGCTGGTCTCACCGCCCTCGAGCCATGGCTTTACATGGTGGGCTTCGCTGGTCGCGGCGGATCTGTGGCAGCCGGGAACCGTACAGCCGCGGTCCCGCAATGCAAGGGCGCGGCGTTGGGCCTTGTTGAAACCACGTGCCTCTCGTCCAAGGTCGAGCAATTCCCCGTTGGTCGCCAACACCGCCGGCAACAGGTCGGCGTTGCAGGCCATCCGCCTGATGTTTGCGGCTGAAATGGGCCGGCCGTGGGCGGTGAGTCCGGCATCTTCCATCTGTCCAAGAAGGCTTTGGTAGCCGATGAGCACGCCGATCTTGACGTGCATCCCTCCGGTATCGCTGACATCGTCGCCCGAGAGAACACCGGCGCAGGCGGCAATGACAGCGTCGAGCAGCAATTGCGGATGAGCTGCGCGGATCGCCGGCTGCATCTTCGAAAGGGTCTGCCCTGCGGGGGCAGGCCACAGTCCAGTTGACTCAGCGGCACGTCCAGCGCGGCGGCCCCCGGCGCCAGGGCCCATTCAGGGGCCGGCGTTCCAACTGGGCAGTAAACAGGGGTGTCCTGAGGGTGAGCAACGATGGCATCTCCACCCGTCGCGACGGATGGAGGATTCTGGGTTGCCGCAGTGGATGCGGAGCTTGGAGGCAACTTTTCGCGATCGCGGGTTGCTCCACGCCTCTCCGAAGGCCAGGATCACCTCGGAATCGATCGGGTCGCAACGCAGCAGGAACTCGTCGCATCCGTCCCTGTAACCGCGGTAGAACATGCCGCGCTTGGCCAGGATTTCGTCATCGGTGATGGGAGAGCCGTTGTCGGCCAGGAATCCTTCCCAGTCCTGCAGGGCCTTGCCGCAGGACTTGGGTTCACCTGTCCGTGCCTCGTGAACGAGCGATTCCTCGATTGCGGTGGTGATGTTTCGGGCGTCGGGGCGCGGGGTGATGCGTGGCTGCATGCCCTCGAGCCGCCCAGCCAGTTGGGAGAGATTGCCGACATCCGCGGTGCCGTCGGAGGCGGCGCCGGCCAGTACCGGGTAACTGGGTCTGGGGTTTTCGGGCGGCATGCGTGCTTTCCGCGCCTGCAGATGCTGTTTCCAGCGCGGGTGCGGGAGCGACCAGGAGCCGGGCGCCGGTGAGCCGGCGTCGGGCCTCTGAGACTGAGATATGCAGGTGGGCCTGGGCATACGCGACCGTATTGCGGTGTGGAGCCATGCCTTGGCACATGATCTCTGGCGGGATGCCCACGGTTCCGTCGGCCAGTGACTGCGGATCGGCAACCAGGTCATCGATATGTTGAGCCGTTGCCGGGTCAAGCCGGTGGATCTGGGCGGCGTCCGCGTCAAAGGTGGCCACGAGTTGGGCGTAGGCGATGGCGCGGTGCCCTTGTTCGAGAAGGCCCAGCATGACCGCGCTGGCCGCGGCATCCAGTGGCGTCGCCTGCAGCCGGCCCGTCAGTTCACGCAGGCCGAGCACGGCCGCGGCCATGTCCTGGCCCAGCTTTCCGGGGTCGGCATGCACCTCCGGGGACGTGCTCGCTTGCGTGCTCATGTCCATCATTCTGCGCTTTTTGAAGGACTCGTGATTGCCGAAATCCGGCACCTGTGGGGGAAAGTGGAATACCCGATGTCGGCACAAACCGGGGTCCAAACGCGTGGTCCGTTTGCGCCAAGGTGCAGGTGGACAGGACAAATATGTAGAGTCGAAGTCGGCATGCGGTTTGGACGCTGGATCCGCCCAACCGGCCCGGCCATTGTTTCGGCTGCAGGCCTTGACCGCGGCCGATCCCATTTTCGAAGACTAAGGACGTCATGAAAGCAGTTTTGCAGGTTGTATCGCGCGCATCGGTTGAAGTCGAGGGAGAAGTCGTCGGGAAAATCGATTCCCCGGGTCTGCTGGTGCTGCTCGGCGTGACGCATCAAGACACACCGGCGCTGGCCGCAAAGCTGGCGGCCAAGGTATGGCGCTTGCGCATGCTGGCGGATGAGAAGTCGTGTGAGGACTTGGACGCACCGTTGCTGGTGATCAGCCAGTTCACTCTGTACGGGGATGTGCGCAAGGGCCGTCGTCCTGGATGGACGGCCGCGGCGCCCGGCGCAGTGAGCGAGCCGTTGTATGAGGAATTCATGGCGCAGCTTAGGGCGCTGGGAGCACACGTGGAATCCGGCGTGTTCGGGGCGATGATGGAGGTTTCGCTCGTGAACTCCGGTCCCTACACGCTCATCGTCGACACGGATGACCTGCCGGGCTGAGGCTTCTTCAGAGACTCAGTCGTCGGCCTGATGAGCTGAACGGCTGGAAGCATCTGTGTGCCGGGATGCTTGGCGTTCTTGGATGTCCGCAGCTATGCGTTTTGGCCTCCAGGACATGACGCACCAGACGACCAGGCGTATCCACGCAGCTGCCTTGAGCACTGCCAAGACGCCTATTCCGTCTTCGGTGAGGTCGGGGATCAGCATGGCTGTCCCGTAGAAAATCAATCCCGCACTGATGGCCAGCCGTTTCAAGATCATGCTGCGCATTAAGCGGAGGGCTGGCCGCGGATGCCAGCTGAGCGACAAAGAGTTCGATATTTCCGAATTGCTCTGCGGCGCTTGCCGTATCCCGCGAGCTGCGATGGTCGCTGGCTTCGCGCAACGTCTCGGCGGCCAGCTTCGAGGAAATGAATAGCGGCCGCGGAGCAGGTTCTCAGCATGGCTGAACCACGCGTCGTCCCACGTCGAGTCATCGACCAATGACCGCCCCTTTTGCTCTGGGATCAGGAAGGCAAGCGAACATCCCGACACCGACAGCGGAATGCTCCAGTTCAGCGGTCCTTGCATCGGGACGGTCGTCCAGATTTGCCGCTAGTGTGACGATTCCGGCAAGTCCCGCGAAGTTCCCGCCCATGAAAGCCATGCGGCTTTGAGCCTGCCACGTGTGCGCAGCACCCAGCCCCACAGGCCGAGTCCGACAAAAACAGACACCAATGGGAGGAACCACACGACAGGCCCGCTGAAGCTGGCTGCGGTCCAGCCATCGTCGAACCCGAGCCAGAGTCCCAACACGATCAGCATCATGCCGAATGCAAAGAGCATGACCGGCATGCCCCCGACCACGCTCCGGAAGGGAAGTCGTTTTCAAGCACCTCGACCGGCGGGCGGAACCGTTTGCCGGCGGCGCGGCCGTATTCGAGACTCGCCGAACAATTCGGTGGGCGTCTGCCCGCTGGCGGCCACACTTTCACGAATCTCCGCCAGCTCCGGGGCGGCTGCCGCCTCCTCGGCGCCGAAAAGACCATCGCGACGGAAGCTCGCACCGCCCACTCGCGGTGCTCCTCGGGCCAGAGATCCACTTCGGCCTGCCATGGGTCCAGCTTGCCTTTTCTCGCTTCATGCTGTCCTTCTCGGGTGGGTTGTCGTTTGCGCAGAATCGCATGCTTGAACAAGGGCCACAATTCAGGTCCGCAGAACTGCATCCTTGAAGAAGAACCAGAGTTCGCGCTGCGCCGCAAGATGGCCCCGTCCGGTACCGGTCAGCGTGTACACCTTGCGGCCGGGTGCGCCGTCCCCGTCTTCCCAAGTGCTGTCCAATAGGCCTGCCGCTTCCAGCTTCACCAAAGCCGGATAGAGCGTCGAACCCTTGATGGGCGAGAAACCGCGTCCTTCAAGGCTCTGCGCCAGCGCGTACCCGTGGTTCGGGCCGGCCTCCAACGCATCCAGCAGGCTCATTGGAAGCATTGCGCGCTGCCAACTTCCGGGGAACTTCTTCTCTTCGATCACGAAGTCCACTCCCCCGGCATCAAGCAACGGACAGTGCTCATTGCGGGACTTTGCCGCCGAAGCAATCGGCCAACTACAGGGTGCATGTCATGGCCTTTCTTTGGTGGTGGGTATGCTTGCCTGACGCACGTCGCGAAAATTCAGACTAAGTAAAAAATTTATCTAGATAGTAAATGGTACCAAGGATGTCCACATATATACATACGGTGTTCGCGGTCCGATTTGGATGCCCTTGAGTCGCGCACCCCAGATTCCAAGCAGGCGGACGACCTGGAAAAGCTTTCTTGCCTTGATCCATCCAGCACAGCGCTGCCCTGGGGTCCCGCAAATGACAGCCGCCTCCTGGAAAGCCGCACAGGGAACAAGACAAACCTGCGGCGGCTCCACTCCCCCAATGCCTTCGCGGGCGCCAGCAGCTACAGCGGCACAGCGAGATTCTGCTCATCGATGGACTGCCGGGGCACCGCCGCGGCCAATAATGTCCTATCGTTCCAGCGACGGTCAGAGTAGGCAGACGCTGGAAGGGGCATACCGGCTGTGCGTAGACATGAGAATCCGCGGTGCCACCAAACGGTTCTGACAGATGCTTTCGGCAGTTCAGCTCCGCGCAACAGCACGCCTCAAATTGCGCACCAACACTGAGCCGCCGACTTCACTTTCCAACGCACTCCTCCAAGGCGCCGGCTGCATCGAATTCCGTTGGAAAGAAGTTCCTCGAGAACAGGTGCCCGACAATTGGGCACCTCTCCCCTGCGAAAAGTGGCCGGAGCCGGCTTGATCGTGGACGCGCGGCAAATACGCGAACTGAGGAAACAATTCACGGATCAAGGCGTTTCTTTGGGCGTGTGCTGAACGCCTGACGTACGCCGCAAAAATGCGGACTAAGTCAAAAATTTATCTAGGTAATAAATGATTATATAGTTATCCACGCAACTACTGATGTCTTGCATGTGGCTTTCCTCGACGCGAATGGGGACTCCTTGCATCAGCCCCTTTGATTTCGCGCCTCGTCCCGTATGCCCAAACACTTCTTCCTCATTGCGTTCCTGCCCGAGCTCTCTCCTGCCCCAGGAACCGTTCCCGGGAACGGACGCCACCCTGCTTCAGGCTTGGCCCATCCAAGGGGTTGCCTTGTTCGCAGGTGCGCCAAACGCCGCGGGGCGGGGGAAGAACGCCGATCCGTGTGGATCAGTGCTCCTCCCCCGCCCCGCGGGTTCGAACTAGGCGATGCGAATTACTTGGCTTCGCCCGGCTCGTTCGTTTCGGCCTTCTTGGCTTCCGGCTTCGCGTCGACGCCGGCTTCCTTGCGCTGCTGCGGCGTGATCGGTGCCGGTGCGGCGGTCAGCGGATCGAATCCGCCGCCGGTCTTCGGGAAGGCGATGACGTCGCGGATCGAGTCGGAACCGGTGAGCAGCTGCAGCACGCGGTCCCAGCCCAGGGCGATTCCGCCGTGCGGAGGTGCGCCGTACTTGAAGCCCTCGAGCAGGAAGCCGAACTTCTCCTGTGCGGACTGCTCGTCGATGCCCATCATCTTGAACACGCGCTGCTGCAGGTCAGCCTGGTGGATACGGATCGAGCCGCCACCGATTTCGTTGCCGTTGCAGACGATGTCGTAGGCGTAGGCAAGCGCCGATTCCGGGTCGGTGTCGAAGGTGTCGACGAACTCCGGCTTCGGGGAGGTGAAGGCGTGGTGCACGGCGGTCCAGGCGCCGGTGCCGACGGCCACGTCGCCCGAGGCAACCGCTGCTGCGGCAGGCTCGAACATCGGGGCGTCGACGACCCATACGAAGGCCCAGTCGCCTTCCTTGATCAAGCCGGTGCGGTGGCCGATCTCGACGCGGGCGGCGCCGAGCAGGGCGCGGGCCTCGGTCTTGGTGCCCGCGGCGAAGAAGATGCAGTCGCCCGGCTTGGCGCCGGTGGCCTCGGCCAGGCCGGCACGCTCAACGTCGGTGAGGTTCTTGGCAACCGGGCCGGCGAGTTCGCCGTCTTCCTTGAACAGCACGTAGGCAAGGCCCTTGGCGCCGCGCTGCTTGGCGAATTCCTGCCAGCCATCGAGCGTGCGGCGGGGCTGGGAGGCGCCGCCGGGCATGACCACGGCACCGACGTGCGGGGCCTTGAAGACGCCGAACTCGGTGTCCTTGAAGAACTCGGTCATGTCGGTCAGCTCGAGGCCGAAGCGCAGGTCCGGCTTGTCCGAACCGTACTTGGCCATGGCCTCGTGGTAGGTGATGCGGGCGATCGGGGTCGGGATCTCGACGTCGATCAGCTTCCAGAGTTCCTTGACCAGGGCCTCGCCGAGCTCGATGATGTCATCCTGCTCGACGAACGATGCCTCGATGTCCAGCTGGGTGAATTCCGGCTGGCGGTCCGCGCGGAAGTCCTCGTCGCGGTAGCAGCGGGCGATCTGGTAGTACTTCTCGAAGCCGCCGACCTGCAGGAGCTGCTTGAAGAGCTGCGGGGACTGCGGAAGCGCGTACCAGGAACCCGGGGACAGGCGTGCCGGCACCAGGAAGTCGCGGGCGCCTTCCGGGGTGGAGCGGGTCAGCGTCGGGGTCTCGATCTCGCAGTAGCCCTGGTCGTGCAGCAGGTTGCGGGCGATGCGGTTGGCCTCGGAGCGCAGGCGGATGTTGCGGTTCGGGGTCGGGCGGCGCAGGTCCAGGTAGCGGTGGCGCAGGCGCGCCTCCTCGCCGACCTCGACGTGCTCGTCGACCTGGAACGGCAGCGGCGCGGCGGTGTTCAGCACCACTACCTTGTCCGCGATGACCTCGATCTCGCCGGTGGCCAGCGCGGGGTTCTCGTTGCCCTCCGGGCGGCGTTCGACCTTGCCGGTGATCTGCAGGACGAATTCGTTGCGCAGCGGGTGGAAGTCTTCCTCATCGCGCACCACGATCTGGGCGAAGCCGGAGGCGTCGCGCAGGTCAAGGAAGGCGACACCACCGTGGTCGCGGCGGCGGGCCACCCAACCGGTGAGGGTGACGGTTTCTCCGATGTTCTCGGCGTTCAAGGTGCCGAGCTGATGAGTGCGTAGCACTGCATTCCTTTCCAGAAGGGTGCGAATTGCGCATGGACCCCGGCAACGCGCGCCGGTGGCGCGGAATTCAGCGGGGGTGCGGTTGTGAAGAATCTATGTGCGAGTTTACCGGCACGCGGTCGATGGCAACCACGGAACCGCGCCCGGTGTGCGCCGAGTCACGTCGGCGGGCCGAAACCCGGCCCGCCGACGTGCACCCGTTGCGGCGTGCTTGGGAGGGTGTGCCTAGACGGAGGCCGGCACGGGGGCGCCGACCATGTTGGCAAGGTCCTGGGCCGCGGGGCTCCAGGTGGACGGATCGGCCGGTTCCTGGGCGCCGGTGCGGATGTCCTTGACCTCGTGCGTGCCGTCCTCGGCGGTGAACCAGACGAACGGGATGCCGCGCTTGTCCGCGTACTTGATCTGCTTGCCGAACTTCTCGGCCTTGGCGGCGACCTCGCAGGCGATGCCGCGGGAGCGCAGCGCGGCCGCGACGTCCTGGGCGTCGTTCCAGGAATCGTCGTTGGCCAGGGTGACGTACACGGCGCTGGGCACCGAGCGGGCGGCCACCGCGGTGTTCTCGGCGAGCATGCGCGAGACCAGGCGGGTCACGCCGATCGACAGGCCGACGCCCGGGTAGTTCTTCTTCCCGGTGGAGGCCAGCGATTCGTAGCGGCCGCCGGAGCAGATCGACCCGAGGGACTCGTGGCCCACCAGGACCGTCTCGTAGACGGTGCCGGTGTAGTAGTCCAGGCCGCGGGCGATCGACAGGTCGGCGACGACCTTGCCCGGGGCGCGCAGCACGGCCGCCTCGATGACCTGGCGCAGTTCGTCCAGGCCCTCCTCCATGAGCGGGTGGGTGACGCCCAGCGCGCGGACCTGCTCGACGAAGGAGGTGTCCTGCGTGCAGATCTGCGCCAGCGACAGGGCGGCGGCGGCCTGATCGTCGGTGGCGCCGAGCTCGGTCTTGAGCAGTTCGGCGACCTTTTCCGCGCCGATCTTCTCCAGCTTGTCGATGGAGCGCAACACGCCGGCGGTGTCCGTCAGCCCGAGGCCCAGGTAGAAGCCCTCGGCCAGCTTGCGGTTGTTCACGCGCAGGCGGAAGTCGCCGATCGGCAGCGCGGACAGCGCCTCGGCGATGACCAGTGCCAGTTCGACGTCGTAGCGGAACGGCAGTTCGCCGTCGCCCACCACGTCGATGTCCGCCTGGGTGAATTCGCGGAAGCGGCCGTCCTGCGGGCGTTCGCCGCGCCAGACCTTCTGCATCTGGTAGCGGCGGAACGGGAAGGCCAGGTGCCCGGCGTTCTCCACCACGTAGCGGGCGAAGGGCACCGTCAGGTCGAAGTGCAGGGCCAGCGCGTTGGGGTCGTTCTTCGCCGATTCCTCGGCGGCCAGGCGGGAGAGTCCGTAGACTTCCTTGTCGATCTCGCCCTTGCGCAGCAGCTGGCCCACGGTCTCCACGGCGCGGGTCTCGATGTTCGCGAACCCGTGAAGCTCGAAGATCCGGCGCAGCGTGTCCAGTACATGCTGCTCCACCGCACGCTCCTGCGGGAGCCATTCGGGGAAGCCGGATAGTGAGGCCTTGCGTGCCATGAAGTGGGTGCTCCTTGAATCAATTCGGGGGTGTGGAACTTCTTGTGCGCGGCGCCGACGTGCAGCTCGGGCTGCGGCGTGGCGCGGGTGCACACGGATAACAAGTCTAGTCGCGCCGCGGGTGCGCCGATGGCGAAACCGCGGGACCAGTTGTCTCAATTTTCGCCCAAGAGTACCTGCGGCCGCGCCAACGCGGGTAAAGTGGCGGTGACAGTTGAGTCCCGGCGCAAATTCCGGGGCCGATCCTTAGCGAAAGAGTTTCAGCGGTGACCACCAGTCAGCAATCCGACGACAATCTCCAGCCAGCAATCGTGGCCGAAGAGCAGCAGAACGAGGCAACCCCGGTTGAGCCGGCGGTAGAGGCGGCGCCCGAGGCGCAGCCAGAGGCCCCTGCAGCCCCGGCCGCACCGGTACCGACCCCGGCACCCGCCGCGGTTCCACGCCCGGGCGCCAAGGGCGCCCCCGCGAAGAAGGCAGCCGCCGTCCAGGCTCCCCCGACGTTCACCACGCCGCTGGAGGAAGCCGCTAAGTTCGGCCGCGTTTCCGAAGACGGACACGTCTTCCTGCTCATCGACGGCACCGAGCACCCGGTGGGCCAGTACCCCGATGCAACGGCCGACGAAGCCCTGGCCTACTTCGTGCGCAAGCACGACGAGGTCGTCTCGGCCCTGTTGCTGCTCGAGCAGCGCGTTGCCGCCAAGGCCCCGAGCTCGGACATGAACAAGACCCTTGACCACCTGGCAGCAACCGTTGCCGAGCGTGCCATGGTCGGCGACATCGCAGCCCTGGAAGCCCGCATCGAAACCGTACGCGTTGCCGTGGCCGACCTGGTCGCCACCGAGCGCAAGGCCAACGAGGAGCTGCGCGCCACCGAGCTCGCCGCCCGCGAGGCCATCGTGAACGAGGCCGAGGAACTGGCAGCACTGGACCCGACCACGGTCCAGTGGAAGCAGGGCTCGAACCGCATGAACGACCTGTTCGATGCGTGGAAGAACGCCCAGAAGTCCGGCGTCCGCCTGGGCCGCTCCACCGAAGATGCCCTGTGGAAGCGCTTCCGCGGCGCCCGCACCACCTTCGACCGCCACCGCCGCGCCTACTTCTCGCAGCTGGACGCGACCAACGCCGATGCCAAGCACACCAAGGAAGCGTTGATCGCCCGCGCCGAGGAACTCGCGCAGTCCACCGACTGGGGAGCAACCGCAGGGGAATACCGCCGTCTGATGGACGAGTGGAAGTCCTCCAAGCGCGCCTCCCGCAAGGACGACGACGCACTGTGGGCACGCTTCCGCGCCGCCCAGGACGTCTTCTTCGAGGCCCGCCAGTCCGCCAACGCGGCCATCGACGAGGAATACGGCGCCAACCTGATCGTCAAGGAGGCCCTGCTCGTCGAGGCAAAGGCCCTGCTGCCGATCAAGGACCTGGCCGCAACCAAGAAGTTGCTGGAGTCCATCCGCGACCGCTGGGAAGCAGCCGGCAAGGTTCCGCGCGCCGACATGCAGCGCGTCGAATCCTCGCTGCGCCAGGTCGAGGACGCCGTTCGCTCGGCCGAGGACGACCAGTGGCGTCGTTCCAACCCGGAGACCAAGGCCCGCTCGAACTCGATGCTGACCCAGCTCGAGGACGCCATCGCCGGTCTCGAAGACGACCTCGCCAAGGCCCAGGCCAAGGGCGTCGAGTCCAAGATCCGTTCGGCCCAGGAAGCCCTGGACGCCCGTCGCCTGTGGCTCGAAACCCTGCAGAAGTCGGCAGCCGACTTCCAGTAGCCGCCATGTCCACGCCCGCCCGGCGGCGCGTGGATCGACACGGCAACCCAACCGAAGGGCCCCGATCCACCCGGATCGGGGCCCTTCGGCGTTTGTCGCGAGCGCGGGCCGGCGGATTTTCCGGAAACCGCCTCGCCCTTGCCCGCCGACCTTGCCAGAGAACCGGTGGTCGCGCGGGCTGTTTCCCCTTTCCATCGTCGACCGCGGCTCGCATACTGGAGGGACATTTGCTTTTCATCACCTGACGGTGCTCCCGGGCGCCAGGCCCCACTGCCCGGACACCGCCATCCCGTCAGGAGGCCCACGCATGAGTACCCAGCCAAACCCGCATTCAGTCTGGCGGCGCAAGCCCATGGCCGACATGGAATTGGAAAGCAAGCACAGCGGACTGCAAAAGTCGTTGGGCCTGTGGCAATTGACCGCCATCGGCGTCGGCGGCATCATCGGCGTCGGCATCTTTTCCCTCGCCGGGCTCGTGGCCCACGGGGATGACGCGCATCCCGGCGTGGGACCGGCCGTGTTGTTCTCCTTCCTCATCGCCGGCCTGGCATCGGCCGCCGCGGCCCTGTCCTACGCGGAATTCGCCGGCATGATCCCGCGCGCCGGATCCGCCTACACCTACGGGTACGTCGCCCTCGGTGAGCTGATCGGCTGGTTCATCGGCTGGGACCTGCTGCTGGAGTACATTGCGATCGTCGCTGTCGTGGCCATCGGCATCTCCGGCTACATCAACGCCTTCCTCGCCGGATTCGGCGTCCAACTCCCGGACAGCATTTCCGCCACCGCGGACAGCGGCGGCGTGGTCAACGTGCCCGCCATCCTGGTGTGTCTCCTGGTCACCTGGATCCTCGCCCGGGGAACCAAGGCGTTCGGACGGTTCGAGCTGGTGGCCGTGGCCATCAAGATCGTCTTGATCCTGTTCATCATCGGGCTGGGCATCTTCTACATCGACACCAACAACTACAACCCGTTCATGCCCAGCGGCTTCGGCCCGGTGCTCACCGGTGCGGCCACCGTGTTCTTCGCGGTGTTCGGCTACGACGCCATGAGCACCGCCGCGGAGGAGGCCACGGACGGCAAGAAGCACATGCCCAAGGCCATCATCTACTCCCTGGTGATTGCCATGCTGCTCTACGTTGCCGCCACCCTGGTGCTGACCGGCATGCAGAACTACAAGGACATCGACCCCACGGCCGGGTTCGCCTCCGCCTTCACCGGCGTCGGGCTGCCCGTGGTGGCCAGCATCATTTCCGTGTTCGCCGTGCTGTCCATCCTGACGGTGATGCTCACGTTCCTGCTCGGCGTCAGCCGCGTCTGGTTCTCCATGAGCCGGGACGGCCTGCTGCCCAAGTGGTTCTCCAAGGTGGACCGCCACGGCACGCCCAAGCGCGTGACGTGGATTGCCGGCCTGGGCTCGGCCTTCCTGGCCGGGGTCTTCCCCATCCGGCTGGTGGCCGACCTGACGAACATCGGCATCCTGGCCGCGTTCGTCGTGGTCTGCGTCGCGGTGATCGTGTTCCGCTACACCAAGCCGGAAGCCCCGCGCACGTTCCGGCTGCCGTTCATGCCCGTGGTCCCCGCGATCGGCGCGCTGTTCTCGCTGCTGCTGATCTGGCAGCTCTCCTGGGACACGCATCTGCGCTTCGTGGTGTGGCTGGTGATCGGCCTGGTCATCTACTTCACCTACGGCCGCAAGCACTCGCTGATGAACCCGGACAGCCCCAGGCACGCCGAGCTCGATGACGTCCCGGACCCGCAACCCGGCCCGAGCTGACGGTCGGTACGCCCCGGTGGCCGGACCGCGTTTCCGGATCCGGCCACCTGCGCGGCGGCGCACGGTTATCCACAATCCGGCCGATTACCGCCCGGCGGGCCCCGGGGCTGTGAAGCTGGATGCATGCAAAGCACATCCACGCTCGCAAGCCCCACCGGGCCGGGCCATTCCCTCGAGGCCGCGGACACGTTCGCTCCCGCGGGATTGCCGCCGGGCATCGGAACCGCGCCGCACCCCGGGCCCCGCTCGCTGGCGCCGCACATTTCCCTGGTGGACGAACCCTTCACGCTCAACGAGCTCCAGGCCATGCGGCTGCGCGGGGTGCTTCGCGAGGTGCTGCCCGGCGCCTACGTTCCGTCGGCGATCTCCGACACGCCGTCCACCCGCGCCCAGGTTGCCGCGGTCGTCGCGGCGGAATACCTGGGCCAGCAGAGCGCGCTGTGCCGGCGCACCGCGGCGTGGGTCTACGGGTGCGCCCCGATGCCGGGCGAACTGGAAGTCGTCGTTCCGCGCTACCACCGGCCCTGCCCGCCGACGGCGCGGATGATGCTGCGCATGAGCGAGGGGATCGTCGACGAGGAACAGATCTGCACGCTTGGCGGGGTCAACGTGACCTCGCCGCTGCGCACCGCCATGGATGTCGCCTTCAACAGCGAGCTGGAGCAGGCCTTTGCGATCCTGCGCTCCATCCACGGCGAGGCGCGGCTTCGCTGCGGCTATCCCCGGATGCTCGAGCAGGTCGAATCCTCGGTGCGCCGCCCCGGGCGCCTGCGTGCCCTGGCCATCATCCGGCGGCTCATGGAGGAACCGCCGGACGGGCCGCGGACGGGCGCGGAGCCCGCCCGCTAGGAGCGCCGGTGCCCGCCGGTGGTGCGGTAGACGTCGTAGACGCCGTCGATGCGCCGCACGGCGTTCAGCACGTGGTTCAGGTACTTCGGGTCGCCCATCTCGAAGGCGAAGCGGGAGAACGCCACCCTGTCGCGCGAGGTGTTCACGCTTGCGGCCAGGATGTTCACGTGGTTGTCGGAGAGCACCTTGGTCACGTCCGACAGCAGCGACTTGCGGTCAAGCGCCTCGACCTGGATTTCGACGAGGAACACGCTGGACTTGGTGGGTGCCCACTGCACCTGGACCACGCGGTCCGGCTGCAGTTCCAGCTGCTTGAGGTTCACGCAGTCGGCACGGTGCACCGAGACGCCCGAACCGCGGGTCACAAACCCCTTGATGGGGTCCGGCGGCACCGGGGTGCAGCAACGCGCCAGCTTGGCCAGCACCTCTCCGGCGCCCTGGACCACCACGCCGGCGTCGGAATTCGCCAGGCGCCCCGGCACCGCGTAGATCGGGGTTTCCTCGAGCGCTGCCTCGACGGTGCTGCTGTCCCCGCCGACCATGGCCGTGAGGTGCTCGATGACGTTCTGTGCCGAGACGTGCCCGTCCCCGACGGCCGCGTAGAGCGCGGCGATGTCGTGGTGGCGCAGTTCCTGGGCGACGGCGCTGAGCACGTCGTGGGTCATCAGCTTCTGCAGGGGCAGGTTGTTCTTGCGCAGCGCCTTGGTCAGCTGCTCCTTGCCCTTTTCGATCGACTCTTCGCGGCGTTCCTTGGTGAACCACTGGCGGATCTTGTTCCTGGCGCGCGGGGACTTCACGAAGCCGGCCCAGTCCTGGCTCGGCCCGGCGCCCTCGGCCTTGGAGGTGAACACCTCGACCAGATCGCCGTGGTGCAATTCGCTGTTCAGCGGAACCAGCTTGCCGTTGACCCGCGCACCGATGGTGCGGTGGCCCACGTCGGTGTGCACCGAGTAGGCGAAGTCCACGGGGGTGGACCCGGCGGGCAGGGACATGATCTGTCCCTTGGGCGTGAAGACGAAGACCTCGGCGGAATTGATTTCGTAGCGCAGCGAGTCGAGGAACTCGTTGGAGTCGCTGGTCTCGTTCTGCCAGTCCATGAGGCTGCGCAGCCAGTCCATGTCCTGGCCCCCGGACTTGACTTCGCCGCCGTCGGAGCCGTGCTTGTACTTGAAGTGCGCGGCCACGCCGTACTCGGCACGCAGGTGCATGTCGTGGGTGCGGATCTGGATCTCGACGGGCTTGCCGCCGGGGCCGATCACCGTGGTGTGCAGCGACTGGTAGAGGTTGAACTTGGGCAGCGCGATGTAGTCCTTGAAGCGGCCCGGCAGCGGGGTCCAGCGGGCGTGCATGAGCCCGAGCGCCGCGTAGCAGTCCTTCACCGAGTCGACGAGCACGCGCACGCCCATCAGGTCGTGGATGTCGTCGAAGTCCTTGCCGCGCACGATCATCTTTTGGTAGATCGAGTAGTAGTGCTTGGGGCGGCCGCTGATCGTCGCCTTGAGGCGTGCCTCGTTCAGGTCTTCCTCGATGGCGCTGCGCACCGTGCCCAGGTACTTTTCGCGTTCCGGGGTGCGCTCCCCCACCATGCGGACGATTTCCTCGTACACCTTCGGGTGCAGGGCCGCGAAGGAGAGGTCCTCGAGTTCCCACTTGACGGTGTTCATGCCCAGGCGGTGGGCCAGCGGGGCGAAGATCTCCAGGGTCTCGCGCGCCTTCTTGGCGCTGGACTCCGGGGAAACGTAACGCCAGGTGCGCGCGTTGTGCAGCCGGTCGGCGAGCTTGATCAGCAGGACGCGGATGTCCTTGGACATCGCGATGACCATCTTGCGCACGGTCTCGGCCTGGGCGGCCTCGCCGAACTTCACCTTGTCCAGCTTGGTGACGCCGTCGACGAGCTTGGCGATTTCCGCACCGAACTCGCGGGTCAGCGTTTCCAGGGAGTAGTCGGTGTCCTCGACGGTGTCGTGCAGCAGCGCGGCGGCAAGGATCGACCCGGTCATGCCCATTTCGGCGAGGATCGTTGCCACGGCCACCGGGTGGGTGATGTAGGGGTCCCCGCTCTTGCGCTTCTGGCCCTCGTGGTGGTGCTCGGCCACTTCGTAGGCGCGGATCAGCAGATCCAGGTCGGCCTTCGGGTTTTGGGCGCGCACGGTGCGCAACAGCGGCTCGAGAGTCGGGGGTTGGGCGCTGGCGCCCCTGCCGGCCAGCCGCACCAGCCTGGAAATCGTTCCACGCTTGGCGTCCCGGGGTTCCCGGCATCGTGACACTCTGGTTATCAACCATTGGGGCGTGTCTCCTCTCGATATGATGCGATCCTGGGGTTGACCAGCGGTCGCGCGCTGCGATGGGGAAGCCTCCGCCGCCCGGCAACCGGGCGGAAAGGGTTCACCAACGTCTCCTGCAAGGTTATAGCACTTCCGCTTAATACAAGACGGCGGGGTAGCGGACATTACATCCGCTACCCCGCCGTCTCGGCGAAGGCGATCAGGCCGCTTGGCGAACCAATTCAATCTTCTGGTTGTGTGCAACCACGT
Source organism: uncultured Actinomycetota bacterium (assembly GCA_963818105.1). Lineage (GTDB taxonomy): Bacteria > Actinomycetota > Actinomycetes > Actinomycetales > Micrococcaceae > Paeniglutamicibacter. Next base: position 47,190 of record CAWFRB010000014.1, on the reverse strand, counting down.
CCGCGTCCTTGTGGCGCAGCCACGCGTACAACGGAGCCTGGATGAAGATCGTGGCCAGGGTGCCCACGATGATGCCGACGAACAACGCCAGCGACAGGTCCTTCAACGTGCCGGCTCCCAACAGGTAGGAACCGATGAAGAGGATCGAGGCGACCGGCAGGACGGCAACCACGGAGGTGTTGATCGAGCGGACCAGGGTCTGGTTGATGCCCAGGTTCACCAGTTCCTCGAAGTTGCGCTTGTGCTGCTCGGCGAAGCCCGCCGTGTTCTCGCGGATCTTGTCGAACACCACGACGGTGTCGTACAGCGAGTAGCTGAGGATCGTCAGGAAGCCGATGACGGCCGACGGGGTGACCTCGAAGCCGGAGAGCCCGTAGATGCCGGCGGTGATGACAACCACGGCGAGCAGGCCGATGATCGCAGCAAGCGACATCTTCCAGGTCCGGAAGTACGCGGCCATCAGCAGGGCCACCAAGACCACGAACACGACCAGGCCGATCATTGCCTGCTTGGAGACGTCCGCGCCCCAGGTCGGGCCGACGAACGTGGAGGTGACCTCGTTCTTCGTGACCCCGTAGGCCGACGCCAGCGCATCCGCGACCTGCAGGGTCTGGTCCGTGGTGAGCTTGTCGGTCTGGATGCGCATGGTGTTCGGCGCAATGTTTGTCACGCTCGGGTGGTGGTCCGGCGCGACGCCCACCACGGCCTTTTCACCGGCGGCGATGTCCTCGTGCTCCACGCTTGGAGACGGTGAATTCGGAGCCGCCGCGGAAGTCGATGCCCAGGTTGAAGCCGCCCTTGACGACGGGAACCAGGATCGAGAGCAGCACCAGGACACCGGCGATGGCGAACCAGAGCTTGCGCTTGCCGACGAACGGGTAGGACCGCTTGCCGGTGTAGAGCTCGTTGCCCCATGTTGCGAGATTAGCCATTTGATGAATCCTTGTCAGCGCTGTCGTCCTGCTTGGTGGCCACGCCGTGGGAGGCGGCCTGGCGTCGTTCGGCGATCGTCTGGCGACGTTCCGCTTCCTTGGCCGCACTGGCGTTCTTCTTGCCGCGGGCCGCATCGGCCTCGGTGCTGAAGCTGCGGATCTTGCCCGCGCCCTGGTAGAGCGGGACGACGCCGAGCAGCGACGGGTCCAGGCCGGAGAAGCGGTGTCCCTCGCCGAAGAACCTCGTCTTGGCGATCAACTGCAGGACCGGGTGCGTGAACAGGTAGACGACGATGATGTCGATGATTGCCGTCAGGCCCAGGGTGAAGGCGAAGCCCTTGACGTTGCCGACTGCCACGACGTAGAGCACGATGGCGGCGAGGATGTTCACTGCCTTGGCCGCGAGGATGGTGCGCTTGGCGCGCTTCCAGCCCATTTCAACGGCCGATGCCAGCGGGCGTCCGTCGCGCAGCTCATCGCGGATGCGTTCGAAGTAGACGATGAAGGAGTCGGCGATCAGGCCGATGGCCACGATCAAACCCGCGACACCTGCCAGCGACAGGCGGTAGTTCATGGCCCAGCCGAGAAGGACCAGCGCAAGGTAGGTCAGGACGCCGGAGACCAGCAGCGACACGATGGTCACGAAACCGAGCATCCGGTACTGGAAGATCGAGTAGATGCCCACCAGGAGCAGGCCGATCAAGCCGGCAATCAAGCCGCTCTTGAGCTGGTCCGCGCCGAGGGTTGCGGAGATCTGCTGTTCGGACTGGATCTCGAAGCTGATCGGCAGTGCGCCGAACTTCAGCTGGTCGGCCAGCGCCTTGGCGCTTTCCTCGGTGAAGTTGCCGGTGATCTGTGCCCGGCCGTCGGCGATCACGGCGTTGGTCGTCGGTGCGGAAATCACGGTGCCGTCGAGCACGATGGCGAACTGGTTCTGTGAACCCGGCAGGCGTGACCAGTCGCTGGGTGACCTCGGCGAACTGCTTCTTGCCCTCATCGTTGAAGACGAGGTTGACTGCCCACTGGCCGGTCACCGCGCCCTGCTGGCCGCGGGCCATTTCCGAATAAGCGTCGGCGATGTTCGCACCGGGAACCTCGACCGGGCCAAGGATGTACTTGGCACCCGTGCCCGGTTCGCAGGAAATCATCGGCTTGGCCGGGTCGTGGACGGTGTCCGCGCCCTTGCCCAATTCCGCGGGGCAGTCGAAGGCCTCGAACGCCTTGAACAGCTCCGGGGTGATCCAGTTGGTGTCCGAGGCGTTCTTCGGCTTTTCCGTCGGCTTCGGCAAATCCGCTGCCGGGGTGCGCTGGTCCTCGGGCGTGGCCTCGAAGGCACCGGCGATGATGACCGGGCGGAATTCCATGTTGGCCGAGGCCTGGATCAGCTGGCGGGTGCGGGCATCTGGAACGCCCGGCATGGAGACGACGACGTTGCGACCCGACTGGGTCGTGATTTCCGCTTCCGAAACGCCTGAGCCATCGACGCGGTCGCGGATGATCTCCACGGCCTGGTCCAGCTGCTCCTGCGTGGCGTCGGAGCCGCCTTGCACACGTGGCGCCAGGATCATTTGGGTACCGCCCTCGAGGTCGAGGGCCAGTTTCGGGGCAAAAGTCGACTTCCCGCCCAGCACGCCAGTTACAAGAATGGCTGCAGAGATGAGGAAGATAACGCCGAGCCACAGCAGGGATTTACGCGCCTGCTTGATCGGACCAGTAGTTGACATCGTGAGGCTTTCTGATTGTTGCGACCGCGCTATATGGCGGGCGAAGACTCCGCGTAAAACCCGGGGCACTGGGAGCCGTTGGTCCTTGTCAGTGCCCCGGGCCGCTTGGTGAATGCCGGTGGACGGGGATTACTCGGCCAAGGTCATGGACCTTGGAAATCCCTCAAACCGTTCACTGCTAAGGGGGTGGCGAGGCTTGTTAGGCCTTCGGGCCGTTGTCCTCGTTGTTGAGGCGACGCAGGGTCTCCTCCGGGGTTTCGGAGGCCGCGGCATCGGAAGCCGGGGTTTCGGTCGGCTCCACCGGGGCGGCGGTCAGCGAAGAAGCATCGTTCGGAACCTCGACGGCCGGGGCTGCGGCCTCGGTGGCCACCACCTTGGCAACGGTCTGCGAGTGAACCGTGACGTTGTTGCCCGGGGAAACTTCCAGGACGATCTTGTTCTCATCGGTATCGATGCTCACGATGCGACCGAAGAGGCCGAACTGGGTCATGACCTCGGCGCCGGGTTCCAGGTTCGAACGAATCTCTTCCTGGGCCTTGGCAGCCTTCTTACGGCCGCGCATCATCATGAAGATCAGCAGGCCAAATGCGGCAAGCATGATCAGCATGGTGGGGTCGAATGGGGCCTTCGCACCTGCGGCGGCCTGGGCCAAAACGTAATCGGTCACGAGTAAATACCTGTTTCTAAGTCATAGTCATCGGTCTGCGCACGGAATGTTTGCAGCCGGTGGGCCTACTTATCCTATCGTGCCAAAATGCAGAAACTGTGACCAAGACCAACATTTGCCCTGTAAATATCCTTTGAATTTTCGGTATTCACCCGGTAAATAATCAGGGAATTTCTTTATTCCCCGTCGTCCCCATCGTTTTCAAATGCGCCACGCCCGGCGAACACAGCCTCTGCCGGCATGCGCAGGCCCAGGTGGTCCCAGGCAGCCGCGGTGGCGATGCGTCCGCGCGGGGTACGACCGAGCAGGCCCTCGCGCACCAGGTAGGGTTCGGCAACCGTCTCGACGGTTTCGGTTTCCTCGCCGACGGCTATTGCCAGGGTCGAGAGGCCCACCGGTCCCCCGCCGAACTTGGTGCACAGTGCGTGCAGCACCGCACGGTCAAGACGGTCAAGGCCGCGCGCGTCGACCTCGTACATATCCAGTGCGGCGGATGCGGCCCGTGCATCGATGTTTTCCAGCCTGTTCACCAGGGCCCAGTCGCGCACGCGGCGCAACAGGCGGTTGGCAATGCGGGGAGTTCCACGCGAACGCGAGGCGATTTCGCTGAAGGCCGCGGAGTTGACCTTCAGGGAGAGCATCATGGCCGAACGGCGCAAGCACCAGTTCGAGTTCTTCGACGCTGTAGAACTCCAGGTGCCCGGTGAACCCGAACCTGTCACGCAGCGGGCCGGGAAGCAGGCCGGCGCGCGTGGTGGCACCGACGAGCGTGAAGGGCGGAAGTTCGAGCGGGATGGCCGTGGCGCCGGCGCCCTTGCCGACGATGATGTCGACGCGGAAATCCTCCATGGCCATGTAGAGCATTTCCTCGGCGGGGCGGCTCATGCGGTGGATCTCGTCCAGGAAGAGGACTTCGCCCTCCGTCAGCGAGGAGAGGATCGCTGCCAGGTCGCCGGCATGCTGGATGGCGGGGCCCGAGCTGATGCGCAACGGCGCATTCATTTCGGCGGCGATGATCATGGACAGTGTCGTCTTGCCCAGGCCTGGGGGGCCCGAGAGCAACACGTGGTCGGCCGTGCGCTCACGGATCTTCGAGGCCTCAAGCACCAGCGAGAGCTGTTGGCGGACCCGGGCCTGCCCCACGAAGTCGTCGAGGTTCTTGGGACGAAGCGCCGCCTCGAGCACGCGCTCTTCGGGTTCGGAACCTGCGTTGGTGAGGATGCCGGATTCGCTCATTGTCTACTCCTAGAGTCCGGGTCGCGTGCCGCGGCCCAGGGAACGCAGCACGGCCCGGAGGATCTCGGGAACACTGCCGTTGGTGGTGATTTCCGGATCGGACTTGGCCAACGCCTCGAGGGCCTTGTTGGCATCCTTGTCGGTCCAGCCCAGGCCGGTGAGCGCCTCGATGACCTGGGGTTCCCAGGCCGGGGCCGCAGCCACGCCGCCGGTTGCCACGGCTCCGGTCGGGGTGAGTTTTCCTGAAAGTTCCAGCACGATGCGTTCGGCGCCCTTGGGGCCGATGCCCGAGACCTTGGTGAAGGCCTTGGTGTCCTTGGTGCTTGCGGCGATGCGGACGTCCTCCGGGGTGTGCACGGAAAGGATGGCGAGTCCGGTGCGCGGGCCGATGCCCGAAACGCCGATCAGTACGTCGAAGACCTCGCGCTCCTCGCCGCTGGCGAAGCCGAAGAGGGTCATGGAATCCTCGCGGACCACCATGGAGGTATGCACGAACGCCTCGCGTCCCACGTGCAGGTTCGACAGGGTTTGCGGGGTTGCCTGGATGAGCATGCCGAAGCCGCCTACCTCGATGACCGCGCTGTTCAGGTTGACTTGCTGCGCCACTCCCCTGAGCGTACTGATCATCTGGGCCGACCTCCGGTGGTTTGGGGTTTGCCGGCAACCAATAACCAGCAATGCGAATATATCTACGAACAGCTTACAGGCTGGACGCAATTTGTTCGTGGATTTGATCGCCGGACGAACCCGTGAACCGGCGGCAGGCCGGTTCCCGTATCCCGGTCTAGCGGGACTTGACGCTCCGGGCCTTGGCCTCGGCGGCAATCCAGGCTCGCTGGGCGGGGGTCAGTCCCGAGGAGGTTCCGCTGCGCGGGGAGGAAGCCGATGCCGCGGCGCCGGCGGAGCCGAATGCCGCGCCGCGCCAACCATGGGTGATGGCCAGGGCCGCGGCGTCGGCGGCATCCGCGGGCGACGGCGGCTCGTCCAGGCGCAGGATCTTGGCAACCATCTTGCCGACCGCCTGCTTGTTGGACGTACCCGATCCCGTCACCGCGGCCTTGACCTCGGTGGGGGTGTGCAGCGCCACCGGGATTTCGCGGCGGGCCGCCGCAACGATGACGATGCCCGAGGCCTGTGCAGTGCCCATGACGGTGCTGACGTTGAGCTGGCTGAAAACCCGCTCGAGTGCCACGACATCGGGCTTGTGCTGGTCGAGCCATGCGTCGATGCCGTCGGCGATGACCAGCAAGCGCTGGTCGAGTGGCGTCCCCGCCTCCGTGCCAATGACCTTGACATCGATGAGCGTGGCTCGCCGGTTGGGTTCGACGTCGACCACGGCCAGACCGCAACGGGTCAGTCCGGGGTCGACGCCAACCACACGCAGTGCCAAAGGGGCCTAGGCCTCTTCGAGTTCCGCCATGACCTCGGCGCTGATGTTGGCGTTCGAGTAGACGTTCTGCACGTCGTCGAGCTCCTCCAGTGCCTCGGCAAGCTTCAGGAACTTGGCAGCGGCTGCGGCATCAAGCTCGACCTGCATCGAGGGAACGAATTCGATTTCATCGGTCTCGTACTCGATGCCGGCCTCTTCAAGGGCAGCAACAACTGCACGCAGGTCGGTCGGCTCGCAGTGGATCTCGAAGGAGTCACCGGCTTCCTTGACCTCGTCGGCACCTGCGTCGAGGACTGCCATGAGCACGTCGTCCTCGGTCAGGCCGTTCTTCGGCAGGCTAATGACGCCCTTGCGGGCGAACTGGTAGGCAACCGAACCCGGATCCGCCACGGAACCGCCGTTGCGGGTGATGCCCAGGCGAACTTCGGAAGCCGCGCGGTTCTTGTTGTCGGTCAAGCACTCGATCAGCAGGGCCGAGCCCTGGGGGCCGCGTGCTTCGTAAATGATCTCGGTGTAGTCAATGACTTCACCGGTCAGACCGGCGCCGCGCTTGACGGCACGGTCGATGTTTTCATTGGGAACCGAGGTCTTCTTGGCCTTGGAAACAGCAAGCTCGAGGGCCGGGTTGCCGGCCATGTCGGCGCCGCCGGCACGTGCCGCGACCTCAATCTGCTTGATCAGCTTGGCGAACGCCTTGGCGCGCCTGCCGTCGAGGATTGCCTTCTTGTGTTTCGTGGTTGCCCATTTGGAGTGGCCGGACATGCTTACGCTTCTCCTCTGATCATGTGGATAAATAATTCGTGAATGCGGCGTTCGCCCGTCACCTCGGGGTGGAAGGACGTCGCCAGCAAATTTCCCGAACGTACTGCAACAATTCTATCCACCTGAACCCCATCGGCGTTCATCGGCGTGTTCGCTGCCGGAATAGTGGCCAACGCCTCCACGGACGGGCCGATGCTTTCGACCCACGGGGCGCGGATGAAGACGGCGCGCACGGGCCTGGTCGGCTCGTCCGGGTCCTGGCTGGAGATCGACTCCAGGCCGCGGACCTGCATGTCGACCTCGAAGGAGTCGACCTGGCGGCCGAACGCGTTGCGGCGCACCACCATGTCGATGCCGCCGAAGCTCTGCTGCGGCTCCCCCTTGAGGTTGGTGGTGGGGTCGGCGATGGTGTTGGCCAGCATGATCATCCCGGCGCACGATCCGTAGACCGGGAAGCCGTCGGCGATGCGTGCCTTCAGGGCATCGGCCACGCCGTACATGCGCGAGAGCTTGTCGATGACGGTGGATTCGCCGCCGGGGATGATCAGGCCCTCGACCTGCGCCAGTTCCTGCGGCGTCTTCACCGGGACGGCTTCTGCGCCCAGGGCGCCCAGCGTGTGGAGATGTTCACGTACATCGCCCTGCAGGGCGAGCACTCCTATTCGTGACACGTGTGTCGCTTTCTGGTTGTCCTTGTATGCTCCGCCTGCGGCTTGGGCAGGCGGACAGCCAAGCTTAAACCCGGACCGGCCCTCATTCCATCTTGATGACACGGCGCGTCGGGCATCGTCTGCATCACGGGGCCGCCGGCACCCATGGTCCCGCACCGTCCGTGTCCGCGCCGAAGGCGTTGACGGTTGACGTGGTGCGTTTCAGCGACGCGGCATCGCCCGGCCTGTCCGTGCATTGGCTGCCCGGCCGGCGCGGGCAGGGCACACCAGCGCGCGGGGTCCTCGGCCATCACGTGCGGGGCCCAGCGCAGCCTCCCCGGTTCCCAGCCGGCGGCGGTGCGCACGAATTGCATGTTGACGGTGATGCCCTCGCGGTTCAGCACGGTCCTGGTGGCGTGCTTTGCCACGGAATTGCCCAGCCCGTAGACGATCCAGGTGTCGCCGCGTTTTTCGATCGGCAGCACCGAGTGGGTGTGGTGCGAGTAGACGAAGTCGAATTCGCCGCTGTCGGCCAGGGCCCGGTACAGCTCCTTTTGCCCGGCCGTGGGCCTGTCGGTGTATTCGGCGCCGTCGTGGATTGCCGCCAGGACGATGTCCGCACCCGCGGCGCGTGCGGCCCTGGCCCTGGCGACCAGCGAGGCCTCGTCGATGTCGTCGACCCGCCACGGGGCGTCCTCGGCGACGCCGTTGAGCGAGTAGGTGCCGGCGATGACCGCGACCTTGGCGCCGCCCGCCTGCGTGAGCAGCGGCTTCCTGGCGTCGCCTGCGCTCCGGTAGGAGCCGGTGGAAACCATGCCCGCGTCCTTCAGCGCGTCCAGGGTGCGGATGACGCCCGGCACTCCCCCGTCCATCGAGTGGTTGCTGGCGGTGGTGCAGCCGTCGTATCCCACGGCCTTGAGCGCCGGGACGATTTCCTGCGGCACCGTGAACATCGGGTAGCCCTGGTACGGGCCGCCCTTGGGGGCCAGCGGCGTCTCGAGGTTGCACAGCGACAGGTCGGCCTCGGCGAGGAACGGCGCAATGCCGCCGAGCAGCGGCTCGAAGTCCAGCTTCCCCTTGCCGTCCTTTTTCGCCTGTTCCCACAGCGCCGGGTGCAGGAGGATGTCCCCGGCGACGGCGACCTCGATGCATTCCTCCCCGGGGCACGCCGCATCGGGCGACGGTTTTGCGGGCGGAATCCGGCGTGGCGGATTCCTGCGTGCCGCGGTGCCGGTTGGCGCCGTGGCGCTTGGCGCGTGCATCGGCGGGCGGCTCGGATGTCGGCGCGGCAGCAGTTGGTCGGCGCGGCGACCGGCGTCGGCTGCGCCGGGCGCAGCCGAACATGCCGGCCAGCGCACAGCAGCGCGAGCGCCGGAAGCACGGCAAGGGCTCTTCGGACACGCACGGAATCGGCGGGTCGTTCATGCATGGGTACGAGCCTAACCTCGATGCGGCCCCGGCGGCGCGGGAAACGGACAGCGCGCCGGGCATGTGACAGGCTTAAGGACATGCAGAATCCGTTGCTTGAGCGAAGCACCTTGCCGTTCGAATTCCCCGATTTCCCCGCCATCACCGCAGCGCACTACCTGGAGGCGGCAGAAGCCGGCGTGGCTCGGCATCTGGAAGAGCTTCGGGCCATCGCGCGGAATGCGGACGCACCGACGTTCGAGAACACCTTCGTCGCCCTGGAACGCAGCGGACAGCTGCTGCGCCGGACCATCATGGCGTACTGGACGGTCTTCTCCGCCCACGGCACCGACGACCTGCGCGAGATCGACCCGACGCTCCAGGCCCTCTTCTCCGGCCACATGGACGCGATCCACCTGGACCAGGAACTCTTCGACCGGCTGGCGTCCCTCGACGCCGCGGGGCTTCAGGGCGAGGACGCGCGCCTGGTGTCCGAAACGCTGCGCACCTTCCGTGCCGCCGGCGCGGAACTCGACGCGGACAAGAAGGCAACCCTGCGCGAGCTGAACGGGCGGATCACCGACCTGTCCTCCGAGTACTCCCGCAAGCTGCTCGGCGCCATGAACGACGCCGCCGTCCACTTCGAGGACGCCGCGGAACTTGCCGGGCTCAGCGAGGGCGAACTGGCCTCGGCCGCCGATGCCGCACGCGAGGCCGGGCACGAATCCGGGTACCTGCTGACCCTGGTGCTGCCGACCGCCCAGCCGCTGCTGGCCACGCTGGAGAACGGCGAATCGCGCCGCCGGCTCTTCGAGGCCTCGGTGAACCGCGGCCAGGACGGCGAGAACCGCACCCTGGAGATTGCCGCGCGGATGGCCGCGCTGCGCGCCACCCGCGCGGAACTGCTGGGCCACGCCACCCATGCCGACGTGGTCCTGGAGGGTGCAACGGCACCGTCCCTGGCCGCGGTCCGGGAACGCCTGGCCGAACTCGTCCCGGCCGGCCGTGGCCAACGCCCGCGCCGAGGCCGAGGAGCTGGCCAAGATTTCCGGCGCCCCGATCAACCCGTGGGACTGGGCCTACTACTCCGCCGCCGTCGCCAAGGAGCGCTACACCCTTGACCGCGGGGCGCTGCGCGAATACTTCGAGCTCGACGCCGTCCTCTCCCGCGGCGTCTTCGCCGCCGCGCACAGGCTCTACGGGCTTTCCTTCTCCGAACGCACCGACCTGCCGCTCTACCACCCGGACGTGCGCATCTGGGACGTGCACAACGAGGACGGCAGCGTGCTGGGGCTCTTCCTGGGCGACTTCTTTGCCCGCCCCACCAAGTCCGGCGGCGCCTGGATGAACTCGATCCGCGAATCCGTCGGGCTCTTCGGGGAACGCCCGGTGGTCACCAACACGCTGAACATCCCCAAGCCGGCGGCCGGGGAACCCGCGCTGGTGAGCTTCGACGAGGTCAACACGCTCTTCCACGAATTCGGCCACGCGCTGCACGGGCTGTTTTCCGCCGGGAAGTACCCGTCGCTGGCCGGCACCTCGGTGCCGCGGGACTTCGTCGAGTACCCCTCGCAGGTCAACGAGATGTGGTCGCTGCACCAGGACATCCTGCCCGGCTACGCGGCCCACACGCAGACCGGCGAACCGCTGCCGGAGGGCACCATCGACAAGCTGGAGGCCGCGGCCCTGTGGGGCGAGGGCTTTGCCACCACCGAGTACCTCACCGCGGCCGTCCTCGACCTGGCCTGGCACTCGCTGCCGGCCGGGGAAACCGTTGCGGACCCCGCGGCCTTCGAGGACCGCGTCCTGAGGGAGGCCGGGCTGATCCCCGACCTGGTGCCCTCGCGCTACCGCACCGGCTACTTCAAGCACATCTTCGACGGCGGCTACTCGGCCGGCTACTACTCCTACATCTGGTCGGAGGTCCTGGACGCCGACACCGTGGAATGGTTCACCGAAAACGGCGGCCTGCTCCGGGGCAACGGGGACCGTTTCCGCAGCGAACTGCTCTCCCGCGGCAACACCCGCGACCCGCTGGAATCCTACGAGCTCTTCCGCGGCCGCCCGGCCCGGATCGAACCCCTGCTGGTTCGCCGCGGACTGACCACGGGCCAGGGCTCATGACAACCATCAGCTTTGCCCAGGAGACACTCACCCAGTGGCACGAGGCCATGGCGATCGCCACGGGCGGCAAGCTCTTCACGACCCACGGCTGCTCGTGGGCCTGGCAGCCGGCACGCCGCCGGCTGGTGCTGCTCTTCCCCCGGCACGCCCAGGAAGCCGGCATCCGCCCCGGCCTGGCGGAGGGAACCCGCCTGGGCGCGCGGCGCGTCGAGGCCTGGGTCAACTCCGGCGCCCCGGCCGCCGGCCTGCAGTCGGCCGGCTTCACCGACACCGCGCAGATCAGCTGGCACGCAGGCGAATTGGTGAGCCCCGCCGAGTTGTGGCCGGGGCGCGTGCGCCTGGGCACCGACGTGCCGGAGGCCTCGGGAGCCGACGCCCAGGAACTGAACGTGGCGAACTTGTGGCGCGATCCGGCCGCCGCCGGGCTCAGCGCCGGACACCCGGCCCTGCGGCGCATCGAGCAGGCCACGGCCAGGACCCTTGACGGGGACCTGGTGGGCCGGGCCTTTGCCCAGCAGGCGCTCGGCGGACAGCTGGCGATCCACGGGCTGGCCGTGGGCGCCGCACACCGGCGCCAGGGCGTCGGCTCGGCCCTGCTGCACGGGCTGGCCCGCGGCATGGTCAATCCGCTGGGACTCGAGGAAAAGTCGCACATCGAGTTGATCGCCGCCGCGTCGCCGACCTCGGCGCAGTTCTTCGAGGCGAACGGCATGCGCCTGCTCGGCCGCGGCCGGCACATGGTGCTGCGCTAAGCCCTCCGCGCCAAGCCCCAAGCAACCGCATACGACGAAGGCCCGGACCCGGATCCTCCTGCCCCGTGGGGCAATTGGATCCGGGTCCGGGCCTTTGCGCTTACGTCAGCCTCGGAGGGAAGCCGGTGTTACCAGCCGCGCTCGGCGAGGCGGTGCGGTGCCGGGATGTCGGCGACGTTGATGCCGACCATGGCTTCGCCCAGGCCGCGGGAGATCTTGGCCAGCTCGTCCGGGTCGTTGAAGAAGGTGGTGGCCTTGACCACGGCTGCGGCACGCTGTGCCGGGTTGCCGGACTTGAAGATGCCCGAGCCGACGAACACGCCATCGGCGCCCAGCTGCATCATCATGGCTGCATCGGCCGGGGTGGCGATGCCACCGGCGGTGAAGAGCACGACCGGGAGCTTGCCGGTGGCCGCGATTTCCTTGACCAGTTCGTACGGGGCCTGCAGTTCCTTGGCGGCCACGTAGAGCTCGTCCTTGGGCAGGGCCGCCAGCTTGGCGATCTCGGCGCGGATCTTGCGCATGTGTCCGGTGGCGTTGGAAACGTCGCCGGTTCCGGCCTCGCCCTTGGAACGGATCATGGCAGCGCCCTCGTTGATGCGACGCAGGGCTTCGCCCAGGTTGGTGGCACCGCAGACGAAGGGAACCTTGAACGGCCACTTGTCGATGTGGTGCTCGTAGTCGGCCGGGGACAGGACCTCGGACTCGTCGATGTAGTCGACACCGAGGGACTGAAGGATCTGCGCCTCGACGAAGTGGCCGATGCGGGCCTTGGCCATGACCGGGATGGATACCGCATCGATGATGCTGTCGATCATGTCCGGGTCGCTCATGCGCGAAACGCCGCCCTGGGCGCGGATGTCGGCCGGGACACGCTCGAGAGCCATGACGGCTACAGCGCCTGCATCTTCGGCGATGCGGGCCTGTTCTGCGGTGACAACATCCATGATGACGCCGCCCTTGAGCATTTCCGCCATGCCGCGCTTGACGCGGTCGCTACCTACGGTAGTTGCCGGGGTTGAGACGCCTTCGTTTTCAGACACCTTGAGTTCCTTTCAATAAGGTGAGCAGTATGCGAATCATCGTAGGACGAGGACGTAACAAAGACCTCGGTTATGTCGTCACAATTCAAAACCAGTAGACAAGTCTCCTAGATTTTTGATGCCGCCCATCTATCAGCAAAGCACCGAATGCCGCAGAATCATAGGGTTCTTTCGGCACAACACAGGAAACTGCCCCGGCGCAACCCCGTGCAGGGCATATGTGAAATCAAGTCCGGCTTCACCCTCGTCACATTCGCTCTCCACTGGCCTTCCCGCGGGAAAGCGCAAGACTGTCCCCAAGTGCCGAGGCACGGCCTCCGTTTCAGGATGGCAGCTCCTTCGCCATCTGGATCGACGAATGCCATGCCTACCTCGCATTCAGGTCTCCCGGGAACGCAGGGAGCAATCATTCCGCTCTCCTGCGGGTGGAACGGTGCGAGGTGGACAGTGCCACGATGTTCGCGCCGACGATCACCACGATGGCCAGCCATGCGGGCACGTCGAGTTGCTGGCCAAGGGCGGCGAGGCCGATCAGTGCGGCAAATACGGGGTTGACGCTCATGAACATCGAGAAGGAATGGGCAGGTATGCGCCGCAGGGCCAACAGGTCCGCGAGGAACGGCACCGCCGAGGACAACACCCCGGCCGCCAGGGCGTAGACCAGCACCGCGACCGTCGGCGGGTGCTGCCAGAGCGCCCAGGCGCCGACCGGCAGATAGAGGATTCCGGAGACCAGTGCGGCCGCGGCCGACCCTTCCAGTCCGGGCAGTCGCGCCCCGACTTCCCGGTTAAGCAGGATGTAGCCGGCCCAGCACACCGCGGCCAGCATTGCCAGACCGACTCCTAGATAGTCGGTGGACGGCGTGGGCCGCACCAGCACGGCCACCGCCCCCGCGGCGGCCACCGCACAGAGCACGTTGGTGATGCGGCGCGAACCTGCCAGCGCCACGGCCAACGGGCCGAGGAATTCCAGGGTGACGGCCAGCCCTAGCCCGATCCGCTCGATCGCGGCATAGAGGGACAGGTTCATCACGGCGAAAACCAGCGCCAACCCCAGCACCACCCGCCACTGGGCGGCACTGAAGCGCCAGAGTCGCGGCCGGCCCACCGCCACCAGCACGATGGCGGCCACCCATTGGCGAACCGCCACCACCCCGGCCGGACCGAGCACGGGGAATGCCAGCGACGCGAGCGAGGCCCCGGTCTGGTTGGACAGGCCACTGAGCAGCATCAGCGCCACACCGCCCCGGCTCCCCCGGATGCGGGAGATGGCGGGATTTCCGGGCACGCCGGACTGGAGGCGCTGGGCGGAATCGGAGCGGTCGAGTTGCATGCTTCCAATGCTGGAACCATGGCCAACATACGCAAAATGCATCCACGCGGTAATCTATTCGCTAAACGCATAGATGAAATCGAGGGAACATGCCGGCACTGGAGTTGAAGCACCTGCGCTGCCTGGTCGCCATCATCGACACCGGCAGTTTCACGGATGCCGCCCTTGAGCTGGGCGTTTCCCAGGCAGCAGTCTCGCGCACCCTTGCAGGCCTCGAAGATGTCCTCGGGGTGCGGCTGCTGCACCGCACCAGCCGCAGCATCGCCCCCACGACCGCCGGCATCCAGGTCCTCGCCAGGGCCCGCGTGCTGCTCAGCGGCGCCGATGAACTCGTCCGGGAAGCCACCACCGGCCACGCCCAACTTCACATCGGCCATGCGTGGTCGGCCTTCGGCAGTCACACCACCGAGTTCCAGCGCCGCTGGCAGGACCAGCATCCCGAGACAGATCTGCGGCTGATCCGCCACAACACCCCGACGGGCGGACTCGCCGAGGGGTTGTGCGACCTCGCCGTGGTCCGGGCCCCGCTTGGACTTGAAGTCGTGGGCGCATGCCCTGATCGGCCACGAAACCCGCTATGTTGCGCTCGCCTCGGACGATCCCTGGGCCCGCCGGCGCCATGTCCGCCTGCGCGAGATCCCGACCCGCACCCTGGCCATCGACCACCGCACCGGCACCACCACCCTGGATCTGTGGCCCGAGGGTCAACAACCCGCCATCGAGTACACCCGCGATGTGGATGACTGGCTCACCGCCATCTCCTCGGGACGTTGCGTCGGCGTGACCCCCGAGTCGACCGCCTCGCAGTACCGACGCACGGGCATCACCTACCGCCCGCTTGCGGACGCGCAGCCCGTGCCCGTGTATCTCATGTGGCGCACCAACGGCTTCCACCCGGCCACGCACACCGCCATCGCCCTGGCCAAGGCCCTCTACCAGTCGGACGGCAGCGCTTCCGCGCCCTGAGCAACCGCAGGCTGTTCCGCCGCCGCCGGGCCTTGGCTACAACAGCACGGAGGCCAACCTGCCGCCCGCCGCCCAGAGGTCTTCGTTCCTCCCCTGGGCCGGACCCGTCGACCCCAGGCCCGCGGGCAGTCCGTCCACCCAGTCCCATCCGCGGTCGGCGGCAAGCGTTTCCAGGTTGCCGCGGTTGCGGACATGCAGTGCCGTAGGTGCGCCGGGGTAGCTTCCCAGGACCAGCGTGCCCCGGGCAAAGCCCCGGGCGACGGCCGCCTCCAGGGTGAGTGCGGTGTGGTTCAGCGTCCCGAGGTCGGGACGGGTCACCACCACCAGGTGCGCATCGAGAGCGGCGCCAAGGTCGGCGATGGTTTCCCCCGCGCGGGTCAGCGAGACCAGAAGCCCGCCCGCCCCCTCCACGATGACCGAGTCGTGGCCCTGCGCCAGCGCCCTGATGCGCCGCACGTGCTCGGCCAGCGTGGGCAGCGCGTCTGCGGCGGCCTCCCCGCCCTCCTCCAACGCGGCATCCACCGGCGCCATCGGCTCGAGCAGGCGGATGCCCTCCACGACGCTCAGCCGGTCGGGACCCCCGAGCCACTTGGCCGTGTTTTGCACGTCGCCGTCCTCTCCGGGCAGCACCCCGGTCTGGGTCGGCTTGTAGACCGCCACGCGGTCCCCCCGGTGCAGCGCCGTGGCCGCCAGCGCGGCGGTGACAACGGTCTTTCCGACATCGGTGTCGGTTCCCGGTGACAACGTAGATCATTGTGCGTGTCCCTTCTGGCTTGCGCGGCATGGGTGCGTCGTCCCGCAAACGCGTCAGCACGTCCGCCGGGGTCTGGAACGAGAGCAGGTGGTTCCACCGCGGCTCGCGATCCAGCAATTCGATTCCGGGCAGTGCGCGAGCGGTGGCGCCGAGCACCAGCTCCGTCTCGAGGCGCGCGATGCCGGCACCCAGGCAGCGGTGGATCCCGTACCCGAAGGCCAGGGAGTCTTCATCCGGGTCGTCCGGCATCCCGCCGGAGAGGCGCAGCACCAGCTCGTCGCCGGCCCGGAAGGATTCGCCCCCGACCTCCGCGTCCACCGCGGCGATCCGCCGCCAGGTGGGCACCGAGGAGGCCCGGGCCAGCACCTCGCGCACCACGTCCCGGGACGCCTGTCCCCCGGTTTCCGGATCGGCGCAGGAGTCCCAGCGCCCGTCGGCCAGGGCGCCGAACATCGCCGTCTGGATGAGCATGGTGGTGGTTTCCTGCCCGGCGATCGCCAGGAAGTAGCCCAGCGAGATGATGCGGCGTTTCTCCACGCCAGCGCGGTGCAGTGCGGCATAGAGGTTTCCGTCCTCGCGCGCCACCGACTCGTCCACCGCGTCGACAAGCCACGTGAAGAATTCCGCGGCGCTGGCGGCCAGCACCAGTTGCCGCTGCTCGTCCGGCCACCCCCAGAAGAGCTCCAGGGAGTGCCGGCTCCAGCGCTTGAGGAGGTCGATCGGCGGAACCGGGATGCCGGTGAGCTTCTGCATGACCTCCGGCGGGATCACCGCCGCGAGCCGGTCGGCCAGGTCGACGGCGCCGCCGGCCCGGTAGGTTTCCTCGAGTTCCGCACAGATCCCGCGCACCCGCTCCTCGATGAACGCCCCCTGGGCCTGCACCTTGGCGGGGCTGAAGAAGCCCGCCACGACCCGCCGGACGGACATGTGCGCCCGGCCCGAGGCGCTGGCCAGGACCGGCGGCAGGGCGAAGCGCACCGCGGCGAGGATGCGCAGCGCGGCGGGGCTCAGCGCGATGGCGGTGCTCAGCGCGTTGGCGGGGGTGAACTCCTCGGCCCGGCGCAGGATCTGCCGCACCACGGCGGGATCCTCGATGCTGCGGTAGCGCCGGTTGACCGCCTCGGGGTATGCCGCGGGAAGCGGGCCCGCCAGGGGTGCGCTTTCCACGGCAGCGGCGGTGGCAAAGGGACAGCTCATGATTCCACTTCCAGGATGGTCCGGGCCACCGTCTCCAGGACGAGCGGCCAGTTCGACGGGGTCTTGGTGGGCGTGCGCGGTGATCCGCAGGCGCGAGATCCCGTCCGGGACGCTCGGCGGCCGGAAGCAGGCGACGGCGATGCCGCGTTCGCGCAGGGCGGCGGTGGCGGCCATCGCGGCATCCGCGCCGGGCATCCTGATCGACTGGACGGCGCCCGCGCCACGCTCGATGCGTCCGCGCAGTTCCGGGTGCCCGGCCAGGGTTTCGCAGATGATCCTGCGCGTTGCGCGCGAGCTTGCCGATCCTCCCGGGGTCGGCAAGGTCCAGCGAGCGGAGGGCCGCGGCGGCGGCCGCCGGCGCCAGGGCGGTGTCGAACAGGAAGGTGCGCGAGGTGTTGACCAGGTGCTCGCGCAGCAGGCCCGCGGATTCCCCGCCGAGCAGCGCCGCCCCGCCCTGGGCGCCGAGCGCCTTGGAGAGCGTCGCGGTGACGACCACGTGCCCGGAGCCGGCCAGTCCCGCGGCGCGCACCGCGGAACCGTGCTCCGTTGCCGCGAGCGAATGTGCCTCGTCCACCACCAGCAGGGCGCCGTGGCGGGCGCAGAGTTCGGCGGCCGCGGCCAGCGGGGCCGCGTCCCCGAGCACCGAGTAGATGGATTCGAGAACCACGGCGACGCGCGGCTTGGGCGCCGGGCCGTGCTGGTTCTCCAGCAGCAGCCGTTCGATGTCCCCGAGGCTGTTGTGCTCGGAGGTTTCCACCCGCGCGCCGGAGAGCCGGGCGCCGTCGATCAGGCTGGCGTGGGCGTGGGCGTCGAGGATGAAGAGGCTGCCGGGCCCGCCGAGGGCACCGAGCACGCCGAGGTTCGCGGTGTAGCCGCTGGAGAAGACCAGCGCCTCGGCCCGTCCGGTGTACCCGCACAGCGATCGTTCCAGCTCGCGGTGGACCGGCAGGGTGCCCGTGGCCACGCGGCTGGCGGCGGCCCCGGCGCCGTATTCGTGCACGGCCGCGGCCGCGGCGGCCCTGACCTCGGGGTGCCCGCCCAGGCCCAGGTAGTCGTTGGAGGCCAGGTCCGTGAGCGGACCGCGGGAGTTGTCGGTGCGCTGCATGCCGCGTGCGGCGCGCACCCGCGCCCGGGCGGCCAGCCAGGCTTCCCAGGATCCCGGCTCCGTCCGGCCGGTGCCGGCGGCCGCCGGAAGCCGGGTCGAGGTCCGGTCAAGGTCTGTCAGGCACCATGGACTGCTCCCACCGCCTCGGTGAGCGCCGAGCCCAGGACCCGCAGCTCGTCGTCGGTGCAGACGTAGGGTGGCATGACGTAGACCAGGTCGCGGAACGGCCGCACCCAGGCACCGTGCTCCACGGCAACGCGCGTCACTTCCGCGACGCGCACGGGCTCGTGCAGCTGGATCACGCCGACCCCGCCGAGCACGCGCACGTCCTTGACGCTTGGCAGTTCCCGCGCCGGCTCCAACGCGGTGCGCAGTCCGCGCTCCAGCCGGGCCACCTGCGCCCGCCACGGCGCGGAGCCGCTTCCCGCGCCGTCGGGCCCGGCGAGCAGGTCCAGCGAGGCGCATGCCACGGCGCACGCCAGCGGGTTGCCCATGAAGGTGGGTCCGTGCAGCAGCGCCGATCCGGACGATCCGCCGCCGGAGCCAAGGGCTTGGGCGACTTTCGGGGTGCACATCATCGCGGCCAGCGAAAGGTAGCCGCCGGTCAGCGCCTTGCCCACGCACATCACGTCCGGCTCGACCCGGCCCACTCGACGGCAAAGAGCTTGCCGGTGCGGCCGAACCCGGTCGCGATCTCGTCGACGATCAACAGCAGCTCGTGACGGTCGGCGATTTCCCGGAGCACATTCAGCACCCGCGGCGGATAGACGTGCATGCCGCCGGCTCCCTGCAGGACCGGTTCGCACACGATGCCCGCCAGCTCCCCGGCGTGCTCGGCGGCGATGCTTCGCGCCTCCGCCTCCCAGCGTTCCAGCTCCTCCGCGTCGAATTCCCAGTCGCCGGAGCCGGTGCGCCGCGCGGCCGGGGGCCTGGGCAGGAAGACCTGCCGGCTGCCCAGCGGCGCGAACGCGGCGTGCATGCCGTCCACGGGATCGCAGATGCTCATGGCGGCGAAGGTGTCCCCGTGGTACCCGCCGCGCAGGGCCAGGAACCGCTGCCGTTCGGGCCTCCCGCACGCATCCTGGTACTGCAGCGCCAGCTTGAGTGCCACTTCCACGCTGATCGAGCCGGAGTCGGCCAGGAACACGTGTTGCAGGTCGCCCGGGGCCATGGCCACCAGGCGTTCGGCCAGTTCGACGGCGGGCTCGTGGGTGAGCCCGCCGAACATGACGTGGCTGAACCTGTCGATCTGCGCGTGCGCCGCGGCATCCAGCGCGGGGTTCCCGTAGCCGTGCACGACCGACCACCAGGAGGCCATCCCGTCGATGACCTCGTGGCTGCCGCCAAGGCCGTCCTCCAGCGTGATCCTGGCCCCGCGGGCGGCGGTCACCGAGTAGCGGGCCCCGGCATCGAGGGAGGCATAGGGGTGCCAGAGCAGGCCCGAGTCACGGGCCAGCAGGTCCATGGTGTCGACGCTCATGCGTTGGGGTTTTCCTGCGTGCCCGCACCGCGGCGGCGCAGGACGGGCTCGGCGCCCATCGGGCCGCAACCCCGAGAGGAGGCACTGCCGCAACCGCTGCCGCAGGAGGTTCCGCAACCCGGGGCCTCTGGCTGGGCCGGGGCCTCGTCGGCCCGGTGGCGGATGCGCGCCGCCAGCTCGGCGGGGTCGATGTCCTCCTGGCCAAGCACCACGTAGCCGGCATCCGAAATCATCTCCAGGTCCCGCCGCGCGTCCTGGCCCTCGGAGGTGAGGTAGTCGCCCAGGAACAGGGAGTTGGCCACGGCCAGCGCGGTGGACTGCATGGAACGCAGGTGCATCTCGCGCCCGCCGGCCATGCGCAGCTCGGTGGCGGGTGCGGCAAGGCGGACCAGGGCCAGGATGCGCAGGCACGCCATCGGGGTCAGGTGCCAGGTCCCTGCCAGCGGGGTTCCGTCGAAGGGCATCAGGAAGTTCACCGGGATCGAGTCGGCGCCCAGGTCCCGCAGGGCGAAGACCGCCTCGACGAGCTGTTCCGGGGTTTCGCCCATGCCCACGATGAGCCCGGAGCACGGGGAGAGCCCGGCGTCCTTGGCCTGGCCGACCGTCTCCACGCGTTCCTGGAAGGTGTGGGTCGAGCAGATCTCCGGGTAGAGCGACTCGGCGGTGTTCAGGTTGTGGTTGTAGGCATCCGTCCCGGCTGCGGCGAGCCGTTCGGCCTGGCCCGCCTTGAGGATGCCCAGGCAGGCGCAGACCTCGATCTCCGGGTGCTCGTCCTTGATCTGGCCGATCATGGTGGCCACACGATCGACGTCGCGATCGCTGGGGCCCTTCCCGGAGGCGACCATGCACACGCGCGAGGCGCCGCCGGCAATGCCGAGCCCCGCCTGGTGCACGGCTTCCTCGGGCTTGAGCCAGGAGTACTTGAGGATCTCGGCCTTGGAGCCCAGGCGCTGGGAACAGTACGTGCAGTCCTCCGGGCAGAGTCCCGACTTGAGGTTCACCAGGTAGTTGACCTTCACGGTGTTGCCGAAGTGCTTGCGCCGCAGGGTCCCGGCCGCCGCCACCAGCTCCAGGGTCCGCTCGTCGGGCGTGCCCAGGATCGCCAGGGCCTCGGACTCGGTGATGCGATGCCCCGCTTCCACCCGGGCGGCAAGGGCCCGCGCGTCAAGCGGCTCGGTAATCGCCTCCGCCGGGGATTCTTCAAGATTGGTCGCAATGCCCAAGGTCATGGTGCTGCCTTCCGCTGGAATGAGAGAAGCGGCTCCAAGCGCTTCCAAGGGGTTTCTGAAACATGCTCAATGCATAATTGAACAGTGTTCAACCGTGAGGTAAAACCACCATACACCGATCACCCCGACACTTCTTGAACACTGTTCAATTGGGCGATTCGTGCCGTAATATCCAAAGCCACCGGGGCATGTCGTCCCCCGCGGTCTCCACCCGATCGGGAAACACAGCGACCACGCCCTTCGCCCGCATCAGCCGCGGGACGGTGCGCGTCCACTGCCGTTAAACAGAATGACCGCCGGGCAAAATGCCCGACGGTCAATCCATGTACTTCTGTTCGGCGTTAGTCGATCTCAAGCCAGCCGGCGGCCAGGTCCTCGCGAATGTCCCCCAACGTGGCGGGCATCGCCTTGGTCTGGGCGATGATCGGGAAGAAGTTCCCGTCGCCGGCCCAGCGCGGAACCACATGCTGGTGCAGGTGCGCCGCGATGCCGGCCCCGCCGGTGACACCCTGGTTCATGCCCAGGTTGAAACCGGTGGGACGCGACACGTGGCGCAGCACGCGCATGGACTTCTGCGCCAGCGCAGCCATCTCCGCCGTTTCCTCCTCCGTGATGTCGGTGTAATCCGGCACATGGCGGTAGGGGCAGATCAGGATGTGGCCCGGATTGTAGGGGAAGAGGTTCAAGATCACGTACGCGGTCTTGCCCCGGTGAAGAATCAGCGAGTCCTCGTCACTACGGGTCGGCGCGACACAGAAGGGGCAAGTTTCCTCGCCCTTGACCTGGTCCTGTCCGGCCTTGATGTAGGCCATCCGGTAGGGAGTCCACAGGCGCTGGAAGGAATCGGGCACCCCGGCGAGTTCGAAATCGTCGGTGACTGCCGCGTCCCGCTCCTCCTGCGAAAGCTCCTCGGGCGCTTCGATGGCTTGTGCCCGCGTGGACTCCCCCATGGACCTAGGCTTCCCGGTTCTTCACGGCGGCGACGATGCGGGCCACCGCTTCGTCCACCGGCACGCCGTTGTCGGTGCTGCCGTCGCGGAAGCGGAAGGAAACCGCCCCGGCCTCGGCGTCGTCGCCGCCGGCGATGAGCACGAACGGGACCTTTTCCTTGGACGCGGTGCGGATCTTCTTCGGGAAGCGGTCCGAGGAGATGTCGGCCTCGGCGCGGATGCCCGCGGCCTTGAGCTTGTCGATCACGTCGAACATGTACTCGTTGAAGGCCTCGGCCACGGGGATGCCCACGACCTGGACCGGGGAGAGCCAGGCCGGGAACGCGCCCGCATAGTGCTCGGTGAGCACGCCCATGAAGCGCTCCACGGAACCGAAGAGGGCACGGTGGATCATCACCGGGCGCTGGCGGGTGCCGTCGGCGGCCTGGTACTCGAGCTCGAAGCGCTCGGGCAGGTTGAAGTCCAGCTGGATGGTGGACATCTGCCAGGTGCGGCCCAGCGCGTCCTTGGCCTGCACGGAGATCTTCGGGCCGTAGAAGGCGGCTCCTCCCGGATCCGGGACCAGCTCCAGGCCGGAGGCCTCGGCGACCTCGGCGAGGGTGCGGGTGGCTTCCTCCCAGACGTCGTCGTCGCCGACGAACTTCTCCTCGTTCTTGGTGGAGAGCTCCAGGTAGAAGTCATCCAGCCCGTAGTCCTTGAGCAGGCCCAGCACGAAGTTCAGCGTGTCGGTCAGCTCGTCCTTCATCTGCTCCTTGGTGCAGTAGATGTGGGCGTCGTCCTGGGTCATGCCGCGCACGCGGGTCAGGCCGTGCACCACGCCGGACTTCTCGTAGCGGTAGACCGAACCGAATTCGAACAGGCGCAGCGGCAGTTCGCGGTACGAGCGTCCGCGGGAGCCGAAGATCAGGTTGTGCATCGGGCAGTTCATCGGCTTGAGGTAGTAGTCCTGGCCGGGCTTGCGCACCGTGCCGTCCTCGTTGAGCTCGGCGTCCACGTGCATCGCCGGGAACATGCCGTCCTTGTACCAGTCAAGGTGGCCGGAGACCTCGTAGAGGTGGCCCTTGGTGATGTGCGGGGTGTAGACGAAGTCGTAGCCGGCCTCGACGTGGCGTGCACGCGAGTAGTCTTCCATTTCCTTGCGGATGATGCCGCCGCTGCGGGTGGAACACCGGCAGGCCGGAGCCCAGCTCGTCGGGGAAGGAGAAGAGGTCAAGCTCGACGCCGAGCTTGCGGTGGTCGCGGCGCTCGGCCTCGGCGATGCGCTCCTGGTAGGCCTTCAGCGCTTCCTTGGTCGGCCAGGCGGTGCCGTAGATGCGCTGCAGCTGCTGGTTGTTCTGGTTGCCCAGCCAGTAGGCCGCCGAGGTGCGGGTCAGCGCGAAGGCGTTGGAGATCAGCTTGGTGTTCGGCAGGTGCGGGCCGCGGCACAGGTCGCACCACACGGTGTCGCCGGACTTGCGGTCGACGTTCTCGTAGATGGTGATGCTCGCCGGCGCCGACCTCGACGTTGACGCCCTCGCCTGCAGCGTCGGCCTCGTTGGCCTTGTTCAGCAGTTCGAGCTTGTACGGCTCGTTGGCCATGGCCTTGCGGGCCTCGTCCTCGGTGACCACGCGGCGGGCGAACTTCTGGTTCTGGTTGACGATCTTGAGCATCATCTTCTCGAGGGTCTTCAGGTCCTCGGGAGTGAACGGCTCGGCGACGTCGAAGTCGAAGTAGAAACCGTCGGTGATGTACGGGCCGATGCCCAGCTTGGCATCCGGGCGCAGCTGCTGCACGGCCTGGGCCATGACGTGCGCGGTGGAGTGGCGCAGGACCTCGAGGCCCGCGGGGGAATCGATGGTGACTCGCTCGACGGCGGTTCCGGCCTCAAGCGGGCGGGAAAGGTCGCGAAGCACGCCATCGACGTGCATGACGACGACGTCGCGGTCGTCAAAGTACAGCTCGGCCCCGGTAGTACCGGCATTCACCTCTCGTTGTTCCCCATCGACGGTCAGTGTGATTTGCTCAAGCACTACGGTTCCTCGTTTCGTTGTCCGGCTTCATAGCTTGTGGCATACGATGACCACAGCCAGCCAACATCCAGCTTAACGGAACCATTCGGCACCCCACCAATCGGCGCGCATGCCGGCAAGGCAAATGGTGGGCGGGGAAAACCATGCCCCACATGCCCGCATCGCCATCTCGGCCCCTGCGCCCCACTGACATGAGGGATGGGACCGTGCGTTTCACAGCTCAATAACCTTGGATAACTCACTCGCTATCCAAGGTTAAGACCACAACCTTGGATAACTCGTTGACTACCCAAGGTTAGAACCATAACCTTGGACAAGAGATCGACTATCCAAGGTTATTGAGGAAACAATGAAAGTTCCGTGGCCATCCCACGATTCGGAACTCCTGTCATGGACGCCAAGCGGTCAAGGCCCAAAAGAAGACCGCATGTTTACAAGTTTCGTTGCCAGCATTCCCCCGTTGATTGCGGACGAAATCTGGGTTCCCGATTCCGAACTTTCGACCCTATGCGAACAAGCCGTTGTGGCGATTACCCGCCTTGATGCCACCGCCGGCATGCTCCTGGCACCGTTGACCGGCTTCCTGCTTCGCAACGAGGCTCAGTCATCCTCAAAAATTGAATTCGTCGAAGCACCTCAAATTGATCTTGCACGCGCGTCCCTCGGCATTAGGGCCAGCGACAATGCCAAATCAACAATTGCCGCCGCAGACGCTATCGAAAATTTGATCCAGGCTGCCGAAAACCAAAATCCCGCGGATACCGGCGCCCTGACAACTGCGCACTCAATTCTCATGAAAGACGATCCTTACGAAACCCGGTACGCCGGCAAGATCCGCGATGTACAGAACTGGATCCGAGGCTCTGACTACTCCCCGCGAAATGCCGTCCATGTCCCGCCCGCTCCGGAAAGAGTCGAAGCCCTGATGGCCGACTTGCAGTCTTTTTGCGGCAGACGAGACATTCCGGCGCTCGCTCAAGCTGCCCTCGCACATGCCCAGTTTGAGAGTATTCACCCGTTTACCGACGGAAACGGCCGCATTGGGCGCGCCCTTATCAACGCAATCCTTCGACACCGCGGATTGACCCAGACGGCTGTCATACCCATTGCCTCTGCCTTCGCTGCCCGCCGCGACTGGTACTTTGAGCTCGTCAACACCTATCGAACAGGCCGCGGCGCCCTGTTCGTGGAGTTCCTCGCAAGCAGTGCAATCATCGTTTGCCAGGAAGCCGAGGCTTCGGCACGGACCCTTGGTGAGATGCCGAGTCTTTGGCGTGAAACGGTCAAGCCTCGAAGCGGCTCCGCAGCGGACAGCCTCATTGACACCCTGCTCGCCATGCCGCTCATAACCGTTGAATCCGTATCCCAGCGGCTGGGAATCAGCAATACAGCGGCGAATGCCGGAATCCAAAAGCTCGAGGAAAGCGGCGTGCTACGGTCAGTCGGCCGGGGAAGCCGCGATCGGGCGTGGAGCGCCGGGGATGTATTGGATGAGACCGAAAGCCTGGTCCAACGCATCGGCGAACATCGAGAACAGCTCTTGACACCGAATGTTCGCGCTCACCTGGCAGCGGCAGGTCTCCTCGGTACCTGATCACCGATTGCACGGAACTTCTCCACCATGCTTGCGTTCACCTTGAGAAAGCACCCGTGCCGCAAGCTGGCTGCGTTTTTCAAAGGTCGCTTAGCCCGACCCCTTGGTCGTCGAGACAGGGCGAGCGCTTTCCCGCCGGCGGCCCGACGGATCGCCGGCAAGTGCAGGACGGTCCCTCGACGGCGGGCATGGCCAGCCAGACGAAGCGTTGCATCTTGTTGTATGAACCGAAGTCCAGGACTGCGCCGTCGAGTTTGGGTGCGAGTTCGGTGCTGACACTGATCATGATTTCTTCATTGTCCGGCCGGTTCCACTCATCGAGGGAAGTCTCACTTGACTGTTCCGGGCCGCCGAGCACGCATCGGAGGGGTTTCTTCGGTTCCGTCCGCGAGAAGTACAGGCCTTGCCTCCGGCAACCACCGCCCCCCTGGTAGCAATGCAGCAGGCCGCCGAACACGTCGATCATCTCCAACGCCTCCCCTGTCACGATGAAACTGCCATGGCCGGGGATGCTCACCGATGCACCCAGGTCAACAGCCTTGTCAATGATGGTTGTGTGCGGACGACTCAAGACCAACACCTTTTTCGCGCGCGGAAGCCGCTACGGCCTTGATCACCATGTCGTCGAGTTTCGGGAGCGCATGCCCGAGCCGGTGCTCGGCGGCGTGAATGGTTTCGTCCACCGTCGACAGCGCCGCGTCCACGACGGCGATGGTTGCCGCGCCCTGCAGCCGGTGGCCAACCCAACGCAATTGCACGCTGTCCACGGCAAGGACGCCCGGCGTTCCTGCCAGGGCCTGCTCGGCACGGTCCACGAGCTCGGGCTCGATGCCGTCCATGAGCCGACACCCAATGCTTTTGACCGTCCCGATGAGCAAGACGATGATCGCCACGGAAATCAGCAGGCCGATGATCGGGTCCGCTAGAGGGAAGCCAAGCATCACGCCCGCGGCACCGAACACCACGGCAAGGGAAGTGAATCCGTCGGTGCGGGCGTGCACGCCGTCCGCCACCAGTGCGGCAGACCCGATCTTTTGCCCGACACGGATCCGGTACACCGCCACGATCTCGTTGCCGGCGAATCCGATCACGCCGGCCGCGAGGACCCACCACAGGTTCTCGAGCGGTTGCGGGTTGATCAGGCGTTCGATCGACTGCCAGGCAGCGACAACCGCGGACAGCGCGATGACCACGACGATGAAAAGGCCGGCCAGGTCCTCGGCTCGCCCGTATCCGTAGGTGTAGCGTTTCGTGGCCACGCGTCGGCCCAGGATGAAGGCGATCCACAACGGCACGGCGGTCAGCGCGTCGGAGAAGTTGTGGATGGTGTCCGCCAGCAGTGCCACGGAACCGCTGATCGCCACCACGATGACCTGAAGCAGCGTCGTGGCCAGCAGTATGACGAGACTGACCTTCAGCGCCCGGATGCCTTCCTTGCTGGCTTCCAACGCGTCATCGATCGAATCGGACGAATCGTGGGTGTGCGGCACGAACAATTCGAACAGCCAGCCCTTGAAACCCGAGTGGTGCTTGTGGGAATGCCCATCGTGGTCATGGTCGTGGTGCATCTGCCCATCTCCATGTAAGTGGGGCTCGTGGTGATGGGCGCGTGGGTGTCCATGGCCATCCGCGGGGTGGTGGCCCGTCCGGTCGGTGATGCTCATGCTGTTGCCTGCCCTGCCCGGTGGTGCGCGGGCGTCCCGCCGAGCGCGTGTTCGGCCTGGTGGATCGCGTCGACCACCAGCTGCCTGGCGTGTTCGTTCTCCAGTCGGTACATGACCTTGGTCCCTTCCTGGCGTGTGGAAACCATGTGGGCCAGCCGCATCTTGGCCAGGTGCTGTGAAACCGCGGCAGGCGACTTTCCCACGACCTCGGCCAGTGCCCCGACGGCCATTTCTTTCTCGCGCAAGGCAAGAATGATCCGGACCCGGGTGGCATCGGCCAGCATGGAAAAGACCTCCACCGCCAGTTCCACGTATTGGCTGTCAATGCCAAGCGAGCATGCTCCGTTATCTGCATTCATACGCAGATACTTTCATTAAAGCTCGGCAACGTCTACATCAGCCCAACCGAGGACGCCTCAGCAAGTCTCGTGGCCGTCTTGGTTGCCATGACGCACTGTCCGGCCGCTTGTGCGAGTCATGGATTTTTTTGGCCGGGCAATGCTGCAATGGCATGCTGGTCATCGACCCAGCCCCCACGCGTGCAATCAACCTCTAGTTGTTCCCGGGTTCCAGGACTAACATGCAGGCATGGATACCCGTGTGAACCTCAGCAAGTCCGATCCTGCCGCCTATGCGGCGTTGTTGGCCATGAACAAGGCCGCCAGCGAGGCCGCCCAGGCGGCCGATCTCGACCCGAAGTTGTGTGAACTCATCAAGATCCGGGCTTCCCAGCTCAATGGGTGCAGTTATTGCCTGCGCATGCACACCCGCGACGCGTTGAAGCTGGGTGAAAGCACCGACCGTTTGGCGGTGCTGCCTGCGTGGCGTGAATCGGAGTATTTCACCGCCGTCGAACGTGCGGCCTTGGCATTGAGTGAATCCATCACCCTGGTTTCGGTGGACCAGGTCCCCCGCGACACCTACACGATGGCGGCGTCGGTACTCACCGATGCACAGGTCTCTGCGGTGGCGTGGCTCAGCGCCGCGATCAACATGTTCAACCGCGTGGCAATCACCAGCCGATACCCGGTGGCTCCATAGTCCACGGCATTTCCCGCCGGGTGCTGACGGACTTCTTGCGCGCAGCGAGAATGCCGACGCCATTGCCGAAATAGTAGATCCCTCCGTGAACGGCAACATCTTCAGATCCATGATTTGTGGCTTCCGCACTTCGGCAACCCTATTGCACGACTTGCCGAAACAGGGTCTTGTGACGAATTCAGATCATTTGTGGCCAATTCGGCAGGTCCGACCGCTCGGGGAATCAGCCGTTGGGGCGCTGCGGGATGTACTGCACCGCCCACTTGTTGCCGTCCGGGTCGGCGAAGTACACGAAGCTCCCCCAGTCCTGGACATCGATGTCGCTGACCTCGACCCCGTTGGCCGCAAGCTGGTCGTGTGCGGCCTGGATGTCGCTGACCACCATTTGCATGTTGGGTGCCGTTCCCGGTGCGGCATCGTTCAGGCCTTCGCCGATGCAGATCGAACAGGCCGAGCCGGGCGGAGTCAGCTGGACAAAACGGATCTGCTCGTTGGGCCGCTCGTCGAAGTCCGCGTTGAATCCCACCTTGTTCACATAGAAGTCCTTGGCCCGGTCGACATCCGACACGGGAACAAATACCAGTTCCAGTTTCCAATCCATGGTGCACAGGCTAGTCCCGCCGCCGGCGAAGCAACAGGTCTTATGCCGATTTTCCATGCTTCGCGACGTGCCGGCGAAGCGACCGGCGGGCGGTCCCCCATGCCCGGCCCCGAAACCGCATCGCGGACGGGAAGACCTCAGGCGCGTTTGACCCCGAATTTGCCGGCGACCCGGATCCGGGCAACTAGCTGGTGGAGCATCTGGCGAATCGCGACGCCGAAAGCGGTGCTCACCGCGCCCAAGGCCGCAGCACCCAGCACCCGGGACCAGGAAAAGACACCGCCGGTTTCAAACACGCTGGCAAGGCCCACGAGCACCGAGCAGAGCAACGCTCCGCCGACAATTGCCTGCTTCCACCAGCGACCGAAAACAAGCCCAAACACGATCATTGACGGGATCACAACGCCAGCCTCCGTTCCAGGGCGGTCCGCCGATAGCCCCAGTATCACACGGACGCTTCGGTCCGACAACGGATAACGCCGGCTCTCAGGCACCCAGGGATCCGCGCTGGTCCAGCCCCTCGTCGAACATGGCTTGCGCCAGCGTTTTCCCGCGTCCCCGCAACGGAGTTTCCCTGCCCTGGACGGTGCCGCGACCGTCTCGGGCCCGGCTTGGGTCGTCCAGGTATCCCGGCGCCGGCAACGTGCCCTTCTGCGACAGGTCCCAGGCATCGAGCGCCTGAACGCTGATTCCCCGTGGTCCGGTGCGCCGGGTCAACCCGTGGATCAGCAGCAGCCGGGTGGAGAAAAGCAACGGGCCGCAACGCTGCTGCGCCTCGTGGAAGAACGTGGCATCCACGCAGCCGGTGCCGTCGTCGACCGAGATGAAGACCACGCGCCGGCCGCCGCGCATGGGCGGGGTCTGCGTGGCGACCCGGACCCCCGCCACCAGGACCTCGGTGCCGTTGCGCATCGCCAACAGGTCCTCGGCGCGCGAGACGCCCAGCGAGTCCAGCAGCGGGGCGTGGGATTCCATCAGGTGCGCGCTGACATCGAGGCTCATCAGGTCCAGCTCGGTGCGCACCACCTCGTCCAGCGGGGTTTCCGCCGCCCCGACGGCCATGGCGGCAAGGTCCAGGTCCCCCATCGGCAGGGCGAGCTGCCCGGGAATCGGGCGGTAGCGTTGCGGCAACGGCTTGTGCGTCCCGCCGCGCAGGTGGGCGACCAGGTCCGCGCGGTTCCCCCGCCCGGCGGTGCGCTGCAGCGAGTCGAAGGCGCCCAGGGCGGCGAAGTGGTTCAGCGAGGTGCGGGTGAGTCCGGAGCGGTCGCGCACATCGGCGATCGATTCGTAGGGCTGGCCGGCGACAACGCGCTTGACCTCGCGCTCCGAGACCCCGCGGATCCCGCGCAAGGACAGCCTGATCCCGAAGCGCCCGGGCAGCATGGCGCCGACCGCCCGGGGAACCACCGGCAGCCGCGCCGGCGGCAGCAGCCCCTCCAGCTTTTCCACCCGGTAGCCGGCCGCCGAGCGGTTGATGTCCAGCGGCAGGATCTTGATTCCCATGCGCCGGGCCTCGGCCACCAGCAGCCGCTTGGGGTACATGCCCGGGTCGTGTTCCCAGATCCCGGCGAGGAATGCCTCCGGGTGGTGGGCCTTCAGCCAGGCCGACTGGTAGGTGGGCACGGCGAAGGCAGCCCCGTGGGCCTTGCAGAACCCGAAGGAGCCGAAGGCCGCAAGCGTCTGCCAGACCTCGTCGATGACAGCCGGCGGGTAGTCGCGGCCCTGGGCGGTGGAACGGAAGAAGGCCTCGACCCGGGGCTCCGATGCGCTTCCCAGGAGGCGGCGGTAGACATCGGCCTTGGCCAGCCCGCAACCTGTCATCACGTCGAAGATCCGCAGCACCTGCTCATGGAAGACGGTGACCCCGTGGGTCTCGGCGAGCGCGGGTCTCAGGTTTGGGTGGGGATATTTCTCGGGTGCGAATCCGTGGCGGTTTTCCAGGTAGGGCTTGACCATGTTGGATTTCATGGGTCCGGGTCGGAAGAGGGAGATGTCGATGATGAGGTCGTTGAAGTCGCGGGGGGCGAGTTTGCCGATGAGTTCGCGTTGTCCGGGTGATTCGATCTGGAAGCAGCCGAGGGTGTGTGTGGAGCGGATGAGTTCGAAGGTGGGTTTGTCGTCGAGCGGGACGAGGGCCAGGTCGATGGTTCCGTTGGGTTTGATGTAGGCGGGGATTTCCCCCGGGTGTTTGCCTTGGTGTCCCCCCGCTTTGGCGACTGTCTGTGCGTCCGGGTGGATTCGTTGGATTTCGGCGAGCGCGTAGGTGATGGCCGATTGCATGCGTACCCCGAGGACGTCGAGCTTGAGCAGTCCCATGGGGTCCATGTCGTGTTTGTCGTATTGGCTCATGGGGAGGTTTAGTCCGCTGGGTTGGACGGGGGTTCGGTCCAGGAGCGTGTTGTTGGAGAGGATGACTCCGCAGGGGTGCATGGAGATGTGTCTGGGTAGCCGGTCGAGGCGTTCGGTGAGGTCCACGAGCAGGTCGAGTTGTTTTTCGGTGCCGAGTCGGTCGGCGAAGGGTGCGAGTTCGGGTTTCTCGTTCAGGGCGTCGCGGAAGGACGAGGCGGAGAAGCGCCAGAGTTGCTTGGCGATGACGTCGATGTCTTCCTCCTCCATGCCGAGGGCTTGGCCTGCGTCTCTTACTGCCCCCCTGGCGCGGTAGCCGTTTTGCATGCTCATGAGGCTGACGCGGTCGGCGCCGAAGCGGGTGAAGATTTTTTGGTAGATGTTGTGGCGTTGGGCGGATTCGACGTCTATGTCTATGTCCGGCAGGGTTGCACGGTCGCGGGAGAGGAAGCGTTCGAAGAGCAGGTCGTGGGTGAGGGGGTTTACCTGGCTGATGCCGGTGAGGTAGTTGACCAGTGAGGAGGCGCCGGAGCCGCGTGCGGCGGAGCGTATGCCCATGCGGGTGATCATGTCGCTGACTTCCGCGACGGTGAGGAAGTAGGGGGCGAAGCCGAGGTCTGCGATGGTGCTTAGCTCTTCCCCCAGGCGTTGGCGCATCAGGGGGTTGTCGCCCTCCCCGGGGATGAGCCTGTTGATGCCTGCTTCCGCGCGTGCGGCAAGTTCGCGGTTGGGTTCGCCGTTGATGCCGATGATGTGGGCTTCGGGTACTACGGGTATTCCCCATCCGGTGTCGCTGACGGGGTCGAGGCGTGCCCAGTCGGCGAGCGCGGAGGTGTTGCGCAGGAGTGTTGTCCTTATCCGGGGGTTTGTTGCCTCGCGGGCGATTTCGGCGGCGAGGTGGCGCATGTGTTCTGTGGTCTTGAGCCAGCCTTGTCCGTTGGGTTGGATGTCGTTGAGGGTTTCGAGGGAGGTGAGGGCGCGTGCGGAGTCCAGGACGTCTGCCGTTGCGGCTCCGTCGGGTTCGGTGTATCTGACGGCGTTGGTGAGGATGGGGGCGATGTTTGCCGTTTCTGCGCAGCGGAGCATGCGGATGGCGTGTGCGGTGCTGAGCCGTTCCCCGGGGTTGTTCAGGTGGGTGACGATCTCTACCCGTAGCGCTCTCTCCCCCAGGAGTGTGCGCCATCCGTTGATGCGGGTGCGGGCTTGGTCGTAGCGGTGGTGTTGGGTTGCCAGGCCCACGTCGGAGTTTGGTCCCAGCAGGATGGTGAGCAGTGGTTCCCCCGTGGGGTCGAGGGCGTGGGTTGCCAGTTCCCCGGGGGTGATGCCCAGGTGGTGTTTGCGCAATCCATCGGGTGTTGTTGGTTGGTGTGCGGCGGAGACCAGGCGGCAGAGGGCCTTGTAGCCGGCTCCGTTGCTGTGCCCCTTGGCCAGGATGATGATTCGCCCGGAGACGTGCAGGGGGTTGCGTGTCTTCCCGTCGTTTGCC
This sequence comes from uncultured Actinomycetota bacterium, assembly GCA_963818105.1. GTDB lineage: Bacteria > Actinomycetota > Actinomycetes > Actinomycetales > Micrococcaceae > Paeniglutamicibacter. The sequence goes on along the minus strand of CAWFRB010000014.1, from coordinate 14,747 downwards.
TGGCGTGTGGGTTCGAGGGTTGCGAGGTCCACCCCCAGGATGGGGTCCATCCCGTGTTTGATGCAGGCCTTGAGGTGTTTGATGCTTCCGTAGAGTCCGTCGCGGTCGGTGATGGCCAGTGCGTCGGCGCCGTCGGCGAGCGCTGCCTGGGCGAGGTCTTCGGGCCAGGAGACTCCGTAGTGTGCGCTGAAGGCGGATGCCACGTGCAGGTGGGTGAATCCCCTGGGCATGTTGGTCCCTCCCTTCGCAGCGCCCCTTTCGTTTTCCGGGTGCGGGTTTGAAGGTTTTTTGTCGCTTCGGGGTGGGAGCAACGTGGGCCGTCCGCCGTGCAGGGGGTAGAGCCATCATATTAGAACACGTGTTCTAATCAAATCGAATGGGACGCATTTACCAACCGTGCACGTTCGCATCGCATCGGTTCGGGCGATGAGCAGGGATTATGCGTCTCGCATGAGATGGCGCACCCGCGCCGGGCTATTCGTCGAAGGGCCTATCCGGAGTGCTCGAGCTTGTCGAGCGCCACGAGGTAGGCCTCGTTGTAGCTGGGAAATTGCGGAACCTGGTCACGCAGGACCGAAAGCGGGATCTGCGCCCTAATGGCGAGGGCCGCCTGGTGGATCCACTCGCTGGCTTGCGGTGCCACAGCCCAGGCGCCAATCATCACCTGTCTCCGCCGGTCGATCAGGATGCCCAGATCTCCTCGCGGGTCTTGCTCGTAGGTCCATGGCCGGGCAATGACTTCAGGCAGGTTCACGCTGACGGCCTCGGTCTCAAGGTCAATCAGGTCAGCCTGTTCCTGTGTGAGTCCGACCGATGCGATTTCCGGGCTTGCGAACACTACCCGAGGGATACCCCCGTAACCGGCGCGTCTATCCTTTCCCAGGATGCAATCGGCAACGATGCGTCCTTGGTATTTGGCGACATGCGTAAAGGGCATGATTCCAGTGACGTCCCCCACCGCCCAGAGGCCTTCGGCAGACCAGCAATGCTCATCCACCTGCATGTACCCCTTGTCATCGAGGAGACCCCCGGCGCGAGGGATACCCAACCCTTCGGTGCGCGGGGTCCGTCCTGTGGCGAAAACGACGGCGTCAACGGTGAGTTCGCTTCCGTCACCCAACGCCAGCACGTTTCTCCCGGCCTCGGTCCGCCCCTTGGCGATCGAGCTGTTCATGCGCACGCTTACCCCGGCATCACGCAGGTAGGCTTCGGCGAGCGCAGAGACCTCGGGTTCCTCGCGGCCCAGCAGGCGTTGGCTCCTGTTGAGCAGCGTGACATCCACGCCGAATCCGGCCAGGAACGTGGCGGTTTCCAGCGCGACGGCGCTTCCGCCGACAATCGCCACCGATTCCGGCAGATCCACAAGCGTATACACCTCGCGGTTGCCCCATGCAGTGATTTGATCCGATCCCGGGAAGGAGGGGAAGATCGGCGTGGTTCCGGTGGCGACGATGATGTGGTCGGCCAGGAATTCCCGGCCGCCAGCCTGGACGCGGCCCGGTCCAGCAATGACGGCCCGCGCGCGGACTACCCGTGCGCCGCGCTGCCGATAGCCCTCGGCCTGGGCACTGTCATCCAGGTGCCTGACCATGTAGTCGCGGTAGTCCCGCACCTGCTGCCAGTTGAGCGTGAGGGGCGGGGTTCCGGCGGCGCGCCCGGCTTCGGCCCGAAGCTCCGGTCCCCGCAACACCGTCTTGGAGGGAACACAGGCCCAGTAGGCGCATTCGCCCCCGATGAGTTCCGTTTCAAAAACCACAATCTTCTTGCCGGCGGTGATCAGCCTGTCGGCGGCAACTTCGCCGCCGGGGCCCATGCCGATGATGGCAACATCGAATATTTCCCGCACAAGACCACTCCTGCGTCCATGACTCCGCTATGCAATACCTGCTCCCTCAGCCTTGCACTTACCCCGGTGAACGGCCAGAGATCGGGGCTAGGCACTTTCGGCGCAGGCGTCGTGGATCTTGATGATTCGCCATCTTCCGGTCTCGACCTGGCGGGAGACCTCAAAGGTGCGCAGGGGGCCCACCCCGGCGAGCCTGACCTGCAGTCGCCAGACCTCGTAGTCGACGAGCCCCGGTCCGCGGCCGCGTTCGGCGCGCAGCTCCTCCTTCCACCAGTTGCGGCGCTGGAACCAACGCACCGGCTCGGCGGCCAGCTTGTATTCCCGCCCTTGCCAACGCATGCGGATCGGAACCCCCGCCGGTGTGCAGTCGACCTCGATCGACTGGGTAAAAATGCCCACGCCCCCACCTCTCACTCGCCCCATGCCCGCCAAACGGCGCCGCCCCCGGGCCCGTTCGGCCCCAAGGAAGCAGCGCCGCACGGGATTCAATGGCGCACTCAACCATTTTATTAGAAACTATGTTCTATACAAGGCGAGACTAGAACACATCTACGACAAATTACGCCCTGAGGTCTACTTTTCGGCAATCCCGAGGGCATAGACTCGTGCCCATGACTCCAGCACCAGCACCCATGATCACCGCCTTGACCCTGGGCGTGCGCGATGTTCAACGCTCACGCGACTTCTACGTCCAGGGCCTCGGCTTCCGCGAGATTTCACATATTCCCGGGGAGATCCTCTTCGTCCAGGCCGGCCACGGTCTCCTGCTTGCCCTGTGGAACATCAACTCGATGCCCGGAGAGTACGGGGACGTGGGACACGGGGTACAGGCACCCCCAATGTCGCTTGGCCACAACACCGCCAGCGTTGAAGAGGTCCACGACTTTTACGCGAAGGCGATGGCGGCGGGTGCCACTTCCGTCGGCATCCCGACGACCAGGGAATGGGGCGGGACCAGCGCCTGCGTGGCGGATCCAGACGGCTTCCGCTGGGACTTCGTCCACAACCCGGCCTTCGGCATCGGCGAAGACGGTTTCATCACCGGCGTCTGAACGCAGTCCATCCCTCCGCGTCCCGCCGAAAGACGGTTTCAGCCATCATGCACATCTCGAACTTCCCCGTTCGCCGCATCACAGAACGCGAGCAAAACCCCGCGTCCCGCAACGAATGGCCGAACACCCTGCCCCCGGTCCGGCATCTTCTTGAACACGGGTTGGAGCTTGGTTCGGCCACGGTGCTGGTCGGGGAAAACGGCTCGGGAAAATCAACCCTCGTCGAGGCGATCGCGGTGAGCTACGGCCTGTCGCCGGAGGGCGGTTCCACCGGCGCGCAACACACCACCCGGGTCACCGAGTCCGGGCTGGACGAGCACCTGCAGGTCATTCGCAACCCCGGAGCGAGCCGCCGGGGGTATTTCCTGCGCGCGGAAACCATGCACGGCTTCTACACCTACCTGGAAAACAACCCCGGGATGCGGCCCGAACCGCGCTTCCACGACATGAGCCACGGGGAATCGTTCCTGGAGCTCATCATCGACCGCTTTCGCGAGGGCGGGCTTTGGGTACTCGACGAGCCTGAATCGGCGCTGTCGTTCTCCGGCTGTCTGGCGCTCGTGGGCATCCTCAAGGACCTGATGGCCACCGGCGATTCCCAGGTCATCCTGTCCACCCACTCGCCGTTGCTGGCGGCATTGCCGGGAGCCGACATCTACGAGGTCGGGCCGTGGGGCCTGCGGCACAGCGAATGGGACGACCTGGATTTGGTCACCAACTGGCGGTCCTTCATGAACCTGCCCGGACGCTACCTGCGGCATCTCTAGGAAGGCAGCCTCAGGCACGCAAGGGAAGGGGCCCGGTCGACCGGGCCCCTTCCCTTCATTCCACCTAGGAGACAGCTGCCGCGGCCGACCGAATCAGGTCCGCCACGACGCTGGGACGCGAAACGTAGATCGCATGGCTGCCGGGCGTTTCCACGACGGTGGCTCCGATGCGCTCTGCCATGGAGGCCTGTGCCGCGGGCGGGATCATCCGGTCCTCGGTCACGTGGAGGTACCAGCTCGGCTTTGTGCGCCATGCTGCTTCGCTCACGTTGCCGCCCAGGGCTTCGAGGCCCCATGGCACCTGCGAGTCGGCCATGAACCTGGCCTCGTCTGCGGGCACGTCCCCGGCAAATGCCTCGTGGAACTTCTCGCGGTCCAGGAAAAGGTACCCGTCGACGGGCGGCAGGATCGGCGGCTGGGGTCCGTCCTGCGGGAAACCGGCGATGAGGGTGTTGACCGATTCCCCCTGGTCCGGCGCGAACGCGGTGACATACACGAGGGCAGCGACCTTTTCATGGGTCCCTGCCTCGGTGATCACCGCGCCACCGTAGGAGTGGCCGACGAGGACGACGGGGCCCTCCAGTCCGTCGATCAGTTGACGCGTCGACGCCGAGTCGTCAGCCAGCGACTTTGTCGCGTTCTGTACAACGCGCACGTCGAAGCCGTCGCGCTGAAGCTCCTCATACACCGGCTTCCAGCCGGCTCCGTCGACGAAACCGCCGTGGACAAGGACTATGGAGGCACTCATGGCATGCTCCTTCTGATTCGTTGGTGTTCTTCGGTCAACAGGGCTCTGGAAGGATTGTCCAAGGGGCGGCGACGGGCGTCTGGAAACCAGACGGAATACCTGTATCCGGATACAAACACCCGGCAACCCAGGGGCAACCTCCGGAGGGGTTTTGCGCAGAAAACAGCGCAAAACCCCTCACAGGCCATGGCCTGAGTGGTTCAGTCGTCTTCGTCCTCATCATCGTCGAGGTCGGGATCGTAATCCGGCGGCACCGCTCCGCCCTCGCTGCCCCACTTTGACCTTTGCACGTCGCTCACGGCACGCTCATCGGTGTTGTGCGACAGGTGGTGATGGTGCGGATGCCCGTGTTCCGGGTGCTCGGACGGGTCCTTGGCTTCTTCGCTCATGTGGCCAACGCTAGACCTTTTCCTCACCTTTGGGCAGACCGGCAACCGCGCAAACCGCTCCGATTTGGCCAACCCGGCACCAGCGGCGAAGTTCCATCCACTGCGACTGCCCCGGGCGTCTGTTACGGTGGGCCCATGCGCACAGATTCCCGATTTACAAGCCCCCGGCTGGGTACCAGCCGTGGGTACGTGCACATGCGCTCGTAGCATTCGCTGTCTCCACTGCTGCCAACCGGGGGTGATTCCTCTTTCCCCGCAGCCTTCCAGGAGACACCATGAACGCCCCGATTTACCTCACCCCCGACGAACTCCATGCTTCCCTCACGATCCGCGACCTCAGCGATCCCGCACAGGGCGCCCACGCCATGCAAGACCTGTTGCAGGGCGTTGTGGACTCCCTGCAACAATCATGGAACTGCACCACCCGCACCCTCAGGAACCCGCCGATCGTGTCCGTCCGGGACAACTACGACAGCCTGCAGTACCAAGGAAACGACGTCACCCGGGCCCGCAGGTACACCAGGTATCTCAGCCCGACCACGATGCTGCGCAGCCACACCTCCGCCGAGCTGCCGCAGGCCCTGCGGCACTGCAAGGGGCGCACCGACGTCGATGAGCTGCTTGCGGTTCCCGGGCTGGTGTACCGCCGCGATGTCGTGGACCGCACGCACGTGGGCGAACCGCACCAGGTGGACCTGTGGCGCATTCGCTCGACACCGCACACCACGGCCGAAGACCTGTCCGGGATGATCGGCGCGCTTGTCGACGCGGTGCTCCCGGAAGCCGAGTGGAAAACCACGCCGGCGCGGCATCCCTACACCACCAACGGCCGGCAGATCGACGTCCTGCACGAGGGCGAATGGCTGGAACTGGCCGAATGCGGGCAAATCCACCCGGAAGTGCTCCGCCGTGCAGGGTTGGATCCTGAACAATGGTCGGGGCTGGCCCTGGGCATGGGCCTGGACCGGGCGCTGATGCTGCGCAAGCGCATTCCCGATATCCGCTACCTGCGGGCAACCGGCGAGCGCGCAGCCCGCCAGATGCTGGATTTGTCTCCGTGGCGCCCCGTGTCCCAGCTTCCGTCGGCGCGACGAGACATCTCCGTGGTGATCGACGCCGGGGAGGACGAAGAAACCCTGGGCGACACGGTGCGCCGGGCGCTTGGCGGCGATTCGGGGCTTGTCGAATCCGTTGAGCTTCTCTCACGCACAAGCAGCGACCGGCTTCCGGAGCCGGCGCGCAAACGGCTCGGCATCCGCGAGGGGCAGGACAATGCGCTGATGCGCATCACCATCCGGCCGCTGGAGCGCACGTTGACCTCGAGCCAAGCCAACGAGCTTCGAAACCGCATCTACAGGGCCGTGCACCAGGGCCCGCACCAGGAAATCATCTGAACACCCGTGCGGCCGGAAGGCCAAGGCCGAACAGCCGGAGTCCGGGTCCCCACGCACGGGACCCGGACTGCCCTGGCGCCGTCACATGCGGGCAAATCTCGACTTCGCAATTTGATAGAGGCCGTAGCAAACCAGGCCCACGCCGATCGGCGTGAGCCCTTGCGCTCGTGGGCATCCTCAAGGACCTGATGGCCACCGGCGATTCCCAGGTCATCATGTCCACCCATTCTCCGTTGCTGGCGGCATTGCCGGGAGCCGACATCTACGAGGTCGGGCCGTGGGGCCTGCGGCACAGCGAATGGGACGACCTGGATTTGGTCACCAACTGGCGGTCCTTCATGAACATGCCCGGACGCTACCTGCGCCACCTCTAGGAGAACAGCTTCAGGCTCGCAAGGGAAGAGGGCCCGGCCGTCAGGACCGGGCCCTCTCCCTCACAGCATCTAGGAGACCGCCGCCGCGGCCGACCGAATCAGGTCTGCCACTACGTTGGGGCGCGACACATAGATCGCATGGCTGCCGGGAGTTTCCACGACGGTGGCTCCGATGCGCTCGGCCATGGAGGCCTGGGCGGCGGGCGGGATCATCCGGTCCTCAGTCACGATGGAGGTACCAGCTCGGCTTTGCGCGCCATGCCGCTTCGCTCACGTTCCCGCCCAGGGCCTCGAGGCCCCACGGCACCTGTGAGTCGGCCATGAACCTGGCCTCATCGGCGGACACATCCCCGGCAAATGCCTCATGGAACTTCTCGCGATCAAGGAAAAGATACCCGTCGACGGGCGGCAGGATCGGCGGCTGGGGCCCGTCCTGGGGGAAACCGGCGATGAGGGTGTTGACCGACTCCCCTTGGTCCGGCGCGAACGCAGTGACATACACCAGGCGCAGCGACCTTCTCATGGGTCCCTGCCTCGGTGATCACCGCACCGCCGTACGAGTGGCCGACGAGGACGACGGGGCCCTCCACCCCGTCGATCAGCTGACGCGTCATCGCCGAGTCGTCAGCCAGCGACTTCGTCGCATTCTGTACAACGCGCACATCAAAGCCGTCGCGCTGAAGTTCCTCATACACCGGCTTCCAGCCAGCTCCGTCGACGAAACCGCCGTGGACAAGGACTATGGTGGCATTCATGGTCTGTTCCTTCTGATTCGTTGGTGTTCTCGGGCCACAGGGCTCTGGATGGATTGTCCAAGGCGGCGACAGGATCTGGAACCTGGCGGAAACCTGTCCGGACAAACACCCGGCAACAGGTTCAACCATCCAGAAGGGTTTTGCGCAGGATCCAGCACACAAACCCCTCACCGGCCAGGTCCCAAGGGGTTCAGTCGTCTTCGTCCTCATCATCGTCGAGGTCGGGATCGTAATCCGGCGGCACCGCCCCGCCCTCGCTGCCCCACTTTGAACTTTGCACATCACTCACGGCACGCTCATCGGTGTTGTGCGTCAGGTGGTGATGGTGCGGATGCCCGTGTTCCGGGTGTTCGGACGGGTCCTTGGCTTCTTCACTCATGTGGCCAACGCTAGACCTTTTCCTGGGCTTTGGGCAGACCCGCCAACCGCTCAAACCGCGCCTTCGCCAACCCGACACCAGCGGGGAAAATGCATCCACTGCGCCCGCCCCGGGCATCTGTTACGGTGGATCCATGCGCACAGATTCCCGATTTATGAACCCCCGGCTGGGCACCAGCCGTGGGTTCATGCACGTGCGCTCGTAGCATTCGCTGTCTCCACTGCTGCCAACCGGGGGTGATTCCCATTTCCCCGCAGCTTTCCAGGAGACACCATGAACACCCCGATTTACCTCACCCCCGACGAACTCCACGCTTCCCTCACGGTCCGCGACCTCAGCGATCCAGCGCAGGGTGCCCATGCCATGCAAAACCTGCTGCACGGCGTTGTGGACTCCCTGCAGCAATCGTGGAATTGCACCACCCGCACCCTCAGGAACCCGCCGATCGTGTCCATCCGGGACAACTACGACAGCCTGCAATACCAGGGCAACGACGTCACCCGGGCCCGCAGGTACACCAGGTATCTCAGCCCGACCACGATGCTGCGCAGCCACACCTCCGCCGAGCTGCCGCAGGCCCTGCATCGCTACAAGGGGCGCACCGGCGTCGATGAACTCCTTGCGGTCCCCGGACTGGTGTACCGGCGCGATGTCGTTGACCGCACCCACGTGGGCGAACCGCACCAGGTGGACCTGTGGCGCATTCGCTCGACACCTCACACCACGCCGGAAGACCTGCACGGGATGATCGGCACGCTCGTCGACGCGGTGCTTCCCGGAGGCCGAGTGGAAAACCACGCCGGCAGTGCATCCCTACACCACCAACGGCCTACAGATCGATGTCCTGCACGAGGGCGAATGGCTGGAACTGGCCGAATGCGGGCAAATCCACCCGGAGGTGCTCCGGTGTGCAGGGTTGGATCCGGCGCAATGGTCGGGCCTGGCCCTGGGCATGGGCCTGGACCGGGCGCTGATGTTGCGCAAGCGCATTCCCGATATCCGCTACCTGCGGGCAACCGGCGAGCGCGCGGCCCACCAGATGCAGGACTTGTCTCCGTGGCGGCCGGTGTCCCTGCTTCCCGCGGCGCGACGCGACATCTCCGTGGTGATCGATGCCGGGGAGGACGGTGAAACGCTGGGAGACGCGGTGCGCCGGGCGCTTGGCGGCGATTCCGGGCTTGTCGAATCCGTTGAGCTTCTCTCACGCACGGGCAGGGACCTGCTTCCGGAGCCGGCGCGCGAACGGCTCGGCATCCGCGAGGGGCAGGACAATGCGCTGATACGCATCACCATCAGGCCGCTGGAGCGCACGCTGTCTTCAACGCCAAGCCAACGAGCTTGCGCAACCGCATCTACAGGGCCGTCCACCAGGGCCCCCGCCAAGAAATCATCTGAACACCCACGCGACCGGAAAACCAAGGTTGAACAGGCACGGGTTCATGGGACATGCGGTCTGCGAGTCGACGGGCTTGCCCTGCAACCACATCGCCGCCACGGAGCCCAATGCGGGTTCTTCGCTACCTGGCACCGTCACATGCGGACAAATTTCGATTTCGCAATTTGATAGAAGCCGTAGCAAATCAGGCCGGCACCAACCAGGGTGAGCAGGTACACCCCGTAGGGTTGCTCCCGCACCGCCCTGAGGGCGCCGTCCAACCCGGTGGATTCTTCCGGTCGGGCCTGCAAGGTGGTGACGATGAACAGCAATCCGACCAGGAACAGCGCGATGCCTTTCGCCACATAGCCCACCACGCCAAGAACGGTGACTGCCACACGAAGGGTCTTTGTACGCCGGCATGTCCAGCTGCTTGGTGAAGGAAGACCAGAATTCCCCTGACCACAAAGACAATGCCGACAATCGCGATGACGGCACCCACCGCCACCAGCAGCTGCGGGCCGAACGGAGCCTTCATGATTTGAACCGACGAATCACTCGTCGTCTTCCCGCTGTTCTTGCCTTGGCCTGCCGCGAAGGATGCAAACGTCACGGCCAGCGCCAGGAACACGATCCCCTGGCCTCCGGCGGAAAGCTTCTTCCCCAGCTTCGCCTTCGTCTTCATCCGCCGGTATCCGAAGACCACCTCGCTGAGCTGCCACAGCGCCAACGCCACGCACGCGGCGGTCCCAAGCCACAGAAGATGTACCCTGCCGGCTGCGAGGCGAGCTCGCCCATGGCTCCGCCCTGGTCCGCTTTCGGGGCTTTCCCGAAGGCCAGCTGGATGGCAATGGCCCCGATCAAGACGTGCAGGATCCCGCTCACCGTGAAGCCGGTTCTGGCGGCCACCACAAAAGCCCGGGAGTTCGAGGCATCCTCGACCGCTTCCGCTGCGTCCTTCATGTCCTTTTTGATGGCCGTGCCTTTCCTGCGATTGCATGCATGCGACAGGCCCGTGCCAACAACATCCACCGCCCAACCCGAAGGCATCATCCCGGGGATCTTGGGCCTTGCCAGCCGCGGCACCGTCAATTGCCGCCCGGCGCATGGAGGGTCTCGGCGGCCTACAGGAATGCGGCAAGCAACATGGTCAGCAGCAAGCCCACGACGGAAATCAGCGTTTCCATCACCGACCACGTTTTGATCGTTTCCCAGACGCTCATGCCGAAGTACTCCTTGACCAGCCAGAAACCGGCGTCGTTGACATGGGAAAAGAACAGGGACCCGGCACCGACCGCGAGCACCACCAGTGCCAGCTGCGCCGGCGGGAGGCCCGCGGCCAGGGGCGCGACGATGCCGGCCGCCGTCACGGTCGCGACGGTCGCCGATCCGGTGGCGACGCGGATCAGCACCGCCACGATCCAGCCCAGCACCAGGGCGGAGAGGCTGAGCGCGACGGCGACCTTGCCGATCGCGGTGCTGGTGCCGCCGTCCACCAGCACCTGCTTGAAACCGCCCCCGGCGCCGACGATGAGCAGCACACCCACAATGGGCAGCAGGCTTTCCCCGATTTTCTTGCCCAGCGTCGAGGCCGAGAATCCCACCGCCGTCCCGAAGGTGACCATGGCCAGCAGCACCGCGATCAGCAGTGCAACCACGGGGTCGCCGAGAAAGTTGAGCGCCTTGTACAGCGCGCTTTGCGGATCGACCCAGAGGTCCGCCGCGGCACGCAGCAGCATCAGGAACACCGGGGACAGCACGGTGGCCAGCGTCCACCCGAAGGACGGGATGCGTTTGGCCTCCGGGTCCCGGGCCCCCTGCCGCGGTGCGGACTCCGCCGAATCCCCCAGCTGGTGCTTTCCCTGCTTCACCGGCCTGCCCGCCGGTGGGCGTTTCCGCCGCCGACGGTCCCGCCTCGGCCCCGAGGAAGGCGAGCCCCGCGCCGGCCGGGCCGATCGGCACCCAGCGGGCCGCAAAACGGCTGAACAGCGGGCCGCAGATGGCCACCGTCGGGATGGCGACCAGCAGGCCCAGGGCCAGGGTGATGCCGATGTCGGCGTGCAGGATCCCGACCGCCGCCACCGGCCCGGGATGCGGCGGAACGAAGCCGTGCAGGACGGACAGGCCCGCCAGGGCCGGGATGGCCAGCAGCATCGCCGGCCCCTTGGAGCGGTGGACGGCGAGCATGACGACCGGGACCAGGAGCACCAGCCCGACCTCGAAGAACATCGGGATGCCGATGATGCCGGCAATCAGCGCCATTTTCCATGGCAGCGTCGCCCTGCTGCCGTGCAGCAGCGTGTCGACGATCTTGTCCGCGCCGCCGGAGTCGCCCAGGAGCTTGCCGAGCATCGCCCCCAACGCAATCAGGACCCCCACGTATCCGAGGACGCCGCCGACCCCGTGCTCATATGACTTGGTCACGTTGGCCAAGGGGATGCCGGAAAAGATGCCGACCAGCAGCGAACTGATGGTCAGGGCCAGAAAAGCGTGCATCTTGGCCCAGACGATCAGGACGACGACCAGCACGATGCCAAGGACGGCAACGACCAACACCAGGGTGTCGTGGGAAGTCCACGGTTCATGCATTTGATCTGTGGCGGCGTCGGCGAGGATTCCGACACCCATGATTGACGTGCTCATGGTGTTTTCCGCTCAGGCTGGGCTGTTCAGGTTCAATTGGCCAAGAATTCTTCCGAGGATCTCTCCGGGGCGGCGGACCGACGTCGACCCGGATGCAAGGCTCGTCCGGCGTCGGCTCCTCGAGGTCGGCAAACTGGCTTTCCAGCAGGCTCGAGGGCATGAAATGGCCGTGGCGCGCAGTCAGCCTGGCCTCTGATCACCTCGGGGGACCCGGAAAGGTAGATGAACAGGACGCCGGCGCCCCGGCGGTTGAGGATGTCCCTGTACGAACGCTTCAGGGCCGAACAGGTGATGACGCCGTTCTTGCCGGCATCGAGCTGGCCTTCGATCCATTCCGCAACCTTCTCCAGCCACGGCCACCGGTCTTCATCGGTCAGCGGATGCCCGGCATGCATCTTGGCCACATTCGACTGCGGATGCAGGCCGTCGCCCTCCTCCAGATCCCAGCCGAAGCGGCCGGCAAGCAACGCGGCAATCGTGGTTTTCCCGCAACCCGAAACACCCATCAGGACCAAAACCAGTGGATCCGTCCCAGACGCTGTGACCTGAGCACTCATGAGGTCATGATGACACCGGGAACGGGGAATGTCTGTAGTCCGCTGGCACGATTCGCCGCAAGCGAACGCGCTTGGCCGCTCCGGGCGGCGATGCATCTGCCATGCATCCGGCAGTGCCCAACGCGCATCCGCGGTCTTCGCTCCACGGCGGGCTCCGCGGCGGAGCCCGAACCGTGATCGCCGGGTCGGTTGCCTTAGGTCAGGTTCTCGTGGAGGCAGAGGATGTTGCCGTCGGGGTCCTTGAACCAGGCGGCTTTTTCCGACCCAGGACGCAAACATGGTCGACGGTCTTCAGGTCCGGCAGGTCGTAGTCCTCAAAGACAACGCCCTTGGGTTGAGTTCGCTGATGACAGCCGGCGATGTCGTGGACTTCGAAGCTCGCGGTGGTGTGCGGAGAGGGTTTTGCTTCCGGGTCGCTCAGGAGGGCAAGGGACCCGGACCCGGCAAGGGTGAAGACCATGTTGCCGTCCGTGGCCTGTCCCTGGAATGGAAGTCCCAGGGAGTCTTCGTAAAACTGCCGCGACTTCTCGCCGTCGGTCACGGGAATGATGGTTGTTACGGGCTGGTTGAGAGGGACATGGGATGCCGTCCTCGATGGGGAGTGGAACCCTCCCATTTTACTTCCGGTGCCGCCGGCAGGAGCCTTTCAACGCCACCAAACGCGACCTAGACTGGGTGCGAAATCCCATTCCGGAAGGAGCAACCACCATGAGTATTCCGCAGCCTCCGGAACGCCCTTACCCGCCGGTGGAACCCAGCCGGGTGCCGCCGGTCCATCCCGATCCCACGCACGAACCTCCGACCAGCCGGACCATGCCGATGCCACCGGAACCCGGGCCCATGCCGCCGGATCCCACCACTCCCTTCCCGCCGGGCCAACCGGATCCGACCGAACCCTACCCACCCATCAGGTAGGAGCAACCGGGAACGAACACGTTTGAGGGCGCTCCGCATTGTCTGCGAAGTGCCCTCGGTGGCGGTTGGCAGGGGTGGCGCGGTCCTAGTTCGCGCGCTGGTTCACCCGGATCATGTTGCCCGACGGGTCGCGGAACGCGCAGTCGCGCGGCCCCCACGGCTGGTCGATGGGCTCCTGGAGCACTCTCGGCGCCGGACGCCCGGACCCGCTCGAAGGTCGCGTCGAGGTCGTCGGTGCTGAAGACGGTCATCGGCAGCACGCCCTTGGTGAGCAGTTCCTGGATGGCGTCGCCGTCGGCCTGCGAGCGGCCGGCGTGGGGTTCGGAGAGCACGATGCCCAGCCCCGGCTGCGCTCCGCTGCCGAGGGTGACCCAGCGGTACCCGCCCGAGGCCACGTCGTTCGCGCACCTTCAGGCCGAGCCCGTCGCGGTAGAACGGGATCGCCTCGTCGACGTCGTTGACGGTGATGTGCGAGTACTGGAGTGCGATTGTCATGCCGCCACGTTAGGCCGCGGGTGTCGCGGCCCGCTTCTCGAATCCTGCTCGATGCCGGCGAGCCGACCAGCATGAAGGGTCCGCGGCGCTCGCCGGAGTCCGCCGGCTGCGGTCTCGTACCTGGGCGTCTTGGTGCTCTTCGGCCTGGTCACGGATTTGGCGATGCAGGCCGGCATGGCTTCGACCGCGGAGTGCTCCCGGTTCCTGTACCCGCTGGGGGTCTCGCCGATGATCTCGGTGAACCTGCGAGCTGAACGAGCCGAGCGAGGTACAGCCGACCTCCATGCAGGCGTCGGTCACGCTCATCCCCGCGCGCAGCAGGGCCATCGCGCGCTCGATGCGGCGGGTCATCAGATAGCCGTAGGGCTCGCCCGTATGCGGCCCGGAACCGTCGCGAGAAGTGCGCAGGGGACATCAGCGCCTTGGCGGCCATCGTCGGCACGTCGAGGGGTTTCGCGTATTCCCGGTCGATCATGTCCTTGGCCCGGCGCAGGGCGGTGAGCGTTTCAAGCTCGTGCGGCTTCATGACATCGAGATTAGCAGTGCATCGGCCGCTGACCACCGGTGTGTTCCGCCGCCCCGGAGAAGCGCAGACATGCGGAGGGCGGTCCCGTCGATTTCAGGCCGGACCCGCCCTCCATTCATGTCGACGGGCTGGCGACCCGGCTATCCGGTCTTGCCGGACAGTGACAAGCACACCGGCGACGGCGAAGTATTTGTTGCTCCCCAGATCGCGGATGGCTTGATGCCCATGCCGGCGAGTATCTCGTCGTGCTTCTCGGTGAGCCCGGCAAGGGCCGAAGGCGGTGCGGCGAGGACTTCTTCCAGGGTCGCATTTTCGAGGGCCGTATCGAGGGCCTTGCCCAATTCAACGGAAACAGCCATGTTAATTCCTTTCATCGATACGGAACAACATCACACCCGCCACGGCACCGGCAGAAGCCGGGCCAGCGCGCTAGGATGCCGGGATCGTTTCCCCCATCCTGCCGGTTACCTTACGCAGTGCCGCAAACAAAGAAATCACTTGCCGGACCCCAATTTGCATCGGCGATCGGCAC
>CAWFRB010000013.1:0-25518 GCA_963818105.1 uncultured Actinomycetota bacterium | reverse complement strand
TTCTATGGTTCAAGTCAAGAGGGTTTGTAGCCTTCCGAAGAGTTGGCGGGCGATGAATCGTTTGACGCAGCGGCGGATCTCCTCGAAGGGTCTTTCCTTCGGAGGTCCGCCGTTCGACGTATGCGATGGTTGTGGGGTCGTAGATCATTCGGGATCGGGCGATCGTATGCAGGGCCCGGTTCAGCTGTCGGTCGCCGTGGCGGTTGAGCCGGTGCCGGGTCGTGTTGCCGGACGATGCGGGGATGGGGTTCACCCCGGCCAGCGCGGCGAAGGCGGCCTCCGAACGCACCCGCCCGTGGTGCGAATAGGAGATGAGCACCTGGGCCGCGGACACGGGCCCGACGCCGGGCAGGTCCAGCAGGCCGGCCGCCATCAGGCCAACAACTGTCCTGCAGCTGCCGGTGGTTCGCTGCCAGTTGGGCCTGGAACTGCAGGATGGCAGTGGCCAGCCGCTTGGCCTCGGCGCGGGCGATCGCGATCGACAGGTCCTCGCCCCGGCGGGCCCGCCACCGGCTGACCAGCAGGACCTGCTCGTCGGTGAGGGCGTGGCGGGCATCGACGCCCAGGTCCATGGTCCGCAGCAGCGAGGTGAGCATCAGCCGGTCGGCGGTGTCTTGTCGCTCCATGGCGTTCCGGGCGTTGAGCAGGATCCGCAGCGCCTCCCGGTTGCCCTCGGCGCGGGGTTCCAGCAGGGCCTCAACCTGTTCGCCGAGCACCGTGCGTGCTGCCGCCAGGGCGTCAATGTCGTCCGATTTTCCGCGTCCGGCACGCGAGGCCCGGCGCGGCGGGCGCACCTCGCACAGGTCCAGTTCCGTGGCGCGCAGGGCACGGGTCAGCCCGGAGCCGTAGGAGTTGGTGCCCTCGATGGCCACCAGGGTCTTGCCGGGTTCGCTGCGCCGGTCGATCCAGGCGATGGCCCGTTTGAGGCCCGGCGGGCTGGTGGGAAACGTGGCGGTATCCATGACCTGGCCGGTGGCGGCCACCAGGATGGCGTAGGTGTTGGTGCGGGCGTGGGTGTCCACGCCGACGATGTTCGTGTATTGCTCCCGGACTGCGGTCATGGCAGTGGTTTCCTTCCCAAGACGGGATGCTGAATGGCCAGCCGGGGTGGGATCGCACCGAGGCAGATCTCTAACGAGTCACATCCCGCAGGATGCTGCCGGATGGACAACCTTCTATCAGGCCACCGCTGCGAGCCAGACTGGCCCCACGGGCCGGGTGGACAAGTCGGCGGGAAGACACTGCCTTGGCAGGTCGGATAACTACGAGTCACGCCCGGTCCAAGTGGGTCCAGTCTGGCAGCCAGCCTCAGGCTTGCCACTACCCATTAGAGATATCATTTAGATTGGAATTAATAGCTTCTTGCGAAAGAATCACTCCATGGAACTTCGCCCAATTGCAGTACTTCCTCGTGGTGGCAGGCGAACTGCACTTCGGGAGGGCAGCCGAGATGCTCTCGATGTCCCAACCCCCGCTGACAGTCGCGATCAAGAAACTGGAAAGGGAGTTGGGGGTCCAGCTCTTTGACCGCACCACCCGCAGCGTGAAGCTCACCGCCGCCGGCCAGCTGTTCCGTGACGGCCTGACTCCCGTGCTGGCGGACCTGGACCGAGTGGTTGCCGAGGTCTCGGAGGTCAACACCGGAATCCGCGGGAAACTCAACGTCGGGTTCGTCAGTTCGGCCAGCTACACGGTGATTCCCGAGGCCGTAGCCCTCTTCCGTGCACGAAGACCACTGATTGAGTTGGTGCTGACTCCGGTGACGACCGACGAACAGGTCGACCTGCTGGTCGAAGGACGCCTGGATATCGGCATCCTCCGCGATCCCATGCGGCTTCCGGGCATGGACCTGGAGCAGATCCACACCGAACCCCTCGTGTTGGTGCTTCCCGAGTCCCACCCGCTTGCGGCCTTGGAAACAGTGGCCGTCGAGGACTTTGCCGGGGAAGACTTCGTCCTCTTCCCCTACAAGCACATGAGCGGCTTCTTCTCCGTGGTGCACTCGCTCTTCGACGGGCACCCTCAAGCCCCGCATCGTTGAGCAGGCCATCCATCAGGAAACCATCCTGGGCCTGGTGGCCGCAGGCGTCGGAATGTCGATACTGCCCGAATCCGTATCGCGCTTCCAGATGCCCAGGTTGCCTTCAGGCCCATTGCGACGCAACCACAGAGCGCCCTGTACATGGCGCGCGGATCCGCCAACCCCGCGGCCGATGCCTTTATCGACTGCCTCCGTGAGATTCAGGCCAAATCAGTCATTTGAAGCAACCGGCCTGCGCACCGTGGCACGACCTGTTCTCAGGCGGGGCCCTCGGCCTCGGTTGATTCCAGGCCGTCTTCTTCCTCGACTGCGACGGGAGCGCTCTCCGGCGCCGCGGCATACGCAACCGAGAGCCGCCGGTAGGAACGCGTGCACAGCGCCCCGAGCGCCAGCAGGATCGAGGCGATCCCGGACACCAGGAACACCAGCGCGATCCCGCGGGCTTCGCCCTCGCCCAGCAGCCATCCCCAGTCGTCCTGCCCCGCCCGCGAATCCATGTACGGGATGATCCAGAACTCGGCCAGCGGCGCGATCATGAACGCGGTGATCGGGGCGGCCGCCGCCTCGAACGTCATCGCGAACCCGAACACCCTCCCCTGGGTCTCGAACGGGACAACCCGCTGGATCACCGTCTGCTCGGCGGCCTCGACCGCCGGCATCAGGATCATGAACAGCCAGATGCCCACCAGGTAGAGCCACCACCATTCGCGCAGCGTGAAGGTCGCACCCAGCACGCCGGTGACGGCCACCAGGACCAGCATGGTGCGGATCGGGTTCTTGCCCAGGCCGAACTTGGCCACCAGCGCGCCGCCGATGATGAAGCCGGTGGCCGTCACGCCCAGCACCACGCCCCAGATCTCCACCGGGAACAGCGTCAGGCCGTAGGGATCCATCAGCGCCATGAACACCCCGCCGGTGAGGTTGTTGAAGGTCGTGAAGAGGATCAGCGCAAAGAGCCCCTGCGTGGCCCTGACCGCCGCAACCCCTGCCTTCATTTCGGACAGGCCCGTGTGCCCGCCCTCCCTCAGGATCCGGGGTTCGGGAATCCTGATGGTCAGCAGATGGACCAGCACCACCACGATCGCCACCAGCGCGATGATGATGGTGCCGCCCATGCCGAGCATGCCGATGGCCAGGCCGCTGAAGACGCTGGTGACCAGGAACGCGATGCCCTGCACCGAACCCACCAGGCCGTTGGCGTTCGCCCGCTTCGCGGCAGGGACCAGCAACGTCACGGTGGTCGAGAGGGCAATGTTGCGCAGCTGTTCCACCACGGCACCGATCAGCAGCACCACGGCAAAGATCCAGAACCAGACCCCGGAAATATCAAGCAAATCCGCTTCCGGAATCAACAGGAACATCGTGCCGGCCAGCCCGAAGAACAGCAGGGTGAACAGCGTTGAACCGAGCATGACGGCATGCTTGCGGTACCTGTCCACGATCACGCCAAAGAACAGGCCGAAGAACGAGACGAGCAACATGTACGCGCCGCCAATGAGCCCCGTGGCCAGCACCGAACGGGTCTCCAGGTAAACCCAGAAGGTCAGGGCGAACCAGAGGAAACTGGTGACAATGTTGGCGACGGCGGTATTGACCAGTACATGCAGGAACGCCCGGTGCCCGGGATCGGGCACCGTGTGCCTTGCCGGTGGTTTGCGAGTTCCAAAGAACGCTCGTCGGCAGTACGCGAGTCTTCCTGCGACATGGTTAAAGCCTAGGACTCCCGAGGGAGGGGCGAAAGGTGCTCTCTCAGAAAGCCTTTTCTGGCTTCATACTCGGAGAACCAGCTCTGCTGTATAAATCGGTCATTGCCTGTCGCGACATGACACCATTACGCGCAGACCCATGTCTCGATAAGTCCAAGCCAGCATAAACACCATTTACTTCGCTACACGAACGAGTTCAAGAATTCTGGCCGTGGCGCGCGCACTATCAACCGAGAAACAACAAATCAGCCAAGGTATTGGCCGAGTTCCTGCCCCATCATTCGCCACAACTGACGGTCATGCCGGTTGAAACTCAGGTACATATCCACCGGCGGTTCTCCCTGCTGGTAGAGAATGCCGTGATCGTCCACCATGAATTTCGGCCCATTTCGACGACTCACCAACCAAAACCCAACCCCAACGTCACCACGTAGAAGGGGGCCATAGGAATTCTTGAGCTCGGAGAAACCAGGAAACATCGTGACTAATTCTTTGAATGGACCTTCGCCATATCTCGAGGCGTCCGCAAACGCAGCGCTTATATCCCATTGGAAGCGCTCCGTAGCACTGACGTTCGCGAGTGCTTCAAGGATCCTGTAGGTCAGCAGTTTACGATTCGTGGGCAGGGTACGAATCGGCCCGCTACTGGGCAGACCCCGTTCAAGCTTGAGAACCATGTCGAAATGATCTCCCGCAAAGGCATCCGCCCAGGGTAGCGATCCCCCGCTTAGGTGCCGATGGATGCTTCCGTCTCGATTGAGATCGATGACAACTTCACCCGCAGCTGCCGAATATAGTCCCAGACATTCATAGTGACCCCCACATGGATGGTGTTCAATGATCGTCAGGTCGGGATGACGTCGACACAGCATTGTTGCCAACCACCAGCTTCGCGCTGATATCAGACGTGAATTCAGTTCCCGGCCGTCAGCCATCTTGGTCATGCTTGCTTCCATTATTGAATCATGCACGCGACTCGCCTTTATCTGATAATTTCCGATTGAAATAGCTGACTTGTTCCGATCGCTTTTCCGGTACTTACCTGCGAACCCACTGCTAGAGCCACTTCCAGAGCGCCGGCGGGCGGCCGCGGCCCGCAGCCGAAGCCGCCGGGGCCACGCGCTCGAGCAATTTGTTCGAGCCCAGGGCGCGGCCGATGTTCGCGGTCTCCGGAACCGGCAACCCCGCGGCCGCGGAAAGTTCCTTCATGCGGGCGATCAGCTCCGCCGTGTCAAAGGTTTCCCCCAGCAGCGCCCGGGTGGTGTCCAGATTGATCCACAGCGAATCGAGCAGGACGGTGGCGGCCTTGGCCACGATCGCCCGGTGGTCGAAGGGAAGCTCCGGAAGACCGTCCAGGGGAACCAGCCTCACCCGTGGATCGGTCATTGGGGTCTCCTTATCCAGGATGACCAGTCGCGCAATCGAGAGCGTGGGGCCGCGCTCGTCACGCTCGAAATCATCGAACACCCCGGCCTCGACGCTCGCCAGGATTGCGTCTGCCGCCACGCCGACCTTGCTCAGCAAGGCCCTCTCGACGGCCTCGGCCAGCCGCTCGTGGGCGTTGAGCAGGACCCCGGGGAGCGCCGCACGACCGGCGAACGGATCGTACTCGCGCACGCCCAGCACCAGGTGCAGCGATCCCCCATGCAGGATCACGGGCACGGCGTCGATGGAGACCAAAGGCTGAGTAGGCATGCCCTTGATATTACCCATCTTCCAGCTGCCGTTTCAGGGCCAGGATGATGCCCATCCGCTCGTTGCGGCCGCGCTGGTAGGCGCGCCACCCCAGCGGCGGCTGGTGCTCGAAGTCCGCGAGCTCCCGTTCCGCCGCCTCGAGCCGCTCCTCAAGGGTTCGTTCGGCCATCGGGAATCACCGAAGGTTCCCGAGCACCGCACGCACGTCGTTGAAGGACTGGGTGCGCAGGAACCGGCCGTCGGCCCACACCGGCTGGAGCAGCGAGTCGGCTTCCTCCTGCGCCGTTGCCTTCTCGATGAGCACCAGTTCGCCGGCCTCGTCCCTGGTGACCGCGAGGCGGCCGGTCGCCGACTTCTTCATGCCGCTGTCCGTGACGGGGTCCTTGAGCAGGTTGTGCTCCTCCCCGTTGATCATCGCCCAGGTGGCCTTGATGGCCGAGGAGAAGGTGTCGCGGGTGACGTACTGGTAGGTGAACGAGCCGACGCCGAAGACCACGTTCCCGGCGGCGAAGCCCAGTGCCTCAAGCCGGGCGGTGATGTCCCGGGCGCGGTCCATGGTGATGGAATCGCCGTAGATCAACCCGAAGTGTCCGTCGATGACCTTGTAGCCTGCGTCGTTGACGGTGCCGCCGGCCAGTTCCCAGAGGATCTGCACGGCGCCGAAGTACGCGGGGTCCTCGGCGATGGTGGCCGGCTTGTCCTCGCGGATGATCGCCGGGTTGCTCCGGGTGCCGCACAGGATGTCGGCGGGGTCCCCGGAATCGGGGCGGATGACGACCTTGCCGTCGCGCGCCATGATCTGGCCCTTGAGCGCCGGGAGGATTTCCAGCAGGACGTTCCAGAAGTCGAAGGTGTCGGCGACGATCGAGACGTTGCCGCTGGTGTGCACGTCCAGGATGCGCTTGAAGGTCTCCAGTTCCGAGGATTCGCTGATGCCCGCGCACATCACCGAGTGCTCGGTGGCCGGGATCGAGCCGAGCACCTGGCCGTTGTCGGTGCCGAATTCCGAGGGGTAGTAGCGGCGGACCCAGTCGATGGTGGCCAGCGAGTCGGAGCCGGTGAAGCTGAGCAGGTGGCCCGCGCCGGATGCGGCGGCCGCCGCGGCACCGGCCATGCCGCGGAAGGAGAAGTCGTGCAGCTGCCAGTTCACGAATGCGGCGTCCCCGCCGGTCTTGGCCGCCGCGTCATCGAGGATGCTGCGGAACTCGTTGGCGATGGTTGCCGAGGTCGAGGGCTGCCAGATCGCCGCCGAGAGGACCGTCTCGATGTAGTTGGGCAGCCAGAAGAACTCGGGCTCGGTGTTCTCCACGGTGATGGACGGGACCCGCAGCGGAACGCGGGTGCCTTCCGGCAGGGCGCGGAACATCAGCGGCAGGTAGCCGCGGCGGTGCAGTGCGCGGACGTGCTCGGCGTCGATGCCGTGGTTCGGGCCGAGCACGCCGGTGAGCGTGTCGAGGTATTCGCTCACGGCCTCGTCCTCGTCCGCAGCGAAGAACGGCGCGAACGCTTCGATGCAGTAGGACTGCAGGAAGGCCTGGAGTCCGAAGTGGACCACCTTGTCCACGCCGTCGATGCGCGAGGCGCGGTTGGTGAAGTTGACCAGCACCTGTGTGGTTCCGGCCGGGTACAGGCCGCGGTGGCCGAGCTTGTAGGCGTCGGTTTCGAACAGCGGCGCCGTGACTGCGGCCTTGGTGGGGTGCCGGTGAAGGTGTTGCTTTGCGTTGGGATGCTCGCGGTGGTTGACATGTTCTTTGCCCCTTCGGGAATGTTGGTCGATTTCAAGAAGATGATGGGAAGCGGTGCAGGCGGTTTGCCCGGCTAGGCGTTGACGCCGGCTTCGAGGAATGCTGCAAGCGGAATGACGGTGGCGTTCACGTCGGGGTTCCGGTGCCCGGGGTGCGAATCCGTGGTGAAGATGCGTCCGTAGGCCGAGGTGATCTGGGCGGCGCGGCCGGAGAACACCCCGTGGCTCACCCACAGATCGAGTCGTTCCTTCGGCAGCCCGGTGGCCTGGGCCAGGCCCATGAAGGTTCCGCCGCCGTCGCAGATGTCGTCAACGACCAGCAGCCGGCCCGATTCCGGAAGTTCTTCGCACTGGAACGATGGAGAGCTTGCCCGTTGCGAAGTCGCGCACCTTGGTTGCCCGGTAGAGCGGAAGTCCGAGGGCATCCGCGGCGCGGCGGGCCCGCTCGACGGCGCCGGCGTCGGGTGCAATCACACCGACGTAGTCGCGGCCTTGGCTTGGGAGGCTGGCCGCGATGACCTCGTCCGAGTGGACCACGGTGAGGTTTTCGACCAAGTGCCGGCATCACGGGCGAGTGCGGGTCGAAGCAGACAACGCGGTCGGCCTGCATCGAGTTGATCAGGTTTGCGTAGACCTTCGCCCCGAACGGTGTGCCGCGGTCCTGCCGGGCACCCGGGAGGTAGGGAATCTGCGCGGTGACGGCGTGGCCACCCTGGCGGGCGTGGTCGATCCACATCGCCGCCGAGACGAAATCGTTGGCATCCGCACCGGAGATCAGCACGTGCGACGGGGTCTGCGTGCTTTCCGGCTGGGTCTTGATGTGCTGCTCCCCTGCCGGGAACGTCATTTCCGTTGCGTCGGAGAAAACGGTGAATCCTGCCGGGACGGTTGCGTATGCCTTGATCATGAAATGAGCATAGCACGAATAAACATCATGCGATGTTTATTCGTGGGAACTGCCACATACCGTCGCGGAGCCGAGCCCTCGCCAAGTTTCCCAAAAATGCCCGAAACAAGGCCGGCCGTAGGCGCCGAGAAATAACTCAGCCCTTCCATGGAATCCCACAAGGACTCCAAGGAAGGGCTGCAATTCGACGCCACTCAAGGCGTCGTGGCGCCTCGTTGAGCGAGGCTGCTCAATTCTTCTTGTTGAATTGCTCCAGCGTGGCAATCTTCTTGGTTTTCATGGTTTTTGCCACCGATGTTCCGACATACCGGTAGTGCCAGGGCTCGAAGTTGAATCCGGTGACCTTTTCCGACGCCTTTGGGGTACCGGAGAATGAACCCGTATCGATGGGCATTCGCGGCGAGCCAGCGGCCTTCCTTGGTTTTCGCAAAGCAGGTCCGCTCTTGGCATTGCCCGCTCGCTGCACCCAGGTCAATGGACAGTCCCGTTTGATGCTCCGACAGCCCCGGCAGCGCAACGACCTTGCGTGCGTACTGCGCGCCATAAAGCTTGGTGTACTTGGCCAGTTCGGCTTTCTGGCTATCGTACGAACGGTAGCCGGAAACAACCTTCAGCCGGATTCCCTTGCGCTTCGCGTCGGCATTCAATTCCTTGAATGCAATTGCAGCATCGGTGCGCAGTTTTTGCTTGGAGTTGGGGAGCTTACCCAGCTTGGGCTTGTAATCTGCGGACAGCTTGTTGCGTTTGCCCAGCACTGCGCTCGTTTCAAACGATGAGCCTTTGGCAGTTGCCGCCTTCTTGGCGTAGGCGCTGGAAATGTAACCGACCTTGCCCTTGTACGAGACTTTGTACCATCCATTGACTGCAACCGCGGTCGCCTTGACCGAGGTACCCCTTGGGATCAGGCCCATCGATGCGGAAGCGCTGGTGTTGGACTTCCGCAAGTGCACCTTGCTGCTGGTTTTGACGTAGTAATTCACGCGCTTCAAAGCGGCGGGCAACGCGGCCCTTGCCGCTGCTGGACTCAACCTGTAGCGCGCCGGTACGCCACTGACTGACTCGGCACCACTGCGCAGCCACTGAGCAATACCGCTGAAATTGCGAGTGCAGTTATGATCTTGGTTCCATGCCCACTTGTGGCGGCCATAAATAATTCCTATCGGTTACACAGGGCTTCAGACATCAGCCAGCTACATTTTGATCCGTAGGAATGCCGAGCAATACCAGATGACCGGGAGCCATTCGAACGGTTCTGGAGGAGAGCTAACCCCGGCTGCCGACAAGACTCAGAGCAAGTATCTCAATGGAAAGGATTCGTAGCATTCGCACCCGAAACCCACAAGCGCACGATATGCCAGTAGCTGTCTGATGATGGGAACCGACCCATATGCGGCCGTGGTTGGTAGGCTGGTCCTGAAACCCAAGTTTAACGAACGATCTGAACGATGATTCTCGGCCCACAAATGCCGGAACCTGCCGAGCATCAAACCAATCGATCTTGCACTTGCCGTGAGGCGCAGCCTTGGCCGTCCGCACAAGAATAAACGTAATTGATTTTAGATAAATTCTTCAATGAAGTCATCATTCTCTTCATGCCCGCTGAATGAGCTGGGATACCAGGACTCGAACCTAGAACGACAGTACCAGAAACTGCTGTGTTGCCAATTACACCATATCCCAAAAATTGCGAAAAAATCCTTTTCGGCAGCAAGCCAAAGTATGAATTATTAGCGCAACTCGACCACAAATAGTACCCTAACTCTGACCTACAATCACAATCTCCGATAATCCCAACGTGTTCTGTCGATATCAGCGGGGAATGCAACTGCGATGAGGTCCGTTCAGCAGGCACGTCTTGTCAATGTAGGTGCATGTTCCATAGATCTGCACTGGCGCTGCGGCAACCATTTCACCTGCGGCGCCGGGGCCATCAAATCAAAGGCATGGGCCAGTCATGGAAGCCGGATGTCCATGCGTCCCATGGACCCCACACTTCCGCGATGTTCCGCAACTTGGCCAGCCGGGTTCTCGCGCGTTCAACGGCACGTTGCTCCGATGTCCCAGCCCTTCGCGCGGTTTTCATTCTGGTCCAGCGCCGATTCCCAAACCTTCTAGCGGAGCTCACGCATCATCGGGTTGTCCCCAGCAGGCCCTCGCCTCCCGTGACAACCCGATGACCCTCAACAAACCACTATCAACCCACCCCGAGTTGACGAAGTTCATCAACTCGCGATGGAAAGCTCAGGCGGTCAGGTTCCGTTCAACCCTTCTTCTTTTCTCGCCAACAATGGTCACGACGATCGACAAACAGGCAGCTACCAAGATGGGAATCCACATTCCATGTGGAAGCAGGACGGCTCCGCACAAAGCTCCCAACAAGATGAGCAGAACGGCCATAAGGCGCTTCACCCAATCTTGTTTTAGTCTGGCGCCGAACCATGAGTCTGCGGCCAGGCCGGTGATCGTTGAGGTCACCACTACCGTTGTGACATCGGCGATTTTGACCTGCCGGGCGGCAGCGGCTTGGGCGCCCATGACGAACCCCAGAACGGCTGCCAAGGCAACGGCCGAATGCGGGATTGCTCCCAGGGGACCACCATCGTGAAGATGGCGCATGCCAGCAGCATCGCCGACACCAGACCGAAAATGATCGTTGTCGCAGACGTCCATCCTTCACGGTGTCCCCGCAACAACCGGCCGCCAACAACGGCACCCAAGAAATAGAGAACCAGCGCTATGGCCGGACCAACCACGGGCAAGTCCGTGGTTCCGGACAAGGCCATTCCCAGAATCACGACGTTTCCGGTCATGTTGCCGGTAAACACCCGGTCCAATCCCAGATAGCCGACGGCATCGATGATTCCGGTTGAGAACGTCAGGGCCAGCATGAGCCAGGTGAGTAGCTTTGCTTCCGATACGCGTGGACGACCCTTGTCGGAGTCGGTTCGAAGCGGCTGTTTTCGTTTCCTCGCCAACAATTAAAGTCATCGTCCGACCGCGTATCCCTGCATGCCGCGAGCATTGGCGGCTGCCTTGAGTACGCCGGTTTCGGGGTCTCGCGACACTGCACACATGCGCCCGATCTCCCAGCTGCCGGCTTTGCCAACAATATGTCCTCGCGACTCAAGCCCTTCAATGACCGACTCGCCAATCCTTTCCTCGATGAGAACCACGCCTAGCTGGTGCTCATGCGGGAAGAAGGAACTCGGGAAATGTGTGCTGTGGAATGCCGGAGCATCGATGGCCTCTTGAAGGTTCATGCCGCCCAAGAGATGGTTCAGCAAGAAGTGAAGTTGCCACTGGTCCTGCTGGTCTCCGCCCGGAGACCCGAAGGCCATGGTTGGTTCCCCGTCCTTGAGAATCAGCGTCGGGGAAAGCGTCGTTCGAGGTCGCTTTCCCGGGGCCAACACGTTGGGGAGGTCCTCTTCGAGCCAAGCCATTTGCAACCGGGTTCCCAACGGGAACCCGAGTTCCGGAATCACCGGAGACGAGTGCAGCCATCCCCCGCTGGGCATGGCCGAAACCATGTTCCCCCACCGGTCGACCACGTCAACATGGACGGTATCCGTACGGGCCTCGCCGTTTGCCTTCGGACCGGAATCCAAGGCGGCGGCCACTGCGTTCGGTTCCCCGACGCCGCTCAGGCCCAGCAGGATCGAAAGTCCGCTTTCGTCTCCAGACGGGGCAGCCGCGGCTCCCGGCCATCGGGCGAGCCCGGGCGAATTTCGTGGGATGCGTTTTCGCCAATGAGCGTCCGACGTTCATCGGCATAATTCGCCGAGAGGAGCGCCGCAGCGGGAACGTCTGGAACGTCCCCGTACCAGGCGTCCCTGTCCGCAAAGGCAAGTTTCGTTGCTTCCAGGATCTTGTGAATTCCGTCGGCCGTGCCGGGAACAACATCCATGCCCTCCAGCAATGACAACTGCTGCAGGAAAACGGGGCCCTGGCTCCAGAAGCCGACCTTGCAGACCGTGACACCTCCGAAATCGGCGGTAACCGGGGCCTCGTAGTGTGGCCGCCATTTCCCGATGTCGTCCTTGGTGATGAAACCTCGGTGGTCTTCTCCCGTCGAGTCCCTCCACGAAGTCTTTGCAAACTCGTCGATGGCCTCGGCTACGAATCCGCAAGTCCATTCATCGATCACGGCTTCAAGAGCCGCATCTCGCGTGGCACCGCTGCCAAGCGCCTCGGATTCAACATCGACCAACCGCTGGTAGGTCTGCGCCAGCGCGGGATTGGTCAGGAGCTGCCCAACGGCAGGCACTTCCCCGTTCGGCAGGTATACCTCGGCCGATGGGCCCCAATGCATCGTGAAAAGCGGCTCCATGCGTCCGATGTACTCCACGACCTTGGAAGTCGCAGGGTATCCGTTTTTCGCGTATCCGATCGCGGCGTCCAAAACCTCTTTGAGGCTGAACGTTCCGTGGTCTTTCAGGAATGTCAGCCACCCCAGTGTGGCGCCGGGTATCGCGGCTGCCAGAAGCCCTGTCCCGGGCACCATGTCAATGCCCAGCTCCGCAAAGGCCTCGAGGGTGGCCCCGGCAGGAGCCGGCCCTTGAGCGCAAAGCACGACCGGCTTGCGCTCACCTGCCTTGGCAAAGATCAGCGGGAGATCTCCGCCGGGGCCGTTCTGATGCGGTTCAACTACTTGAAGAGCAAATCCAGAAGCAGTTGCAGCGTCGAACGCATTTCCCCCGCGCTCAAGTATTCCCATGCCTACTTGCGACGCCAACCAATGGGTCGACGACACCATGCCAAAGGTACCGGCCAGTTCAGGGCGAGTAGTGAAATTCACTTAGTAACACCTTTTCGAAGAAATAACATACAAATTCAATAAAACTAGAGTGAAGCACAGCTCGTTTGCCGCCAAGGCGACGAACATAACGAGCCCGAGAACCAATGATGTGTTCATGGCGATGCCGTTTCGGTGTTTCTTGTCCAAGCCCTTGGAGTTCATCAACCAAAGCAAGCCACCGATCAGCACGGGCATAAGCAACGCACCCATCGCGGCATAAATGAGCACGAGCGTCACCGGCTTGTCCAGGAACAGCATCGACAGCGGAGGGATGCACATCCACACGATGTAGGCGCGGAACGGAATCGAGCGAGCCGCGTTTTCATCTCGCTCATGGGTCGTGCCTCGGAAAATGTTGACGATGTCGTTGAATACGTTTGCCAGCGCGTTGTATCCGCCGATCAATGAGCTGAAGACGGCCGAGAACATTCCGATAAGCAACAGCCACTTTGCCGGCTCGCCGAACTGTTCGCCAAACGGCTCCGCCAGCTGCTTCAAATCTGACAGTCCGCTGACCCCAGTGCCGCCATTTTGCAGGAATGCCGCTCCGACGATCATCATCGCAAGCATGAAGATGAAGGTCATGCCGTACCCGATGATCAGGTCCAATCGCATGGAACCAATCCATCCCGGGCCCGTCCAGCCGCGGTCCCGCAGCCAGTATCCGTACGACAGGAGTCCAATGGACATGCCTACGCCACCCATGATGCCCAGAACATAGAAGGTTCCTCCATCGGGAACCCTGGGAGTCAGGCCTCCCGCCAGAATGCCCATGTCGGGGCGTGTCAGTACCGCAGCGCCGACAATGGAGATAAACATGACGGCAACGAAGAACGCCATGATCTTCTCAAAGGATGCATACTTGCCGATCCACAAGATCGCCATGCCGAGGAGAACGGCGACAACCGCGCCCAGCTTCACGTCGACGCTCGGGAACATGGCGTTGATCGTCAGCCCCAGCGCGCCCGCAATGGCAGCACCGTAGAAGAATCCCAGAATGACCGAGTAGATCCCAAAGTAAGTGGTGAATGCCTTGTTCAGCTTATGGAAGCCCCGCAAGGGGCTAATCCCCGTCGCCAGCGACCAGCGCCCAATGCACTCGGTGACTATGAACTTAATGAAGCAGCCGACAACCACGGCCCAGGCAAGCGCCAATCCATAGCTGGCACCGGAGTTCAACGATGCAATCAGGTCGCCCGCGCCAACTCCGGCCGCGGCAACAATCAGCCCGGGGCCAGCTACATTGACAATTCTTCGCAACCGAGACCCTTGAGGCTTCCCTAGTTGATCTGGACTGGTTTTCGTCTGCATGCCAACACTCTCCTTTGGTGACGCAGGCCATACTGGTCTGCTGGTCTGACCAATATGCCATGCGTACACTGTACTTAGCAAGGTCAACATTCGAGGGAAGGAACGCAACATGGTCAATTGGTCGTCAATCAACCAAAAATGGAACTCTCTCGGTGGGAACTTGGCTGCTGAACTCGAACTGATGATCGTGCGTGGGGAGCTCCCACAGGGTGAAAAGATTCCGCCGGAACGAGAACTCGCGGCCACGCTGGGCGTTTCACGTGCCACATTGCGGGAAGCCCTCTTGGAATTGGAGATCAAGGGACTGCTTAGCCGTCGCCCCGGACGCGGAACCATCGTGCTGGAGGCCCCGACCGAGTCTCAGTTCGAGCAGCTCAGTGAGGCCTTTACGGCGGCACAGCAGGATTTCTCGCAGGTCATGGAAATGCGATTGACCATTGAACCTGCAGTGGCCCGTTTGGCCGCAACCAAGGCAACCGCGGCCGACATCCGCAAGTTGGAGCAGATCCTGGCGGAGTCGGAGAAGGAAACAAGCTCCATGAAGTTGCTTGAGTTGGACCAGACCTTCCATGTGGCCCTTTCCGACATCGCCCGCAATCCATTGCTGTCGGACCTCATCCGCATCGTCGGCGACTGGGCCGGGAGCCTCCCGTCGCCTTGGGTTTCAGGGCGGCAAGCGAAAAGAAGCTTCGCTTGCATGGACATTGGCAGATTGTCGATGCACTCCGCGCCGGCCAGCCTGCCTTGGCGGAAAACGCCATGAGGGATCATATTTCTGGAATCCAGGAGCTGATTGCCCCAAAGGCCGACCAGTCCCCCGGAAAGCAACTAAGACAATCCATTTTCCGGAGCCGACGAATGAATGGCATTCCAACAAGGACCATCTCGTCATTCCGGTTGTCCGCGAGCACGTAGCACCGGTATCTCCTAGCTGTCCCGCCGGCCATGAAAAATTCGATCGGTAGCAGGCTCTACATGAGAGATTCATTTCGCATCACGGCTCGATGGAACCTGACCAACCCCACCCTTGCCCGCAATCCTTCACACCCTCAATGAGTGGATTTTCACCCAGTAGACAAAGCAGCCTATTGGCGTAGTTGATGCGTTCAATTCCCAATCAAATGATTGACAACTTCGGCGTCCTTGGACTTGACTGACAGCAGATACCCGATCGATCGATTGGGAAGCGTGTTAGTCCTCCAACAGAGGGAACGTTCCATGGATCTAGGCAAGGTTCAGCGGGCAGCAGTGCTGCTCTTTGCCGCGCACGGGTTCGCAGCAACGGGGATCCGCGAGTTGGGCGCCGCGGCCGGCATCAACTCCGCCACGCTTTACCACTACACGGGCAGCAAGGAAGACCTTCTGGTCAGCATCATGCGCTCCTGTTTGGAAGCCATGATCGAATCCGGTTCCGCATGCCCTGCGCACTAGGCGCAGAACCCACCATCCAACTGGCCGCTCTCGTTGCCGCGCATGTTGGTTTCACCGCCACCAACCCGCTCACCTCACGCGTTGTTGAGTATGAAATGCGTGCGCTGGGACCCGAAAATCGCCACGCAATGCAGTCGCCTGCGCGACGAGTACGAGTCGCTCTTCGCCCAGGTTGTCGAACGCGGACTGCGGGTCGGCGACTTCTCCGCCGATGACGCCACCATGGCGCGGCTCGCCCTCGATGGAAATGGGAACCGGCGTTGCCCATTGGTACCGCGCCGACGGCCGCCTCACGCTTGCCGAGGTGCAGCGCTACTTCGTCAACATGGCCTGCAAGATCCTGTCGGCCGACCACACTCTGCTCGACGGCATTGACTACATTCGCCCAGCCGATATTGCTGGTCAGCGAACCAATCCCGAACTCCACAAGCATTCCCGCCTAGCCTTCCCCAGCGCTCACCAGAAAAGAGGAAATGTGCAACGACTGACCAGCAGCATCGATACCGCGGACCCCGGCTTTCTCAAGAACGCAGCCGAGCAGGAGGACCTGGTCACCGAGCTGCGTCATCGTCTGGCCGCGGCGGCACAGGGCGGTTCGGAGAAATCGAGGCAACGCCACGTGGACCGCGGCAAGCTGCTGCCCCGCGACCGCGTCGAGGCCCTGCTGGACGAGGGTTCGCCGTTCCTCGAGGTTGCGCCGCTGGCGGCGGAAGACATGTACGGCGGCGACTCCCCCGGGGCCGGGATGATCACCGGAATCGGCATGGTCCACGGCCGGTACGTCATGGTCGTGTGCAACGACCCCACGGTCAAGGGCGGAACCTACTTCCCGATGACGGTCAAGAAGCACCTGCGCGCCCAGGAAATCGCCCTCGAAAACGGCCTGCCCTGCGTCTACCTCGTCGACTCGGGCGGCGCCTTCCTGCCCATGCAGGACGAGGTGTTCCCGGACCGCGAGCACTTCGGGCGCATCTTCTACAACCAGGCCAACCTGTCCGCGCGCAAGATCCCGCAGATCGCCGCGGTGCTCGGCTCCTGCACGGCGGGCGGCGCCTACGTCCCGGCGATGAGCGACGAGACGGTGATCGTCCGCAACCAGGGCACCATCTTCCTGGGCGGCCCGCCGCTGGTGAAGGCCGCCATCGGCGAGATCGTCACGGCCGAGGAACTCGGCGGCGGCGAGCTGCACGCCAGCGTCTCGGGGGTCGTCGACCACCTGGCCGAGAACGACGCCCACGCGATCCGCATCGTCCGCGACATCATCCAGACGCTGCCGCCCACCCCCGTTCCTGTCTGGGACGTGATCCCCGAGGTTGCGGCACCGGTCGAGGACCCGGACGAGATCTACGGCGTGGTGCCCACCGACGTGAACGCCTCCTACGACGTCCGCGAGGTCATCGCGCGCATCGTCGACGGCAGCGAGTTCCACGAGTTCAAGGCCAACTACGGCACCACGCTGGTCACCGGGTTCGCGCGCATCCACGGGCACCGCGTGGGCATCGTCGCCAACAACGGCGTGCTGTTCTCCGAGTCCGCGCTCAAGGGCGCGCACTTCATCGAGCTCTGCGACCAGCGCGGCATTCCGCTGGTGTTCCTGCAGAACCTCTCCGGCTTCATGGTGGGCCGCGACTACGAGGCCGGCGGCATCGCCAAGCACGGCGCCAAGATGGTCACCGCGGTGGCCACGGCCCGCGTCCCCAAGCTGACCGTCATCATCGGCGGCTCCTTCGGGGCCGGCAACTACTCGATGTGCGGGCGGGCGTACTCGCCGCGCTTCCTGTGGATGTGGCCGGCCGCGCGGATCTCCGTCATGGGCGGGGCGCAGGCGTCCTCGGTGCTCGCCACCGTCAAGCGGGACCAGCTCGAGGCCGCCGGTTCCACGTGGAGCGCCGAGGAGGAAGCCGCCTTCAAGGCCCCGCTCAAGCAAGCAGTACGAGGACCAGGGAAACCCCTACTATTCCACCGCCCGGCTCTGGGACGACGGGGTCATCGACCCGCTGGACACCCGGCGGATCCTCGGCATGGCGCTGGACGTCTGCGCCACCCAGCCGCTGCCCGAAACCTCCTTCGGCCTCTTCAGGATGTGATGCACCATGACCACCAAGAACACTGACCACGAATCCCTTTGACGCCGCGCTCTTTGACACCGTGCTGGTTGCCAACCGCGGGGAGATCGCCGTGCGCGTGATCCGGACGCTCAAGCGCATGGGCATCCGGTCCGTCGCCATCTATTCGGATGCCGACGCCGGGGCCCTGCACGTGCGCGAGGCCGACGTCGCCGTCCGGGTGGGGGCATCCCCCGCCGCCGAAAGCTACCTGGACACCGAGGCCGTCATCGAGGCCTGCCGGCGCAGCGGCGCCCAGGCCGTGCACCCCGGCTACGGCTTCCTCTCCGAGAACATCGAATTTGCGCGCGCGCTGAAGAACGCGGGCATCGTGTTCATCGGCCCGGGCATCGACGCGCTGCTGCTCATGGGCGACAAGATCCGCTCCAAGAACCACGTCTCCGCCCACGACGTCCCGGTCACCCCGGGCATCGCCGAACCGGAGCTCAGCGACGAGGAACTCATCGACGCCGCGGCGGAGATCGGGTTCCCGGTGCTGATCAAGCCCTCGGCCGGTGGCGGCGGCAAGGGCATGGTGGCGGTGGACTCCCCCGACGAGCTGCCGGCGGCCCTGGCCAGCGCCCGCCGCACCGCGCTGAGCTCGTTCGGCGACGACACGCTCTTCCTGGAACGCCTGGTGCGCGCCCGCGGCACATCGAGGTGCAGATCCTCGCCGACACCCACGGCAACACCGTGCACCTCGGCGAGCGCGAATGCTCCCTGCAGCGCCGGCACCAGAAGGTCATCGAGGAAGCCCCCTCCCCGCTGCTGGAACACCAGGCGGACGGCGAGCGCATCCGCGCCGAGATCGGTGCCGCGGCAGTGGCCGCGGCGGAGTCGGTGAACTACGTGGGAGCCGGGACCGTCGAGTTCCTGGTCTCCGACGAGGCGCCGGGCGAGTTCTTCTTCATGGAGATGAACACCCGGCTGCAGGTGGAGCACCCGGTCACCGAGGAGGTCGTGCGCATCCGCGGCGGGCGGATCGACCTGGTCGAGGCGCAGGTGCGGATCGCCGCGGGCCAGCCGCTGGGCTTCACCCAGGAGGACGTCACGCTTCAGGGCCACGCGATCGAGGCCCGCGTCTATGCGGAGGACCCGGCCCGCGACTTCATGCCGTCGACCGGCACGCTGCTGCGGGTCCGGGAACCCGCGGGTCAACACGTGCGGGTGGACTCCTGCCTCCTGGAGGGTTTCACCGTCTCCCCGCACTACGACCCCATGCTGGCCAAGGTCATCGCCTGGGGTCCGGACCGGGGCCAGGCGCTGGGTCGGCTGGATGGCGCATTGGCCCGGACCGTCGTCCTGGGCGTGCTGACCAACATCGAGTACCTGCGGCTGTTGCTCAACGACCCCGATGTCCGTGCGGGAAACCTGGACACCACGCTGATCGAGCGCAAGATGCCGGGCATGGTGTTCCATGCGGTCGGCGACGCGGAGCTGGTGCTCGCCGCCGGGCTGGCCCTGAACCGGCACCCGGGCACGGGCGGGACCTGGCGGGCGCGGGATTCGTGGCGGCTGGGCGGACCCGCGCGCACCCGGAGCGTGCTCGAGGTCGACGGGGAACTGCGGGTGCTCCACTCGACGCCCGGTACATCTACATCCGGCGACGAGCGGCCGCACCTTCATGCTCGGGGACGAGTCCTTCGAGTTCACCACCGCTGGGCAACAACGACTTTGCCGTCAACGGGATCAGGCAACGCATTGCCGCGGCGTTCGGCGAAGACTGCCACGCTGTGGCTCAGCCGGGACGGCTGGGTGTCCTGCCTGCGGGTGATCGGCCGCGAAGAGGAGCTGGACAGGGAGCTGTCGGGCCTGCAGCCAAACCGGGTGAAAAGTCACCCGATGTAAAATCCCCCATGCCCGGCACCGTCATCGCCGTGGGCGTCGTCGACGGGCAGCAGGTCCAGGAGGGCGACGTGCTGGTGACCATCGAGGCCATGAAGATGGAACACCCCATGCGCTCCCCCGGGGACGGCACCGTGCGGATCGGGCACCTGCGCGTGGGCGACCTGGTCAAGGCCCATCAGGTCGTCGCCACCGTCACCAACAACGCCGCCAGCAACGATGGCGGACCTGACTCCCCAGAGTCGCTCAACGGATCCAACAACTCCAACAACCCGGAAGAAGCGAGGATGCCCTCATGACCGCATTCATCATGGGACCCGCCATCCTCTTCTGCCCCGCGGACCGGCCCGACCGCTATGCCAAGGCGCTCGAACGCGCCGACGCCGTGATCATCGACCTCGAGGATGCGGTGGCCCCCGGGAACCGTGAGGCGGCACGGGCGGCACTCATCGAACACCCGCAGGATCCGGAACGCACCATCGTGCGCGTCAACCCCGTCGGCAGCCCCGACTTCGCGGCGGACCTGGCGGCGCTCGGCTCCACGCAATACCGGACCGTCATGCTGGCCAAGACCGAATCGGCAGCGGATGCCGCCGCGCTTGGCGACTACTCGGTCGTGGCCCTGTGCGAGACCGCCCTCGGGGTTCTCAACGCCGCGCAGATCGCCGCGGCCCCGAACGTCGTGGCGTTGATGTGGGGCGCCGAGGACCTGATCGCCTCGCTGGGCGGCTCGTCCTCGCGTACCGAGTCGGGCAGCTACAGGGATGTGGCACTCCATGCCCGCTCGCAGGTGCTGCTCGCCGCCGGGGCGCACGGCAAGGTCGCCATCGACTCGGTGTACCTGGACATCGGGGACCACGCGGGCCTGCTGGCCGAGTCGCTCGACGCACAGGCCTCCGGCTTCGGAGCCAAGGCCTCGATCCACCCCGGGCAGATGCCCGTCATCCGCCAGGGCTTTGCCCCCACCCCCGCAGCAGGTGGAACGAGCCGAAAGGATGCTGGACGCAGCTGCCCGGAACGGCGGCGTCTTCGCCTTCGAGGGCCAGATGGTCGACGAGCCGCTGTTGCGCCATGCGCGGATGGTCGTCTCCCGGGCCGCGGGCAAACGATTCAGTTCGTAGCAGGCCCGATCCGGCACCCCGCGGCCTGAATAACTCCATTACCGTGGCTTGCACTGTATTTCACCTAAACGCTGG
This sequence comes from uncultured Actinomycetota bacterium, assembly GCA_963818105.1. GTDB lineage: Bacteria > Actinomycetota > Actinomycetes > Actinomycetales > Micrococcaceae > Paeniglutamicibacter. The sequence continues at coordinate 4,742 of CAWFRB010000013.1, read as the reverse complement.
TAAAACTAAAACTTCGCACTAAGAATGTAAATGTCATCAACAGATGGCATGCAAGAGATCCGGTCTTAGGCGGTCCCACAAGGGCCGACTTGACCCCAAGGAGGGACTCCCATGGAATTTTGGTCATCGTTTTGGAACATCATCTGGTACTTCATTTCCGCATTCATTTTTATCGCGTACTTGATCGCGCTCTTCAGCATCATCACGGACCTATTCCGGGATCGTGAGCTGAGTGGCGGGTGGAAAGCCCTTTGGTTCATCGCCCTGATCTTCATCTCGCTCCCGACCGCCCTCGTTTACCTGATCGTCCGTGGCAAGGGCATGGCAGAACGCAGCCGGAAGAACATCGAGGAATCCGCCCGCGCGGCCGAGGACTACATCCGCACGGTGGCGCACGTGAGCCCCAGCGACGAGATCGCCAAGGCCAAGGCGCTCTTGGACGCGGGCACCATCACGGCCGAGGAATACGAGCAGCTGAAGCGTCGCGCCCTGGGTGCCGCCGATGCAACGGTGTCGCAGCCGTAACCGCGGACGCCTGAAGCAAAACTGATGGCGCCGGGCTCGTTTCTCTTCGGAGAGCGGCCCGGCGCTTTTTCGTACCCTCTTCCAGATGCCGACTCGCTTCACGGGAAGGGACCCGCCGCCGTTGTCCCCGGGGGGCTTGCAGTGCGCCTGCCAACGCCATAGCGTACAAGCAAGTGGCCAAGTGACAGGCCATACGAACTCTGTTCAGCCGCCGCCAACGGCCCAGCGAGAAAACCGCGAGGTAGTGCACATGCAATCGATGCCCCAGGGAAAAATACGCACCAGTGCAGCCGAGTCCATGGCGGACGTCCTGGCCGACGGCATCACCATCGCCGTCGGCGGCTTCGGGCTCAGCGGCATTCCCGTCGACCTGATCAACGCGGTCCGCGACTCCGGGGTCCGGGACCTGACCATCGTCTCCAACAACATGGGCGTCGACGGCAAGGGCCTCGGTGTGCTCATCGACTCCGGCCAGGTCCGCAAGGTGCTGGCCTCCTACGTGGGCGAGAACAAGCGCTTCGCCGAGGAGTACCTCTCCGGCGACCTCGAGGTCGAGTTCGTCCCGCAGGGCACCCTCGCCGAGCGGCTCCGCGCCGGGGGCGCAGGCATCCCCGCCTTCTACACCAAGACGGGCGTCGGCACCCTGGTCGCCGAGGGCAAGCCGGTCGAGGAGTTCGACGGCGAACTCTACGTGCGCGAACGCGGCATCGTCGCGGACCTGGCCCTGGTCCACGCACACACCTCCGACACCGACGGGAACCTGGTCTACCGGCACACCGCGCGGAACTTCAACCCGGTCGTCGCCACCGCCGGGAAGGTCACCATCGCGGAGGCCGAGGTCATCGTCCCCCTCGGCGGCATCGACCCCAACCACGTCATCACCCCGGGCGTCTACGTGCAGCGCATTGTCCAGGCCATCGACAAGGTCAAGGACATCGAACAACGCACCGTCCGACCCCGCCCCGCAGCCAACTGATTTCAAGACATGCAATTCCGAAGCAAGGAGCATTCACCATGAGCTGGAGCAGGGACGAGATGGCATCGATCGCGGCCATGGAACTGAACGACGGGGACTACGTCAACCTCGGCATCGGCATCCCCACGCTTGTCGCCAACCACGTGCCCGAGGGCGTGCGCGTGGTGCTGCAAAGCGAAAACGGGCTGCTGGGCATGGGCCCGTTCCCCTACGAGGGCGACGAAGACGCGGACCTGATCAACGCCGGCAAGCAGACGGTCACCATGCTGCCCGGGGCCAGCGTCTTCGACTCCGCCACCTCCTTCGGCATGATCCGCGGAGGCCACGTAAAGGTCGCGATCCTCGGGGCCATGCAGGTCTCCGGGGCCGGGGACCTGGCCAACTGGACCATCCCCGGCAAGATGGTCAAGGGCATGGGAGGGGCCATGGACCTCGTCGCCGGCACCCCGCACGTGATCGTGCTGACCGAGCACGTGGCCAAGGACGGCACCCCCAAGATCCTGCGCGAATGCACCCTCCCGCTCACTGGCGTCCGCGTGGTCAACAAGATCATCAGCGACCTCGCGGTCTTCGACATCGTGGACGACGGAAACGGTCCCGGACTCGTCCTGACGCACATGGCACCAGGTGTCACCGTCGATGAACTGCGCGAAAAAACCGAAGCAGGATTCATCGTCCAAGATTCAATGGCTTAACCCGCCCATGAACCGGACGTCCGAAGGTCCCTGGGCGGGCTAGGCTGCAGAAACACCAGGCAATGCTCGCCTCGTTACAGCCGGGCTGCCCATCGCTGGGTTCCGACAAGCTTGCAGGAGCTCATTGAAGCCTTCGTGCCCACCGTGACTTTGCCCTTGCACTTATGGCGTCCGGTCTTCTTGTTGACTCCGTTGACGTAGTACGTGGCACTTCCTCCTGGCAGGGATCTTGACCGTGTTCTTCGAGGCGTTGAAAACCGGTTTGGCCAGCTTGACGGAGTTTCGGTTGTCGAACTTCCACGATGTGCTTCCGGCGAGTGGGCTGCTTGGGAGTTTTCGGACAGCGGATTAGCGGTATAGCTACGCTGCCGGCTTGGACCCTCGCCCATGGCCGGGAAGTTAGTGCCTTATCAGCGTGGCCAACTGGTCAAGGGTGTTCTCGTAGCGCTCCTGGACAATCCGGGTATGCAGCCACGTATCAACATGGCGCACACCTTCCGTTGACCGCATCCGGGCCACTATTTGGTTGTAGTCGTGCTGGGGATCCGCAGCAATGGTTGCCACCATGGAATACCGCCCAATGGTCCGGGCAACGAATTCAACGCCGTCAATGGTGGCCAGCAGGCGGACCACTTCCTGTGACACGTCACCAACCAATGACACTCCGCAGCCAAAAACTATTGACCCGGACGTCCCGCTGCGCCGCGTTATGGCCCCAATTTGCATGACGTTTGCGTCAATGAGCCGCAGCGCGCGCGTCCTGCAGGTGCTCATGGAAACGCCCACCGCTTCACCAATCTCGGCAAATCCCATCCGCCCGTCCTGTTGCAGGATCCGCATGATGTCGATATCCGTCTGGTCCAGGGACAGGCGTTCCAGCACTGGTTCCTCGCCGAGGAAAAGGCTGCGGATGACCCGTTCGTAGAGCAGGACGTTGACGCCGGTGACTGCGGGCAGGGCACTGACAAAAGCCACAGTCTCATACAACTCGCCCATGGTGCCCATCCGGACTTCAACCACTATCTGGTTGGACCCTGTGGTTTCGGAGATGTACACGGCGGAATCCAGCGAATCTATCCCGAGCAGCGCCGCATCGTTGTTGCCGGAAACCTGCACGGCCAGATGGGCCAGCACTTCCAGGCCTAGAACCCTTGGATGTACGGCGGCAATGACCTTCACTTTGCCTGAGCCCAGCAATTCGTTGACCCGTGTGGCCACAAGGGCGCGGTTGCTGCCCACAGATTTAGCCAGGTCGCTGTAGGAGGCCCTCCCGTCAGCTTGCAGCTGCAGTACAAGCGATCTGTCCAAAGTATCCATTCAATCTTTATATCAGCAACAACCTCCGGGATGACAGATAATTAACAATCGGGCCAAAACTCCAATATCTTGCACGCAACTCCTGCAACTCTCGTGCAACTTTGGAGCATATTTTGATGTACGCCAATAATTTGTTGACTTAACGTGCTCCGTGTCACACACTTTAGAAGACATCCCCCCGCTGACACCATCTGGCGTGCAGCTATGACGTATTTTCAGGAGATCTACAATGGCGAATTTCTTCAAACTTGCTGCAGCGGCTTCCATCGGCATCCTGGCACTTTCGGGCTGCTCGGCCTCCACCGAGGGAGAAGCCGCAGTCGGAAACAGCAATACACCCAAGGGCCTGGTCAATGCCGGCCAGGTAACCTTGTGCATCGACCCGGAGTACCCGCCGCTTGAGTACTACGCCGACGGTTCCGGCGGTGAGCTTATTGGATTCGACGCCGACGCCGGCCGGGCCTTGGCCGACCACTGGGGCGTGAAGGTCAAATTCGAAGTCACATCTTTTGACGGCCTCATGCCTGGCCTGCAAAGCGGCCGCTGCGACATGATCCTTGGCGGCCTCTACACCAGCCCCGCACGCTTGGAGGTGGCTGATGCCACTTCCATCATGAACGCCGGCCCCGCAGCGCTGGCAGCACCTGGCCTGGCTGCCGAGCTCAAGAACAAGATGGACCTCTGCGGCAAGAAGGTTGTTGCGCAGGCCGCTTCCAGCAACGCCGCGTCAATCAAGGCACTGGGCGAAGACTGCACCAAGGGCGGCAAGAACGCCCCCATCCTCTCCGAGTACCCCAAGACTTCCGACACCGTACTGGCAGTCATCAACGGCAAGGCCGACGTTCTGGTGGAAACCAACGTTGCCGCCGCATACATGGTCACCCAAAACCAGGGCAAGTTGGAAATGGCCAAGCAGGTCTTCGATCCGACACCGCTTCGGCGTATTCAGCAAGAAGGGCAGCGAATTGAGCCCCGCCATCGCCTCCGCCTTCAAGGCCCTCAAGGATGACGGCTCGCTGGCCAAGGTCGCCGCCAAGTACAACCTTGACCCCACGATTCTCGACGTCAAGTAGGTCAAGCAAGTCAAGTAGCCAAGGCCATCCCGCCCGGTTCATTCCCCGCACCACACCCCGGTGCTGCTCAGTCCGCACTTAGAGGTGGGCCCCGCCCACCATTCGCACGAGAGTACACAGACAATGCTTTTTGATCCCAATATCTTCTTCGAGCAA
>CAWFRB010000012.1:0-93431 GCA_963818105.1 uncultured Actinomycetota bacterium | reverse complement strand
GTCGGGCCACCTTGTCGCCCGCCCAAGGGCACAAGCCTGACAGAAGGGAGCGGTCGGATGAACCGCATGGTATTCATCAATCTTCCAACGAAGGATCTCGCGGCCTCGGATTTTTTTACGCCGGCCTCGGTTTCAAGAAGAATGAAGATTTTTCAAATGACATGGCCAGTTCGTCGATGATCACGGAAACCAGCTGGATCATGATCCTGTCGAAGGGGGTTCTACGAATCGTTCCTGCGCAACGGCGACACCCCCGCCTACGGCGCGGGCGGACGCGAAGTACTCAACGCCCTCAGCGGCGAGAGCCGCGCCGAGGTCGACGATTCGCCAGCCGCGCGATCGCGCATGGCGGCACGATCTACCGAGAGGCTGCCGAGGAAATGCCGGCATGTACTCGTGGCGTTCCTCGACCCCGACGGGCACGAGTGGGAGGTCGGTTGGATGGATATGTCTGCATTTGGTGCTGACGGGAGTAGAGGAGAAACGTTCCCGCGCCGTGGAGTGCCGGTGGTTTCGAGCATGCGAAACCACCGGTAAAATTCTCCGTGTCCCGGGCTTCGCTTTCCGCCTCCATGCTGGCGTTCCCTCGCCTAGGTTTCCGGCAGGTCGTTGAGGAAGGACCGCCGCACTCGACGTCATCACTGGTCTGCCTGATGAGCTGTCCACGGTGTCGAAGCGTTCCATGGGGCGGAGGAATGCAACACTGAACGCGATCCTGCGTCCATAGAGATCCACATCGAAATCGTGGATGTATGCTTCCACGCGCTTTTCTTTCACGTCCCCGAACGTGGGGTTGTTGCCCACGCTTACGGTTGCCCCAAATGTTTCAGTCCCTGGCGGGAAAGACCAGGCCGGCATAGACGCCGTCTTCCAGCTCCCCCGACAGGGCATCGACCTCGAATGTTCGCGGTAGGGAACCCCAAAACCCGTCCACGTTGTTGCCGCCGACCACGACTCCGGCAAACCGGGCCAGCAGGCCGGCGGCGGCCGGCAAGCATCCGGCTCACCTCAGGGTCCCGTGCAGCCTCGGGCTCGGATGGTCATTCGGCAATCTGCAGCTCACGGAACTTGCTCTGGTGGAACACCAGCGGGGTGACGTCGGGGAACAGGTCGGACTTGACGACCTCCAACAGGACAACCACGTGGTCTCCCCCGTCAAAGGTCGAGCGCACCTCGCATTCGAGCGAAAGCGCCGCGCCCTCCATGACCACGGCCCCGGCATCGGTGGCGCGCCACGGTGCATCAAGGAACCTGTCGGTGTTGCGCGAAGCCAGGCTGCGGCAAGCTGCCCCTGGTGCGAACCCAGCACGCTAAGACCCAGGCGATTGCTGTTGGCCAGGACCGGCCAGGTTGCGGAGGACTTGGCAACACAGATCCCCACCAGGGGCGGGTCGAGCGAAACGGAGGTAAAGGAGTTGACCGCGATGCCCACCGGAACCTCTTCAACGACCGAGCAGACGGCAACGACGCCCGTGGGGAAAAGCGAGAATGCCTGTCGCAGGGCAAGCTGGTCCGGTGCGCCCTCGGTGTTTGTCTGTATTGACATTTCTGGCTCCTTCTCGATCCAACGATTGCTCGCAACTTGTATTCAAGTTTGATTAGTTAGAAAGATACTATTGCTGGTTTGTCGTCCTAACAAGTGCGCCCTTGATGTTTTTCACGACTTTTTTTGACTACGATGGGAGCCATGTCAACCACAACGCGTCTCCTGGTGCGGGTGCGGTGCACCAGTTCCAACCAGTGCATGGCTACTTCCTGCGACGTGAGTTGCTCACGTGGCATGTGGACGAGTGGGCGAACATCCAGCCGGGCTCGATCTACAACGCATTGCGGTCCCTGAAGAAGGACGGCTACGTCGAGGAAACCGGGACCGAATCCGAGGGCAACCGGCCCGAGCGCACCACCTACAGCATCACCCCCGAGGGCGAGGTCGAGTTCCTGCGCCTGCTCCGGGGGGCATTATGGACGGTGGGAACCTTCGACATCGGACCGGTCATGGCCCTGACGTCGTTCATGTATGCGCTCAGCCGCGAGGAAGTCCTTGCCGCGCTGGATCACCGCGTGCGTGAGATCGACGCAAAGATCGCCAGCAACCAATACAGCATCGAGGATGTCCACCGGTCGACGTCCACCCCCGCCTATGTCCGGGAGATCTTCGAGCTCTCCATCAGCCGGCTGCGCGGGGAGCAGCAATGGGTCCGGGGGCTCTCCGAACGCATGCGCGCCGGCGAGTACACCTTCGCCGGGGAAACCAAAAAACCCAAGGTCGCCCAGCCCAAGGAAACTCCGGCGCAGGGACGCCTCCCCGGAGCCTGCAGGCGCAACTTCCTAAGGAACCACTGGCTCGGCCGCAGCGGCAGCCAAAAATGCCGGTCGTTGCCGCTTCTTGAAGCGGCAACGACCGGCATTTCTGCTGTGCAACGGACCCGAAATGGACCCGTCGACACACACCCTGGCTAGCGGGTTGCCACCAGCTCGGCGAGCGATTCGACGCTCAGCCGATCCGTCTGCGCGCCCAGGTCCATGGCCACCAGCGCCCCGGCGGCCGAGGCCAGTTTCATGGCCTCGGGCATCGACGCCCCGTCGCCGAGGGCCGCCGCCAATGCGCCGCAGAAGGCGTCCCCGGCCCCGGTGGTGTCCACGGCGTCGACGGCAAACGCCGGCACCCGCAGGTCGTCGCCCGCGCGGCTTTTCCACCAGGAACCCTGGGATCCCAGGGTCACGATGACCGACTTCGGGCCCGCATCCAGCAGCGCATCGACGCCGCCCAGCGCCGCGGCTTCCGTCTCGTTGACCACCAACACATCCACAAATGCCAGCAGGGATTCGGTGAAAGCGGTGGTCGGCGCCGCATTCAGGATCGTCAGCGCACCGGCCACGCGGCCGGCGGCCAGCGCCACCTCCACCGTCGAGGCGGGCACCTCAAGCTGCGCCAGCACCACGTCCGCGCCGTCGACGGCGGTCGCCGCGGCACGGGCGGACAGCGCGGCGTTGGCCCCCTGCGAAACGATGATGGAGTTCCCGGACTCGGGCAGCATGGCCACGTGGGCCATTCCCGTCGGCAGGTCCTTGCTCACCGACAGGAACGCGTCGTCGAGCCCCGCGCCAAGCAACGCCCGGCGCAGGAATCAGCCGTCGGGGTCGTCGCCAACGCTACCGCAAAAACGCGTTTCCGCTCCGCTGCGCCCGGCGGCGACCGCCTGGTTGAAGCCCTTGCCGCCGGGGAGCCGGGCGACGGCCTCGCCGAGCACCGTCTCCCCGACCTCGGGGTTGCGGTCGACCCGCACCATCACGTCAAGGTTGATGCTGCCGACCACGCATACGACTCCCACGCCGCGTTCCCCTTAGCGGTTCAGCGCGACGGCCGGCTGCACGCGGTGGCCCGCGGCCGGGTGGTTTTCGCCCAGCACCGGGCTGTCGGTGCCGAAGAGGCGCTCGCGCAGCGTGGCGCCCTCGTAGTCGGAGGCGGCGACGCCGCGTTCGCGCAGGATCGGCAGCACCAGTTCGACGAAGTCGAGCGTCGACCCCGGCTGGATCACCGGGGTGAGCAGGAACCCGTCGAGGTCGGCGGTCTCCGCCAGCGCGCAGATGGCGTCGGCAACGTCCTCCGGGGACCCGACGACCGGCGTGCTGCGCACGCCGTGGGCGTGCCAGTCCTTGAGCACGTCGCCCACCGTGAGGTCGGCAAAGCGGGAGATCTGGGTCTGCGACAGCTCGGTGCGCAGCTCGGCCATCGGGGTTTCCGGGGCGTAGGAGGACAGGTCCAGGCCGGTGAACATGGCGTAGGAGGCCACCGCGACGGCGGGGTCCTGGGCCGCAAGCACCGACTCGTACTTGGCCTGCGCCTCCTCGCGGGTCGGGGCGACGACGCAGGAGAACGCGGCCATCAGCTTCACCGAATCCGCGTCGCGGCCGGAGGCCACGGCCTCGTCGCGGATCGCCTTGACCTGCCCGGCCATCTTGGTCGCGGAGGACCCGCCCAGGAAGATGCATTCGCCGTGGCGCCCGCCGAACTGGCGGCCGCGGTCGGAGGACCCGGCCTGGAAGAGCACCGGGGTGCCCTGCGGGGAATAGGAGGTGTTTCCGTAGCCCTCGGAGCGGAAGTACGGCCCCTCGTGGCTGATCCGGTGGACCTTGGCCGGGTCGGCGAAGCGGCCGTTCCTTGTTCCGCTCCAGCGCGTCGGGCTCCCAGCTTCCCTCCCACAGCTTGTAGACGACCTCCATGAAGTCGTCGGCCATGTCGTAGCGGTCGTCGTGGGCGACCATCGGGATGCCGAACGCGGCGGCGGCGGTCTCCGCGGTGCCGGTGGTGACGACGTTCCAGCCCAGCCGCCCGTTGGAGAGCTGGTCGAGGCTGGACATGCGGCGGGCGAAGGAATACGGCTGTTCGATCAGCGTCGAGCCGGTGATCACGAAGCCCAGGTCCGTGGTGGCCGAGACCATGGCCGCGGCGACGATCGCCGGGTCCAGCCGCGGCAGGTCCAGGGATTCGATGGTGCAGATTTCCGGGCGTTCGCCGTTGACCTCCGACCAGCCCCAGGCGTCGGCGAGGAAGACGAAGTCCAGGCGGGCCTCCTCGCAGATGCGGGCGATGTTCTTCCAGTAGTCCAGGTTGTCGAAGTGGTCGCGTTCGTTCTCCGGGTGGCGCCAGGTGGCGGTTCCCGAGTCGTTGGCCTGGGCGTTTTCGAACAGGCCGAAGCGAAGCTGTTTCATGTCATTACCCTTCATCAAGAAATTTGTTGGCTCCCGATGGCACGGGAAGGGAACCCAGGCAGTCGAAGTTCTGCCGGGCGACGTTCTATTGGGGTTTTCTAAAGGGGGGTGCGGTCTAGCTGGGCGTGTCCAGCGGGGTGCGGTCCCTAGCGGGCGACGACGTTGCCCTCGCTCCACCACAGGACCTTCTTGCGCACCAGGGCCAGGACGGCGACCAGCCCGACGCCCATGAGGCAGAGCAGCACGATGCTGGCCCAGACGACCGGCAGGTTTGCCTGTGCGGCGGAGATCGTCACCAGCGAGCCGAGGCCCGCCTGCTGTCCGGCCGCCACGAACTCGGCCACCGCGGCGCCCACGATCGCCAGCGGCAGCGCCACGCGCAGCCCGGCGAAGACGAACGGCATGCAGCCGGGCAGGCGCAGGTCGCGGAAGATCTCCCAGCGGCTGGCGTGCAGCGTGCGCATGACGTCCATGGTCCGCGGGTCCACGTCGCGCAGGCCGGCCAGCGCGTTGACGAGCATCGGGAAGAAGACCACCAGCGCGGTGACGATGTACTTCGGCGTCATGCCGAAGCCGAAGGCCACCACCAGCGCCGGGGCGATCGCCACGATCGGGGTGACCATGATGACCACGAAGAGCGGCATGACGGCGCGTTCCATGATCTCGAACTCGGCCATCACCACGGCGATGGCAAAGCCGATCAGGATGCCCGCCGCGGCGCCGACGACGACCTCCTGGAGCGTGACAAGCATGTTGCTCCAGTACATCTCCGGGTCCCCGGCCAGGCTGGCCCAGATGTCGCCGATGGTCGGGATGACGTAGGGATTGGCCAGCGCGATGACCTGCCAGAGCATCCCGACCACCACGAAGGTGATGGCCGGCGGGACCCACAGCCGCCACCTGCTCGCCTTGGCGAACCTCGCCCCGGCGGACAGCTGCCCGGCCTGCGGGTCGGCCTTCAGGATTCCGGCCCGCGCGCCGTCGGACAGCGGGGGCGCGCTTTTTGTTGCGGCCTGGGCCGCATGTACCTCAGACACGGGCAACCTCCATGACGTTGTGTAGGGTCGATCGGACGCGGCCTTCGAGGTCGCGGAACTCGTCGGTCGCGTAGACGTCTGCATCCCGCGGGCGGGGCAGGTCCACGTCGATGACCTCGGCGATGCGGCCCGGGTGCGCCTGCATCACGATGATGCGGTCCGAGAGCATGATGGCCTCGGGCACCGAGTGGGTCACGAAGAGCACGGTCTTGCGGTTGGACTGCCAGAAATCCAGCAGGCCCAGCCGCTGCTGGTCGCGGTTCATCTCGTCGAGCGCGGAGAACGGCTCGTCCATGAGCAGCACGCTCGGGTCGAAGACGAAGGCGCGGGCGATCGCGACGCGCTGCTGCATGCCGCCGGAGAGCTGCGAGGGGTACTTGTGCAGCGCATGCCCCAGCCCGAACGAGTCCAGGATTTCCTTGGGGTCCCGCAGCGTGCGCCCCGCGTTGGCCTTGCGGTTCACGGACATCGGCAGGGTGACGTTGTCCAGCACGGTGCGCCACGGCAGCAGCGCCGGGGACTGCGGGACCAGGCCGATCATCTTGTTCTTGGTGGCGGCCTTGATGGAGGTTCCGTCCACCAGGACGTCGCCGGAATCGGCCTCGCCCAGGCCGGCGATCATCTTCAGCAGCGTGGACTTGCCGCAGCCGCTGGGGCCGATCACCGAGACGAATTCGCCCTTCTTGATGGTGATGCTGACGTCGTCCAGCACCAGGGTCTTGGAGCCCACGGCGCCGAAGCTCTTGGAGACGTTGCTGATCTGCACGCCCGCATGCTCGGTGGTCCCGGGCGCGAGGCTCACGACGCCGCCTTCTTGGCCGGCCAGATGAGCTTGCCGTCCTGGTAGAGGTCCGTGACCAGGGTGGTGTCCATCATGTCGGTGACGGGGGGAACCGCGGCAACCTTTCCGTACTTCTTCACCAGTTCGTATTCCGAGGCCCACTGGTCAGCGGTCTGCATGCCGGGGCTCAGTGCCGGATCGCTCTTCACCCATTTGGACTCGACGTTCCAGGTGCGCTCGAGCTGCTCGCGCGGGAACGCCGATCCCTGGTTGTTGTCCGCCGCAAGCTTGCTGATCCTGTCCAGGCAGTCGGCGTCGTTCTCAGGCAGTAGTCCAGGGCCTTGAGCGAAGCGCGCATGAAGTCGGAGGCGGTTTCCCGGTGCTTGGTCAGGAACTCGGTGTTGGCTTCCATCACGTTGTAGGTGCCCTTGACGTTGAGGTCCGCGGGGAGGAATTCCTTGAACGGCAGGTTCATGGCCTTGAGCGTCTGCGGCTGGTTCGAGGCGTAGCCGACGATCGCATCGACCTGGCCGCGCGTCACGACGGTGGGGTCGTAGTTGGTCATCTTGATCAGTTCGACCTTGGAAACATCCACGCCCGCCGCATCGAGCATGGCGGAGGCGATCGGGGTGAGGTTGATGAAGTAACCGAGCTTCTTTCCCTCGAGGTCCTTGAGGCTGGCGACCTTTTCATTGGCGAAGATCGAGAACGGGGAGACGCTGCCGTAGGTGGCGACGGCCGTCAGGTTCTTGCTGTTCGCCGCCGCGAGCATCACGTCCGAAGCGGAGCCCAGTGCGGTGAACTGGGCTTGGCCCGAGGAGACCAGCTGCTGGCCGTTGGCGCCGGAGGCATTGATCTCAACGTCGAGGCACAATGCGTCAAAGTAGCCGAGTTCCTTCGCCAGGAAAACATCCAGCTGGCCGGCGCTGGCCGAATAGCCGTATCCGGAAATGTAGGTGATCTTTCCTGCATCCTTGTTGCGCTGGCAGGCCGCGTCGTCGAGGACTGTCTCAGCATTGGATGGCTTCGTCGCAGCGGGTGCGCCACCGCCGCAGGCACTCAGCGAAAGCGCCGCGGCAATGCCGCCGGCAACGAGAAGACTGCGGCGACGTGCGCCTTTTTTCAGCAGATTGCTCACGAGTTGAAATTCCTTCCTAGGTCCGGATGGGGCATTTCAGTCAGCATAAACTTGAATGGATAAACTTGTCTATACTTTTGAGCAATCAAGATCACATTACTTCGGCTTGAAACCATACAGGTTTCGTGAGAGCGCTTCGCGCCACCATTTCCTCCATCAAAGTGGCTAGATCCAGCAGGAAAATCGCCCTTCGGAAACTGCGGGCACGCGGTATTGTGAAGCGGTGTTTCAAAATCTCGAACATAGTTAAGTTTGAACATTCCCCGACGATCAGAAGTCGCGCGCGGAGTGAAAACGGGCGGGCAGGCGGGAACACACCCGCGAAACCACTCGGCGAAAAGTCACGTTGGCGAACTGGAAGCGGCGTCACCGCAGCACGCCCGACAAACACACAATGCAAGACCCAAGACGCAAGGATCACGTGAGGCCGCCAGAAACAACCGGCCCGCAACAGTGATTTCATCCGCGACACAAAAATGCGCCGGGTGATTCAAGATCTCCTTGAATCCCCCGGCGCACTTTTGGCGTGCGGACTGGTTGCTGAAGTTACGAGGTGCAGGCCTCGTTGGAACAGCCTGCGTCCCTCGGCGACCAGTGGGCTTCACCCTCGCCGCGGTCCTCCCAAACAATATGCCGGTGCTGGCCGCAGCGTTCGCAAGCAGGGGCCAGATACGTGGCCTTCTCGGCATCCGTGTACATCTTGTACTCGCCCATGGCGTTCTCCTTATGGTTCCCCGACGGCGGTAGCAACACTCTACGCCGGGGCACCGGGCGAACTCTAGGGTGCCGGGTAGTGGCGCTTGAACTTGCGGTAGTGGTTCAGGGTGCTGACCAGGATGTAGTACCAGCGGCGCGGGTCGGTTTCCTTGCGGTAGAACAGCGGGTGGCTGTAGGACTTCGAGGAAATGAGCTTTTCCACCTTCTGCTTCATGTCCTCGGGGACATAGCGGCGCAGCAAGCGCAGCGGCAGGATGGTGTAGAGGTGCTCGTCCTGGAATTGCGTGAATTCCGGTTCCGCCGGCAGGGTTTCCTCAAGGAATTCCTGCACGTAGAAACGTGAGACGTTTGCCCCGGCCGCGGAGATGTAGAAGTGGTTGCGTCCCAGCCGCGGGTTCAGTTCGAAGAACTTGTAGCTGCCGTCGCGCGGATCCAGCTTCATGTCGAACATGGAGAACCCGGTCCAGCCCAGTTCGTTGAGCATCTTGGTTCCGGCCTCGATGGCCACGTCGTTGGGCTGTGCCACGATGGCCGCGGAATTCCCCAGGGCGCCCGGCGCGTGCTCCTCGACAATGACCCGCCCGCAGGAGGCAAAGCGCACCTTGCCGCTTTGGTCGCTGAAGAACGTGGCGATGTGCATGCCGCTGTCCCCGCCGGGGATCAGGTCCTGGATGACAAGTGTTCCCTCGTATCCGGCAGCCGTGGCCTTTGAGACCAGGTCCTTCAGCTCGGCTTCCGTCGCGACGGTGTGGACCTTCTTCTTGCCGGAGAACTCAAGTTTTCCCCAGGCAACCCCGTCGGAGGGCTTGACGATGGCGGGCAGCGGAATCTTTTCCTCGGCCAGACGCGCGGGCAGAGCTTCGATGTCGGCGTGGTCCGCGCAGTCGTGGACCACGGTGCCCGGGAAGGGAATGTCCAGGCTGCGGCAGAGTTCGTAGAACGCGTCCTTTTCCGTGGCGCGGTCCAGCTGGTCTTCGCCGACGTACGGGACGGTGAACCAGACGCGCAGGCGCTCCGCGTTGCGGGCGATGAAGCGGATGTGCTGGTCGGCTCCGCCCAACAGCAGCAGCGGGCGGGGACCGCCGGCGCCGGCGGCCAGTTCGCGTCCGAGCGAAATCACGAAGTCCAGGAAGGCTGCCTCGTTGTCCTGCTCGGCAAAGGGGCGCGCGTCGAGGATTCGGGAGTGGTCCACGATTCCCGTCATCACGGACGGGACGACCGCGGAAATGGCCCCGTACTCCTGGTGGAACTCTCGAGCCAATGAGTACGAGCCGATGTCGCCCCCCAGGATGACGGGGACAAAGGACTGCTCGGAGGGAATACGCATGAACCAAAGTTATCAACCATTCGCTCATCGCATACCCCGGGTGGGTACTTGACAGGATACCCCCAAGGGGTATTATTGCGAGTATGGAAAACGTTGCAGCCCCCGTCGATGAACATGTAAACCACGCCTACACCACCAACAAGGAGGCCCTCCTGAAGCGACTCAGTCGCATCGAGGGCCAGGTGCGCGGTGTCAGTCGCATGGTTGACGAGGAAAAATACTGCATCGACATCCTCACCCAGATTTCGGCCATCAACGCCGCCCTGCACAAGGTCAGCCTCGGCCTGGTGGAAGACCACGTTTCCCACTGTGTGGTCAACGCCGCAGCCCAGTCGATCGAAACCGGCGACCAGAGCATCGTGGCGGACAAGGTCGCAGAGGTCACCACCGCCATCGGCCGCCTGCTGCGCTAAGCGCGGGCAGGCACACATTCCAACACCCCTCAAGAACCACCCAAGGAGAACACATGAGCAACGAATCAAGCTGCGGTTGCGGCGGTTGCGGCTGCGGAAGCAACTCGAACGAAGGCCTCACCATCACTGCACGACCCACCGAGGACGCCATGAGCCAGAACAGCATCACCCTGAAGATCGACGGCATGACCTGCGGCCACTGCGTCGCCTCCGTCACCGAGGAACTCAACGAGGTCCCGGGCGTCAGCAACGTCGAGGTCTTCCTCTCCGCCGGCGGAACCTCCACCGCCACCATCACCACCAGCGCACCCGTCGAGAACTCGGTTCTCGAAGCAGCAGTCACGGAGGCCGGCTACACGCTCGTCTCCGCGAGCGCCTAAACCCCTCACCTGCGGCCGGAGGCCGGACCACGCGTCCGGCCCGCCGCCAGGTTCGAGAGAAGCAAAGGAATCATGAGCAACGACATCTCGTTCCCCGCCAACCAACGCATCGTCGAACTGGACATCCAGGGCATGACCTGCGCATCGTGCGTCGGCCGGGTCGAACGCAAGCTGGGCAAGATCGAGGGCGTCGAAGCCCTGGTGAACCTGCCGCTGGAATCGGCGCGGATCACGGTTCCCGAAAACGTCAGCGACGAGCAACTCATCGCCACGGTCCAGTCGGCCGGCTACCAGGCCAGCCTCAAGGTCGACCAGTACGCCTCCGCACCCGCGGCCCCGGCCCCGCACGCCCACGCGGCGGCGGAACCGACCTCCGGCTCCCCCGCGGCCAACGAAGCGCACACGATGCCGGGCATGAACCACGCGGCCGACCCGTCCCGAAGCGACCTGAAGAAGCGCCTGGTTGTCGGCGCGATCTTCACGGTGCCGCTGTTCATCATCTCCATGGTTCCCGCCGCACAATTCCCGCACTGGGGCTGGGTCGCGCTGGCCCTCGCCACGCCCGTGGTGTTCTGGTCCGCGTGGCCGTTCCACCGCGCCGCAGCCATCAACGCCCGCCACTTCGCCTCCACCATGGACACCCTGGTCTCGATCGGCGTGCTGGCGGCCTACCTCTTCTCCCTCTGGCAGCTGGTCGCGGACCCGAACATCACGGCCCACACGGGCATGTCGATGAGCGAGCACGCGCTCTACTTCGAGACCGCGGGCGTCGTGGCGACGTTCCTGCTGCTCGGCCGCTACCTCGAGGCGCGCGCCAAGGCCCGGGCCGGCGATGCCTTGAAGACCCTGCTGGACCTGGGCGCCAAGGAAGCCACGGTGCTGCGCGACGGCGTCGAAACCAAGATCGCGGCCTCCGAGCTGGTTCCGGGCGACGAGTTCGTGGTCCGCCCGGGCGAGAAGATCGCCACCGACGGCTTCGTGGTCTCCGGCCACTCCGCCATCGACACGGCCCTGGTCACCGGCGAATCCGTGCCCGTCGAGGTGGGCCCGGACGACACCGTCACCGGCGCCACCATCAACACCTCCGGCCGCCTGGTGGTTCGCGCCACCCGCGTCGGCAAGGACACCACGCTGGCCCAGATGGGCCGCCTGGTTTCCGAGGCGCAGACCGGCAAGGCTCCCATCGCCCGGCTGGCCGACCGCATCTCGGCGGTCTTCGTGCCGATCGTGCTGGCCATCGCCGTGCTCACCTTCGTTCTCTGGCTGGTGTTCACCGGCGACCTGGACTCGGCATTCGCCGCGGCCGTTGCGGTGCTGGTCATCGCCTGCCCGTGCGCCCTGGGCCTTGCGACGCCCATCGGCCTGCTGGTCGGCACGGGCCGCGGCGCCCAGCTGGGCATCCTGATCCGCGGACCGCAGGTCCTCGAGGACACCCGCAAGATCGACACCGTGCTGCTGGACAAGACCGGCACCATCACCGAGGGCAATCTCGCCGTCGCCTCGGCCACCCCGGCGCACCGGTTCGACGAGGCCGAGCTGCTGGCCCTGGCCGGCGCGGCCGAGTCAGGCTCCGAGCACCCGATCGCCCACGCCATCGTCGCGGCCGCAAAGTCCGCCGCCCCGCTGGCCGAGGCCACGGCCTTCAGCTCCGCCCCGGGCGGCGGCGTCCGCGCCGTCGTCGGCACCCGCACTGTCGTCGCGGGACGGGAAAGCTGGCTCAAGGAGAACGGGATCGAGCTGACCGACGAACACCGCGCAAGCCTGGCCGCTGCACAGCAGACCGGCGCCACCTCCATCATGGTCGGCGTCGACGGATCCTTTGCCGGCCTGGTCAACCTGACCGACACCGTCAAGGACATCCTCTGCCGCGGCGATCGCCAGGCTGAAGGAACTGGGCCTGCGCCCGGTCCTGCTCACCGGCGACAACAAGGCGGTGGCCACGCAGGTCGCCGCGCGAGGTCGGTATCGCCCCGGAGGATGTCTTTGCCGATGTCTTCCCCGACGGCAAGGCACAGGCCGTGCGCGAGCTCCAGGCCCGCGGACGGGTGGTTGCCATGGTCGGCGACGGCGTGAACGACGCCCCGGCGCTGGCGCAGGCGGACCTCGGCATCGCGATGGGCTCGGGAACGGATGTCGCCATCGAGGCGGCGGACCTGACCATCATGGGCAACGACCTGACCCAGGTGGCGCAGTCCATCGAGCTGTCCCGCAAGACCCTGGGCACCATCAAGATGAACCTGTTCTGGGCCTTCGCCTACAACACCGCGGGCATCCCGATCGCCGCCCTGGGTTTCCTGAACCCGATGATCGCCGGCGCCGCGATGGCCGCCAGTTCGGTGCTGGTTGTTGCCAACTCGCTGCGCCTGCGCAGCTTCGGCAAGCGCAACTAGCTCGCGTCCAGCCATTCACGCCCGAAGGTCCGGTGTTCCCGAAAGGGAGCGCCGGACCTTCGTCGTTTTGCGCGCCTTGCAGCATTGCCCGCATGACGGCCTGCCGCATGGTCCCCACGCCGGTGGACTCTCGCGAAACTTATCCCTGTCACACGAACGGTTTTCATTGTGCCCCGAGTCACATGCCCCTAGAGTCTGGTTGTGAACAAACTGTTTAGTGACGCGCAACGGAATGCTTGATTCCGGGAAACGGGATTTTGCATTGATGGAAACGGAAGCCGTGGAAACCCTCGGGGCCCGCGTTCGTGCCGCGCGCGAACTGCGCGGGCTCACCCTGCGCCGGCTGGCCACCATGACCGGGCTGAGCTCCGGATTCATCAGCCAGCTGGAAAACGACAGGTCCAACGCGAGCGTCGCCAGCCTCAGGAGCCTCGCCTCGGCACTGGGCGTGAGCGCAGCCGAACTCATCGAAGGACGCATCAAGGACTCCCAGGGCGTGCTGCGCAAGGACCAGCGCCCCAGGATCCACATGGCCGACGGACTGACCAAGTTCAGCCTGACCCGGGCCCCCTTGCGCAACCTGGAAATCTACTCGGGCTACCTCGAACCCGGCGGCAGCACCGGGGACGAGCATTACAGCCACGGAAACGCCCAGGAGTTCGTGATGTGCATCAACGGCAGGATCGAACTGTTCGTCGGGGACGAAAAACACGTCCTCGACGCCGGGGACAGCATCGAATACCTGACCTCCAGCGAACACGGACTGCGCAACATCGGCGACGACACCGCCGAAGTCCTCTGGGTCATTTCCCCGCCCACCAACTGACACACCCCGCCGATATCCACCCCGAAGAACAAGCAGGAGCAATCTCATGACAGTGAACGGCAATGTTTCGTTCTGGTACGCAGCCGACGGCCTCCCCGGCCAGCGAACACCCCTGACCGGGGACACCACCGCCGACGTGGCAATCGTCGGCGCCGGCTACACCGGGTTGTGGACCGCGTACTACCTGAAGAAGGCCGACCCGTCGCTGGATATCGTGGTCCTCGAAAGCCGCTTCGCAGGGTTCGGCGCCTCCGGGCGCAACGGCGGCTGGCTGACCAACTCGATCACCGGCGGCCGCGGCCAGTACGTCAAGAGCCACGGCCGCAAGACCGTCGGACGCTTCCAGGAGTTGCTGAACGAGACGGTCGACGAGGTCATCTCCGCGGCTGGGGCCGAGGGCATCGACGCCCACTTCCACAAGGGCGGGGAGCTGAACGTCGCCCGCAACGAGGCTCAGCTGGCCCGGCTCAAGGCCTATGCCAAGTCTGAGGAGGCCTGGCCGGAGGCCGGCGCCCGGCTCCTTGACGCACGGGAAACCGGGGAACGGGTCAACATCGCCAACGCGCTGGGGTCCATCCACCAACCACACGCGGCACGCATCCATCCGGCCAAGCTGGTTCGCGGCCTCGCCGAGGTCTGCGAACGCATGGGCGTGCGGATCTACGAGGGCACCGCCGTCACCGAGATCCTGCCGCGCAAGGCCGTCACCGCGTACGGCACCGTCGAGGCGACGTACATCCTGCGCGCCACCGAGGGCTTCACCGCAAACCTCAAGGGATCGCACCGCGAATGGCTGCCGATGAACTCCTCGATGATCGCCACCGCTCCCCTGCCGGACTCGGTCTGGGATGAAATCGGGTGGAACGACCGCGACACCGTCGGGGACATGGCCCACGCCTACATGTACGCACAGCGCACCGAGGACGGGCGCATCGCCCTGGGCGGGCGCGGGGTGCCCTACCGCTACGGGTCCAAGACCGACACCGACGGGGCCACCCAGCCCGGCACCATCAAGCTGCTCACCGACATCCTGCACGACATGTTCCCGGCAACCCGGGGCGCGGCGATCGACCATGCATGGGCCGGCGTGCTGGGCGTGCCCCGCGACTGGAAGGCAACCGTCGGGCTGGACAAGGAAACGGGCATCGGCTGGGCGGGCGGCTACGTCGGCACCGGCGTCACCGCCACCAACCTTGCGGGTCGCACGCTCCGGGACCTGATCCTTGATCCGGGCAGCGAGCTGACGCAGATGCCGTGGGTGAACCGCAAGGTGAGGCGCTGGGAGGTCGAGCCCGCCCGCTGGATCGCCGTCCAGTCGCTCTACAAGGCCTACGGCATTGCAGACCAGGCGGAGAAGACCGGGCGTTCGGCAACCTCGAAGATCGCCCACATCGCGGATCTCGTCTCCGGCCGGGCCTGATCGGCGCCGGAACACTCCCCACCGAACACAACTAGCGACAAAGGAACCCGCAAGACATGGCAGCAAAGTTGATCCATCTTCCCTCCGCCGACACCGCCGCACTCGGGGCGTTCGCGCCCAAGGCCACTGCACTCACCGAGGGCCTGCAGGAGGCCTCGCGGGAGCTCTGGTCCGCCGATTCCCTGGAGGTCGGGGTGTGGGAGGCGACGCCCGGCACGTTCACCGCCTTCCGCGACGAATACCACGAGGTCTGCCAGATCCTCAGCGGGTCCGTGACCATCACCTCGGAGGGCGGCCGCGGCGTATTGGTCGGCGCCGGTGACACCGTGGTGATGCCCGCGGGCTGGAAGGGGCTCTGGGAGATCCACGAAACCGTCCGCAAGACCTACGTGATCCTCTCCGGCGTCGAAAACGCGCTGTAGCGGAACCACGCAGACGCACGCATCGGCCGGGGCCACGTCGCAATGGCGTGGCCCCGGCCGACGTGTGCGGCGCCGGTCCGGCACCCCTTGGCTGCCTGCCTTACAGGCTGCGCATTTCATCGGCGCGCACCAGCAGCACGCCCCCGATGATCAGCGCCCCGCCCAGCAGCTGGATGCCGGCCGGAAGCTGCCCGAGCAGCAGCCAGGCCCACACCACGGCAAAGAGGACTTCCGTCAGCGAAATGAACGAGGCAAGCTTCGACCCCAGGGCCCGGGCAGCCATGATGCCCGTGACGTAGGAAATGACGGTGGAGAAGAAAATCAGCCCGCCCAGGGCAACCCACCATTGCGTTTCCCAGTTGGCAAGCTTCACCGGCGTGAACGCAATGTGCATCTCCAGGAGCCCGATCGCTGCCAGCAGGGCCATGGTCGCCGCGCCCACGAAGAGTCCTCCGGTGGCCAACGCCAGGGGCGGCAGCGCCCCTTCGACCCGCGCGCTGACAAAGAAGTAGACGACCAGCCCGACCGCGGCCCCGAGCCCCCACAGCACACCGATCGGGTCCACCCGGGTGCTCCCCGTCAGATCCAACACGGCCGCCAGTCCGATCAGCGAGAGCACCGTTCCGCCGATGGTCAGGGCCGCCGGACGCTTGCGGTGTCGGATCCACAGGAAGACCACGATCAGCACCGGTGCCAGGAACTCAAGCAGCAGGGCAACTCCCACGTCAAGCCGTTCGACGGCCTGGAAGTAGAAGAACTGGCAGACCGCCACCCCGAAGAAGCCGAAGAGCAGGATCGACTTCCAGTTCTGCGCGGCGAGCCCCCATTTGCCGCGCATCACGATGAGCGTGGGGATCAGCAGTACCAAGGAAGCCCCGGCCAGCCGCAAGGTCACGGCCGCGGCCGGCGACCACCCGGAATCCAACAGCGCCTTGGCGAAAGAGCCGGAGAGCCCGAAGATCGCCGAGGAAAACAGCGCAATGCCAACCCCGCCCATGCGGGGCTTTGCGCGGCCTACAGCCAGGGTTGGCGCGCCGACCGGCTCCGATGAAACTTTCTCCAATGGCATGCGCGCTCCTCAGCGTGGCGTTCCGACAGTTGAGTGGTCGCACACAACCAGATCGACTGTCAGGAGTAAATGAATGTATGCTCATGACATTAGAACCAAACTTGATATTCCGTCAATCCACAAGGCACCACAGGAGTCATAGTGATCTTTGCCCATGACACGGAAGCCGCCCTTGGCACGGTCGTCGATCTAATCAACAGCGCTGCCACGGACACCGACGGCTTGTTGACCATCGCGGATCTTGACCATTTCGTCACCGAACAGCGCTTCTCCGGGTCCCGCACCCACAGCGATGCGGAACTGCGCTCGGTGCGCCAGCTACGCGCCCAATTGCGTGAGATCTGGGTTGCTTCCGAGGACGAAGCCGTCGAGCAGGTCAACTTCATCCTGCGCAACGCCAGGGCGCTTCCTCAGCTGGTCAAGCACGACGGGCTGGACTATCACATCCACGCCACGACCCAGCAGGCGCCGCTGAGCGAGCGCATGGCCGTGGAGGCCGCCATGGCCCTGGTTGATGTCATACGCTCCGGGGAACGCGAAAGGTTGCGCTCCTGCGCGGCACCGGATTGCACCGCAGTGCTGCTGGACCTGTCCAAGAACCGCTCCAAGCGCTACTGCGACACCGGCAACTGCGCGAACCGTGAACACGTCCGCGCGTACCGCCAGCGGCAATCCGCACAAAAAGAGTAATCCTCGCCATACACTGGTCTCATAGCCGGAGATGGTTCCGATCAATCGATCCGAGGAGCAACAGTGAGCAACGAACCAGTACCCCAAAAACACGCCTCTGATGACTTCGATGTGGACCTGGAAAAGGCCAACGAAAGCCCCCTTCGAGCCGCCGCACGCTGGGCTGCGGGCCTCGTCGAAGCGTTCTTCGGCGGAGACGGATCCGATGTCGTGGGCGCCGCAGTCGTGGTGCACCGGCTCGAGGACCACTCCGAGGTGATTCGCATCAACACCGGCAGCATCGAGGAGGCAGAGTCTCTCGTGTCCATGGTTCGCTCGGATCTGGAAGAACTTACCGCCGAGGAGTTCCTGGACCGCTGGAGCGCCGCCGGTGACCAGGAAAACGCTTCCTGAGGCGCATCCATACCGCAACCCGGAAGCGGGGCCGGAAACACAAAAGCCACCGAGATTCGAATCTCGGTGGCTTTCGTTTCAAATTCTTGGTTAGTGTCCCGACTTCTTGTCAGGGTTCACCGAGGAGCGGTTGACACCGGATCCGGTGCCGAGATCCTCGGGGTTCTCCTTGCCGGCCATGGTCATCACGGAGATGATCAGCAGGCAAGCCACAAACGCCACACCGAAGGCTACAAGCCCGACGTCCAACCGCAGCGGGTTGTTTGATCCGCCGGTCGCCGAAATCGTGGCTACAACGCCAGCGATCAAGGCCATGACAAGCGAGAAGGACAGTGGCGCCTTGATGCTCTGCTGCCAAGATTTTTTCTTCTCAACCGGGTTGTTGCCCACGTTAAGGCCCTCCTACAGGTTTGGTTCAACGTCTAGTCTAGCCCCAAAGGCCGGCTTGGCCTTCCTTGGCATCATGCCGCAATCCGAAGGCCGAGATCATTTCGAAGACGGTCAGGATGATGGCACCGCCACCGGCCAGACCGAGCAATGCGTGGGCGTCCATGTTCAGCCCCATCAAAAGCGCTGCGCCTACACCGAGACCGACAAAGCCCGTGACCAGCTGGTCCTTGAACGGCACAAAGTCGGCACGGAGGCGGATGAAGACCATGATTTCCAGGACGCCGGCAATGATGAAGGCTGCGGCCCCGGCGATGCCGATGACCAGCACTTCCGGGCGCAACGCCATGACCAGGCCGGACAGGATCATCACCAGTGCGGCACCGGCGTAGAAGCCTTGTGCGGCCTTCGGCGCGCTGGGCGCCTTGGCGTAGTCCCACATGAACTTGGCGCTGGCCACCATGAACGCGGCAAGGCCGTAGGCCAGGACCTGGCTGGTGGCGCTGGGCCAGAAAATTGAAAGGAGCGCGAACCCGGCGGCCGCGATTGCACGGCCCATGACGGGGGTTGCAACTTCGGCGGCAAGAGCGGCGGGGATTTTTACAGCAGGCACCCTTCGAGTCTAACGGCGTTCGTCCTATCCCTTGAATTCGGAGGCACGCCGGCGATCAGTTCCGGGCCGAGATCCGCAATGGTCGCGGCCCCCATCAGTTGCATGTTGACGCGGATCTCCTCGGCCAACAGTTCAATGACCCGGTCCACCCCTTCCTCGCCGCCGGCCATGAGCCCGTAGAGTAAGCGCGTCCGATCAGCACAAAGTCGGCGCCGGCGCAGGACGATGCAACTACTTCGGCATCGGACATGATGCCCGAGTCCAGGATGATTTCCACATCACGGCCGACTTCCGCGCGCACCTCGGACAGGGCCTCGAAGGAAACCGGGGCGCGTCATCTCGCCAGGCCCGGCAGTTCACCGACCCGGGGAACTCGGCTCGCCGACGCTCCGACCTAGCTCCGGGCCTCGATGCGCCCACCGAAGTCGTTGGCGATGTCGTTGGCGACCTTGCGCATCAGCGGGACCATCTCGTCGGAGATGGAGGCCGAACCGACTCGCCCGGGCTGCACCGACACGTTCAGGCCCGAGCAGCTGGGCCCCGCGGTAGACGGGAACGGCCAGTCCGCGCGGCCCTCGTCGAGCTCCTGGGCCACCAGTGACCAGCCCTGGGCCCGCACGGTGTCAAGCTCGAGACGCAGCTCGTCGATGCTGGCGACGGTCTTGGAGGTAAGTGCTGCAATTTGGCCTTGGACAGGAACTCCTCGCGCCCGCCTCGGGCAGTTCGGCGACAAGCACCCGCCCCATCGACGTGGCCCAGCAGGCAGTCGGTTGCCGATGGACACGTTCATCGAGTGCAGCGCGGATTGCTGATCCGCTCCACGTGAGGATGTCCTGGCCATCGGCACGCACAGGGACGTGCTCTCCGAAAGCCGCGCGGCCAGGTCCTGCAGGTGCGGGCGGCGACCCGGGGCAGGGTGAGCGGAGAGGTAGGAGGCGCCGATGTCCAACACCCGCGGGGTCTGCCGGTAGGCGTTGCCGTCGGCCTCAGGTATCCCAGGTCCACGGGTCAGCAGGAAGCGCCGGGCCGCGGCGCGCGAACGCCCACGCCGCGGCCACCTCGGTGACCGTCAGCACGGCGCTCGCGCCGTTGAACGCCAGCAGCACCGCCAGCGTCTTTTCGGCCGACTTCACGTAGTAGTCAGGCTGTTCCGACATGGCTTCCCGCTCCTCCTTGGTTTTTCCCCTGGCGCTGACCTCAGTACTGCATCGCGCGGTTGCGCTCGAATTGCGCGGCCAGGCGGACCGGGGCGTTCGGCGCCCCATACCCGTCGTAGCCGCCGCGTCGCTGCACGACCTCCAAGAACATGGTGCCCACGGTTTCGGTGTAGAAATGCAGGAATTCACCGTGTTCGTCTCGGTCGTAGAGCAGGTTCAGTTCCTGCAGCTGCGCCAGGGTTGGAGCATCCAGGTCGAACCGTGCCGCCAGATCCTCATAATAGTTGTTCGGCACGGCCAGGAACTCCATCCCCGCCTCGGCCGCGCGGCGGGCCAGGGCAATGATGTCGTCGGTGTGCACGGCAATGTGCTCGGGATAGCGCAGGGCGCGGTCGCCGATGTCCTCCAAGCCGTGCGGCACGATGTTCAGCGCCAGGCGCACCGCCCCGTCGTCGGTGCGCAGCACCTGGGAGCGGACCAGTCCCATGGGCTTGGAACCTCGGTGCCCGGACGGGCCGCCAGGTTCAGCGTGGAGTGTAGAAGAGGACGGATTCGTCGAAGGCCTGCCAAGGCTGGGCCAGGTTGATGTGGTCGATGCCCGTGACCAGCCCCGTGTCGGGGCCCGCACCGCGAGTCCCGAACTCGGCGGCCCACGCCGGTTCGGCAGCCGTCGTGCCGAAGAAGACCTCGGTGGCGTCGGGGGCAGCGACCCCGTGCAGCGGCTGCTCATCGGGGGTGTGGTGGCGCGGACCGCCGGGCCTTCGGTGTGGTGTCGCGCCTGACCCAAGGCGGCTCCGGGCCTGATGCCGAACCCGGAGACCTCCGCGGTGATCCCGCGGCTGCGCTGGGAGTTGATGATGATCCGTGCGTCCCCCGCGCTCCACAGCGTGACCGGCTTGCGGCGGTGCTGGCCGCGGAAGGAGAAGCCCAGCTGAGCCAGCATGCCGGCCACGGCTTCCGGGTCCTCGGTGCGGATCTCCGCATAGTCGAACCCGGAAGGCTGCTGCGCGCCGGGCAGCGCGCGGATGCCGAGCGGGTGGTTCTGCGCGTCGTCGCCGAGCAGAGCGCAGGTCGAATCCTGCAGCCAGATCAGCGAGCGCAGCCCGTCCACCGCCGTGCGTTCGACGTTGGACTGGCGGAAGACGTCGTTGAAGATCTCCAGCGACACGATCCCTGCGTAGCCCGAGCGCACCAGGTGGCCCATGAACTTGTCCAGCGCAAAGGCGCCCTCGCCGGGAAGACCCGGTAGTGGCGGGACCAGGAAGGATGTCCATGGAAAGCACCGGTGCATCGGCCAGCTGGACGAAGAAGATCTTTTCCGCCGGGATGGTTTCGATGCCCGAGGGGTCGTCCCCGCGCGAGAGGATGTGGAAGGAGTCGAGGCACAGCCCCACGTTGGGGTGGTCCACGGCCTGCACGATGCGCCAGGAATGCAGGTAGGTGTTCACGTACTTGCCCCAGGCCAGGGCCTCGTAGGCGATCTTCACGCCGTGGCGCGCGGCGAGTTCGCCCAGGGCCCGGATCTGGTTGCGAAGAGTTCGTCGTTGTCGATGGTGGCGGTGCCGACGTTGGAGCACAGCAGCATGGTGTCGATGCCCAGCCGGTTCATCAGCTTGAACTTGGCCTCGGCGCGGGTCAGGTTCGCGCTCGAACACCCCCTGCTCCACGCCCTCGAAGTCGCGGAAGGGCTGGAAGAGGTCAAGCGTGATCCCGAGCCGCGCGGCCAGCGCGCGCACTTCCTCGGGGGACATGGGCGAGACGGTGAGGTCCTGTTCGAAGATCTCGATGCCGTCGAAGCCGGCCTTGGCACAGGCGAGCATCTTCTGTTCGAGCGTGCCGGAGATGCAGACGGTGGCGATGGAGGTACGCATCAGAGTCCCGCCTTCAGCATGTCCAGCAGGTGGGTGCGCATCCGCGCGGTGTCGGGGGTGGTGCCGGTGATGATGCGGAAGGCGTCGACGGCCTGGCCCACGGCCATGTACCCGCCGTCCAGGGTCCGGCGCCCAGGGCCCGGGCCGCGGTGATCAATTCGGTGTCCACGGGCCGGTAGACCACGTCCGCCACCCAGTGGTCGCCGGTGAGCCCCGAGATGTCCAGCGGCAACCCGGGGTGGTGGTGCATGCCAACCGGGCTGGCATTAAGCACGCCGTCCACGCGCGGCAGCAGTTCCGGGACCGTCTCCGGGGTGCAGGCCAGCACGGTGCGGTCGGGGAACTGGGTGGTCAGGGTCGCTGCGCGTTCGGCGGCGCGGGCGGGTTCGGGGTCCACCAGCAGCAGTTCGCGGGTGCCGGAGGCCAGCAGCGCGTAGGCCACGGCGGAACCGGCGCCCCCCACGCCCAGCTGCAGCACGTGTCCAACTTCGCGCCGGGCAGGCCGTTGGCCAGCGCCCAGGCGAAACCGGAGGCGTCGGTGTTGTAGCCGTGGAACCTGCCGTCTCGGATGACCACGGTGTTCACCGCGCCGATGGCGCGGGCCTCGTCGCTGATTTCGTCGAGGTGCTCGAGCACCAGCTGCTTGCACGGGTGGGTGATGTTGAAGGCGTTGAACCCCAGCATGGCCCCGGCGCGCAGCAGTTCGCCGACATCGGAGGCATCCTTGCCGATCGCGCCCAGGTCGATCGGGCGGTAGAGGTAACGCATCCCGTGGGCGTCGGCCTCGGCTCGTGCATCGGCGGGGTCACTCACGGCATACCGACCCCGATCAGCCTACCTATGACAGGGTGGTGGTGCTCATGAGTGCTCCGGTCCGTGAGGTTCTTCCGCGTGAGGATTGTGCAGAATGTGATTTAGATCTACTCTAATGGTTGTACGCTATTCGTACAACTGTACGCAATGCGCACAAACGATCATTCGAGCCGTTTCCCCGCCCCCGTCTTATCAAGGAGTACCCGATGCCAAACACCGAGAACATTCCGGCGCCCACCGCGCCCGGCACCGGGGGCAGGACGCCGTCAAGGCTGCCGTGGCCAGCTTCATGGGCAGCGCCGTCGAATACTACGATTTCTTCATCTTCGGCTCCGCCGCGGCACTGATCTTCCCGCACGTCTTCTTCCCGGATGCCGGCGCCAACGCGGCAGTCATGTCCCTGGCGACCTTCGGCTTCGCCTACGTCGCACGCCCCGTCGGCGCGGTGATCCTTGGACACTTCGGCGACCGGGTCGGGCGGCAGAAGGTCCTGATGTTCACCCTGGTACTGATGGGCGCGGCAACCTTCTCCATCGGCTGCCTGCCCACCTTCGAGCAGGTCGGCTGGCTGGCCCCGATCCTGCTGGTTTTCGCACGGCTGCTGCAGGGCTTTCCGCGGCAGGCGAGCAGGCGGGCGCCTCCTCCCTGACCCTGGAACACGCACCGGACGGGCGCCGCGCCTTCTTCACCTCCTGGACGTTGACCGGCACCCAAGGTGGGCAGATCCTGGCCGCCCTGATCTTCATCCCCGTGGTGGCCATGCCCGACGAGTTCAAGTACTCGATCGGCTGGCGCATCCCCTTCTGGCTCTCCGCGGTGGTCGTCATCATCACCTTCTTCATCCGCCGATCGCTGCACGAGACCCCGGAATTCGAGAACGCCAAGAAGAACAACGAGATCGCCAAGTTGCCCCTGGGCGTGTTGGTCCGCTTCCACTGGCGCGACGTTTTGCGCGTGGTCTTCTGCGCATTCATCGCCGCGGTCTCCACCGTCTACGGCACACTGGCCATTTCCTACGGCAAGACCATTGGCCACATGGACGAGTCGGTCACGCTGTGGCTGGTGGTCGCCGGCAACGTCGGCGCCCTGTTCACCCAGCCGCTCTTCGGCAAGCTGGCGGACAAGATCGGCCGCAAGCCGGTGTTCATCTACGGCGCGCTCTCCGCCGCGACCTTCATGCCGTTCTACCTGCGTTCCATGGAAACCAGCAACACCGCGCTGCAGTTCACACTCTCGCTGCTGGTCTTCTCCTGCGCCTATGCGGCGGCCAACGCCGTCTGGCCGTCCTTCTACGCAGAGATGTTCTCCTCCCAGGTGCGCTTCTCCGGCCTGGCCATCGGCACCCAGCTGGGCTTCCTGATGGCCGGATTCGCCCCCTCCATCGTGGCGGCCATCGGCGGCCTGGAGCCCGGCGGCTGGGTGAAGATCTCCCTGTTCACCGCCGCCGTTGCGCTTGTCGCCACGATCTCCGCGCTGACGGCCAAGGAAACCTACCTGGTGCCCACGCACCTGTTGGGCCGCACCGCCCACAAGGCGGAGACCACGGCCTCGGGCACACACGTGCAGTAGGACCCCGACCGCATCCTCGGCGACGGGCCCGGCACCGACTCACCCAGTGTGGATGGGCGGCGCCGGGCCCTTGCACATGCAGCGCCACGTGGCCCCGAAGGCG
The DNA here is from genome assembly GCA_963818105.1 of uncultured Actinomycetota bacterium. Classification (GTDB taxonomy): domain Bacteria; phylum Actinomycetota; class Actinomycetes; order Actinomycetales; family Micrococcaceae; genus Paeniglutamicibacter. Next base: position 69,202 of record CAWFRB010000012.1, on the reverse strand, counting down.
CCCCTCCGGCGCCGGCGCCTTAGGCGCCCAGGCGCATCCAGTTGTCGTTGCGCACACGCCATGACAGCGTCGCAGCACGGGACGCCATGAAGCCGATCCCGAAGGCCACCCAGATCCACGCCACGGCGGAAACCCCGCCGTGTTCGAACCGCGTGACGGCGTAGAGCATCGGCAGGTAGACGACGAGGTTGATCATCCCGACAACGGCCAGGTAGCGGGCGTCGCCGGCTCCGATGAGCACGCCGTCGAGCACGAAGACCAGCCCGCAGAGCGGCTGCGACGCCGCAAGGATCCAGATTCCCACCATCGTCGCCTGGCGCACCGACTCGTCGGTCGTGAACAGGGCTCCGGCAAACGGTGCGACCACGGCCAGCACCGCACCCGTGACAAGGCCGAAGTAGACGCCCCAGCGGCACATGGTCCTGGTCAACAGGCGCGCCCGCTGCTCGTTCGCGGCCCCGAGTTCCTTGCCGATCAGCGCCTGGGCGGCGATGGCCAGCGCGTCGAGGGCGAAGGCCATGAAGGTGAAGACGGTGAACACCAGCTGGTGGGCCGCGAGCGTGAGCGCGCCCTGCCCGGTGGCGACCCACACCGTCGCGATCAGCGCCAGCCGCAGGCTCAGGGTGCGCAGCATCAGCCACGAGCCGACCTGTCCGGTGCTCAGCACGCCGCGGCCGTGCGGGGCAAGCGACTGGCCGGCCTTGCGGATCCGCGGAACCAACATCCACAGGTACACCAGCGGCCATGCCCCACTGGGCGATCGAGGTGCCCAGGGCGGCGCCGGCCACCGACATGTTCAGCGGGTACACCAGGATGAAGTTCAGGGCGATGTTCGCGGCGAACCCGAATCCCGCAACATAGAGCGGGGTCTTGGTGTCCTGCATGCCCCGCAGCACGCCGGTCGCGGCAAGCACCAGCAGCATCGCCGGGATTCCGAAGGTCGAATACTGGATGTAGTCGACGGCGAACTCGAGCACGGGGCCCTCCGCTCCCATGGCCGCGGCCAGGGGCCGGGCGCCGAAGAAGCCGACCAGCGCCAGGACCGCACCCAGGCCCAGCGCCAGCCAGATGCCGTCGCGTCCCGCAGCCATGGCCTTGCCCATCTGCCCCGCGCCGATCGCCCGGGCCACCGCCGGCGTCGTCGAGTAGGCCAGGAAAACCATGAGGCCCACAGCGGTTTGCAGCACCGTGGTCCCCAGTCCGGCCCCGGCAAGTTCGTTGATTCCCAGGTGCCCGATGATGGCGGTGTCGGCCAGCAGGAAGAGCGGTTCGGCGATCAGCGCGCCGAGCGCCGGAATGGCGAGCGCCAGGATGGAGCGGCCAAGCCCGCGCGAGGATTCGTGGGTGAACCTGGTTTTTGGCAGCTGCACTCACAGCCAAGCCTACTGGGGGTGGCCCGTCGAATGGTTTTGGGCCGTACCGGTCCGCTACGCCGCGGGCTGGCCTTGCCGCAGGCCTAGGCGCCAGCGCTGCCGCAACGACCAGCAGCGACGAGACGGCAAGGGTCAGCGCAGGCCAGCCTCCGGCGCCGAACGCCGGCCGATGGCCCAGCCAACGAGCGAGGAACCGCCGTAGTAGGCAGTTGTACAGGCACGCGGCCTTCGCCCGCCCGCCGACGGCCACCAGCGGTCTCCACCCGCTGGCCACCGCGTGGGCGGCAACGAACCCGGCGGTGAAGCAGCATGGCCGAACTCGATGGCCGGCATCCACGCAACGACGGTGACCTGCAGTCCGGTGAACATGATGCCGAACGATCCGAGCAGCACCGGCAGCCGCGCGAAGCGGACAACCATGGCCCAGGACTGGCCGAAGAGCGAGGAACCGCCGTAGTAGGCCAGGTTGTACAGGCTCGCGGCCTGGGCCCTGCCGCCGACGGCCACCAGGGGGATCCACCCGCTGGCCACGGCATGGGCGGCAAAGAACCCTGCGGTGAACAGCAGCATGCCGAACACCACCGAGGGCAGCCAATCAACGAGGGTGACCAGCAGCCCGGCAAGCATCACGCCGATCGACCCGAGCAGCACCGGCAGCCGCGCGAAGCGCGCAACCAGCATCCCGGATCGGCGCGAGGACCAGGTGCCGGAAAGGTAGGCGATGAACACCAGCGAGGCAAGCGACGCGGGAATCAGGAACGGCGGCGCCTCCAGGCGGAAGCCCAGGTAGTTGAACACCGCCACGAACCCGCCCATGAGCAGGAAACCCTGGGCGTAGAGCACCAGCAGCGAACCGCTTGCGCAGGTTCATCCACAGCTTTTTCCACAGCGGAATCGTGTGCGGGCTGGACCAGGGAACGGGAGTGAAGCCCCGGGGCTTGGGCGCGACGGCGATGAAGACCGCCGCGGCGATCGCGGCCATGACGCTCACCACCAGGGTTCCCGCCCGCCAGTTCCAGAACTCGCTCAGCGGGCCGGCGACCAGGCGCCCCGCCAGTCCCCCGAGGCTCGTGCCGGAAATGTAGGTCCCCGCCGCAACCGCCGCATGCAGGTTCGACACCTCCTCGGCCAGGTAGGCCAGTGCCACCGCCGGAATCCCGCCCAACGCCAGGCCCTCGACAAAGCGCAGGGCCAGCAGCCATTCGAAGCCCGGCGAGAAGGGCACCGCCAGCCCCAGGACCACCGCGCAAACCACGGCTATGGTCATGGTGCGCAGCCGGCCCAGCCGGTCCGCCAGCAGCGACCACACCAGCACCGAACAGGCCAGCCCCAGCGTCGCCGAGGAAACGGCCAGCGCGGCCTGCGACTGGCTGATGCCAAGGTCGCGCGCGAGCTCGGGAAGCACGCCCTGGACCGAGTACAACTGCGAAAACGTGGCAACGCCGGCCGCAAAAAGCGCGAGGATCATGCGCTTGTAGCCCCTGCTGCCGTGCATGTGCCCCTGCCACGGCGAATCGCCGTCCCCCTGGATTCCCACGATGTATTCTTGCTCCTCGACGGGCTACTGCTGGAAGAGCGGCAGCAACGTATAGGAAATGACCAGCGCCACCGAGTTGTTGAAGACGTGCAGGACGTACGAATAGGCCAGGGACTTGCCGGTGAGGACGTAGGCGACGGACATCATGATGCCCAGCGTCGTGTAGGGAATGGCGGAGGTGATGTCGAAGGACCCGGCGCCGATGAAATGCAGCCCGGTGAACAGCACCACGGAAATGGCAACGCACACCCACACGTTGATCTTGCGGCTCAGCTTCCCGATGAGCAGGTGCCGGAAAATGTATTCCTCCACGAACGGCCCCAGCAGCGCCGTGACAACGAACATCGTCAGGAACGGCACCGAACGGGTCATGCCCTCGATGGCCAGCTGGTTTTCGCTCTTCACCGGGTTGCCCAGCAGCACCATCACGATCGCCCCGATGATCAGCGTGGCAAACCAGGCGCCCGGGACCATCGGGATCTTGACCCACGGGTAGTACTTGAACGTCGCAAACGAACTTCGCAGCGCATCGAATCCCATGATGATCGCCGCGGTGAAGACCACGACGTAGGCAATCAGGTTCACCCCGAAGGTCGCGGATTCCTGGTCGTTGAACGCCTCGGTGAACCCAGGGATCATGGTCAGCAGGCCCGCGGCGCCGAAGATGAACAGCACCAGGTACAGGCCAAGGACCGCCCAGTCCCCGCGGCGCATCTTGCCCGATTCGAAGACAGGTTGGCGCGTCCGCGGAGCAGGCGGCACGTAAGGGTTCTGGGGGTGCAGTTGGTGCATAACCCCTACCCTATCGAGCCAAGCTGGACATTGGCGTCCGGCGCGAATGCGGCGCTACTCGATCTTGAGGCCCAGCTCGCCGGCCAGGATCGGGGCCAGGTCCATGAGCTGCTCGTAGGTGACGGTCGCGCCCTTCAGCGAGGAAATGCCCGAAAGCGTGCGCAGCCGGGCGCCGCGCAGGTCCACGTCCTTGAGCTTGGCGCCGTTGAGCACCAGCGTGTCGATCGTGCAGTCGACGAAGGAGACGCGCTCCAGGTTGGCGGTGCCGGCATCCAGTTCCTCGATGTGCACGTCGCGGAACATGACGTCCTTGATCTTGGCGCGGCGCAGGTTCAGGTAGCCGAGCTTGGCGCGCTCGAAAAGCACCGAGCGGAACGTCGCGCCGTAGAGTTCGGCCGAGCCGATGCGTCCGCCGACGACGGCGGTGTTCCACCAACCCGATTCGGGCGCCTCGAGCACCGGGGCGTTGACCTCCTCGATGCGGCAGTCCCCGAAGGTCACCCGGGCCATCGGGGCGCCCTGCAGCGCGACGGAACGGAAGATGCATTCCGTGAAGACGGTGTCCTCGAGGTCGACCCCGTCGGCGTCGTCCGAGTCGAAGAGCAGCCCCTCGGCACGCCCGTCGATGTCCAGCCCGGTCAGGTCGCCCGATCCCTGTGTGGTTGGTTCCTTGAAGGCGGGCAGGCGGGGTGCTTTCACGGGTGCAGACATGGGCATTAGTTTATGTTGCCCCGGGGGCCCGGCGGCGCCGCGGGGCGCGTTGCATTTCTCACCCGCCGGCGGCTTGACGAATCGGGGGCCTGCGCCCCTCATCCCGGACGGCAACGCAAGGGGGCGGAACCGGCGCCCGGGTTTCGGGAATGAAATTCATTCCTTCCGCCCCTGCACAGGTTCCGCCCCCTTGGTGGCTACGGCTTGGTGTCGACGGCCGCGCCGTCCGGATATCCGCTAGCTGGTCGCGCCCGGGCTCGGCTCGTCCTCCGGTGCCAGCACGCCCTCCAGGGGTGCGCCGCCGGTGGCATGCACGGCGTCGTCCTCCACCGGGCCGGCGAACTGCGACTGGTACAGGCGGTAGTAGGCGCCGCGGACGGCAAGCAGTTCGCTGTGGTTTCCCTGCTCGACGATCTTGCCTTCCTCCATCACCAGGATGGTGTCGGCATCGCGGATCGTGGAGAGTCGGTGCGCGATCACGAAGCTGGTCCGGTCGCTGCGCAGCGCCGCCATGGCGTGCTGCACCAGCAGCTCGGTGCGGGTGTCGACGCTCGAGGTCGCCTCGTCCAGGATCAGCAGCGACGGGTTGGCAACGAATGCGCGGGCGATGGTGATCAGCTGCTTCTCGCCGGCCGACACGTTGGTGCCTTCCTCGTCGATGACCGTCTCGTAGCCGTCGGGCAGTGCACGGACGAACCTGTCCACGAAGGTTGCCTTGGCCGCGGCCATGACCTCGGCATCGGTCGCGTCAAGGCGTCCGTAGCGGATGTTCTCCATGATGGTTCCGCCGAAGAGCCAGGCGTCCTGCAACACCATGCCGACCTTGGAACGCAGGTCCGCGCGGGAAATCGCGGTCACGTCCACGCCGTCCAGGGTGATGCGCCCGGAGTTGAGCTCGTAGAAGCGCATGACCAGGTTCACCAGCGTGGTCTTGCCCGCGCCGGTGGGTCCGACGATGGCCACGGTGTGGCCCGGGTGCGCCTCGAAGGACAGGTCCTCGATCAGCGGCTTTTCCGGCGATGTAGGAGAAGCTGACGTTCTCGAACTCGACGTGGCCGTCGGTGCGGGCCGGCAGCTTGTCGGTGACGGTGTCCGGGTCCTGTTCCTCGGCATCCAGCAGCTCGAAGGTGCGCTCCGCGGAGGCCACGCCGGACTGCAGCATGTTGGCCATGCCCGCCATCTGGCCCAGCGGCTGGGTGAACTCGCGGGAGTACTGGATGAAGGCGGTGGCATCGCCGAGGCTCATCTGGCCCGAGGCCACGCGCAGCCCGCCGACGACGGCGATGCCGACGTAGGCCAGGTAGGAAACGAAGTTCATGACCGGGAAGATCATGCCGGAAACGAACTGGGCCCCGAAGGATGCCTTGTAGAGTTCGTCGTTCTTCTCGTGGAAGCGGTCGAGCATGTCCTTCTCGCGGCCGAAGACCTTCATGAGGTCGTGGCCGGAGAAGGATTCCTCGATCTGCCCGTTCAGGGCGCCGGTGTTCTTCCACTGCGCGGTGAACATGCCCTGCGCGCGCGAGCCGATGACGCCCGCGGCAACCGCGGAGAGCGGCAGCGCGATCAGCGCGATCAACGCCATCTGCCAGGAGACGATGAACATCATGATGACGATGCCGACGACCGTGAGCAGCGACTGCACCAGCTGGCTGACCGCCTGCTGCAGCGCGTTCTGGATGTTGTCCACGTCGTTTGTCACGCGGGAGAGCAGGTCCCCGCGCTGGCGGGTGTCGAAGTAGTTCAGCGGCAACTTGTTGAGCTTGTCCTCGACGTCCTTGCGCAGCTTGTAGACGACCTTCATGACCAGGCGGTTCAGCAGCCAGCCCTGCGCCCACATGAACAGCGAGGAGACGAAGTACATGGCCAGCACAATGAGGATGTAGCGGCTGAGCAGGGTGAAGTCGATGCCGAGCCCGGGGACCAGGTTCATCTTGGACATCATGTCCGCGAGGTCGTTCTGGCCCGCCTGGCGCAGGCCCTCGACGACCTGGTCGACCGGGACGTTGGGATCCATCTTCTTGCTGAAGGCGCCGGCGAAGATGACGTCCATGGCCTTGCCCAGGATCTTCGGGGCAATGACCGAGAGCACGACGCCCGCGGCGACGAGCAGGAGCACCAGGCTCATGCCGACCTTTTGCGGGGCCAGCAGGCCGATCAGGCGCTTGGCCGACGGCCAGAAGTTCTTGGCCTTGCGGACGGGCACCGAGTCGCCGAACATGTCGGAGGACCCGGCGGTGTCGAACTCGTCGATCTCGTCGGTTGTTTCAACCGCCGGTGCGGCGTTTTCCTTGGTACGTTTTGCCATTTAGGCCACCTCCTCCGCTGCCAGCTGCGATGTCACGATTTCTTGGTAGGTTTCCGAGGACTCAAGCAGTTCCTCGTGGGTTCCGCGGGCGACGATTTCGCCGTGGTCCAGCACCAGGATCTGGTCGGCCCCGGTGATCGTGGAGACGCGCTGGGCAACGATGATGACCGCCGCGTCCTTGGTTGGCTCTTCCAGCGCGGCACGCAGCCGCGCGTCGGTCGTCACGTCAAGCGCCGAGAACGAATCGTCAAAGAGGTAGATCTCCGGCTTTGCCGCAAGCGCACGGGCAATGCACAAACGCTGGCGCTGGCCGCCGGAAACGTTGGTGCCGCCCTGCGAAATCCGGCCTTCCAGGCCGTCCTCGCGCGCGGAGACAAACTCGTGGGCCTGGGCCACGTCGAGCGCTTCCCAGAGTTCCTCGTCGGTGGCCGCGTCGGCACCGAAACGCAGGTTGCTCGCCACGGTTCCGGAGAACAGGTACGGGCGCTGCGGGACCGTGGCGACGCTGTTGGACAGCTGGGCGCGGGTCAGTTCGGTGACGGGTGCGCCGCCGACCAGCACCTGGCCTTCGCCGGCGTCGTAGAGCCGCGGGATCAGGTTCAGCAGGGTGGATTTGCCCGAACCCGTCGATCCGATGATTGCCGTGGTTTCGCCGCGCTTGGCGGTGAAGGACACGTTGTTGAGCACCGGGGCCTCGGCGCCCGGGTAGCCGAAGGTCACGTTGCGGAATTCAACGGTTCCCGGGGCGGACATGTCCGTGACGTGGTCGGTCTGGTCCGTCAGGCTCGGTTCCAGGGTGACGACCTCGTTGATGCGCTCGGCGCACACGATGGCGCGCGGGATCATCATGGCCATGAAGGTACCCATCATGACTGCCATGAGGATCTGGAGCAGGTACTGCAGGAAGGCGGTGAGAGCGCCGATTTCCATGCCGTTGTTTTCCACGCGGTGCCCGCCGAACCAGAGGACGGAGGCCGTGGCGATGTGCAGGATCATGCCGATCAGCGGGAACATCAGCACAAAGAGGTTGCCGACCTTCACGCCGACGCGGGTGAGCTTGGCGTTGGCGTCCTCGAAACGTTCGGTTTCGTGGGGTTCGCGCACGAAGGCGCGCACCACGCGGATGCCGGTGATCTGCTCGCGCAGCACCCCGTTGATGCCGTCGATGCGGTCCTGCATCTGGCGGAAGAGCGGCATCAGGAAGAACACGAGCGTGCCGACCACGGCGATGAGTACGGGCACCGAGACCCACACCAGCCAGGAGAGGCCAACGTCTTCGCGCACGGCCATGATGATGCCGCCGATGCACATGATCGGTGCCGAAACCATGAAGTTCAGTCCCATGAGCACGAGCATCTGCACCTGCTGCACGTCGTTGGTGCCTCGGGTGATCAGCGTTGCGGCGCCGAACTTGTTGACGTCCTGCGCGGAGAACGAGGTGACGGAGTCAAACACGGAGTGGCGCAGGTCCCGGCCGATGGCCATGGCCGTTTTCGCGCCGAAATAGACTGCGGCAATGGCCGTGAAGACCTGGACGAAGGCGACGGCGAGCATGACGCCGCCGGTGCGCCAGATGAAGTCGGTGTCGCCCTTGACCACACCGGTGTCAATGATGCGTGCATTGAGGCTTGGCAGGTACAAAGTGGCGATCGTTGTTGCCAGCTGGAAGAACAGCACGGCCACGATCCACCCGTTGTAGGGCTTTGAGTATCTGAGTATGAGTTTTAAGAGCATCTAGTTGGGTGTCCTCATGGTGTTAGCTTCACAAAGGTCCGGTGATTCCGGGCTTTGATTTAGCGGTTCGGCGGTGGTTCTCGGCCGAAGCATTGGCCACTCTACACTCGATCGACCACGCGTTGACCCTCCCTGGGAGTGATTTTTTCGTTGCCGCCTACTTCATTTGGAGTAGTGTCCGGCCAAGTGTCGTGGGCATTCAATTTACCGGCGTCCATTCCCTGTTGGATGGACCACAAATCCCTTAGTATGAAAATTCAATATCACCATGCGAAAATGAATGGAGTTCTTTGTGTCGGACCTTTCAACACCTTTGACAGTCGGCGAGCGCGCGCCCGAATTTTCCTTGGCCGATGCGCGAGGCAACAAGATTTCGCTTTCCGACTACGCCGGCAAGAATGTCGTTGTGTATTTCTACCCGAAGGCAGCCACCCCCGGGTGCACCACCGAGGCCTGCGATTTCCGCGACAACCTCAATTCGTTGCGCTCGGCGGGCTACGAAGTGCTGGGCATCTCCCCCGACCAGGGTGAGGCCCTCGCGTCCTTTGCCGAGGCCGAATCGCTGAATTTCCCGTTGCTGTCCGACCCCGACTTTGCCGTCACCACCGCCTACGGCTCCTTCGGCGAGAAGGAGTCAACGGCAACAAGTTCAACGGCACGCTGCGCAGCACGGTCGTGGTTGGCCCTGAGGGCAACGTCGCGCTGGCCGAGTACAACGTCGCCGCCAGTGGCCACGTGGCCCGGTTGCGCGAAGAGCTGGGCGTCTAGCCGGCCCGCGGAAACGACACGGCGGGCTGCCGGGGCGGATTCAAAGCGCCTCGGGCCGTCCTGCCGACCGCGTAGGTTCGATGACCTGCGGATTTCCACCAAGTCGAAGGCAGCTGGCCAGCTCCGAAAGTTGTCTGCACTCCGCCTCGGTCCATGTCTCGATGGCGCGCACTGTGCCATCGAGCAGTGTCACCCAAAGTTGTTCCCGGTGACGCTCATCTTCGCCTCGTCATCCCAAGCGACATATTGATCTTCGCCGAGTTCAGCGGAACCGTGAACAAGCTGCCCATGGTGCGTTCAAAGACCACTCCCATCTCATAGACGTGGGCCAAGAGCATTCCGCGAATCCCGACTCGGTACTTGTGCACCGATCCCGGGCGAAGATCGCCATCAGGCTTAGGCCAACGACCCCCAGAGCCAGGACAACCACCCATAGTACAGGGGCTTGCGGATGCCATCGGCAAGGAACAAGACACTGGCGGTTGTCACGATGGCACCGACGACCATGCCAACCACTTCGTTGTTGAGTGACTTCCTGTCCTCTTCCTTGTTCAGGCGGAGGGTGTTCGCCAAGGACCCAAATCCGCGGCCATGGCTTGTTCGTGCGCGCGGCTCGTGATCTCCATCCTTGGATAGTGCTCATGACGGATCGCGGTTCGAGGACGTGCAGTGAAGGGGGATGAACATTGCCGGCGGCAGAGCTTGCTCATGCTGCGAGACTAGCAGAGCCGGGAATAAATGTATCCGGCCCTTGGAGTGAATTCTTAATACCTCGGGGCAATCGTGGTCCGGCGTTCCTCAAGATGGTCGATCGTGGCTGCGCCCGGCGCCAATGCCCCTTTGGATTTCCCCGTGCCCGCGTTGGTAGTCAACAACGCGGGCACGGCGATCCGATTGGCGCGGGGCACGTGCGCTTCATCTGCCGGGCTTGCGCGTGTCAGAGTTCTTTTCCGAACCCCATTAGGCAAGACTCTTGCTAGGCAACCCCACTGTCCAGTCCCCGCAGGAGCGTGTCGCAGATGAAGAAGCAGTCGTTGGCGGGCCGTCTTTGCCTCCTCGGGCTCGGCGCCCTGTTGCTGCCCGCGTGCACCACCCTGACCACCCCGGACGGCGCCACCGCCCCTGCTCCCGCCTCGGGCTCCACAGTGCTCGCCCCGCCGTCACCGGGGCCCTCGGCACTGCGCGTGCCCGGACTCGAGTGGCCCGAGGACCCGGACTTCATTGACACCCGGCTCAAGCCCGAGGACGCCATGGTTGCGCGGCCCGGCACGGATTACCGGGAGCAATACAACACCAAGGACCTTGCAAAGGACGGCCGGATCCTGGTTCCGTTTGCCTTGACCGACAAGGGGTCGCTGGTCGGCTCCACGGGCAAACAGGAAACTACGATCCCGTGCTCGACGCCCTGTCCGCCGCGGACCGGGTGGGCACCTACTCCGGCGGGAAGTTCACGCCATTCACGGCCGCGGGTGCCGACACCAAGGCATACAAGCCGAATTCCGTTGCCGGCGGTTCCGCGACGGAAGCGGGAACCGTGTGGGCGGAACTCGATGGGATTCCTTCATGGACGGCGTCTGGAAAATCATGGGCGTTCCCGCCGGCCAGAAGACGGCCCGGGTGTTGTCCACCTCGAAGGAAGCCGGGGTTCCGGCATACACCCCGTTTGCGTTCGTCATGCCGGCGCCCATCATTGCCAACGACCGCGCCTACTGGCATGTGGCATTCCCCGCCGACACCGCCGAGGGCAACGAAGGACGGATCCTGTCGACCCCGCTCGCGGGCGGGAAGGACCTTAAGATCGAGCGCAGGCAGGCGTACGCACCGGTGAACTTTGGCTCTGATGTCGCGGTCCTTGGCACCGAGCGCACGGGCAGCCAGTTCTTCTACAACAAGAGCATCTCGCTGATTGAATCCAGCCACGGCGACATCGATCTGGTCCGCATCTCGGAGTCGGCCCCGGAGGGCAGCTCCTTGAATCGCTGGGCGGCGCGGGCAACATCTTCAGCTTTACCTATCTGGGCGATTTCTACATCGTGAACACCGTCTCCGGAAAGGTCGTCTCGATCCCCCTGCCGACCACGACGCATGTGGCGAATGTCGCGCATTGCGGCGACCGCGTCACGTGGTCTTTTGTCGACCAGAATTCCAGTCCCGCGGAATCACGCTATGTGTACAACGCCATGGACGCCTCGCTGCGGGTGCTCACCAACCCGGCGTTCGCCGGCCCCGCCCAATGCGGCGGCGACTACATCTCATGGACGCTCAGCGGATCAATGGGAGGCAATAACGCCGTCTGGGATGTGGTGACCCGATGGGAAAACTAGACGGGTCGTCACCAACCGCACCAATAAGGAGCAGCATGCACGGCACTTTCCGCACCCTCTTCACCCTTGGAGCTGCCTGCGCGGCGATGTCCCTCGGCCTCACCGGCTGCACCCCGCTGACCCAACCTTCCGGCGCTGGGCAGCCAACCCCCGCCGTCCCAGCAAGTCCGCGACAGCCGGTGTCACCCGCGTCCGCACTGGTGTGGGCAGACGGAACCGAGGTCACCGTCAACGAGCGAAGCTCGACGAGGCCCGTGAAGCAACCAAGGACAAGGACTTCACCGAAGATTCTCGACCGTTGACTTGAAGACGGCTAAGACGGCCTTCATGCCATTGGGAGTGGAAGCCTCGGGCACCCCGGTGGGTCTTCATGGAACCCGCCTGTCGGAGGAGGATTTCGAGGAAACCGGGAATCGAAATCGATCCGGAATCCATGCAGATCGGGCGCTACGTGGGGAAGTCCTTTGAGCCCTTCACCACTTCGGGAGCGTTGAAGAAAAAGTACATCCCGCGCGGCATCACCAGCATCTCGGTCACCGACGCCGGGATCATTTGGAGCGAAAACTTTTCCAGGGATCCTGAAACCGGTGGATGGAGGATCCTTGGAGTCTCCCCGGGAACCACCGATGTCCGGGTTCTGGCAACGCAGACGCCGACTACAGGGCCAAGAAACCTGGCTGTGATCCTCCAAACTGTCTCCGCCCCAATCCTTGTGAACGAACGGGTCTACTGGAACTTCTTCCAGCCCCACGGCGACGACGGATCGATGCCGTCTACAAAATACTGTCCGTCGATTTCAAGAAACCCGCCGCAGTGCGCGAAGAACTGGAACCCGATGGCGGCCGACCGCGACTCGGATGGGGAGAACGTGTACATCTGGGGAGATGGATCTGGCTTCCGTTGCCGAAGTCGAGGACGACAGCGACCTACGGAATCTCCCAGACGATCAGCGCCTACCTCCCGGGGGAAAAGCAGCGGGAAATCCTGCATCTGGAAAATTCGGAGCCCCGAAGAAGATGCCACCGACGGACGTCGGGCGAATGCAGCTAGAGGGTTCCGATGGGCAAGTGCTCTCGGTGGTCCATACGGCGGAGACATGTTCATCGTTGATCCGGAGACTCGCCAAACGGAAATGTTCCGGGGCCCCGTGACTCTGAAGTTGCGGGGGTGGCGCATTGCGGGGCCCGGGTTTCGTGGTCCTATGAGCAGGAGTCGAAGGCATGCCGACCGAGCTCTACGTGTTTGACCGCGATTCCAAGGAGCTCATCGTGGTGCCCGATGCGCGCAGACCACCAATCTGGGTTGGTGCACAGGCGACTACATCGCGTGGTCCCCCGTTGACCCCGGGGGCAGCGGGGCCAACCGTTGGGATGTCGTCACCCGGTGGGCCTCGTAGATTCGGCCACGCTCACGGTGGCCACCTCGTAAAACGGGTGCGCGGCGGTGTCGTTGTGCTCGTTGGCGGTGAAGCCCAGCCGCGCATAGAACTCGACGGCGCCCACGGAGGACTGCCATTCCATCCAGTACACGTCCGGCCGCTCGGCCGCCCACAGCCTGGCCCGCTCAAACAAGGCCCGGCCGATGCCCGAACGGCGCTGCTCCTCGACCACAAACAGGTCGTGGAGCCGGGCGGCCCTCCGGCGGGCCCGGATGGTGGGACCGCGGTCCTGGACGGCGGCGTTGCCCACCAGCTCGCCATCGAGTTCGGCAACAAAGATCCCGTGGAACGGGTCCTTCAGCAGGGCGGCGATGTTCGCCTTGCTCTGTTCCAGGTCCAGGTCCATCGCTTCAACCATCACCGCCAGCGCCGGGACATCGCTGTGCACTGCCGGACGGACCAGATAGGAGCTCATGGGTGCGGGCCTCTCGTCATGCGCCGGGCATTGCCCGGCGCGCTCAACGGTTAACACCCAGCGTAGGTGTTCGACCCGCGTTCCGCACCCCCTTCGTCGGGCCGCGCGGCACGGTCCGGGGGCATGAAAAAACCCGGGCCGCTCCCTCTTGGTCACTGAACTGTGAGGGAACGGCCCGGGAAATTTCCGGTGTTGCTGCGGCCTAGATCTCGCCGCGGCGGATCAGCTGGCCCTTGGGGGTCTTGAAGTCGACCTCGGTGCCGCGGACGAACGTGCGGCGGACCTTGCCCGCAAGAACCTTGCCCTGGTACGGGGAGATCGGGTTCTTGTGGTGCAGCTTGTTCACGTCGACCACAAAGCTGTCGCCCGGGGCGAAGAACGCGAAGTCGGCGTCGTTGCCCAGCGCGATGGCGCCCTTGTGGTGCAGGCCGGCGATTTCCGCCGGACGGGTGGACATCCACTTGAGCACGGTTTCCAGCTTGATGCCGCGGCGCTGCGCCTCGGTCCAGATCAGGGCCAGGCCCAGCTGCAGCGAGGCGACGCCGCCCCAGGCAACGCCGAAGTCGCCGTTTTCGATGTCCTTCAAATCCAGCGTGGACGGCGAGTGGTCGGAGACGATGCAGTCGATGACCCCGTCCTCCAGGCCCTTCCAGAGCAGCTCGCGGTTGGAGGCCTCGCGGATCGGCGGGCAGCACTTGAACGCGGTGGCGCCGTCCGGGATTTCCTCGGCCAGCAGCGTGAGGTAGTGCGGGCAGGTCTCGACGGTCAGCTTCACGCCGTCGCGCTTGGCCGACTGGATCATGGCCAGCGCGTCGGAGGAGGACAGGTGCAGGATGTGGGCGCGGGCCCCGGTCCAGCGGGCGCGCTCGATGACCTCTGCGACGGCAACGTTCTCGGCGCCGCGCGGGCGGGAGGCCAGGAAGCGGTCGTAGTGGTCGCCCTCGGCGTTCGGTGCGCGGTCGATGGCGCGGGAGTCCTCGGCGTGGACCAGCATCATGGAGTCGAACGAGGCGATCTCGCCCATGTCGTCTTCCATCTCGTCCGGCTCGAGGTACGGGAATTCCTCGACGCCCGAGTGCAGCAGGAAGCACTTGAAGCCGAAGACGCCGGCGTCGTGCAGCTTGCGCAGGTCGGTCTTGTTGCCCGGAATGGCACCGCCCCAGAATCCCACGTCGACGAAGGCCTTGGGGCGTGCGGCGGCCTGCTTGAGTTCCAGCGCCTCGACGTTGACGGTCGGCGGGATGGAGTTCAGGGGCATGTCCACGATGGTGGTCACGCCGCCGGCTGCGGCTGCCTTGGTGGCGGACTCGAAGCCTTCCCATTCGGTGCGGCCCGGCTCGTTGACGTGCACGTGGGTGTCCACGAGGCCCGGGATCAGCACCTCCTCGTCGGTCAGGTCGATGGTCGTCGTGCCACGCAGGTTGTTGCCCAGCGGCTCGATGGCGACGATCTTGCCGGCGCGGATGCCGACCTCGCGGGCGACGGTGCCTGCGGTGGTGACGATGTGCTCGCCACGGATCACCAGGTCGAAATCGGCACCGGCGCCATGCGCTGAATCATCGCTTGGCGTCGTGTCCGCGGCGAGCTCTGTGTTGCTCATGGGATTCATTCCTTACGTTGTTGAGGTGTGGTGGGGTGCTAGCTGGTCACGGTGTTCAGGTCGGAAGGATCTGTCGTGCTCAGCAGCATCGGTGCGATGCGCTCGGCGGCCTGGGTCACCAGGGCCTCGGCGTTGTCCATTGAACGACGCACATCCGGTTCGAGTTCCTGCAGGGAGACAACGTGCACGAATCCCGCGGCCCTCAGTTCGTCCGCGCCCAGCAGCGTGCGCCCGCAGATGGCAAAGACGGGGACCCCGTGGCGGGCCGCAAGTTCGGCCACCCCGATCGGCGTCTTGCCCTCGAGCGACTGGCTGTCCAGGCTGCCCTCGCCGGTGATCACCGCGTCGGCGCCCTCGAGCGCGCGTTCCAGCCCCGTGAGTTCCAGGACCACGTCGATGCCGCGCCTGCGGGTCGCGCCCAGGACGGCCAGGGCCGCGAAGCCCACGCCGCCGGCGGCGCCGGCGCCCGGGGCAACGGCCTGGGCCGCCACCGTGTCCGGGTCCAGCGCCAGGCCAAGCACGCGGGCGAAGTTGGCAAGGCCGGCGTCCAGGAGCTCGACGTCCTGCCGGCTTGCGCCCTTCTGCGGCCCGAACACCGCCGCCGCCCCGTTGGGGCCGGTGAGCGGGTTGTCCACATCGGCGGCGAGCACCACGGTGCTTTCGGCGATGCGCGGGTCAAGCCCGCCCAGGTCCACGCTGGCCAGGTCGGCCAGGGCCCCGCCGCCGCGTGGCAGCTCGGCACCGGCGGCATCCAGCAAGCGGGCCCCGAGGGCCTGGATCATTCCGGCTCCCCCGTCGGTGCAGGCGCTGCCGCCGACGCCGAGCACGATTTCCCGTGCCCCGGCGTCCAGCGCCGCAGCGATGAGTTCACCCGTTCCGTAGCTGGTAGCCCCCAGCGGATCCTTGGTCCCGCCCGGAAGCAGGTCCAGCCCGGAGGCGGTCGCCAATTCGACGACCGCGGTTCCTTCGCGGAGCCCGATGGAGCCCGGCACGGGCTCCCCGGTGGGGCCCGCGACCGTCAGTTCGCGGGCAAGGAATCCGGTCTCGAGGGCCGCGCTGAGCGTTCCCTCGCCGCCGTCCGCCACGGGCACCACGCGGGTGCGCAGCCCGGGGATCTTGCGACCCAGGCCCGTCTCGACGGCACGGGCCACCTGGGCCCCGGTGAGGGAGCCCTTGAACTTGTCGGAGGCGATGACTACCAGCATGATCGGAGGTTTCCTTTAGGCGGAGATGTCGGCCCGAAGACCGGTCTCGGCGTCCATGAGGACCAGCGCGCTCGGGGCGTCCTCGGCCGCGGCGGCCAGGTCCTCGAACTCGTTGACCGCATCCAGTTCAGCACCCATTGCGATGTTTGTCACCCGTTCCAGGATGACCTCGACGACAACCGGCACCTGGAATTCCTTGGCCAGGCGGCCGGCCTCGGCGAAGGCCTCGGCGAGCTTGGACGGATCCTCGACGCGCACGGCCTTGCAGCCCAGGCCCTCGGCGACCTTGACGTGGTCCACGCCGTAGCCGTTGGTTTCCGGGGAGTTGATGTTGTCGAAGCCCAGCGAGACGTGGTAATCCATCTCGAACGGACGCTGCGACTGGCGGATCAGGCCCAGGTAGGAGTTGTTGACCACGACGTGGATGTACGGCAGCTTGAACTGCGCGCCGACGGCCAGTTCCTCGATCATGAACTGGAAGTCGTAGTCGCCGGAGAGGGCGACGACGGTGGAGTTCGGCTTGGCACGCACGACGCCCAGTGCGGCGGGACCGGTCCAGCCCAGCGGGCCGGCCTGGCCTGCGTTGATCCACTGGCGCGGACCGTAGACGTGCAGCATCTGCGCGCCGGCGATCTGGCTCAGGCCGATCGTGGACACGTAGGTGGTGTCGCGGCCGAAGGCCGTGTTCATCTCCTGGTACACGCGCTGCGGCTTGATCGGGATGTTGTCGAAGTTGGTCTTGCGGTGCAGCGTCGACTTGCGGGCGGTGCACTCGTCGGCCCAGGCCGAGTAGTCCGGCAGGGTGCCTGCGGCCTTGCGGTCGCGGGCTGCGGCGAGCAGCTGCTCGATCGCTGCGGCGGCATCGGAGGTGACGCCCAGGTCCGGCGCGAACACGCGGCCGATCTGGGTGGCCTCGATGTCGATGTGCACGAACTTGCGGCCCTTGCGGTACGTGTCCAGGCCGCCGGTGTGGCGGTTGGCCCAGCGGTTGCCGATGCCCAGCACGAAGTCGGAGGCCAGGAAGGAGACGTTGCCGTAGCGGGTGTGGGTCTGGATGCCGACCATGCCCGACTGCAGGCGGTGGTCATCCGGGATCGAGCCCCAGCCCATCAGGGTCGGGGAGACCGGGATGTTCAGCAGTTCGGCCAGCTCGACGAGCTGTGCGGAGGCGTTGGCGTTGATGACGCCGCCGCCGGAGATGATGATCGGGCGTTCGGCCGCGACCAGCATGTCCAGGACCTTCTCGATCTGGCCGCGGGTTGCCGCCGGCTTGTCGGCGGCCAGCGGCTCGTAGGCGTCGATGTCGAATTCGATCTCGGCCAGCTGCACGTTGATCGGCAGGTCAAGCAGGACCGGGCCGGGACGTGCCGAGCGCATGATCTGGAAGGCCTTGGCGAAGTAGCCCGGGATCTGGCCCGGCTCCAGGATGGTGGCGGCGAACTTGGTGACCGGCTTGGCGATGGTCTCGATGTCCACTGCCTGGAAGTCTTCCTTGTGCAGCTTGTCGGTCGGCGCCTGTCCGGTGATGCAGAGCATCGGGATGGAGTCGGCGATCGCGGCGTACAGGCCGGTGATCATGTCGGTGCCGGCCGGGCCGGAGGTGCCGAGGCACAGTCCGATCTTGCCGGTGGCACGGGAGTAGCCGTCTGCCATGTGGCTGGCGCCCTCAACGTGGCGGGCCAGCGTGTGGCGGATGCCGCCGTGGGCCTTCATGGCCGAGTACAGCGGGTTGATGGCGGCACCTGGAAGGCCGAAGGCTTCGGTTGCGCCTTCCTTTTCCAGAATCAGTGCAATGGCGTCTACTGCGCGCATCTTGGTCATGGGTCCTCGTCCTTAGCTTGTGGCCCGGGTCCCGACCTGTCTGATGCGGTTGGTCATCCGGGGGAAAAATTGTGAATCGTTGGGAAGTTTTACGGTCGCCGGCACCCATCAGGGAGCGGATGCCGGCGACCGAGTCTTGCCGGGCCCCCGCCAGGAGGAAGGCAGGGGGCCCGAAACCTTAGGAAGCGGAAAGAGCCGCAACCTCGGACTTGCCGGAGAGGCGCTCGACACCGCGGAACAGTGCCGAGTGGTCAAGCGCGCCGTCGCCGCTGGCCACGGTGGAGGCCACGAGCTGGGCCACGATGGCACCGAGCGGGAGGATCACCCCGGCTTCGCGGGCGGCGGAGGTCACGATGCCCATGTCCTTGTGGTGCAGGGCCAGGCGGAAGCCGGGCTCGAAGTTGCGGTCCAGGATCTTCTGGCCCTTCTGGTCAAGGACCTTGGAGCCGGCCAGGCCGCCGCCGAGCACCTTGAGTGCCGCGTCGGTGTCCACGCCGTAGGCCTCGAGGAAGACGACTGCCTCGCTGAGCGCCTGGATGTTGGCGGCAACGATCAGCTGGTTGGCTGCCTTGACGGTCTGGCCCGAGCCCGAGGGACCCACGTGGACGATGGTCTTGCCCACGGCGTTCAGGACCGGCTTCTGCATCCGCGAAGTCGGCGCTGTCGCCACCGACCATGATGGAGAGCACCGCGTCGATGGCGCCTGCCTCGCCGCCGGAGACCGGGGCGTCCAGCGGGCGGATGCCTGCGGCGCGGGCCTCGTTGGACAGGCGTGCCGCCACGTCCGGGCGGATCGAGGAGTTGTCGATCCACAGGGCGCCGAGCTTCGCGTTGGCGAAGACGCCGTCCGCGCCGGTGACAACGCCTTCGACGTCGGCGGAGTCCGGAACCATGGTGATGATGACGTCGGCGCCGGCGACGGCCTCGGCAACGCTGGTGGCGCCAGTGCCGCCTGCGGCGACGAGTTCAGCGACCTTTTCCGGGCTGCGGTTGTAGCCCGTGACGTTGAATCCGGCCTTGGTCAGGTTGATGGCCATGGGCAGGCCCATGATTCCGAGACCGATGAAGGCGATGTTTTTGGTGTTCGACATGTCTAGCTCCTGAAAATTCTTGGGTCCGTGACGGGGAGGTGGCGTTAGGCGTTCTGGCGGATCAGCCAGTTGAAGGCGGTTTCGCGTTCCTGCTTGTATTCCAGGGCGATGCCTCCGGTGTAGCCAAGTTCGCGGGACCGGGTGATCCACTCGCCCAGCGGCAGGGTTCCGGTTCCCGGTGCGCCGCGGCCCGGCGCGTCGGCGATCTGCACGTGGCCGAATTCGTGGGCGTGCTTCTCGATGACAGCGGCGACGTCGTCGCCGTTGACCGACAGGTGGAAGAAATCGGCGAGCAGCGCGATGTTCCCGGCGCCCGCTTCCTTGACCTTGTTAACAACCGACAGGGCGTCGGCGGCGGTCTTCAACGGGTAGGCGGGGGTGCCGGAGACTGGCTCGATGAGCACGGTGCCGCCGATCGATGCCACGCCGGCGGTTGCGACGAGCAGGTTCTCCAACGCGAGCGCGTCCTGTTCCTCAGGGGTGTGCTCGTCCTGGCGGTTTCCGTACAGGGCGTTGAATGCCTTGCAACCGGTGGCCTCGCCGATGGCTGCAACAACGGCGACGTTGTCCTTGAATTCGGAGTCACGTCCGATCCAGGAAACGAGACCGCGGTCGCCCGCGGGCATGTCGCCTGCGAAGAAGTTCAGTCCTGCAAGTTGAACGCCGGCGTTCTTAATGGAGGCAACGAAGGCGTCCACGTCTGCATCTGCAGGGACAGCCGTGGCAAATGGCCACCAGAATTCGACGCTGTCGAACCCCGCAGCCTTGGCCGCTTCGGCGCGTTCGAGCAACGGAAGCTCGGTCAGCAGGATTGAACAGTTAACGGTGTAAGACATCTTCGACTCCTTCACAGGATTATTTCCGCAGAGCGAAATATGATTATTGCTTTATGAGAACTTTAGCGAGTGGCGCCAGTCACTGTCAAGGGGTTTCAATTCCGATCAATGAGCGACTTTGCCGCGCGGCGATGCTGATAATGGCGCAGATAATACAGTCTCGGAACGACCGTGACCCACGCATTTACCCACGTCAGTATTCCACCATATTTCCACAATGCGGAAATGCTTTTCTTTTGGGTGGAATCGTGTCATCATTTTTTCAGCAGCTGTAATCCCCATCACACCGCTCGGCCGAAAGGCGCAAATCCCATGACCACCCCAAACGTGAGCACCTCGCGACGCAAGGCTCCGGCCATCGTCGATCCACTTGAGCTCAACCCCCACGACCTCAGTGCAACGCTCTACAACAACGACCTGGCACCGACCACCAGGAAGGGCCGGACCTGGTCCAGCTACAGCATCTTCACGCTGTGGGCCAACGACGTCCACTCCCTTGGAAACTACGCGTTTGCCATCGGTCTTTTCGCTCTCGGTTTGGGCGGCTGGCAGATCCTGCTGGCCCTCGGATTTGGCGCATTGCTGCTCTTCGGGCTCCTGACCTTCTCCGGGTTCATGGGCGAGAAGACCGGCGTTCCGTTCCCGGTCATGAGCCGCATCGCCTTCGGCATCCGCGGGGCGCAAATCCCCGCACTGATCCGTGGCGCAGTCGCCGTTGCCTGGTTCGGCATCCAGACCTACCTGGCCTCGGTCGTTCTGGCGGTCATGGTCCTTGCAGTGGCACCGGGTGCCGCGGCAATCAACGCCAACAACTTCCTCGGGCTCTCCACGCTCGGCTGGATCTGCTTCGTGTCCCTGTGGGCCATTCAGCTGGTCATCGTCAGCTACGGCATGGAAATGATCCGTAAGTACGAGGCCTTCGCCGGCCCCGTCATTCTTTTCACCATGGGCGCACTGGCGATCTGGATGTTCATCCAGGCCGGCGGTTCAATCGCATGGTCCACCGGTGAAGCCAAGACCGGTGCGGACATGTGGCTCGGCATCCTGGGCGGCGGCGCACTGTGGGTTTCCATCTACGCCACCTTCGTGCTGAACTTCTGCGACTTCACCCGCGGCGCCAAGTCCAAGGGCTCGATCGTACGCGGCAACTTCTACGGCATTCCGCTGAACATGCTGCTCTTCGGCGTGATCGTGGTCGTGATGACCGGTGCCCAGTTCAAGATCGACGGCACCATCATCCAGAGCCCTTCGGATGTTGTCGAATCCATCCCGAACACCTTCCTGCTGCTGGCCGCCTCGACGGCCCTGCTGGTCCTGACCATTGCCGTGAACCTGATGGCAAACTTCGTCGCCCCGATTTACGCGCTGACGAACCTCTTCCCGAAGCACCTGAACTTCCGCCGCGCCGGAATGATCTCGGGCGTCATCGGCCTGCTGATCCTGCCGTGGAACCTCTACAACTCCCCCGCAGTCATCACCTACTTCCTGGGTGGCCTGGGCGCCATCCTCGGCCCGCTGTTCGGCATCATCATGGCCGACTACTGGGTCATGCGCCGCGCCAAGGTCAACATCCCCGACCTGTACCGCACCAGCCCCAATGGCACCTACTTCTTCACCCGCGGCGTGAACTTCCGGGCAGTCATTGCCCTGGTCATTTCCGCGGTCGCGGCCCTGGTGCTCGCCTTCTCGCCGGCATTCGCCCACCTCTCCTCCTTCGCCTGGTTCATCGGCTCCGGACTGGGTGCGGTCGTTTACCTGGCCATCTCCAAGCACGGCCAGGAGTACAAGGACGTCAGCGGCGAAGAAATCGCCGTCGCCCCAACCCACTAACCGGCACCCATCCCACTTCGATAGCCACCAAGGAGTTTCACCATGCGAATTCTGGTCCTCAACGTCAACACCACGGCCAGCATGACCCGTTCCATCGGGGACTCGGCCCGTTCGGCAGCCTCGCCGGGCACCGAAATCATCGAGCTGACCCCGAACTTCGGCGCAGATTCCTGCGAAGGCAACTTTGAAAGCTACCTGGCGGCTATCGCAGTGATGGACAAAGTGGTGAACTACACCGAGCCATTCGATGCAGTCATCCAGGCGGGTTACGGCGAACACGGCCGCGAGGGCCTGCAGGAACTGCTCGACGTTCCGGTCGTGGACATCACCGAGGCCGCCGCATCGACGGCCCAGTTCCTGGGCCACAAGTACTCGGTGGTGACCACGCTGGATCGCACCGTTCCGTTGATCGAGGACCGGCTGAAGCTGGCCGGACTCACCGATCGCTGCGCCTCGGTTCGGGCCAGCGGGCTGGGGGTGCTCGAGCTCGAATCCGATCCGGAGCGGGCGGTGGCCGCAATCGTGGAGCAGTCCCGCCAGGCCGTGGAAAACGACAAGGCCGAGGTCATCGTGCTTGGCTGCGGAGGCATGGCGGAACTCGAGGCACAGGTTGCAGCGGCGACCGGGGTACCCATCGTGGATGGCGTTCGGGCAGCGGTGACGATCGCCGAATCCCTGGTCCGCCTGGGCCTGAGCACCTCCAAGGTCCGCACCTACGCCACACCGCGTCCCAAGGTCGTGACCGGGTGGCCGATCACCAAGGAAAACATCGCGGCTGACGTGGCATCCCACTGATTCCGACTCCATGAGGAAGGCCCC
Source organism: uncultured Actinomycetota bacterium (assembly GCA_963818105.1). Taxonomy (GTDB): domain Bacteria; phylum Actinomycetota; class Actinomycetes; order Actinomycetales; family Micrococcaceae; genus Paeniglutamicibacter. The sequence goes on along the minus strand of CAWFRB010000012.1, from coordinate 46,603 downwards.
CTGCAGCCATGCTGCAGGGGACCTTCCTCATTTAATCAATGGTGCGAGCGGAGCGCCGCAAGTTTCCGTCCGCCAGCCAGGCTACACACCCAAACAACTGCAACAATGACTGATACAAAAACAGTCTTGTTCGTCGCAGGCCGGCGGCAAGCTAGCGAATCTCGGACGACACCGTCTCGGAGGCGTTGCCCTGCGCGTCAACGGCCGTCAGCTCGACCTTGTAGGCCGTGCCATCGCGGTGCACCGAAAGCGGTACATCGATCGACAGAGCGGCCGGAACGACATCGAACCGGTTGGCCAGCTTGGTGTTCAGGACCTCGGCACCGGTCTGTTCGTTGCTGACCTTGATGCGGTAGTGGTGCACCATCTGGTCGTCGACGGCACGTGCAATCCGCATTCCCAACCGTCCGTCCGAAAGCTCCATGCCCTCCACGACCTTGTGCGGGGTCCAAGCAGGAGCCTGCTTGTTGCGCTTGGGCCTCCGTGTGTTCGTAGGCGGCGCGGACCTGCTCGTCCGTGCCCGCGGTGGCAATGTTCCAGCTCGGCCCGGCGAGGGTTCCGTCGCTGAAGAACGGCGGCTTGAAGTTCACCGACCAGTTGCCATCGGTGTAGACATCGTGCCAGTCGGCGTTCAGGTTCACGCGCTTGACGACGGTCCGCCCCTTGTAGACCTCAACGGCGACGGCCTGGGACGTCGGGGTCTCGAAGCGGTTCGCCAGCTCCCCCGTCGCATCGATCATCTTGTAGCCGTGGTCGATCTCGATGTATGACGATGAGCCGTCGTTGACGGCCGTGAAGTTCTTCTGGTGGATGGCGCGCGGGTCGTTGATGTTCAGGTGGGAGTGGCCGGAGAAGTAGATCGCGCGCGGGAACTTCGAGAGGTCTTCGGTCAGCCTGGGGTTGCTGGTCTGCTGGCCGTCCATGACGGTTCCCGGGATGGGACGGTGGCCCTGGACGACGATCGGCAGGTCCTTGTACTTGGCGTCCGCGGTGATCTCTGCAAGCTGGTCCTTCAGCCAGGCACCCTGCGCCGTCGAGTAGTTCTCCGTGTTCACCGTCAAGCAGGGGAACCCCCTTGATCTCTGCCCGGTAGTACCCGCCCCCGCTGTCCGGGAACCACTCCTTCGGGTAGCCGGCACGCACGTCGCCCAGCGAGCCGTCGTGGTTTCCGTAGGACATGAAGACCTGCGTGTCATCCATGCCCTTGCGCTGCAGGTTCTCCCGGAAGATCCGGGAAACGATCTGGTGGTCCGGGCCGCGGCCGTTCCAGTTGTCGTTGATCATGTCGCCGTTGGACAGGATCGCGTCGGGTTCCCCCAACACCTCCCCGATGGTGTCGAAGTAGCCGGACCAGTTCAACTTGTCGGATTCGTAGTTGCCGACGTGGACGTCGGACATGATCATGAAGCGGGCCTGGGGCTGCTCGTCGGATCCAATGAAGTAACCCACCGAGCGCGGGATGCCTGCCTGGTTTCCCTTGAAGGCGATGGCCGTGAGGTTGGTGTCCCTCGAAACCACGATGGCATTGGACCCGGCAGCCCTGCTTGCCTTGGTGGGGATCGTGCCGTCGGTGGTGTACCGGATGGTTTCGCCCTTGCCGGCGCTCAGCTTGAGCTTCACGGGTGCATCGTAGGTGCCGCCCGGGACGCTGAAGGTTGGCGCCTCCGGGGCGTTGTGTGCGACGGCGGCCTGTGCAGCCTGCGGCAGGATCGTGGCCGCGGCAGGGGTCAGCAGGGAGCCTGCTGCGATCAGTGAGCAGGCGGCAACAGCCACCGCCCGGTTGGTCAAACGTGGGGCACGCATGGGTATGTCTCCGTTTTTCTCCGCCCGGCATCCGAAAGGGCAGGCGGCAGGGGAATTCTTGTCAATTGCCAGCCTGTTTGAACAAGGTGTACCCGATTTGAACCCTTCCTGAATCGTGAGTGGTTTCTCGATGAAGAACTTGTCAACACAGGTTTTACTCGGTCGCAACACCCTACATTTCACTTCGCGGCCCGGCGCGGCACGTTGCATCCGAGTGCGCCGCCGACCTTGTACACACAGGTGCGCCGAGCAGCATCGCCAGCGGCACCTGCACGCCTTGTATGCACAAGAGTGCCGAGCAATACCGTCTGTTTGCCCCGCCTGTTCAATGCCGCAAAGCCGGGGTCGGCATGCGGAAGAACCGCCATTCGCCTTCGGCCTGGCTTGGTCGGCAGCCTCGTTCGCCGTCGATGTGAGTCCAGGTACCGGGCGCTCGCAATCGAGGAAACGACAGCACGCCCCTCTTGGACCGAGGCGTTCACAATGCGTCGCCGGACCCATCTATGCAAACGGCCGCTTCACGGATGTTTCACCATGTACTACTCCCGTTTCACCGACCCGGGTTCGAATCTTCGCAACGACTTCAGGTTTTTGCACCGATATGCTTTGGATGGCCACGGACAATCGAAGGACACCACTCATGCACGGCCTTTACTTGGTGACGCACCCACACGCAGAACATACCGAGGCTGGTCTGGTCGGCGGCTGGCACGACTCGAACCTGAGCGAGCGCGGCCTTCTTGATGCCCGGCTCATCGCAGTGGAGTTGGAGCGCCGCCGTGGCGGCAAGAGCCGCCCCCTGCGGATCACGGCCTCCGACCTTGCTCGCTGTTCCCGGACTGCGGAAATTCTTGCGGCCCGACTCAATGCACCCGTCACCTTGGATCCGCGATTGCGGGAGATCAGCTTCGGCGAGGCAGACGGGCGAACGACCGGTTGGCTCAATGAGCGGCAGATCCCGGCACCCGACGACAACCGGCTTGACCACCGCGGCCCGATACCCGGCGCCGAGACGCGCCGCGAGGTCGCAATGCGCGTCGGGGAATGCGTTGCGGAACTGATGGCGGACCGCGAGCACGACCACGTCGTCATTACGCATGGCTACGCCCAAATCTTCGTCATCACGTCGTGGCTGCAGATCCCGGTCGAGTCCACCGGCTTCGTGTCGTTCACGCCCTCGCCGGGCTCAATCACCCACCTGACGCACGACGACCTCTGGCGCAACCGCAGCGTGGCCGACCTGGCCAACGTCTCCCATTTGGGTCAGCACCGCCCCTGACGGGCATCTGCCGGGCCTTGCCGCACGCAAAAAAGCCGAGCCGGCAAACCCCCGTAAAGAGGTTCACCGGCCCGACCCAATGTCATTATGACCTACAAGGCGATGGCCTACAAGGCGATCTGGCGGTTCTGGTCCTTGTACAGCAGGTAGCGGAAGTTCGACGGTCCACCGGCGTAGCAAGCCTGCGGGCAGAAGGCACGCAGCGACATGTAGTCGCCGGCCTCGACCTCGACCCAGTCGGCGTTCAGGCGGTAGACGGCCTTGCCCTCGAGCACGTACAGGCCGTGCTCCATGACGTGGGTTTCCGCGAACGGAATCGAGGCGCCCGGCTCGAAGGTCACGATGTTCACGCCGAAGTCGAACGCCACGTCCTCGGGATCAAGCATGCGCGTGGTGCGCCACTTGCCCTCGGTGCCCGGCATTGCGCCCGGCACGACGTCCTTCTCGTTGCCAACGACCGGGCCCGGTGCTGCGACGCCGGCCAGCGGCTCGTAGCGCTTGCGGATCCAGTGGAAGGTGGCGATCTCGGCGCCGTTGTTCAGCACGGACCATTCGGCACCGGCCGGAACGTAGGCGTAGCCGCCCTCTTCCAGCTTGTGCTCGGCACCGTTGATGGTCACGGTCAGCTCGCCGGCGACGACGAAGATGAACGACTGGACCTCGGCCTGCGGCTCCGGCTTCTGCGAACCGCCGCCCGGGGTGACCTCCACGATCGACTGGGCGAAGGTGGTCGAACCGCCGGCAACCGGGCGGTTCAGCACCCAAGCCCGGGTGCCCGTCCACTCGGGGAAGACGGAGGTGACGATGTCGCGCAGCACGCCGCGCGGGATCACCGTGTACGCCTCGGTGACGATGGCGCGGTCGGTCAGCAGATCGGTCTGCGGCGGGTGTCCGCCGTAGTTGGTGTAGTAGCTAGCATCGGCACGAGTCTCGATGTTAGGCATTGGATTCCTCCGTCTGTGTTGCTCGCGCCAGGGCGATCGATTCAAGGGTGGTTACGGAAATCTCGGCCTTGGCCGTGATTTCCTCGGCGGTCAGCGCGCCGCAGATCAGGCCGCGGCGGATGAAGTTCGCAAGCGCCTTGGCGGTTGCGGGCTCGTCCATGATCGCGGATTCGATCTTGTGCACGTAGTTGCGCAGGCGGGCCGCGGCTGCCTCGAAACCCTCGCGGTAGAACGCGTAGGTTGCCAGGTAGCGGGTGGCCAGCTGGTTCTGGTGCAGGTCCCAGCCCTGGTAGATGCCGCGTTCCAGGTGGCGGCGCACCAGGCGGGCATGCAGTGCCCAGGCGCGTTCCATGGCTTCGGGATCGCCCAGCGGCAGGATGTTCGTCGAGCCGTCGGAGAGGTGCACGCCGGTGCCGGCGACTGCCACCTGCATGACGTTCTTGGCGTAGTCCGCAGCGGGGTGCTCCATCGACTGGTAGGCCGCCGCGATGCCCAGGGAGGCCGAGTAGTCGTAGGTGCCGTAGTGCAGCGAGGAAACGCGTCCCTTGCCGGCGTGGATCAACGCGGCGGAGGGCACGGTGCCCTCGTGCGAGAGGATCAGCTGCGGGGTTTCCATCTGCACCTCGAAGCGCAGGCGGCCTGCGGGCAGGCCGTGCACCTCCTCGAGCTTTTCGCAGACGTAGACCATGGCCTCGACCTGGTCGATCGTGGTGACCTTGGGAAGCGTCAGCACGAGTCCCTCCGGCAGCGGACCCTGGGCGACGAGTTCGGAAATGAACAGGTCAAGGGTGCGCAGCGCGCGGGCACGGGTGGGTGCCTCGAAGCACTTGAAGCGGATGCCGATGAAGGGCGGCGCCACGCCGTCGGCGACGGCCTTGGCCACCTGGCGGGCGGCCTCGACGGCCGCGGCATCTTCCTCGGCGTCGCTGCGGACCCCGAATCCGTCCTCGAAGTCCAGGCGCAGGTCCTCGATGGGTTCGCTGTTCAGCTTCGCCGCCACCAGCTCGGCCAGGGCTGCGGGGTCTTCCAGCCCGAGCTTCTGGGCCAGGGCGGCAAGCCCCGCAAAGCCGCCCGCCGCGTTCAGCGCGTCGGCTCCCCATTGGGCGGGAAGCTCGGGCGTGAAACGGTCGGCCGGGACATAAGCGGTGTGGATGGGCTGGCGGCGTCCGTCGTCGCCCGGGTAGCTGTTTGCCAGCAACTCGTCGGTGGCGGCCAGGCGCGATTCAACCTCGGCCAGGGCCGCGGCATCCAGTGCGTGACGGGGGCTCACTTGGCGACCAGTTCGGTGCTCAGCAGGCGGTAGGCCGGAAGCGTGAGGAAGTCCTCGAAGTCTTCCTCGCGGCCCGAGACCAGGCGGCCGATGAGGGCGGCGGCCGGGACGTAGTACTTCTCGAATTCCGCGGCGTTGTCGACCTCGCCGCGCAGCTTCTCAACCTGGACGGCGAGGGCCTTGGCGACGAGTTCGGCGGTGATGGTGTTGCCGGTGTCGGCGGCGACGACCTTGTTGTTGATCTGCTGCCAGATCTGCGAACGGGAGATCTCCGCGGTTGCGGCATCCTCCATGAGGTTGTGGATGGCCACGGCGCCGGTGCCCGAGAGCCAGACGGCGGTGTAGGCGACCGCAACGTAGAGGTTGGCGTTGACTCCGGCCTCGGTGACGGAGCCCGGTGCCGAGGCGACGTCGAGCAGCTGGTCGGCGGTCACGGAGACCTCCGGGCGCTGGCGGTCGACCTGGTTCGGCTTTTCGCCAAGCACCGAGTCGAAGACGTCCTTGCAGATGGAGACCAGGTCCGGGTGTGCAACCCAGGAACCGTCGAAGCCGTCGTTGGCCTCGCGGGTCTTGTCGTTGCGGACCTTGTCGAAGGCGGCGGCGGTGACCTCTGGTTCGCGGCGGTTCGGGATGACTGCGGCCATGCCGCCCATCGCGAAGGCTCCGCGCTTGTGGCAGGTCTGCACCAGGAGCTCGGTGTAGGCGCGCATCATCGGGGCCGTCATCGCCACGTCGGCGCGGTCCGGCATGATGAACTTCGTCGCCGGCTTCACGGAAGTACTTGATGATGGAGAAGAGGTAGTCCCAGCGTCCGGCGTTCAGGCCCGAGGCGTAGTCGCGCAGCTCGAAGAGCATCTCGTCCATCTGGAATGCCGCCGGGATGGTCTCGATGAGCATGGTGGCACGGATGGTGCCGTGCTCGATGCCCAACTCGGCCTCGGCGAAGGCGAAGACGTCGTTCCACAGGCGGGACTCGAGTGCGGACTCCATCTTCGGCAGGTAGTAGAACGGGCCCTGGCCCGATTCGCTGAGAACCTTGGCGTTGTGGAAGAAGTGCAGGCCGAAGTCGACGAGGGCGCCAACGGTTGCCTCGCCGTTGATCAGCAGGTTGGCTTCCTGCATGTGCCAGCCGCGCGGGCGGACCACGACGGTGGCCAGCGGCGCGTCGGTGCGCAGGGCGTATTCCTTGCCCTCCGGGGACACGAACTTCAGGGTGCCGCGGGCGGCGTCGCCCAGGTTGGCCAGTGCGTCGATGACGTTGTGCCAGGTCGGGGTCGAGGCATCCTCGAGGTCCGCGAGCCACACCTTGGCGCCGGAGTTCAGCGCGTTGATGGCCATCTTGGCCGGGGTTGCCGGGCCGGTGATTTCCACGCGGCGGTCCTGCAACGCTGCAGGTGCCGGGGCGACCTTCCAGTCGCCGTTGCGGATCTCGGCGGTGGCCGGGTCGAAGTCCAGGGTTCCGGTGCGGGCTGCCTCGGCGCGGGCCACGCCGCGGGCCTCAAGCAGGGAATCGCGGGTGGGTGCGAACTTTTCCTGCAGCTTGCCGACGAAGGCCAGTGCCTCGGCGGAGAGGATCTCTTGGGCCTGTGCAACGGCCGGGTAGTGGGTGACGGTGATAGTCATTGGAGGCGCTCTTTCTTGCTACTTGTTCTTGGCTGCCGCGTTGACGACGGCTTCGGCCACATCGGAGGCCACATGCGGGTCAAAGACGCTCGGGATGATGAATCCCGGGTTCAGCTCGTCCTGGCTCACGCGGGCGGCAATTGCGTCGGCCGCGGCCAACAGCATCGAGTCGGTGATGTCCGAGACTCCGGCATCGAGCAAACCACGGAAGAAGCCGGGGAATGCGAGCACGTTGTTGATCTGGTTCGGGAAGTCGGAACGGCCCGTGGCGACGATGGCCGCGTGGCGTCCCGCTGCGATCGGGTCGACCTCGGGATCCGGGTTTGCCATGGCAAAGACGATTGCGTCCTTGTTCATGGCGGCAATGTCCGCCTCGTCCAGGATGTTTGGAGCGGAGACGCCGATGAAGACGTCGGCTCCAACCACTGCTTCCTTGAGCGTTCCGGTGAACTGCTCCGGGTTGGTGTTTTCGGCCAACCAGTTGCGGTGCGCATCGGGCGAGACATCCGCCTTGCTGATGGCGCCGTTGCGACCACAGGCGATGATGTTGTTTGCGCCGCGTGCAGCCAGCAGCTGGATGATCGCGTTGCCCGCGGCGCCGACGCCGGAGACAACGATCCTGACCTTGTCGATCTGCTTGCCGACCACCAGCAGTGCGTTGGTCAGCGCGGCAAGGGTGACGATTGCGGTGCCGTGCTGGTCATCGTGGAAGACCGGGATGTCGAGCTCTTCGCGCAGTCGCGCTTCGATCTCGAAGCAGCGCGGGGCCGCGATGTCTTCGAGGTTCACGCCGCCGTAGACGGGTGCCAGGGCCTTGACGATCATGATGATCTCTTCGGTGTCCTGGGTGTCCAGGCAGACCGGCCAGGCGTCGACGTTGGCGAACTGCTTGAACAGTGCGGCCTTGCCTTCCATGACCGGCAGTGCCGCGGCGGGGCCGATGTTGCCCAGGCCCAGGACGGCGGAACCGTCGGTGACCACGGCAATGGTGTTGCGCTTGATGGTGAGGTTGCGGGCGGCCGCCGGGTTCTCGGCGATTGCCAAACAGACACGGGCAACACCCGGGGTGTAGGCGCGCGAGAGGTCGTCGCGGTTGCGCAGTGCGACCTTGGGGACGACCTCGAGCTTGCCGCCGAGGTGCATCAGGAAGGTGCGGTCGGAGACGTTGCGGACGGTGACACCCTCGAGCGCGTTGAGAGCGTCGCGAATGAGATCCCCGTGGGCCGCATCGGTGGTGTTGCAGCTGACGTCGACAACCATGTGCTCATGGCCGGATTCGGTCACGTCCAACGCGGTAATCGAACCGCCGGCCTGACCAACGGCAGCCGCGAGTTCGCTCGTTGCAGTAATCGTTGCAGGGGTTTCGACCCGAAGGGTCAATGAATAGCCTGGGCTAGGTACAGCCATGAGGTCCTCCTCGAGAAAAGTTTTCCGTATAGTGGATACTATTATCTACAGGATGAAAATACAAGCCCCGAATGTGGCTTGGCTCATACATTTTCCGCCGCACTTCCGGATCGCGGAATAATTATCACGCTCTCCGGTAAGTTAAGTACAGACCCTTCCATCGATCCCCCACTTATGAGGAGCTTCGTAATGTCCGAACCAAAGGCGGCATCCGGCGTCCAATCCGTCGAACGCGCGTTTGAGCTGCTGGAAGTCATCGCCCGCGCGGGCGGAGAAGCCGCTCTCAGTGAGCTCGCGGTCGATACTCCGCTGCCGCTGCCGACCATCCACCGCTTGCTGCGGACCCTCGTTGGCATCGGCTACGTCCGGCAACTGGCGAACCGCCGCTACTCCCTGGGCCCGCGCCTCATCCGCCTTGGCGAGGTCGCCAACCGACAGCTCGGCGCCCTGGCCACGCCCGTGCTCAAGAACCTGGTGAACACCCTGGGGGAATCGGCGAACATCGCGGTCCTCGACGGGGACATGGTCACCTACATCGCCCAGGCACAGTCGCCGCAGTCCATGCGCATGATCACCGAGGTCGGACGCCGTTCCACCCTTCACGGAACCGGCGTGGGCAAGGCCATCCTGTCCGTCCTGGATGACGATCGGGTCCGACGCCTTGTCGACCAGGCCGGAATGGCCGTTTACACGCCCAACACGATCACCACCGTGAGCCGCCTCTTTGCCGATCTCGAACAGATTCGCCGCCGCGGATACGCAATCGATGAAGAAGAACAGGAACTTGGCGTCCGCTGCTTTGCGATGGCCGTGCCCGGCGCACCGACCCCGATGGCAATCTCCATCTCCGGGCCCGTCACCCGCGTCACCGAGGACTTCGCCGAACGCGCCATTCCCGAACTGAGGAACGCCGCCCAGCAGCTGTCCAGCTCCCTTGCCGTGCGCGTCGACTGACCGTTCGCACACAATCGGCCAAGGCAGCATTCGAGCCGGGCTATAAACGCAGATCACCCGGGGCCGCATGACGGCCCCGGGTGATCTGCGTTTCGGCCGTGATTGGCTCGCGCACGGAAGCGGTGGCGCGCCGAAAAAGCGGGGCGGGTGATCGGAAGGCCCATCCCCTCCGATCACCCGCCCCGCCAGTCATCTGGTTAGCAGTTGTATTCCCCGCCCGCTAGGCGTGTTTGAACTCATTTCCTTTCACCCTGTGCCCGGCATTTTCAGCCGGAACCCGAATGCCGACCCCGGCCAGCTCCTGTTGGTGCTGTTCAAGGGCCTGTTTGAACTCTTCGTCGCTCACCACCGGCACTTCCTCGCCGTCGGCGTCGATAAGCTTGCCTGCCTCGTAGTGGTCCCCGTCCAGCAGGCTGCGGACTTCCTCTTCACGCACCATGCGCGGCGGAGCCGCGACGAACACCGATGCATCCTTCTTGGGCGTGCCGAACTTCATTTCGTTGAACAGCAGGTTCAGCAGGATGGCCATGACCGCGGCCGAGCTGATGCCCGAGTGGAAGATCGTCCCGAACCAGGTGGGGAACGCATCGTAGAAGTCGGGCTTGACGATCGGGAGGCAGCCGAAGGCAATCGAGGTGGCAACGATGATCAGGTTGAGGTTTCCCTCGTACTTGACCTTGCTCAGCGTGCGGATGCCGGAAGCGGCAACGGTGCCGAAGAGGACGATCCCCGCGCCGCCCAACACCGCGGTGGGCACGGCGGCAACGACCCTGCCCAGGATCGGCAAGAGGCCAAGCACCACCAGGATGCCGCCGCCGGCGGTCACCACAAAGCGGCTCTTGACGCCGGTGATGGCCACCAGGCCCACGTTCTGGGCGAAGGCGCTCTGCGTGAACGTGTTCAGGAACGGCGCCACCATGCTTGATGCCATGTCGGCGCGCAGGCCGTCGGCGATGCGGCGCGAGTCGACCTTGGTGCCGGCGATCTCGCCCACGGCAAGGATGTCGGCGGTGGTTTCCGTGAGGATCACCAGGACCACGATGATCATCGAAATGATGCCGCCGAGTTCAAAGACCGGCCAGCCGAAGGCCAGCGGCTGCGGGAAGGCGAAGAGCGCGCCCTGGCCGACCTTGGAGAAGTCGGCCATGCCCAGCAGCAGCGCCAGGACGGTTCCCAGCACCATTGCCAGGAGGATCGACAGACGCGAGATGGCTGCATTGCCGAGCTTGGAAAGCAGCAGCGCAATCAAGAGCGTGGCGCGCGGCGAGCCCGATGTTCTCAAGGCTTCCGTAGTTCTCGGCCTTGGCGTTTCCGCCCATGGCCCAGTTGGCAGCCACCGGCGTCAGCGAAATGCCGATCATGGTGATGACCACGCCGGTCACCACCGGCGGGAAGAAACGCACGATCCTGGCGAAGAAGGGAGCTATCAGGAAGCCGACGGCAGAGGCCGCGAGCACGGCCCCGAACACGGCCTGGATTCCCCCGCCGCCGTTGACGATTGCCACCATGGTGGCCACCGAGGCGAACGACGTGCCCTGCACCAACGGCAGCTGGCAGCCGAAGAACGGGATGCCCACCGTCTGCAGGATGGTTGCGAGTCCGCCGACAAAAAGACAGCTGGCGATCAGGACGCCGATCTCTTCCGAGGACAGCCCCGCGGCACCGCCGATGATCAGGGGCGGCGCGATGATGCCCCCGTACATGGTCAGCACATGCTGCAATCCATAGGCGATGGTTCTGCCCAAGGGAAGCCGCTCGTCCTCGGGTCGAAGTTTGGTAGTTTTGACTTGCGTAGCGTTCACAACTGACCTCCTAGTCGGTTGCTGCGATGAAGGGTGCGCCGGTGCTGCTACACCGGCGCACCCTCTTACTCATCGCTTAGCAAAAACCGGGTGTGTTTTCCCAGATCGGATGCGTGGCGGGGACTCCCTCACGCGTGATGGTTGCTTCAATGAGTCCGTACGGGCGGTCTGCCGCGAAGAAGACTTCGTTGGGGTTGTCCTGGCCGAACGGAGTGAGGTCCACCAGGAAGTGGTGCTTGTTGGGAAGCGACATCTTGATCTCATCGATTTCCGGATGTGCTTCGAGCACCGCACGGCCCATTTCAAACATGGTCTGCTGCAGCGCGTACGAGTGGTTGTTGGCGAATTCCGCGAGCAGGTGCCCACGGACCGAGGCGTAGATCGCGTCGAAGTCGAGCTCTCCCCCGTTGACGACCTTGGTGTTGTAGCGCCAACGGGCGGTGACATCCGTGGCCAGGATGCGGTCCGAGGTTTCCTGCAGCGTGGTGTAGCGGTCAACGGGGAAACCGTTGAACTCGCTGCCCGTGGACTTCAGGACCGTGAGCCCCTGGATGCCGGCAACAATGTTCTTCTCGCCGTTGGCAATCTCGAGAACCGCGGTGCGGACCTCGGACTTGTTGCGGGAGAACGCGTGGTCGTGGTCGTTGATGCGGTCCCAGAAGTACTGCTCGGCCGACCAACGGCCACCGGTGATCCAGTCGAATTCGCCGGTGAAGTGCGTTCCCAGCCGGACCAGGAAGTTCTCGACGGCGCCCACGCCGTCGCGGGCCAGGCCGTAAACCGTGTTCTTCTGGGTGTCGGTGGGCACCACCAGGGCGTTGTCGCCTTCGATGTGCGCACGGGTGAAATCGCCATGGAGTTGCGAAGTGACGTTCAGGTCCTCGATCTCGTGGCGCTTGGTGTCGCGGGTGATCTTGACGAGCCGGACTTCGGCCTTGCCGTACTGGTTCTGTCCCAGGACGATCTTGGTCGAAACAGGGGTTTCGATCTTTGTGGCAGTCATTGTATTAGCTCCCTCGGTACGTGGAAAATGCAAACGGGCTGATAAGAAGGGGTACGTGGTAGTGATCGGCGGTGTTGCTCACCAGGAAATTGATCGTTACCGCGGGGAAGAAGGTTTCCGTACCCTTCGACCCGAAGTAGGCACCGGTATCGAATGAAACCCGGTATTCACCTGCTTCAACCTGCACCGGACCAAGGTTTGCGATCCGACCATCACTGTCGGTCACCCCGGTTCCGATTTCTTGCCAACCGGATGCCGTCTTGGCTTCCAGCGTGGCCTTGACACCGGAGGAAGGCCTCCCGGTCCCGGTGTCGAGTACATGGGTTGTGATGTGGCTGCGATTTGTCATGATTGCGGGCTCAGAGCTCCTCAAAGATGGTTTTGGCGAATGCCGCTAGCGTGCGGAAACGGGCTCGAAGAGCGCGTCGAGGCGAAGCAACGCGATTTCACGCAACTGCTGCCCGACCTCGCGCGTTTCCTCTTCGTCGTCGTTCAAGAGTCGTCGATCAAGCTCGGCCAGGATTTCTTCACTGCTGCGGCCGGCGGCGCGAATGAGAAAGACGCGGTCAAACCGCTGTTCATAGGCACGGTTTCCCGCGGAGAGGGATTCCTTGATGCCGTCGCCCAGGGTGAGTGTCGACTGTTCCGCGCGACTCAGTGTCGCTTCGGCCGAGCCGCCCTCGGCGCGCTCGCCAATACGAGGGTGATGGGCCAGCGCCGAGGCGATTTCTTCCTCGGATAGCGGCGACGCGGCAAGCCCTGCATGAGCAACAAGATTGTCGATCGATGCGAAGGGGCGCTTGCCGACGATGGAATCAATCCATCGGTCCACATCAAGGCAGGGACGAAGGACGCTTGCAGCGGCAGGGGCGTCGAGGGTGTTGAAATGCAACAAGTTCATGGGTGATCAGCTCTTTCAAAACTTTTAGGCCACGCCCAAACGCTGAACACCCTTACCACCGGCAACGCCGGCTTCGACTCGATGTTTTTGAATCGTGGAATCTTTCTTCGTTATATGTAACCCGCATCACAGCCATGCCGTCAAGGGTTTTTCGAAAAATAGCTTCCTCGACCCCTCGGCGGGCCCGAAACATTCGACCCTGGAGGCAAGATTTCCCGCCAACCCCTTGTGGAAGCACCGAGATTAAGGTCATAATTATTCCGTCAGACAAAATCAATATTCCGCGATATGAAAACAATCACCTCGAAGGGGGTAAACATGAACACCGTCGATTCAGCAGCTGAATCATCCAAAGGACATGAAGCACTGGCATCCGGAGAACTATCCGTGAGGCCTTTCATCGCGATGTTCGAACCCATTCGAGGCCTGGATCCCGATTTCGGACCCGGGACTTCGCGGAACAGGAAGTCGACATCGTGGTGGTCTTGGTTGCACCGCAGCAAGGCACGCAGCTAAATCCACGGATGCAGTAGCAAGCAACAACACCCCACCAGACCACGAGGGGATGCCATTGGAGGCGCCATGGCATCCCCTCGTTTGTGGTGTTTAAGGACTGTTTGCGCTTCAAGGGACGACCCTCGACAAGGTCCCGCCACACGGTCCACCCGCGACGTGAACGCGCCGCGTACGCGCAGCCTGGCTCCTGACGGGTCGGGGCCCGACCGTGTTTCCCATGGCGATGGCGCGTCGCTCCATGGCCGCGTGGCGCGTTTCCAGCGGCCCACCCCGCGTCCGGGCCCGGTCCCCTGCAGCATCGCCCCCAGACACGTTTCCAACCTGGCTCCAGCGCACTTCGAGCCCGGATGGGGCACCGCCAAGCGCGCAGCCCCGGATCCAAGCCACAGCGATCGACGTGGGTGACAGGCGACCCCGATGCGGCACACCCGGAATCCACGAATTGCCTCGGCGAAAAGGACAAAGAAAATGTCCCCGGCATCAGCCGGGGACATTTCCCCACAATCCATGTCACGGGCGGATTCGGTTCCGAAGCCGCCCGTGCTGACCGTTGCGAGCTCTAGGCTGCTAGGCGTCTCCGCCTGCACCTCCGCTGGTGGCGGCGTTGACGTCGTTCAGCTGGTACTTGGCGAAGGCTGCGCCCGGCGCCGAGGCGTCGACCTCCCCGCGCTTGGCCAGCATCTGCAGCGTGCGCACGACCATTGACTGGGCGTCGATCTTGAAGAAGCGGCGCGCGGCGGCGCGGGTGTCGGAGAAACCGAACCCGTCGGCACCCAGGGTCGCGAACTCGTTCGGGACGAACTGGCGGATCTGGTCCGGCACCAAGGACATGTAGTCGGTGGCGGCGATAACCGGTCCCTGCGCACCCTCAAGCTGCTGGGCGACGAACGGAACGCGCGGCTCCGAGCCTGGGTTCATGAAGTTTTCGCGCTCGGCAGCCAGGCCGTCGCGGCGCAGCTCGTTCCACGAGGTCACCGACCAGACGTCGGCCGATACGCCCCACTCCTCGGCCAGCAGGCGCTGGGCCTCAAGTGCCCAAGGCACTGCAACGCCCGACGCCATGAGCTGGGCGCGGGGGCCTTCCATGTGGTTCTCGGAGACCCTGTAGATTCCCTTGACGATGCCTTCGACGTCCAGGTTTTCCGGTTCCTTGGGCTGCTGGTACGGCTCGTTGTAGAGCGTGATGTAGTACATCACGTTCGGGTCCTCGTGCTTGCCGCCGTACATGCGCTCCAGGCCGGAGCGCATGATGTGGCCGATCTCGTACCCGTAGGCCGGGTCGTAGGTCAGCACCGCGGAATTGGTGGCCGCGAGGATCGGGGAGTGCCCGTCCGCGTGCTGCAGGCCCTCGCCGGTCAGCGTGGTGCGGCCCGCGGTGGCGCCCATGATGAACCCGCGGGTCATCTGGTCGGCGGCCGCCCAGAAGGAGTCGCCGGTGCGCTGGAAGCCGAACATCGAGTAGAACACGTAGATCGGGATCAGCGGCTCGTCGTGGGTGGAATACGCGGTGCCCGCGGCGGTGAACGCCGCGACGGCGCCGGCCTCGTTGATGCCCGGGTGGATCAGCTGGCCCGTCGGGGATTCCTTGTAGGCCAGGACCAGGTCGCGGTCCACGGACAGGTAGTTCTGGCCGGCCGGGTTGTAGATCTTGGCGGTCGGGAAGAAGGCATCCATGCCGAAGGTGCGCGACTCGTCGGGCACGATCGGGACCACGCGCTTGCCGAAGTCCTTGTCGCGCATCAGGTCCTTGAGCAGGCGCACGAACGCCATGGTGGTGGCGGCCTGCTGCTTGCCCGAGCCGCGCGAAGCGGTGTCGTAGGCCTTGTCCTCGGGGAGGTGGATCTCCTTGGACTTGGTGCGGCGCGACGGGACGGCGCCGCCGAGGGCCGCGCGGCGTTCCATCATGTACTTGAACTCGGCCGAGTCGTCCGCCGGGCGGTAGTACGGCGGCAGGTACGGGTCCGCCTCCAGCTGCTCGTCGGTGATCGGGATGCGCAGGTGGTCGCGGAAGCCCTTGAGGTCCTCCAGGGTCATCTTCTTCATCTGGTGCGTCGCGTTGCGCGCCTCGAAGTGCGGGCCCAGGCCGTAGCCCTTGACCGTCTTGGTCAGGATGACCGTCGGCTTGCCCTTGAACTCGGTGGCTGCCTTGTAGGCGGCGTAGACCTTGTGGTAGTCGTGGCCGCCGCGCTTGAGGTTCCAGATGTCCTCGTCGGTGAGGTCCGCAACCATTTCCTTGGTTTCCGGGGACTTGCCGAAGAAGTGCTCGCGCACGAAGGCGCCGTTCTCGGCCTTGTAGGTCTGGTAGTCGCCGTCCGGGGTCTCGTTCATGATCTTGACGAGAGAGCTTTCCTTGTCCTTGGCCAGCAGGTCGTCCCACTCGCGGCCCCAGACGACCTTGATGACGTTCCAGCCCGCACCGCGGAAGAACGCCTCGAGTTCCTGCATGATCTTGCCGTTGCCGCGCACCGGGCCGTCCAGGCGCTGCAGGTTGCAGTTGACCACGAAGGTGAGGTTGTCGAGCTTCTCGTTGGCCGCAAGCTGGAGGAAGCCACGTGCCTCGGGCTCGTCCATTTCGCCGTCGCCCAGGAACGCCCAGACGTGCTGGTCGGAGGTGTCCTTGATGCCGCGGTTCTGCAGGTAGCGGTTGGACTGCGCCTGGTAGATCGCGTTGGCCGGGCCGATGCCCATGGACACGGTCGGGAATTCCCAGAAGTCCGGCAGGGAGCGCGGGTGCGGGTAGGAGGGCAGGGCGTGGCCCTGGCGGGACTTTTCCTGGCGGAAGCCGTCCATGTCCTCCTCGGACAGGCGGCCTTCCATGAAGGCGCGGGCGTACATGCCCGGGGAGGCGTGGCCCTGGAAGAAGACCTGGTCGCCGCCGCCGGGGTGGTTCTTGCCGCGGAAGAAGTGGTTGAAGCCCACCTCGTACAGGGTTGCGGCGCCGGCGTAGGTGGAGATGTGTCCGCCGACGCCGACGCCGGGGCGCTGGCCGCGGTGGACCATGACGGCGGCGTTCCAGCGCATGTAGGCGCGGTAGCGGCGTTCGACCTGCTCGTCGCCCGGGAACTCGGGTTCCTGGTCCACGGGAATGGTGTTCACGTAGTCCGTGGTGTGGACCAGCGGCAAATTCACGCTGGCCTGGCCCGCTCGGCTCATGAGGGAGCTCATGATGCCTTCCGCGGTTTGCGTGCCGCGTGCCTGGACCAACGCATCAAATGATTCGATCCATTCAGAGGTTTCCTCTGGATCGAACGACGATGCTTGAGCGAACTCATCAACGAGGGTCATGGGTGTTTCCTTCAGATGTGGAGAGGGGTGGCTACTTGTGGTCACCGTTTGAAGCACGAGAGTATTTCACTGTACGAAATCTTTCTCTCGCATACTAAGATTAAGTGAACGCTGTTTTAGGCCCATAAGTCAACGCCGCGTCATGGATTGCCGCAATATTCAAAGAATCTCGCGTAGCCGAACACGCCCTCCCGAAGCGCCATCGGCACAACCGGCTTGCAATCCCATGGGCATGCGGAAGACTTGCAACCATGCCTCGCACTCCCGAAAACACAGGACCGTTCGCATCGATCCCCGCGGGCACAGTGCAGCTGCGGGACGCCCGTTCCTCATCCACTCGCACGGTGGCACTCGTTCCCTTCGAAATTGGAAAAACTCCGGTTACCGCCGACCAATGGTCCAACCCCGGAACGGCGGCCAATCCGCAGGGTGCATTACCCGTACACCCGGTGACCTGGTTTGAGGCAATAGGTTGGTGCAATGGTGCGTCGCTTGTTGCCGGGCTGAAGCCGGCGTACGACATCAACGGCCGGGAGGTCGCCTGGGACGTGGGTGCCGACGGCTACAGGCTGCCCACGGAGGCCGAATGGGAATGGGCCTGCCGGGCGCGAACCACGGAGCCGACATACGGACCCCTCGAAGACATCGCTTGGACGGCAGCCGACAACGTCGAAGGACCTCAGGGCGTCGCACTGAAGCAGCCAAACAGCTTCGGCCTTTTCGACATGATCGGCAATGTCTGGGAATGGTGCTGGGACTACGCGGACACCGCGAGGTACGGGGATTACCGAAGTTTGCGAGGAGGAGGCTGGGCGGACAAGAAGTGGAGTTGCCGCGCGGCGGTGCGCCGCGGAAGCGCTCCCGACGCGGTGTTGGAGGATGTCGGGTTCCGGGTGGCACGCGGCCCCGTCGGAAAACCTCGCGACGCCGCCGCCCAAGGCTGGTCCGCCGAGGCCGACCGCCTGCGCGCCGGCATCCGCGGCCCCTTGCCTGTTGGCTGGACGCCGTTGCGCGGTTTGCTCTAATCCAGCGAGAGCCCCGAAGCCGCAGAACCGCGGCCGATCGACGCGGCCCTCCCCCGTACGGGCGTATAGTTTTTCCCATGTTCGTTTTCATCTCGACCCAGCTGCCCACGCGGCGTCCGGAGGTTGCCGGCGTCTTTTCCGCCGGCTCGAGATAACACTGTCTTTCGCGGTTCTTTTCCCGCGCCATACGGCGCGATTGATTCCGTCTTGCGGACTTGGCCCGATTCCGGGCGCCCCTTGAACGGTTTCTTTCCCACCCGAATCACCTTCCCGCCTCGTGCCCGGCAACTGCCGCCGAGCGGAAAAGACAGTTAGGCAACATTCTTCATGCTTCCCCTCACCGAACAACAAATCCGGTCATCGTTCATCAATGCCTCGCTCCGCGAGCGCAAGTCGCTCACCCTGCCGAGCAACTTTGACGAGCTCTCCTGGGAAAACCTCGATTTCCTCGGTTGGCGCGACGAAAAGCTTCCGCTCATTGGCTACGTGGTTACGTTCCTGGACGGCGAACCCGTCGGCATCATGTTCCGCAAGGCCGACGGCAAAACCCGCAATCGCCCCCAGTGCTCATGGTGCGAAGACGTCAACCTGCCCAACGACGTGACGTTCTTCAACGCAAAGCAAGCCGGCCCCGCCGGGCGCAACGGCGACACCATCAGCACGCTGGTGTGCGAGAAGTTCGAATGCTCGGTCAACGTCCGCACACCGCAGTCCCTGCCGTATGTCGGATTTGACCGGGAGGCGGCAATCGCGCACAGGATCCAGGTGCTGCAGGACCACGTGCAGAACTTCACCCAGCGGGTCCGCGACGGCGAAAAGTAGGACACTTCCGGCGCAGGCGAATCGATCGTCTGCGCCGGAGGTTTACCCGCCCGCCGCAGGTCGCTGCCGGGCAACGTGCGCACTGGCTTCAAGACCTTGCGCCTCAGTGCACAGGCCCGTCATGGCAGTCAGGATCCAGAATGTTGGTTCACTCAGCGCTTCACTCATGAGGGAAACCTATTCTATCCAATGAACTATGCGCAGCATGAAATTTTTGCTATCCGCGGGAAACCAGCCAATCCAGCATTCCCGGTTCAAGGTCGCGGTCGGCAAAAATGAGCCGCTGCACCGATTCCTGCCCGACGGCCGCAATCGTTTCTTTCGAGGGAGCACCCTGCCACGCCAGCTTGAGGCCCGCCTTCTGCGCGACCTTCGCCGAGGCCGGGTTCGTTGACAACACCCTGGCGATCACCGGTGCCTCGGGATTCACCTCCCGCGCCATCCCCACGGCCTTGGACGCGACCTCCGTGGCGAAGCCCCGCCCCCAACCTTCCGGCGCAAACCGGTATCCGAGATTCCAGAACGGACCCGCCGCCGGAGGCTCAAAGAGGTGGACTCCCCCGGTGCCCAGAAGCATCCCGGGACGAAGCCGCGGATCCTCGTGGTGCAGCCCCAGGCGCACGACCCAATTTGAAAGCCCGTGCGCGGCCCAGCCCTCGCGAAACATTTCAACAAGCTCGGCGGTTTTCTTCGGGTCGACTGCTCCGCTCCCCCGGAATGTGCGTCCACGTGCGCGGATCGCTGGCAATCGCAAAAATCTCCGCGCAGTCGCCCTACGTCGGGACGTCGAGGACCAGACTCGAAGATTGCTGTTCTGAACTCATGGTTGTTCCAACCTATCCCCGGACCCCACGAACCGACCTGCATGAAACAGGCTTTTCCCGGTCTGTAACCGACATGCACGGAAGATATTCCGCACAGTAGGATCGGGGAAACCCACCCCCAAGACCCGTTCGGGGACAACACCACGAATCACTCGACTCGTTCAACAGCCAAGGACCACCCCCATGAATGCTTCATCCCCGCAAGACACAGCCCCGACACCCCACGCCCCGAACAATCCTTGTCACCGGCGCAGGTTCGGGCATCGGGCAGGCCGTGACGAGGCGCATGCTGGCATCGGGGTGGAATGTGGTGCTTGCCGGCCGCCGGGAACAGCCGTTGCTCGACACCGCGGCACAGCACCCGCAGGCCCTGGTGGTTTCCGCCGACATCACGGATCCGGAGGCCGTGGAGGAACTTTTTGCGGCGGCCATTGAACGGTTCGGACGCATCGACGTGCTTTTCAACAACGCCGGGATCTTCGGGCCTGCCGCAAACATTGGCGAACTCAGCCCCGCACAGTGGCAAGAGGTTTGCGCGGTGAACCTCAGCGGTGCCATGTACTGCGCGGGTGCGGCATTCAGGCACATGCAGCACTCCGGCGGCGGGCGCATCATCAACAACGGGTCCATCAGCGCCCAGGTGCCACGCCCGTCAACGGTTGCCTACGCGGTCACCAAACACGCAATCACGGGCCTGACCAAGTCCATCGAACTGGACGGACGGGCCCACGGCATCACCTGCTCCCAGATCGACATCGGAAACGCCGCCTCGGAAATGATGCAGGATGTCGGGGCCAACTCGGGCGCGCTCCAGGCGGACGGAAGCCGCAAGCCGGAACCCACGTTTGATTTGGAGCAGGCCGCGGCAACCATCGAATTCATTGCAGCTTCCCCCGCCAATGTCGCAGTGAACCACGTGACCATCACGGCCGCGGGCATGCCGTTCATCGGCAGGGGCTAAGAGCTACATAAAGTCCGCGAAGACCCGCTCGAGCTTGGTGAAGGAGGATTCCCAGCCGGCACGGGCGGTTTCGATGACCTCCACGGGCAGCGGGCCCTGGGTGATCTTCAGCAGCGAACCGTTGGGGCGATCGAAGAGCTCGACGCGCAATTCGATGACAAGGCTCAGCGTCATCTCGTGCGGGCCGTCCTGGCCCACGAGCAGCTCGTGCTCGCGCACCTCGGTGAACTTTGCCTGCACCGGAGAGGTCTGGGTCGGGTCCTCAAGGGAGTGCATGACAAATTCCTGCACGCCGCCGACGCGCGGGTCAATGGTGACGGTGTCGAGGTGAACGCCCCAGCCCTCCGGGCCAAACCATTCGGCAAGGATTTCGGGTTCAATAAAGGCCGCCCACAATGCGGGGCGCGGCACGGCGAATTCATGTTCAAGTACGAGTTGTCCCATATCCATGCGCATGAGGTTACCGCTAATCCGCCGCCGAACCGAATGCCGGGCCGCTCCTTCCGGGCCCCGCGCGGAGCCACCGGGGTGAAATGATGTAGCCCATGACAATACTCAAATCGGTTCTGCTCTTCGGTGTTGCCGCGCTGCTGGAAATCGGCGGCGCCTGGATGATCTGGCAGGGCGTCCGCGAACACCGCGGCTGGCTGTGGATCGGGGCAGGCGCCATCGCGCTGGGGCTCTACGGTTTTGTCGCCACGCTGCAGCCCGATGCGAATTTCGGGCGGATCCTGGCCGCCTACGGCGGGGTGTTCGTCGCGGGCTCGCTGCTCTGGGGCGTGCTGGTTGACGGGTTCCGGCCCGACCGCTGGGATGTCGCCGGCGCCATCGTCGCACTGGGCGGCGTGGCCCTGATCATGTACGGGCCGCGCAACGCCTAGGAACCGAAGACGGCCTTGCCGGTCTCCGCGTCGACGGGCAGGAAGGAACGTTCGTGGGCGGTCCTCTCTGCGGCGCGGCCTTCACGCCATCTGCAGGCGATGCCACACCCGGGGCACACCGGTTAGGCTGATCGCATGATTCCGGAAACCCCACCGTTCCCCGCGCTGAAGGCCCGGGCCCTGCTCTTTGACATGGACGGAACCCTCGTCGATTCCACGGCCGTCGTTGAGGACCTGTGGACGGATTTCGCAAGGCAACACGGAATCGACATCGGCGAACTGCTTGATTACTCGCACGGACGCCAGACCCTGGACACCCTGCGCCGGTTCCTGCCCGGTTCCACCGGCGACCTGGCCAGGCTCGCCGCCGAGCTCGAAGCGCAGGAGGTCACCCGCGTGGAGGGAATCATCGAGATCCCCGGCGCCGGGGCGTTCCTGGGCCAGCTGGGAAACATCCCCCATGCGGTTGTCACCTCGGCCGGGCGGGCGCTGGCCGAAACCCGCCTGCGGGCCGCGGGCCTGCCCATCCCCGAGGTCCTGGTTGCCGCGGAGGACGTCATCGCCGGCAAGCCGTCGCCCGAGGGCTACCTGCAGGCGGCCGCGGAACTGGGGGTCGACATTTCCGACTGCGTGGTCTTCGAGGATGCACCGGCCGGGCTGCAGTCGGCGGTCAATTCGGGGGCCACCACCGTCGTCGTGGGAACCCATGAATCCCCGTTGACAAGACGCCTTTCCCGCATCAAGAACTACAGGGGCTTGCTCTACGCGGACGGGTTCGTCACCGGCGCCGACGGCCGTTGAAAACATCGGGCCGAAGCCCGATCCACCCTTGAATTCGGCCCCGGGCGATGTTGCACTGTTTCCCATGGAAAACGACCAAAACACCGTGCTTGCCATCGGAACCAAGAAGGGCCTCTGGCTGGCCCAGAGCCGGAACCGGCAGGATTGGACGCTCACCGGGCCGCATTTCACCACCCTTGAGGTCCCGTCCGTCGCCATCGACACCCGCGGCGGCCGCACCAGGATCTTCGCCGGGGTCAACGACTGGCATTGGGGACCCACCGTCGTGCACAGCGACGACCTGGGTGCCACCTGGTCCGAGACGGAGAAGGGCGCGGTGAAGTTCCCCGAGGACACCGACACCGCGCTGGCCCGCATCTGGCACATCCGCCCCGACACCGCCGAGCGCCCGGGTGTCGTGTGGGCGGGCTGCGAACCCATTTCCGTCTTCAAGTCCACCGACGACGGCGAGAACTTCGAGCTGAACCGCGGGCTCTGGGACCACCCGCACCGCAGCGAATGGGGTGCCGGTTTCGGCGGGGCCGCGGTGCACAGCATCGTGCCGAACGCGGCCGACCCGAACGTGGTCCACGCGGCGATGAGCACCGGCGGCGTGTACCGCAGCACCGACGGCGGCGCCTCCTGGGAACCGCGGAACAAGGGCATCAAGGCCGACTTCTTCCCCGACCCGTGGCCCGAGTTCGGCCAGTGCGTCCACCACATCACCGCGGACGCGGGAGACCCGGACAGGCTCTACGCCCAGAACCACGGCGGCGTCTACCGGACCGACAACGCCGGCGATGAATGGACAAGCATTGCCCAGGGGCTTCCCGCCGACTTCGGCTTCGTGTTCCTCGCCCACCCGCGCACCCCCGGCACCGTCTGGACCATCCCGTTGAAGGCCGCCGAGGAGCGCAACCCCGTGGGCGGGCGGCTCTCGGTCTACAGGTCGACCGACGCCGGGAACAACTGGGAGGAACAGCACGACGGGCTGCCGGAACCCGACTACAACGCGGTGCTGCGCGACGCGGCCGCCGTGGACGACAACCCCGGATCCGTCGGGGTGTACTTCGGGACCCGCGGCGGCGAGGTCTTCGCGAGCCCCGACGAGGGGGCGCATTTCAACACCGTCGCCCAGCGGCTGCCCGACGTGCTCAGCGTGCGCGCCGCAGTGGTTGTTGGCGCCTGAGCATGCAAACGATCCAGATCGAGGTTCCGTCGGTGCTCGCCACGACCCTGGGCGGGAACCGCAGGCTCGAGGCCCACATGCCGGTGGGCTCCAGCGTCGGCAACCTTCTTGACGAGCTAGGCGAGGCCTACCCGCTCTTTGCCCGCCGGGTCAGGGACGAACGCGGGCAGGTGCGCCGCTACGTGAACATCTTCATCGGGCCGGACAACATCCGCGCGCTGCAGGGGCTGGAATCCGAGCTGCCCGCCGGCTCCACGGTCATGATCATGCAATCGGTGGCCGGAGGCTGAGGCGGGGTCGGGCGGCGGGGTTTCGCGGCGGCAGCCGGCGGCGCGGGACACCGGCGGGCCTGCCCGTCGGGCCCCCTCGCCGGATCCGGCGACCCGGCACTACGCTATGGTCATGAGCAACCTGGAGACCGCACCCGAAGAACTTGTGTGCAACGACCACCACGCGTGCGCAGGCATCGAGCTGCTGGCCCCGCGGAACGTTCCGCTGGGCGGGCCGCGGGCCATGGACGTGCGCAGGACCCTGCCGCAGAAGCAGCGCAGCCTGATCGGCGCCTGGTGCTTCCTTGACCACTACGGGCCGGACCCCGTGGGCGAATCCGGCGGCATGCGCGTTCCGCGCCACCCGCACACCGGCCTGCAAACCGTCTCCTGGCTCTTCACCGGCGAAATCGAGCACCGCGACTCCGCGGGGCACCACGCCATGGTCCGTCCCGGCGAGGTCAACCTGATGACCGCCGGGCGCGGCATCAGCCACTCCGAATTCTCGACCCCCGACACCCGGTGCTGCACGGCGCCCAGTTGTGGATCGCGCTGCCGGACCGGGCCCGGCACACGGCGCCGACCTTCGCGCACCACCGCCCGGAGCCCATGGGAACCGACGACTGGACGGTCCGCGTGTTCCTGGGGTCGCTCAGCGTCTCCGGCGACCGCGGGGCCGAGCACTACTCGGCCTCCCCCGTCCACACGTACACCGAGCTGGTGGGTGCCGAGATCCTCATGGAACCGGGCGCACGGATCAAGGTGGCGCTCAAGGCGCACCACGAACACGGCATCCTGCTCGATGCCGGGTCCCTGAAGGTCGAGGCGGACGATGTCCCGGTCGACCACTTGGCGTTCCTGCCCGCCGGGTTCCAGGCCGTCACGCTGACCGCCGGAAACAAGCCCGTGCGCGCGCTGTTGATCGGCGGCGAGCCGCTCCATGAGCAGATCCTCATGTGGTGGAACTTCGTGGGGCGCACCCACGAGGAGGTCGTGAAGTACCGCCAGCAGTGGCAGGCGGAAATCGGTGCCGAACCCGGGGACGGATCGGCCAGGCGGTTCGGCGAGTTCCCGGACGGCGAACCCGATCCGCTGCCCGCCCCGGTGTTGCCCACCGTCCGCCTGCGCCCGCGCGACTAGGCGCCCCCGCCCGATGATTCCCGTACCCGCGACTTCGCGGGGACGGCCGAGAGGAAGGAACCCATGAGCCTGGAGATGGAGCTTGAACGGCTGCGGCGTTCGCTGAATGAACGGGCCGAGCTCGGCGACCAGCTCGAAGCCAAGCGCGAGGTGGAACATTTCGTTTCCTACGCCTCGGCGCAGCAGGCGGACGACGCCTGCGCGCACTTCGAAAGCGCTGGCTGGTCGGTCGACCGTTCCGACGGGCAGGATGCCAACGGCCTGTTCCCGGTGCGCGTGTACCGGCGGCAGGCCATGGACGCGGAGCACGCCGAACGCTCCATCCGCGCCGTCTACGCCATCAACGAGCAGCACCAGGGATACTACGACGGCTTCGGCGCCATGGTGGTCCTGGCCGAGGGCAGCGAGCCGCCGGGGTTTTTCAGCCGCCTTTTCGGCCGGCACACCGGCGACGGATAAGGGGAAGACCATGAGCGAAATCCACGTCGGGCAGCTCGCCGAACGGCAGCGCTATGCCGTGTTCGACGGCGACAAGATCATCGGCGCCGCCCACTACCGGGACCTGTCCACCGACCACGGCATCGAGCGCGTCTTCTTCCACACCGTCGTCGACGAGGCCTACTCCGGGCAGGGGCTGGCCTCGAGGCTTGCCGCCTTCGCCCTGGAGGACACCATTGCGCAGGGGCACAAGGTCGTGGCGGTGTGCCCCTACATCAAGGCGTACACGGCCAAGCACCACCAATACGACGCCCACCTCGTCGCCCGGGACCCAACACCTGCGGATCCTGCCGGCGGCGTAGGCTCCGGCGGCGCACTGCCGTTGCACGGGCCCTGGCCGTTACTTGGTGCGCTCGCGGTTGAACCGCTTCTGGCCGATCACGGCATGGGCGATGGCCGCCGCGGCGAGCACCGCGCAGATTCCCACGCCCCAGGTCAGGATCGTGTCGCGCGGGATCCAGCTGTTTCGCTGGTGCCGAAGAGCCCTCCCAGCGCGACCCAGGCCGTCAGCGCAAACAGGAGGATCGCGGTGAGCCAGCGGCCCAACGGGGCCTTTGCTTCGGGGGTTCCCATGGTTTTCGTGCCTCAATCGGTAGTCGTGTGTGCAAGGCCGGACTTCAGTCGGCCAGCTCCGAGCCCATTCTCCCGCAACGCTTCGCGCAGGATCCGGATGGCCTTGGGGCCGACCCCGTGCATGGCCAGCAGCGCCTTCTCGCCCCGGGCCGCGGCCTGTTCAAGCGTGGTGATTCCGTGGGCGTTCAGTGCCCGCGTGGCGGGAGCACCGATTTTCGGCAGTTCGTGATCGCTCATGCTCCGAGTGTATTCGGCACCTCGGCCGCCGGCACGGCCGTTTCAACGGCCCGCGTCCGCGGGGTCAAGACGATCAGCGCCAGCCCGATGAGCGTGGTGAAGGCGAAGACCGCGACGAACGAGTCGTTTCCGCTGAAGGCGGCGAAGATCAGCCCGGCCGCGGCCAAGGCCAGCGCCGAGCCCATGGAGTCGGCGATGCCCAGCGCCGAGGAGTTGAATCCCTGGTTCGCGGTGGTCGACAACTTGATCATGTGCACGTTCTGCCTCGGGTACACCAGGCCCATGCCGGCCCCGCCGAGGCCCCAGGCGGCGATCGCCACGAAGGCCGGCCAGTGCCAGGCCGCGGTCGCCAAGACCAGGAGGATTGCCGCCACGCCGAGCACCGAGCCGATGAGCATGGCCCGTTCGTTGCCCAGGGTCTCCCCCATGCGGCCCTGGACCGCGGATCCCAGCGACCAGAAGATCGCGCCGCCGGTCAGCGCCAGGCCCGCCACCGCGGGAGTGAGTGCGTAGCGGTCCATCAGCAGGTACGGCAGGTACACCTCGGTGCCGAAGAACGCGGCCGCGGCCAGCCCGCGAACCAGGATCGTGGTCGGCAGGCCACGCCCCGCGCTCAGGGTCCTGCGCGGGAACAGCGGGCGCACCGCCACGAGCACCACCACCAGGGAGAGCACCATCAGCCAGGTTCCCACCGAGGGAATGTCGGCCAGCAGGTTCATGGCCAGGACCGCGGCCGCGGCCAGGGCCGCCCAGCCCAACGGCAGCCAGGCGATCTTGCCTTCCGGGTTCTCCCCGCCGCCGAGCCCGCGCAGCGACGGCACCACCGCGGCCATGGCCAGGACCACGAGCCCCACGACGCCCAGGAACACCCAGCGCCAACCAACGGTTTGCGCCGCAAGTCCCGCCGCAAACGGGCCGATCAGCGACGGAATGACCCAGGCCGCGGCAAACGCGGCGAAAATCTTCGGATGCAGGCGCGGAACGTAAACCCGTGCCACCACCACGTACAGCGCCACGGTGATGGCACCACCGCCGAGTCCCTGGACCAGGCGTCCCACCACCAGCGCCTGCATGCTCGGTGCCAGGCCGCACAGCAGCAGGCCGATGATGAACACGATCGAGGAGACGTAGAGCGGACCCGTCGGGCCCTTTCGGTCGGACCAGCCACCCGCGGCCACCATGCCGATGACGCCGCTGGCCATGGGCGCGGCGAAGGCCAGCGCGTACATGGACGCGCCGTCCAGCTCCTTGCTGACCAGTGGCATGACCGTCGTGACGGCCAGGGATTCGAAGGCGACAAGGAACACCAGGGAGAACATTCCCACGGTGATCCAACGGTATTGGGGAGCGAAAAGGCCAAGTGGCGCATTCGCGCCGGATCCGGCAGCAGACAAGGACATGGTTAGAGCTTAAAGCCTGCGCTTTCCCCCTGTTGCATCGATCTGCGGAGTGTCTTGTCACCAATGTTTTTCGAGGGCGTCTCCGCTCCCAAACGGGGGCGGCCGCAGGTAGGGTTTCGAGCATGGACTTCACCAACGAAATAACCGTCAACATCCCGCGCAGCAGGTTCATCGAGCTCTTCGACGACCCGGAGAACCTGAAGCACTGGCAGAAGGGGCTGCTCTCCTTCGAGGCGGTCTCCGGCACCCCCGGGGAAGCCCGGCGCCACCTCGAGGCTGACCTACAAGCAGGGCAAGGGAACCATGGAAATGGTCGAGACCGTCACCCGCCGCGAACTGCCCGACGCATTCGACGGGACCTATGATGCCAAGGGCGTCCACAACATCTGCAAGAACGAATTCCACGACGTGGGCGGAACCGCGACCCGCTGGGTCGCGCACAACACCTTCGAGTTCACCGGGTTTCATGAAGATCGTCGGGCTGCTTTTCGGCTCGATGTTCAAGAAGCAGAACCTGAAGATGATGAATGAGTTCAAGTCGTTTGCCGAGGCGCAGGCGTAGAGGCACCCGAAGCCGAGTGCCGCTTAACGCAATGGTGCGGCCATTCCCAAGAACGGGGGAATGGCCGCACCATCGTGTTGGGGACGGTTACATCCCGCCCTCTTGCGCCATGTTGTTGAAGCGCGAGTAGTGGCCCTGGAAGGCAACCACCATGGTCTTGGTCGGACCGTTACGGTGCTTTGCCACGATCACGTCGGCCTCGCCGGCACGCGCCGACTCCTTGTCGTAAATGTCTTCACGGTGAAGCAGGATGACCATGTCGGCATCCTGCTCGATCGATCCGGATTCGCGAAGGTCGGAAACCATCGGCTTCTTGTCCGTACGCTGTTCGGAACCACGGTTCAGCTGCGACAGCGCAATGACCGGCACGTCGAGTTCCTTGGCGAGCAGCTTCAGTGCACGCGAGAACTCGGAGACTTCCTGCTGACGCGATTCAACGCGCTTGCCGGAGCTCATCAGCTGCAGGTAGTCCAAGACCACGAGCTTGAGGTCGTGCTTTTGCTTCAGGCGACGGCACTTGGCGCGGATTTCCATCAGCGACATGTTCGGCGAATCGTCGATGAACAGCGGTGCGTCGTTGAGCCGGCCCATGGTGGTGGCGATCTTCGACCATTCGCTCGTCCTTGATGGTGCCCTTGCGCAGGTTCTGCAGGCGATGCTTGCCTCTGCGGAAAGCAGGCGCATGGCGATTTCGTTTCGGCCCATTTCCAGGGAGAAGAAAACAGCGGTCATGTTGTTCTTGATGGCTGCCGACCTGGCGAAATCCAATGCGAACGTGCGACTTGCCGACGGCCGGGCGGGCGGCGATAACGATCATCTGGCCGCCGTGCAGGCCCTGGGTCAGCTCGTCGAGTTCGTAGAAACCGGTGGGAACGCCGGTCATGCCTTCGCCACGGGAACCAGCCGACTCGATTTCGTCGACGGTGCCTTCGATGATGTCGCGCAGCGGCACGTAGTCTTCCGCGGTGCGGCGTTCGGCGACCTTGTAGACCTCGGCCTGGGCTTCGTTGACGATCGCGTCGACTTCGCCGTCCTGCGAGTAGCCAAGCTGGACGATCTTGGTTCCCGCATCAACCAATCGGCGCAGCACCGCGCGCTCGCGAACGATCTCGGCGTAGAAGCCGGCGTTGGCAGCGGTCGGGACGGACTGGATCAGGGTGTGCAGGTAGGCCGGGCCGCCAATGCGGGTGATTTCCCCGCGCTTGGTCAAGAGGTCGGAGACCGTCACGGCGTCGGCGGGTTCGCCGCGGCCGTAGAGGTCGATGATCGCTTCGTAGATCGACTTCGTGCGCCGGGCGATAGAAATCGAGTCCGCGCAGGACCTCCACGCAGTCCGCGATGGCATCCTTGGAGAGCATCATGCCGCCGAGCACGCTTTGCTCCGCGACGAGATCCTGAGGCGGCGTGCGGCCGTAGGCTGAATCGCCGGATTCAGAATTGGTTTCCGTGTTGGCTAGCGACACGGGTTTTCCCTTCAAGCTCCGCGGGTTCCCAGTTTTCCGCGTCATTATCCTACTTCAGTGTCGCAGGGTCGGCCGACCTTTTGGTACGTCCAATCTCACGTGTGCGAAGAGACACCGCAAGCCTGTGGAAATAGGTGGGGAACACTGTCACCTTAGACCCCATTTGCCTCAAACCCAACACCGTTATCCACAGGGGCTGTGCATAACCTGTGCACCTTGCGGCGTGTTGTGTGCACAGTCTGGGGAGAACATTGTGGATTACCGACGATTTTTATCAAAAATATCGCAGCTGACTAGGCCTTATGCATTTACATGCCTGTGGACAGAAAGTAGTTATCCACAGGTTTGCGGGGTGAAAAACTTGGTTATACACACAAAAACCCCGAGATTCCGCGGTTAATCCCCGATCGGATTCCACGGTTACCCACAAACTATCCACAGCTATCCACGGGGTTCGGGGATTTCTGGGGATTAACGAGGTTGATGAGCGTCGACGGCGCTGCAATACTGGCTCGCATGGCCGCCAATAAAACCGTCCCCACCCGGGTTGATCCACATGAGTTCATCGCCTCCGTCACCCACCCCGCTCGGCGCGCCGACGCGCAGTGCGTTGCTGGAAATGATGGAGGAAGTCTCCGGGCAGCCGGCGACCATGTGGGGGCCGACGCATCATCGGATTTGGAACCTACCACTACAAATACGATTCGGGCAGGGAAGGCGACGCCGGCGCGATCGGGTTCTCGCCCCGCTCGACGAACCTGGCCCTCTATGGCCTGACCATTGCACCGGAATCCGAGGAGCTCTTGGCCAAGCTTGGGAAAGCACAAGCGCGGTGCCGCATGCCTGTATGTCAACAAGCTCGCTGACGTCGACTTCGAGGTCCTCACGGAGTTGGCGCGGCACGGGTACCGCCACATGATGGAAGTCGTCCACGACCCTTCCTAGTCGCAGGGGCGGTGCCTGCCTCGCTGCTTCCGCCGAAAAAAGAGAGGCCTGCCGGTGACGACCCACCATGCGTTGCGGATCGCTGCCGGCAGGCCCTGCGCTTCCGGGTGGCGTCTAGGAGACGAGCTGTTCGGCTTCCAGGCGACGGAATGCCGACCCGTGGAAGACCAGCGGGGAATTCGTTTCATCGCTCGTCCGGTGGCCGTGCACGCGCAACAGCACGACGTGGTGGTCGCCCGCGGGAATCTCCTGCTCCACGGAGCAATCGAGCCACAGGCTTGCATCATGGAGCAGCAGGGCGCCCTCGTCGGTGGAATCCAGGCGGAGCCCCGCAAAGCGGTCCCCGGTCTTGGAAGCGATCTGGCGGCAAACGCCCTCGTTCTTCTCGCTGAGCACGGAGACCCCGATGCGGGCATTGGATCGAACGACCGGCCAGGTGCGCGAGGTGTTCTGGACCGCGAACATCACCAAGCGGCGGATCCATCGAAACGCCGACGGTGAACGACGAGGCGACGATGCCCTGCGGCTCACCGTCGACGATGGCGCACAGTGCGGCAATGCCAGAGGGATGCTGGGCGAAAACGTTGCGCAAGGTGTCTGGGGTGAGGTCTGTTGCAAGAGTCATGGCTCGGTCCTTCGGCTTCATGCCCACCTTGAATCGGGTACGCGCCAAAAGCGCAGCTGCCCATCATACGGTGTGCGGTACTTGCCCCCGGGGTCCCGCGGGCCGAATCGTCACCTGGAGCACCCCACTACCGTGAGAGGGTTGCCGGTCAACAAGCCAGGGCTTTTGCGTTGACACTCTTGATTCATGACTAACGTTAGGAGAAAGGTTTAGCTTCAGTCAAAGATTGTTTCGACACAATGGGTCACGAAGCGTAAGAATCGAAGATTCTGCGACCAACATTCGCTTTTCGCCCCCAGTCTGTCGATATAGGGCCGCCGCGCCATCTTGGTCGATGCCTGCTCGTTGGCCCCATGCAGCGCACCCAAGCGATCGGTTAACGCAATGAGGACCCCACCCGAAGGTGGAGTCCTCATTCGCTTATCGTCCCGAGGGGCGATGGGTGTGCAGAGAATTACTTCTTTGCAGCAACAACTACCAGCGAGATGGTCGCGGATACATCGGTGTGCAGACGCACGGTAGCCGAGTAGTTACCCGTCGACTTGATGTGATCGTTGATCTCGATGTTGCGCTTGTCGATCGCGCCAACGCCGGCGGCTGCAACAGCCTTGGCGATGTCGTCGGTCTTGACGGTGCCGAAGAGGCGACCGGTAGCGCCGGCCTTGACGGTCAGCTTGACCGGCTTGGCGGAGATAGCGGCGGCGAGTGCCTGTGCTTCTTCCAAGGACGCAACGGCGCGAGCAGCACGGGCGGCCTTGATCGACTCAACCTGCTTCTCACCGCCCGGGGTCCAGGTGATGGCGAACGAGCGCGGGAGAAGGTAGTTACGTGCGTAACCGTTCTTCACCTCAACGATGTCGCCTGCGGCACCGAGGCCGGTAACTTCGTGGGTCAGAATGAGCTTTGCCATGTTTGTATACCTTCCTTAGCCGCGGCCAGCGCCGGAGTAAGGCAGCAAG
Source organism: uncultured Actinomycetota bacterium (assembly GCA_963818105.1). Classification (GTDB taxonomy): domain Bacteria; phylum Actinomycetota; class Actinomycetes; order Actinomycetales; family Micrococcaceae; genus Paeniglutamicibacter. Next base: position 14,663 of record CAWFRB010000012.1, on the reverse strand, counting down.
GCTACTTCACGCGCGTTCTTGATGGCCTGTGCGATCTTGCGCTGTTCCTGAACGGAAACGCCGGTAACGCGACGGGCACGGATCTTTCCGCGATCCGAAATGAACTTGCGCAGCAATGCTACGTCCTTGTAGTCGATGACAGTGATGTCAGCGGCCTTCAAGGGGTTGGACTTTGGTTTGGGCTTACGGAGTTCAGCCTTAGCCATCGTGGAGCTCCTTTATCAGGTGGAGCCCGCAGAATTTTCTGCGGGATGGTGAATAATTTTGTTTAGAAGGGCGGTTCGTCAGAACCCGGGTTGCCCCATCCGCCGTTGTTTCCTCCGGCAGGAGCGCCCCATGGATCGGCTGCAGGTGCATTCCAGCCGCCACCGCTGTTTCCGCCGGCGTTGCCGCCACCGAAACCACCCTGGCCGCCGGCATTGCCGCCGCCGAATCCGCCGGCGTTGCCGCCGGCATTCTGCTGTCCACCAAAGCCACCGTTGCCGCCAGTGCCGGAGCGCTGGGTGCGGGTGACCTTTGCGGAAGCGTAACGCAAGCGACGGGCCGATTTCATCGACCTCGAGCTCGGTGACGTTACGCTTTTCGCCTTCCTTGGTTTCGTAAGAACGCGACTTGAGGCGGCCCTGAGCAATGACACGCAGTGCCCTTGGTCAACGTCTCAGCGACGTTTTCGGCAGCCTCACGCCACACCGATGCGCGGAGGAACAGCGTGTCGCCGTCCTTCCACTCATTGGACTGGCGATCGAAGGTTCGCGGGGTCGAAGCGATCGTGAAGTTCGCGACTGCCGACCCTGACGGGGTGAAACGTAGTTCTGGGTCACCGGTCAAATTACCGATTACCGTAATGACGGTCTCGCCTGCCATTGGAGCCTCCTAAAAGGTGTTGTTCTACGAAGATCGAAAAGCAGAATTACTCTGCAACGACCTTTGCCTCTTCCGGACGGGTGATCTTGGTGCGCATGATGGTCTCATTGAGGCTCAACTGGCGATCAAGTTCCGCGGAAGTAGCGGGGGTGGCGGTGAAGTTAACTACCGCGTAAATGGCCTCATTCTTCTTCTGAATGTCGTAGGCCAGGCGGCGACGGCCCCAGATGTCGACCTTTTCGATGGTTCCACCATCGTTGAGGACTACGTCAAGGAACTTACCGAGGGTCGGTTCAACGGTTCGCTCGTCGACCTCGGGGTCGATCAGCACCATCAATTCATAAGCACGCATGTGAACCCACCTCCTTTGGGCTAAACGGTCACGGCATTTCCGCAACAGGAGGTTCTTTGCATTTGCTGTCGTCGATACCCGATTGCCAGGCACGACAGAAACAGCCTTATCCAGTCTAGCGGAAAATCGACGCTCTGACCCGACGGACCCGCGTGCGGTGCATCACGCGCGGTCACCGCGCGCGGTCGTCCAGCCCGTCGGCGCGCAGCATCGCCTCAAGTCGGGCGCCGAAGACCGGGGCAAGGGTGCGCATGTAGGTGTCGGAGACGTGGTGCTTGTCCCGGTACACCAGCACGTTCCCGATCACGGCCGGGCAGAATCCGCCGACACAGAACTGGTCGGAGAAATCCAGCACGCCGACCCGCGGCTCGCGTTTGGCCGCGGCGAGCGTGAAGTCGTTGGGCTCGAAGGCCCTGGATGCCGGGGCGCCGCAGGATTCCAGGTCCTCCGGGTGCTGCGCCACGCAGTCCCGCGCAAAGACCTTTGTCCCGGGGCGCGGGGTGTCGATAATCGGGTAGACCTTGATGCCGGCATCCTCGAGCTTGCCCCAGTAGTCGGCGAAGCCCTCGGCGGCACCCTTTTCGAAGACGGCCCCGGCCCAGTGGCTGGTCACCACCGCGTCCACGTCCCCGCGGGAGATGATCCGCTTCAAGGTGTCCTCGTTGGCCTGGTGGCACGAAATGCTGCCGTTTTTCTCGGCGATGCGCTCGGTGGCGGTGAACGGGCAGGAATTCTTCAGGTAGGTCAGCAGCGTCCAGCCGTGTTCCTTGGCGGTGGCTTCCAGCGCCCGGTACCAATGCGTGGCGTGGGAGTCGCCCACCAGGGCGATGGTCAGGGTTCCGTCCGCCGCTCCCTTGGTGCATTCGCGGGTGACCGGGGAATCCGGTTTTTGGACGCACTCGCCCAGGTGCGGCCGGTCGCGCTCCGCGTCGGCGGGGACCGGGATGATCTGCTTCTTGCCCGGCAGGTAGGGCGGTGCGCCGTCGGGGATCGAGGCGGCACCGAGCTCGGGCGGAGGTGCGGCGAGCAGGGTGGCGGCCGCGGCTTCCTTCGCGACGGTGTCGCGTTGGGCCAGGGTCCCGGGGGCCAGCGACATCGCCGTGACCAGGGCGACCACGACCGCGCCGGCGCCCAGGGTCCGCCACTTCGAGGAAGCCAGCGGGGCCAGGGTGCGCACCGGGGTTTCGATCCAGCGGTGGCTGGCCCCGGCGAGCAGCAACGACAGCACCAGCAACCCGGTTCCCTGGGCCGGGTCCGGCTCGCTGCCGGAGAAGTGGAGGAAGAAGATGAGCACCGGCCAGTGCCACAGGTACAGCGAGTAGGACACGTTGCCCACCCATTGCACCGGGGGAAGTTCGAGGATTTTTTGCGGGGCCAACGCGCCCCGGGTCTCCCCGGCCAGGACCACCGCCAGGGTTCCGGCCACCGGCAGCGCCGCGGACAGGCCCGGGAAGGGCGTGGCCGCGCCAAAGCCAAAGGCCGCCGTGGCGATGGCGGCAAAACCGGCCCAGGCCAGCGCGGTGCGGGCGCCGGGGGCATGGAACCAGCGGCCGTTGCGTCGTTCAAGGCCGGGTTCGGGCGGGGCCAGCAGCAGCGCCAGCAGGCCGCCGGCGGCCAGCTCCCAGACGCGGGCCGGGGTGACGAAGTAGGCCGCGGGGTTCCCCGAGCCCACCAACACCATCGAGTAGGCCAGCGAGGCCAGGACGACCGTGCCGAAGACCAGCAGGAGCGCGGTGCGCGGGAACCCGCCGGCGGCTTCCCGGCGGCCAAACCGCACCCGGCCCAGCCACACGGCCAGCAACACCAGCAGCGGCCAGGCCAGGTAGAACTGCTCCTCGACCCCGAGGGACCAGAAATGGTTCAGCGCCGTGGGCGTCGGAATCGGCGGCAAGGTAGTCCACGGAGTCGGCGGCCAGCACCCAGTTTTCCACCGAAAAGACGGCGGCCAGGGCCGCGGTTCCCACGGCTTTCCACTGCGTGGCCGGCAGGAAGGCCAGCGTGGCTCCCAGCACCGCGATGATCACCGCAACCGCGGCGGGCAGGATCCTGCGCACCCGCGCGGCCCAGAACCCCGGCAGGTCGATGCGACCCGTCTTGCGCACCTCGCGCAGCAGGTGCCCGGTGATCAGGAACCCGGAGATCGCGAAGAACACGTCGACCCCGATGAAACCGCCGGGAACCAGCTGCGGGGCGAGGTGGTAGGCCACCACGAGCAGCACCGCCACGGCGCGCAGCGCCTGGACCTCTGGCAGGACACTGCGCGGAAGCTTCGGTTCGGCGGTCATATCCGCGAGCAAAGCACGCTTCGGTGAACAGCGGGTAAAGCACCGGCGTCGGGAGCCCCCGGCAGGCGCCCGCCGCCGCCCGGGCAAGCCCCTTAGGCGGCGAAGAAGCCGGCGGCGACCTTGGCCAGGCGCAACGGATCCTCGACGCCGCACAGCTCGCGGGCGGAGTGCATGGACAGCAGCGGGATCCCCACGTCCACGGTGCGGATGCCCAGGCGGGTGGCCGTCAGCGGGCCGATGGTGGAGCCGCACGGCATCTGGTTGTTGGAGACGAACTCCTGGTACGGAACCCCCGCCCGCTTGCACAGCGTGGCAAAGAGCGCGGCCCCCACGGCGTCGGTGGCGTAGCGCTGGTTGGCGTTGATCTTCAGCAGCGGGCCCTGCCCCAGCAGCGGGCGGTTGGCCGGGTCGTGGCGGCCGGCGTAGTTGGGGTGCACCGAGTGCCCGGCGTCGGCCGAGAGGCAGAAGGAATCCGCGTAGGCGCGGTTGCGGTCCTCGGTGTTGGCGCCCAGCGCGTGGCCGATGCGCTCGAGCACGTCCTGCAGGAACGGGCCGCAGGCGCCCGAGCGGGACTCGGAGCCGATTTCCTCGTGGTCGAAGGCCGCAAGCAGGGCGATGTGGTTCGCCGCCGCCGGTGGCGGCGTGCTCGATCATGGCAACCAGCGAGGCGTGCACCGAGGACAGGTTGTCCAGCCGCCCGCTGGCGAAGAACTCGTTGGAGCCGCCGAAGACCTCGCCGCGCTGCGCGTCGGCGATGACCACGTCGTAGCCGCCGACCTGCGCCGGGTCCACGCCCGCGGATTCGGCGAGGACGGCGAGCACGTCGGCCTCGTCCGGGTTGCCGATGCCCCAGACCGGGTTCATGTGGGTCTGCTTGTCCAGCGCCAGGCCGTCGTTGACGGCGCGGTCCAGGTGGATGGCGAGCTGCGGGAAGCGCAGCATCGGGGCGGTGCGGGCCAGCACCGTGGTGCCGTCGGCCATGGCCAGGCGCCCGGCGAGCAGCAGCTCGCGGTCCAGCCAGGAGTTCAGCAGCGGGCCGCCGTAGACCTCCACGCCGGCCTGCAGCCAGCCGTACGCGCCGGTGGTCGGCTTGGGCTTGAGCTTGAAGGAGGGCGAGTCGGTGTGGGAGCCCAGGATGTGGAAGCCGGTGGTCGCGGTCGCCGATTCGGGCTGCACCCAGGCGATGATCGCCCCGTCGCGGACGACGAAGTACTTGCCGGCGCCCAGCTCCCAGGCCGCGCGCTCATCGAGTCCGGTGAAGCCGGCGTCGGCCAGGCGCCGGGCCGCTTCGGCCGCCGCGTGGAAGCTGGAGGGCGAGGCCGCCACGAAGGAAGCGAGGTCGTTGACGTGGTCAAGTGCTGCTGCACTGGGCATGGGGGCGTTCCCTTGTGTCGTTGGGCCCGGAAGGGCCGTTGGTTTCAGGTTTCACGGAGCCGCCGGAAACAGCGGCCGGCCGCTAGATGCGGGTGCGGAGAACCGCTGTCACCAGTGAAAACACTCCAAGAACGATGCTAGCCCACCCGGCGATCGGCCAGCCGAACACCGAGAGCAGGAAGGCGCCCGCCACCAGCAGCACCACGGAAAGCAGCAGCCACGGGCTGCGCAACAATTCGCTGTTCATTGGCCGGCCCTAGTAGTCCAGTCCCTGGCTGGGGATGACAAGGCCCGTCTCGTAGGCGTAGACGACGGCCTGGACGCGGTCGCGCAGGTGCAGCTTGGTCAGGATCCTGCGCACGTGGGTCTTGACGGTTGCCTCCGAGAGGAAGAAGCGGTGCGCGATCTCGGCGTTGGAGAGCCCCTCGGACATGGCTCCGAGCACCTCCAGCTCGCGCGGGGTCAGGTCCTCGAGCAGCGGGTCGCGTTCCGGTGCGGGGGCCGCGCCGCGGGCCGGGGATGCATTGCGCACGTAGGTTTCCAGCAGCCTGGCGGTGACCCGGGGTGCGACGACCGCGTCGCCGCTTGCCACCAGGCGCACGGCGTTGACCAGCTCCTCCGGGGCGACGTCCTTGAGCAGGAACGCGGAGGCGCCCGCCTGCAGCCCGGCGAACGCGTACTCGTCCAGGTCGAACGTGGTCAGGATGATGACCTTGGTGCCGAAGAGCTGTTCGGCGATGCGCTTGGTCGCCTCGATGCCGTCCATGTTCGGCATGCGCACGTCCATGAGCACCACGTCGGGTTTCAGCTCCAGCGCCAGCTTCACGCCCTCGGCCCCGTCGGAGGCCTCGCCGAGCACCTCGAGGTCTTCCTCGCCCTCGAGGATGAGCCGGAACCCCATGCGCAGCAGCGGCTGGTCGTCGACCAGCAGCACGCCGATCCGGGGCTTGGGGGCGGTTTCTTCTGGATTCATGATTCGGTCCTGGTCTCGGTGGTCGGGACGGTGGCGGCAGCGCCGCGCATTCGCGCCGCCTGCCGGATGCGGGATTTTCAGGGTGGCGACAACGCTCCAGCCGCCCTCGGCGGCGGGGCCGGCGGCCAGCGTGCCGTCAAAGAGGGCCGCGCGTTCGCCCATGCCGCGGATGCCCTGGGCGGAGCCGACGCCCTCGCGCCTGCCGCCCTGCTGGGTTCCGTCGTCGCTCACCCGGATGGTCACGTCGTCGCCCTCGCGTTCGACCAGCACGCCGACCCGGGTGACGTTGCGGCCGTAGCGCAGCACGTTGGTGAGGGATTCCTGGATGATCCGGTAGACGGTCAGCTGGAAGGTCGCGTCCTTGGGCAGCGGCGGGCCCGATTGGGTGAAGCGCAGCGGCAGGCCCGCCACCGTGAACCCCTCGAGCATCTTTTCCATGGAATCCACGGCGGGTTGCGGTTCCAGCGGGGCGTCGTCGCCGGTGCGCAGCACGCCGATGACCCGCCGCATGTCAGCGAGCGCGTGCCGCCCGGTGGCGGAGAGCTCGGCGAGCACCTCGCCGGCCCGCTGCGGGTCGCGCTTGAGCACCACGGAGGCGCCGTCGGACAGGGCGATCATCACGGAGAGCGAGTGGGCCACGACGTCGTGCATCTCGCGGGCGATCCGTTGCGTTCGCGCACCTGGGCGAGGGTTTGCACGCGGGCGGCCCAGTTCGCCAGTTCCGCCTCGTGCAGCCTGTGGTTCCGGACCGCGGAGCCGACGGCCACGAAGAAGAGGTTGGATCCGGCCAGGAAGGCCACGCCGAGGATCGTCAGGACCGCCCGGCCGCCGACGTCGGCCAGGGCCTGCTGGTCCTCGGGGGAATCGGTGAACATGCCGGGGATGCCGATCACCACGAAGATCAGGCCCTGCAGCGCGCTGATCAGGATGGCGAGGACGAACATGCGCCTGGCGGCGTATTGCGTGGAGGCCGTGTAGAGCGCGATCCACAGGCCGGTGCTGCTGCCGAAGTAGGAGGAATCCAGGAGCGTTGCGGCGCTGTCGGTCGCCGCCACCAGGATCAGGATGGCCATGGGCCAGCGGCGCCTGAAGTACAGGACGAGCCCGGTCCCGACCAGCAGCGCCACGGTCGGCCAGTGGGCGTCCCGCGCCGAGTCGATGATGCTCGGCAGCGACAGCAGGAAGTACAGCAGCACCACCGCCGCGTCGACGCAGCGCGGCTTGCGGCGCATCAGGGAACGCAGGCGCCCCACGCGTTGGGCCGAGAGCTCGTCGAAGGAGACCTCCGGGGTTCCGGCGGCCTCCTTCGACGGGTTTTCGCTCATGCTCCGAGCCTATCCAGTGCTTGCCCCGAAACTAGATATCGCGGCGCTGAAGCACCAGCGCGGCGGCCGCCAGCGGGATGGCGATCCAGGCCGCGACCACCAGGCCGGACTGCCAGGTTTCGAGCATGCCCTCGCCGCCCGGAGCCACCATGAGCGCGGATGCCGCGTGGTCGGGCAGGAAACGGACCACGTCGGCAAGCCAGTCAACCATTCCGCTGAATATCGTGAGCGCGTTGGGAAGGACAAAGAACAGCGCGGCCAGGACGACGATGCCGCCGGCCGAGTTGCGCAGCAACGTGCCCAGCGCCAGACCGATCAGGGCGACCATGACCACGTACACCACGCCGAACCAGAGGTTGCGCTGGAAAACGTCGGACGTGAACTCGAGCGGCATGTTGTAGTTTGCCGCGATGGGCTTGGCAACCGGCATATCCAAGCAGGATCGACACCAGGGCCACCGCCGCGGCGACAATCGTCGTCATCAGGACCTTGGCCCACAAGACGGGTTGGCGCGTGGGGACCGCAACGAAGGTCGAGCGGGCGGAACCCGTCGCGAACTCGGAGCTCATCACCATGACGGCCAGCGCCCCGATGATCAACTGGGCAAAGACGATGCCGCTGGCGGGCAGCGACGCGGTCAACTCGTTGAGGTCGCCCATCTGGGCGGCCATTTCAGGCGAGGTGCTCGCCATGCCCAGGGTCGCTCCGATGCCCCAGGTGCTCAGGGCGGCAAACCCGGCCATGACCGCGATCGTGGAAAGGACCAGGACCAGGGTGGAGGGCAGGGACGTGAACTTGATGAACTCGCCGCGCAGGACGCCCGCGAAGGTGAGTTTCCCGTTTCCCGCGGCGCCGGGGGCCGTCGAACGGGGTCGGGTCATGGCTTCGGTGCTCATTTCAGGCCCTGCTTTCCGGTGGCGCTTGCGGCAAGTTCGTTTCCCAGATGGGAGTGGTATTCGACCTCGTCCTGGGTCAGCGACATGTAGGCGTCCTCCAGCGACTGCTGGATCGGCGTCAGTTCATGGAGCAGGATCTGGTGGTCCAGTGCCCGACGGGCAATCATCCTGGAATCCAGCCCCACCACCTGAAGGGTCTCGGCATCGAGGCGGGTCAGCTGGACGTGCTCGGCGGCCAGCGCGTTCATGAGCGAATCGACGTGGTCGGTCTTGACCCTGCTGGTCGGCAGGCTCCGGCCTTCGATGATCTGCTCGATGGGCGCATCCGCGATGATGCGGCCGCGGCCGATCACGATCAGGTGGTCGGCGGTCAGCGCCATTTCGCTCATCAGGTGCGAGGAGATGAACACCGTCTTGCCCTGCGAGGCCAGGTGCCGCGCCAGGTTTCGCACCCACAGCACGCCCTCGGGGTCCAGTCCGTTGACCGGCTCGTCGAGGATCAGCGTTTGCGGATCCCCCAGCAGCGCCACGGCGATGCCCAGGCGCTGGCCCATGCCGAGCGAGAATCCGCCGACCTTCTTCCTGGCAACCGCGCCGAGGCCAGTCAGTTCGATGACCTCGTCGACCCGGGAGTTGGGAATCGAGTGTGTTGCGGCCAGGGCGCGCAGGTGGGTGCGGGCGCTGCGGGACTTGTGGACGGACTTGGCCTCAAGGAGGGCGCCGACCTCGCGCAGCGGGGCCGCGTGCTCGGCGTACTGGCGCCCGTTGACCGAGACGGTGCCGGCCGTTGGCCGGTCCAGTCCGACGATCATGCGCATGGTGGTGGATTTTCCGGCGCCGTTCGGGCCGAGGAAGCCCGTGACCTTGCCGGGCTGGACGGTGAAGGAAACGCCGTCGACCGCTTGTTTGGTGCCGTAGGCTTTCGCCAATGCTTCAGCTCTGATCATGGCTTCAACGCTACGGAGAATCCGCTGCCCCGTCGCCGCCCCAGCGGATGATCTTGGATGAACCAACCGTCAGTCTTTCGGCGTACGGGAAAACCCCGAGGCGCACCCTTAGGGGTCGGGGCGGCACGGTTCTCCCGCACCCGGGACCGGAAGGGTCAGGGAGCCTCGGACTCAGCGGCGACCTTGGCCAGGCGCAACGGATCCTCGACGCCGCACAGCTCGCGGGCCGAGTGCATCGACAGCAGCGGGATGCCCACATCCACGGTGCGGATGCCCAAGCGGGTGGCCGTCAGCGGGCCGATCGTGGAGCCGCAGGGCATCTGGTTGTTGGAGACGAACTCCTGGTACGGAACCCCCGCCTGCTTGCACAGCGTCGCGAAGAGTGCGGCCCCCACGGCGTCGGTGGCGTAGCGCTGGTTGGCGTTGATCTTCAGCAGCGGGCCCTGCCCCAGCAGCGGGCGGTTTGCCGGATCATGGCGGCCGGCGTAGTTGGGGTGCACCGAGTGCCCGGCGTCGGCCGAGAGGCAGAAGGAATCCGCATAGGCGCGGTTGCGGTCCTCGGTGTTGGCGCCCAGTCCGTGGCCGATGCGCTCGAGCACGTCCTGCAGGAACGGGCCGCAGGCGCCCGAGCGGGAGTCGGAGCCGATTTCCTCGTGGTCGAAGGCCGCAAAGAGGGCGATGTGGCTCGCCGCCGCCGGTGGCGGCGTGCTCGATCATGGCAACCAGCGAGGCATGCACCGAGGAAAGGTTGTCCAGCCGCCCGCTGGCGAAGAATTCGTTGGTGCCGCCGAAGACCTCGCCGCGCTGCGCGTCGGCGATGACCACGTCGTAGCCGCCGACCTGTGCCGGGTCCACGCCGGCGGATTCGGCCAGCACGGCCAGCACGTCGGCCTCGTCCGGGTTGCCGATGCCCCAGACCGGGTTCATGTGGGCCTGCTTGTCCAGCGCCAGCCCGTCGTTGACGGCGCGGTCCAGGTGGATGGCGAGCTGCGGGAAGCGCAGCATCGGGGCGGTGCGGGCCAGCACGGTGGTGCCGTCGGCCATGGCCAGGCGCCCGGCGAGCAGCAGTTCGCGGTCCAGCCAGGAGTTCAGCAGCGGGCCGCCGTAGACCTCCACGCCTGCCTGCAGCCAGCCGTACGCACCGGTGGTCGGCTTGGGCTTGAGCTTGAAGGAGGGCGAGTCGGTGTGGGAGCCCAGGATGTGGAAGCCGGTGGTTGCGGTTGCCGATTCGGGCTGCACCCAGGCGATGATCGCCCCGTCGCGGACCACGAAGTACTTGCCGGCGCCCAGATCCCAGGCCGCGCGCTCATCGAGTCCGGTGAAGCCGGCCTCGGCCAGGCGACGGGCCGCTTCGGCCGCCGCGTGGAAGCTGGAGGGCGAGGCCGCCACGAAGGAAGCGAGGTCGTTGACGTGGTCAAGTGCTGCTGCACTGGGCATGGGGGCGTTCCCTTGTGTCGTTGGGCCCGAAGGCCGTTGGTTTCAAGATTCGCGGAGCCGCCGGGAACAGCGGCCGGCCGCTAGATGCGGGTGCGAAGAACCGCTGTCACCAGTGAAAACACTCCAAGAACGATGCTAGCCCACCCGGCGAGCGGCCAGCCGAACACCGAGAGCAGGAAGGCCCCCGCGACCAGCAACACCACGGCAAGCAGCAGCCACGGGCTGCGCAACAATTCGCTGTTCATTGGCGGCCTAGTAGTCCAGTCCCTGGCTGGGGATGACAAGGCCCGTCTCATAGGCGTAGACGACGGCCTGGACGCGGTCGCGCAGGTGCAGCTTGGTCAGGATCCTGCGCACATGGGTCTTGACGGTTGCCTCCGAGAGGAAGAACCGGTGCGCGATCTCGGCGTTGGAGAGCCCCTCGGACATGGCTCCGAGCACCTCCAGCTCGCGCGGGGTCAGGTCCTCGAGCAGCGGGTCGCGTTCCGGCGCGGGGGCCGCGCCGCGGGCCGGGGATGCCGAGCGCACGTAGGTTTCCAGCAGCCTGGCGGTGACCCGGGGTGCGACGACCGCGTCGCCGCTGGCCACAAGGCGCACGGCGTTGACCAGCTCCTCCGGGGCGACGTCCTTGAGCAGGAACGCGGAGGCGCCCGCCTGCAGCCCGGAGAACGCGTACTCGTCCAGATCGAACGTGGTCAGGATGATGACCTTGGTGCCGCAAAGCTGTTCGGCGATGCGCTTGGTCGCCTCGATGCCGTCCATGTTCGGCATGCGCACGTCCATGAGCACCACGTCGGGTTTCAGCTCCAGCGCCATCTTCACGCCCTCGGCACCGTCGGAGGCCTCGCCGAGCACCTCGAGGTCTTCCTCGCCCTCGAGGATGAGCCGGAACCCCATGCGCAGCAGCGGCTGGTCATCGACCAGCAGCACGCCGATCCGGGGTTTTGGGGCGGTTTCTTCTGGATTCATGATTCGGTCCTGGTCTCGGTGGTCGGGATGGTGACGGCAGCCGCGCATTCGCGCCGGCTGCCGGATGCGGGAGTTTCAGGGTGGCGACAACGCTCCAGCCGCCCTCCGTGGAGGGGCCGGCGGTCAGCGTGCCGTCAAAGAGCGCCGCGCGCTCGCCCATGCCGCGGATGCCCTGGGCGGAGCCGACGGCCTCGCGCCTGCCGCCCTGCTGGGTCCCGTCGTCGTTGACCCGGATGGACACGTCGTCGCCCTTGCGTTCGACCAGCACGCCGACCCGGGTGACGTTGCGGCCGTAGCGCAGCACGTTGGTGAGGGATTCCTGGATGATCCGGTAGACGGTCAGCTGGAAGGTCGCGTCCTTGGGAAGCGGCGGGCCGGATTGGGTGAAGCGCAGCGGCAGGCCGGCCACGGTGAACCCCTCCAGCATCTTTTCCATGGAATCCACGGCCGGCTGGGGTTCAAGCGAGGCATCGTCGCCGGTGCGCAGCACGCCGATGACCCGGCGCATGTCCGCCAGCGCGTGCCGCCCGGTGGCGGAGAGCTCGGCAAGCACCTCGCCGGCCCGCTGCGGGTCGCGCTTGAGCACCACGGAGGCGCCGTCGGACAGGGCGATCATCACGGAGAGCGAGTGGGCCACGACGTCGTGCATCTCGCGGGCGATCCTGTTGCGTTCGCGCACCTGGGCGAGGGTCTGCACGCGCACCGCCCAGTTGTTCAGTTCGGCCTCGTGCAGCCTGTGGTTTCGCACCGCCGAACCGACCGCCACGAACACCACGTTGGAACCGACCAGGAAGGCCACGCCGATGATCGTCAGCACCGCCCGGCCGCCGACATCGGCCAGGAATTGTTGGTCCTCGGGGGAATCGGTGAACATGCCGGGGATGCCGATCACCACGAAGATCAGGCCCTGCAGCGCGCTGATCAGGATGGTGAGGACGAACATGCGCCTGGCGGCGTATTGCGTGGAGGCCGTGTAGAGCGCGATCCACAGGCCGGTGCTGCTGCCCAGGTAGGAGGAATCCAGGAGCGTTGCGGCGCTGTCGGTCACCGCCACCAGGATCAGGATGGCCATGGGCCAGCGGCGCCTGAAGTACAGCACGAACCCGGTCACGACCAGCAGCGCCACGGTCGGCCAGTGGGCGCTCAGTGCCGAGTCGATGATGCTCGGCAACGACAGCAGGAAGTACAGCAGCACCACTGCCGCGTCGACCCCGCGTGGCTTGCGGCGCATCAGGGAACGAAGGCGTCCCACGCGTTGGGCCGAAGCTCGTCGAAGGAGACCTCCGGGGTTCCGGCGGCCTCCTTCGACAGGTTTTCGCTCATGCTCCGAGCCTATCCAGTGCTTGCCCCGAATCTAGATATCGCGGCGCTGAAGCACCAACGCGGCGGCCGCCAGCGGGATGATGATCCATGCCGCGACCACCAGGCCGGACTGCCAGGTTTCGAGCATGTCCTCGCCGCCGGGAGCCGCATGAGTGCGCTTGCTGCGCGGTCGGGCAGGAAACGGACGGCGTCGGCCACCCAGTCCACGAAACCCTGCAGGATGTTCGTGGCGATCGGCAGCACGAAGAAGATCGCTGCCAACACCACGATGCCGCCGGCCGAGTTGCGCAGCAACGTACCAAGGGACAGGCCGATCAGGGCCACCATGACCACGTACACCACACCGAACCACAGGTTGCGCTGGAAGGTGTCGGAAGCGAACTCGAGCGGCATGTTGTACTTTTCCGCGATCGGCTTGGAAACCGCGTATCCCAGCAGGATCGATACCAGGGCTACCGCTGCGGAGACAAGTGTCGTCATCAGGACCTTGGCCCAAAACGGGTTGGCGCGTGGGGACCGCAACGAAGGTCGAGCGGGCGGAGCCCGTCGCGAACTCGGAGCTCATGACCATGACGGCCAGCGCCCCGATGATCAACTGGGCGAAGGTGATGCCGCTGGCGGGCACGACGCGGTCAACTCGTTGAGGTCGCCCATCTGGGCGGCCATTTCCGGCGAGGTTCTCGCAGCCCAGGGTCGCTCCGATGCCCCAGGTGCTCAGGGCGGCAAACCCCACCATGACCACGATCGTGGAAAGAACCAGGACCAGGGTGGAGGGCAGGGACGTGAACTTGATGAATTCGCCGCGCAGCACGCCGGCGAAGGTCAGCTTCCCGTTTCCCGCGGCTCCGGGAACCGCCGAACGGGGTCGGGTCATGGCTTCGGTGCTCATTTCAGGCCCTGCTTTCCGTTGGCGCTTGCTGCCAGTTCGTTTCCCAATGGGAGTGGTATTCGACTTCGTCTTGGGTCAGCGACATGTAGGCGTCCTCCAGCGACTGCTGGATCGGGGTCAATTCATGGAGCAGGATCTGGTGGTCCAGTGCGCGCCGGGCAATCATCCTGGAATCCAGCCCCACCACCTGGACGGTCTCGGCATCCACGCGGGTCAACTGGACGTGCTCGGCGGCCAGCGCGTTCATGAGGGAATCGACGTGGTCGGTCTTGACCCTGCTGGTGGGCAGGCTCCGCCCCTCGATGATCTGCTCGATCGGTGCATCCGCAATGATGCGGCCGCGCCCGATCACGATCAAGTGGTCGGCGGTCAGCGCCATTTCACTCATCAGGTGGGGAGGAGATGAACACCGTCTTGCCCTGGGCGGCCTGGTGCCGCGCCAGGTTGCGCACCCACTGCACGCCCTCCGGGTCCAGCCCGTTGACCGGCTCGTCGAGGATCAGCGTTTGCGGATCCCCCAGCAGCGCCACGGCGATGCCCAGTCGCTGACCCATGCCGAGGGAGAATCCGCGACCTTCTTCCTGGCGACCGCGCCAAGACCTGTCAGTTCGATGACCTCGTCGACCCGGGAGTTGGGTATCGAGTGCGTTGCCGCCAGGGCCCGCAGGTGGGTGCGGGCGCTGCGGGACTTGTGGACGGACTTGGCTTCCAGGAGGGCGCCCACCTCGCGCAGCGGCGCCGAGTGCTCGGCGTACTTGCGTCCGTTGACCGTGACCGTGCCGGCCGTTGGCCGATCCAGTCCGACGATCATGCGCATGGTGGTGGATTTTCCGGCGCCGTTCGGGCCAAGGAAGCCCGTGACCTTGCCGGGTTGGACGGTGAAGGAAACGCCGTCGACCGCTTGTTTGGTGCCGTAGGCTTTCGCCAATGCTTCAGCTCTGATCATGGCTTCAACGCTACGGAGAATTCGCTTCCCCGTCACCGCCCCAGCGGATGATCTTGGATGAGCGAATCGTCAATCTTTTGGCG
>CAWFRB010000011.1:0-92458 GCA_963818105.1 uncultured Actinomycetota bacterium | reverse complement strand
CGCCCGCGGCCTGGGCCATCCGCAGAGCGTCGGCCAGGGCCGTTTGTTCTCCCACCGCATTGACGTGGCCGTGCCGGCCGGCAAGGCCCGCATCGAGTATGAACGCGGCAAGGTCCCGGACGTCGATGATCTGCACGCTGAGTTCGTTGCCCGGATCGTTCGGCACCAGCACCGGGCGCCGCTCCTCGGCAAACCGCAGCGGCCAATAGGTGCTTCGCCCGCTCTCGTCCCCGGGGCCTCCGATCAGGCCCGGCCGGACCACCAGTGCCCGGCCGCCGCGGAGCTTCCATGGTGACGCTGCTCGCCATAGGATTTGGCGCGGCCGTAGTCGTAGTCGTCGTGCCGCGGTTTCGGGAGGCAGTGGTTCCAGCACTGCGGTGTCCTCAGTCCGCGCCGGGTGTGGATTGGTCGGCATACACCGAGCAGGAGGACACATTGACCCATTCGCGCGGCGGTGTCGGCCAACGCCTCCACGGCGCCGCGGGCCATGGCCCGGATCGCGGGTCAGCTCGATGACCAGGTCCCAGCGGATGGCGCGGGCCGCTTCGTATGCGCCGGGCAAGCGCTCGGTCGGCGATGATGGGCTGGACGCCCGCCGCGAATTCGTGGCTGCCCCGGGCCAGCGCATGGACTTCGTGGCCGGCGCCAGTGCCTGTTCGCACAGTGTCCGCCCAAGCCAAGCGGTGCCACCGAGAATGAGGATCTTCTTCATCCCTTGAGCCCACACGCCGCGGCGCCTTCGGTCAAGGCCCTTTCGCTGTGGGCCGATCCGAGCGCCCAGCAGGGACCTGCTCGCCGGGAAACATCCGCTGACATGCTGCGAGTCATCTGTAGACTCGGGCCATGAAACGGACTCTCGTGTACCACTTGCTGCTTGCTCTCGTTGGCTTGTTCTTGCCGTGATGGGTGCGTTCCGTTGACGCACCAGGCGCCCGCGCCCACATGGCCCCGCAGCAGCCCCGCGGCATCGGCTTCGCCGACGCCGACGGAAGATGTGCCGGCCGTGGACCCGTACTCGACGGCCGGACTGGAGGAACGAATCGACGCAGCTCTCCAAGGGTCGCTGTTCCGCCCGCATGCTGAGTGCCGGCAAACGCCCCCTCGACAACGCCGTGCCGGGTACCGAAAGCACCTGATCGCCGACATCGGTTTCCGGCGAGCACTATCGCGGCGTTCCCCGAAAAAGTCGAGCGGCGACACCCTGATCGTCGCGTCCAGTGCCTTCCGGCCCGAGCGCAGAGGTCACCTCTGGCCAGTTTTTCGACCCGGTTCGGGCGCCAGGTCCGGCAGCGGCAAGGCAGTGCCCGGCGGACGGTTGCCTTCCGGGTCGAGTTTCGGCTCAGCGCCGGTCTCAACCCCATACATGCGCATTGCCGCGGCGCCCGTACCATGGAGCTTCCCGCGTGGCATCAAGTCCATGGAGCCCTCCGTGCTGCGGCTTCACCGCCGGCACCGGGGACTACCCTCGGTCGTGAGGGCTAGCCGAACCGGGGCTTGGTGCGCCGCGGCCCGCGATGCCTGGCCAGCCGGTGCTCGAGCCCCGATCGGACCTGCGGACCATTCCGAGGCGATGATCGAATACACGCAGGTGTCGCGCAGCGACCCGTTGGCCATGCGCGTGTGCGAGCGCAGCACCCCGTCCAGCTTCGCACCCAGCCGCTCGATGGCGGCCCGCGATTGCGCGTTCATCCAGTGCGTGCGGAATTCGACGGCAGGGCATCCCAGCACCTCGAAGGCGTGGGTGAGCAGCAGCAGCTTTGCATCCACGTTGGTGCCGGTGCCGCTGGCCGAGGCCCGGTTCCAGGTGGAGCCGATCTCTACGCGCGGCATGGAGGCATCGATGGCCATGTAGGTGGTCATGCCCAGGACCAGTCCGTCGGAATTCCGCCGGCTCACGAACGGCAGCATGGTGCCCGCGGCTTGCTCCGCCAGCCTGCGTTCGATTTCCGCCCGCATCTGCTCCGGTGTGGGCACCACCGTGTACCAGAGGTTCCACACCTCGCCGTCGCGAACCGCGTCGACAAGTTCGTCATGGTGTTCATGGGTCAGCGGCTCGAGGGTGACAAGGCTCCCCCGCAGGGTGACCGGCTCAATCATCGTCATGTTTTCAGCTTATGGCTTGGTGCCGCCGTGTTTTTTCGACGACACCCGGGTGGCGTCCGGGGAATCCTGCCGCTGCGGCCGGACCAGTTTCCCGGTGATGGAGTCGATCTCCGCTTGGCTCAGCCCGTGCGCGAGCAGGAACGCCTCGACGTCCAGGGAACCCACGAACTCGTCCAACGCCGCAACGCGTTCGGCCAGGTGCTCGACGAGCTCCTGCTCGCCGATGTGCGACTCGTAGGGGTGCTTGACCGGGCTGACCTTGTGCCATTCGTTGATCCCGCGCAACGCCGCCTCGTACTGGGATTCCAGCAGGTCCTGGCGCCCCGCCAGCTGCAGCAGCATCGAAACCACCAGCCCGGTGCGGTCCCTGCCCGCCGAGCAGTGCAAGACGATGTTGCCCTCGGCGGCGGCTATCCGGCGGAAGACTTCGGCGATCCGGTCGGGGAAGTACTCCACGTTCGCCGGGTACAGCCGCGGATGGTTCATGTACGGGACGGCGACCCGCTCGAACTCCGGGTGTCCCGGCTCCTCGGTCGGCGCATTGATGATGGCGATCCCCGCCCGCGCCGCCTCGTCTATCGCGGGATCGGTGGGGCGGCGGTTCCGTTCGGTGGGGTTGCGCAGGTCGATGACCGTGCGCACGCCGTCGGCGTAGGCCTGTTCCCACCCCTCGGTGGTCAGCCATTCGCTGCGGCCCATCCGATAGATGCTGCCCAGCACGTGGCGCGCGTTGACGGCACCCTCCCAATGCGGCTGCCCGCCGGAATCCAACAAGTCGAACCGCCGTCCTAGGCCTGGTAGGTCTCGATGCGGATGTGGCGTTCGATTCCGGTCGCCGAACGCACGTCCTCGGCCTTGGGGGTTTCGGCGGGAGCCGATTCCGTCGCGGCGGCGGGACGCGTGTGCGAGGCGCGGAAGGCCTCGGAGTTTTTCCATGCCTCGAAGTCGGATTCGGCCTCGAATTCCATGGTCACCTTGTACGGGGTCCCTTCTTCCGCAGGTCGGTCGAGGGTGGCGCGGGACAGCCCTTCAACCTTCGGCAGGTTGTTGCGCATGTTGCCGATGAAGCGTTCCTCGAATGCCTCGGCGCGTTCGGCCGGAACATCGATCCTGTTGGTGACGATGTACATGTTCATGCCCTTCTTCGGGTGGCGATCGGTGCCCGCTTGGCTCCGCGTTCTCCCTCCCACGGTACCCATGACCCTCCCGGGATCTGCAAGTGCATTGCCGTGGTGACGCACAAGATGAAGAAACCAGAGGCGAGACCGCAATCTTGCGAATTGTGAAGTGCCGGTTCGGTCCCCCGCCCCGCCTTGCGGGTACGCGCCATCCGGACGGATGCACACACCCGTCCGACATGGATTTATTTGGTTGTTCATTTAACTTAATTTGCATTACGGGCCATGGTCGTGCGCTTAATGTCTCGGCACGAGTTAGGTAAGCATAACCTTTGCTTGTCGGCTTGTGGTCTTTCCCCAACATTGAAGGAGCCCCATGACGCCCCAACGTCCCCTGGCGCAAACCCTGCCCTCCCCCGCATACGCCGCCGACGCCCGCGGCACGGCATTTGCTCGGCGCCGAATCCGCCGAACGCATGGCCGAAGAATTCGGTGCCGCCGCACGCATGGCCGCGCGCTCGATCGCCGCGGCCGCCGGCCCCACCACGGGCCCCGGCCCCGCAGCGTTGCGGGCCCGGCTCGACGCCGTGGACCTGCGCACCCCGCTGGGCAGCACCGACGCCGCCCTTGAGGAAGCGACGGAACTGTACCTGCGCGATGCCGTCTACTTCCACCATCCGCGCTATGCCGCGCATCTGAACTGCCCCGTGGCGGTGCCCGCCGTTGTCGCCGAGGCGCTCGTCACCACCGTCAACACCTCGATGGACACCTGGGACCAGAGCGCCGGCGCCACGCTCATCGAACAACGGCTCATCGACTGGGCCGCCGACCTGGCGGACCTCGGCCCGGAGGCCGACGGCGTCTTCACCAGCGGCGGAACGGCCTCCAACATGCAGGCCATGCTGCTGGCCCGCAACTCCGCGGTCGCCGGCGCGCCGGGCAGCCTGCCCGAGCGGCTTGCCGGGCTGCGCATCTATGCCTCGGCCGACAGCCACTTCAGCATCTCCACCTCCGCCTCGCTGCTCGGCATGGGGGCCGACGCAGTGGTGGCGATCCCCGTCGACTCCATGCACCGGATGGACGCGGCCGCGCTGGAGCGCGCGCTTGAGGCCGACAGGGCCGCCGGGCTGCGCGCCCTGGCCATCGTCGCCACCGCGGGCACCACCGACTTCGGCGCCATCGACCCGCTGCCGGCTCTTGGGGCGCTGGCAGCCGCGTACGGCGCATGGTTCCACGTCGACGCCGCCTACGGCGGCGGGCTGCTCGCCTCGCCGCGGCACCGCGGGATGCTGGCCGGCATCGAGCACGCGAACTCGGTGACCGTCGACTTCCACAAGTCCTTCTTCCAGCCCATCGGCTCCAGCGCCATCCTGGTCCGCGACAAGTCAACCCTGGGCCTGGTCTCGCACCACGCCGAATACCTGAACCCGGCGGCCGAGGCCGGCCGCGTGCCCAACCAGGTCGACAAGTCGCTGGCCACCACGCGCCGCTTCGACGCGCTGAAGCTCTGGGTGACGCTGCGCTCCATCGGCGGGCAGGCCATCGGCGGAAATGTTCGACTCCGTGATGGAGCTGGCCGCCGAGGCCGGCGACATGGTCCGCGAGCATCCCGAACTCGAGCTCGCCGCTCCGGTGCAGCTGAGCACCGTGGTCTTCCGCTACGTCCCGGCCGGACCGGACGGCGAAGTGCCGGGAATCGCTGGCCAACGCGATCCGCAAGGCCCTGTACGAATCCGGCGAGGCCATGGTCGCCGCCACCACCGTCGACGGGGTGCGCCACCTGAAGCTGACCCTGCTGAACCCGCAAACCACGCCGCGGGACGTGGCCGAGATCCTCGACGCCGTCGTGGCCCACGGCCGCCGGCTCTCCGGCGAGCGCGCAGCAAGCGAGGTGTCCGCATGAGCATCAAGAACCCGAACCACGAACCGATCTGGGACGCCGTGGGCATCGGCGCCGGCCCCTTCAACCTGGGCTTCGCGGCGCTGGCCAGCTCCGTGCAGGACCTGAAGGTCCTGGTGCTGGAGAGCGCCGACGAGCTGGCCTGGCACCCCGGCATGATGCTGGACGGCGCCCACCTGCAGGTCCCGTTCATGGCGGACCTGGTCACCATGGCCGATCCGACGAACCCGCTGTCCTTCCTGAACCACCTGAAGGAAACCGGGCGCATCTACCCGTTCTACATCCGGGAGAACTTCTACCCGCTGCGCGAGGAATACAACAACTACCTGCGCTGGGCCGCGGCCAAGCTGCCGTCGGTCCGGTTCGGGCACCACGTCGCCGCCGCCCGGCACGTGGACGGGGTCTACGAACTCGACGTGCACACCGCCGAGGGCGCGCACACCGTGCGCACCCGCAAGCTGGTGCTGGGCACCGGCACCGTGCCGTACGTGCCGGCCTCCGTCCCGCAGCACCTGTTGGCCACCGGCCAGGTGGTGCACAGCAGCGGCTACCGGGAGGCCAGCGAACGCGATTGCCGCGTCCGGGCGGATCGCGGTGGTCGGCAGCGGCCAGAGCGCCGCGGAGATCTTCGCCGACCTGCTGGGCAGGCTGCCGGCCGACGGGCAGCTGGAGTGGGTCACCCGCTCCGCGCGCTTCTTCCCGCTGGAATACACCAAGCTGACCCTGGAGATGACAAGCCCGGAGTACATCGACCACTTCCACGGGCTGCCGCAGGGCACCCGCGACAGGCTCTCGGCCAGCCAGAAGGGGCTCTACAAGGGCATCAACGCGGATCTGATCGACGAGATCCACGAGATGCTCTACCGGCGCTCGGTGTCCGGGCACGCACCCGTCACGCTGCGCGCCGCCACGGCGCTGGAATCCGTCGAAACCTGCAACGACTCCCTGGGCCTGGGGCTGCGCAACCAGGACGACGGCGGGGCCTTCACCACGCACGCCGACACCCTGGTGCTGGCCACCGGCTACGGCTACCGGGAGCCGGCCTTCCTGGCCGGCATCGAACACCGCCTGAACCGGCTGCCCGACGGCCGGCTGGACGTGGACCGCGACTACGCGATCACCGACGGAGGGCGACGTGCTGGTGCAGAACGCCGAACTGCACACCCACGGGTTCACGGCCCCCGACCTGGGCATGGGCGCCTACCGCAACTCGGTGATCATCAACCGGCTGCTCGGCCGGGCCCACTACCGGGTGGAAACCCGCATCGGCTTCCAGCACTTCGGCAGCCCCGCGGCGGCGCCAACCCCGCCCACTCCCCCGACCTTGAACTCCACCCCGAAGGAGCCCACGCATGATCACCACCTTCGAGCCGGCCATCGCGCCGGCCGCCACCGACTTTTCCTTCCGCCGCTTCGACCCGGCCACCGACGCCGAGCTGCTGCACGGCTGGGTGAACACCGAGCGCGCCCGCTACTGGGGCATGAACGGCACGTCCGTGGAGCAGGTCCGCGACGCCTACGCGGCCCTCGACGCGGACCCGCACCACCACGTGCTGCTCGGGCTGCTGCCCGCAACCGCTCCCGGCCGGGAGCCGGAGGCCGTGATGCTGCTGGAGCACTACGCCCCGGAGCACTCGGTGCTCGCCGGCGCCTACGCCCACCGGCACGGGGACGCGGGCCTGCACCTGCTGCTCGCGGGCCCCGGCACCGGCCCGGCGCTGCCCGGGTTCAGCGCCGCGGCCATGGAGGCGGCGATCGCCCACCTCTTCGCGGACCCGGCGGTGCTGCGCATCGTCGTGGAGCCGGACGCGGGCAACACCGCCATCCACTCGCTGAACTCCCGGCTGGGCTTCCGCCCCGCCGGGCGCGTCGAGCTGCCGGCGGGCCCGGACACCCCGGCCAAGACCGCGCTGCTGTCCTTCTGCACCCGTGCCGACTTCGCGGCCGCCACGCACGGGCCCTCCACCGCCACCGCGCACCTGTCCCCCGCCCGCTGGGACACCGCCAACCGCCACGTGCTGGCCAAGGCCATCGCCGAGTTCACCCACGAACGGCTGCTGGCCCCGGTGCCGGCGAACGGGAAGTGGTCGTTGTCCGTCGGGGAGCTCGAGTACAGCTTCTCCGCCACCGTGCACCGGCTCGAGCACTGGGTGGTGGATCCCGCCTCGCTGGCCGTGACCCGTGCCGGGGAACCGGTCGCGCCCGGACGCCGCGGGCTTCGTGCTGGCGTTCCGGGAGGAACTCGGCCTCTCCGAGGCCCAGCTGCCCGTGTACCTGGAGGAAATCGGCAGCACCCTGGCCGGGCACTGCTACAAGCAGCTGCACTCCACCGCCAGCGCCGCGGAACTCGCCGCCGGGACCGGGGACGCGATCGCCGACTTCCAGCGCACCGAGGCCGCGATGACCGAGGGGCACCCGTGCTTCGTGGCCAACAACGGCCGGCTGGGCCTGGGCGCCGGGGACTACCTGGACTACGCCCCGGAGACCGGATCCGCGATCGAACTCCAGTGGATTGCCGCCCACGGCTCGCGGGCCCGCTTCACCGCCCTGTACGGGATCGACGCCGCGGGCCTGCTGCGCGAGGAGCTCGGCGAGGAACAGCTGGCCCTGCTGAACGGCCGGCTCGCCGCAGCCTGCGCCGCCAGCGGGCTGGATCCGGAGGAGTTCGTGTTCATCCCGGTGCACCCGTGGCAGTGGGAGCAACAAGCTGGCCGTCAGCTTCGCGCCCGACGTGGCCACCGGCCACCTGGTGCACCTGGGCGCCGGGGCCGACCTGTACCAGCCGCAGCAGTCGATCCGCACCTTCTTCAACCGCAGCAACCCGGAGCGCCACTACGTCAAGACCGCGCTCTCGGTGCTGAACATGGGCTTCATGCGCGGGCTCTCGGCCGCCTACATGGAGGGCACCCCCGCCATCAACGCGTGGCTCACCTCGGTGTTCGATGCCGATCCCGAGCTGCAGGCCCGCGGGACCCGGCTGCTGCGCGAGGTCGCGGCCGTCGGCTACACCAGCCCGCTGTTCAACGCCGCGGGCCGGAACGCGCCGCAGCGCAAGATGCTCGCGGCGCTCTGGCGCGAGTCCCCGGCCTCGCGCATCGAGGACGGCCAGGCGCTGGCGACCATGGCCTCGCTGCTGCACATCGATGCCGCCGGCGCCTCGCTGGCCGCCGCGCACATCCGGCGCTCGGGCCTGGCGCCGGCCGAGTGGCTGGCCCGCTACTTCGACGCCTACCTGGTGCCGCTGGTGCACTGCCTGTGCCGCTACGACCTGGTGTTCATGCCGCACGGGGAGAACGTCATCATGGTCCTCGAGGACTCGGTGCCGGTGCGGGTGCTGCACAAGGACCTGGCCGAGGAGGTCGCGGTGTTCGGGGACAGGCAGCAGCTGCCCGCCGAGGTCGAGCGGATCCGCATCACGGCGCCCGATTCCGAGCGCCGGCTGGCGATCTTCACCGACGTCGTCGACTGCTTCCTGCGCTTCCTGGCCCCGGCGCTGGCCCGCGAGGGCGTGTGCGACGAGGAGGAATTCTGGGCCGTCGCCGCGCAGCGGCTGCTCGCCTACCGGGAACGCAACCCGGAGCAGGCCGCAGGCCTTCGACGCCCTGGAGCTCTTCGCCCCGGACTTCGAGCTTTCCTGCCTGAACCGGCTGCAGCTGCGCAACAACCAGCAGATGCTGGACCTGGCCGACCAGTCCGGCGGGCTGATCTACGCCGGCACGCTGGCCAACCCGATGGCCGGGCACCGGGCGTAGGCCCGAGATGCCACGAGGGCCCGAGCACAGCCATGGCTGCGCTCGGGCCCTCGTCTTGGATGCGGTGGCGTTAGCTCCAGTCGTAGAAGCCCTTGCCGGTCTTGCGGCCCAGGTGGCCCTGCTTCGACCAGGTCGCGCAGGATCTGCGGCGGCGCGAAGCGGTCGCCCAGGGTCTCGTGCAGGTATTCGGCAATGCCCAGGCGCACGTCGAGGCCCACGATGTCGGTGGTCTTCAGCGGGCCGGTCGGGTGCTTGTAGCCAAGCACCATGGCGTTGTCGATGTCCTCGGCGCTTGCCACGCCCTCTTCGACCATGCGCATGGCTTCCAGCGCGATGGCAACGCCCAGGCGCGAGGAGGCGAAGCCCGGGGCGTCGTTGACCACGACGGCGGTCTTGCCCAGCCCGGCAACCCAGCCGCGGGCGCGCTCGATGAGCTCCGGTGCGCTCTGCTTGGCGATGACGACCTCGATGAGGGTGGAGGCCGGCACCGGGTTGAAGAAGTGCAGGCCCAGGAAGTTCTCCGGGCGCTGCAGCTCGGCGGCCAGGCCGCTCATGGACAGCGAGGAGGTGTTCGAGGCCAGGATCGCGTCGGCCTTGAGGTTTTCCTCGACCGCCTTGAGCGAGGAGACCTTCAGGTCCCAGATTTCCGGGACGGCCTCGACGACGAGCTCGCGGTCGGCGAAGGCCGCGTAGTCGACCGAGACGTCGAACCGGGTGAGCATCTCGCCCAGGTTCCCGTCGACCGAGCCGCGCTCGATCGACTTGGCGGCCGCGGACTCGACGCGTTCGCGGGCGCCCTGTGCGGAAGCCTCGTCGCGCTCGACGACGACCACGTCGCAGCCGTTGATCAGGAACGCGTGGGCAATGCCGGCGCCCATGCGGCCGCCGCCGAGTACGCCGACCTTGGCCGGGAGGGCCGTGGAAACTTCACTCATTACTTTTTCTTCCTGTCCAAGAAGGCCTGCATGCGGTCGAATTTTGCCTGGGATTCAAAGAGCATCCCCTGGGCGAGGGTGTCGATGACCGGGTGCGCCTCGCGCGGGGTGTGGAACACGCTCTTGGTGATGCGCACCGCCAGGGGGTCCTGGTTGCCGATGCGGTCGGCCAGGGCCGAGGCCGCTGCCATGAGTTCGGGGCCCTCGACCAGCTCGGTGATGAGCCCGACGCGCAGGCAGTCCTCGCCCTTGAGCACCTTGCCCGCGAGCAGGATCTCCTTGGCGAGGGGCTCCCCCACGAGTTCCTTCAGGCGCCAGGTGGCGCCGGCCGCGGCCATGATGCCGAGCCCGGTTTCCGGGTTGCCCATGCGCAGCTCCGGGGTGCCGATGCGGAAGTCCGCGGCGTAGGCCAGCTCGGCGCCGCCGCCCAGGGCGAAGCCGTCGAGGGCCGCGATGACCGGCATCGGCAGCTTGGCGATGCGGTCGAAGATGCCCGAGTTGATGCCGGCCAGGGCGTCGTCGCGGCGGCGCTCGCGCAGCTGGGCGATGTCGGCGCCGGAGGCGAAGATGCCCTTGGCACCGGATTCCGGGTCGGCCGGGGTGCCGGAAAGCACCATGACCTTCGGGGTGCGCTCAAGGTAGGCGCACACCGCGTGAAGCTCGTCGACCATCAGCTGGTCGATGGCGTTCCTGACCTCGGGGCGGTCAAGCTGCACCAGCAGCCTGTCCGCGGACTCGGTGACCTTCAGGGTCTGGAAGCCCGTGGTGTCCAACTGCTCCGCCACGCCTAGACTCCCTCGATGAGCAGGGCCGAGCCCTGGCCCACGCCGACGCACATGGCCGCGAGGCCCAGCTTGCTGCCGCCGTCCTTGGCTTCGCGCTCCAGGCGGCCCAGCAGGGTGATGACGATGCGGGAGCCGGAGGAGCCCAGCGGGTGGCCGAGCGCGATGGCTCCGCCGTCGTTGTTCACGATCTCCGGGTCGATGCCCAGTTCGCGCACGGACGCCAGCGACTGGGAGGCGAAGGCCTCGTTGAGCTCGACGGCGGCGAGGTCCTCGATCTTGCGGCCGGAGCGCTCCATGACCTTGCGGGTGGCCGGAACCGGTCCGACGCCCATGATTTCCGGGGCCAGGCCCGCGGAGGCGCCGTCGATGATGCGGGCGCGCGGAACCAGTCCGTACTTCTTGATGGCGGCCGCGGAGGCAACGATGATCGCCGAGGCGCCGTCGTTGAGGGTCGAGGCGTTGCCCGCCGTGAC
Organism: uncultured Actinomycetota bacterium; assembly: GCA_963818105.1. Classification (GTDB taxonomy): domain Bacteria; phylum Actinomycetota; class Actinomycetes; order Actinomycetales; family Micrococcaceae; genus Paeniglutamicibacter. Next base: position 81,392 of record CAWFRB010000011.1, on the reverse strand, counting down.
CACGGTGCCGCCCTTGACGACGGGGCGCAGGTTGGCCAGCACCTCGGCGGTGGTTCCGGCGCGCGGGCCCTCGTCGGTGTCGACGACGGTCTCGCCCTTGCGGGTCTTGATGACGACCGGGACGATCTCGTCCTTGAAACGGCCGGCCTCGATGGCGGCGATGGCACGCTCGTGGGAGCGCACGGCGAAGGCGTCGCAGTCCTCGCGGGAGGTGTTGTAGACGCGGGCGACTTCCTCGGCCGTTTCCGGCATGGAGAAGGTGGCCTTGCCGTCGCGGGACAGCTCGCCGGAGAGGAACTCGGGGTTCGGGAAGCGCCAGCCGATCGAGGTGTCGTAGCTGGCCCCCGGCTTGCCGAAGGCCTTGTCCGGCTTTTCCATGACCCACGGGGCGCGGCGACATGGACTCGACGCCGCCGGCGACGACGATGTCGGCGGCACCCGCCTTGATCATGTGGCTGGCCATGGTGATGGCGCTCATGCCGGAGGCGCAGAGGCGGTTGACGGTGATGCCCGGGACCGTGTCCTCGAAGCCCGCCAGCAGCCAGGCCATGCGGGCCACGTTGCGGTTTTCCTCGCCGGCGCCGTTGGCGTTGCCGAAGATGACCTCGTCGACGTCGGCCGGATCGATGCCTGCGCGCTCGACGGCGGCACGGATGGCGATCGCCGCCAGGTCATCGGGGCGGACACTGCTCAATGCTCCGCCGTATCGTCCAACCGGTGTGCGGGCTCCGCCCACCAAGAAAGCCTCGGTCATCACAACTCCTTTGTCATTCGAAACTCGCCATGCCCCGTCCCCGCCGCTGGCGATGGAAGGGCGATGGCGGGCCGTTCTTTGTCCCCGGCCGCGGGTCCTGGGCAGACCGCACGTTATTTACCGACCATTCGTTCACTAATACAATCCCACCCCGAAGTGACCGGGGTCAACCTCCGCGCCACATTCACCCGGACGGGCTTCACGGGAGCGCCCCGAGCTTAAAAGCGAATCGGCGGGGCCGGGCGGAAGGTGTCACTATGACACTTCCACCCAACCCCGCCGATCTTCAACCCCCGAAAAGGTATCGGGGGTACAAAGAAACCGTGGTTACTAGGAGTACAGCTCGCTCTTGGGCTTGTTGTTGCGCACCTTGCGCCAGCCGATCCACAGCGCGACGGCAAACAGCGGGATGCACCCGATGGTGTAGAGGCCAAGGTGGAAGATCTCGCCGTCCTTGCCGGTGATGGTGTCAAAACCGATCAGCACGGTGATGATCGCCAGGGACACAAGGCCCGCCCAGCTGGTGTACGGCGAACCTGGCATCAGCAGCGAGGAGGCCTTGCCGCGCTTCTTGCGCAGCATCAGCTGGCAGGCGAAGATCGAGCCCCAGGTGAACAGCACGCCGATGGAAGCGGTGTTCAGCGCCAGGTCGAACGCGTAGGTTCCACCGAGCCACACGTTGAGGATGATGCCGATGAAGTAGACGCCGGAGATGGCCCAGATGCCCGCGTACGGGACGTAGCGCTTGTTCATCTTGGTCAGCCACTGCGGGGCGTGGCCGTTGTTGGCCATCGCGCGGAAGATGCGGCCGATCGAGTACAGGCCCGAGTTGCAGGAGCTCAGTGCCGCGGTGATGACGACGAAGTTCATGACGCTGCCGATCCAGCCCCAGCCCAGCTGGTCGAAGACCGTGACAAACGGGCTCACGCCGGCCTGATACTTGTTCCACGGCACGATCATGGCCAACAGGGACACCGAGCCGACGTAGAAGACAACGATGCGGACGACCACGGCGCGGATCGCGGCCGGGACCTCCTTGGCCGGGTCCTCCATCTCGCCGGCGGTGATGCCGACCAGCTCGATGGCGTTGTAGGCAAAGATGACGGCGTTGAGCACCAGGATGGAGACGAGGAAGCCACGCGGGAACATGCCGCCTTCGCTGGCGAAGAGGTTGCTCACCGAGGCGTGTCCGTCGCCGACCTGCGCGTTGGTGACCACCAGGTAGGTGCCGATGCACAGGAACGAGACGATGGCCGCGACCTTGAGGAACGAGGCCCAGAATTCGAACTCGGCAAAGGCCTTGGCGCTGAAGAGGTTCACGGCCACGAGCAGGCCCAGGGCACAGAGCGCGGAGGCTTCCACCGGAACGCCCGGGAAGAAGTACTGGAAGTACAGGCCGATGGCGATGAGCTCGGCGATGCCGGTCATGGCCCAGTTCAGGACATACATCCAGCCGGAGAGGTAGGCGCCCTTGGCGCCGAAAAGCTCACCCGCGTAGGAAACGAAGGAGCCCGAGGACTGGCGGTACATGATCAATTCGCCCAGTGCACGCATCAGGAAGTATGCGATGACGCCGGCAATGGCGTAGGAGAAGATCAATGCGGGACCGGTGGAAGCCAGACGCCCGCCGGCACCCATGAACAGGCCGACGCCGATGGCACCGCCCATTGCGATCATCTGGACGTGGCGACGCGTCAGGGTCTTTTTGTAACCCTCGGACGTGACACCCGCTTCCTTGGTCGAAGGGTGATGCTGGTGCTCGTGAACGTTGTGGGGTTCCAACGCGTGACTCCTTCAATGAAACTTTACTCTCGCGCCGGGTAAGGCGGGAGGTGCCCGCTAAAATCCGCCCGGGGTGGCCCGTGACACATTTAGTGGATGCAAGCGGTAAACCTACCCCATTCACGGCGACAAATACACTTGGGATGTGCCACGGACCACAGGATTCGGGGGTGGTGCACACCACGTGCCATTGCACAAATCGAGTGGTGGGGCGCGTCTTTCCGCGGGTTCGACGGCCCCAAAAGACGATCCAAAAAAATTGTTGAACAGTCCCTGGATCGTAGCCCGACCTGACCCGAAACGTGCGCCGCCGGCACGCAACCGGTTTTCGCGCCGCCGCCGGGTAAGCGGCTACCATTCATGACTGTGAGCAACGTTGAATCAAACCCGCAGCTGCCGGCCAAGGTCTCAGACATTTTCGACCCCATGCGTTGGCGCGTGGTCGAGGGCTTCGACCTCGAGGACATGACCTACCACCGCCAGGTCGAGCGCGACGCCGACGGCAACATCGTCCGCGACCTGCCGACCGTGCGCATCGCCTTCGACCGCCCGGAGGTGCGCAACGCGTTCCGCCCCGGCACGGTCGACGAGCTCTACCGCGTCATGGACCACGCCCGCATGAGCTCGGACGTGGCAACGGTGCTGCTCACCGGCAACGGCCCCTCCCCCAAGGACGGCGGGCATTCCTTCTGCTCGGGCGGCGACCAGCGCATCCGCGGCCGCGACGGCTACCGCTACGCCGAGGGCGAGACCGCCGACTCGATCGACCCGGCACGCGCCGGACGCCTGCACATCCTCGAGGTCCAGCGCCTGATGCGCACCATGCCCAAGGTCGTCATCGCCGTCGTCAACGGCTGGGCCGCCGGCGGCGGGCACTCGCTGCACGTCGTCTCCGACCTGACCATCGCCTCCCGCGAACACGGCAAGTTCAAGCAGACCGACGCCACCGTCGGCTCCTTCGACGCCGGCTACGGATCGGCGCTGCTGGCCCGCCAGGTCGGCCAGAAGACCGCACGCGAGATCTTCTTCCTCGCCCGCGAGTACTCCGCCGAGGACATGGTCCGCATGGGCGCCGTCAACGAGGCCGTCGACCACGCCCGCCTCGAGGAGGTCGCCCTGGAGTACGCGGCGGACATCGCACGCCAGTCCCCGCAGGCCATCCGCATGCTCAAGTTCGCCTTCAACCTGGCAGACGACGGGCTGGCCGGCCAGCAGGTCTTCGCCGGCGAGGCCACCCGCATGGCCTACATGACCGACGAAGCCGTCGAGGGCCGCGACGCCTTCCTGGAAAAGCGCGACCCCGACTGGTCCGCCCACCCGTACTACTTCTAAGGCCAAGGACTCCAGCCACCCATGAATCCAGATTCCGCGCTCGTTGCCCTTTCGGCCTCCCTCAACGGGGAAGGGCCCGCCGTGGAGATCCTTCCCGGCACCACGAACAACGAATACCTGGTGAACCTCGTGGACGAGGCGGAGCTGGAGGGCCTGGAGGAAATCGCGGCCGTGGTGCGCACCTCAGGGTCCACCGGCACGCCCAAGCGCACGGCCCTGTCGGTCGAGGCCCTCGCCTCGTCCTCCATGGCCACCGCCGAGTACCTCGGTTTCGAGGGCCAATGGCTGCTCGCACTGCCCCTGCACTACGTGGCGGGGCTGTCCGTCCTGAGCCGGAGCCTGTATGCGGGAACGCGTCCCTGGGCCATGGACCTGGACCGGAGCTTCGACGCCGCCGGGTTCAACGAGGCCGCGGCGGCGCTGACCGACCGCAAGCGCCTCGTGTCCCTGGTGCCCACCCAGCTGCAGCGCCTGCTCACCGACCCCGACGCCGAAACCCTGTCCACGCTCAAGCGCTTCGATGCGATCCTGCTCGGCGGGGCGCGCGCCCCGCGGGCGGTGCTCGAGGCGGCTGCCAGCCACTCCCTGAACATCCACCTCACCTACGGGTCCAGTGAAACCAGCGGCGGCTGCGTCTACGACGCCAAGGCCCTTCCCGGGGTCGAGGTGAAAACCGTCGACGGCCGGATCTGGCTCGGCGGCCCGACCATCGCCTCTGGCTACCTCGGCGATCCGGAACTGACCGCGGCGCACTTCAGTGTCGACGACGCGGGAACCCGCTGGTACCGCACCGATGACCTGGGCAGCGTTGAGGACGGGATCCTTTCGGTGAGCGGCCGGGCCGACGACGTGATCATCACCGGCGGCGTCAAGGTCTCCGCGTCCGGGATCCAGCAGGTCATCGAGTCGCTTCCGGGCGTTGAATCCGTCATGGTCCTGCCCGTCGCCCACGAGCAGTGGGGCCAGCAGGTCGGAGCCGCGTTCAGCGGAACCGCCGACCCGGAATCGGTGCGCGAGGCGGTGCGTTCGGCCCTCGGCGCCGCTGCGGTTCCGCGCCGCATCCTGCAGCTTCCGGCGCTGCCGTTGCTGCCCAACGGCAAGTTCGACCGCATGGCCCTCGGCGCGCTGCTGGCCGCCGCCACCGAATAGCCCGGCCCCGGCAACCTCCTCCATCCCGCCGCCGGTTCAGCGCTAATTTCGCCCTCCTCGCTGATCAGGGGAGAATGGAGGCTGATCTTAGACGGAAGTATCGAGAGGACTAACAGTGGCAACGCTCTCCCAATGGGTCGCCGGTGCACGACTTCGCACCCTGCCCATCGTGATTGCCCCGGTGGTTATCGGCACGGCGGCGGCGGTGGACATCACCGGAAAGGTTGCCTGGTTCGAGGCGATCCTGGCACTCATCGTGGGCCTTTTGCTCCAGGTCGGCGTGAACTACTCCAACGACTACTCGGACGGAATCCGGGGCACCGACGACGTTCGCGTCGGCCCGCTGCGGTTGACCGGCTCGGGGCTCGCCGAGCCGAAGGACGTGCGGAACGCGGCGTTCGGCTGCTTCGGCGCCGCGGCCCTGGTTGGCGCATTCCTGGTGATTTTCACCGGTTCGTGGCCGTTGCTGCTGGTCGGTGCCGCGGCCGTCCTCGCGGCCTGGGGCTACACCGGCGGCAAGAACCCCTACGGGTACCGCGGGCTGGGCGAGGTCTTCGTCTTCATCTTCTTCGGCCTGGTGGCAACGCTCGGCACCACCTACACCCAGGCAGGCATGCTTTCGCTGCTCTCGCTCTTGGGCGCGATCGGCACCGGCCTGATTGCCACGGCCCTGCTGATGGCCAACAACGTCCGCGACATTCCCACGGACCGGGAAGTCGGCAAGATGACCCTTGCCGTGCGGCTGGGAGATGACACCGCGCGCATCAGCTACGTGATGATGCTTGCCGTTGCCATCGTGCTGCCGGTGACGATGATCGGCACCCACCCGTGGCTGTGGCTGGTGCTGCTCACCGTGTTGCCGAGCCTGATGCCCTGCTGGATCATGCTGCGCAAGCACGAACCCGGCGCATTGATCCCGGTGCTGAAGCAGACCGGCATCATCAACCTTGCCTACGCAGTGCTGTTCACCGTCGCCATCGTCATGGGCAAGGCTCTGGCCTAGCAACGGTTTCACCGATGCGGCGGGGCGGCTTCCGATTCGGGAGCCGCCCCGCCGCATTTTTGCGCCACCGCCAGACCGGCTAGGCTGAACGCAAGGACGAGAAAAACACAGGCCACCCGCCATATCTGGACCCGATGGACCTCTTTCGCACAGCCGGATTCCGCTTGGAGGCGCAACCCCGATGGACCCCATGCAGCAACGCTACAAAAAGGTCCCCGGCCGTCCGTCCATTGACGGCTACGCGGTTGCCAAGGGCTCCCTCGTCACAGTCGGGGCGTGGCTGGTCGGCTCGCTCATCTTGGCCATCTGGATCGAGGTGACACGCGTGGTGGAACCCGACGTCGGCTACATCCCGTACCTCGAAATTTGGCCGGTGTTTGCCATTGTGAGCGTCATGCTGGCGATGTTTGCGGGTTTTCCGTTGGCCCTGTTGCTCGACCGGGTGCTGCGCGGCATCGAATCGCCCGTGGTCCACGTCGCTGCGTTCCTAGCGTTTTTCACCCTGCTTCCGGCAATCCCGCTGGGTTGTTCCTTGGGCGACGACTGGATCCAGGCATACGGCTACTCGTCCCTGCTGGGAATCTGTGCCGCGATAGGCCGCGCCGCGGCCTTCCGCCAAGGCCGTGCGTTCCGCAGGCCAACCACCTGGGCCTGACAGGCAAGAATCGGGAGACGATGGCCGACGGGATTGGACCGGCCAGACCACGGGACAGCCGGAGATCGGTTAAAGCTCGGTAGGGCCGCATGCCCGCCCGCGTTGAAGCGGATCATTGCTTACGACCCTGAAAACCCGAATGGGGCAGAAGTTACTTGTCGCCGTCCAGGAAGCGGTCTTCGGCTTCCTCGTCGGACAGCTGCCTCTTGGACTTCTTCGGGCCGTTTGCCGCGAACATCTTCTGCACGTCGGTGTTTGCCGCCAGCCGCAACTTGTTGAAGAACAAGTAAGTGACGGCAAAGGCAATCACGAGCGCAATCAGGCCCGAGGTGTAGACGGGCCACCGCAGGAGGAATACCAGCGGGAGGAAAACGACGAAGAAAAGGGCCAACCGGATCACGGTGTACTTTAAGAACTGCACGGCTCAAGTCTATCCGCAGCCCGATCCCAGATATTTTCACTAGACTGTAGATATGGTCAGGAACATAATTTTTGCCGCATTGGTCGCACTAGCTGTCACCATCTACGCTTTGATCGAATGTGTTCGCACGCGTCCGAGCGATGTGCGTTCCCTGCCCAAGGCCGGATGGGTCGCCGCCATCATCTTGCTGCCGCTCATCGGAGCAGGGCTCTGGTTCTGGCTCGGGCGCCCCGCCGCAGGCGGGCAGCAGAGTCAGGCCCCGGGAACGCGCCCGGCCACCGGCGCCCCGGACGACGACGAGGCCTTCCTGCGCAACCTGGAAACACAGCGCCGCAACAAGGCCCGCGACGAGGAACTGCGTCGCAAGGAAGCCGAGCTCAAGGAACGCGAGCGCAAGCTGGCCGAAGAAGCCAAGAAGCCTAAAGAGGGCGGCAATCCGTCCGAAGACACCCCGCACCACACACCGTAGTCCCACGAACAATTTGAAGGTTGGGCAGGCCCGGTTTTTCCGGACTTGCCCAACCTTTTTGTTTAGTCTCCCTTGACGTTGATGATCTGGCGCAGCTTGTGCCGCACGCTCACCAAGTCGCCTGCATCCTCCATGACCTGGTCAATGGGCTTGTAGGCGCCCGGGATCTCGTCGATGAACGCATCGGTGTCGCGGTACTCGATCCCCTCCATGGCCTCGCGCAGCTGCTCGATGCTGAAGGTCTTGCGGGCCGCGCTCCGGGAGTACTCGCGTCCGGCGCCGTGCGGCGAGGAATCTAGCGACACGGGGTTTCCCTTGCCGACCACCACGTACGACGCGGTTCCCATGGACCCGGGGATCAGGCCCGGATCGCCCTCGCGGGCCCTGATCGCCCCCTTGCGGGACAGCCACACCGACTTCCCGAAGTGCGTTTCCTTCTCCGTGAAGTTGTGGTGGCAGTTGATGCGCTCGAGTTCCTCGACCGGTCCCCCGACCCAGTCGGTGAACTGGCGGATCACCCGGTCCATCATTTCCTCCCGGTTCAGCAGGGCGAAGTGCTGGGCCCAGCGCAGTTCACGGATGTACGCGTTGAACTCGTCCGTACCCTCCACCAAGTAGGCGAGGTCCGGATCCGGCAGCTCGATCCAGTACTTCTTGGCGACCTGCTGTGCGACCTTGATGTGCTTGGTAGCAATCTTGTTGCCGATGCCGCGCGAGCCGGAGTGCAGGAACAGCCAGACCGAGTCCTCCTCATCCAGCGACACCTCGATGAAGTGGTTGCCCGAGCCCAGCGAGCCAAGCTGGTGCGCCCAGTGCCCCGCGTAGCTTGCCGGGTCGAAGCCGGCCTTCTCCGCCAGCTCCTTGAGCTCCTTGATCCGGGGAGCCGCCGTTGCAACGATCTTGTTGTTGTACTTCCCGGCCGACAGCGGGATTGCGCGTTCGATCTCTTCGCGAAGCGGCTTGCGGTCCTTCGGCAGGTCCGCGGCCTTGTACTGGGTCTTCACGGCGATCATGCCGCATCCGATGTCCACGCCCACTGCCGCGGGGATGATGGCCCCGAGCGTCGGGATCACCGACCCCACGGTGGCACCCTTGCCCAGGTGCGCATCCGGCATCAGCGCCAGGTGGGGGAAGATGAACGGCATCTTCGAGGTGGTGATTGCCTGCTCCCGGGTCTTTTCATCCAGGATGGACGCCCAGTTCTTGAGCCGGCTGTTGATGGTCTCCACGATTTCTCTTTCTGTGATGTGGTCCTCGCCGCGCGGTCCGCGGAAAGGCTGAAAGATTCGGGGAAACGATCGGATCCAAAAAAGTAACCCCGAACCGGTGTGCGGTTGCGGGGCTTGGAGTCCTACTGGCGTGCAGGGATCTACAAAAGGGGCAACCGACGGTGTGGTTCTTGCTTGTACTGGCGCTGAAAGGAGCGCAGGGACAAGTCATTTAGTTGGGTTGCTTTGAAATTCAACATGGCCATGTCCTTTCCAGTAGTTGCAGACCGGTTCCCGTTTTCGGGATCTTCATGTGCCGCCTCCGGTGCGGAGCCGACAAGAGGCGAGCCTAACAGCCGCATCAATGTCCGGGCAAGCCCGGGGCCGGATCTGGCTTGTCTTGTTAAAGAGAACAACCCACGATCCAGAAGCAGGATCGTGGGTTGTTCTCTTTGTGGCGGGGACAGGATTTGAACCTGTGACCTCCGGGTTATGAGCCCGGCGAGCTACCGAACTGCTCCACCCCGCGTCGGTATGTACTAACCCTAACAGTGGTATTGACCAGACGCCTAATCGAGGGGGCACTTCATCGAAAATCCCTCGATTTGCCGAGCAATCGGGCGCGTTTCGAGCCCCTGACACCCCATTGAGGGGCAAAATCTGTCCAAACACAGAATTCCTGCATGTGAGCATCATCACGTGACCTTGAGGTGTTTTTCACTTTTCGCGTTCTCCGATGCGTCGGGCACAGACCACGCCCCGCTCCCACAGCCGTCGCGGCCAAAGGGCCAACTCCCACGCGCCAACTTGTTGGACCCTGGGGTGGTCCGAAGCCTGTCCCGGTGCCCGACCCGCTGGCGCCGGGAGGTTAACGCAATGATGGCCCGCTGCTTGCAATGCGAAGCAGCGGGCCATCATTCGGCATTCCGGATTCTACAGTCCTGCGTAGGAGTGGAGGCCGTTGAAGTAGACGTTCACGATGGTGAAGTTGAAGACGAGGCAGAGGTAGCCGATGATGCTCAACCAGGCCGAACGGGCGCCGGTCCAACCACCGGTTGCACGGGCATGCAGGTAACCCGCGTAGACAACCCAGATCACGAAGCTCCAGACCTCCTTGGTGTCCCAGCCCCAGTAGCGTCCCCAGGCCGCCTCGGCCCAAATGGCGCCGGCCATGACGGTGAAGGTCCACATCACGAAGGAGACCGCGTTGATGCGGTACGCGAAGTTCTCAAGGGCACCCGCGCTCGGCACGACACCCATGAAGGGGAGCTTGTCGGGCTTGCCGGCAGCCAAGGCCTCAACGCGGGCATGCTGCACCAGCTGCAGGACGTTCATGGCGAAGCTGATGGTGAACAGTGCGGAGGCCGACACGGCGATGGACACGTGGATGATCAGCCAGTAGCTCTGCAGTGCGGGCACCAGGTGCGCAACCGGAGTCGGGAACCCCATGGTGGCGCCGCAGAGCATGACCGTCACCAGGCCGATGACGAAGGTGCCCATGAAACGCAGGTCCTTCTTGAGCAGCACCATGGAAAAGACGAAAGCCACGATGAAGGAGCCCGTGGAAAGGAATTCGTACATATTGCCCCAGGGCACACGGCCCGCTGCAATGCCGCGGCTGACCACGGCAAAGCCGTGGATGAGCACGCCGAGCCAGGTCAGCGAGACAGCGACCTTCGCGGCCATGCGCTTCTCCGACGCCGGGACGTAGTCCATGGAATCGTTGACCAGCTCTTCGCCGGGCGTGGTACGTGCCACCGGCGCCGATTTTCCGGCCCCGGCCGCCACTAGGACCTTCTTTTCGGCATCCAGCGTTGCCGCATCGATTTCCCTGATCAGCTTGCTGGACTTCGCCAAGTCCCAGGCGAAGGCGATGAACGCCACCGCATAGACGAACGCTGCAAGCAACATGAACAGATCGCTGTATTGCCCCAACGTCTCGTTGATAGTGGGCAAGTTGTTTCCCATAAGGTCTCCTAGACTCCGGCTCGCACGACGGCGGGCCACTGCTGCTCAAGAAGCTTGCGCAATTCCTTCGCTTCAGACTCCAAGCGAGGGTCTTCACCACGGGCCAGCAATCCGTATTCGATTATCCGCTCTTCACGTCCCGAATCGTCAACCGAGGTCTTGATTTTCACCCAGACCCGGCGACGCGGCGTAAAGAGGGAGATGGCCAGGCCCAGGAGGGCCAGACCGGCAAAAATAGCTACCGGGCGCTTGCTCGGGTCGTAGTTGATGTCGAGCCCGACAAAGCGCTTGAGGCCGTCAAAGGAAATGCTCCCCTTGCCGTCCGGCAGTTTGTAGGTTTGTCCGGCACCCAAGACGATGCCGCCGTCCTTGAGTTTTCGGTTGTTCAGCTCCTTGAGCTGATCCGTTTCCAGCACGTAGACGTTCTGCGGGTTCCCGTCGTCCAAGACCGAGATTCCCGTAGTAGGAGTTCAGCTGCAGCTGCGGGTTGACGGCGTTGGGGTCGCCGGAAATGGCAAAGCCCGTCTCATCGGTCATCGCCGTGGGCAGACAGGAACCCCTGGAAGCCCAGTTGGTCCGGTTTTGCGTCCGGGGCCTTGATGACAAGCAGCGAGGTGTACATGCCATCTTGGGGAACCGAAACCACGGGTCCGCTGAAGGCTACGTTTCCTTGTCCGTCTCGGACCGTGACGACGGGGGCATACCCGTTGCCGACGAGGTAGACGTCGGCGCCGTTGATCCGCAACGGGTGGTTGACCCGAATGGTTTCCTTTTGCACCGGTGCATCCGGGCTGCGGCGCGTTTCGACCTCGGCGGTGAAGTCGATCGGCTGCCCGAAGTGGGTCGTGGATTCGCGGTCGAACGTGATGTTGAACTTGTCCAGCTTGACCGAGTACGGGATCAGCGACTCTTCCTTGAACCAGGTGCCGGGCTTGAAGGAGTCGTAGGAAACGAGGGAGTTGACGAAGGTCTCCCCCTCGACCAGGACGCGCTGTCCGCCGTAGCCGAACGAGCCGCCGACTGCGACGGAGGCGAGGATGCCGACCAGGGAAATGTGGAAGAGCAGGTTGCCGACTTCACGGCTGTAGCCACGTTCGGCACCCACCGAGGGGCTGTCGCCCTCCGGGCGTGCCTCGGCACGGTAGCCGCGCTTCTTCAGCAGCTTGGCTGCGTCGGCAATGATCCGCTCGTTGCTGATTCCCGAGGCGTCGGCCGATTCGATCTCGACCGTGCCGTTCTGCGGCAGTCGGTTCAAACGCGACGGGGTGCGTGGCGGCGGGGTGCGCAGTGCCTTTGCATGCTTCTTCACACGCGGCAGGATGCAACCGATCAGCGAGATGAAAAGCAGCAGATAGATTGCGGAGAACCAGGCCGAGGAGAACACGTCGAAGAGCTGGAACCGGTCAAGCCATGCACCAAGGGTGGGCTTGTTCGTCAGGTACGCCGCAACTTGTTCCGGGTTGACTGCGCGCTGCGGGAAAACGGATCCCGGCACGGCCGCCACGGCCAGCAGCAGCAGCAGGAACAGGGCAGTGCGCATGCTGGTGAGCTGGGCCCATGCCCAGCGAAGCATCCCGATGGGCCCGAGGGCCGGAACCGCAACGTCTTTTTTCATATCTTGCTTTGCCATTAGATGGGCAACCTGACTTCGTTGGCGAACCAGTCTTGCAATTGTGTGACCCAGATGCCCCACAGGCCCGTGGCCATGAGAACACCCAGGAGGATGAGCATCCCGCCGCCAAATCGCATGATTGCGAGCTGGTGCCGACGGAAGAATTTCATTGCGCCCATGCCACGACGCAGGCCAAGGGCGATGAAGAGGAAGGGCAAGCCCAACCCCATGCAGTAGAAGAAGGTCAGCAACGCACCCTTGGAGACGCTCGCCTCGGGTCCCGTGCTCATGGCAAGCACCGCTGCAAGCGTGGGGCCGATGCAGGGTGCCCAGCCCAGCCCAAAGGTCACGCCCAGGACGGGAGCCCCCCAGAGACCGGCCGGTGGTTTGCGATGGATCTTGGCTTCACGTTGCATGAAGGAAAAGCCGCCCATGAACACAACACCCATGAGGATGACGACCACCCCGAGGACTTGGGTAACCCAGGCTCCCTCAAATCTCATCCAGTACGCAAGCTGGGAAAAGATGCTTCCGGCGAGCACGAAGACGGCCGTGAACCCCAGGATAAACAGGCCGATGCCGGTGACCATGCGGCCGCGCTTTTGGTCGGCCAGGTCAGCCCCGGAAAGTCCCGTGACGTAGCCCAGATACCCGGGAACCAATGGCAGTACGCAGGGGGAAAGGAAGGATACAAGCCCGGCAAGGATTGCTACGGGCACCGCAAGAAGCAACGAGCCGTCCATGATGATCTCGGCAAAGGGATTTCCCTGGGCCGGTACCGCCAGAGCAGCAACGAGCGTCGGGGCTATCACAACGACTCGGTGAGGGCCGTGTTGATCAGGGCCTTGAGCGTCGTCTTTTCCGCAACACCAAGGATGCGGGCCGATACGCGTCCCTGCCGGTCGAGAACCAACGTCGTGGGCACGGCCTGCAGCGGAACGTACTTGGTCATGGCCAGCTGGATTGCGCCCTGGGTGTCCTGCACCGACGGGTACTTGATGCCGAAGGTCCGCTCGAAAGCTTCGGCGGCGTCTTTCTCGTCCCGGACGTTGATGCCGATGAATCCGACCTTGCCCTTGAACTCGTCGCTGAGTTCAACCATGTGCGGTGCTTCGATGCGGCACGGCGCGCAGGCGGCGTACCAGAAGTTCAGAACCGTCACTTGGCCGGCGAATTTGGCGGAATCGATCTTCGATCCGTCGTAGGCAGTGGCGCTGATTACCACTGGCTCGGTGCGGGACTCCGGGCCGTACTCCTGGACCGATCCATCGCCGGCGATGTAGTTCTTGTTGTTGCCTTCGCGGGCCTGCTTTGCCAGCGGGTCTTCTTCACCAACACAAGCTGCCAGCGGCACCACTGCTGCGGCGAGCATGGCTGCACGCAAGAAAGTGCGTCGTCCCAAACGCGATGGTTGGGACGAAGTGGGATCGGTCATGATCTCAGGCTCCAGGAATGTTCGCAGCGTTGGCCAAGAGGTCAACACTGGGTTCTGCATAGCGGACGGCGACCAGACTTTCACCTTCAAAGTCCAGGCTAGTCACGGAGGTGAGAGTGCATTCGCGTTTCCGCGGGTCGTGCCAAAGGGCTTTGCCTTCGGCCGCGCGTCGCGTGACCCAAATCGGCAGCTGGTGGCTGACCAAAATGGCTTGCGCTCCGCTGCCGCCAAGTTCAACCGCGCGATCACGGTGTTCAACAATGGCGGCCATCATTCGTTCTACCTGGTCCCGGTAGGGCTCCCCCCAGGAAGGACGAAAGGGATTGACGACGTAGGACCAGTATTTTGGTTCCTTCAGTCGTTGCTTAATCTGTGAGAGGCCCTGGAATCTGTTCGCGGCCTCGATGATTCGATCATCGGTCACAATGTCCAGCCCCAGCGCCTTGGCTGTCGGGTTGGCGGTTTCCTGGGCTCGAACGAGCGGAGACGAAACCATGTGGGTGATGTTCGCACCGGCCTCTTGCTGGGCCGTGAAGTACTCTGCCGCGCGCTGCGCCATTTCATGGCCAAGGTCGGAGAGATGGAATTCGGGTAGCCGACCGTAGAGAACCCTGTCCGGGTTATACACTTCGCCGTGACGCAGAAGGTGAACGGTAGCAGTCGACATGCCTTAAGTGTCTCAAAACTTTGGTGGGTTACCTAAACAGCGAAGTTGATCCCTGCCACGGCCGCGCCCACGAGTTGGGCCGTCGTTCCGTCGTTTCGCAGCCACCGCGCAGCCAAGATTCGGCAGCCGCCCGGTTGGTTCCTTGGGGAACAACGGACTTTTGCCCGAGTCGACCCGGCACAAAAACCATCCTTTAGGAGGGGGATAAAACCAGATGGCAGCAGATATTGTGATGCGTAAGACGTATTTTCAATCCGAAGGAGCAGGTCATGTCGACACCTGAGAACGAACCGGAGAAGCCGCAGACGCCGCCGGTCAATCCAACACCGCCACAGTACGGGCAGGTCGCTCCGCAGGACCCGAACGCCCCGGTTCCTCCTCCATACGGCCAGGCTCCGCAATACGGCGCCCCGCAGCAGAATCCGTACGGGCAGAATCCCACCCCCTATGGGCAAAATCCGTACGGGCAGAACCCCACGCCCTACGGCCAGAATCCCTACGGCCAGCCGCCCCAGGGTCAGACGCCTTATGGGCAGCAGCCTTACGGCATGGGATTCCCGATACCTCCGCAGGGCAATTTCCCGGCGCCCCAGATGCCGACCGAACGCCCCAAGGAACTCGACATCGCGTTCTGGGCCATCATCGCCGCCGGCGTGCTGTCGTTGATGGCCGCGGTCTTCGGCTTCGACACGGACCTGATCCGTCAGCAGCTTGCCACGACGCCGGAGTTTGACGCGATGTTGAAGGACACCGGGATGTCGCTCGATGCATTCCTCAGCGCCATGCACACCATGGTCGTCGTCGTCACGGTCATTTCGCTGGGAATCTACGTATTGCTGGCGTTCATGATTCGCAAGGGAAGCAACGTTGCCCGCATTTTCGCAACGGTTTTCGCCGCTCTTTCGGTCTTTGGTCTCTTCGGCGGAACGCTTCTGTCGATCCTGTCCATCCTGGCGGGCGTGGTCGGCGTCGTGTTCGCCTGGCTGCGTCCAGCCAGCGCCTACATCGCCGCCCGACGCGCGGCACGTGCAGCAGGCTACCGCTAGGGATCACATACGGCCGAGGGTTCTTGAGCGTGGGGAAACCCGCGTTCGGGAACCCTCTGCCGGTTAAAGGCCCGGCCGTTTCCTTGCAGCGAACTCCGCTGAAGCCCTAAACGATGTTTTGCGCGTGATAGGCCAAGATCTGCAGCTCCGTTGCCAGATCTACCTTTCGGAGGTTGACTCCCTCAGGCACCTGCAGGACGACGGGTGCGAAGCTCAGAATGCTGCGCACCCCGCATTCAACGACCTTGTCGCACAGGCCCTGCGCCGCTGCGCCGGGAACCGACAGCACTGCAATGTTTGCCTCGGTGGACGCGAGAACCATAGCCAGGTCCTTGGTGTCGGCAACGGTCAGCTCTCCGACCTTGGATCCGATGACATCCGGCGCCGCGTCCAAAAGCGCAACAACCTCAAATCCCCTGCTGCGGAACCCTCCGTATCCGGACAACGCGCGCCCCAGGTTGCCGGCGCCGATGATCGCAACACGCCATTGTTGGGTCAGACCCATGGCCTTTGAAATGTGTTCGGCCAGCTCCGTGACGACGTATCCCACTCCCCTGGTCCCGTATGACCCCAGCTGGGAAAGGTCCTTCCGCAGGATCGAGGGATTGACGCCGGCCTCCGTGGCCAAGAGGCCGGACGAGGTTCTTGTCTGTCCCTGGGATTGAAGCGTGTTCAGGGCCCGCAGGTATTGGGTCAGCCGTGCCAAGGTGGCCTCGGGAAGAATCCGCTCGAGGGAACCGGTCATGGGGTTTGGCGTCGGCTCGACTCCATCGTCTGCCGGGGGGTGTTGCGGGGTTGGCATCGTGCTGTGACTCATTCCTTGGGTCTTTTCATGACCCTACGATCTATTCCTTGGCGCAGGCAAGCGAGTTCCAGTGGTTGGAACGACGACCGGTCCCGATCAGTTGCTGAGCAATGATTCCAGGCGCTGCGGATCAATGACCCAGAAGTCCCGCACTTTCCCGTCGATCAGGAGCACCGGCACTTCCTCGGAATGCCTGGCCAGAAGGTCGGCGTGCTCATCTATGTCAACGCTCTGCCAGTCGTAGCCCATTCGGGTGGTGACTTCGTCCAGCGTTTCAATGGCTGCATGGCACAGATGACACCCGGAACGGACTAACAGCGTGATCTCATGGGGTGTCTTCGCAGTGCTCATGAATCTAACGCTACAGCTCCGCGACAAAATGCGTGCAATAGACTTCAGGGATGCCCGCCACACAAACCCATGTACTGCCCGACGACCAGGACACGGAGAAGATGCGCCCTGCGGCCGCCTTCTTTGACGTGGACAACACCATGATGCGCGGCGCATCGCTCTTTCCGCTTGCCCGCAAAATGTACAGGCACAAGGCATTTTCGCTCCGCCAAATCCTGTGGTTCCTTCTGCACCAGTTGCGTTTCGCCGCCCGCGGCGAACACCTTGGGGACATCCGGGCGATCCAGGATCGCGCTCTGACGTTGGTGGAGGGTTTTCCCGTCGCCGAAATGCAGTCCCTTGCGGATGAAATCTATGACGAATTCATCGAATCCAAGATTTGGCCGGGAACCCGGGCCATCGCCGAACAGCACCTGCATGCCGGGCGTCAGGTTTGGTTGGTGACGGCAACCCCGTTGGAAGTCGCCTCGGTCATGGCGCGCAGGCTGGGGCTCAGCGGAGCGCTGGGCACCTCTGTGGAACACATCCAGGGGGCATACACCGGCAGACTGGTCGGCGAGATCTTGCACGGGCCTGCCAAGGCAGAGGCCGTCCGGGAGCTGGCAGCGGCAGGCGGCCTGGATCTGGGCGATTGTTGGGGCTATAGCGACTCCCACAATGACATCCCGCTGCTGGAAGCCGTGGGGCATCCCGTGGCGATCAACCCGGATGCCAAGTTGCGCCATCACGCCAAACGCCGGAATTGGCCGATCTACGACTTTCGCACGGGACGCAGGGCTGCGACGCTCGGGTTGAAAGCCGCGGGCGTCTCTGGAGCGCTTTGGGGCCTGTGGCGCAGCCTTGGAATGGTTCGACGCCGCCCCTGACGCCGGGTGCCGGCTGCGGCGCCCGGATTCTTTCGGCCTGCCGCCACACGCAAAAAGGTGCGTTTCCCCGAAGGGAAACGCACCTTTTCACATGCTCAGTATCCGGATAAACCGGAACCGGCATTTACTTCTTATTACGACGCTGGTGGCGGGTCTTACGAAGCAATTTACGGTGCTTCTTCTTGGCCATACGCTTGCGGCGCTTCTTAATAACTGAGCCCATAGTGGTTCCTCACAAACTGATTCGATTGCCGACTACAACTTCTTCGGCACCAAAGCACCAGAATGCAGTCAACTGGACGTTAAACGTTCCTTAACAGATTACCTGCTTCTCGGGCAGGTTCTGACCACCATGCAGGGTAGAGGCCTATCCGGCGCCGGAAATGTTTCCAAGACCGGCGGCACGCAGGTAATCTTCCACCGCATTTTCGGGCACCCGGTAGGATCGACCGAAACGCACGGCAGGCAATTCACCCGAATGCACCAGGCGGTAAACCGTCATCTTTGAAACGCGCATCACCTCGGCGACTTCGGCCACCGTCATGAATTTCGCATTGGCAAAGTGTTTCGCTTCAACCATGACCCGATGCTCCTGACTTTCCCAATGAAGGAGTCATGACGGTTTGAATCGCCGTCGTCGTTCCTTGTTACAGCAACGCTCCTAAGTACTTTTCGTTCCCCTCCACCCACATTAGTGGCTAAAGTGACCAAAGTGAACGGCAGGTATCCGTGTATTGCATTGGCGCCATTGAGGCGTTTTCAGGCCGGAGCCTTTAGCCCCACGAGGCGCGAACCGCGCCGGCCAGCTCCTCCAGTGCGGCGGCGCTCGCTTCCCACCCCATGCAGGCATCGGTGACCGACTGGCCGTAGGTCAGCTGAGCCAGCACGTCCGCGCCCACCTCCACCAAATCCGGGTCGTGCTTCTGGGCACCGGGCAGCAGGAAGCTTTCTGCCATGACGCCGGCGATGGTCGTGTCCCCGGCGGCGATTCGTGCCGCTAGTTCCGTGATCACCTCTGCCTGGCGGACATGGGACTTGCCCGAGTTTGCGTGGCTCGCATCGACGATCACCCGCGGGTTCATGCCGGCCTTGGCCATTGCGTCCGATGCGGTGGCGACATCGCCTTCTTGGTAGTTCGGCCCGGCCGCCCCGCCGCGCAGGATGAGGTGGGCGTCCTGGTTGCCCGCAGTGTGCACAACGGCCGTCCGGCCCGACTCATCGATTCCCATGAACGACTGGGCCGCAGAGGAAGCCTGGCATGCGTCGATGGCCACCTGCACCGATCCATCCGTGCCGTTCTTGAACCCGACAGGCATGGACAGCCCGGAGACCAGCTGGCGGTGCGTTTGGCTTTCGGTGGTCCGTGCGCCGATTGCGCCCCAGCTGATCACGTCGGCGAGGTACTGGGCGCTGAGCGGTTCCAGGAATTCCGTTGCAAGGGGCAGTCCCAGGGCGCTGGCGGCGAGCATGAACTCGCGTGCGGTCCGGAGTCCCGCACCCATGTCGTGGCTTCCATCGAGGTGGGGGTCGTTGACCAGGCCCTTCCAGCCAACCGTGGTGCGTGGCTTCTCGAAGTAGCTGCGCATGACGATCAGCAGTTCGCTCTCGTGCTTTTTTGCGGCTGCGGCAAGGCGCGCTGCGTATTCGAGTCCGGCGGCAGGATCATGGATCGAGCACGGCCCCACGATGACCAGCAGTCGCTGGTCCAAACCCGAAAGCACGGCGCGCACCTCTTGGCGGGCCCTGGTGATCCTGTAGGCCTGGGCATCGGTGGTCGGGAGTTCGCTCAGCAGTTCGGCGGGGCTCGGCAACTCGGTGAAGGAAACCACCCGCTCGTTGGTGTTGGCGCGGGCCGGGGCGTCTGCGTTCAGGATGTTCGGGTTCATGGTGGGCCTTTCGATTCCGGCCCTCCAGCTGGGGGCCTAGCGTTCGATGCGGCCCCGACAATCGCTGCGTATTTCTTCAGGGCCGCTATGGTGAAAATAGCGAAGGGCCCACAAGCAATAGCTTGCGGCCCTTGTCGGCTCTGAAGGTGGGTATGCGAAATTATCGCGTCTTAGGCCCCTCCAGAGCCGACACAAAATACGCATACCAACGATTAGTCATGGTGATCAATGTACAGACAATCTGCCGTGATGCCCAATTTCATGACGCACATGACGTGTTGAACCACGCCAATCCACCGGATACGACACGGGGCGCCGTCGCACAAGGGAGGTAAATCCCGTGTGCGGCGGCGCCCCGTGGGCGGTGCAATGTGTCCGGTTAGATGAGGCCCTGGGCCAGCATCGCGTCGGCGACCTTGACGAAGCCGGCGATGTTTGCGCCGGCAACGTAGTTGCCCGGCATCCCGTATTCGTCGGCCGTTGTTGCACAGCGGTCGTGGATGCCGACCATGATTTCGGTCAGTCGGCGTTCGGTGTGTTCGAAGCTCCACGAGTCGCGGCTGGCGTTCTGCTGCATCTCCAGTGCGGAGGTTGCAACGCCGCCGGCGTTCGCAGCCTTGCCCGGACCGAAGAGCACCCCTGCGTCCTGGAACAGCGCGGTGGCTGCGGCGGTGCACGGCATGTTGGCGCCCTCGGCCACGGCAATGACGCCGCTGGAGATCAGGCGCTTCGCGTCGATCTCGTCGAGTTCGTTCTGCGTTGCACACGGCAGCGCCACGGTTGCGTCCACGTCCCAGACGTTGCCGCCCTCGACGTAGTGCACCTTCTTGGAACCCGCGCGCTCGACGTATTCGCTGATGCGTCCGCGTTCGACTTCCTTGATCTGGCGAAGCAGTTCAACGTCCAGGCCACGCTCGTCAACGATGTAGCCGGCGGAGTCGGAGGCTGCAACAACCGTTGCACCCAGGAACTGGGCCTTCTCGATGGCGTTGATGGCAACGTTGCCCGAACCCGAAACGACAACGCGCTGGCCGTCGAAGCTCGCACCGCGGGTCTTGAGCATTTCCTGCGTGAAGATCACAGCGCCGTAGCCGGTGGCCTCCGGACGAACCAGGGACCCGCCCCAGCTGATGCCCTTGCCGGTGAGCACACCGGATTCGTAGCGGTTGGTGATGCGCTTGTACTGGCCGAAGAGGTAGCCGATTTCGCGGCCGCCGACTCCGATGTCGCCCGCCGGTACGTCGGTGTATTCACCGATGTGGCGGTAGAGCTCGGTCATGAACGACTGGCAGAAGCGCATGACTTCTCCGTCGGACTTGCCGCGCGGATCGAAGTCCGAGCCGCCCTTGCCGCCGCCGATCGGCATGCCGGTCAGCGAGTTCTTGAAGATCTGCTCGAAGCCGAGGAACTTGACGATGCCCAGGTAAACGGAGGGGTGGAAGCGGAGTCCGCCCTTGTACGGGCCCAGTGCGGAGTTGAATTCCACACGGAAACCGCGGTTGATCTGCACGCGGCCTTCATCGTCGGTCCACGGGACACGGAAGATGATCTGGCGCTCCGGCTCGCACAGACGCTGCAGGATCGCAGCCTCGGCGTACTCGGGGTGCTTGCGGGAAACCGCCTCGAGGCTTTCGAAAACCTCGGTAACCGCCTGGTGGAATTCTGCTTCACCGGGATTACGACGGAATACTTCATCGCGGATGGTTGCTAAATGCTGGTCCAAGTCTTATCTCCTTCATCACTTGGGGCAGGCACGGGGGCAAGCTACCGCCATGTCCGGCGACGCTGCCCCACAACCTGAGAATGACATGCACCACACCCGGCAACCCAACCGGACGTAATCAAAGAACCAGCCGCGCGTAACGTTTCAACACCGTTCGGCGGGCAAAAGCCCGCCGGGTGTCACTAGCGCTTGCGGCCGAATTTGGGCTTGGGTAGGCGTTCCAGGAAGTCTTGTGCGCGTCCGGTGACCTGTTCCAGGCCCCTGCCGACGGAGCGCCCCAATTGTTGCGCGGCGGCGGTCGCCTGGTGCGAGACCTCGCTGTAGGTTGCGTCCTGCTCCGCACCGGCGGCGGGGACCAGCGCCAGGGCCGGAGCCGGCGGCAGGAAGGCCTCAAGCCATTCCTGCAACGAGGTGAAGGTGGGAAGTTCAAGTGCGTAGTACCGGCGCTGGCCGTCGGCGCGCATGGAAACCAGGCCCGCCTCGCGCAGCACCTTCAGGTGCTTGGAAACCGTCGGCTGGGAAACGCCGAGCGATTCGACAAGGGAACCGACAGAGCGCGACTCGGCGCGCAGGGATTGAAGGAGTTGGCGCCGGGTGGGGTCTGCCAATGCGGAGAAAATATCGTCGTGAGCCACCGGATAACCCTAGCCGTATATGCGCGCAATGGCATCTTTGCCATTCCGCCCCATGTCAGTCGAACCAGGGATCCAGGCCGAAGAGCGGGAACACTTCCTTGCGGGTTGCCATGATGCTGCGGTCGACAGGGTCCGCGGGGTCGTAGCCGACCTCCCAGGAACGCCACCACAGTTCCGCGTCGTCGCCCATGGTTTCCGGGGTCCAGACTCCGTACCGTTCATGCACGTATTCGCGCCAGGGCCGCGGCACGGGGGTGCGCAGCGGCACGGGCTTGCCCGAGGCGATGGCCACCAGGTGGCTCCAGGCGCGGGGCACCACCGAGGTGGTGTTGTAGCCGCCGCCGCCGGTGGCGATCCAGCGCCCGCCGCAGAGGCGTTGGGCAAGCTCGGCGATGTCCAGCGCGTTCTGGCGCTGTCCGTCGATGCTCAGCCGCAGGTTGGACAGGTCGTCGTCCTTGTGTCCGTCGCAACCGTGCTGGGAGACGATGGCCTCCGGGCCGAACGCGGCGGCGAGCTGCGGGACCACCGCATGGAAGGCGCGCAGCCAGGCGGCGTCCCCGGTGAGCGGGGGCATGGCGAGGTTCACGGCGGTGCCCGCCGCGTGGGGCCCGCCGATCTCGTTGGCGTACCCGGTGCCGGGGAACAGCGACATGCCGGTTTCGTGGATGGAGATGGTCATGACCCGCGGGTCGTCCCAGAAGATGGACTGGGTGCCGTCGCCGTGGTGGGCGTCGACGTCGATGTAGAGGACCCTCTGCACGCCGCCTGCCAGCAGCCGTTCGATGGCCAGCGCCGCGTCGTTGTAGATGCAGAACCCGCTGGCCTTGCCGGCCGCCGCGTGGTGCATGCCGCCGCCGAAGTTCACGACGTGCAGCGCACGTTCGCCCAGGATGGCTTCCGCGGCGTCGATGGAGCCGCCGGCAAGCCGTGCGCTGGCCTCGTGGATGCCCGCATAGGCGGGGTTGTCCTCGGTGCCCAGGCCGCGGGCCTCGTTGGGGACGTCGGGATTGGCGCTGACCTCGTGCACCGCGGCGATGTAGCCGCGCTCGTGCACCGCAGCCAGTTCGTCGTCGGAGGCGACGTGCGGCTCGACGACCGTGACGTTTTCCCTGTCGAAAAGTTCGAGTTCCCGGCACAGCCGTGCGGTCAAATCCAGGCGAAGCGGATGCATGGGGTGGGTTTCGCTGAAGCGATAGGCCATCATCTGCTCGCTCCAGACCACCTGGGTCGGCGGCACGGTTCCGGTTACGTCTAGCACCCCCTTAGGCTACGCGATCGGCATCCCCGCGCGCGTGCCGGGACACTTCATGTTCGCGTCGCATTCGCCCAAGACACACGCCCTCCGGGGACGCATGGCGCCCGACGGCGGGGCCGGGGCGGCGGCGGGGCAACGGGCGCGGATGCGACGCCATGGTTTATTGTGGGGTGTTGCGGGAAAGATCGCCCGCACCTCGTTTTTTCCGAAGACCGGGAGCCGCGCCACACCATGGGAAACATTCCCTCCTTCGAGTCCGCGGGACGGCAACGCGCCGGCACCCGCACCCCGGCTCGATGGCGTACGCGCCTGGACCAGTGGCGGCGGGCCTCAGCCGAGTTCACCGTCCGCTCCCCCGCACGCCTGGCACTTGTCACCTTTGCGCTGGTCATCGCGATCTTCACCTCGCTGCTCTCGCTTCCCGCGGCCACCGCCAGCGGCCAGTACACGCCGCTGCACGACGCCCTGTTCACCGCGGTCTCCGCCGTGTGCGTCACCGGGCTGACCGTGGTTTCGACGGCGACCCACTGGTCGTTCTTCGGCCAGCTGGTCATGATCATCGGCGTCTTCGTCGGCGGCTTGGGCATCCTCACGCTCGCCTCGGTGCTTTCCCTTGCCGTCTCCAAGCGCCTGGGCGTGCGCGGCAAGCTCATGGCGCAGAACTCCATGAACACCTCGGCGGCCTCCACGCTGGGCGAGGTCGGTTCGCTGCTGCGCATCGTCATCACCACCTCGGTGGCCATCGAGGTCGCTGTTGGCGCTCATGCTGACCCCGCGTTTCCTGATCCTCGGGGAACCGTTCGCCCAGGCGCTCTGGCACGGGATCTTCTACTCGATTTCCGCGTTCAACAACGCCGGGTTCACCCCGCACTCCGACGGCCTGGTGCCCTACGAGACCGACCTGTGGATCCTGGTCCCGCTGATGCTCGGCGTGTTCCTTGGCTCGCTGGGCTTCCCGGTGGTGATGATCCTGATTGCGCACCGCTTCAACACCAAGAAGTGGACGCTGCACGCCAAGCTCACCCTGATGGTCACCTCCATCCTGCTGGTCGCCGGCACGCTGCTCTGGGGGCTGGCCGAATGGTCCAACCCCGCCACGATCGGCAACATGACCACCGGGGACAAGGTCATCCACTCGGTGTTCGCCTCCGTGATGACGCGATCGGGCGGCTTCAACCTGGTGGACATGAACGAGATGAACCAGGTGACGATGCTGCTCACCGACGCACTCATGTTCGCCGGCGGCGGCTCCGCCTCCACGGCCGGCGGCATCAAGGTCACCACCATCGCCGTGATGTTCCTGGCGATCTTCGCCGAGGCCCGCGGCGACACCGACGTGCGGGCCTTCGGGCGGCGCATCCCGGAGGGCACCATGCGCGTGGCCATCTCGGTGATCGTGCTCGGCGCAACGCTCGTCTCGCTGGCCACCGCCGCGCTGCTGGTCATCAGCGGCACGTCGCTGGAAAGGGCGCTCTTCGAGACGATTTCCGCCTTCGCGACCGTGGGGCTGAGCACCAACCTCAGCGCGGAGATGCCGCCCAGCGGGAAGTACGTCCTGTCCGCCCTCATGTTTGCCGGGCGCATCGGCACCATCACGCTGGCCGCGGCCCTGACCCTGCGCCAGCGAAACCAGCTGTACCACTTCCCCGAAGAGAGGCCGATCATTGGCTGACAAGAAATACCGACCACAACGCCCCGGTGCTGGTCATCGGGCTGGGCCGCTTCGGCGCGGCCGTGGCCGAGCAGCTGGTCCGGCAGGGGCGCGAGGTGCTGGCCATCGAGCGCAACCAGGAACTGGTCCAGAAGTGGGCTTCGGTCCTCACCCACGTGGTGGAGGCCGACGCCACCAACATCGACGCCCTGCGCCAGCTCGGCGCCCAGGACTTCTCCTCCGCCGTGGTCGGCGTCGGCACCTCGATCGAGTCCTCCGTGCTGATCACCGTGAACCTGGTGGACCTGGGCATCGAGCACCTGTGGGTCAAGGCCATCACGCCCTCGCACGGCAAGATCCTCACCCGCATCGGCGCGAACCACGTGATCTACCCGGAGGCCGACGCCGGCGTCCGCGCCGCGCACCTGGTGGGCGGCCGCATGCTCGACTTCATCGAGTTCGACGACGGGTTCGCGATCGTGAAGATGTACCCGCCGAAGGAAACCCAGGGCTTCACGCTCGGCGAGTCCCAGGTGCGCTCCAAGTACGGCGTCACGGTGGTGGGCGTGAAGTCCCCCGGCGAGGACTTCACCTACGCGCAGCCGGACACCAAGGTCACCCGGCGCGACGTGCTGATCGTCTCCGGGCACGTGGACCTGCTCGAACGCTTCGCCGCCCGCCCCTGATCCGGGCTGCCCGCTGATCCGGCATTGACGCCGGAAAACCCCGGGCGTACCATCGCTTCACCCGGCCGCCATGCGCCGGGGCGGGCGATCCTGCGGCTGCCCGGCGCGGACGCGTCCGCCATCGCCATCGGGCGGAAGGCCGGGTTCTGCCATGGGGTTGAGCAACGGTTACGGGGTGCTGGTCGGGACGCGCGAGCGCTACTACCGGGACCCCGTCAACGACTACGGGCAGTATTTCCACGCGAATCTCCTGGTCGGCACGCCCTCCGGGTCGTTCCACTGCGCCATCGACGTGGACAGCCACCAAGTGCCCAACGGGGTGCAGTGGCGGGTCGTGTCGCTGTGCCCCTCGGCGCTCAAGGGCGTCGACGCGCTGGGCGAGGGCTGGCACCTTCTCGCGTCGGATCCCGTCTCCGGGGCGCTGGATGTGATCCGCAACCGGAGGCTGCGGCTGCGCCTCCCGGCCCGGTGCGCTCGGCTGCTTCCGGCTCTCCCGTTTCCCTGGCCCCGCCTGCCCCTCCCGCCCCGCCTGCCGTTCCTGGAGTTGCCGTGGAAGTCGGGGGTCAGCACCGACGCGCTGGCGGACCTCGAACCGCTGGTTGCCCGCGCCCGGAAGGTGCTGGTCTTCGGGGAACCCTTCAGCGACGGCGGACTGGGCGTCCACAACATCCACCAAAACCAGGGCGACCCGCTCGGTTCCCAGTTCGCCGCCGAAAACGGCATCTGGCAGGACGGCGCGACCATCATCCAGCTCGAGGACGGATGCTGGCGGGGCTTCTTCAACAAGTTCTCGACCCAGGCCGACAGGACCGACGGCAACGGGCGGCCGCTGCCCTGAAGCCGGTCCGGGCGTGGGCACTGACCGCCAGGGCCTCAGGGCGCGGTGGAGTGGACCGTGAACGGTTCGCGTTCCAGGGCGCAGGCCCCGGCGACCTTCAGCGCGGCCTCGTTCAGGGGCGCGAATCCGCCGCCCAGGTCCACGTTGTCGCCGACGTTGTAGGTGGTGTTTCCGATGCGCAGGGACGGCACGTCCCCGTCGACGACGGTGGAGCCCGCCGGAAGCACCAGCCAGTTCGAGGTCCCGGTTGCGTCGAGGACCTCGAAGCATGCCTCCCGGGCCCAGCACAAGTGAACCTGTCAGCTCGGGCGGTCGCCGAGTTGCCGGTGGCTGCCTCCGTGCCCGACGACCGCGGAGTACCCGGCCTTGGACGTGGAAAGGATGACGCCCGGCCTGCTCCGGTGCGGCGCAGCCGGACAGGATCAAGGCCAGCGGCAGGACGGCACCGGCGAGGGCCAGGGAGCGGATCCTCGCCGCGGAAAAGGCCGTGCCGGCACGGGTCGTTTGCGTCATGCCCACCATCCTATGTCCGGCGCCGCGGCGCCGGCCGGTGTCAGCCGGCCAGTTCGCTGCTGATCTGCGCGGCGCGGGCGGCGGCGGCCGCGGTGGCGTGCGCCATGATCTGCGGCAGGCCCTCGGCGTCGAAGGTCGCGATGGCGCGTTCGGTGGTGCCGTTGGGGCTGGTCACGGCCCGTCGCATGGCCGCCGGGTCCGCCTGCGGGTCCGCAAGCATCTTGCCCGCCCCGGAGACCGTGGCGCGCGCCAGGTCCATGGCCAGGGCCGGGTCCAGGCCCAGCTCGACGCCGGCCTTCGCCATGGCCTCGACCAGGTAGAAGGCGTAGGCGGGTCCGGAGCCGCTGATCGCCGAGACGGCGTTCTGCTGGGATTCGGGCACCACGTGCACGATTCCGGAACCGGAGAGCAGCTGGACCACCTCGGCCAGGGCCTCGGCGGTGACGGTGTCCCCGGCGCTCAGGCCGACGGCGCCCGCGCCGACCATGAGCGGGGTGTTGGGCATGGAGCGCACGATCGGCTGGCCCGGGTTCAGGTGCTCCGCCATCATGTCGATGGTGATGGCGGCGGCCACCGAAACGACCACTGCCTGCGGGGAGAGCGAATCCCTGATCTCGTCGCAGAGTGCCTGGATGCCCACCGGCTTGACGCCGAGGAAAACGATGTCGGCACCGGCTACCGCGTCCTTGTTGGCCTCGGGGTTCTCGGAGGCGATCAGCACGTTCACGCCGGTGTCCGCGCGCAGGGCCTCGGCCCGGGCATCGGAGCGGACCGTGGCGTTGACGGCTTGCGGGTTGTGGCCCGAGGCGATGATGCCGCGCAACACCGCGCCGTTCATCGAACCGGTGCCAAGGAAGGCGAGTTTGCGTTCGGTCAGGGCGGCGGAGTCAGGCGCAGAAGTCATATGGCACCATTCTGTCACGGGCGCGCGGGCCGGATCGAGCCGGCTAGATCGAGTGGCT
Source organism: uncultured Actinomycetota bacterium (assembly GCA_963818105.1). Taxonomy (GTDB): domain Bacteria; phylum Actinomycetota; class Actinomycetes; order Actinomycetales; family Micrococcaceae; genus Paeniglutamicibacter. The sequence goes on along the minus strand of CAWFRB010000011.1, from coordinate 53,720 downwards.
GCCGGCCTCGGCCGGCTTGACGACGGGTGCCAGGTGGCGGCGGGCGAACTCCAGGGTCTCCCCCAGCCAGGCCTCGCGCTCCCCCGCGCCGCGGGCCTTGCGGGTGGAGACCTCGACGGCAACCACGCCGTCCCACGCCGAATCGCGCAGGAACTCGATGGCCTCGACGACCGGCTGGGTGCCCTGGCCGGGCACCAGGTGCTCGTCCTTGCCGTTGTCCTTGCCGTCGCACAGGTGCACGTGGCTCAGCCGCTGGCCCAGGTCGCGGAAGGCCGACGGCCGAGTCCATGTCGGCGATCGCCGAGTGGGAGAAGTCCCAGGTGACGAACTCGTAGGGCTCGGGGATCGGGTTCCAGTGCGGCAGGTACATCTTTGCCTCGCGGCCGCGTGCCCGCCACGGGTACATGTTTTCCACGGCGATCTTCACGCCGTACTGTTCCATGATGCGCTTGATGCCGCTGGCGAATTCCGTGGCGTAGGTGCCCTGCCAGCGGAAGGGCGGGTGTGCGACGACCACGTCGCAACCCACCTCCACGGCCATCGCCGCGGAGGCCTCGATCTTGTTCCAGGCGGTCCCCCACACCTGCTGGGTCAGCAGCAGCGTGGGCGCGTGGATGGCCATGATGGGCTGCTCGTAGCGTTCGGCCAGGCGGTTGAGCTGGGCGGCGTCCTGCGAGATCTGGTTTCCGGTGACCAGCACCTCGATCCCGTCGTAGCCCAGGTCGTGGGAGACGGCGAAGGCGTCGTGCACGTTCAGCGGGTAGACCGAGGCGCTCGAGAGGGCAACGGGGATGGGGGCTTTGCTGTTGTTGCTGGACTCGACCATGGACCTGGCCCCTTATCTTTGGCTAACGAACGTTGCTGCCCTGGGACATCGAAACCACCGAGGATTTGCCCAGTGCTACCTCTCCGACTCCCACGCTACTACTGAGTGGGGCGCTGGAGTCAAAAAGGACATGCTCAAAGCGGCGCAGCATCAGTCCTTCGCGCAGCGCCCACGGGCAGATGCGCAGGGACTTGACCTTCAGCGCGCTCATGGCCTCGAGGGCGACGATGGCGCCGGCCAGCAGCTGCGGGGCGCGGATCGCCGAGACCCCGGGAAGCTCGGCGCGTTCCTCCCAGTTCATGGCGGTCAGGCGGTTGGTCCAGAGCTTCAGCGAATCGGCACGCAACACGCGCTTGACGTAGGGTCCGTCCGTGCTGGGGGCCGCGCCGGTGATCCGGGCCAGCGACCTGAAGGTCTTCGAGGTGCCGGTGACCAGCGTGGGCTTGCCGAACTGGCGCAGCTCGGCGACGGGATCGGCGAGGGTCTGGCGCACGTAGTTGCGCAGCTCCTTGACCTCCTTGATGGAGGGCGGGTCATGCGGCAGCCATTCGCGGGTCAGCCGTCCGGCGCCCAGCGGCACCGAGTGGGCGAGGGTCGGGAACTCGTCCTGGCCCAGGGCCATTTCGAAGGAGCCGCCGCCCATGTCGAGGTTCAGGATGGCATCCGAGCTCCAGCCGAACCAGCGGCGCACCGCGTAGTAGGTCATCCCGGCTTCCTGCTCGCCGGTCAGCTCGGTCAGCCGCACGCCGGTTTCGGCCACGACGCGCTCGAGCACTTCCTCGCCGTTGGCCGACTCGCGGATGGCCGAGGTGCAGAAGGCCAGCAGGTCCTCCGCATGGTGGTTGGAAGCGAACTGCGCGGCCTCGTGCACGAAGTCCAGCAGCTCGGCCTGCCCGGCCTCGTTGATGGCCCCGTTTTCGTCCAGGTACTGCACCAGCGACAGCGGCCGCTTGTGCGAGGCGAAGGGCACCGGGCGGGCGCCCGGGTACGCGTCGACCAGCAATAGGTGAACCGTGTTCGACCCGATATCCAGTACGCCCAGCCTCATGGTGTGCCCCTCGCCTTGTGTTCCGCCGCGCCTAAAGGCGCGGCTACTTGCTCGTCTTGGCGGCAGCTGCCTTTTTGGCCGGGGCCTTCTTGGCAGGTGCCTTCTTGGCGGTGTCGTCGTCGTCGCGGTCTTGCGCTTCACCGGGCCCTTGGCGCGCTTGTCCGCCAGCAGCTCGATGGCGCGCTCGCGGGTCAGCTCCTCAAGGGTGGTGTCGCGCGGGATCGTGATGTTGGTGATCGCCGTCGGTGATGTAGGCACCGAAGCGGCCCTCCTTGACCACGATGTTCTTCTCCGAGACCGGGTCGACGCCGAACTCCGCCAGCGGCGGCACCGCGGCGCGGGCGCCACGGACCTTGGGCGTCGAGTAGATCTCCAGGGCCTGCTCCAGGGTGATCGTGAAGATCTCCTCTTCGCTGCCGATGGAACGCGAATCGCTGCCCTTTTTCAGGTACGGGCCGAAGCGGCCGTTCTGCACGGTGATCTCTTCGCCCTCGGCGTCGGTGCCCAGCACGCGCGGCAGCGAGATGAGCTGGAGCGCGTCCTCGAGCGTGACGGTCTCGACCGTCATCGACTTGAACAGCGAACCGGTGCGCGGCTTGGCCTTGGTCGGCTTCTTCGGCGGCTTCGGCTTGCCGTTCTTGTAGTACTCGACGGGCATGGCCGCGAGTTCCTCTTCGGTCGGCTCCACGATGACCTCGGTGACGTAGGCGCCGTAGCGCCCGTCCTTGGCCACGATGGTGCGGCCGGTTTCCGGGTCCACGCCCAGCACGCGCTCGGACGGGCCCTGGTTTTCCATGAGCTCGATGGCCTTTTCGGCGGTCAGCTCATCCGGTGCCAGGTCCTCGGGCACGTTGGCGCGCTGCGGCTCGGTGCCCTCCGGGGCGTCGGCCGGCAGCGGCTTTTCCAGGTACGGGCCGAACTTGCCCACGCGCAGCACGATGCCCGGGGCGATCTCGATGGAGTTGATGGCGCGGGCGTCGATGTCGCCCAGGTTCTCCACGACGGACTGCAGGCCGGGCTCGCCGGATTCCTCCGAGCCGAAGTAGAAGTCCTTCAGCCAGGCGCTGCGGCCGCGCTGGCCGTGGGCGATCTCGTCGAGGTCGTCCTCCAGGCGCGCGGTGAAGTCGTAGTCGACGTACTTGGCGAAGTGCTCCTCCAGGAGGCGCACCACCGAGAACGCGATCCAGCTTGGCACCAGGGCGCCGCCGCGCTTGGTCACGTAGCCGCGGTCCATGATGGTGGAGATGGTCGGGGCGAACGTGGACGGGCGGCCGATTTCGCGGGCCTCCAGCTCGGCGACGATCGAGGCTTCGGTGTAGCGGGCCGGCGGGGTGGTGGTGTGCCCGATGGCCTCGACGCCGGTTCCTGCCAGCGGGTCGGAGACCTTCAGCTGCGGCAGCCGCGCTTCCTCGGCGGCTTCCGCGGCCTCGGCCTCGCGGGCCGCGTCGCGGCCCTCCTCGTAGGCGGCCATGAAGCCGCGGAAGGTGATCACGGTGCCGGAGGCGGAGAACTCCGCGACCTGTCCCGTGGTTGCCGTGCCGGCCAGCTTGATGGTGGCGGTGAAGCCCTTGGCGTCGGACATCTGGGAGGCGACGGTGCGCTTCCAGATCAGCTCGTAGAGGCGGAACTCGTCGGCCGAAAGCTGGGCGCGCACCGTGGCGGGGCGGCGGAAGGAGTCGCCGGCCGGGCGGATGGCCTCGTGGGCCTCCTGCGCGGAGCCGGACTTGGCCTTGTAGACGCGCGGCTTCTCCGGCACCGATTCGGTTCCGTAGAGTTCTGCTGCCTGCTTGCGCGCCGCGTTCACTGCCTCGTTGGAGAGGAACACCGAGTCGGTACGCATGTAGGTGATGTAGCCGTTTTCATACAGGCGCTGGGCAACCTGCATGGTCGACTTGGAGCTCCAGCGCAGCTTGCGGGAAGCTTCCTGCTGCAGCGTCGAGGTGGTGAAGGGCGCGGCCGGGCGGCGGGTGTACGGCTTCTCGTCGACGTTGGTGACGGCGAAGTCGACGTCGGCGAGGCCGGCGGCAAGTTCGGAGGCCTTGGCCTCGTCAAGGTGCGCGACGGCACCCGACTTGGGGCTCTTCAGCTCGCCGCGGTCGGAGAAGTCGCGGCCGGTGGCAACGCGGGCGCCGTCGACGGACGCCAGCTTGGCGCCGAAGGTTTCGCCGTTGGCCGTCGAGAAGGTGCCGGTCAGGTCCCAGTAGGAGGCGCTGCGGAACGCCATGCGTTCGCGTTCGCGCTCGACCACCAGGCGGGTTGCCACGGACTGCACGCGGCCGGCGGACAGGCCGCGGGCCACCTTGCGCCAGAGCACCGGGGAGATCTCGTACCCGTAGAGGCGGTCGAGCACACGGCGGGTTTCCTGGGCATCGACGAGGTCGGTGTCCAGTTCCCTGATGTTCTCCATGGCACGGTTGATGCCCTCTTGGGTGATTTCGGTGAAGGCCATGCGGTAGACCGGGACCTTGGGCTTGAGCACCTGGAGCAGGTGCCACGCGATGGCTTCGCCTTCGCGGTCCGCATCGGTTGCGAGATAGAGGGCGTCGGCGTCCTTGAGCTTGGCCTTCAGCTCGGCGACGCGCTTCTTCTTGTCCGGGTAGACCACGTAGTACGGCTCAAAGTCGTTGTCGATGTCGACGGCGAACTTGCCCAGCGAAGTCTTCTTCAGTTCCGCCGGCAGCTCCGAAGGCTGCGGCAAATCCCGGATGTGTCCCACCGAGGCGTCGACTTCAAAGCCCTCGCCCAAATACTTGGCGATGGACTTGCTTTTTGCCGGGGACTCCACGATAACGAGTTTTTTTCCGGTCTTTTCTTTGGCCTTGGCGGGCACAGTACTCCTATTAGCAACCAGTGGTGCACCAAAGTGGGCGCACAGCACATTCCCTGCTCTAGGTTAGCCGCATTCTGGCGAACCTAGGCAAGTGCCCGCCGGAAAGCGGGCGTTTTTCCGGTCCGGGAGGGCCCCTGCGGAGGGTTATTCGTCCCGGATTTCCGGCAGGAAGGAAAGCATGTAGTAGAGGCGTTCCCCGTCGACCCCGCGTTCCTCGGGTTCGGCCTTCGCTTCGTATTCATAGAGCAGGTTGTAGACCCGGGCGATGAATTCCTTGCGATGCTTCTCCGAGAGGAAGACCATGCCGGTGGTCAGCATCGGGGCGCGGTCCGGGTCCGGCATGATGCCCGCGATGCGTTCTTTGTCACGGCGGGCGATTTCCGCCGAGAGCCTGTCCCTGAACGCATTGAGCTGCACGTTCAGGTAGGCGTTCTTGGCCGAGGCCGAATCGGCGAGCGATCCGAGGACCAGCTCGTCGCCGGCCGCCTTCCAGCGGCGCTCGCGTCCGTCGCCCTCGTTGGCGGCCCGGATGACGTAGCCGTATTTCTCCAAGGCACGCAGGTGGTAGCTCATGGCGCTGGGCGTGAGGTTGCAGCGCGAGGCAAGCTCGGTGGCGGTTCGCGTCGACTGTGACGCGAAAAGCTCCTCAAGTACGGTAAGCCGCGCTTCATGAGCGAGCGCACGAATGGCTTGCGGGTCGCTAATCGTCACCGATTTGACGGGCATGTGGGTGACGCGGCGCGCTTTTTGCCGCGTCGTCCCCGGAGGTGTTCTGGCTCATGTGAAAAAACTTTAGCGGTTGTTTCGCATCTCCAACAGAAAGCCCCGTTTAATAAGTCGTATTACCCCTTCATTAAGTCGTGCGGAAAATTCCGGGTCGCCCTCGCCGAGCAGCGAATCAAGGGCACCGACCAGTGCCGAGACGCTCAAATCCCCGTCGCAGGCCGAGACGAACCCGGCCAGGGCCGTGTCCATGAGTTCGGTGCGGCGCAGGCCCGCACCCTGGCGCAGCAGGATCACCCCGGGGTGCTCGGCGCCCGGGCGCTGGTGGCGTTCCTCGGTGACGTCCTCGGCAACGAGCAGGTGCACATCCCCGAGGGTTTCAAGGTCAAGCGCGTCGGCGGTTTCGATGGCCCGGCCCAGGTACGGGCCGATGGGCTGTTCGATCGGGTAGGTGATCTCCTCGAACAGCCGGCCCACCGGCTGCTTCGACGCATCGGCCGGGCGGCGCAGCCACACCATGCCGAAGCCGATGGCCGCAACGTCGCGGGAGGCGAAATCCTCAAGGTACGCGCCGTACTGGTCCGCGAAGGCCTTCTGGTCGCGGGACTGGGAGGCGTCGCGCAGCCAGGTTTCGGCGTACTGGGTGGGGCTGACCGATTCGCGCTGGATGAACCAGGCCTCGGTGTCCTCCGTGAGCCAGGAGCGCGGCCCGGCGCTCCACTCGAGCCCGGCCTCGGCGTCCGCGGGCTCCGTGATTTCCCAGTTTGCGAGCATCTGGGCGGTTCCGCCGGGGGCCAGGATGCCGGGCAGGTCCCGCACCAGCGTTGCCACCAGCGTGTCGCCGGGCATTCCGCCGTCGCGGTAGGTGAAGCGGTCGTCGGCGTTTTCATCGGCCCGGCGCGGGGTGATGACAAACGGGGGGTTTGAAACGACCAGGTCGAACGTCTCCCCCGCCACCGGTTCCAGCAGGCTGCCCAGGCGCAGCTGGACCCGGTCCTCGAGGTTCTGCCGGATCGATCCCCAGCGCGCGGTGGTTGAGCAGCAGGTTGAAGCGGGTGAAACCCAGGGCGCGTTCGGAGATGTCGGTGGCGACGACGCGGCGCACGTGCGAGAGCAGGTGGAAGGCCTGGATGCCGCAGCCCGTTCCCAGGTCCAGCGCGGTCTCCACCCGCGGGCGGATGGTGGTTTGGGCCAGCGTCAGCGACGCCTGCCCGATGCCCAGCACGTGGTCGTGGCGCAGCACGCCGGGGCGCTGGTGCGCGCCGAGGTCGCTGGCGACCCAGATCTCCGCGTCCGCGTCCGAGGCGTGCGGACGCAAGTCCACGCGGGCATGCCACCTTCCGATGGCCCCCGGAGCGGCTTCGAGCAGACCCAGTTCGACCAGGCCGGACAGGCCGAGCGACGGGAAAGGCCTCGGCGATGTCGGCTTCGGCGGCCTCGCCGCCCAGCATGAACAGGCCGAGCATGGTGCCCAGGACCGTCGGCTGCGGCAGCGAACCGATCAGGCGCAGCGCCGGAATCAGCTGGTCCCGCATGAGGGCCTCGTGGGCCACCTCGCCCAGGAACTCGATGATTGCCTCGTGGGCGAATTGCCCGCGCTCCAGGTCTTGGGCGAATGCCGCCAGGAGTTGCAGGTCGTCGCTGCGCGGGGCGTCGGGAACGTGGGCGTAGTTTGCGGTGGAAGTCACGCCCACAAGTCTATCCAGCCCGGGAAAGGCCAGACGGAAAGAACCTAAAATGGAATCCATGATTGAGGTCACCACCACGCATTTGCAGCAGCTCTCCGCTTCGGAGTTGGTTCCGTCCTCCCGCCCGTTGCCGGCCCACGCCCGGATCGAATTGGCGCCGGGGATCACCCCGGAGTTCAGCAAGTTCCTCTACCAAGGGGTGGGCAGCGAATGGAACTGGGCGGACAGGCTCACGCTGACCCGAACCCAATGGGATGCCTTGCTGCGCACGCCGGGCACCGAGACCCATGTCCTCTATGTCGACGGGGCGCCCGGCGGCTACGTGGAGCTGCTGGCCCGTCCCGCGGACGGGGGCACCGAGGTTGAAATCATGTACTTCGGGCTTTTCCCGCAGTGCATCGGCCAGGGGCTGGGCGGGGCGCTGCTCACCGAGGGCATCGCCCGTGCATGGGATCTCGATACCCGTTGTGAAGGTTTCGCCCCGGTGACACGCGTCTGGGTCCACACGTGTTCCCTTGACGGCCCCGCCGCGATCGCCAACTACGAGGCACGCGGCCTCAGCGCCTTCCACACCGAGACCGAAATGCTGGTTCCCGGCGACGGAACCGCGGGAATGTGGCCGGCGGGCTAACAGCCAACGGATTGCCGACTGATACCCACCCGCCTATTAGCAAAAACCTTATATTCATGCGGGTATTAGCCGTATGCTCTTTCCATGAGATCGATTGATGTTGTCGTCCCGGTCATCATGGACATCGTGGACTCGAGAAAGCTCGCGGACCGCGAGTCGGCCCAAGCCGCCATCGAGTCCGTCTGCGCGCTGGTCGAACGGCACCGGCCCGCGCTCCAACCATGGCAGGCCACCGTCGGGGACGAATTCCAGGCGGTGTATCCAACGCTGAACGAGGCCTTGTGCGCGACGGCCCTGCTGCGCCTGAGCTTGCCCGCGGACATCGACTGCCGGTTCGGCATCGGCCGTGGATCCATCAAACCGGTCTCTTCGATTTCCGCCGCCCGCATCCAGGACGGATCCGGTTGGTGGGCGGCCCGGGCCGCCATCGATGAAGCAAGGCAGCGCGAAAAGGCGAAGAACCCCACGCTTCGTTCCTGGTTCCAGGACGCCAAGGCCGACGACGACCAAACAGCCATCACCAATGCGTACCTGCTGACCCGCGACCAGCTGATTTCCTCGCTGAACCCCAAGACCCGCCGCTACGCATCCGGGTTGCTCCTGGGCCAAACCCAGAGCTCCATCGCCCGCGCGGAGGGCGTCACCCAGTCCGCGGTCTCCCAGGCACTGAAAAACTCGGGCGCCGGCACGCTGATCGCCGCCATGGAACTGCTCGAAACGGTGCCCGAGCCCCGCAACCGGGTGCAGCGATGATCACCGCGGCACTCCTGCTGGCCATGATCGGCATCGCGGACCTGACCAGGTCGATAGTGCGCGACGGGTCCGGCGGGCTGAACGACGCCGGCTCCGGCAAACGGACCATGGCCCTGGTCATCGGCGCCTTCTGGGCGATCATGCTGGCCTCTTCCATGTTGTTGTTGGGCCTGGACTGGTGGTGGGCCCTGGCCGCAACGATCCTGGCCGCAGCCTGGCTGGCCACCACCACCAGCCGCGAGAACGCAGCCGCCCCGCTGCGCCTGTGGCCGGCGCTCGGAGTGCTGCTGGGCACCCTCGCCTTCGCCGTCCTTGACACCACGGATCCCGCCGCCGGAACCCCGGCCGGCACCTGGCATGGCACCGTGGCACCGGAATGGATCCGCGGGATTCCGCTGTCGTCAATCCTCGTGGCCGTCGGCGTGGGGCTGTTCCTCATCGAAAGCTCGAACATCGTGGTGCGCAGCGCCCTGCGTCCGGGCACCATCCGCCGGCGGGGAGCCAGGGGCGAGGCCCCGGTGCCGCTGCCGGACCTGCGTGGCGGCAGGCTCATCGGCCCGCTGGAACGGCTCGGCCTGCTCACCTTGACACTCGCGGGGATGTTCACCATTGTCGGGGCGCTGATTGCGGCCAAGGGCATCGTTCGGTTCCCCGAAATATCCAACGACGGGGCCACCGGCTCGAAGGCCGAGTATTTCCTGGTGGGCAGCCTGTTCAGCTGGGGCCTGTCCCTGCTGGGGGTCGGACTCATCCGCATCTCGGGATAGCCCCGCACTGCGGTTTCCGGCCGGTGCCGCACACGCAAACAGGCGGTGTTGCCCCAACACTTGTTGGGGCAACACCGCCTGTCGCAGGAAGGAACCGAGGGACTCAGCCATGCATCGGCGGCGACACCACGTCCGCGCGGTCGCATGCCGAAGCAGCCAAGTTCCTGGCGCCGCCTATGAGAGCGTGATCCAGACGGTCTTGGTCTCCGTCACCGAGTCCAGCTGCTCCGGTCCCAGGTCCCGGCCGAAGCCCGAGTTCTTGAACCCGCCGAACGGCATCGCCGGGTCGATCGAGCTCTGCGCGTTGACGTAGACCGAGCCGGCCTTGAGCACCTTTGACAGGCGGTGCACGCGGTTCAGGTTCTGCGAGTAGATCGTTGCGGCCAGGCCGTACTGGTTGTCGTTGGCCAATTCGATGGCCTGTTCCTCGGTGGTGAAGCGCTGGGCCACCAGCACCGGGCCAAAGATCTCTTCCTGGACGATCGTCATCCGGTTGTTGCAGTCGCCGAAGATGGTCGGCTCGATGAAGTAGCCGGTGCGGTCCAGCCGATTGCCGCCGCACAACAGCGTGGCACCCTCGTCGATTCCGGTCTGGATGTAACCCATCACGGAGTTGCACTGGTTTTCGGAGACGACCGGGCCGATGGTGCTTTCCGGGTCGAGTCCCGGGCCGATGACCCAGCTCTTGGCGTTCTCGACGAGCTTGCCCATGAACTCGTCGTAGATCGCATCCTCGACGTACAGGCGGGATCCGGCGTCGCAGATCTGTCCGGCGTTGAAGAAGATGCCCAGGGCGACCTCTTCGACGGCCTTGTCCAGGTCCGAGTCGGCGAAGACCAGGACCGGGGACTTGCCGCCCGAGTTCGAGGGTCATCCGGGTCATGTTTTCCAGTGCCGCGTGGCCCACCGATTTGCCCGTGGGCGTTGAACCGGTGAAGGTGACCTTGTCGATCCCCTTGTGTCCGGCCAGTGCCGCACCGACGGTGGATCCCTTGCCGGTGAGGATGTTGACAACGCCGCCGGGGATGCCGGCCTCGGCCACCAGTTCGGCGAAGCGAAGGGTGGTCAGCGAGGTGATCTCCGGCGGCTTCACCACGGTGGTGCAGCCCGCGGCCAGGGCCGCGCCCAGCTTCCAGGCCAGGGTCTGCAGCGGGAAGTTCCACGGCACGATGACGCCGACGACGCCCACCGGTTCCTTGCGGGTGTAGGTCACGTAGTCCCCGGGAAGCCCCGCGGCTTCGCCGCTGCGGCCGGAGATCTTCGAGGCCCAGCCGGCAAAGTAGCGGTAGGTGTCGATGGTGCCCTGGATGTCCATCTCGGCCTCGGCCAGCGGCTTGCCCACGTCGATGGATTCAAGCACCGACAGTTCAGCGGTGTTCGCCTCGATCAAATCGGCAAGCTTGTGCAGCAGGCTCTCGCGTTCCAGCGGGGTGAACCGGCTCCAGGAGCCGCCGTCGAATTCGCGGCGGGCAGCGGCAACGGCCTTGTCCAGGTCGGCCACGGTGGCGCTGGCGATGTTGGAGATCGTTTGGGTGGTTGATGGTTCGGTGACGGGCACCGTGGCACCGTCGGAGGAATCCACCCAGGCGCCGTCGATAAACAGTTTGTGTGACCTTGCCAGGAAGCGTACGGACCGAAGCCGGAACCTGGTAGGTGTCAAAGTAGGTTTCAGCGATGTCGATGCTCATCTGAAGTCCCTCTCGGTTTTGTGTTGGAAAAGATGGTGCTTGATGCGGCGGTGAGCATGTGAAGGGCCTAGAACTGGACGACGAGGCGGCCGTCGGCGTCCCCGGCATCCAGGCGGCGGAATGCCTCGTTGATGTTGCCGAATTCCATCGTCTCGACGTTCGAGTGCACCAGGCCGTCCTTGGCCAGCTGCATGACCTGGTCGCGTTCCAGGCGGGTGCCGTCGGCGCTGCCGATGATGGTGATGCCCAGGTCGATCAGTTCCGCCGCCTTGAACGTGAACGGGTTGTTCGGCAGCGCCACCTGGATGAATCGGGCGGTCGGGGCCGCCAGGGTGAACATGTTCCGGAACACCTGCGGCGAGGGCGCGAAGCTCAGCAGGGCATCGGCGCCGCCGAGTTCGTGGATGGCCTTTTCGGCTTCCTCGCCCGGTGCGTAGGCGGCGTGGGCACCCAGGCGCTTGGCGGTTTCCAGCTTCTTGGGATCCAGGTCGATGCCGACGACCTTGGCGCCGAAGAGCTTGGCGAACTGGATCGCGTACTGTCCCAGGCCGCCGAGGCCGAAGACGACCACGACGGAGCCGGGCTCGATGTTGGCCTTGCGCACCGCGCTGAAGGCGGTGACGCCGGCGCAGAGCAGCGGGCAGGCTTCCTCGGAGGAGAGCTCCCCGGGGATGTGGGTGACCCAGTCGGCGGGGGCAACGATGTACTGGGCAAAGCACCCGTCGACGTGGACGCCCGTGGCCTGGCTGTTCTGGCAGTAGGTCTCCAGGCCCTTGCGGCATTCGCGGCAGTTGCCGCAGGCGGAGTAGACGAAGCCGACGCCGACCCGTTCTCCCGCGGTCAGTTCCACCCCGTCGCCGACGGCAACGATCGAGCCGACGCCTTCATGGCCCAGGATTGCCGGCTTCGGGCGCGGAAGCTCGTCCTCGCCCTTCCAGAAGTGCACGTCCGTGTGGCAGACTCCGCAGCTTTCCATCTTGACGAGGACCTCGCCCTTGCCCGGCTGCGGGATGGCGGTCTCGCGGATTTCCAGGGGGCTGTTGTCTTCGGTGAAGTAAGCGGCCAACATGGTTTCAGTCATCGTAATTCAGCTCCTTGTGAGGGTTTTGGCGCGGGAGGTCGGGTAACCGCCCAGGCCACGGGGTACAACGATTAGTGCGGACATTGCCCAGTAGATGAGCCCGGCTGCGACGGCTGCGAGCAGCGAGGCAGTGGTGTACCGGAAATATCCTGTGTGTTCAAAACTCAGCGGGTTGAAGGTGACGGTGAAGATCACGATGCCGATCACCGTTGCTGCCATCGCCGCGATGTTGTAGCCGCCGGTGAAGTAGTAGACCGACGACTTGTCTTCGATGAAGAGTTGCTTGAGGTCCACCCGCTGCCGGCGCAGGAGGAAGTAGTCGACGAGCATGATTCCGGTCAGCGCGCTGTAGATGGCCGCGGTCCACACCAGGAACGTCATGAATCCGTCGTAGAGACCCGGAATGGCAAACATGACAATCACCGGGACAATGCAGAATCCGTAGACGAGCCACTCCCAGGACACGTTCTTGAACAGTGCACCGAACATTTGCCGCAACCCCACGACGGCCGTGTAGAGGATGTTTGCCATGCTGGTGATGTTCGCGAAGGCGATGAACACCAGGACGATGGCACTCAGCCACAGTCCCCCGGTTTCCGCCATCCACTGCGTCGGGTCGGCGTTGCCGTACTTGATCGCGCCGATGAGTCCCACGGCTTCACCCAGGCTGGCGGCGAATCCGATGCCGATCAGGTTGGGCCAGAAGGCCGTGCGTTCGTTCTTGGTGATGCGGGACAGGTTGCCGATGTACGGCCACCAGGAGAAACCGGCGGCAATGTTGATTTCAACGGCGATCATGAAGTTCACCGCGTTGGAATCGAACGGACGGGCGAGCGCATCAAGGGCGAGCAGGTCCGAGAGCGAGGAATCCGAAAGGAACAGCCAGATCATGAATCCCATGACCAGGATCAAGGCGGGGGCAACGATGACGTTGAAAAGCTTGATGGAGGTCGGTCCCTTGGCCACGATGTAGGCGGTCAGCGCGATGGCAATGATCGTGATGAGGTAGATGTACGGCGCGTTCGGATCCGGTTCCCGGTCGCTGACAACACTTATCGCGGAGTCGATCGAGCGGCCGAACATGGTCCCCAGGACCACCAGCCAGCCGACCGTCAGCAGGATCATTGCCACCGTGTAAATCACCCGGCTGCCGTTGTGGCCGAACACGCTGCGCATGAACGTGTACTGCTCGGTTCCGTACTTGCCGGCGCTGACGGATACGGCGAGCCCCACCAAAAGGACGCCCAGTACGTTTCCCAGGATGATGGCGACGAGGCCGCTCTTCACATCGACAACGAGCGCCAGCGATCCTCCGATGAGAAAGCCCCAGGTGGCAATCGCGAGTGCCGCGTTGGCCCACGTGTATTCCCAGAATCCCCACAGCCGCTTTGATGGCGGCAACGGGGCCCTTCCTCGTTCTGCTTCAATGGTGTAGTCCATTGGGAATCCTCTGTGATCGGTACCCCTTGGCCAGGGGTGTTGGGCAGTGAAGGTTGCTTACTGAAAAACCAGGACCAGGGCAAATGTCACGACGAGCAGGACGCCCACAAAGATGTACTCGACATTGGTGAGCTGCCCGGGCTGCCGCGTGCCTTCGCGTTCGGCGAAGTAGGCGCACACCCTGTCACGTTCCGCTTCAAAGCCCGCGAGATCCAGCTCGACCCCGACCCATCAACTTCTTCGCTTGTTTCGTTCATTTCTCGCCATTCCTTCGCTTTATCACCTGGACACCAAGGACAAGTTCGATCGCTCGACAAGATTCATGGGCAGCGGCATCCACGCATTTGTGGGCCAGTCGGGAACTTGGTGAGGCATCCAGATTCAACGGTTTTCAAGGCTGCGGCCTCGGCCAACTCGTGTTCTGTAAGTCACATTTCAATCGTGGCCCTACCCTGTGACCTGCACAACATCAATACTGTAATCACCTCGATTTTGCCGCTGTTACACTTTGTAAATGACCTTAACGATTCGCCGAGTTCTAGGGGTTTCGGCGGTCAGCGACGGACATCCACGGGTACTCGGCCAGGCGCGACTCCTGGATTCTCCGGTACGCAGCATCCACGTCACGGAGTCCGCGGATTTGTCCGGACTCCTGGAAGGCGGGGAGCTGATCCTCAGTTCCGGCCTGTCCTTGACGACATCGCTCGAGACCACCCAGGCCTTTCTTGGACGGCTTGGCCGCAGCAGGTGCGGCCGGGGTGATTTTCTCTTTCCTTTCCGACGCACCCGAAATCAAGAAGTGCCTGGAAACCGCTGCTGCCACGGCGCAGATTCCCGTGGTGCTGCTGGATGACCGGGTCCGTTTCGTGGACATCACCGAAACCGTGCATCGGCTCATCTACTCCGCCGCCAGAGGGCTGAGCGGGTTGGATGCGGTATCGAATTTTCTTTCATCCGCATGCCGCCTCGCATCTGGAGCCTGCGGGAGCTGTTCTCCGCGATCGCAGACATGCTCGATGCACCCCTTGTCCTTGAGGACTCGCTGTCCACGGTCGTCATCCACCAGGGCCTGGACCCGGAGCAGATGCGGCGATTCATCCAGGCGCCCGCCGCTTCGAAGGGCTTGGGCACCGGTGTCCGCGTCGTGGGCGACGAGAACTGGCTGGTCTACCCGGTCATCGGCCACGGCCGGAAGCTGGGACAGCTGGTCTCAACGGTGGGCGCGGGGAACCCGCGCGCTTCCCTGGGCATGGAGAAGGTCGGCGCGTCTTTCGGCGAACTGCTGCCCAACGGCTCCGCCGACTTGGCATTGGCCCGGCAGGAGTCGCTGTCGACCATGGTCAAGGAAGTACGCTCGGGCGAAATCCGAAGCGAAAAGGAATTGCTGCTGCACGCGGCAATGCTGGGCGTGGCATCCGTCGACCTGTTCGTACCCATCGCCATCAACTTCAAGCAGCGCGGTAGCGCCGTGTCCGCGTCGGCAAGCCCCGATCTGGCAGCCATTACCGCCACGCTGCAGGACACGCTTCGCGGTTCCCGCTACCCGGCCTTCGCCTGCGATTCCGGCGCGAACGGGGTGGGCATCATTCTTTGCCTGCCCGCGGCAGCCGATGTCGAGGCGGCCCTGTCGGTCGTCCATGACAGCATCGGCCCGGTGCTCAGCGCCCACGGCAACGACCGCTCCTGGACGATGGGAGTGGGAACGGCGAGCCCGGAGTTGGGAACCACCGCCCTGAAGGGCATGGACGAGGCCTGCCGCGTGGCGCACTCGGCGTCGACCATGGACCATTCCGGGGCCCCGTACCACCGCGCCAGCGACCTCGGCTTCCGCTGGCTCATGCAACGACTGCTGGACGTGGAGGAAAGCCACACCTATGTGCACGACCAACTCGCGCCGTTCCTGGACGAGCCGGAGTACATGGACTTCATCGAGACCTACCTCCAGACCAACGGCAGCATCGCGGAGTTGTCCCGGGCACTGCATTTGAGCCGGCCAAGTGTCTACGCCCGGCTGCGCAGGATCGAAAAGGTGCTAGGGCCGCGAGCTGACCGACGCCGACACCATGACGTCCCTGCACCTTGCAGTCACCCTGTACCGGCTGGGCGTCCGGGGATAGTCCGCTGCAACACGCCGGGAACCGGTCGCGGGCAAAGACCGTCGAACGTCCGCGGCGGTTCCTGCCGCTCCGTCGCCGCCGCGGCGAACAGCAAGCGTCGTCGGCCACCGCAAGCCCACCGGGGAAGTTCCCCGTAAATGCAGCGCGACCCGCCCGAACCAGGTTCGGGCGGGTCGCACTGTCTGCTCGTGCTGTGGTGCTACAGCTTGACGCTTTCAAGGGCCTCGGCGGACCCGACGCAGTCCGGGCAACGACGCAGTTCGTCCTTGGCGGCGCAGTCCGCGCAGAACAGACGCAGGTTCCGGCAGGAAAGGTTCGAGCAGTTCTCAAACTTGTTGGTTGGCGCCTCGCAGCAAACGCACTTGCCGATGGTCACGGCGTCGTCACTGAACTCCATGTGCATGCGCTTGTCGAAGACATACAGCGAGCCTTCCCAAAGGCCCTTGTCGCCGAAGGTCTCTCCGTAGCGGACGATGCCGCCCTGCATCTGGTAGACCTCGGTGAAGCCGCGGTTGACCATGAGAGACGAAAGCACTTCACAGCGAATTCCGCCTGTGCAATATGTCACAACAGGCTGGTTTTTCATGTCATCGTATTTGCCGGATTCGATTTCGGCGATGAAGTCGTGAGTTGTTTCGACGTCGGGAACGATCGCGTTCTTGAACTTGCCGATCTGGGCTTCAAAGGCGTTTCGGCCGTCGAAGAAGTGGACCTCCTGGCCTGCAGCCTTCTTCGCTTCAACCAATTCGTGCAGGGCCTCGGGCTTGAGGTGCACGCCACCGCCGAGCACGCCGTTGTCGTCGACCTTCAGCTCGCCCGGAGCACCGAACGACACGATTTCATCGCGGACCTTCACGGAAATACGCGGGAAATCCTCGGCAGATCCCTCGGACCACTTGATATCCATCTTCTTGAATGCCGGATACTCGCGGGTGGCCTTGACGTACTGCTTGACGGCAAAGATTTCGCCCCCGACAGTTCCGTTGATGCCGTCCTTGGAGATGATGATGCGTCCACGAAGACCCCACCTCTCTAGGAGCGTTCGCTGCCAAAGGCGCACGGCCTCGGGGTCGGCGAGTGGGGTAAAGGCGTAATACAAGACAATTCGGTTCTGCGACACGCTGTTAAGCCTAGGTGCAAAATCCAATTTAAGGCATCCGAAGTGTCAACCGTCACCGGGATGTTCGAGTGTTTCAAGCGTGCAACAGTTCACCTCAATGCAACCCATCGGGCCGCTTCACGGGGTAGGGTCGAGCTATGGGATCTACTGCAAGTGATGAACTAATTGGTACTTGGGTTACCGGCTGGGCTGGTGCGCGAGGTTATGAGAACCGACACGAGGGTCGGGTCCATGCCGCCCTGCGCCACGATACTTCAGGTGACTGGGAGTACGTTATCTATGAGCCGTCCAATGAAGAATTGGTGGCTGTTGCCGAGACGCTGCACAAGCACCCGAAGCGTCGCCTGACGGCATTCGCCAACGAAATCTCCTCGCTCATCGAAGCGGCCCAGGCTGCCGGACTAAACGTGGTCAATTCCGAAGAAGTACTCATGGTCACCGAGATGAGTGGCCACGATGTCGAGGAACCACGCCCGGCGGAAGGGTTCGCCTTCCAGATCGAACGCGACAACACCCACGCCTATGTCTCAATCCACCCCGTGGAAGACCCCGAGGTTGTTGCCGCCAGCGGCCACGTGTCCGCAGTCGATGGCTATGCGATCTTCGACCGCATCATCACCGCCCCGGACTTCCGCCGTCGCGGACTGGGAAGCCTGATCATGCGCGCCTTGGTCTCCCTTGCGTTGGAGCACGATGTCGAGGAAGGCCTGTTGATCGCCTCGGTCGATGGCCAGAAGCTCTACCAGTCGCTCGGCTGGACCAACCTGGGCAACGTCGTTCTTTTCGAAGGCAAGCAGGACGCCTAGATTCAAGAATCTTCATTTGGTGGTGGGTCTTGCCTTGGCGAGGCCCACCACTTTTTTGTCACCCAACCAGCAGCTGACGCCGTGGGATGCCACAATGATTCGGTGAACGCTTATTCGGAACAGATCGCCTTGTTGGGCCACGGGCCAACCCCTTCGGCACTGCTCCATTCCCGCACCGTCCAAGCCCGTGAAGCGCTCAACGGACCGTGGCCCGACTGGGTCCATCCGGAGGTTCGCGAAGTCTTTGAACGCACAGGCGTCAGCGCCCCATGGCTGCACCAGGTCCAGGCAGCGGATCTTGCCCACCAAGGCAAACACACGATCATTGCCACCGGCACAGCCTCGGGCAAGTCCTTGGCCTACCAGTTGCCGGCCCTGAACGCCATCCACACCTCGTCCCTGGAAAACCAGGCAAGCCTGGTTCCCCAAGACGGCACAGTGCTCTACCTGGCTCCCACCAAGGCCCTTGCAGCGGACCAGCTCTCCGCGATTACGGGTTTCGGCCTCTCGAGCGTGCGGGCCGCCAGCTACGACGGCGACACCGAAGTCTCCGCCCGACGCTGGATCCGCGACCACGCAAACTTCATCCTCTCCAATCCCGACATGCTGCACTTTGGCATCCTGCCGAACCACACCTGGTGGGCACGGGTCCTGCGCCGGTTGCGCTATGTCATCATCGACGAAGCACACTCCTACCGCGGCGTCTTCGGATCGAACATCGCCAACCTGCTGCGCCGGCTGCGCCGGATCTGCGAACACTACGGGGCAAATCCGGTCTTTATCGGAGCCTCGGCCACCAGCGCCGATCCCGCCGCATCATTCTCCAAGCTCATTGGCGCCACGGCGCAGGAAGTCACCACCGATTTCTCGCCCAAGGGTGCATTGACCATCGCGCTGTGGGAACCCCCGCTCACGGACCTGCATGGTGAAAACGGGGCCCCCACCCGCCGCACGGTTGTTGCCGAAACCTCGAACCTGCTCGCCAACCTGGTCTGCTCCCACGTGCGAACGCTCGCCTTCATCAAGTCCCGGCGTGGAGCCGAAACCATCGCCACGATCACCCGAAGCATGGTCGACCAGGTCCACCCCTCGCTGCCCGATCGCGTCGCGGCATACCGCTCCGGCTACCTGCCGGCCGAACGGCGCGAACTCGAGGAGCAATTGCGCAACGGGACGCTTCTGGGCGTGGCCTCAACCTCGGCACTTGAACTGGGTATCGACGTGGCAGGCCTCGACGCCGTGTTGGTGGCGGGTTGGCCCGGCACCAGGGCCTCGTTTTTCCAACAGATCGGCAGGGCGGGGCGTGCCGGGCAGGACGCCTTGGCCGTGCTCGTGGCGAGCGACGACCCCCTGGACACCTATTTGGTCAACCACCCCGAGGCCATCTTCGAAGCCGGCGTCGAGGCGACGGTGTTCGACCCCGAAAACCCCTATGTGCTTTCCGGCCACCTCTGCGCGGCGGCCGAAGAGCTTCCGTTGCGGCCGGAAGACCTGGCAGCGTTCGGTCCGTCCGCCCACGGTTTGCTTGATTCGCTGGTCGCGCGCGGATTCCTGCGCCGGCGCCCCGCAGGCTGGTTCTGGACGCATCCGGAACATGCAGCGTCGATGGTCAATCTGCGCGCCGATGGCGGCGGGCCGGTGAGCATCATCGAATCCGACACGGGCGCGCTTCTGGGAACCATGGATTCGCCGCAGACCCACTACCAGGCGCACACCGGCGCCATCTACGTCCATCAGGGTGCCAGCTACGTGGTTGACGAACTGAACGAAACGGACCACTGCGTCATGGTGACAAGGGCCAATCCGGACTTCTACACGCAGGCGCGCGACATCACCACGGTCGAGGTCAAGGACATCGAACGTAGCGTGCAATGGGGCCCGATCACCGCGAACTTTGGCGACGTGGTGGTCACCACGCAGGTGGTGTCGTTCCAGCGAAATCGGTGATGAGCAACGAAATCCTCAGCGAGGAGCCCCTGGACCTGGAGGCCCGCGACCTGCACACCAAGTCCGTGTGGTTCACCATTCCCGAGAAGCGGTTGATCGCCGCCGGCATCTCCCCCGAGGAATTCCCCGGCGCCCTGCATGCCGCCGAGCACGCAGCCATTGGATTGCTGCCGCTGGTCGCATCCAGCGACCGCTGGGACATCGGCGGGGTCTCCACCGCGCTCCACATGGACACCTCCATGCCCACCATTTTCGTTTACGACGGCCACCCCGGCGGAGCCGGGTTCGTGGAGCGCGGATACGAGAAGGCCACAGCCTGGCTGGGTGCAACGCGGGATGCAATTGCCGCCTGTGAATGCGCCAGCGGATGCCCGTCCTGCGTCCAGTCCCCCAAATGCGGGAACAAGAACAACCCGCTGGACAAGCACGCCGCGATCCGCCTGCTCTCGGCCATCCTCAGCGAGGCGGCCCGCTCGGTCTGAGGCTTCCCTTCCGGGTGGTCTACGGTGCCATGCGCCAGGGTTGCGGCGGCGGTCCCGCCCGCGCCACGGCAACGGCATGGCCGAACGGCGGAAGCCAGCCAACCATCGCGACCGGAACCTTGACGGAGATTTTCACGATCTCGCCGCTGGTTCCCTGTCTGCTGCATTCGGTGAGTATTGCCTGGTTGGTCCGGGCCGTTTGCCCGGCAACGGCGCACGGTTCCCCCGGAACCAGGAAACGTGCGGCGTCGGCGCCGGCCAGCGCCGCAAGGTCCGCGGCCGTGGCTGCCTTCGACGCCGCGTGGCCCGTGGCGGAAAGCATGAGCACCACCACCAACGCGAAGAACGCAAGGAAGACGACCGCGACCATCAGGACCGTCCCGTTGCCCGCCTCCGCATCGCCTCCGGCCGCGGAAACGCATGTCCGCCTCACGGTTCGGTCTCCTTCCTGGCCGAGGCCTCCGCCGTCAAACGGATTTCCCCCACCAGCGGCAGGGCCACGCCGGAGGTGACAGCCACCTTTTCGTAGCCGGCCCCCGACCCCAGGGAGACGTGCAGGCCGGCTCCGCCGATGCGCAGGGCCGTGGCAATGGCTTCGCCCGGGTCGGTTCCCCGGGCCAGCTCCCTCGCCGCGGCGCTTGCGGCCTGCTGAATCCGAACCTGTTCCCCGCCAAGCATTCCCGCCGCGGCCACCACCGTGAGCAGGAGAGCAACGGCCGGCAGCAGCACCGCGATTTCCGCGGTGCTGCTGCCGGCTTCCGGATGCGTTGGCATGCCCATGGTCCCTAAAAGGACAGCGCCTGACGGATCAGCCCCATGAGCATTCCGCGCACGTCGCCGCTGGAGAGAATGCTGACCAGCAGCCCGGCAAAGGCCACGGCCGCCAGAGTGACGATGGCGAATTCCGCCGTGGTGCTGCCTTCTTCGTCCCCGATGGCCCGCAGATCGATGTGCCCCGGCGATACCAGCTCGACCTCGTGTTCCATGTGCTGCCTGCCTTTCCTTGTTGATTGTCTTGGGTGTGTTGCTTGTTCACGAGCGTTCCGGCCGTTGGGCCCGGATTGGCTCCCCTTGAGTCTGGCTCCGCGGCATCCCGACGGGGCCCCGCAGGTGCGGTGCTGGGGATAACCGGGAACGAGGTTCGCGGCACATGCACTGTGCGGGGAAGCCATCCGAGGGACATCAGAAGTCCGGGAGCAGCGAAATGACGATGGGAACCACGCCAAGGCAGACAAAAGCCGGCAGCGCGCACAGCCCCAGGGGAATGACCAGCTTGATCCCGAACTCCGCACCGCGTGCCTCTGCTTCCCGGATTTCCCGCTTGCGCCCCGAGGCCGCCGCCGAACGCAGGAGCCTGGCCGCAGGTGCCCCGCTGAGCTGGGTGAAACGCAAGGACGGTTCCAGTTCCCGAACCGTATCGGGCACCTGGCTCCACGCCCGGTCCCAATCAACGTTCAACTCCAGCGCCCGGGCAACGCGCGTCAGCGGCCCGTAGCCGGGCACGTACCCGCCCACGATTTCCAGCACCGACCGCACCGGCAGCCCGGATTCCAGCAACGTCGCGCACATTTCGAGCACCAGCGACGGCGATTCGCGCTTTTCCGCGGGCGGCGCTTCGGGTCGGGAACGGCTGGCGGACGCGAACCGGACCGGCGGGCTACCCGACCACATCCAAACCGCCAGGCCCGCCAACAGCCCCGCCACCAGGTAAGCCGTCACGAGGGAACCTGCCTCACGATCTTCACCAGCATCAGGTGGCACCACCAGCGGTTCGCCAGCCACAACAACACCCCGGCGAGCAGCGCCAGCCTGCCCACCGGATGCGTGGTGAGCACCGCCAACGGGTTGATGCCCAGCAGCTGGCCCAGGCCGAGCCCCACCAGCGGCAGGAAGGTGAGCAAACGGCTGGTGGCGCGAGGTCCGGCGAGCGCGGCATCCAGGGCCCGGCGCATGTCGGCCGAGTTCTCGAGTTCCGCCGCCAGCTGGTCGAGCAGATCGGCCAGCGCGGCACCTGATTGTTCCGAGATGGCGAAGCACCAAGCCAGGCGCGCCCACAGCCGGGAATGGTGCTTGCTTGACGCCGCGTGTTCGGCCAGCCCCGTGCGCAGCGTCCCTCCGGTGCGCATTTGGGTCAGGGCCCTGGCGCACCCGGCATGGATGTCGGCCCCGGCGCTTCCCGGGGCATCGACCCAGATTTTCTCCAGCAGCTCCAGGGCCGCGGCATTGGAGCAGCCCGCACGCAGCAACGCCGAAAGCTGGCGGATGAGCTTCCCGTATTCCTCCGCCTCGTGTGCCTCGTCGCGGGCCGGACGCCGGAGGGGGAACCAGGTTCTCCCGGCACGGGCGACGGGGTCCGCCAGCGCCCCGTGGCCGGGGCCGCCCTGTCCCGCGTTGCCCGGACGCCGGAAGAGCCAGACGGCAAGCCCCGTCAACGCCGTGGCGCAAAGGATCGTCACCATGGGCTGGCCACTCCCCTGGACTGCAACCGAAAGCGGAACCAGTCAAGCGCCTCGGATTCCCGGGCGGCCTCCCCGAGCTCGCAGATGACCTGTACCTCCAGCGCCCCGGCGGGGTTGAGCACCAGCCGCCCCAGCTGCACGGGGTGCCGGAGACCCGTGCGTGCATCCCTGGCCACGTGGATGAGCAGGTCCAGGGCGCTCACCGCCTGCAGCGTGGTGGCCTGGGGATCCATCTTCGCCAGCGCGCCCATGGCGAGCAGCCGCGCCGGCACGGCCTGGACGCTGTTGGCATGCACCGTCCCCGCGGCCCCCTCGTGCCCGGTGTTCATGGCGCCCAGGAAGTCGCCGATCTCCGCTCCCCTGCATTCGCCGACCACCAGCCGGTCGGGCCGCATGCGCAGGGACTGGCGCACCAGCATGTTCAACCCGACTTCCCCGGCGCCCTCGACGTTTCCGCCGCGTGCCTGCAGGCCGATCAGGTGCGGGTGTTGCGGGGTGAGCTCCGCCGAGTCCTCGACCACGATGATGCGTTCGTTGGCAGGCACCCCGGCGAGCATTGCCGCCAGCAGCGTTGTCTTGCCGGCGCCGGTTCCGCCGCTGACCAGGAAGTTCAGCCGGGCGGCGACGATCGCCCGCAGTGCCTGCAGCCAATCGGGTCGGGCCGGGTCGATCAGGCCGGCCAGCTCCGGGCGCGCTGTCCGCTTGACGCGCACCGAGATCAGCGTGCCGCCGGTGGAGATCGGCGGCAGCACCGCATGCACCCGGTAGTTGCCCAGGGTGAGGTCGACGAAGGGCTGCGCGTCATCCAGCCGGCGGCCGGCGGCCGCCGCAAAGCGCACGGCCAGGGCCCGCAACGCGGCGGGGTCGGCAAAGCCGGATCCGCTGGGTTTCAGGCCGTCGGCCCCGTCGACCCAGATCCGGCCCTGTCCGTCGACCAGCACGTCGGTGACCCCGGGTTGCCGGGCGAATTCCTCGAGCATCCCCAGCCCGTGGATGTCCCGGCTGAGGTTTTGCACCATTTCGGTGGTGGTGTGCGAACCGATGACGCTGCCGGTCGCCTGGACGGCCGAGGCCAGGTCGACCTCGCTCAGTCCCCCGTCCCTGCCCAGGGCGCGCATCCTCACCTGTTCCAGGACCTCCGGGCTGGTTGCGGCCTGCCCGGTCCCCGGCCCCTGTTCCCAGCGGCGGCGCCCGGTGCGCCGCTCCGGGGCGTTCATGCCGCCCTGCCCGTGGCCGCCCGCTCCGGGGCGCCCAGGGAGGCGATCCTGCGCCGAAGGGCGGTGCGGGCCAGCACGCCCATCAGCCGGCCCTCCGCGGCCGCGCGTTCAACGGGCTTGAGCCGGGGCAGGTAGCCGCCCAGGGGAAGGCCCAGCCCGTGGGCCAGGGCGCGGGTGTCGGTGCCTGCGGCCAGCTTGCCGGTGAACACCACCGACCAGCCGGCACCGGCCGCGGCGGGGATGCCGCGGTTCACCGCGCACCGGGTGGGCATGACCAGCAGCCGCTCCCCGCAGGGGGCAAGCACGCCGGGCGGCACCGCGGGCAGCCGGCCGGCGTCGATGACGATGTGGTCGTAGATGCGCCGGGAGGCCGCCAGCACCGCCACCAGCAGCGCCTCGTCCGGCACGAAGCTGCCCGGTTGGCGCACCCAGGACAGCACCGCGCTGCCCTGCGCGAGCGGCAGGATCTCCGCCAGCTGCCCGGGTGCCAGCGCCCCGCGGCTGTGTTCCAGGTCCTCCCAGCCGATTCCTTCAGGTTCCCGGGGACGCAGCATCGGCCAGAGCCCCGTGGACGCGCGGTCCGCGTCGATGAGCAGCGTCCGCTGCCCGGCCAGGGTGTGGGTTGCGGCAAGCAGCGCGGCGAGGGTGCTGGTGCCGGCTCCCCCGCAGCCGCCGGCCAGCAGCGTGATGCTGGGCGGCCCCGCCGTTCAACCCGAGTTCGCCCAGGTACTCCCCGAGCCAGGCCGCGGCCCGCGGAAGCACCGCGACCCGGGCCCCGGGGTTGCGGGCCGCCGCGCGCCAGAGCACGTCCTGGTGTTCCTCGGCCCCGGTCAGCACCAACCGCGGCCCCGGGAAGGAGGCCAGCAGCCTCGCCCACGCAGTCGTGCCCTACCAGGATGGTTTCCCGCTGGTGCGTGCGTGCCTGTTCCGCCTCGCGGCACTGGAGAAGCTGCACCCCGGCGCCCAGGGCGATCAGCGCGATCGACTGTGCCAGCGCGGTGTCTCGGGTGAGCAGGATGCAGCGCGCGGCCTGCGCCTCCCGGGACACCTGCCGCGGCTCCGGGATTTGGCCGTGCAGTACTTCCGCCCACGGTTCCGGGCGCGGTTCCGGGCGCGGTTCCGGCCGGTTTTCCGGCATGTCCGACGGATCCGCCGTTTGCAGCTGCTGCAATGCGGCGCGCAGCGCCGGGTACTCGGTCGTCCCGGCGCCACGCTGCGGTCTCCGGGGCATGCCGGCGACGAACCGCCTCTCCTCTTCCATGCACCCCAGTGTGGGCCGGGCGCCGGTCCCGGAGGCCGTTCCGTGCACGCGCTGTGCACCCGCGCGGAACGCCGGTCGCCCTGTGCGGGGAAGTCGCGGCCGCGCCGCGCCCTGCCCCCGGTTTCCCGAACCGTCCCAAGCCGTGGCAGCCAACTGCGAGAATGTAGCGTGCAACAATTCGCGATCGTGGCCACCCACGCCATCTCCCAGCCGGACCAAGAGGCCGGTGCCGCCACGGCGCTGGTGCAGCTCGTCGATGCCGCGGGCACCGCGCTGCTGCCCCCGGTGCAGGTCTACGGGGACGGCCTGGCCCGGGTTGTTGCGGAACTCGAATCACGCTCCCCGCGCTGGGTCTTCGATTCGGTGCATGCCTGGTACCCGGGGCTGCTGGCCGCCGGGGTCCGGGTCAACCGCGCCCACGACCTCACGTTGACCCGCAACATCCTGCGCAACGCCCCGCACGCGGTGCCGAGCGACTACCTGACCGCGCTGCGCCGGGAACCGGACCCCTCCACGCTGGCCCCGGCCCACCTGCTGCCGCCGGCGCGCGTCTCCGAAAACCAGGGCGAGCTCTTCTCCGAGCCCAAGGACGATTCCGGCGCACTGGAAAACCTGCTTGCCGAGTTCCTGGCCCAGCGCGCGGCCGTGGCCGATGACGAGCGCGGCAGGCGGCTGGGCCTGCTCATCGCCGCCGAGTCCGCGGGCGCGCTGATCGGCGCGGAAATGACCCACGCCGGGGTCCCCTGGGACGTGGCCGTGCACCACCAATTGCTCGAGGAGGCCCTGGGCCCGCGCGTCCCGGCCGGGGTGCGCCCGCCGAACATGGAGCAGCTCGCGGTGCGGATCCGCGAGCTGCTCGGCGCCCCGGCCCTGAACCCGGATTCCCCGCAGGAACTGCTGCGCGCCATGAACCAGGCGGGAATCTCCGTGACCAACACCAGGGCCTGGGAACTGACCGAGCTCAAGCACCCGGTGATCGAACCGCTGCTCGCCTACAAGAAGATCGCGCGGCTGGCCAGCGCCAACGGCTATGCCTGGGTCGACCGCTGGGTCAGCGACGGGCGCTTCCGGCCCGAGTACGTGGTCGGCGGGGTCGTGACCGGGCGCTGGGCCTCGCACGGCGGCGGGGCGCTGCAGATCCCGCACCAGGTGCGCTCGGCCGTGCGGGCGGACCCGGGCATGGTCCTGGTCGTCGCCGATGCCGCGCAGCTGGAGCCGCGCATCCTGGCCGCGCTCTCCCGGGACACCGCGCTGGCGGCCGCGGCCCGCGGCAAGGACCTGTACCGGGGCATTGCCGACGCCGGCTTCGGCGGCGACCGCGCCCACGCCAAGGTCGCGATGCTCGGGGCGATGTACGGGGCCACCACCGGCGAGTCCGGGCGGCTGATGCCCAAGCTGAAGGCCACCTACCCGCGCGCCGTGGGCCTGGTCGAATGGGCAGCCCAGCAGGGCGAGGCCGGGGCGGACGTCTCGTCGTTCCTGGGCCGCGGCACTCCGCCGGCCTCCGAGGCCTGGCTGCGCGCACAGAAGCGCGCGGATTCGGAGGAGTCGGCACGCGCCGCGCTCTCCGAGGCCCGCAGCCGGGGCCGCTTCACCCGGAACTTCATCGTCCAGTCGACGGCCGCCGAATGGGCGCTGTGCTGGATGGGCGAGCTGCGCCGCCGGCTGCGCGCCGGGGCCGCCGCGGGCACCGACCTGGGCTCGCTCGTCTTTTTCCTGCACGACGAGATCATGCTCCACGTGCCGGCCGAACAGGCAGAGACGGTCGTCGGGCTGGTCCACGAATCGGCGAAGGCCGCCGCGGACCTGCTCTTCGGGCCGATCCCCGTGGACTTCCCGGTCACCGCCGTCGTCGTGGATTCCTACGACCAGGCGAAATAGCGGTTTCCCGCCGGGCCGGCACCGGGGCTAGGAGGACTTTCCCCGGACGGCCTCGACGAACACCTCGCGGGTGCCGTCCCACGGCACCGTCCAGCCCAGGTCGTTGAACATGCGGTCCAGCACGATGGCCGTGAAACCCCAGATGAATCCGCCCTCCACGTCGAACGCCGGGGCGCTGAAGCGGGAGCCGAAGCGCTCGACCACGGCGGTGACCCGGTTCGCCGGGTCCAGGAGGTCGGCCACCGGGGCGCGGAAGACCGTGGATGACTCGGCGGGGTCGACGGCAAAGACGTCCGAGGGCGCGTGCCACCAGCCCACCACGGGGGTGACGATGAAATTCGTGACCGGCAGCTCGGCGTCGGGCAGCACGCCCAGGATCTCCACGCCGTCCGGGTCCAGCCCGGTTTCCTCCTCCGCCTCCCGCACGGCCGCGGCTATCGCGTCCGTGTCCTCGGGGTCGATCTTGCCGCCGGGGAAGGCCACCTGGCCCGCGTGCTTGCGCAGGGTGTCCGCCCGGGTCACAAAAAGCACGTCCAGGTCCTCGTGGACGGACGGGACCTGGCTGGTCGCCGGCACGTCGTCGAGACGGCCGAAGAGGATCAGCACCGCGGCCTGCTTCGCCCGGTCCGGCGTCGATCTCCTTGAACACCCAGTTGTTGGGCATCTTGGTGGCGGCCCCGGCACCCGCGCCGGGTTGGCCTTGCGCTCGATCAGCGCCAGAAGTTCTTCGCGTACGCTCATGCTTCCAATCCGTATCCCTGGGCCCGCAGCTCGCGGCGCGTGGCACCGGCGCGCATCTTCTCCAGCAGGTCCTCGCGTCCCGGAGCCAGCTCGTACTTCAACAGCTTGACGGCCTTGGCCTCGTCGGTCTCGCCCTCCCCGTAGGACGGGCACAGCGTGGTCAACGGGCAGGCGCCGCAGGCCGGCTTGCGTGAGTGGCAGACCCGGCGCCCGTGGAACACCACCCGGTGGCTGAGCATCGTCCAGTCCTTGGGTTCGAAGAGCGCGCCGACCTCGTGTTCGATCTTCACCGGGTCGCTCTCCTCGGTCCAGCCGAAGCGGCGGGCCAGGCGCATGAAGTGGGTGTCGACGGTGATGCCGGGGACCCCGAAGGCGTTGCCGAGCACCACGTTGGCGGTCTTGCGTCCCACCCCGGCCAGCGTCACCAGGTCCTCGAGCCGGCCGGGCACCACCCCGTCGTACTCGTCGACGATCCGGGTGGACAGGGCCAGCAGCGAGTTCGCCTTGGCGCGGAAGAACCCGGTGGGGCGGATGAGCTCCTGGAGTTCCTCGGGCCGGGCCTGGCTCATCGCCAGCGCGTCCGGGTACCTGGCGAAGAGCGCCGGGGTGATCGCGTTGACCCGCACGTCGGTGGTTTGCGCGGAGAGCACCGTCGCGACGAGCAGCTCGAACGCGTTGCCGAAGTCGAGTTCGGCGACCGCGTACGGGTAGGTTTCGGCGAGCACCCGGTTGATCTTCCGGGCCCGGCGCTTGAGGCCCAGGGCGCTCTCGTCACGCATCACAAGGCTACTTTTCCGGGAATTGCAGGTTGTCCAGCTCGCGCAGCACCGCCGGGCGGTCCCCGTCGAGGTTGACCAGGTAGTCCTGCCCGCGGTCCTCAAGGCAGAGGATCCAGACGCCGGGCTGCAGCGTGGTGATCCGTGCGCCGCTCGCCGGGTCGAAGACCGGACGCGGCTGGTTCAGCGCAAACCAGAAGCTGCTGGTTTCGGGCTCTTCGGCAACCGCATCCGAGCGGGCACCGAAGGGCTCGTCTTCGCGTGCCTTCTGGCTGGCGGCTGCCTTCTTCATCTGTGCGGCGAGCTCGTCGCGCGACAGCGCCGCAGTGGCGTTCGTGCACCGCCGGGGCGACGGGGTTTGCCGAGGTGGCAGGGGCGGCCAGGTCTGCCGCGTTCGGGGTGTCTTCCCTCGAGAGGTCCGGGGCCGCCGACGGGATCAAGCCCGTGGCTGCCGGGGCTCGGCTTCGGCGTCCTGCTGCACCAGGCTGACTTCCGGGAAGTCGGACTCGGCGGGCTCGTTGGTCTCCGGCACGGCCACCTTGGAAGCGGCCGCCGGTTCATTCACGGCCTTGTTCACCGCTTTGTTCACGGCATTGTTCACGACGTCGTCAAACGCCGAGGATGCGGCCTCGTTCTTGGCCGCGGGCTCGTCGAAGGCATTGGCGGCGGCAGCTCGGTTCGCCGGCTCCGGTGTTTTCCTGCTTCAGGTCCGACGCGACGGGGGCCTCGGCCGAGGATTCCCCGGGCGCCTCGGATGCGCTCGGCTCGGCTTCGGGTTCCTCGGGTTCCGCGGCGGACGGCTCGTCGATGACCGGCTTCTCCGGGGCCTCGGAGGTCGTTTCCGCCGGGGCCGCCGTGCCGGCCAGGGTTGCCGCTGCGGCAGCGGCACCGACGGCAACGCCGGCGGATGCGGCAGGTGAGGCGGCGGCAGGTTCGTCGTTGGCCGTCTGCGCGTCAACGGACGATACCGGGTTCGAGGCGCGGGCCGTCATCGGAACGACCGGCTTCGACGGCTTGGACTGCTTCGACTCGGGATCGCTGCTGGCGCCGAATCCCTCGAAGGAGTCGTCGGACGCGGAGGTTGCCGCCGCGGTGGAAGCGGCCTTCGATGCGGCCACGGCCACGGGGCGGATGTCGTTGGAGATCACTGCCTCGTCCCCGGGAACAAAATCCGTGCGGAACGCCCCGAAGTAGCGGGCCAGGGTGGTGCCGCAAAGCATGGCCAACGCACCGACAAAGCCCAGCAGGAAGGCAGGGGCCATCGTCGCGACGTAGGAGTTGAAGAAGTACGCGGCGGAAATCAATGAAATGATCGACCCGAACTGGTCAAGGCTCAGCGATCCCACACGCACCCTGGTGCGCTTGGTGAACCGGCGCCAGGCAAAGCCCGCGCCAACGCCCAACGGCAACAGCAGGGTGACGATCAGGTGGAACGGCAAGCCGGGGAAGATCCACATGTTCACCGAAATCGCCTTGGTCCAGGAAATCGGAAGCAGCGAGCCGACCAGCACCAGCACCGCGCCGACGACAACGACGGTGTCACGCAGCGTTAACGGCCCAACCAGACCCTTCACCTTCGTCGTGTCACTGCCGTCTTGTGTTCCCAAGTGCACCTGTTCCATCTGAGGACCCCGCTTCTGTTCATCGTTGCTGCCAGTCAACCACCCCGGCTCCGGGCCAAACACCAGAGTTGCAATTTGTTTCGGCCGCCGCCGGGTGGTCTTTCTACAGCCTATCCGCGCAGCCTGCGGTTCTTCCGCCGCTGGCCACCGCTCCGCCGGAGGTGTCGGAAAAAAGGCGGGGCCGCGGACCGGTGCCGAGGCTTCGCCGAGTGCAGGAACCCGGCAGCCACTTGGCGCGCAATGCTACCGCTTGGCGCACAAACGGCACCCCCGGCTGTCATAATTGTGACGGGCCGCACCCGGCCCTCGTGGGTGGCTGTAATCTGACTCACAAGCAAACCCCTGTTGTTGGAAGGACTCTCCGGTGCCGGAAACCCATATCCCCACGCTCGATAACCTCTCCCACGAGACCCGCTCGTTCGCCCCAAGCGCAGAGTTCGTGGCGAATTCGATTGCCAAGCCGGAACAGTACGAGGCCGCCAAGGCCGACCGCCTGGGCTACTGGGCCGACCAGGCCCGCAACACCCTCACCTGGGACACCGACTTCACCGAAACCCTCGACTGGTCCGAAGCCCCCGTGGCCAAGTGGTTCGTCGGCGGCAAGGTCAACGCCGCCTACAACGCGCTGGACCGCCACGTGGAAAACGGCCTGGGCGACCGCGTGGCCATCCACTTCGAGGGCGAACCCGGCGACACCCGCTCCTACACCTACGCGCAGCTCACCGACGGCGGTCAAGCAGGCGGCCAACGCCTTCGAGTCCCTGGGCGTTGCCAAGGGCGACCGCGTCGCCGTCTACCTGCCGATGATCCCCGAGGCCGTCATCACCATGCTGGCCTGCGCCCGCATCGGCGCCATCCACTCCGTGGTCTTCGGCGGCTTCTCCGCCGACGCCCTGCGCTCCCGCGTCGACGACGCCGAGGCGAAGCTCGTGGTCACGGCCGACGGCACCTGGCGCCGCGGCAAGCCCTCCTCCCTGAAGCCGGCCGTCGACGAGGCGCTGGCCAAGGAAGGCCACACGGTCCAGAACGTCCTGGTGGTCAAGCGCAACGGCGAGGACGTGGCGTGGACGCCCCTGGACAAGTGGTGGCACGAGGTCGTCGAGACCGCATCGACCGAGCACACCGCCGTGGGCCACGACTCCGAGCACCCGCTCTTCGTGCTCTACACCTCCGGCACCACCGGCAAGCCCAAGGGCATCGTCCACACCACCGGCGGCTACCTCACCCAGGCCGCCGTCACCCACCGCGACACCTTCGACCTGCACCCGGAGTCCGACGTGTTCTGGTGCACCGCGGACATCGGCTGGGTCACCGGCCACTCCTACGTCACCTACGCGCCGCTGATCAACGGCGCCACCCAGGTCATGTACGAGGGCACCCCGGATTCCCCGCACCAGGGCCGCTGGTGGGAGATCGTCGAGAAGTACGGCGTCACCATCCTCTACACCGCCCCGACCGCCATCCGCACGTTCATGAAGTGGGGCCGGAGCATCCCGGATTCCTTCGACCTGTCCTCGCTGCGCGTGCTCGGCTCGGTGGGCGAATCCATCAACCCCGAGGCGTGGATGTGGTACCGCGACGTCATCGGCACCAACAACGGCAAGAACGGCGAACGCAAGGAACACCCGGCCCCGATCGTCGACACCTGGTGGCAGACCGAGACCGGCGCGCACATGATCGCCCCGCTTCCGGGCATCACCGTGACCAAGCCGGGCTCGGCCCAGGTCGCGGTCCCGGGCATCACCGTCGACGTGGTCGACGAGATGGGCCAGTCGGTCGCCAACGGCGAGGGCGGCTTCCTGGTCATCCGCGACCCGTGGCCCGCCATGCTGCGCGGCATCTGGGGCGACATGGACCGCTACAAGGAGACCTACTGGTCCCGCTTCGAGAACATGTACTTCGCCGGCGACGGCGCCAAGAAGGACGAGGACGGCGACATCTGGCTGCTGGGCCGCGTCGATGACGTCATGAACGTCTCGGGCCACCGCCTGTCCACCACGGAGATCGAGTCCTCGCTCGTCGCCCACCCGTGGGTCGCCGAGGCGGCCGTGGTCGGCGCCAAGGACGAGACCACCGGCGAGGCCGTGGTCGCGTTCGTGATCCTGCAGGTCGAGCCGCCCGAGGGCGAGGACGTCGTGGCCACGCTGCGCAACCACGTCGGCAAGGACATCGGCCCGATCGCCAAGCCGCGCCACATCCTGGTGGTCCCGGAGCTGCCCAAGACCCGTTCGGGCAAGATCATGCGCCGCCTGCTCAAGGACGTCGCCGAGGGCCGCGAGGTCGGGGACGCCACCACGCTGGCGGACAACACCGTGATGACGCAGATCGCCGAGTCGATGCGCAAGTAGTCTGGCCAGTAGTTTGACCAGGTAGTTCCGCAGCAGGGCGGGGCCGGGGTGGTTTTTCCACCCCGGCCCCGCCCTGCCGTTTAACGCCCCGTCATCAAGGCCGCGACGGGGGCCGAAATCGGGACCCTTGCGGTGGTTGCTGGCTACAGTGGAACCATGAACGAATCCAGCAACCGCAGAATCCTTGTCCTCAACGGGCCCAACCTGAACCTCCTGGGCACCCGGGAACCGGAAGTCTACGGCAGCGAGACGCTGGAGGACGTGCGGGTCCTCTGCGAGAACACCGCCGCGGCCGCCGGGTACGACGTCGAGTTCCTGCAGTCCAACCACGAGGGCGTGCTCGTCGACGCCATCCATGCCGCGCGCGGCAACGTCGCGGGAATCGTCTTCAACCCCGGCGCCTACACCCACACCTCCATCGCGCTGGCCGATGCCATCGCCGGCGTCGAGCTGCCGGTCATCGAGGTCCACATCTCCAACGTGCACAAGCGCGAGGCCTTCCGCCACCACTCCTACATTTCGCCCGTTGCTGCCTCCATCATCGTGGGGGCCGGGGTCAACGGCTACGCCCTGGGCGTGCAGCAGCTCATCCACCTCGCTTCCCGGTAGCCGGGCCGCGGACCCCTGTGCGGGCGCCGGCCGGCTGGGTAGAGTGTGGCCATGAGCACCGAGGACGACGTCCGCAGGCTGTGCCTGGCCCTTCCCGGCGTCACCGAGAGGCTGAGCTGGCAGCGCCCTGCCTGGTTCGCCAAGACGCTCATGGCCCGCATCTGGGAGGACGGCGTGCTCACCGTGAAGACCGGCGAGCGTGAAGCGCTCGCGGCCATGGAGCCCGAGTACCTACTTCTGGACGCCGCACCATGAACGCTCCCCTTTGCTGCTGCTGGTCCGGCTCGATCGCGTCGACCCGGCGGAGCTCGGCGAGTTGCTGGCCGAGTCGCACCGGCTGGCCGGCGGCACCCGCTGATTCGCCCCCGGAGTCGGGGTTGCCCGGCCCGGGCCTGCACCCGGCGTGCCGGGAACGCTCCCCTTGTGCCGCGGGGTGGTCCGGGGCCAAGCTGGACGCGGATGCGGCAACGCAGACACCCCTTTGATCCGGCGACGTGAGGCAGGAACGTGAGCACCCAGGCAACGGAATCCACCGCATCCCTCTACCGTGACTATGCGCGCCGCTGGTTCCCCGGCCACAGCGAGCTCTATGTCCAGTGGGCAACGGGCGTGGCAAACAGCCCGGAACTGGTGGCCCTGGTTTCCGCATTGCCCGAGCCCAAGCGCCAGCCCAACCTGGTCTTTGCCGCCGCCCGCTACCTGGGCAGCGGGGACACGGACTTCGAGGGCGTCAGGGACTTCATGATCGCCCGATGGCCGGAGGTGGCCGAGATCGTCATGGACCACCGGACCCAGACCAACGAGGCCGGCCGCTGCGCCACGCTGCTGCCGTTGTTCTCCATGATCGCGGCCCAGGAGCGGCGCCCGCTGGCGCTCATCGAGGTCGGCCCCTCCGCGGGCCTGTGCCTGCTTCCGGACCTGTACTCGTACTCGTACGACGGCGCACCGCAGCTGGGGACCGGTTCGCCGCTCCTGCAATGCAGCACCACCGGCAACCCGCCGCTGCCCACCGCGCTGCCGGAGATAGCCTGGCGTGCCGGGGTGGACCTGAATCCCCTCGACGGCACCGACCCGGAAACCGTCGAATGGTTGCGCGCACTGGTGTGGCCCGGCCAAACAGGACGGCTCAGGCAACTCGATGAGGCGCTTGAAACACTCCACACGTTGAAATCCGGCGCCTACGGTTCCACGGCAGGGGCCCCGACCTTGGTGCAGGGCGACCTGAATGACCGCATCGGGGAATTGGTTGCCGCCGCGCCGGAGGGCTCGGTGCCCGTGGTATTCCACTCGGCGGTCCTGATGTACCTCGACGAGGCCGACAGAAAACGGTTCGCCGCAGAGGTCACGGCCATGGACTGCAGGTGGGTGTCGAACGAGATACTTCTTCGTGGACGCCGCCGGCGGTTCCCACGAAGCGGCTGACCAAAACTACTTCACCATGGCGCTCGACGGGGTGCCGTTGGCACGCACCGGCCAGCACGGCGCCGAGCTCCATTGGCTGGAGAACGGCTCCGGCGCGTAGCCGAAGGAGTCGCTAGTGGGACGAGCAGGCGCCGGTTGGCACCGGCTCGCGGAAGGTCTGGGCGTTGATGAAGGCCTTGTCGATTTCTTCCAGTGCCAGCGCATAGCCGACCTGGGCGCCGCCCTTTGCCTTGGCGAAGATCATGCCGACGACACGGCCCTTGGAATCAAGGAGCGGTCCGCCGGAATTCCCCTGCTCGACATCGCCCGCCAGCTGGTAGATGCGCAGCGGCGCCGGCTCGGCACCGTAGATGTTCTGGATGGAAATGGTGCTCAACGATTCGACGACGGCACCCATGGCCTTGAAGGAGCCACCGCCGGGGAATCCGAGGAACGCCGCAGTTGCGCCGCGCCCCAGGTCTTGACCGCGTTCGAGGGGTTTCACGTCCAAGCCGGGCACCGCCAGGATGGCGATGTCGGAGACCGAATCGAAGTACACGACGCGGGCCGAATGCACCTGTCCGTCCCTGGTTGTCACCGACGGTTCGGTGATTCCGGCGACCACGTGGGCGTTTGTCATGATGCGCTCGGGTGCCACGGCAAAACCGGAACCCGACTGGTTGACACCACAGGCGTAGGCGGTGCCGATGATCTTGACGACGGAGCCGGCCGCGGCGTTGACCTCTGCGCTCAGCGACGTCTCCGCCGGGACCTCCACCGCAACCTGGGGTGCGAATGGTTCCAGGAGTTCGGGGATGGTTTGTCCCATGACCGCGGAACGCGCGGTGGTGATGAGGTTGGTGACGGGTTGCGGGGTCAAGGTCTGGATGGTGCTGATGACCCTGGAATCGGCAACCTGCTGGGATACCCCCGGGATGCCCATGGTTGCCGCCGAGAATGCGATGGCGGAAATGACCAATGAGGCCATCACCGTGTTGGCCACGCCGCCCAGAATTCGGTCAAATGACTTCAATACCGGGAAGTTCAGCCATAAGCGGATTCTGGAGCCGATGGCGATTCCGATGCCCTGGCCGATCAAGATGAAGACCACGCCGGAGGCGACGACCCAGAAAATGCGCCACCCGGGGTTCGTCACCCACGTGGAGACCAATGGGATTCCGAAGAACGCGGCAGTGCCGCCGGCCAGGAAGCCAATGATGGCGCCAAGCGTGACAAAGAAGCCTTTACGCAGGCCAGAGGCCAAAAAGCCGACCAAGGAAATGATGAGTATCAGGTCCAACCACGTCATTCCCCACATTGCGTCCGGACTCCCACCCTCAATACGTGCCGCATGCCTCGATCTCTTGGCATTCGGCAGCTGTCTATCGTCCAGAGTTTAGCTGGCACGACTGACAGTTCCCCGCGATTCTAACCACATTTAGGCCTAAAATGCGTGTGGAAGCTGTCACATGGGCAAACCGTACGGCACAATTAGATGAGCGCTAACGACAGTTGACAGGAGATTTTATGGACATCGAGGTACTGCGCCGAGCACCACTCTTCGCATCATTGGGCGACGAGGTGTTCTCTGCATTGACTGAAGAACTAACTGAAGTGGATCTGTCCCGTGGTGCTTCGGTATTCCGCGAGGGAGATCAGGGCGACCAGCTCTACTTCATTGTTTCGGGCAAGATCAAGCTGGGTCGCACTTCTTCCGATGGTCGTGAAAACCTCATTGCGGTACTCGGCCCGGGCGAGTTGTTCGGCGAGATGGCACTGTTCGATCCGAGCCCACGCAACGCAACCGCAACGGCAGTCTCCGAGACTCGCCTCGCCGGCCTGCGTCACGAAAACCTGCGCAAGGTCATCATGACCAGCCCGGAGGTTTCGGTTCAGTTGCTTCAGGCCCTTGCCTCACGCCTGCGCCGCACCAACGAGTCGCTTGCCGACTTGGTCTTCTCGGACGTTCCGGGCCGCGTTGCCAAGGCACTGCTGGATTTGGCCGACCGTTTCGGCCGTCCGGCAACCGATGGCATCCTGGTTGCCCACGAGCTGACCCAGGAAGAATTGGCACAGCTGGTTGGCGCCTCGCGCGAAACCGTGAACAAGGCCTTGGCCGAGTTCGTGCAGCGTGGATGGTTGCGTCTTGAAGCACGCGCCGTGGTGATCTTGGACATCCAGCGTTTGCGCCAGCGCTCACGCTAAGTCCCACAGCAGAATAATGAGGCGGTGTTTCCCGGTTTCCGGGAAACACCGCCTCATTGCTTTAAGCGTCTTCTTGCGTACCGGGAGCCTGGGTTCTAGCGCCCGCGCCCGCCTCCGCCGCCTTCGGCTGCGGTGGTGGTGGTGACATCCAAGAAGAAATCGTCGCCGACCTGCACCAGGTCGGGGTGGTAGCTCTTGAGCTCCCGGCGCACCGAAAGATACGCGACGGTTCCCCGCGTTGAAGCGATCTTTTCCAGGATGACCTCAACGGCCGGCGTGGTGATCATGCTCAACGGCAGCCCGACGGTATCCGGCGCCCCGGCCGTGTCCCCGAGGCTGCTTGAGTTGCGTGAGGCGAGCACGTCCGACGCAACCATCCACGCAGCCCAGCCCCCCTTGCCTTGCAGCAGCGACGGTTCCTGGCGCACCGGCAACGCGGCGGCGAAGTAGCGGGTGTCGAACCGGCGCAAGGCAAAGTTCGGGGAGATCCAGTGCGAGAGCGGACGCAGAAGGTCTGTGCGCAGGCCCAGCCCGCGCTTGGTCAACACGCTGACAAAGGACTTGTCTTGGCCCGCGACGGCCTCCCGGATTTGCATCCAGTCTTCGCTGACGCAGTTCTCGACCACTGACAGCTCATCCGTTCCGGCGAGCAGCACACCGGTTTCCTCGAAGAGCTCGCGGATGGCGCAGACGATGTGGGCCCGCACCAGCCTCTGGTCGAGGATTCCCAGGCGTTTGGACCATTCCGAAAGGCTGGGTCCGTACCAAGGAATTTCTTCCTCGTCGCTGGCTTCGAGGCTTCCGCCCGGAAACGCGACACTCCCGAGCGGAGATCCACCCGGGCGATATCCCAAATAGGTTTCCACGCCGTTCGGTGAGTCACGAATCAGCACCACGGACGAGGCCCTGCGGGTGGCGCGCGGGGTGCGGCTGCCGTAGGAAACCCAGTTCTCGGCCGCGTCGTACTGCGTCGGCGGCAGCGGAAAAAGCCTACGCAAGAGCCCCGTGGACGGGACCTGGGATTTCACCACAGGTACGCCGTTCACGGGGCCACTCGGATCGTGCGGATTATTCAAACTCTGCAATCAGTTCAACTTCAACCGGCGCGTCCAACGGCAGGGCGGCAACGCCCACTGCCGAACGGGCGTGCACGCCCTTGTCGCCCAGAACGGCACCGAGGAATTCGGAGGCGCCGTTGATGACAACCGGCTGGCCGGTGAAGGAAGGATCGGACGAAACGAAGCCGACGACCTTGACGATGCGGGTGATGCGGTCGAGATCGCCGATAACGGCCTTGATCGCAGCCAATGCGTTCAGCGCACAGACCTGGGCCTGTCCCGCTGCAACCTCGGCGGAAACGGCTGCGCCGACTTTGCCGGTGGCTGTGAGTTCGCCGTTAATAAACGGCAGCTGGCCGGAGGTGTAAACCAGGTTTCCGGTGACCATGGACGGTACGTAGGCAGCAACGGGTGCTGCGACGGCCGGAAGCTCGTAGCCGAGCTCGGCCAGGCGTGCCTCTACTGCTGAAGTTGTCTGTTCTTGCATGGGTTTTTTCTCGTTTCTGTGCTTAGGCCTTGGGGCGCTTCAGGTAAGCGACCGGTGCATTTCCATTGGGTCCGGGGACGACGGCAACAAGCTCCCAACCGTCTTCTCCCCACTGGTCCAGGATCTGCTTCGTGGCATGAATAATTAGCGGCAAAGTGGCGTACTCCCATTTGGTCATAACGGATACGTTAGCGCGTCCTTGTAAACTAGTGGGTATGGCAGCTAAAAAGTCTCCTTTTTTTGATACAGCTACCACCCTCGGCAAGATCGTTGCCTTCTTTGGGGTGAGCGCATTATGTGGCGTACTTGCGGCAGGACTCATGGTTCCTGTCGCTTCCTTTGCCGGCAGCGGCGCCAAGGCAGGGTCCGAGATTTTCGATGCCCTGCCGGCGAGCTTCAAAGAGGAGCCGATCGCAGAGCCTTCGAAGATCCTGGCCAAAGATGGTTCGGTCATCGCGACGTTCTATTCGGAGAACCGCCAGCCGGTGAAGCTGGACGACATTTCTCCGATCATGCGCAAGGCGATCGTCTCGATCGAGGATGAGCGCTTCTACGAGCACAACGGAATCGACGTGCGCGGCATCGCGCGCGCCGCGGTGAACAACTTCACCAGTTCCTCGCAGCAGGGCGCCTCGACGCTGACCCAGCAGTACGTGAACAACCTGCTGATCAACTCCGACTCCATCAACGGCGTGGACCGATCCGCAGTTGACGATCTCCGGCACCAAGGACATCGCCGACAAGGCCCGCGAAGCCAAGCTCGCCATTTCCATCGAAAAGGAAATGTCCAAGGACGAGATCCTCGAGGGCTACCTGAACCTCGTGCTGTTCTCCGGACGCAACTACGGCATCCAGGCAGCCGCCCAGCGCTTCTACTCCGTCGACGCCAAGGACCTGAACCTGCAGCAGTCTGCCATGCTCGCCGGCATGGTTCAGCTTCCCAACGGCTACAACCCGGAGAAGTACCCCGAGCGCAGCGTCAAGCGCCGCAACACCGTGCTGGCTGCCATGCTGCGCACCGGTGCCATCGACCAGAAGGCCTACGACAAGGCAGTCAAGTCCGGCCTGGGCCTGAAGCCAAGCGAAACCAAGTCCGGCTGCATCGCGGCCGACTCGGCCAACTACTTCTGTGACTACGTCACCAAGCTGATCACCAGCGACGATGCCTACGGCAAGACCAAGAAGGACCGCGAAAACCTGCTCTACCGCGGCGGCCTGACCATCAAGACGACCCTTGACCCGCGCTTGCAGAAGTCCGCCGAAAAGCAGACGAAGCTCATGATCCCGGCCAACGACAAGTCCAACATCGGCGCTGCAATCGTCACCGTTGAGCCGGGCACGGGCAACATCCTGGCCATGGGCCAGAACAAGAAGTACTCCCCCGAAAAGGGCCGCAAGTTCACCGAATACAACTTCGCCGTTGAATCGGCGATGGGCGGCGCCGGCGGCTTCCAGGGCGGCTCGACCATGAAGCCGTACACCACCATGGCCTGGCTCGAATCCGGCCGCAACATGTGGGAAACGATCAACGCACCGCGCAACAAGAATTACCCAGCGTCATTCCGTTGGAAGGCGTCCTGCCTGCCCGGCGGCTACACCACCGTCGGCGGCGGCTGGACACCAGGCAACGCTGTTGATGGTTGGGCCTCGTCCGGCACGGTTGACTACGGTCTGTTCAATTCAGTCAACTCCTTCACTGTGTCCGAGGCCTCGCAGCTTGACCTCTGCGACATCGCGGGTGCCACGGAACGACTCGGCCTGATCGACTACGACCAGTACTACGACTGGAAAAAGGGCAAAGAATCGACGAAGGCCCAGCCGATCAACCCGGCCATACCCGTCGTTCGTCATCGGCTCGGCCACGCATCACCCCGCTGGCACAGGCCACCGCGTTCGCAACCTGGGCCAACAACGGCGAGTTCTGCGAAAACCGCGCCTTGACCTCCGTGACCGATTCCAGCGGGAACAAGTACAAGGTCAAGCCCGTGAAGTGCGAACAGGTCATGAGCCCGCAGGTTGCCGCGGACATGAACGGCACCCTGAAGAAGATCGCCTCGCAGAAGGTGGCCAAGGGCCAGATCGGCTACCAGATTGCCGGCAAGACCGGTACCAACAACGGTGCCAACTCCACCTGGTTCGTGGGCTACACCACCGGCATGTCCTCCGCCGCCTGGGTTGGACGCTGGGACAAGGACCAGAAGTTGAAGACCCCGGGCGCAGTCGTCAATGGCGTTGCCCGTCGCTGGGTCGACTCGGGCACCTGGGCCGCACCGATGTGGACCAACTACATGCTGGACATCGGACGCCTGTACCCGGCCGGTTCGCTCGGCAGGGCCACCCCGGCCCCGAGCCAGCCGAAGCCCGAGCCGAAGAAGGCAGAGTCGAACTCCAACGACGATTCCTCGAACGACGACTCGTCCAACGACGATTCCTCCAACGGAGACTCCTCGAACGACGATTCCTCCAACGGGGACTCGTCGAACGACAACTCCTCAACGGCGATTCCTCGAACGGGAACTCGGCGCCAACGGACAAGCCGGCCAAGGAAGCCGTCGAAGAACAATGACTAATCACATGGCGAACACTCATCGCCTGGCCTCAGCGGTCTCACGCACAGCGCGTGGGGCCGCTTTGGCCGTTGGTGCGGCAGCAGCCGGCGCGGGAGTCCTCGTCGGCTACGGAATGAGCGAGACCACCCGCTTCGGTGTCCGCGAGGAGACGCTGCCCCTGTTGGCACCGGGCGCGGCGCCGATCAGGATCCTGCACCTGTCGGACATCCACATGGTGCCGAACCAGGAACTCAAGCGCCGCTGGCTCCACTCGCTGGCCGACTTGAATCCGGACCTGGTCATCAACACGGGCGACAACCTGGGCCACACCGAGGGCCTGGATTCCCTGCTTGATGCCCTGGGCCCGCTGATGGCATTCCCCGGGGCGTTCGTTCCGGGATCGAATTGCTACTTTGCCCCGCGCCCGAAGAACCCGTTGCGCTACCTGCACAAGCGCACCGATGCCCCGCGCAACTCCCCCAAGTTCCAGTTGCCGTGGCAGGCGATGCACAGCGCCTTCGGCGCCGCCGGGTGGGTCAACATGACCAACCGCAGCCACTCGATGGCCATTGAACGGAACGCGGCTGGATTTCACGGGTGTCGACGACCCGCACCTTGAGCTGGATCGCTTTGCCGGTTGGCCGGCCGGTTCTTCCACCTCCAACCAGGCGCCGCACCTTCACATTGCACTCGCCCATGCGCCGTACCAACGCGTGCTGGACAAGTTCACGGCGGCCGGAGCCGACCTGATTTTCGCCGGCCACACCCACGGCGGACAGGTCTGCATCCCGGGCTATGGCGCCCTGGTCACCAACTGCGACCTGCCGACCTGGCGTGCCAGCGGCCTGACCTATTGGGAACACATGGGACGAAGCACGCCGATGAACATCTCGGCGGGCATCGGAACCTCGCGCTTCACGCCCATCCGCATTGCGTGCCCTCCCGAGGCCATTTTGTTCACGCTCACGGCCCGGGCGTAACCACTCGGCTTCCGATTGAAGATTCCCAACCGATCACTGTAACGTATTCACTGGTCAGTGACGCGTACGGTGGAATGGGGTCGGAAAAGTGGCAGTACCACAAGGGCATGCACCGCATTCGGGGGTGCCCACGCTGCGCCAGACGTTCTCCCGGTTGGCGCCGTTCGTCAAGCCGATCCTGCCCCGGCTGAGCCTGGGATTCCTCTGCGCCCTGGGCGCGGGACTCATTGCGCTGACCATCCCGCAGGTCCTTGCGTGGCTTGTCAACAACGTTTTGCACCCGGCCGGCGAGGGCGGCAACGTCTGGCTGGCCGTGGCCCTGGTCGGCGGGCTTGGCGTCCTTGAAGCGGTGCTGGTGTTCCTGCGCCGCCAGTTTGTCATCACCCCCGCGGCACGCCTCGAGACCCAGATGCGGGTGCGTTTCTACGAGCACCTGCAGCAACTGCCCGTGGCGTTCCACGACCGCTGGGGATCGGGCCAATTGCTCTCGCGCTCCATGTCCGACCTCAACCTGCTGCGGCGCTGGCTCGCCTTCGGCGCATTGATGCTCGTGGTGGCCACCGTCACCGTCACCACCGGCGTGATCCTGATGTTTTCCAGCAGCTGGATCCTTGGAACCATCTACCTGGCCGGCGCCATCCCCATTGCCATCCGGGCCTTCCACTTCCGCAACAGGTTCCGTGCCGCCAGCCGGCTCAGCCAGGACCAGGCCGGCGACCTTGCCACGGCCGTCGAGGAATCCGTGCACGGCATCCGCGTGATCAAGGCCTTCGGCCGCGGCAAACACATGTACGACGGTTTCCAGGACCGCGCCAAGCAGTTGCGCGACACCGAAATCGTCAAGGCCAAGACGCTTGGCAGTTTCCTGTTCCTTGTCGTTTCCATCCCCGAAATCACCCTCGCCGCGGGTCTGGTCGCCGGCCTCTGGCTCACCGCCGAGGGACAGCTCAGCGTCGGCGCGCTCGTTGCCTACTTCGCCACGGCCGCGGTGCTGGCAGGACCCGTCGAAGGCATGGGCATGCTCCTGGGCATGACGCTGACGACCAAGACGGCCCTGGACCGCCACTTCGAGGTCATGGACACGCCGAACACCATCGCCTCCCCCGCGAATCCGCTGACCCCCGACAACCCGCGCGGCCACCTTGAACTGCGCCAGGTCCAGTTCCGTTTCCCCGACGCCACGGACGACAGCACGCCCATCCTGCAAAGGATCGACCTCGACGTCGTGCCGGGCGAAACCATGGCGCTGGTGGGCATGACGGGCAGCGGAAAATCCACGCTCCTGCACCTGGTCCCGCGCCTCTACGAGGCGACCGGCGGCTCGGTGCTCATCGACGGGATCGACGTGCGCCAGTGGGACCTCACCGCC
This sequence comes from uncultured Actinomycetota bacterium, assembly GCA_963818105.1. Lineage (GTDB taxonomy): Bacteria > Actinomycetota > Actinomycetes > Actinomycetales > Micrococcaceae > Paeniglutamicibacter. Next base: position 10,810 of record CAWFRB010000011.1, on the reverse strand, counting down.
CTGCGCCGCGAGGTTGCCGTCGCGTTCGAGGACACCATCCTCTTCTCGGCCTCGATCCGCGACAACGTCCTGCTCGGCGCACCGGACCTCCCGGCCGAGGAGACGGAGGCGCTGCTCAACGAGGCCCTCGACACCGCCCAGGCGGGATTCGCCCGCGCGCTTCCCGAGGGCCTGGACACCGTCATCGGCGAGGAAGGGCTCTCGCTTTCCGGCGGGCAGCGCCAGCGCATCGCCCTGGCCCGCGCCATTGCCGCGAAGCCCCGGGTGCTGATCCTCGATGACCCGCTCTCCGCGCTGGACGTGCGCACCGAGGAAGCGGTGACCGAACGCCTGCGCCGCACCCTCGCCGGAACCACCACGCTGATCGTGGCCCACCGGCCCTCCACCGTGGCCCTGGCGGACCGCGTGGCGCTGCTGCGCGACGGCGTCATCGACGACGTGGGAACCCACTCCGAATTGCTTGAACGCAACGACCACTACCGATTCGTGATCGCCAGCCTCGAGGAAGAAACCGCCGACAACCTGAACCAGGAAGCGTAAGGGACATGAGCCAAAACACGGGTGTGTCCAACGAAGACGCCATCACCCTTTCCAAGTCCGAGCGGGCCCGGGTCCGCGCCAGGTCGTGGAGGCTGCTGGCAGTGCTGGCCGGCAAGCAGAAGCCGATGCTCGCCCTGACCGTCCTGCTGGTCATCGTGTCCAACGCGGCCAGCGCCTCCTTCCCGCTGATCATCGCCTGGGCCATCGACTGGGGCCTTCCGCAGGTCAAGAACGGAAACCTCGCCGCCCTGGGCATCACCGGCGGCGTCTACCTGCTCAGCGCCATCCTGGCCGGAAGCCTGCTCGGCTGGTACGTCCTGTGCACCGCGAAGATCTCCCAGGCGATGCTCCTTGACCTGCGCCTGCGCGTGTTCAGGCACACCCAGCGGCTGAGCCTGGAATTCCACGAAAGCTACACCTCGGGCCGCATCATTTCCCGGCAGACCTCCGACCTGGAAACCCTGCGCGAGCTGCTCGACCAGGGCATCTCCGAGCTCGTCTCCTCCAGCGTCTTCGTGATCTTCACGCTGGTCTCCATCTTCCTGCTGGACTGGCGCAGCGGCCTGGTGGTCGTTGCCGCAATGGTTCCGATCAGCCTGCTCTTCCGCTGGTACCAGCGCCGCTCGGAAACCGTCTACCGCGAATCCCGGGTCGTCTCGGCCAGGCTCATCGGAACCTTCGTGGAAACCATGACGGGCATCCGCGCCGTCAAGGCCTTCCGCAAGGAAGCCTCGAACGACGAAAACTACGCGAACGTCGCGGGCGAATACCGCGACAACTCGATCCGCTCCATCAACCTGTTCGGCGTGCTGCAGCCGGGCCTGGTGCTCGTCGGCGGCCTCAGCATGGCCGCGGTGCTGGCCTGGGGCGGCTTCCGCGTCATCGACGGCACGCTGGCCGTCGGCGTGCTGGTTGCACTCCTGCTGGCCACCAAGCGCGTCTTCCAGCCCGTCGAGAACATCGCCATGTTCTACTCCTCCCTGCAGGCCGCAACGGCGGCACTGGAAAAGGTCTCCGGGCTGCTCGAGGAAGAACCGACGGTCGTCGAACCCACCAAGCCCCGGCCGCTGGGCCGGGTCACCGGCCACCTGGAGTTCAAGGACGCGGTCTTCGGCTACGGCGACGGCCCCGTCGTCATGGACAGGTTCGACCTGGACATCCCGGCCGGGCAGACGATTGCCGTGGTGGGCCAGACCGGTGCCGGCAAGTCGACCCTGGCCAAGCTGATCGCCAGGTTCTACGACCTGCGCTCCGGGTCCCTGACGCTGGACGGGGTCCGCATCGACCAGATCGCCAACGACGACCTGCGCCGCCACGTGGTCATGGTGACCCAGGAATCCTTCCTGTTCTCCGGAACCGTCGCCGAAAACATCGCCCTGGGCAAGCCGGGCGCCAGCCGCGAGGAAATCATCCTGGCCGCCCGCGCCGTCGGCGCCCACGAGTTCATCAACGCGCTGCCCGACGGGTACGAGACGGACGTGAACAAGCGCGGCGGCCGCGTCTCGGCCGGCCAGCGCCAGCTGATTTCCTTCGCTCGCGCCTTCCTGGCCGACCCTGCCGTGCTGATCCTCGACGAGGCCACCAGCTCGCTGGACATCCCGAGCGAACGCGCGGTCCAGCGCGGCCTGCAGACGCTGCTGGGAAACCGCACCGCGCTGATCATCGCGCACCGCCTGTCCACGGTCCAGATCGCCGACCGGGTGCTGGTGGTGCACGACGGCATGGTCGTGGAGGACGGCTCCCCCGCCGGGCTGATCAGCGAGGACGGCCGGTTCGCGGCCCTGCACAAGGCCTGGCGCGACTCGATGGTCTAACCGGATCGCTTCCGTGTAGTGTTGCCCGGAACGACAAACGAAGAGGTCAGGCAATGAAACGTTCGGCGATTCCGGCGGCTGCGATCTTGCTGGGCACCGCCTTGCTGTTGGGTGGCTGTTCCGGGCATACGGGGATCAAGGCGTTTGACCGTGCCGCGACCCCGGATGACACACTGCCTGCCCAGGTTTCCCTCCCCGACGACGTTGACGCCGGAAGCGTACGATTGCTGGCCGTCGGCGACGGAACCAAGTACTTCGGCGCAACCAACGCGGACAAGTCCATGGGCTGTGTCGTGGTCTACCGTCCAGGCAATGCCGACGATTGGGTTGCGGGCTGCGGAGGAATGGGCGGTGCACCGGAAATCGTCGAGGCCTCGGGGGCGAACCCCAAGAGTGCCGTGATTCTGGTCAGGGACGATGCCGACACCCGCGAGCGGGAATCCAACGGGTGGACCAGGCTCGCCGACAACATCCTGGTTCCGGCCTCGTAGCGCCCCTGGAACGACTTTCGAAGACGGAGCACGGAAATCAAGCAACACTACGCGATCGCTTCCAGGGCCGAGGTACGTCCCTGGGTCGTTGCCTGCGTCAATGTGCTGCTGGGAATCCCCGGGATCGTTCCGCTCTCCATGGCGTGGTACCTCGCCGCCGCTTGGCCGCTGGATGCACTCGGCCTGACGCAACGCGACCCCACGGAGAACGACGGGATCTTTCCCGTACTGGTGCTGTTCGGACCCGTCATCGCAGCCTCGGCCCTAGCCTGGTGGCTCGTGAACCGCTGGATGCGCCGGCGGGCCGCCACATCAGGCAAGGCGTTTTGGGCCACGGGCGTCATTGCGAACCTGCTGCCCTGCTTCATTCTGGCCGTCGCGTCGTACATCGCCTGAGGGCGCCGAGCCAGCGACGAGCTCAACGACGAAGGGGCCCCGGGACCGCATTGAAATGCGGTCCCGGGGCCCTTCGCGTGCAAGCTTCTAGGCGCTGAAGGTCAGGCCCGTCAGGCGCTCGTACGCCTCGATGTAGCGTTCGCGGGTGCGCTCGACGACCTCGGCCGGCAGTGCCGGAGGCTCCTCGCCCGAGTTCTTGTCCCAGCCCGATTCCGCGCTGGTCAGCCAGTCGCGGACGTACTGCTTGTCGAACGACGGCTGGGCCTGGCCCGGCGCGTAGGTTTCTGCATCCCAGAAACGCGAGGAATCCGGGGTCAGCACCTCGTCGCCCAGGGTGATCTGGCCGTTGGACGGATCGATGCCGAACTCGACCTTGGTGTCGGCCAGGATGATGCCGCGGCCGCGGGCGATCTCCTCGGCGCGGGTGTACAGGGCAAGCGTGGCATCGCGGAGGTCGGCGGCCTGCTGGCCGCCGATGCGTGCCGCGGTTTCCTCGAACGTGATGTTCTCGTCGTGCTCGCCGACCTCGGCCTTGGCCGAGGGGGTGAAGATCGCCGGGTCCAGCTTGGAGCCGTCGACCATGCCGCCGGGAAGCGGCAGCGCGCACACGGTCTGGCTGACCTCGTACTCGGCCAGGCCGGAACCGGTCAGGTAGCCGCGGGCGATGCACTCGATCGGGAACATGTCCAGCTTCTTGCAGACCATGGCCCGGCCGGCAACGGCCTCGGGGACGTCGGTGGAAATCACGTGGTTCGGGATTTCGCTCAGCTGGTCGAACCACCACAGGCTCAGCTGCGTGAGCACCTTGCCCTTGTCCGGGATCTCGGAGGTGAGCACGTAGTCGAAGGCGCTGATGCGGTCCGAGGCGACAACCAGCACGCGGTCGGTCTCCGCAAAGGAGGATCCGGCCGGAACGTACAGGTCGCGAACCTTGCCCGAATAGAAGTGCGTCCAGCCCGGGAGATCCAGGGTTTCGGTTTGCAGGCCTGACATTTAGTTCGTTCCTTCCGAGACACTGATCTGGCCGTTGGCGGCCTTCAGTGCGATGTCGGTGCGGTGCTGGGCACCGTCCCAAGAGATGGCGGCGACGCCGGCGTAGGCCTTGTCGCGTGCTGCATGCAGGTCGGCGCCCAGGCCGACGACTGCCAGCACGCGGCCGCCGGAGACGATGACGTCCCCGGCCTCGTTGCTGGTGGTGCCCGCGTGCAGCACCGAGACGTCCTCGATGGCCTCGGCGTCGGCCAGTCCGCTGATTGCCGCACCCTTGACCGGGGCATCGGGGTAGTTGGCCGCGGCCATGACCACGCCGACGGCGGTCTCGGGGCGCCAGTGCAGCTGCTCGGCGTCGTCGAGCTCGCCCTTGGCGGCCGCCAGCAGCAGCCCGCCGAGCGGGGTCTTCAGGCGCGCAAGCACGGCCTGGGTTTCCGGGTCGCCGAAGCGTGCGTTGAACTCGATGACGCGGATGCCGCGGGAGGTGATGGCCAGGCCGCAGTAGAGCACGCCGGTGAAGGGGGTGCCGCGGGATTCCATGTCGCGCAGCGTCGGGTAGGCGACGCGTTCCATGACCTCGTCGACGAAGCCTGCGGGCAGCCACGGCAGCGGCGAGTAGGCGCCCATGCCGCCGGTGTTCGGGCCTTCGTCGTTGTCGAAGATGCGCTTGAAGTCCTGGGCCGGTGCCAGCGGGACGGCGTGGGTGCCGTCGCAGATCACGAAGAGGGAGACCTCGGGGCCGTCGAGGAATTCCTCGATGACGACGGTTCCGCCCGCCTCGAAGCAGGTCTCGGCGTGGGCCAGGGCCTCGGCGCGGTCGGAGGTGACCACGACGCCCTTGCCGGCGGCAAGCCCGTCGTCCTTGACCACGTAGGGGGCACCGAAGGCGTCGAGCGCGTCGGCGGCTTCCTCGGTGTTGGTGGCGACCCTGTGCCATGGCCGTGGGAACGCCGGCCTCTGCCATGACGTTCTTGGCGAAGGCCTTGGAGGCCTCAAGCTGGGCAGCCGCCTTGGTGGGGCCAAAGACCGGGATGTCGGCCGCGATCAACGCGTCGGACACACCTGCAGCCAGTGGTGCTTCGGGGCCGACAACGACCAGATCCGAGCCAAGCTCGCGGGCCAGTGCCACCACTGCCGCGGGGTCCTGGGCGTCGATCTCATGGGTCGAGACATCGCGCGAAATTCCGGCATTACCCGGTGCGCAATGCAGGTCGGTGACGTAGGGATCCGCAGCCAGTGCGCGGATCAGTGCATGTTCGCGGCCGCCGGGGCCAATAACCAGTACCTTCACGAGGCTTAAGCCTACCGGTTCCGGCAGCGCTGTGGCTTCCGGAAGTCTTTGGGCCGACGCATTGGGCGCAACGGCATTCTTTTCCCGCCCCGGCATATGCTCGTTGGCATGAGTGAGGAAACACTGTGGGAAAAGCAGTCGCGCACCAACCCGAGGCAGGCCCGGGACTACATCGAGCGCTTCGCGCAGCTGCGGGCGAACGGCGCCGACCTGCACGGCGAGGCCAGGTTCGTCGACGCGCTCCTGCCGCGCGGGGCCCGCGTCCTTGACGCCGGCTGCGGCACCGGACGCGTCGGCGGCGAGCTTGCCGCACGCTCCCACGTGGTCACGGGCGTCGACCTGGACGGCGAATTGCTGGCCCAGGCGCGCAAGGATTTCCCCGGCTCCCGCTGGGAACTCGGCGACCTGGCAACACTGGGGCTGCGCGATGCCGACGGCAACCCGGAGCTGTTCGACGTGGTCGTCGCCGCGGGCAACGTGCTGGCCTTCGTGTCCCCCGGCAGCACCGGCGCGGTGCTGCGGTCCCTCGCGGACCATCTGGCGGCGAACGGCCGGCTGGTGGTCGGGTTCTCGCTTCTCAAGGGCTATGCACTGGCGGATTTCGAGGCGGATGCGGCTGCCGCCGGGCTGGCGTTCACGGCCCGCTTTTCGGGGTGGGACATGCACCGTTTCGACGCGGACTCGGACTTCATCGTTGCGCTGTTACATGGGGTCCGACCCGTAAACTGATCAAATGCCCGAAACCTTACTTTCTTCCCAGGCCGTGGACCTCATCGTTGTCGAACGCAACGGATTCATCGAATCGCGCCACCGCGGCGCCGCGGTGGTCGTCGATGCAGCTCGGGGGACATCGTTTCCTCGCTCGGGGATCCGCAGGGGCTGATCTACCCGCGCTCGTCGCTCAAGCCGTTCCAGGCCCTGGCGTCGATGCAGAGCGGCGTCCCGCTGCGCGGCGCCGAGGTGGCCCTGGCCTGCGCCAGCCACATCGGCAGTGCCGAGCACATGGAGCTGGCCAAGATCATGCTCCACAAGGCGGGCCTGACGGAAGAAGACCTGGGTTGCCCCACCGCGTGGCCGGCGCACGAGGGAACCCGGATCGACATGGTGCTCGACGGCGAGGGCAAGTCGAAGGTCGCGTTCAACTGCTCGGGCAAGCACGCGGCGTTCCTGTGGGCCTGCACCGAAAACGGCTGGGACACCAAGACCTATCTCTCCCCCGAACACCCGCTGCAGCAGCGGGTCATCGAGGTCGTCGAGCAGTACTCCGGGGAAAAGATCTCCCACCTGGGTATCGACGGCTGCGGCGCACCCGTTCCGGCGATCTCCCTGGCCGGGCTGGCACGCGCGGCCTCGAAGCTCGCCCAGGCGCCCGGCAACAAGCACTCGGAAGCCCGTGCGGCAACGATCGCCACGGCGATGCTCGACTACCCGTGGGCCGTGCAGGGCCACGGCCTGCCCAACACCGTGGTGATGGAAGAGCTGGGTGTCCTTGCGAAGCTGGGCGCCGAGGGCGTGCTGGTGCTTGCGGCCCCCAACGGCACCGCGGTCGCGGTGAAGATGCTCGACGGCTCCGGCCGCGGCAGCGACATGCTGGGTCTGACCATGCTGGCCAAGGCCGGGGCCATCACCGCCGAACAGCTGGCCGGCATCCTCCCCAAGATCTCCCGCCCGATCCTCGGCGGGGCCGAGCCTGTGGGATCGGTGCGTCTGGCCGACGGCGTCATGGAATTGCTGGGCTGATCCTCCGTGGCCATCAAACGACGCATCGACCCGGCCGAGGGGCGTACAGCCCTGCAGCGCTGGATCGCCGCCAGCGACGAGGGCGGGGAAGCGGAACTGCCGCGCCCGCTCATTGCCATGGCCGTGCGCTACTCCCTGGAGGAACTGGCCAGCCGGGCCGAGGGCAACTCCGTGGAGGTGAGGGTTCCGCCCTTCGGCGTCACCCAGTGCATTCCGGGCCCGCGGCACACCCGCGGCACACCCCCGAACGTCATCGAGCTGCCCGCCGACATGTGGCTGGCACTGGTGAGCGGGCGGATCTCCTGGGACGCTGCGCTGGCGACCGGAAAGGTCACGGCCTCGGGCCTGCGGGCGGATCTGGCCGCCGAGTTGCCGCTGGTTTAGTACCCTTGAGGGTATGGAACCGACGCAGCAACCCGCAGAGCCAACACCCGAGTCAACGCCTTCGGCAAACATCGAGGTAGTCGTTCATTCGGCCCCCAAGTTCTGGCCCTTCATGGGTGTCGGCGCCGCGGTGGGCATCATCATCGCCTTCATTTCCGCGTTCACCGGCCCCGAGTCCACCGACTTCTCGCGCGGCTCCGTTGCCGGCTTCCTCGCCGTCGGTTTTGCCATTGGCGGCGTCCTACTGGCCGGTATCGTTTTTTTGATTGTGGATCGCATCACACTCAAGCGCGGACGTCGTGCCACGGCAGTGCCCACTGGTGACCCAGAACACCACTAGGGGCCCATGTTTGCCACCGCTTCTCGCCAAATGTGACCTCCGGAACGTGAGAGAATAATTTCTATGGCGCGTGGTGACGGAAACCTAAATCATGATCTTTTGCCCGACGAGAAGGGCCCGCAGGATGAATGCGGTGTCTTCGGTGTTTGGGCTCCCGGCGAAGAAGTAGCGAAGCTGACCTATTACGGTCTCTATGCGCTGCAGCATCGCGGGCAGGAATCGGCCGGCTTGGCCACGAGTGACGGACAGCGAATCAATGTCTACAAGGACATGGGGCTTGTCTCGCAGGTGTTCGACGAGAACACCCTGAACTCGATGCAGGGGCACTTGGCCATCGGCCATTGCCGATACTCGACCACCGGCGCAAGCCACTGGGCCAACGCCCAGCCGACCCTTGGCCCGACCAACTCGGGCACCGTGGCACTGGCCCACAACGGCAACCTGACCAACTCGGCCGAACTCATGGACATGGTCAACGCCCGGCTCGCCGAGTCCGGCGAAAAGGTCCGCGGCGAAATCGCCCAGGGCAACACCACCGACACCGCACTGGTGACGGCGCTGCTCTCCGGCGGCGAAGGCCAGACCCTTGAAGAGACGGCACTTGACCTGTTGCCCAAGCTCGAGGGCGCATTCTGCTTCGTCTTCATGAACGAAAACACCCTGTACGCTGCACGCGACACCTACGGCGTGCGCCCGTTGGTGCTCGGACGCCTGGACCGCGGATGGGTCGTGGCCTCCGAACAGGCCGCACTGGCCACCGTCGGCGCCAGCTTCATCCGTGAGATCGAACCCGGCGAATTCATCGCCATCGACGAGGACGGCATCCGCTCGCAGCGCTTCGGCGAGGCAACCCCGGCCGGCTGCGTCTTCGAGTACGTGTACCTGGCCCGCCCGGATGCTTCCATCAACGGCCGCTCGGTCTACGAATCCCGCGTGGAGATGGGCCGCCAGCTGGCCCGCGAAAACGCCGCCGAGGCAGACATCGTCATTCCGGTCCCGGAATCGGGCACCCCGGCAGCCATCGGCTACGCCGAGGAATCGGGCATCCCGTTCGCGCACGGCTTCGTCAAGAACGCCTACGTGGGACGCACCTTCATCCAGCCGTCGCAGACGCTGCGCCAGCTGGGCATCAAGCTCAAGCTCAACGCGCTGGAGCCCGTCATCAAGGGCAAGCGCGTCGTGGTTGTCGATGACTCGATCGTCCGCGGCAACACCCAGCGCGCCGTGGTGCGCATGCTGCGCGAGGCCGGCGCCGCCGAGGTCCACGTCAAGATCTCCTCCCCTCCGGTCAAGTGGCCCTGCTTCTACGGCATCGACTTCGCCACCCGCGCGGAACTGATCGCCAACGGTGCGGCCGTCGAGGAAATCGGCAAGTCCATCGGCGCCGATTCCCTGGCCTACATTTCCGAGGACGGCATGATCGGTGCCACCAAGCAGCCGCGCGAGCGCCTGTGCACCGCCTGCTTCACCGGCGACTACCCGATCGCCCTGCCCGGCTCCAACCTCCGGGGCAAGAACTTGCTGGAACGTAGCAACCAGGCGGGATGTGAACCGGGCCCGGATGCGGAGTTCGAGTCCACGCTCACCGCCGAAGACAAAACACCGCGCAACTAAGTAAAGGACACATCAGAGATGACAAGCGCCACCCCTGAGAATTCCGGAATCACCTACGCTTCGGCCGGTGTCGATGTCGAGGCCGGAGACCGTGCCGTCGAACTCATGAAGGGTGCCATCAAGGCCACCCACAACTCCAACGTCATCGGCGGTGTGGGCGGATTCGCCGGCCTCTACGATGCCTCGAAGTTCCTGACCTACAAGAAGCCGCTGCTGGCCACCTCCACCGACGGCGTCGGCACCAAGGTAGCCATCGCGCAGGCCATGGACATCCACCACACCATCGGCCACGACCTGGTCGGCATGGTCGTCGATGACATCGTTGTCGTCGGCGCCGAGCCGCTGTTCATGACCGACTACATTGCCTGCGGCAAGGTCGTCCCGGAGCGCATCGCGGACATCGTCCGCGGCATCGCCGAGGGCTGCCAGATCGCCGGCACCGCGCTGGTCGGCGGCGAAACCGCCGAGCACCCGGGCCTGCTGGGCGAGCACGAGTACGACGTCGCAGGTGCCGCAACCGGCATCGTCGAGGCCGACGGCCTGCTGGGCCCGGACCGCGTCAAGGACGGCGACGTCATCATCGGCATGTCCGCCTCCGGCATCCACTCCAACGGCTACTCGCTGGTGCGCAGCGTTGTTGCACACGCCGGCTGGGCCCTGGACCGCCACGTTCCGGAATTCGGCCGCACCCTGGGCGAGGAACTGCTGGAACCGACCCGCATCTACACCATGGACTGCCTGGACCTGATCCGCGCGTTCAACGTGGACGGCGCCATCAAGGTGCACGGCTTCAGCCACGTCACCGGCGGCGGCCTCGCGGCCAACCTGGCACGCGTGCTGCCACAGGGCCTGATGGCCACCGTGGAGCGCAACAGCTGGGAACTGCCGGCCGTCTTCAAGGTCATCGCCGAGCTCGGTTCCGTGCCGCAGCCGGACCTGGAGCGCACGCTGAACCTGGGCGTGGGCATGGTTGCCATCGTGGATGCCTCCATCGCCGATGCAGCCCTCTCCCGCCTGAACGCCCGCGGCATGAACTCGTGGGTCATGGGCACCGTCGGTGCTGTCACCGAGGAAGCCAAGACCTCGGGCCTGGATTACGTCCAGGGCGCCAAGGGCGTTGACGGCGGCGCCGTGCTGATGCGCGGCAACTTCGCCGGCTAGCTTCCGCAAGCCTTAAGCAGTGAAGGACCGCACCCATGGGTGCGGTCCC
>CAWFRB010000010.1:0-24889 GCA_963818105.1 uncultured Actinomycetota bacterium | reverse complement strand
GGGCGCCACAGCAGTCCGGCCCCGATGATGCCCAGCAGGCAAGCCAGCGTGAACAGGTGGAAGGCCACCGGGAATCCCGGCAGCCAAAATGCGGCACCCAGGAGCAGCACCGCGATGAATCCGACGGCCAGCCGCGCCAGCCAGGAGTGCACCGGTTCGGCCACGTCGATGGGGACCAGCCCGATGCCCATGGTGCAGATTCCCAGTCCCAGCAGGCAGACCCGCACCACTGCCGGGCGCGGCCGCATGAATCGTGCCGGCGGGCGGCCCATGGCCCTGGCATAGTCGTCGTGCAGCCTGGCCATGAGGCTCAGGTCCCGCACGATGAATGCGGTCAGCGTGCTCAGCACCAGCCCGGACACCACCAGGGTGACGTTGAAGCTCCAGAAAGAGGTCAGCCCCGATTGCCAGGTCCCGAGGGTCGAGAACATGCCGGTCCACCACAGGGGGTTGTCGGCCGCCAGCATGCTGATGAAGACGCCGGTGGCCAGGAACACCGCCAGCAGCGTGGAAAGGCTTTGGGCCGTCAACCGCGCGGCGGAGGTCAGCGCGATGTATGCGGCGATGCCCGCGCAAACCCCCACCATGAGGCCTCCCGCATAGCGGTCGACCGTGAGGCCCAGGAACGAATTCTGGAAGATCCGGAAGGTCACCAGCGCGGCCATGACGGAGATCGCCGCATGGATGATCACCAGCGCAACGGCATTGGTGATCTGCCTGTACAGCGGGAAGCCCTTCAACCACGGTTGCGTGAGGACAAGGATCCTGAGGTAACCCGTCAGGCTTCCGGACGTCGCGGCGAATCCGGCCACGATGGCCGCGTAAATGGCCACCGAACCCGGGCCCGCCAAGTTCGGGCGGTACCGGGCAAAGCCGATGAAGCCGACCAGTGTCCCCGCCACGGTCCAGGCCAGCCCCAGCCACAGTGCCCAGCTTTCTATGCGCAGCCGGGTCTCCGCGGGCTCCGGAGGACGCTGAATTTCCGGTTGGATCTCCATGCCTTCGATTCTGCCACCGTTCCCGCGGAATGCGGGAGGACCCCCGGCAGGCAAACGGGCCCCGGCTACTTCCCGGCCCGGGTCTCCAACACCTCCAGCGCCGCGGCGTCGATCTTGGCCCGGAACGCCGGGCTGGCCTTCGCCTCCGCCACCAGCGCCTTGTGGATCGCCGGGATGGCGGCGGCGTTGACGCACAGCATCATGGTCCCGCCCGCATTGAAGAAGTTCTTCGCCCGGGTCGCGTAGCTCCAGGGCGAGAGCTGCTTGGCCGTGCACATGTCATCCGAGATGACGATGCCGGTGAAGCCCAGGTCCTTGCGCAGCATGGTCTTCATGATGGTGGAGGAAAACGGCCCGAGGTGCCCCGCGTCGATCTTGGTGTAGTAGGCGTTGGAGACCATGACCCACCGCGTGCCGCCGGCAATGGCCTTGGCAAAGGGCTTGATGTAGGCGCTGGTCCGGGTGGTGGTCGTGTCCTTGACGTTCGAGGAAGTGTCGGTGTTCCTGGTGACCCTGCCCAAGCCCGGGAAATGCTTGACCACCGGGGCGACTCCCCCGGCGCGCATCCCCTGCGCGAACGCCGCAACGTCGTTGGCCACGTGTCCCGAGGTGTAGCCGAATTCGCGGTGCCAGTAGCCGATCGGGGAGTTGTAGGGGGCGAATGCCGCGCTGGGGACGGTGTCGGCAACCGGGGCCAGGTTGACGTTGATGCCCGCCGCACTCAGTTGCTTGGCCCAGGTCGTCGCGTTGGAACGAAGGGTCGTGGTCGACCACGTGCCCTGGCGCAACGCGGTGGGCATGGCGGAGAAGCCGGGCCCCTTGAGCACCTGGACGTTTCCGCCCTCCTGGTCGGTGGCGACGAAGCGCTTTTGCCCGCCGGTGCTCGAGGTGCCGACGGTCGCGTTGATTTTTGCCACGACCGCCTTGGTCGACTTGACCCCCGAAGAGCTGCGGCCCTTGAGGAACACGTTGCCGATCTTGTACTTGGTCAGGATCGAAAGATCCGACTTGCTGGCGCCGGTGGCGGGAACGCCCATCATCAGGACCTGCCCGACGCGTTGGTCCAGCGTCAGCTTGGCCAACGCCTGCTTCGGGGTGGGCGTCGCCGCGGCGACGGCGGTCGGCAGCACCGATGCGGGTGCGGCGTCCAGGATCGCACTGCTTGCAGGCCCGCGTCGACCTGTGCCTGCGACATCGGAGCCATGCCCCCGGCCAGTGCGAGGGCGAGCGTCCCCGTCAGCACCAATCGCCCGGCGACGTGGAGACCGGATGGTTTTGTGTTGCCCATGATGGACACCCCGATTCGTTGCGAGTTGACGCAATTCTAGTCTCGGCCGCAAACAATTGACCTGCGTTTCTTCGGTCAATTGCAGGTGATTTCGACGCCAGGTCCGCGCCGGCAGGGTCCAACGATCCGGCATGGTTCCCGGGCGGGGAATAATGGGGGCCATGGATACCCCGCGCGGCCCGCTGCTGCCCACCGGCACCGGTTGGGCCCATGTTGAGCGCATCGACCCGAGCCCGCGGCTGCGTGAACTCGTGGGCCACTATTGGGTTGCCCGCTGGGAGATTCCCGCGGGCGCGGAACATGAACAACGCATACTCACCTATCCCGCCTGCAACCTGGTCATCGAGGACGGTGCCGGCACGCTCTACGGTCCCGTCACCCGGCTCTCGACCAAGCGGCTTGCCGGGAACGGCAGCGCCCTGGGCGTGTTGTTGCGCCCGGCCGCGGGCGCGCTGCTCAGCCCGCGGCCGATGCCCGAGATCGTGGATTCCTCGATGCCGGACGGCGACATCGGGCTGGACCGCGCGGCGCCGATCGATGCGGCCCTGCACGCGGGAGGAACTCCCGAACAGCAGCAGGCCGCGGCGATCGGGCTCTTTGAGGAATGGCTGCTCGCCCGGATTCCCGACGGCGCGGATGAGGACGGGCTGCTGGTCAACCGGATATGCCGGGACATTGAAACCACCCCCGGGCTGCAGCGCGTGCAGCAGCTCACCGAGAGATGGCAGATCGGCGAACGCCGCCTGCAACGCCTGGTGCGTTCGCGCCTGGGACTCACCCCGAAGTGGCTGCTGCAGCGCCACCGCCTCCAGGAGGCGGCGGCGCTGATCGGCCGCGGGATGGGCCCGGACCTGTCGCATGTGGCCTACGCCCTGGGCTATGCGGACCAGGCGCACTTCACCCGTGACTTCGCCGCGGTGACGGGCATGAGCCCCGGGGAATACCTGAGGCAGGTCAACGCCAAAGGCACCGGCCCCTAGCCGGAGCCGGGATCCACGGTTCCGGCCGAGGCCGTGCAGTTGCCCCTAGACGCCCTCCCCGGCGTTGAACGATGCAAGCCACTGCGTGACCCTGCGTTCGGATTCCTCCCGCGAGAGGTCCTCGATCCGGGTCATCACGTTCCAGCGCCGCCCGAACGGATCAACGAACGTGGCAAAGCGGTCCCCCGAAACGAAGTCGGCGGGCTGCTCCACGGCCGTGGCCCCGTGCTTGATGGCCAAGTCAAAGACGGCATCCACGTCCTGCCGGTAGAGGGCAATCGAGTTGTTGGTGTGCTGCGCGTCCGCGGCCACCAGGCCGTACCCCGGCTGCGGGATCCGAGAGCTGCAGCATGCCGTTTCCGAAGTCGAGCTCGGCGTGCGAAATCGTGGGGCTTCCGTCCTCGCGCGGGGCCCCCGGCATCACCGAGAGCGGCGTCGCCCCGAAGACCTCTTGGTAGAACTCGATGGCCTCATGCGCCGGTTCGACGACGATGAACGGCGTCAGCGTGGTGTATCCGTGCGGCACTCCGGCCGTGGTGTGGTTGCCTGTCGCCGGGGACTGCGTGGGTTGCGTGGACATGTTCGGATTCCTTTTCCAAGTGCGGTGGTCTTGCCAACACCTCCAGTGAAACGCGGATGGGCGGGGCCGGTCTTGAAGGAATCCGACAGCCCGCTACCCCTTGACCGCGCCGCCCATGAGCCCGGAGATGAATTGCTTCTGGAAGAGCAGGAAGACGATGAGCAGCGGCAGGGTCGCCAGCAGCGAGCCGAGCATCAGCCCCGAGTAGTCGACGCGGGACAGCCCCACCATGGTGTTCAGTGCGACCGGCAGCGTGTACTTCTCCTCGCTGTTGAGCATCAGCAGCGGCCAGATGAAGGAGTTCCACTGGCTGATGAACGTGTAGATCACCAGGGCCGCCAGCTGCGGCCGGGCCACCGGCAGCACGATCCGGTAGAACGTCTTGATCTCGCTGGCACCGTCGATCCGCGCGGACTCGATCAGGCTGTCCGGGAAATCGAGGAACGCCTGGCGCATCAGGAAGATGCCGAAGGCGTTGGCCAGGAACGGCAGGATCAGCGCCTGGAAGCTGTTGATCCAGCCGACGCTGGCCATCATCTGGAACAGCGGCACCAGCAGCACCTGGCCGGGAATCATCATGGTCAGCAGCACGCCGCCGAGCATCAGGCCCCGCCCGCGGAACCGGTACTTGGCCAGCCCGTACCCGCACATGGCGCTGACGATGCAGGAGAAGGCGGTGTAGATCACGGCCACCAGCACGCTGTTGAGCATGACCCGGGCAAAGCCGGTCTCCTCCTGCAGCCGGGCCAGGTTGTTCCACAGCTCTCCCCCGGGCAGGAAGGGCATCGGCGTGGCGAAGATCGACGCCGTGGTGTGGGTCGAGGCGATGACCATCCACAGGAACGGGACCAGGCTGGCCACGGCGCCGAGCACCAGCAGGACGTAGAGCGGGGAACGGCGGAGGATCTGCATCATGACTTGTCCCTCATGATTCGGAATTGGATGAGTGAGATGACCGCGATGATCGCCACGACCAGCCAGGCGATGGCCGAGGCGTAGCCGAAGTCGAACTGCTGGAAGCCGACCTTGTAGAGGTACAGCACCGGGGTCAGCGTGGCGTTGTTGGGTCCGCCGCCGGTCAGGATGAAGTTCTCGTCGAAGAGCTGCAGCGCGCCGATCGTCGAGGTGATGCTGCTGAACAGGATCACCGGGCGCAGCTGCGGCACGACGATCCTCGAGAAGATGGCCCAGCGGCCGGCCCCGTCGATCCGCGCGGCCTCGTACTGCTCGGCGGGGATCGCCTGCAGGCCGGCCAGGATGATGATCATGTTGTAGCCGGTCCAGCGCCAGGTGATGGAGGCGATCAGTGCCACCCGCGCCCAGCCCTCGGAGTTGAGCCAGTCGATCGGGTCCATCCCGAACATCCCGAGCATCTGGTTGGCCGCTCCCCCGTCGGTGGCCAGCATGACCCGGAAGACCAGAGAGTAGGCCACCAGCGTGGTCACCGCGGGCAGGAAGTAGATGGCCCGGAACCCGGTCCGGAAGCGGACCCAGCTCTGGTTCAGGATGTACGCCAGCCCGATCGCGATGCACACCATCAGCGGCACCTGGATCACCAGGATCAAAAAGACGTTGAACAGGCTCTGCGCCACCAGCGGATCCTCGAACAGGCGCTGGTACTGGGCCAGGCCCACCCAGCTGGTTTCCCCGCCGGAAATCGACTGGAAGCTCTGGATGAACGACGAAACCAGCGGGTAGACGAAGAACAGGGCGAACAGGGCGAGCGCCGGCAGGATGAAGAAGTAGCCGGGACGATGGCGGCGGGCCGCCCGCCGCGCGGCCTGGCCCGCGGCCGCGCGGGCCGTCGAGCGGCCCTCCTTCGGTTCGGAGGGCCGCGTCAGCGTGGTGGTCATGGTGTTACTGCGCGATCTTGCGACCGGTCGCGGTGGCGATCTGCTCGGCGGCGGACTTCAGCTCGGTCGCCGGGTCGGCACCGTTCAGCACGGAGGAGACCACGGCGTTTGCCACGATGTCCCCGGCCTTGGCGCTGTCGCTGTTGGTGGTGCCGGCCGGGATCTTGGCCGTCTGCTCGGCGAAGAGCTGGTAGACCTTCTCGCCGCCGAAGTACTTCTGCGGTTCGGCGAAGAGCGGGTCGGTGAAGGCCGGCAGGTAGGACGGGAACAGGCCCTCGTCCTTCATCATCGAGACCTGGTTGTCCTTGTTGGCCAGCACGTACTTGACGAACGACCCTGCCAGCTCGGGGTTCTTGGCCTGGGTGGGAACGGCCAGCGTCGAACCGCCGTTGTTGGAGGTGGTTCCGCCTCCGGGTGCGAACGCCGGCAACGGCTGCACGCCGTACTTGCCGGAAAGCTCCGGGGCTTCGCCGGTCAGCGTGCCGATCCACCAGACTGCTTCCGGGTTGACCGCGGACTTGCCGTCCTTGGCGGCGGTGACCTGTCCGTCCCAACCCTTGACGTTGTGCAGCAGGCCCTTTTCGTTCATGGTCTTCATCAATGTCAGCGCCTGCACCGCCTCCGGCGAGTTCAGGTCGATGTCGCCCGCGGCGTTGAAGGTGCCCTTGCCCTGCTGCTGGAGCAGCATGGAGAAGATTCCGCCGCCCGACAGATCGGTGGAGATCAGCGTGTGGCCGGTCTTCTTCTTGATGGCTTCACCGGCCGTCACCAGGTCGTCCCAGGTCTTGATCGAGGCCGGGTCGATGCCCACCTCGGCGAAGTAGTCGGTGCGCACGAACAGCCCGACGGTTCCCGAATCCCACGGCAGGGACAACAGGCGCCCGTCCTTGTCCGAGGACGCCGCGATCTTCGACGGGTCGAAGTCCTTGGTTGCGCCGTCGATGAGCGGCGCCAGGTCGGTGAACCCCTTGGGGAACTGGGTGACGTAGGCCGGCATCCTGTCGGTTTCGACGGTGATGACGTCGGGCAACCCGCTGTTGGCCTGCAGGGAAACCGACATCTTGTCGTATGCATTGTCGTACCCGATGTCGACGACCTTGATGGTGGTGCCCGGGTGTTCGGCGGAGTAGGAGGTGGCCAACCGCTTCAGCGCGGTAGCGGCGACGTCCCAGCTCCAGACGGTGATTTCGCCGGATACTTCGGCGTTCGGCTTGAGCGTCGCGCCACTCTGCGCGGGGACTCCGCCGCCGGCGCAGCCGGTCAACAGTGCGAGTGCAAGGGCCGGTACGGCCAGCTTTGCGAGTTTGATCATTGTGGAGCTCCTTGTCATCAGGAAGACCTCGTTTGTTGACGACACTGTACACAGTATTCAGAACAATTGGGATAGCTTTCTCACTTTTCCCACCAGAAACAAACAAAAAGGTCACATGGCACGGTCGCCACGAAAGCGGCGTGGGTCACAATTGACTCCCATCTCAAATCCGCATAATGTGCACTGTATACAGAATTTCACCAAAGTTATCCCGCGCTGCGAACCTCGGTTCAGGCACCCGGGTCATGACAAAAGCAGGAGGCGACCTTCCATGCAAAATTCCACAGTTCACCCCTACATTCCCAATACGGTGCCTTCGGTCATCGAGGAAATGCTCGCAGTCACCGGAGCATCCAGCATCGAGGAATTCTACGAGGACATCCCCCAGAGCCTGCGCGTCAAGGGCCTGCTGAACCTGCCGGAGCCGTTCCTTGCCGAGGCCGAGCTGGAAGAGCACGTCACTGGCCTGCTGAACAAGAACCGCAGCACCCGCGAGGTCATCAGCTTCCTGGGCGCCGGCGTGTACAACCACTACGTTCCGTCCGTCGTGGACGAGGTCATCAACCGCAGCGAGTTCCTCACCGCCTACGCGGGCGAACCCTACGAGGACCACGGCCGCTTCCAGGCCCTGTTCGAGTACACCTCCATGATGGCCGAGATGCTCAACATGGACGTCGTCAACGTGCCGACCTACGACGGCATGCAGGCAACCGCCACCGCGCTGGCCATGGCCGGTCGCATCACCGGACGCTCGAAGATCATCGTCGCCTCCGACGTGAACCCGGACCTGCTCTCCAAGGTCACCGACTACGTGCGCAGCCACACCGAGCTGGTCTTCGTGCCAACGGTCAACGGCCTGGTCGACACCGCCGCACTTGCGGCAGCGGTCGACGCCGAGACCTCGGCCGTCTGGATCCAGACCCCGAGCTTCCACGGCGTGCTGGAAACCTCCGGCCAGGCCATCGCCGACCTGGCGCACGAAGTCGGCGCGCTGCTGGTCGTCGGCACCGACCCGATCGCCTA
Source organism: uncultured Actinomycetota bacterium (assembly GCA_963818105.1). GTDB lineage: Bacteria > Actinomycetota > Actinomycetes > Actinomycetales > Micrococcaceae > Paeniglutamicibacter. The sequence goes on along the minus strand of CAWFRB010000010.1, from coordinate 16,855 downwards.
CGGCAGCCTCACTCCCCCGGCCGACTGGGGAGCGGACATCGTCTGCGGCGACATCCAGTCCCTGGGCATCCACCAGTGGTTCGGCGGCGGACGCGGCGGCTTCATCGCCGTGCACGACGACCCGAAGTTCGTCATGGAGATGCCGTCGCGCCTCTTCGGCCTGGCCAGCACCTCCGTCGAGGGCGAGTACGGCTTCGGCGACGTCGCCTGGGACCGCACCTCCTTCGCCCTGCGCGAAGAAGGCAAGGAATGGGTCGGCACCGCCGCAGCGCTCTGGGGCATTGCCGCCGGCGTCTACCTGGCCTCGATGGGCCCGACCGGCATGTCCGACCTGGGCAACACCGTCCTGGCACGCACCGCCTACGCCCAGCAGCAGCTCGCCGCCATCGACGGCGTTTCGCTGGGCGACTCGGCCGCACACTTCCGCGAATTCGTGCTCGACCTCTCCGGCTTCCGGCAAGACCGCCGCCGAGGTCGTCACCGCCCTGCGCGCACGCGACATCGAGCCGGGCGTTGTCATCGGCGAAAACAACCTGCTGGTCTGCGTCACCGAACGCATCACCACGGCACACATCGACACCCTGGTCTCCGCCCTCACCGATTTCCTGAAGGAGAAGTAACAATGGCCCTTCCAGTCAGCCCCAAGCCAGCCAACCGCCGGTTCCACCAGGCCCGTTGGGATGAGCCGATCATCTTCGAACTCAGCACCCCGGGCGAGCGCGGCATCCTGGTGTCGCAGGCCGAACCGGCCGCCGTCGAGGCCCTGGACGGCATCGAGAACCAGCTGTCCTCGCTGCGCCGTTCCAGCGCCCCCGCGCTTCCCGAGCTGGCCCAGATGCGCGTGGTCCGCCACTACCTGCGCATCAGCCAGGAGAACCTGGGCGCCGACTTCAACGTCGACATCGGCCAGGGCACCTGCACCATGAAGTACAGCCCCAAGGTCAACGAGACGATCATCCGCACCCCGAAGCTCTCCGAACTGCACCCGATGCAGGACGAGGCCTCGCTGCAGGGCGTGCTGGAGATCTTCTGGCGCACCGAGCAGGCGATCGCCGAGATCTCCGGCATGCACTCGGTGAGCCTGCAGACCCAGGGCGGCTCCGCCGCGATCTGGGCCAACATCTCCATGATCCGCGCCTTCCACGAGTCCAACGGCGAGGGCCAGGTGCGCGACGAGGTCATCACCACGATCTTCTCCCACCCGTCCAACGCCGCCTGCGCCAAGGCAGCCGGCTTCAAGGTCATCACCCTGATGCCGGACGCCAACGGCTACCCGGACATCGAGGCGCTGCGTGCAGCGGTTTCGCCCGCGCACCGCGGCCCTGATGATCACCAACCCGGAAGACACCGGGATCTACAACGACAAGATCCGCGAGTTCGTGGAGATCGTCCACGAGGTCGGCGGCCTTGCAGCCTACGACCAGGCCAACGCCAACGGCATCCTGGGCATCACCCGCGCCTCGGACGCAGGGTTCGACCTGTGCCACTTCAACCTGCACAAGACCTTCTCCACCCCGCACGCCAGCGGCGGACCGGGTGCCGGCGCCAGCGCCGTCTCGCGAGCGTCTTGCCCCGTTCCTGCCCAACCCGCGCATCGAAAAGACCGACGCCGGCTTCACCGTGAACTACGGCGGCGAGAAGTCCATCGGCAAGGTCGCACCGTTCTTCGGCGTCGCCCCGAACGTGGTCCGCGCCTACGCCTGGATCATGGCACTGGGTGCCGACGGCCTGCGCCAGGTCGCGGAGATCGCCGTGCTGAACAACAACTACCTGCTGGCCCTGGTCCGCCAGATCCCGGGCGCCAGCGCACCGTACGCCGAGGGCAAGCACCGCATCGAGCAGGTCCGCTACTCCTGGCAGGAACTGTTCGAGGACACCGGCATCAGCTCCGAGGAAATCGGCATCCGCATGAGCGACTACGGCATGCACTACTGGACCAGCCACCACCCGTACCTGGTCCCGCAGCCGTTCACGCTCGAGCCGACCGAGTCGTACTCCAAGTCGGAAATCGACGAGTACGTCGCGGTGCTGGCCCAGGTCGCCACCGAGGCCCGGGAGAACCCCGAGCTGGTGCGCACCGCCCCGCACAACCAGACCGTGCACCAGATCGACCACGATGACCTGGACGATCCGGAACGCTGGGCCATCACCTGGCGCTCGTACCAGAAGAAGTACTTCAGCGGCGCCGAGGCGCAGCTGGCTGAAGAGCCCGTCTCGGTGGGCTAACCAGACGGATTGCTAACGGATAACCCATGTGGGCTGTCGCCGGATCACCGGTGGCAGCCCACATCGGCTTTGTCCATGTCCGGACTCTCGTTTGCCAATAACTCTGACAGCATTTCGCCCAGTCGAGCCAGAAGTGAATAGACTGTGGCAATCGCAGATGCATCAGGCGTGTGAATCAGTCAACTCGGATGATCCCCACAAGCATCATGAACCCAGGCAACCCGCGGCGCCTATCCGCTGAACAATTGCTTGGGTTCTTGGTTTCCGCCCGGTTGCAATCGAATCGATTGGATCTATCACGCCCGTTACGCGCCAGACTGACATAGGGAGTCCGTGCTACACGAGCCCGATGCCCACCTCGCCTGGGTAAGGCGCGCCCGTTCTGGTTGATAAGCACCGCGGCGACCTGCACATGAGAATATGACAGCATGCAGAAATCAGAGGTTGTCTTCCGCGTCCTTGACGGAAATCGCATTCAGTGTCAGGTCGTCCCGCCTGAGGGTCAGAGGCTCACGCTGACCGGCAGCACCACGGACGAAGACCCGAGTTCGAGAAAGGTGGGCTCGGTGGCAACCGCGCCCTGGTAACAACGCGTGGGCCTTCGCAATAGCCAAGTACGAAGCCGTCAACCTGCCAGATCAGGAACAGCAGAAGAACGCGGAGAAGCGCGCTGAAGGCGCACCAGAAGGTGGCGGAGTGGATCGCCGATCTGGCTGACGACCTCGCGAGCGAAAAGAAGCACGGGTGGTGTTCTGCCTGCTTCGGAGAGCACTCACACCGGAAGGCGAACCGTGCCGATGGGTCAGCTGCCCGCCTACCTGTGTAGCGACTGCGGATCGCCGACCCTGCCCTGCGCGGAGGCCCCGTCTGCGAAAACATGGCCGTGCGGGGGCAAGGCGCCATCCGGGTACAGCGGTACTGCGCCGAGCACCGCCATGAGATCCCCGGATTCGCCAAGGCCGACCGAAAGATGGGCGCACTCAACGACTACGAGGAGTTCCTCAAGTACGACAAACCCAACCTGGCCCGTGACATCAGAGTTGCAGGCTTCGCAGGCGCGGGCATCGCTGCCGCGACGCCCTTCGCCTATCTCGCAGCACCTGCCATCGGAGGTGCTGTCGGCGCGCTCGTTGGTGGTTACACCGGCGCCGCCGCCACCAGTTATGGGCTTGCGTTCCTGGGTGGCGGCGCGCTGGCCGCCGGAGGACTCGGCATGGCCGGCGGCACCGCTCGTGGTCACAGCGCTTGGTGCGGCCCTGGGTGGCGCGCTGGGGGCCTCGGTCACGAATGCCTATGTCCGCGAAGACAAGTCGTTCCATATCGAGATGCTGCAAGGAGGACCAGGCGTACCGGTGGTCGTCTGCAACGGCTTCCTCAGCGAGAGCGGCAAAGGTTGGGGAGAGTGGCAGGACATCATCACCAGCGATATCCTGACTCACCTGTCTACCGGGTCCATTGGGGCGCCAAGGAACTCAAGGACCTGGGAATCCTCGGTGGCGACGGGGCAGCAAGGTTCGCCGGCCGGTGCCGCGCTGAAGAAGGCCGCGGCGAGCCGCGAAGAAGGCGGCGAAGAAGCTTGGCCCGCTCGCCCCCGCTCTGTTCGCTGCCGAGCTGGCCAAGAACCCCTGGCACGTCGCCAAGAACCGCGCCGAAAAGACCGGGGTCATTCTGGCCGACCTGCTTGCCCGCACCAATGCGGAGTCCTACGTGCTGGTGGGCCACAGCCTCGGCGCGCAGGGCGATGGTAGTCGCAGCCCAGACCTTGGGAACCAAGCCCGACGGCCCACGGGTCGAAGCCGTCCACCTCCTCGGCGCCGCCATCGGAGCCAAGAGCGACTGGCACACCCTGACCGCACGGGTCGACGACGCGGTCTACAACTACCACTCGACCAACGACGGCGTCCTGAAAATCGCCTTCAACGTCGCCGAGGGAGGACAGTCAGCGGCCGGCCTCAAGGGCTTCACGCCGAGTCCAATCAAACTGAAGAACATCGACGTCTCGGAACAGGTCAAGAGCCACTTCGACTACCACAAAAAAGTCCAACTAGTTGGGGCTCTCGAGGAGTCGAGTGTTACCGAGTGAATGAACGCACCGGTTCCTTTCGAAACACAGCGGGCAACTGGAGCCACTTTCGCAAACCAGCTTCGCTGCAGTTCTCGGCTAGCGTCGGAACCTACAATTTTAGGTCCTCGCGTACCCCCGTCTAGGGGAACGTAAAGAATCCCGCCGTGCGAAGCTTGGCTTCGCACGGCGGGATTCTTCGTTTGTGCGGGAACGACTTAGGCGATGCCGCCGCCGTCGACAACCAGTGCGGAACCGGTGACGTAGCTGCTGGCATCGCTGGCGAGCCAGATGACGGCCTCGGCGATTTCCTCGGGGGTGCCCATGCGCTTGAGCGGGCGGTCGTTGGACTCCTCAAGGAAGGCGGCCTCGGCCTGGGACAGCTGGCGGGCCTCCTCGCGCAGCATCGGGGTGTTGGTGTCGCCCGGGTTCACCGAGTTCACGCGGATGTTGTCCGGTCCGTGGTCGATGGCCAGGGCGCGGGTCATGTTCACCACTGCCGCCTTGGAGGTGCAGTAGGACAGTGCGTCGCCGCCGCCCTTGAGGCCCCAGCCGGAACCGGTGTTGACGATTGCGCCGCCGCCGTCGGCGATCATCAGCGGGATCACGTACTTGGAGAGCAGGAACGGGCCGCGCACGTTGACGCCCATGACCTGGTCCCATTCCTCAAGGGTGGTGTCGATGACGTTGGCGCGGCGGATGATGCCCGCGTTGTTGAACAGGACGTTGACGGTGCCGAATTCGGCCGCGGCCGTGGCCACCCCGCGCTTCACGTCTTCATCCAGTGCAACGTTGACGGCCAGGCCCAGGGTCTTGACGCCGAATGCCGCGGCTTCGGCGGCAACGGCCTGTGCCGCTTCTTCGTTGATGTCGAAGATCGCGACGTTGGCGCCTTCGGCAGCCATGGCCAGTGCAGTGGCCCGGCCGATGCCGGATCCGCCGCCGGTGACGATTGCAGACTTGTCCTTCAAACGCATGAACTGCTCCTTGTGGTGTTTAGGCTCGAACCTGGGAATCAGCGGTGTTGCTGATGGGATAAATTACTTCGGCTTTCGCCCCGGTAAATACTTTGGTGTAGCCACAGATCGTGGCGTCCAGTTCGGGATGTCCCGAATCGACCCAGAGCGGTCGCCCGCCCAGGGAAATCATTTTGGAGGGCGTGGCAACGATTTTCAGCTCGCTGCGTTGCAGCACGCGGTAGTCGATCTGCTGGTTGCCGCGCCCGATGACGAAACCTTGCTGCCCCAGCGGGGTGACAACGATGGTGGCGCCCTCCGCGGGAACCATCGCGTTCAGCGTATCCGCGTCGACGTCCTCGGCGATGAGTTGGCCGTTGCAGACAACGTCCACTCCCAGCCGGGTCAATTCCAAATCCAGTGCGCTGCCGATGGCCATGGTGGTGCTGCCCGGGCCGAGCACGTAGTGCCGGTCCGGGACCATGGTGGCGGCGAATGCCATGCCCAACGAGCGGGCGGCATTGACGTCGGAGGCGGGGCTGCCGGACTTGCGAGGCTGAAGCCGGCGAGAGTCCGAGGGGACCCGCAGCGTCCCGTAGAGGCTGGGTGTCGCAAGGCCTTGGCGCAGTTCGTCTTCGTCGATGTCGACGACTTCGCGTTCGTCGCTGCAACGGTTGGGGTTGGCCAGCCAACCCGCAGCCAACGCGCCGGTTTCCGAAGGTGTCAGGCCGAAGACGCCCGAGTAGATCTTGACGCCGGCGGGGATGCCCAGCACCGGGATGCTGGTTCCGACGGCGTCGAGGATGTCGCGGGCCGTGCCGTCTCCCCCGGCAAAGAGCAGCAGGTCGACACCGGCGGCGGCCATGTTCCGCGCAATTGATTTGGTGTCTTCGGAACTCGAAGCCCCGGGGTGGACGGCGTCCGAGGCGATAGTCTCGTGGGGAATGCCGGCATCGAGCGCATCGGCACCCATTTCGTCGGCACCTGCGAGGATTCGCACGGCAACCCGGGATGATTCCAGCCCGTCCAACAGCCGGCGGACCGTTTGCCCGGCCCTTTCCGGAGCCAGGGATTCGATCCCCGCACGCTTGGCCAAATCGCGAATATTCGAGGCGTCACTGCCCTTGTGGGCCATGCGGCCGCCGAGGCCGGCCACGGGATTCACAATCAAGCCAATCGTCACGTCCATTTGTGAACTTCCTCTCATATTTCTGTATACAGTATACTGAACCCAGTCTCTAGTACAATAGAGGTGATCAAATCCGGTGCTTCATCTATCGAGAACCAGGGGGCGACAGTGGCAATTCAACGCCAATCACTGCGCGAACAGATCGAAACAGAAATCATGAACCGCGTCGGCGCAGGCGAATTCGACATGGGCGAGAGCATCAACGAGGTGACACTCTCGGCGGAACTCGGCGTCAGCCGCACTCCATTGCGCGAGGCGCTTATTTCGCTATCCCAGCAGGGCGTCATTACACGCATTTCCGGCAAGGGCTTCCGCTGGGCCCCCATTAGCGAGCGCGATTTCGCCGAGGCCGTGCAGATCATTGCCGCCCTCGAGTGCCTCGCCCTGGAACTCAGCCCCGCGGACGAGCTGAACGCGATTGCGCCACGGATCATGGATGCCGCGAAGGCATTTACGGCCACCGAGGCCCTGGCCGAAGAGGTCAACAGCCACGACGACGACTTCCACGAGCTCCTGCTCTCCAAGTGCCCCAATCGGGCGGCTCCTCGAAACCATCGCCTCGCACAAGGTTGCCCTGCGGCGCTACGAGAAGTTCTTCGTCGGAGCCAAGGACCGCGTTGAGCGAGCCGCGACCGAACACTCGGCAATCGCCAAGGCGCTTATCGCGAAGGACCTCACCGCCGCAAAGGCAGCATTGACCGCCAACTGGCTCAACAGCACCTCGCGCATCGGCAAGGCCATGGCGAACAAGGACGACAGCCGCGCCCTCGTCTAAACCCGGCGCGCTCCACATAGACATTTGGCCTCCCGGCACGCGCAGGGAGGCCAAATGTTTTCCCGGCAAGGTCATTTTGGGACTCCGCGCGCCCGCCGGGAGCCCCCCGGCCATTCGCGATTCGGACTCCGGTGTCACAATTTCCCGAATGATGGCCACGTCGCAAAAAATCCTTGTTCGGAAACTGTATGCCGCATACAGTGCAAAGTATTCGAAGTAGGTTCTTCGACATTGGCATATTTGTACTGCATGACAAGGGGCGCTGCATGGATTTCACGGTGTATGAGAATGCCGTTTTCCACACCCTGGATTCAACGAATCCCACCGCATCATCGCTCGTGGCGGCGGAAGGACGCATTCACTTCCTCGGTTCCGTTTCCGAGGCCCGCGAATTCGCCCCGAACGCCAAACGCATCGACCTCGCCGGGGCACACGCCATGCCGGGACTGGCCGACAGCCACGTCCACACCGCCCAGTTGGCCCTGCGCCGGGCCGAAGTGGATTTGGCCCCGGCCACCTCCGCCTCCGAAGCCGTCGCGCTGTCGCCGCCCGGGCCGCAATGCTCGATCCGCGCGACAGCACCAGCTGGATTTTCGGCGGACGCTGGAACCACCGGACCTGGAAGCAACACCGAACTTCCCGACCTGAGGGAACTTGATGCCGTCACCGGCGCGCACCCCACGGCACTGCACCATTCGGACCTGCATACCTACTGGCTGAATTCCGCCGCCCTGAACTACCTGGGCATCGATTCGGCAACGCCGGATCCCAGCGGCGGCACCATCATGCGCGACGCTTCGGGAGCGGCGACCGGCATCCTGCTGGAAGCCGCGGGCTTCTGGGCCGGCCGCATGCTGGAGAACGTGACCCGGGAAGACCTGGCAACCTACCTCCCGGCAACCCTCCGCGCACTCACCGCCCAGGGCATCACCACCATCCACGACATCGACGGAATGGATGCCTGGGACGCATTTTCCGACCTGCACGAACGCGGCGAACTGCCCCTTCGCGTCAACAAGGTCATGCCCGTCAGTGCCCTGGAATCGCTGATTGAGCAAGGCATACGCACGGGCCAAGGCGATGCATGGCTGCGCCGCGGAGGAGTGAAGATCTTCTCCGACGGGTCCCTTTCCTCCGGCACCTGCCTCATGCATGCACCCTACGGCCACGCCCACTCCGAAGGCCTTGCCGTGACGGGGGCGGTAGGAACTCAACGGCCTGGTCTCTGCTGGCCAACCGCAACGGGCTGTCGGCCGCCGTCCATGCAATCGGCGACCGCGCCGTGTCCAACGCCTTGGACGCCTTCGAACTTGCGGCGGCGCAATCCGGGGACAAGCCCGCCGCGTCCAACCGGATCGAGCATGTCCAGCACATCGCGCGCCGGGACCTGGGGCGGCTGGCCGCCAGCGGCGCGTTCGCCTGCATGCAGCCGGCCTCCTGCACCTCGGACATCGAGCTGGTGGACGGCCTGCTCGCTGACCACGACGTGCTTTCCTACGCCTGGGCCAGCATCGTGGATGCCGGAGGCACCGTGTCGTTCAGCTCGGACGCTCCGGTGGAAGACACCAATCCTTTCCACGGCCTGTTCGCCGGAATTACCCGTCAACGCCCCAACGGATTCCCCGCCGGGGGCTGGCAGCCCGAGGAAACCCTCACCAGGGAACAAGCCCTGCACGCGGCGGCCACCTCACACACCATTGCCACCGACGAATGTCACCTCAAGGGAACCCTGGAACCCGGAAAACTCGCGGACTTCATCGTCCTTGACCGCGACCCAACCACTTGCACGCCGCTCGAACTCCGCTCAACCCAAGTAAACATGACCGTCATCGATGGCGACATCCGCTGGTCCGACTAGTTCAAAAGCAGAAAATCTTGAAGGCTTTCAAGCGAGGAACGACCTTCGCTGCGGCACTCGCAATCGGTCCTCTCACCGGATGCGAAGGCCGGTCTTTGGCGTAAACGGCCATCGGACGCCTCGAAGCGCCGGCACCGAGACGTCCGTGCGCGACTCGCCGCAGGCTTGCGCGCCGCCGGGCAAGTAGAACGGCCTGCGGCGACCGAACAGGCCGTCCCAGCGCTGCACGCGGCACGGGCCGCGTGAGTGCGCCACCGCGTGGCCCATGCGGGTGCGCGGGGTCCTCCACGCGTCTCTGGGCCGAATTTCACCCCAAAACACTTTGTTCGATTTCGAACAAATGCAACCGAAAAGGCATGCCATGTGCAATATCACCAGTGGTGGGAACTGGAAATTCGCAGTGCTTTACAGGGCAGTGCGCCGACCGGCGAATCCATGCAATGTTTTGTTTCGAACATAAACAAACAAAGTGACACTTGACACATGGTGTCTCATGTATACAGAATACAAGCGACTGCTGTGGCGTCGATCACTCCATCCCCCGGGGTTGATCGCATCATTTCGAGCCATCGCGGCGAAGAATCGACCGTTCTCACCGAAAGAGGTATTGGCATGTGGAATTCCAAGGATCTGAAAAGAAGAAGCGTTCTGTCCCTAGGCGTCGCCGCGGTCTCCGCTTTGGTCCTGACCGCATGCAGCGGCGGCTCCGGAACCACGGCCGGCCCGGCAGCGGATGGCAGTAGCTCCATCGTTTTTAGCACCTGGGGCACCCCCGAGGAATTGACCCGCTTCACCGAATTCAACACCGAATTCATGAAGCGCCACCCGGAAATCAAGGTCAAGCTCCAGCCGGTCGCCAGCTACGGCGAATACCACTCCAAGCTCCTTGCCCAGCTCACCAGCAAGACCGCACCCGACGTCTTCTACGTCGGCGATGACAAGCTCGGCCAGTTCGTCGGCTCCAAGCGCCTCATGCCGCTGGATGACCTGATGGCATCGGGCGCCAGCAAGACCAAGAAGGACGATTTCTTCGCCGGCACCTTCGGCGCCGCACAGCAGGACGGCGTCACCTACGCCGCACCGAACGACGTCAACAACGACGCATTCTGGTACGACAAGAAGGCCCTGGAAGCGGCCGGCATCACCGAGGACCCGGCAACCCTCGCCGCCGAAGGCAAGTGGACCACCGAGAAGTTCCTTGAAATGAACGACAAGCTCGCCGCCAAGGGCCTGATCGGCTCCATGTTCTGGAACTACTGGGCCACCCACTACGGCTGGATCTCCACCCAGGGCGGCACCGCCTACGACGAGTCGGGCGAGTTCGTCGGCAACAAGGACCCCAAGACCCTTGCCGCCGTCGAAACCCTCGGCAAGTACTTCCAGGACAAGAAGTTCGTCGACGCCGATTCCCTGCCCTCCGGCGCCGGCGCCGACAGCAAGTTCGTGACCCACAAGGCCGGCTTCTTCGCCCAGGGCCGCTACACGATCGGCACCCTCAAGGGCGCCAAGGTCCAGGACGGCTACGACGTCGTCGACTGGCCGACCCCGGACGGCAAGCCGGCACCGACCGGCGTTGCCGCCTCCTACCTGGCGATCAACGCCGACACCAAGAACAAGGATGCCGCGTTCACCTACTGGACCGAGTTCCTCTCCGCCGAGGGCCAGACGTTCCGCCTGACCGGCGGCGGCAACGCCGTGCCGTCCATCAAGGGCGCCGACGAGGTCGTGCTCGAGGACAACTACCCGACGCACGCCCAGACCTTCCTGGACATGCGCGACATCGGCTTCGCCAACTACGCCGCCGAAGGCGCCGTTCCGGCCCTGTCCACCGACATCTCCGACCTGTTCCTCGAGCTCTACCAGGGCAAGAACAACGCCCAGGGAACCCTCGACAAGGTCGCGGCCCTCATCGCTTCGAAGACCGGCAAATGAGCACCTCACTCGCGGAGAAACCCGCGCGAGTGAACACGCAGGCGCTCCGTCCGCCCAAGGCACACTCCCCGAACATGCGCAAGGAAGCCGGCTGGCGCAAGCGCGACCGCGCCTGGGGCTACGTCTTCATCGGCCCGCAGGTCATCGGCATGGTCCTGTTCGTGCTCATCCCGTTTGCCGCAAGCCTCGTCCTGGCCTTCGCGGAATGGGACGGCCTGACGGACCTGACGTGGGTGGGGTTCAAGAACTTCACCGACCAGCTGGCCGACCCGCTGCTGCACAAGTCGATCGTCAACACCCTGCTGCTGGCACTGATCACGGTGCCGATCGGGCTGGGCCTGGCCGTCGTCATCGCGGTGGCCCTGGAGAAGCTCAAGACCCGGACCCTGTACCTGATCCTGTTCTTCGCACCCGTGGTGACAAGCACCGTGGCCGTGGCCATGATCTGGCAGCAGATGTTCCGCGCCGACGGCATCTTCAGCGCCACGCATCGGCAAGATCTTCGGGATCACCCCGCCCGACTGGCTGGGCGACCCGAAGCTCGCGCTGATCGCCGTGGCGATCGTGTCGATCTGGTCCTCGCTGGGCCTGAACGTCATCATCTTCCTGGCCGGCCTGCAGAACATCTCCCCCTCGGTCATCGAGGCGGCGCGCATCGACGGCGCCGGGTGGTGGTCGCTGTTCACCAAGATCCGCCTGCCGCTGCTGTCCCCGATCATCTTCTTCTCCACGATCGTGGCGTTCATTTCCTCGATGCAGACCTTCGACACGGTGTTCATCCTGACCCAGAACGCGGGCCCGGACAACGCCACCCGCACCATCGTCTACCACATCTACGATCTGGGCTTCGGGCGTTTCCAGTTCGGTCCCTCCAGCGCCGCCGCCGTCATCCTGCTGGTCATGACCCTGGTCATCACGGCCATCCAGTTCGGCGCCCAGAAGAAGTTCGTCCACTACGAGGATGATGCAGCATGAGCACCCTGAACCTTGAAGACACCAAGCCGGTCGCCGGGCCCGTCACGCCGGGCCCGCTGAAGAAGGCGCCGCTGCGCGAACGCCTGGCGGCCATCGGCATCTCCTCCACGCTGCACATCGTGCTGCTCGCGGCGGGCATTGCCATGGTCTTCCCGTTCCTCTGGATGATCGCCACCTCGCTCAAGGGCCTGCCGCAGCTGCTGCAGGACCCGCTGAGCTTCTGGCCCGACCCGTGGACCTGTCCAACTTCACCGACGCCTGGAACGCCGTCCCGTTCGCGCAGGCCTACCTCAACAGCATCTACATCGCGGTGCTCTCCATCCTCGGCACCCTGGTCACGGCGTCGATGGCCGGGTACGCGTTCGCGCGGATCAAGTTCCGCGGCTCCAAGTCGATCTTCATGGTCTTCCTGGCCACGCAGATGATCCCCGCGCAGGTCACCCTGGTGCCCTTCTACCTGCTCATGAGCAAGATGGGGTGGATCGACTCCCACCTGGCGCTGATCGTCCCGGCCATGATGGTCAACCCCTTCGCGGTGTTCCTGATGCGCCAGTTCGTGCTGGCGCTGCCCAAGGAGCTCGAGGAGGCTGCGGTCATCGACGGCGCGAGCCGCTGGCGCATCTTCTGGAGCGTCATCCTGCCCAACCTGAAGCCGGGCCTGGGCGTGCTGGTGATCATCACCGCGCTGAGCGTGTGGAACAGCTTCCTGTTCCCGTTGGTCCTGTTGAACTCCCCCGAGCTCTACACGGTGCCGCTGCTGCTGGCGTCGTTCACCAGCCAGTTCGGTTCGGTCAACTACGGCCTGGTGATGGCGGCATCCTCGATCGCCACCATCCCGATGCTGATCGCCTTCGTCATCGGCCAGCGCCGCATCCTGAACAGCATGGCCGCCTCCGGCCTGGGAGGACAATAAGCAATGCCTTTCCCGACCGAAACCACGAACGCCCGCGAGAACCTCGAGGCCGCCGGCGGACACCTGGACCTCGTCCAGGCGCCGTTCACGCTGCCGCGCTCGCGGCTGATCATCTTCGCCCAGGGCGAGGGCCTGCGCGTGTGCACCTCCGAGTACGAGAAGCGGCTGGCCGAGTGCGTGGTCTTCGAGAACCTCCGGGTGCACGGCGCCGACGGCCGCGTCCTGCCCGTCACCCGGGTGCTGCCGCACGTGATCGAGTTCGGCGGCGGCGCACGTCACGCTGAGCTTCGCCGGGCCCTCGGCCCTGAGCATCGGCCCGGGTCCCGGGCACACGCGGGCACGTCGACGATCCACTGGCAGACCCCCGACGGCCTGGCGCACTCGATGTCGGCCGGGCAAACCCCCGCCGGCTCGGTGCACCTTGCCATCGATTCCGATCGCCGTGCCACCGCGACGCATGCGGACCTGCACGCGCGAACACGTGGCGGCGACCGAGCCGATCTGGCTGGACTGGTTCGCCAAGTGCCCGCGCGGTCCGCGAGGACCTGCAGGACATGGCCGCGTTCTGCTGGTGGGTGCTCGGCGCCAACATCGTCGAGACTGCCGGCCCTGGGATCCGCCCGCGCGGTCGTCCCCTCCAAGATCGGCTACGTCGGCCTCTGGCAGTGGGACGCCTACTTCATCGCCGTCGGCCTCCGCCACGGCGACCCGGAACTTGCCCGCGAACAGCTGTCGCTGGCCTTCGGCTTCCCGCGCGACCGACGGCCAGCTGCCGGACGTCGTGCACGAGCTCGGCATCCTCGCCACCAGCGACGACCTGCCGGCCTCCGACCGCGAGACCCTGCGTCGCGCCGGCTCCGCGATCGCCGACCCCTCGGCCCCGGTGCCGCTGACCAAGCCGCCGCTGGCGGCCTGGGCGCTGCGCAAGGTGCTGGAGGTCCAGCCCGCGGACAGCTTCGGCGGCGAGGACTGGGTGGACGCCAGCTGGAAACCATCGCCGCTCGCAGGACTGGTGGTTCGCCGCCTCCGACCTCGACGGCGACGGCATGCCCGAATACGGCCACCCGTACTCCTCGGGCCTCGACGACAGCCCGATCTTCGACGGCCCGCTGCCCACCACCGCGCCGGACCTCGGCGCCTACCTGGTGCTGCAGGACCTGGAGCTGGCCGGCTTCGCCGAGCGCCGGGGCGGTGCAGGCTCGCAGGAACTGGCGCAGCAGCACCGCGCCCGTGCCGCCCGCACCCTGAGCTGCTGCTGGGCATGTGGGACGAATCGACCGGTTTCTTCCACGCGCGCGCCGCCGGGGAACCGGTGTCCAGCCACGCGGTGGTCAGCCTGATGCCGCTGCTGACCGGTTCGCTGCCGGAGCCCGTCAAGGCGCGGATGCTCGGCGACCTGGAGGACCCGGCACAGTTCGGCACGCCGTGGGCGATCCCGACCGTCGCCGCCGACGACGCCGACTTCTCCACCGAGCGCATGTGGCGCGGCCCGGTGTGGATCAACACCAACTCGCTGGTCATCGAGGGCTTGCGCAACTCGGGCGAGCCCGAACGCGCACGCGCCCTGGCCGAGCAGACGGTGACGCTGGTCATCCACGGCGGCGGCCCGCACGAGTACTTCAACCCGTACACCGGGCAGAAGGCCAAGACGGCGACGACCGCGTTCGGCTGGTCCGCCGCGCTGTTCATCGACCTCGCGGTGCAGCTGACGAACGACGAAAACTGGTAACCCCGGACCACGGGGACACACGGAACACACTGCCGGCCCCCCGCACGCGGGGGCCGGCACACCCATGGAGCGGGAAGCTCCCACGGACACAAACACCCGGCGGCAGGTGCCGCCACAGAAAGGAACGGACATGACCGAACCCAGGTCCATCCGGCTTGACGCCCTTGCCTACGGCGGGGACTACAACCCCGACCAGTGGTCCGAGGAGACCTGGGTCGAAGACGCCCGGCTGATGGTCGAGGCCGGCGTGAACATCGTCAGCCTTCCGGTCTTCTCCTGGCCGCAGCTCGAACCGACCCCGGGCGTCTACAACTGGGGCTGGCTGGACCGCGTCATCGAGGTGCTCTGGGGCGCCGGCATCAAGATCGACCTTGCCACCGCCACCGCCACCCCGCCGTCCTGGCTGGTCCGCCGGCACCCGGAAATGCTCCCGCACAACGTCGACGGCCGGCAGCTGGAATTCGGCTCGCGCCAGGCCTACTGCCCCAGCTCGCCCATCTGGAAGGAAAACGTCGCCCGGATGACCCGCGCGATGGCCGAACGCTACGGCAACCACCCGGCCCTGGCCCTGTGGCACATCTCCAACGAGTACGGCGACCACGTCTCGCGCTGCTGGTGCCCGGCCTCCGCCGTGCACTTCCGCACCTGGCTGCAGGACCGCTACACCACCCTCGAGGGCCTGAACGAGGCCTGGGGCGTGGGCGTCTGGGGCCAGCGCTACACCGACTGGGACCACATCGAGCCGCCGCGCACCGCCACCGGGCCCATCAACCCGACCCAGCTGCTGGACTTCGAGCGCTTCTCCTCCGACGCGCTGCTGGAGCTCTTCCAGGTGGAAATCGACGTGCTGCGCGAGGTCACCCCGGACATCGCCGTCACCACCAACTTCATGTCACTGCTGCGCGACTTGAACTACTGGGACTTCGCCGCGGTGGAGGACCTTGTCACCGACGACGCCTACCCGGACCCGGCCGATCCGCTGGCCCACGTCGGCGCCGCGCTGAACTACGGACTGATGCGCTCGCTGAAGGGCGGTGCCCCGTGGCTGCTGCTCGAGCAGTCGGCCAGCGCCGTGAGCTGGCGCGACGTGAACGTGCCCAAGGCCCCCGGGCAGATGCGCATCGACTCGATGCAGGCCATCGCCCACGGCTCCGACGGCGCCATGTTCTTCCAGTGGCGCCAGGCCAAGTTCGGCCAGGAAAAGTTCCACTCCGCGATGCTCGGGCACCGCGGCGAGGAATCGCGCAGCTTCAAGGAGACCAAGGCCCTCGGCGCCGAGCTCAAGAAGCTGGAACCCGTCCGCGGAACCCGCGTGCGCGCCTCGGTGGGCCTGGTCGTCGACTGGGATTCATGGTGGGGCTCCTCCGCCACCGAGTCCCTGCCGTCCCAGCGCCTGAACTACGCGGTGCAGGCCCGCGCCTGGAACGCCGCGTTCTTCCGCCTGGGCCACCCGGTGGACACCGTGCGCGCCACCGATTCCTTCGAGGGCTACGACGTCGTCGTGGTACCGAACCTCTACATCGCGTCCAACGAGCAGGCAGCCGCACTCACCGCGTTCGTGGAGCGCGGCGGCCAGCTGGTCGTCGGCCCGTTCAGCGGCGTCGTCGACGAGACGGAAAAGGTCCACACCGGCGGCGCCCCGGGCCCGCTGCGCGGGCTGCTCGGCATCGAGGTCGACGAGCACTGGCCGATCCCCGACGGCATCCACGAAAAGCTCGAGGTCGCCGGCGAATCGTTCTCCGTGTCCATCTGGAGCGAATGGCTCGAGCTGATCACCGGCACCGAGGTGCTGGGTTCACACACCAGCGGCGAGCTGGCCGGCCGCGCCGCGGTGACCCGTCGCGCATCGGGCACCGGCGCCGCCTGGTACCTGGGCGTCGTGCCGGAGGAAGCAGGGTTGGATGCGCTATTCCGCCGGGTCCTCGGGGCCGCAGGACTTCCCGCACGCGAGGTTCCCGACACCGTGCTGGAGTCGGTCACCCGCAGCAGCGAGGACACCGACTACACCTTTGTGCTCAACCACGGGACCGAGCCGCTTGCGGTGACTGCCCCGCAGGATGCGGTAGACCTGCTGGGCGGCGCCGTGGCGGACGGCGTCTTGGTGTTGCCGCGCTACGGCGTTGCGGTCCTGGCCTCGGCACGGACCGGTGCCGTGCCGTTCATCGGCCGCGCCTGACCACCAGCACACACAGAATGCCCGGCAAGGGCGCCGGACGGAAACGTCCGGCGCCCTTGCGGCA
>CAWFRB010000009.1:0-10149 GCA_963818105.1 uncultured Actinomycetota bacterium | reverse complement strand
GTGTCTTGAGGGAAATCTCGGCCCCCGGGGTCGCGCGAGAGGTGCCTTCGGGCATCCCGCGACCGCACGGCGGCGCATCTGCATGTGCGGCACCTGGCGCGCGTTCGCGCGGCGCTCCGGGCGGCCGCTTGCCGCCCTTTTGTCCGCGGGCGACTCCGGGGATGTGGCGCTAGGTGCGTCGGCGGAACAACGGGCGCGCGGAGATCCTGCCCATTGATCTCCGACCGCTGGATAAAACAGTTCACTGCACGGTAATGACTTGTGGAACCAATGGGATTTTTGACGGCCGGCGATGTTGCCGGCGGTTCGAACCTGGCCGTTTCGCCGGCACCTCGGTGTTCCGGAACGCAAGCGAAGCGGGCCGGAAAATCCGGCCCGCTTGTGGTTTCCTTGGTTGTTTAGTTGTTTGTTCAGCAGTTTGTTCGTGGCGTGTGCGGCTATTGGGTCCGGTAGGACGAAGCAGTCCCTCCGGCAAGCTCCCCGCCATCCACGACCAGCTGCTGTCCGGTGATGAAACCGGCGTTCTCCGACGCCAGAAAGAAGAACGCCTCGGCGATCTCCGATGGGTCGGAATGACGGCCCATCGGGATCTTCTCGTTGACCTCGGCCAGCATTTCGTCCGTGTATTCGCTGCGCTGCATCGGGGTCAGCACGTACCCCGGGCTGACGCACGCGGTGCGGACCCGGGGCGCAAGCTCCAAGGCAACGCTGCGGCAAAGCGCGAGCACGCCCGCCTTGGACGCGTTGTAGTCCGAGTACCAGGGGTAGCCTGCTGATCCGTTCGTGGAAGCGGTTGCCAGCAGGGTCCCGGAACCCGCCTCGAACATGAGGCGGCCCGCCGACTGCCAAAGATTGATGACGCCGAAGAGATTGATATCCAGCAACCGGCGGATGGCCTCCGGCTTCATCTCGAGGAACGCGTGCCGGGTGCTGATGCCGGCATTGGCGATGGCCGTATCGATCCTGCCTTCCTCGGCGGCGATCCCTTCCACCACCGAGCGAACCATGACCGGATCGGTGACGTCGCATTCACGCCATTGCACGCCGCCGGAAGTGTTTGCCGGAGGCTGCCTGTCCAGGTTGAAAACCCGTGCGCCCGAGGCCGCGAAGCGTTGGGCGGTGGCTTCCCCGATACCGGAAGAGGCACCGGTGATCACCACTACCGGTGTCTGGTTTGTCGTGGAATCAGTCATGGTCGCTCACAGCACCTTGGAGAGGAACTGCTGGGTCCTTTCGTGCTGCGGGTTGGCGATGAGCTCGCGGGGATTGCCCTTTTCCACGACGACGCCGCCGTCGATGAAGGCCAACGAATCCGCGACCTCGCGAGCGAACCCGATTTCGTGGGTCACCAGCACCATGGTCATGCCCCCGACCGCCAGGGACTTCATGACCTCGAGCACCTCGTCGACCAGCTCGGGATCCAGGGCGGAGGTCGGTTCGTCGAACAGCATGACCTGGGGGTCCATCGCGAGCGACCGCGCGATGGCGACGCGCTGCTGCTGGCCGCCGGAGAGCTTCATGGGGTACTTGTGGCCGTGGCCGGCCAGCCCCACGCGCTCCAGGAGCTCCTCGGCGCGTGCCAGCGCCAGCTTCTTGGGTTCGCCCTTGACCCGGGCTGGGCCGCAGGCGACGTTCTCCATCGCCGTCATGTTGGCGAAGAGGTTGAAGCGTTGGAAGACCATGCCGACGTTGAGGCGGAACTTCGCGTACTCCGCGGAGTTCCATTCATGGAACTTGCCCTTGCGGTAGTTGAATCCCACGTCTTCGCCGTCGATCCTGATGCGCCCGCCGTTGGGTTTTTCCAGGGCGTTGAGGCAGCGCAGGAACGTGGACTTGCCCGAGCCCGAGGGGCCGATGATGCAGGCGACCTCCCCGGCTTCGACGGAGAAGTCGATGCCGGAGAGCACCTGGTGGTTGCCGAAGTTCTTGGTGACCTGTTCGGCCAGAGACCAGCGGAATGCGCGTGTCCGTCCCGGTCTCCGCAAGTGAAGTCGTCATGCTGTTCATGGAGTGCTCCTTGGCGGTTCGGTGCGCAGGCGCTGGCCCAGCACCGCCAGGTTGTCGCGGGAAAAGAACGGTTTGGAGAACTTCTGGCGCTTGCCGGTGATGGGTCGGTCCGCCGTGCCGAACTTCCTTTCAAGCTTTCCCTGGAAGTACGTGGCGATGACCGTCATGGCCATGTACCAGATGCTGGCCACGATCAGCAGTTCCATGATCTTTCCGTTCTGCTTGTAGATCTGGCTGGCGTTGGTCATCAGGTCGTTGCCCGCGACCACGTAGACCAGCGAGGTGGTCTTGAGCATGGAAATGAACTCGTTGCCGATCGGCGGGATGATGATGCGCGTGGCCTGCGGCAGCACCACCACCCGCATCCGCTTGAACGGGGTCATGCCGATCGAGGCCGCGGCCTCGGCCTGGCCCGGGTCCACGGCCTGGATGCCCGCGCGCACGGTTTCCGCCGCGTAGGCACCCAGGTTCAGGCCCAGGCCCAGCATGGCCGCGGTGAAGCCGGTCATGACCACGTTGGTGTCCCACATGTAGCCGATGTTCGTGAACGGGATCTTGATGACCAGCTGCGGGAACAGGAAGGCCAGGTTGAACCAGAAGATCAGCTGAACCAGCACCGGGGTGCCGCGGAAGAACCAGATGTAGAGGTTGCTGATCCACACGGCAACCGGGTTGGCCGAGAGCTTCATGATGGCCAGGGCCACGCCGATGGCCAGGCCCATGATCGTGGCCAGGATGGAGAGCTGGATGGTGACCAGCACGCCGTCCAGGATCTTGGGGAACGTCAGGTAGTACAGGACGTCGCCCCAGATGATGTGGTCATTGGTGGCCAGCACCCAGATGAACCAGCTGATTCCCGCGATGCACAGCAGCGCCACGACGAGGCGTCCCGGGTGGCGCAGCCTGACGGTGTTTCCGGGCCCGGGTTGTTCCACCAGCCTCGGCGGTGCGGCGACTTGTTCCTGGGTCATTGTCTACTTGCCCTGGTTGACGGTGGCCTCGGGAAGCGCCATCTGGTCAAGGCCCCAGGCGCCGAGGATCTCGGTGTAGGTGCCGTCCTTGATGAGCTTGTTCATGGCGTCCTGGACCAGCTTCACCAGTTCCTCGTTCTTCGGGTCGATCGCGATGCCGAACAGGGAGCTGCCCGGGATCTCGATGGCCTCCAGCGCCCCGTTGGATTCCTTGGCGCGGAAGACCGCCACCGGGTAGTCGTTCAGGCCGGCGACGGCGCGGCCGTTCTGCACCTGCAGCAGGGCCTCGGGGTCGTTGGCGAAGCCCAGGATCTTGATGGGCTTCTCGCTCTTGGCCTCGCAGTCCTTGCTGAACCCTTCGGCCAGCTGCATGTAGTACCCGTTGTCGAGCACCGCCATGGTCTCGCCGCAGAGGTCCGCCGGGGACTTGATGCCCTCGGGGTTGCCCTTGGCGACCATGATCGAGCCCGAGGACTTGGCGTAGTCGACGAAGGAGACCTTTTCGCGGCGTTCGGCGGTGTCGTTGAAGCCGGACATCAGCACGTCGAAGCGTCCCGAGACGACGCCTGGCATCATGCCCGAGACATCCGAGTTGTTGATCTTGGCCTCGACGCCCAGCAGGTTGCCCATGGCGCGGGCCAGCGACATGTCCACGCCGACCATGGTCTTGCCGTCGGTGTCGAACATTTCCATGGGCGGGTAGCCCTCGGCCGCCGCGATCTTCAGTCCGCCGGTCTTGATGGCTGCGGGAACGCGGGCCGCGAGGTCGGCATCGACATTGATGGCCCGCGATCTGGGCGGCCGCGAGGTCGCCTGCGGGTGCCGCGTTCTTGAAGGCGCCTGCCGCCGCGGCGCCGGAAGCCGAGGGGGCCTCGGCCAGCGACTGGCCGCCGCAGCCGGTCAGGGCTGCGGCACCGAGGGTGAGAACGGCAGTGAAAAGCATTCCGTGCTTGAAGGATTTCATGTGTTTCTCCTTGTGTTAGTCGGACCAGTGGATGCGGCCGTCGATGACTGTCATCAGTGTGTAAGTCGAGTGAAGTTCCAGGGGCGGGCAGGAAACCGGGTCGCGGTCGAGCGACGATGAAGTCCGCCAGTTTTCCGGTTTCCAGGGTGCCCTTGAGGTGTTGTTCCCCGGTGGCCCGGGTGTGCGAGGTCGCCGCGGCATGCAGGGCCTGGGAGCGGGTGAGGATCTCCTCGGGCTGCCAGCCCCCGGCCGGGAAGCCGTTGGGACGCTGGCGGGTGGTTCCGGCGTGGAGGCCGTGGAAGGGATTGGTTCCCTCGACCGGTGCGTCGGAGCTGAAGGACACCGCCCCGCCCGCGTCCAGGATGCTGCCCCAGGCGTAGGAAAGGACGTCGTGGTCGCCCAGCAGGGAGTCGACCAGCTCGATGTCCGAGGTGCAGGACGACGGGCTGCATGCAGGCAAGCGCGCCGCTGGCGGCGAGCCGGGGCAGGTCGCGGCGGGCAATGTGCTGGACATGCTCGATCCGGTTGGAGGCGGCCGGCAACGAGGTGCGGTTCGCCGCGGCCAGCTCGAAGGCGTCCAGGGCGTTGGAAACGGCGCGGTCGCCGATGGCGTGCACTGCGGCCGACAACCCGTTGTGGTTGGCCCGCTTGACCAGGCGGTTCAGCTCCTCGGGCGCGGTGACGGCCAGGCCCTCGGAACGGGCATGGCCGTAGGGCGCGTGCATGAGGCAGGTGCCCGATGAGAGGGAGCCGTCGGAGAAGATCTTCACGCCGCCGCGCCGCAGCCAGGGGTCGCCCTGCCCGGTGCGCACGCCCTGCTCGATGATTTGGTCCAGCACCGCGACGGGCATGATCTTGTTGACCCGCAACGGCAGTTCCCCGCGTTCATGCAGGTCGGAGAAGGCGTCCCAGGCGTCCATGCCGTCGATGTCGTGGATGGAGGTGATGCCCTGACGGACCAGGGTGCGCAGCGCGGAGGGCAGCAGCTTCGCAAGGTCGTCGCGGGTGACTTCCTCCAGGGCTCGTCCCGCGTTGAAGCCCGCGGCTTCGAGCAGGATGCCGGTGGCGGCGCCGGATGCGTCGCGCACGATGGTTCCGCCGACCGGGTCGGGGGTTGCCGCGTCGATGCCGAGGTAGGCCAGCGCCGCGGAGTTCAGCCAGTAGGTGTGCAGGTCGGAGTGGTGCAACGCGGTGGGGTGGGATCCCGTGACGGCATCCAGTTCCCGGCGATCGGGGAGTTCCGCATGCTGCCAGCCGCGGTGGTTCCAGCGTCCGCCGAAGATCCAGCTGGTGGAGTCTCCGGGTTCGAGCTGCGCGACGCGATGGGCAACCAGCGCGACGGCCTCCGAGGATGAGCAGGCGGGGGAGAGATCGACCTCCGCCTGGCGCAGTGCGAGCTGGGCGGTATGGATGTGGCTGTCGGCCATGCCGGGCATCGCGTGCGCGCCGCCCAGATCGATGCGCCGCGCCTGCGGGGCAAACTCCCGGGCCTCGCCGACGGAACCAAGGAAGCGGATCCGGCCCTCTTCCGCTACCAGGGCGGATGCCGTGGGGTTCTGCGGGTCGAGGGTATGGAAAACGGCATTTTCGTACACCGTGAACGTCATGCAGGGCCCCCAATATGCGGTGAATTGTCGCCATTCGAAGCTCCTGTGCATCGAATACGTTGCACTGTATACCGCATACAGTTCACGTTCAAGACATTTTGTGATCCATTCAACAAGTGCCGCAATTGTTACCTGGCATGGGGGTTCGCGGGGCGGCGGCCCTGCCGGGGAATGCAAAAAGCCGCGGCGGGAATCCCCTGAGGGATTCCCGCCGCGGCCTTGTCGCGCGTTGTCCTAGACGGCCACCTTCGTGCCTTCTTTGCTTGCCATGGCCTTGCCGATGCGTGAAGTGCTGTTGAGCCAGTTGGCGGTCAGCGCCGCCTGTGCGGCGGTAAGGTCCTTCGCGATAAGCGCCTTGGCGATCGCCGAGTGCTCGGTCGCTGCTCGCTCGACGCGATCCTTGGCCCCGACGAAGAACTTCTCATAGCGCCGCAGGGCAACCTTGTGCGAGGCAATCGTCTCGAGAAGCCGTCGGTTGGGGCACTTTGACAGCAGGAGCTCGTGGAAGTCGTCGTCGTGGCTGTTGACCTCTTCGGCCAGGGCCTCGGTGACCGTGAATGCCTTCGCGGCATCCATGATCCGTGGCGCAATCACGTTCAGCTCTTCCGCGGGGCTGAGGGCCAGTGCGAGGCACTCGAGGGCGGCAATGATCTGCACGGCCTCGGCGAAATCGCGCTCGCTAATGGGGGCCCAGCGGAAGCCCTTGCCGGAAATGCGTGTAATGACGCCCTGTTGGGATAGCGAAATGAGCGCCTCGCGCAAAGGAGTGCGACTGACGCCGAGTTCCGCCGAGAGTGTTACCTCGTTGATGCTCTCGCCCATGTCGAATTCGCCTGCGCCGACGCGGTTCATGATTTCTGTTTCGATCTGTTCGCGCAGTGATTGGCGTTGAATTGCCACTGTCGCCCCCTGGTTCTCGATAGATGAAGCACCGGATTTGATCACCTCTATTGTACTAGAGACTGGGTTCAGTATACTGTATACAGAAATATGAGAGGAAGTTCACAAGTGAACGTGACGATTGGCTTGATTGTGAATCCGGTGGCCGGCCTCGGCGGCCGTTTGGCCCAGAAGGGCAGTGACGCCTCGAATATTCGCGAATTGGCCAAACGTGCGGGGATCGATTCCCTGGCTCCGGAACGGGCCGGGCAAACGGTCCGCCGGCTGTTGGACGGGCTTGAATCATCCCGGGCTGCCGTGCGAATCCTCGCAGGTGCCGGCGAAATGGGCGCCGATGCGCTCGACGCCGGCATTCCCCATGAAACTGTCGCCTCTGACGCCGTTCACCCCGGCGCTTCGAGTTCCGAAGACACCAAATCAATAGCGCGGAACATGGCGCACCAAGGTGTCGACCTGTTGCTCTTTGCCGGCGGAGACGGCACCGCCCGCGACATCCTCGATGCCGTCGGAACCAGCATCCCGGTGCTTGGCATCCCCGCCGGCGTCAAGATCTACTCGGGCGTATTCGGCCTGACACCTTCGGAAACCGGCGCGTTGGCTGCGGGTTGGCTGGCCAACCCCAACCGTTGCAGCGACGAACGTGAAGTCGTCGACATCGACGAAGACGAACTGCGCCAGGGTCTTGCCACACCCAGCCTCTACGGGACGCTTCGGGTTCCCTCGGACTCGCGCCGGCTTCAGCCGCGCAAGTCCGGCAGCCCGGCCTCCGACGTCAATGCCGCCCGCTCGCTGGGCATTGCGTTCGCAGCCACCATGGTCCCGGACAGGCACTACGTTCTCGGCCCGGGCAGCACCACCATGGCCATCGGCAGCGCACTGGATTTGGAACTGACACGGCTGGGAGTCGACGTCGTCTGCAACGGCCAGCTGATCGCCGCAGACGTCGACGCGGATACGCTCAACGCGCTGGTTCCCGAGGACGGGAGCCACCATTGTTGTCACCCCGTTGGGGCAGCAAGGTTTCGTCATCGGGCGCGGCAACCAGCAGATCGACTACCGCGTGCTGCAACGCAGCGAGCTGAGAATCGTTGCCACGCCCGCAAAAATGATTTCCCTGGGCGGGCGACCGCTCTGGGTTGATTCGGGACATCCCGAACTCGACGCCACGATCTGTGGCTACACCAAAGTATTTACCGGGGCGAAAGCCGAAGTAATTTATCCCATCAGCAACACCGCTGATTCCCAGGTTCGAGCCTAAACACCACAAGGAGCAGTTCATGCGTTTGAAGGACAAGTCTGCAATCGTCACCGGCGGCGGATCCGGCATCGGCCGGGCCACCGCATTGGCCATGGCTGCCGAAGGCGCCAACGTTGCGATCTTCGACATCAACGAAGAAGCGGCAAAGGCCGTTGCCGCCGAAGCCGCGGCATTTGGCGTCAAGACCCTGGGTCTGGCCGTCAACGTTGCACTGGATGAAGACGTGAAGCGCGGGGTGGCCACGGCCGCAGCCGAATTCGGCACCGTCAACGTCCTGTTCAACAACGCGGGCATCATCCGCCGCGCCAACGTCATCGACACCACCCTTGAGGAATGGGACCA
Source organism: uncultured Actinomycetota bacterium (assembly GCA_963818105.1). Lineage (GTDB taxonomy): Bacteria > Actinomycetota > Actinomycetes > Actinomycetales > Micrococcaceae > Paeniglutamicibacter. Next base: position 2,100 of record CAWFRB010000009.1, on the reverse strand, counting down.
GGTCATGGGCGTCAACGTGCGCGGCCCGTTCCTGCTCTCCAAGTACGTGATCCCGCTGATGATCGCCGACGGCGGCGGAGCCATCGTCAACACCGGTTCCGGCTGGGGCCTCAAGGGCGGCGGCGACGCACTGTCCTACTGCACCTCCAAGGCGGCAGTGGTGAACATGACCCGCGCCCTGGCCATCGACCACGGACCGGACAACATCCGCGTGAACTCGGTGAACCCGGGCGACACCAACACCCCGATGCTGCGCGAGGAGGCCCGCCAGCTGTCCCAGGCCGAGGCCGCCTTCCTGGAGGAATCCAACGACCGCCCGCTCAAGCGCATGGGCACCCCCGAGGAAATCGCCGAGGCCGTCATCTGGCTCGCCAGCGACGCCAGCAGCTACGTCACCGGTTCGGCACTGGTTGTCGACGGCGGCGGCATCGCCTAACCACGAATGCAAGAAAAGTCCCGCCGCGCAAAGCCCAGGCTTCGCGCGGCGGGACTTTTCTTGCCCTGTCTCCGGCGGGGCAAAGCGCACCACGTGAAGCCCGGTTCAACAGCCATCATGCATGGACTCATTGTTGGTCAGCGCCTGGCGAGTTGAAACGGGACGCAGAGACTTTGAAGTGTGGCTTTCAACGCTAGATGTCGCACAACCAGTTGCCGACGAGAAGCGTGCGCGATTCTGCATCGATCAGGAAAATCGAGACGCCCTACGAGGGAACCGCTGTTGTGCCCGAGACCCCTGCCGTGTAGCGAGTGGGCGAGCGCGCCGCACAACGAAAACGCCCATGCAACCGGGTTCCGGTTGCGTGGGCGTTTCGTTCGAACGGCTTCGCAGTCTAGGACGTTGGGTAGCCCGCTGGCCAGGCATGGCCCTTGTCGAAGCGTGCGCCTGCCGGGTTGGACGGCATCAGCACAAGGATCAGGACGACCAGCGACCCGAAGAACGGCACGAGGGCGAGCAGGTACAGCCAGCCGCTGAAGTTGCCGTCGTGGAAGCGGCGCACAATCAGCGCCAAGCTGGGGATGAATGTGGCAAGGCCGTAGAGGGTCAACAGCAACACCCCGGGTACGGCGCCCGGGGGCATCTCGGTGGAATTCGCCGGGACGTTGAATGCGCCGCCCATGGCCATGATGGCCACCGCGACGATCCCGACCAGGGCGTTGAACAGCGCGACCCACCAGTACTCGCTGCGGCTGGCGCGGCCGCTGAAGGTCGCATATTTCTTGAAGTACCGCTTGACGGCTTCACCGAAGGTGGCGCCGTAGCGGGGCAGATCCAGGCTGTCTTGCGCGGTTGAAGCGTCGGGGTTCCCGTACGGGTTGGCGGGGTATGACATGGTGCGTTTCCTCCGTTGAAGTGAGTTCTTTCCAGATTGTTCGACCCGCAGCCCTGGCGTCGACGGGGTGGTGCTACATGCGGCGCTGCAAGTATTGCGACACTTGGCGTTGAAGTCGACAGGTGATGAGGGTCTTATGCCAGCCAGTAGGGCGCGCCTGCTTAGCCAGGGGTGCGGTGCCAGGTGCTTCGGACGCCGCGATCCTTGCTTCGCGCTAGCTCGTCATGCTGATCCCGGACGCCACCTTGTTGCCCAGGAACTCCTTGACTGCCTCCGGGGCGATCGCTACGGCGAAGTAAATGATGAATCCAACAATCACTGCAATCACGACAAAGAGGGCGATCTTAACAAGCTCGCGGAAGGTGAAATCGAAATCCACATCAACTTCTTTCTGGCTGCCATATGCGGCACCTTATGGAATCTTTAATCCGGCTCGGAGGAGATCTCGGGAATTGAGCTAGCGACCGGCTGCAACCGAAAATGGTCTCAATATGAAATCCGGCATGACAGGGAGTGCGCAGTAGCGGCTGTCCCGTCATACCCGGCGAGGCCTCGATTGTGCTGAGTCTGGCCACGAGGCAGGTGCCCGGGGTTCCCCCTCATGAAGAACCGTACGGAGACGAGTTGCCTGTTTCACGAGACTGACAACACGAATAGTGAAAGGCCGAGAGCCCTTCACCGCAACTGCCCGCCAAAACTATCACCCGGTGCGGCTCTGGCATTCAACCGAAAGAGGTACTACCGGGGTATGACACTTCATCGAATTACT
>CAWFRB010000008.1:0-98655 GCA_963818105.1 uncultured Actinomycetota bacterium | reverse complement strand
TTCCTGCTCGGCTTCGTGTACCTGGCCTTGTACTTTCTCGTTCGACGACGCCAAGCACGCTAGTCCAGCAAGGCCCGGCGCACCTGTTGAAGCCCATCAAGGATTGCAGTCGGCACTTCGGGAAACCATGGGTTTCAGCGGCCCCGCAGGATTCCTACGGCTCCGCCTACTTCAGCTCGATTTCCACGAACACGAACTCGGCATCCCCCGCGTTGACGACGTTGTGTTCGCTGCCTGCAACCCGGGTGTAGGAAACACCGGCGGTCAAATCGCTGGTCACAGCCCCGTCTCGGGTTTCCAGCACCAGTTCGCCGGTGGTCATGGGAACCACCACGTAATCGACGGGGTGGACGTGCCAACCGGTTTCGGTGCCGGGCGCAAAGCGCCATTCGGTGACGCGAACACGATCATTGTCGATCTGGACCGTGGCAATTGCAGGGGTGCGTGTCATGGGATTCATCGTTGCAGCGGACTGGCCCGGCGACAAGAAGATGACGCTGCCCGCTCATGCCATCCCGGCGTACCTTCCGACGCGCGTTTCCCGGTAGGGGAATTTCACGCAGCAGGGCCCAGACCTTCAGCAGTGAAGGTCCAGACCCATGGTGTTTTGCGGAAGCTTGCGGTGCGCAAGCAGCTCATCCCCCGGAGAGGCTTAGCGCCCACGTGCCGTGGCCAGCCGGTTGAGGGCCAGCGCACCCACGAGGAGTCCGAAATCGCGCAGCGCGACATCGAAGTAGTTGGGGATCATCAGCAGGTTGACGATGATGCCGAGCAGCCAGAGCGCGACGACCAACGAGCCAATCTTCGGGCGGAGTGCAACGAGGATGCCCGCAGCGATTTCCACGACGCCCACCGCGTACATGAAGACCTGCGGGGAAACGGGGATGATGTCGGTGGCAATGGGCGCCAGATAGTGCGTCCAATCGGTGAGCAAGTTGGTGAACTTGTCGAGGCCGAAAACGATCGGCGCAACGGTGAAGATCGTGCGCAAGAGCATGAACGCCTGGTGATTGAGCTTGGTGCTCTCGGCCGTGGCGGCGCCCACTGTGTTCGTAGCCATGATCCTTGCCTTCTTTCTAAAGTTGAGATGCCTTATTTTAGAATCGCCCAAATCTCTAAGTCAACACTTTCTCGTTTTAGATTTACACTTGATGCATGAGGTTGCTTCCCAAGGGTCAAGAAATCAACGCCCTATCGGCACTTGCCGATCCGGTCCGCGGTGCCGTCTACGAATTCGTGCGCACCAGGGACACCGCCGTCGGGCGCGACGAAGCCGCAACGGCACTGGGATTGCCCCGCAACACCGTGGCCTTTCAGCTCGACCGACTGGCCGATGAAGGACTTCTATCAGTGGAGTTCCGCCGCCTCAGCGGCAAGGGCGGTCCCGGTTCAGGGCGGCCCTCGAAGCTTTATTCGCCGCGGCATGTCGAGATTTCCGCGAGCGTCCCGCATCGCGAGTATGGCTTGGCTGCCGATTTGATGGCCAAGGCCATAGAGCGCGCGAGCGCCGAGGAGCGTCCCGTGGCCCAGGTCCTGGCCGAGGTCGCACGCGAGGCAGGCGAAGAAATCGGCGCCAACGCCCCGTCGCTGGCCCAGGCCCTCACCGACCACGGATACCGTCCCGAGGAACGCGAAAATGGATCGCTCGGTCTTCTGGACTGCCCCTTCCACCAGCTCTCCGCAAGTTACCGGGAAACAGTGTGCTCCATGAACCTGGAGTTGCTCAGTGCCGTCGTCGACGGGACCAAGGCCCCCTACCGCGCCTGCTTTGAAGCACCGACCCGCGACGGGCATTGCTGCGTTCGCTTGGATCCGGAGAACCCCGCCCCATAGGTCTGAGCAGCGTCGGCCGGGCCGCCCCGGGCAAGGCCCGACCGGGCAGTTGTTCCGGAGGATTGCGACACGCCAGGCATGCGCAAGCAGTTCCTCGTCTGCCAATCCGGGCCGTGGTAGGAATGACCCATGAACCCTCTAGGGCGAGTTTCGACCGTATCGGCGGCCTTGTGCCTGCTGGCAATGACAACCGCTTGCGTGCCGGAAGCCAAGGCGCAACTTTCCCCGACGGAACAAGCCGCACTGGATGCAGGTGTGTCCGACTACGCGAATCTCTTGTCTGCGACGCTCGAGGGCAAGGAATACCCGGCGAACATCCAGCGACAAGCGAATCGCCGAAGAGTCCTTCGGCTACGTGCGAAGCACCTACCGCAACGCCGGAATGAAAATCGCCGATTCGGAGGTCGTGGTCATCGTTCGAAACGCGACCATGCAAAACGGCCAGATCGTCGCAAAGGTTGACGTTGCGACCACCATGGTCACCAAGGAATCCGGCACGAAGGCAACCGAAGAGTCCGGGTTCACCGACCCGCACGAGCTGACTTTCCATCCGAAGGACAGCGGCTACGCGCTGATCTCGGATGTACTTGCGCCGCCGCCCGACTAAGACCTGATACCCACCCAGGGCGTTGCCAATCCACGGCCGGCACCCCGCAGTCTTCGTCACGACTCAAGTCACCGCCCCTATCGGGAACAAGACTCCGCGACTAGGCTGACCAGTATCCGTCCGGGTCTGCACAACCCACCGTGGCAGGCTCTTCGTATACGACAGAGGATTCGCCATGAGCATTGATGATCGTCTCTCCACTGAACGCGTCGACGAGAGGGCAGCCCGCCAGGTTGCCGAAGATGCCCGCGAACAGACATGGGAACGCCCCAGCTTTGCCAAGGGTCTCTACATGGGCGACTTCAACTGGGCGCTGATCCATCCGCACCCGCGGCCGGACGCCGAAGCAGCGGCCCGCGGTGCGGCATTCCTGAAGGAGCTGCGTGCGGCGCTGGAGGGTTTCGATGCGGCGCTGATCGAGCGTGAGGCCCGCATTCCCGACGCGTATATCCGGACATTGCGGGAGATCGGCGCCTTCGGCATGAAGATCCCGTTGAAGTACGGCGGCCTGGGACTGAGCCTGCTGGACTACGGCCGGTCGCTGATGATGGTGGGCACCGTGAGCCCGAGCATGGGCGCGTTGCTTTCCGCACACCAATCCATCGGCGTGCCCGAACCCGTGAAGATGTTCGGCACCGAGGAACAGAAACAGGCTTTCCTTCCCCGCTGTGCCGCGGGTGCGATCTCGGCGTTCCTGCTCACGGAAAACGACGTGGGATCGGACCCTGCCCGGCTGGGAACCACCGCGACGCTGTCCGAGGACGGGAAGAGCTACAGCATCGACGGCGCCAAGCTCTGGACGACCAACGGGGTCGTGGCGGAACTGCTGGTGGTCATGGCCGCGGTCCCGAAACACCGGTTGCCGGACGGCACCATGGCCCGCGGCGGCATCAGCGCCTTCGTGGTGGAAGCGGATTCCCCCGGCATCACGGTCGAAAACCGCAACGCCTTCATGGGCCTGAGGGGCATCGAAAACGGGGTGACCCGCTTCCGCAACGTGGTGGTTCCCGCCGAAAACCGCTTGGGCAAGGAGGGCGCCGGGCTGAAGATCGCGCTGAGCACGCTGAACACCGGGCGCCTCTCGATCCCCGCCATGTGCGCCGGTGCCGGCAAGTGGTCGCTCAAGATCGCCCGCGAGTGGTCGAACGCCCGCGTCCAGTGGGGCAAGCCGGTGGGCGAGCACGAGGCCGTGGGCAAGAAGATCGCCTACATCGCCGCAAGCACCTTCGCCCTGGAATCGGTCTTCGAGCTCTCGGCAGGCCTCGCCGATGCCGGCATGAAGGACGTGCGCATCGAGGCCGCGCTGGCCAAGCTCTTCTCCTCGGAGGTGTCTTGCAAGATCGCCGACGAGCTGGTGCAGATCCGCGGCGGCCGCGGCTACGAGACGGCCGACTCCCAGCGCGCCCGCGGCGAACGCGCCGTCCCGGTCGAGCAGCTGCAACGCGACCTGCGGATCAACCGCATCTTCGAGGGCTCCACCGAAATCATGCACCTGATCATTGCCCGAGAGGCCGTCGATGCCCACCTGAAGGCCGCCGGCGACCTGGCCAGCAAGGACGCCGACCTGCAGGCCAAGGCGAAGGCGGCCCTGGGCGCCTCCGGCTTCTACGCCAGGTGGCTGCCCACGCTTGCCGTGGGCACGGGCCTGCTGCCCAATTCCTACGCCGCCCACGGACGTCTGGCCCCCTACCTTCGGCTCATCGAGCGTTCCTCGCGGAAGCTGGCCAGGCACACCTTTGCCGGGATGGCCACGTGGCAGGCGGGCATGGAATCGCACCAGGCATTCCTGGGCAGGGTCGTCGACATCGGTGCCGAGCTCTTTGCCATGGCTGCGTGCATCTCGCGTGTCGAGCTCATGCGCACCACGGACCCCGGCCACGCCGACTCGGCAGAGCTGCTCGCTATTGCCTTCTGCGAACAATCCGAGCACCGCTGCGAGGCCCTGTTCAAGGAGCTCTGGGCCAACAGCGACAAGACCGACAGGAAGCTGACCAAGAGGGTGCTCGCCGGGGACTTCGAGTGGCTCGAAACCGGGATCATCGACACCTCCGAGGGCACCGGCGAATGGATCGCCGGGTGGTCGGAGCGAGATGCTACCCGATCAGCGGCGTCCCTACGAAGGCTGACTTCACGTCGTTGCGAAGACGCAGGATTTCGTCTTGGTATGCAAGATAGAGGTTGCTGATGATCCCTACGTCATTCAGGTTGCCGCCCAGTAGTTCGCCAACCTTTTTGATCCGGTACCGCACCGTATTCGGATGCACGTAGAGCCAAGCCGCGACTCGGGCGATATCCTGGTCCATCGCCAAATAGCCCTGAATCGTGTCGATAAGTTCTTTCTCCTTGCGCAAGGGCTGAACATAGGAAGTCAGCCTCTTCCGGTCCGCTGGGCTCTTCAGCCTGCCCAGGAACCAACTGGCCGGATCAACATCGTCCATCCGAACCAGACAACCCTGCGTTGGCTGGCCAGAAGCGTTTCGGCGCCTCGCGATGGTTGCCGCCAGCTCGGCATCTTGGAATAACTCGGGTATCTGCGACAGGGAGCTCGAGGGCTCGCTGAGACCGATGATCAAATCGTGAATGTTGGAATCCAACCAGTGTTCTGCTTCCTTAGTTCGCGGCACCAGTGCGTGGAACCCGGCAGGAACTTCCGGGGTTTTCCCGTTCTCGGCAAAGAGCAACGGTAGTCCAATACGTTCAGCAGAGTCGATCAGAGCATCCACGCGAGCAGGCGGCAGCGTGGCATCGCTCAACGTGGTGGCCACGACCGCACGGACCGGCTCGAAGCCCCTGTATCCGAAAGGCTTGAGCAATTCCCAATAGCGCAATTCACGCGAAACGCTGATACCGTCCTGCAGACTTGTCAGGATCTGAGCGTTTTCGTGCCGCTGCCGCGAGGTATCAAGGTGGCTGATGCCCTTGATGGCTCCCAACATACGCTGGGTGGTCTCCAGCAATACGTCGCCAAGGTCATCGAGCATGGCCCCCTGTCGCGTGGCAATGGCCAAATAGTAGCCTCTTCCGCGTAGCACCATGGAACGGTACATAACTTCCCAGCGACCAATGCTTATCCTGTCGTAACGCGAGGGCTGGCCACTTATTGATGCAAAGATCAGGTTCGTAGGACCTTCCCCCGTCGATTCGACAATGATCCCGGAGTCTTCGTAGAGCACAGCCGTTCCCCTGCAGGCAGCCCCCAATCGTCCGATCAACGATCGAATCGGCTCATCGGAGGAGATGCTGTCCAACAGGTCGTTGGTAAGCCACATCAACCGCTTGAGCCCATAGGAATCCGGAGCCGGAGCACTGCGGTTGACGAAGTTTTCTACGTGTCGAAAAGGAATTTCCGGGGCAACCGAGACCAACGGGATCCCTGCGTCCCGGCAGCTTTGCAAGACCGATTCAGGGATCTCTTCGAAGTACACTCCGATCCCAAAGAAGAGTGCCGCGATCTTCGCCCGACGCAATCCCTCAACTAGATCGGCGGCCATGATCGCCGGATTTGCTTCATTGATAAAGCGCATTCCCGTGGTCAACATGATGTTGCCCGGTTCAAACCAGCGCGCCGGCTCGTGGATCTCAGAGGTATGGGCACCTGTGATCTGGGGGTCACCCGCCCCCTGCAGCACCAGCTGTAAGCCCAGGGACTTCTCGGCCAGCAGATCGCTGAGTTGAAGCAATTGATGCTCTTTCACTGTTTCCCTCTTCAACGAGCGTCGACTACAACGCAAGGTGCGATAGGCGACATGGGCTTTTGTAGAAATTACAATCTAACGCCAGCGTTCTTTGAATTCCACCAGTGACAGAGATGCGTGTCACACCGCATCGTTGTGGGAGCACAATTTCTCGAACAATCAAGGAGCGCATGATGGCCAACGTACGAGTCGCCGTGGACGTCGGGGGCACCTTTACCGATGTTTGCATTTTCGATGAAGAAACCCAGAAAATGCGGGTAACCAAGGTCCCCTCAACGCCACACGATCCAATGCTTGCCGTAATGAGTGGGGTAGAGCGTGCCAATATCAACTTGGCCGACGTGTCCCTGTTTTCCCATGGAACCACCGTTGCAACCAACGCTTTGATCACCCGCAAGTTCCCCGCCGCAGCCATGGTGACAACCCAGGGATTCCGCGATGTCATAGAAATTCGCGATGGCACCAAGGACGATCTTTGGGATGCCTACAACGATGTTTCGGGACCATACATCCGACGCAGAGACCGCTTCGAAGTATCCGAACGCATCGATTTCGCCGGCAAGATCATTACCCCGCTGGATGAAATCGAGGCCCGCAGACTCGCGGCCCTGCTCCGCAAGCGCGGGGTAACCACAGTTGCTGTGTGTTTCATTAATTCTTACGCCAACCCGGCCAATGAGATCCGCATGCGCGAAATCCTCGAAGAAGAGCTACCGGAAGCCGCCGTATCCACCTCGGCGGAAATCCTTCCCGAAATTTTCGAACACGATCGATTCAACACTGCGGTTTCCAATGCGGTATTGGCTCCGTTGGTGACCGGGTATGTGGACCGGCTCGCCGACCAGCTCAAAGCGGGAGGCTACACCGGCGACTTGCTGCTGTTGCATTCCGGTGGCGGTTCGATGACTCCACGCATGGTCAAGCGCTATCCGGTTCGTCTGGCAGCCTCAGGCATTGCCGCCGGTGCGATCGCTGCCAAGCACATCGCGCAGCAGTGCGGATTCGAGAATGCCGTTGGCCTTGATATGGGTGGCACTTCCACCGACATTGCCCTGATCTCCGGTGGCGAACTGCGCATCACCAAGGAATGGCAGGTCGAATACGGGCACCCGATCGTTTTCCCTTCCATCGAGGTTTTGACCATCGGCGCAGGCGGAGGATCCCTGGCATACATCGATATCGCCGGTTCGCTACGCAACGGACCGCAATCTGCAGGTGCCGACCCCGGACCGGCCTGCTACAACACCGGTGGTGACCAGCCCACCAACTGCGATGCGAATGTGACCCTCAACCGGTTGGGAACTTCGCTGGCCGGTGGTGCCAAAACCCTGGAACGCGAGCTCTCACGCGAGGCCATCAACCGGGTGATCGCCGGCCCCCTGCAGATGGAGGAAGCCCAGGCAGCACACGCCGTCCTGCAAGTAGCCAACGCCAACATGGCGGACGCCGTACGTCTCATTTCCATTCGTCGTGGATACGACCCCCGGGATTTCGCGCTTATCGCATTCGGTGGCGCAGGTGCCTTGCATGGTGCGGAGGTTGCCCGGGAGCTGAACATCCCCACCGTCGTCGTACCGACCAACCCAGGGGTGACCTCGGCATTGGGCTGCCTGCTGGTGGACATCCGCCACGATCTTTCGGCAATGTTTACGGGTCTGGCCTCCGCAACCGATCCTGCCGCCCTCGAAGCGCAGTTCGTCGCACTCGAAAAGGAAGCCACCTCGCGACTGCGCCACGAGGGCGTCAGCGATGACAATGCAGTGCTCCAACGCGAGATCTCCATGCGCTACGCCGGCCAGTGGCGTTCACTTTCCGTCCACATCGGATCGGGACGCGGGGCCCTGGACCGGGCCATCGAGACCTTCCACCAGGAACACGAACGCGAATTCGCGTTCCGCCAGGACGACCAGCCGGTGGAAATCTACCAGCTGCTGCTCAGCGCGATCGGCAAGACCCCGAAGCCTGCATTCGTACCCGCCACCGAGCTCAATGCGGATCCAGGAACACCGTCGTCGATGCGCGAGGTGTACTTCGGTGAAACCGGCTGGGTCTCAACGCCCGTCTATGACCGCGAACTTCTACCTGCCGGTGCGACATTCGCAGGGCCCGCAATCATCGACCAGCTGGATTCCACTACCGTGGTTCCGCCACGCACCACCGCCGAAATCGACGGCTGGGGCAATATCCGCATCCACCTGCACGATCTTCCCTCCAGCAAGGAGTCCTAGTCATGACCGATACACTCGTTGCCCAAGAAACACTGGCACCCGTCACTGCGCACCCCACCCTGGACCCGGTGACTTTCGAGGTCCTCAAGAACGCATTTGCCACCTCCGTGGACTTGATGAGCGAACAGATCCTGCGCACCTGCTATTCGTTCGTGATCTACTCGCGGGACTTCTCCTCGGCCCTGTGCGACGCCACGGGAAACACCGTGATGCAGGGCTCCGGCGACATTGCAGTACACGTCGGCACCCTGCACTTCCAGTGCAAGGCGGTGATCGAGGAGTTCGGGACGGACATCCACCCGAATGACGTTTTTGCCATCAACGACCCATATCGCGGTGGCACGCACTTCAACGACGTTTCCTTTATCCGCCCAATCTTCGCCGGCGGGGAAATCATCGCCTTCGCACAGAACAAGGGGCACTGGGCGGACATCGGCGGCAACGTCCCGGGATCGTTCGATGTCAACGCCAAGGAACATTTCGGGGAAGGCCTGCGCATCACCCCGGTGCGCATATGGAGCAAGGGAGTGTTCCTGCACGACGTGGCCCAGCTGTTGGTCTCCAACACCCGGGCCCCGCGCCAGGCAATGGGCGATCTGCACGCCCAATCCGAGGCCACGGCCGTCTGCGAGCGCGAGATCCTGCGTCTGGTCGGCAAGTACTCCAAGGACACTGTCGTCGAGGCGATGCAAGAAACCCAGGACTACGTTGAACGCATTGTCCGCCGCCAGCTGGTTTCCCTGCCACAGGGCGAATGGGAAACCACCGACTACATCGACGTGGATCCGGGCAAGGGCGAAGGCCTGGTGCCGATCAAGATCAAGCTGAAGCTTGACGGCGAGGGAATCCACTACGACCTCTCCGAGTCGGCTCCGGCAGTGGCCACGTTCCTGAACTCCGGCTACGGCACCACGCACTCAGCCATCTATGCTGGCACCAAAACGTTCTTCCCCGAGGTCCCGTTGAACTCCGGATTCTATGCAGCGGTGCAGGCGGAGATAGGCCCTGAGGGTTCGGTGGTCAACGCGGGTTGGCCGTTCGCCGTCACGGGATTCTGCTCCGGCCCGTACGAGAAGATCATGAACGGCATCTTTGAGCTGTGGAGCCAGATCATGCCGGAGCGCGCCATGGCGTGCGCCTTCAACCTCGAGTACCTGCTGGTCGGCGGCAAGGACGCCCGCACCCCGAACAACGAGTACTTCATGTGGTACGACTGGATGGCCGGCGGCTGGGGAGGACGCGCTTCCAAGGACGGTTCCAGCGCCACCGCACCGGTGTTCGGCCCGGGCCTGGCCGTGCAACCTGTCGAGGGCCAGGAACGGCTCTCCCCCGTGCTGACCACCCGGCACGAGATCGCCATCGATTCCGCCGGACCTGGCCGCTACCGCGGCGGGCTGGGCATCGAAAAGGGCGGTGTTCTCACGGACGCATTCGACACGGTGATGAGCTATTGCTGCGACCGCGCCCGTTCGATCACCTGGGGCATCGAGGGCGGGTTGCCCTCGATCCCGCACGGCGTCTGGCTGAACAAGGGCACCGACCAGGAAAAGTTCCTCGGTTCGAACTTCTCCTCGGTGCCGGTCCAGTCTGGCGACTCCTTCACACGGCCCTCGGCTGGTGGCGGCGGCTTCGGCGATCCGTTGCTGCGCACTGCTGATGAAGTCCGCGAAGACGTCATTGACGGCTACGTTTCACTGGACCGCGCGGCCAAGGACTACGGCGTGGTGATCCGCGAGATCGACGCCGAGCTCGATGACTTCGAGATCGACGAGGCAGCCACCGAGGCGCTGCGCACCGAGATCCGGGGCTCGCGGGCCGGCTGGCTCACCGAGGACGCCCACGCGGTGGCCGAGAACTACCGCAACGGCACCACCCCGATGCTGGACGTGATTCGCCGCCACGGCGTCATCCTCGACTGGGGCACCGGCGAACTCTTTGAGAACACCACGGCCGAGTACCGCCGACTGATGGCTCGCCGTTCTTCCTCGCACTGGGTCTAACCCGATCCCGCAGCAACCGTGGTTGGATCCCCTGTTTGGGGGTGGGGATGCGTGGCACGGCTCCGCTCATCCCCACCCCCAGACGGGAGACCCTCGCAACTCCCCCGCCCGTCCCGTGGTTGCCAGATTCGGTCTTCGACTTTGGCACCCACAAGGATTTTCGCCTTATTCGATAGTCCCGCAGTACCCCGCATGACCCGTGCCTCACCATCCACGGGCTAGTTCGACACGCTTCACCGGGACCCGGCCGTCTCTCGCGCCGTTTGTTGTCCCTTCCTTGTCATCCACGTCTGGCAGCAGGCATGCGGGCCGTTCCCGCAATAGTGCCGTGCCCGTTTTGAGGAGAAGTACCTTGTCAACGCAATCAACGGCGACCGAGCAGGCCGCAAACACCAGCAAGATGAGCGCAGGCTCGCTCTCCATGGCCTGGTACGGACTGGTCTCCGCCATGTTCTTCATCTACATCGGCGCTTCCCTGGCCCAGGCCTACGGAACCATCGACACCCTGATCGGCTTGGCGATTACCATCGTGATCTACGGGGCCATCAACCGCATCTTGGCCGGCTATGCGCTGAAGCATGGCCTCACCGTCGCACAGTTCTCGCGCACACTGCTCGGCCGCAAGGGTGCCGTTCTTGCCACACTGATCTTTGCGGCCACCGCCATCTACTACGCGGTCTTTGAGGGTGCCATCCTCGGCTACGCCTTCCAGACCCAATTCGGCGGGCCCATCCAGCTTTGGTACGCACTCGTGGTGCTCTACACGATCCCGCTGATCGCCGGCGGCATCCAACGCTGGCTGGACAAAATCAACGGTTGGCTGCTGCCCATCTACTGGGGAGGCTTGCTCACCGCGGTCATCTGGGCCGGCGTCGCACACCCCAACGGAAACGCCTGGTTGACCCACTCGACCGGACAGCTCCCCTTCGCCTCCGGCGGCCCCGGATGGCTGGCCACCTGCGCCGCGTTCATGGGCGTGTGGATCCTGATGATGTACACCATGGATTTCGCGGCGTTGGGACGCGCCAAGGACGTCAAGTTCCACCAGCGCTACACCTTCGGCTGGCTGTTCTACACGCTGGCCTTCGGCGTCAATTCACTCATCGGCATCTACCTCACCTTCACGGTTCCGGGTGCCGAGGCCACCGAGACCGGTGTCGCCGGTGCACTGGTCCAGCTCATGGGTCCGTTGGGGCTGCTGGTGATCTTTGTTTCACAGACCCGCATCAATACCGCGAACTATGCGCTGGGCATTTCCAACCTGCGTCAATTCGGTGAAAAGGCACTGCGGTTGCGGTTGCCGTCGCTGGCATGGGTCGGCATCGGGGCGATCATCATTTACCTGCTGATGCTTCTGCCGGTGGTCAAGTACCTTTTGCTGGCGCTGTCCTGGCAGGGTGCCTTGGTAACTGGCTGGGTTGCCATCGCCCTGGTGCACATCTGGTTCGAGGAACGCAACGGCGCGGCAGTCCGTGCCGGGTCCCTGCCGGATGACGCATTCCCTGCTGTCAACCGGGCAGGTGTCACCGCTTGGGTGGTTTCGGCCATCGCCGGCATCGCTCTGATCCAATCAGGAACCGCGTGGGGGTCCAACATTGGTTCTCTGATCACTCCGGTGCTGGCCGCACTGATTTACGCGCTGCTGATTCGTGGCGGAAAAACGCAGGCCAAGTCCGCCGCAACGGAATTTGCCGGCCGCTAGAGGTATATATCGCCGTGGTCGAACCGATGCGGGGAACTCCATTGGGGTTCCCCGCATTTCGCGTTGCCGGCCATCCTTCCCGAAACGAAGGGCTTTCGCATGTTCGAGATTCTTGTTCCCGAAAAGTCCAGGCAACGACGATCGCCGAGCACTGGACGGACCGCTACCCGGGCTGACTTCACGGCGCAGGGTTGTTACCGGACGGCGACAACCCTGCGGTCGCGCCGCACTACGGCCTCTTGCAAAAAATCACCCAGCAGCGCCTCGAACTGCCCCGCCGGAGTGCCGATTTCCTCGGGATGCCATTGCACGCCCAGGATCCATTCCCCGTGCTCCGACGCCGGCACCTCGATGGCTTCAACGATCCCGTCCTCGGCGAGCGCCGAGACGATCAATCCTTCGCCAAGCTCGTCCACCGCCTGGTGGTGCGATGACATGACGGTGGCGTGCCCCGACCCCAGGATGCCCCGCAACCGCGTTTCGGCCACCAGCATCACCTCGTGTTCGACCATGTCCTCGGCCGGCGTGTGGTCCTTGTGGAAGGAGTCCGACCCGAGGTCCTCGATCAGGGTTCCGCCGAAGGCGACGTTGAGCAGTTGGGTTCCGCGGCAGATCGCGAAGATCGGACGGCCGGCCGCACGGGCCGCATGGACCAGCGCCAGCTCGAGGTCATCCGCCCGACGGTCCACCCCGTTGATGCTGGGGTGCCCGGCGCTTCCGTAGAGGGCAGGGTCCACGTCCCCTCCCCCGAGAACCAGAACCCCGTCGACCGCGTCGATGTCCACCAGCTCCTCGGCATCCGCCGGGAGGCTTGCCCCCGACGCATCCAGCAGCAGTGCGCGGCCTCCGGCGGCCTCGATGCCGGCCACGGCCAGCGCCGCGAGCCTGCCGATGTCGGCTCCGTAGGCATCGTCGTAGGAGGACGAATGGATGGGGGCGGTCAGGGCAATCAACGGGAGCGCGTCGGTCATGGAGAAACCCTACGCCGGGACCCGGCCACCGGCTACTGGTTTCCGTTGAGCCTGTACCAGAGCATGGCAACGTGCAGCGAGGTGCGCGACTCGGCGTCCTCGAGGCTGACCCCCAGCTTGTCCTCGAGCTTTTCCAGCCGGGCGTACAGCGCGGGACGGCTGAGGAACCCGGTGCGGGCCAGCGCGGACTTGTTGCCCCCGTGCTTGAGGTAGAGCTCGAGCAGCTCAAGGGCCGCGGTGTCCGGCGGATCAAGGATTCCCGCCAGTTCCGCCTCCGCGAAGGACCTGACGCGGGCATCGCCCTGCATCAGCGCCAGCAGGCCGTGCAGGCGCACATCGGTGAAACGGTAGAAGGGGCGGGCCTTGGTGTCGAAGGTCGCGACGATCTCGGCGACCTGTGCGGCCTCGTCCAGCCCGCGGGCCGCATCCTTGACGCTTCCCCGGCCGTGCCCGACACCCACCGACCAGTCGACGCGTACCTGCCCCCGGGACAGCTGCCGGAAGATGCGCTCGAGCAGCGGCTCCTCGAGCTGCTTGGCGCCCACGCCCAGCACCATGCCGATCTGCCCCGACTGGAGGCTGGCACTCAGCGCGGTGGCCCTGGAGGATTCCAGCACGGCCAGCAGCGCCTCCAGCAGTTCGCGTTCGCGCAGCTGCAGCCCGGTGGGAGTCTGCCCGCCGTGCGTATCCAGGCGCAGGACCACCGGGACGTAGTGCGCCACGTCCGCCAGTCCCAGGGCCATGGAGCGCACCAGCACCTCGTCGGCGCTCAGGGCGTGGGCCTGGCGCAGCTCGTGCAACAGGCCGGCCCGCGCCTGGTGCAGCAATTCCTTCTGGTCCCGGCCGGCCAGCCGGGCAATGGACAGGGTTTGGCCGGCGCGTTCCAGCACCATCGCCGCGTCATCGTCGTCGGCCAGGGCGCCGGGCACCACCAGCCTGCCCCAGCGCTGTCCGCGCACCCCCACGGGTGTCTGCAGCCAGCTTTCCTCCCCGGCCCCGCGGCCGGTGGATTCCAGGTAGCCGACCCGGCGGGAGCGCTCGGCCCAGCGGGCCAGCAGTTCCGCCCGCTCGGTGTCCGAGGCGTCGAAGGCCAGCACCAGGTGGGCCACGTCCTCGAGCACCACCGGCGCCCCGATCAGCCGTGCCGTGCGCGAGACGATCTCTTCCTCGTCCGCGTTCTCCAGGCTCAGCGCGGTGAACACCTCGTGGATGGTGCGCGAGCGCTCGAGCGCGGCGAGCTGGTCGGACACCAGCATGCGGTGTGCCACCTCGGTGATTTCGACGAACCTGACCCGCCGGTGCAGCAGCACCACGGGGAAGTCGATGCGGCTTGCCGCCTCGCGCAGGGCGGAGATGGTCGCATCCACGTTCCGGCTCACCCCCGGCACCAGCTCCACCAGGATCCCCACCGCACCCGCATCCCGGACCTGGCCGAGGAAGTCCCCCACGCCGGCGCCGCCCTCGCCGAAGGCCATGCCGGTGGTGAGCACCAGCTCGCCGCCGGTCAGCAGCTCGGCGAGGTCGGGGGTTTCGGTCACGTGGACCCAGCGCACAGCCGTCCCCAGCAGATCGAACCCGCTGAGCACCTCCGGGTCCCCCGCCCGCACCACGGCCAATTCCAGGATGCGGGCAATGCTCAGGACGGCAGGAACTGCCGGGGCTTCAGCGCTTGAGACGTGGTTCACAATACATAGTGTATTGCTTCAGGCAAAAGAACTGACACATTGCCAATGTCGCGCGCGTGACCCAGCCGACACAATTGAACCAGGAACACCGTGAAACACCGTTTCACCACCATGTCTTGAAAGGACACCTCCACGTGCAGACTCTCGCTCACTGGTCCAACGGCGCCACCCTCGAAGCCCCGGCCGACTCCCGCTACGCCGATGTCATGAACCCCGCCACCGGCGAGGTCAGCTCCCGCGTTGCACTGGCCAGTGCCGAAACCACCGCCGAGGTCATCGCCGCGGCCCACGCAGCATTCCCGGGATGGCGCGACACCTCGCTGACCCGCCGCGCACAGATCCTCTTCAACTACCGCGAACTGCTGAACAAGCGCAAGGGCGAGCTCGCCGCGATCATCACCGCCGAGCACGGCAAGGTGCTTGACGACGCCATGGGCGAAATCGCCCGCGGCCTCGAGGTCGTCGAGTACGCCTGCGGCATCCCGCACCTGGTCAAGGGCGGCTACACGGAGAACGCCTCCACCAAGATCGACGTCCACTCGATCCGCCAGCCGCTCGGCGTCTCGGCCATCATCTCCCCGTTCAACTTCCCGGCCATGGTGCCGATGTGGTTCTTCCCGATCGCCATCGCCGCCGGCAACGCCGTCGTCCTGAAGCCAAGCGAGAAGGACCCGACCGCAGCACAGTGGATGGCCGAACTCTGGAAGGAAGCCGGCCTTCCGGACGGCGTCTTCAACGTCGTGCACGGCGACAAGGAATCGGTCGACACCCTGCTGACCGACCCGCGCGTCTCCTCCGTCTCCTTCGTGGGCTCGACCCCGATCGCCCAGTACGTCTACGCCACCGGCACCGCCCACGGCAAGCGCGTCCAGGCCCTCGGCGGCGCCAAGAACCACATGCTGGTCCTCCCGGATGCGGACCTCGACCTGGCCGCCGACGCCGCCGTCAACGCCGGCTTCGGTGCCGCGGGCGAACGCTGCATGGCCATCTCCGCCATCGTCGCCATCGACTCGATCGCCGACGAACTGGTCGAGAAGATCGCCGAGCGCACCCGCACCCTTCGCGTCGGCGACGGCACCCGCGGCTGCGACATGGGCCCGCTGGTCACCGCCGCACACCGCGACAAGGTCGCAGGCTACATCGACGCCGGCGAGGCCGCAGGCGCCACCATGGTGCTCGACGGCCGCAAGGTCAACCCGGACGCCGACGGCGAGGGCTTCTTCCTGAACCCGACCCTCTTCGACAACGTCACCACCGACATGACGATCTACACCGACGAAATCTTCGGCCCGGTCCTCTCCGTGGTCCGCGTCGAGTCCTTCGACGAGGGCATCGAGACCATCAACGCCAACCCGTACGGCAACGGCACCGCGATCTTCACGAACGACGGCGGCGCCGCACGCCGCTTCGAGAACGAGATCCAGGTCGGTATGGTTGGCATCAACGTGCCGATCCCGGTACCGATGGCCTACTACTCCTTCGGCGGCTGGAAGAACTCGCTCTTCGGCGACACCCACGCATACGGCGCCGAGGGCATCAACTTCTTCACCCGCGGCAAGGTTGTCACCTCCCGCTGGCTCGACCCGAGCCACGGCGGCCTGAACCTCGGCTTCCCGCAGAACGCCTAGGCTCAAAGAACCGTCAGAAAGGGCAATCCCATCATGAGCATCGATGTGAGCACCGAAACCATCACCGCGGAGCAGATCGCAGCGGGCGCGCGCGCCCACGAGCTTGACCGCGCACACGTCTTCCACTCCTGGCAGGCGCAGGGTCCGTTCGACCCGATGACCATCCTCAAGACCGAGGGCTCCTGGGTCTGGGACGGGGCGGGCAACAAGCTGCTCGACTTCTCCTCGCAGCTGGTCAACACCAACATCGGCCACCAGCACCCGAAGGTCGTCGCGGCGATCCAGGAGCAGGCGGCGCAGATCTGCACCATCGCCCCGCAGTACGTCAACGACGCACGCTCGGAAGCAGCGCGCCTGATCGCCGAGCTGACCCCCGGCGACCTGAACCGCATCTTCTTCACCAACGGCGGCGCAGACGCCAACGAGCACGCGATCCGCATGGCCCGCGTGCACACCGGCAAGCACAAGGTGCTTTCGGCGTACCGCAGCTACCACGGCGGCACGCACCTGGCAGTGAACGTCACCGGAGACCCGCGCCGCGTGGCCTCCGACAACGCCACCGACGGGGTCGTGCACTTCTTCCCGGCCTACCCGTACCGCTCCTACTTCAACTCCACCACGGAGGCCGAAGAAACCCAGCGCGCACTGCGCCACCTGGAAGACACCATCGTGCTGGAAGGCCCGAGCAACATTGCGGCGCTGATCCTCGAATCGATTCCGGGCAGCTGCGGCATCTACGTGCCGCCGGCCGGCTACATGGAGGGCGTGCGCGAGCTGACCACCAAGTACGGCATCGTCTTCATCGCCGACGAGGTCATGGCCGGCTTCGGCCGCGCCGGAAAGTGGTTCTCCGTGAACCACTGGAACGTGACCCCGGACCTGCTCACCTTCGCCAAGGGCGTGAACTCCGGCTACGTTCCGCTCGGCGGCGTGGCGATCTCGGATGCCATCTTCGAGACCTTCCGCGACCGCGTCTACCCGGGCGGCCTGACCTACTCCGGCCACCCGCTGGCATCCGCCGCGGTGGTCGCGACCATCAACGCGATGAAGGAAGAGGGCATGGTGGAGAACGCCGCCCGCATCGGCGAAGACATCATCGGCCCGGCCCTCGACGAGCTCAAGGCGAAGCACCCCTCCGTGGGCGATGTCCGCGGAACCGGCTGCTTCTGGGCCGTCGAACTGGTCACCAACCGCGAGACCCGCGAGCCGATGGCACCCTACGGCGGATCCTCGCCGGCCATGGCAGCAGTGACCGGCGCGTTGAAGAAGGCCGGCATGTTGCCGTTCGTGAACTTCAACCGCATCCACGTGGTTCCGCCGCTGAACATCAGCGACGAGGACCTGCGCACGGGTCTGGCCATGCTTGACGAGGCATTGTCGGTGGCCGACACCTTCGTCGAAGCCTAAGCCGCACCGAAGTAAACGGCTGGCCTGGTGCCCGGGGTTTTCCCGGGCACCAGGCCAGTTGTCGTTTGCGCTGTCGACCGGGGCCGCCGTTTCCGACCCCGCGCCATCGTGCCCGGGCGGCGCGTCACCGCGAATGGCTCCCACGCTCCCGGCCTAGGCTGGTGCCCATGCGCCTGACAAAAATGCACCTCACCACCGGAATCATGGCAGCAATGGCCCTGGGCCTGGCAGGGTGCTCGACCCCTGCCCCGGCTCCCGACCCGGTCAGCGGCCAGGCATGGTTTGATGCCGTTCTTGACGACGAGCACAAGGACGAGGAAAACACGTCCTCCGGAGGCGGGATCGTTGGCGCCACCATCACCATCACCGACGTGAAGGCCGGATGGCACGCCTTCGACATGGCATGCCAGGGAGCCAAGGAAGCAACGTTCACCATCAGCCACTCGGAAGAGGCCCTGGGCGAAGGACAGATCGGTTGCGACGGTTCCGGATTCGTCACCTCGACGATGGAGCTCCCCTCAGGCGAGATATCGGTGACCGCCACCGGCACCGACCCTTCCACCTGGTGGGCGGCCCGCCTGCGCCCCACCGCCGCGCCGACCCCGTAGCACCCTCCTGCTGGTGGCGGGAGGATGCACTCGTTCGGGGCGTTCCGACCAAGCACGCGAGTCGAGGGAGCCGGCGAAACCATACGCCCAAAGGTGCATGTGGAAGCAATAGCCGTGTTGCTACTATGGGCGAATGTACCTACCCGTCGATTTCCTGACTCCGCTGCTCTATGTGGCCGCTGCAGGCATCTTCGCGGTTTTCGCAATCCCGTTGGGCATTGGCGCCCTGGTCCGCTGGAAGAAGTTCCGCGCCGATGCCGATGGTTTGCAAACCTATGCGCGCCGCAGGGATCTGCGGGTCCAGTCCGGCGTGGCAATCTTTGGCGTGGCCCTGGTGCTCGCAGCTTCGGTCACCGCGGCCATCGGCTGGGACGAGTCACGCCGGAACCTCAGCTCCAATGTGGAGGCGCGCTATGAGGTCAGCGATGTGACGATGACCAGCTGGAACGGTACGTGGGCCGAGGTTGATCTGGTCGACGGCAAGGGCCGCCCGGCCAGCGGGATAGGAGTGCTCCTTGGCCCGGACCACGAACCGGAACTCTTGGACCCTGCATCTGAGACCGGTTCCCCCACAGATCCCGAGCCCGCCCTGGATCTGCGCTAGCCCCGGGACGTGCGGGAAATTTTCAGGGCCGCCGCCGCGAGAAGCAGGCAACCGCCGGCAACGAGAGAAACAAACAGCGATGCCGCCACCGTGATGCCCAGGCTCCCCGTCAGTGCACCAAGGCCCACGACCGGAGCGGCACTTCCCAGGTACGTCACCACGTAGACGGAGCTGAACACCCTCGCGCTTTCCTGAGCCGGCAGGCTCACCGAAAGGCGGTGGAAGGCCGACTGGAACGCAATGCCCTGTGCGATTCCTGCCCCCAGCATGGCCAGGCAAAGCATCCACAACAGCCCGGATTCGGCGGAAACCACGATGAGGACCGACGATACGCCCATGCCGACGAGCGCACCGGGCAACGACGAGCCACGAGCCGGCGCCACCAGCTGGATCCCTGCGGACCCCAGCAGCACCAGGGAGGCCAGCGTCCCCGTGCCCACGGCGGAATGGACGCCCGTTGCGTGGGCAAAGTACCCGGGGCCGAGTGACAAGCAAAACCCGAAGAGTGCGAAGCTGAGGAACCCGACGAGCGAAGTCACCCAGAATTGGGAGCGAACCGTCTCGGTGAGGCGCGGTTTTTGCGGTTTCAGTACGGAATATTCACCAGGCGTCGGCGCGATGGCCGGGCGTGCGCGGACCAGGCACAGGGGAACCAGCATGGCCGCCATGAGCAGCGCATGCACGATGAAGGGAGTCCGTGTGGGCTCGCCATAGGCGGCAAGAAATCCACCCACAATGGGGCCCAGCGCCACGCCGCCGGTGGAGGCCAACAACGTGAAGCGGCTGGCCCAACGGGGGTGCCGGGGCAGCAGTTCCCGCAGTGCCGCGCCGCTTGCGCCGATGGCCATGGCCACGGCCGCCCCTTGAAGCGAACGGCCAACCATCAGTGCGCCCAACCCGTCCGCAGTTGCGAAGACGACTTCACCGCCCAGCCCCACGACCACGGCAAGCACCAAGGCCGCACGCCGGCCAAGGTGGTCCGACCAGTGGCCATACAGCACCAGCCCCAGGATCAGGGCAATGACGTAGGAGGAAAACGTCAGGGTCACCGCGAAGGGCCCCAGACCCAGGCGTGACTGCAACAACGGATAGAGCGGTGTTGCAAGGTTGGCTCCCACCAACAGCAACGCCGTGGCAAAGATTGTCAGCACCAACCGTGCCGGAATGCTCGCATTCCATCCGCGGACGCCGGGAACGTCCGCAAGCGGACGCATGGCAAGTTCACTGAATACCGTCATCGCGCATCTCCTGGAGTCTTGGCTCGCGCACCACGCGCCGAGGATCGCCCGACGCACTGTCACAGAGATTCTGGCAGTACTTGATGCCTATAATTCAACTAATCAGCAATCACTGATCATGATGATTAGATTTGGTGCTTTGACGAGCGGAATGGGATGCAGCGTGAGCGTACTGGATGAGATCGAAGTCGGGATACTGCTTCACCTGCTCGAAGACCCCCGAACCCAAATCGGCGATATTGCGGACTCGCTGGGGGTTGCTCGAAATACCGTTTCCTCACGCATGCGTCGCCTGGAGAGCCGCAACGTGCTTCGGTCCGGCGGGCGTGACGTGGACCTGAGCGCCTTGGGCTTCGATGTCCTGGGCTTCATCACCCTGGAAGTGGCGCACCGTGAACTTGATCCGGTGCTCACGGCGTTGCGGTCCTTGGATCGCGTGTTGGAAGTCCATGAGATCTCGGGACGAGGCGATGTGTGGTGCCGCGTCGTCGCCCAAGACACCAAGGACCTGCACCGCACCCTGCGTTCGATCCTGCGCATCCGCGGCGTGCTTCGCACCGAGACCTCACTGGCACTCAAGGAACACCTCCCCTACCGGATTCAGCCGCTCCTCCAGGGCCTGATCAAGCCCTCGCGATAAATCAACGTGGCGATCGCATGGCCAAAAACCCAGTTGGCCCGTCGAAAGCACTGATCCCGGAACCCTGTTGGGACGACGCGTGTGGGTCGGCATTCAGTACCCACGGCTGGTACCTGCGGATGGGAAACGGGTGGGCGACCTCCTCCCTGGGACTTAGTTCGGCTTCCGGAACATAAACCCCAAGTCCGATGCGCCTGGTGCCCCCGGTTTTCTACGCTGGAAGCATGACAAGTACCGCTCTGCTCTCCCCCGTGGCCTCCAACCGATTCAAAATGCTTGGGTTGGCCTCCACAACAGTATTGGCGGGCCTCGCCATGACCGGCTGCTCGGCCCTGGGCATCGAATCGAAGTACGACAAGACCTCCAGCTACGAATTCGCGACCGGAACCGAGGGCAAGGAAAAGGACGTCGTCCCTGCCTGGGCTCCGGATCAGGCAACGGAGTTGAAGGAAGTCCAGCGGACCACTGGCAACGAACGCATCCTGCGCATGAAATATGCCGGCCCGTTGCCCGAATCCTGCATCGCTCTGGGCACCGCCGGGAAGCCGACGGCCGAGGAACTTGCCTCGGGCTTGAAGGCCGAACCGGGCGTCAAGCCCGAGGACATCGCCGGCGTCGTGGCCAAGCAATACCAAACGCCGTTGCTGAGCGCCGATTGGTGGCCGACGGGCAAGGAAAACCAGAGCACCCATCTATGCGGCAAGTGGTGGGTTTCCCAGGAGTCCGGAGTCCTCTACGCCTTTTCCCCCGAACAGCAGAGCATTGCCGAGCCGGTGCTGGCGGAACAAGCGGCAAAGCAGCGGGCGGAAGTGAAATAGCAAAGGCGTTGCCTTCGGTGCCGTGGAAAACGACGGCGAAGACAACGCCTTGCTGGGATGGAACGAGGCCGTTAGCCGTTGATGACCTGCGGCTGGCCCAGGGCCTTGAGCCCGTCGACGCCGAACTCGACGCCGTAGCCCGAGGTCTTGGCGCCGCCGAACGGGATGCGCGGATCCACGCCGCCGTGGCTGTTGATCCACACGGTGCCGGCCTGCAGGCGTGCGGCAACCTCGCGCGCGGCATCGCGGTCGGAGGACCATACGGAGGCACCCAGCCCGACGTCCAGGGCGTTGGCCAGCTGGACGGCCTGCTCGATCGAGTCGACCTTGACGATCGGGAGGACCGGGCCGAACTGTTCCTCGACGACCAGCGCGTTGTCGGTGGCGATGTCCGCGATCAGCGTGCTCGGGTAGAAGTAGCCCGGCTGTTCCGCCTGCGGGTTGGCGCCGAGCAGCACGCGGGCACCGGATTCGGTGGCCTTGCGGACCAGGGAATCGACGATGTCGTACTGGGCCTTGTTCTGCAGCGGGCCCAGCACGTTTGCCTCGTCCAGGCCCACGCCCATCGGCATGTTCTTGGCGACCTCGGTCAGCGCCTCACAGACCTCTTCGTAGATGTCGGCGTGCACGTAGAGGCGCTTGAGCGCGGCGCAGGTCTGGCCCGTGTTGATGAACGCGCCCCAGAACAGTCCCTCGGCGATGGCCTTCGGGTCCGCGTCGGGCAGCACGATTCCTGCGTCGTTGCCGCCCAGTTCCAGGGTCAGGCGCTTCACGGTGTCCGCGGAGGAGCGGATGATGGCCTTGCCCGTGGCCGTCGAGCCGGTGAACATGACCTTGTCGATGTCCTTGTGGGTGCTCAGCAGCTGGCCCACGTCGCGGCCGCCGGCGACGACATGCAGGACGCCCTCGGGCAGCACCTGGTTGATGACGTGGACCAGGGCCAGCACGCTCAACGGGGTGTATTCGCTGGGCTTCATCACCACGGTGTTGCCCATGCGCAGGGCCGGGGCCAGCTGCCAGACACTGATCATCATCGGCCAGTTCCACGGGCCGATGGCCCCGACGACGCCGAAGGGGCGGTAGTGCATCTCGGCGTAGGTGGTTCCGTCGTCCACGATGACCTCTGCCTCGAGGTCGAAGGCTGCGGCGGCACGCAGCCACGCCACGGAGCCGCCGACCTCGAAGCGGGCGTTCGGGCCGTTCAGCGGCTTGCCCTGTTCGCGCGAGAGCAGGTGTGCCAGCGCCTCGGCGTTTGCCTCGATGGCGTCGGCAGCCTGGTTCATCAGGGCGCGGCGTGCCGTGTGGCCCAGCGCGTCCCATTCCGGCTGCGCCGCATGGGCGGCGGCGATTGCCGCCTCGAGGTCCGCAACCTCGTGTTCCGGAGCGCGGCCCACCAGCTCGCCGGTCGCCGGGTCGAGGATTTCGCGGCCCCCGCTGGCAGGCTGGATGGCGGCAAGCAGTTCGTCCGCGGTGGCGTAGGTGGCGACGGTGTTGGTTTCGGTGCTCATGGATCGTTCCCTTTTCTTGTCTCTTGGATTGCCGGAAGTCTTGCTTGTGGAAGTGGTTGTTGAAGGGTTTTCGGTTCAGCGCTGCGTTGTCGCGCCTGCTTCGGTTTCGTCTTCGGCCAGGTCGCCGCCGTGCCCAACGCCCGCGTAGATCGCCGGTTGGGTGGAGCGCAACCTGAACGCCCAGAGCAGGCCGAGGATGCCCGGGACCACCACGAGTGCGGGAAGCAGCCAACCCAGGACGCTGGCGCCTTCCAGGCCGATCAGCACGTCGAAGTTCGCCACGATCGCCCCGAAGAGCACAACGAGCGCGATCCCGGCGATCAGCGGCGCCACCTGGGTGGTCCACTTTCCCAGCCCGTGCGGTTCGCTGCGGAAGTAGCCGATCACCGCGAAGCTGGTCAGCGCCATGAGCATGACCAGCCCGAAGGCACCGGTGTTGGTGAGCCACGTGAACAGCGTGAACACAGGGAACATGATGTCCGCTCCCGCTCCGGCGATGGCGAAGACCACCAGGACCACCAGTGCAAGCACCGACTGGGTCAGCGACCCAACCACGGGGGCGTGGGTGCGCGGGTTGGTCTTGGCCATGGCAGCGGGCAGCACGCCCTCGCGGCCCAGCGAGAAGAGGTAGCGGGCCACCACGTTGTGGAAGGCAATCAACGCAGCGAGCAGGCTGGTGATGAAGAGCATGTTGCCGAGGGTGACGAACCACCCCGGGGTGTGGGCGGCGAGGAAGCCGAAGACCAGACCCGGACCGGCGGCCGAATTTTCGATGACCGCGCTGTGCCCTTCGCCGACCGCCATGGCCCAGGCGGAGAACGCGTAGAAGACGCCGATGATGCCGATCGCGATCAGCGTTGCCCGGCGCGGGGTGGTCTTGGGGTCCTTGACCTCTTCGCCGTAGATGGCTCCGGATTCAAATCCCATGAACGCGGCAATGCTGAAGGCCAGTGCGGCGCCGACGCCTGCCGTGAAAAGGCTTGACGGTTGCAGCGACTCGGTGGAGATCCCCTCCGGGGCGACCTTGAGCGCCAGCACGTCGTAGACGATGACGACGAGGAATTCGCAGGCAACGACGATGCCCAGGACCTTGGCGGAGAGGTCCACCTTGTTGATGCCGAGCACCGCCACGACGGCCCAGCCGATCAGGGCGCAGATCCACCAGGGCGTTGAAAGTCCGAATGTGGTGGTGAGGAAATCGGCCATGGCGAAGCCGAACATCCCGTAGATGCCGATCTGCATGGCGTTGTAGCTGACCAGCGCCACCCATGCCGCGCCGATGCCGGCCGGCTTGCCCAGCCCGCGGGCCACGTAGGCGTAGAAGGCGCCGGCGTTCTGCACGTGCTGGCTCATGGCCGTGTATCCCACGGCAAACACCAACAGCACAATGCCGAGCACGACAAAGGAAAGCGGGATGCCGAGCACCCCGGTGACCGCGTAGTTGCTGGTGACGCCGCCGGCGACGACCGTCAACGGCGCCGAGGCCGCGATGATCATGAACACCAGCGCCGGCACGCCGAGCGTGCGTTTGCCCAGGCTCGGTGCCTGGGTGTCCTTTGATTCGGTTGATGTTGCCATGGGATTCCTCCTTGAACCGTGATGCCCTACCAGCGTGCGCCCTCGCGGGGCGCAACGGCTTGGCTTTGCGTGAGCGGCACTTGGCGATTCGTGCAGGGTTATCCGGCGGCCTCCCGTTCGGGCGGGCGGGACACCGTCCTGAAACCGCAGTGGCTGCTCGATGAATCCGGCGAATTCCGGCTCCGCGCCGCCACCCGGTAGCGGTTGCAATACGATTCGTGGCAGAGGAACGACCCCCCGCGCATGACGCGGCCCTCGCCGAAGGGCGGACCCTGCGGTTCGAGTTCCGGGCTTCGCTTGTAGTAGCGGGGAAGGAACCAGTCGGCGCACCATTCCCAGACGTTGCCCGACATCTGCCACAGCCCGTACCCGTTGGGTTCGAAGGAACGTGCCGGCGCCGTGGCGCCGTACCCGTCCTCCCCGGTGTTCAGGTGCGGGAAGCTTCCCTGGAAGATGTTGCATCGGTGCAGGTTTCCGGGGGTGAGTTCGTTCCCCCACGGATAGCGTGCACCCTCCAGGCCGCCGCGGGCCGCGTATTCCCACTGGGCCTCGGTGGGCAGCGCCCGCCCTGCCCACTCGCAATAGGCCAGCGCGTCGTTCCAGCTGATGTGGACAACCGGGTGGTCGTCCGCGGCGCAGGAGCCCGGGCCCAGGGGCTCGCGCCAGCTGGCACCCGGCACGTTGACCCACCATTGCAGGCCGGCCACCCGGCGGCTCCCCGCGGGCCAGGCATCTTCGCTTCCCAGCTGCAGGTGGAACACCGCCGATGAGCCGTAGCGCTCGGCCTCCGTCACGTGTCCTGTCTGGTCCACGAACCTCGCGAACTGCAGGTTGGTGACGGCAACGGCGTCCATCCCGAATTCGGCGACCGCCACCCGGTGCACAGGGGTTTCCCCGTCGTCCGGGTAGCCCTCCGCAAAGTGGTCGCCCATCAGGTAGCTGCCGGCCGGCACGCGGGCCTGTTCGATCCCGTGCCGCGGCATGCCGTCCGGTGTGTTCCCCGGACCGGCGGCCGTGGCCGCGGCCTGGGCGGCCGGCCGGGACGCGGGTTCTCCGGGGCTCGGCGCGGGCTGGCAGCAGGACACGTGGTTCTCCTTGGTTGGGTTGCGGGGCTGGATCGGGGTTGCGTCGGTGTCCAGGCTATGCGGCGAAGGTCGGCGTGGGTGCAAGGTCGCACACCCGCGCCATTTCCTCCAGCAGCGCGTTCTCCAGGGTCCGCTGCAGCTCGGCCGCCTGCGGCTGCCCGGCGACGTTGTGCAGTTCCCCCGGATCGGTGCGGTGGTCGTACACCTCGATGCCCGGGGCACCGAAGTACCTGGTCAACCGCCCCTCGGCGGTCACCACGCTGCGCATGCGAACCGGCGCCGGCAGCCCGTCGATGGAGAAGGGCTGGTCCTCCTCGATCAGCACCGCCTCCCGTATCGTATCGGCCGAGCCGTCCAGCAGGGGCTGCAGGCTGCGGCCCTGGATCCCGTGGAACGCACGCACCCCGGCCAGCTCGAGCATGGTGGGGGCCAGGTCGGCCGTCGAGACCAGGGCGTTGCTGCGCCGCCGCGCGCCGCCGCGCGTCCCCGGGATGCGGATGGCCAGCGGCACCCGGGTCACGGATTCGTAGTGGACGAAGTGCTTGAGCATCAGCCCGTGGTCCCCGAACATGTCCCCGTGGTCGGAGGTGAACACGACGATGGTGTCCTGGTCCTGGCCCGAGTCCTCCAGCGCCTGCAGGATCCGGCCGACCTGCACGTCCATGAGCTCGATCAGCCCGTACTGGGCGGCGACCGCGCGGCGGTACTGGTCCTCGGAGACGGCGAAGGCCATCGTCGCGTCGCTGTTCGGGGTCCCGCGCCCGGCGATCATCGTGCGGATGTGTTCGGGCGAATCGCTGTGGTCCTGCTCGAACCCGTTGGGCAGCTCCATGGCCGCCGGGTCGTACAGCCCCGCGTACTCCTCGGGCGGCGCAAAGGGGTGGTGCGGGTCGGGGAAGGAGACGAAGAGGAAGAACGGGTCCTGCGACGCGGCGGCCGCCTTGATCCGTTCGGCGGCCCGCTCCCCCACGTAGGTGCTCGGGTGGACGTCGACGGGGATCGAGGTGGTGTAGACCTGGTCCCAGCCCGTCGGCGGCTTGGCGCTGGCCTCCGGCCCGCCGAGCACGCGCGGGTCCACGCCGCGATCGCGCGCCCAGTGCACCCAGTGGCCGCCCGGGGCATCGCCGTGGCCGATCACCAGGTCGACCTCCTGGTAGCCGTAGTAGTCCTCGGGCATGGGCACGAAGCCGCGCTCGTGGCGCTCCCGGTTTTCCCACTGGTCCCACCCGGTCTCCCGCGTGCGTCCGACGGCCCGGGCCGTGCGGGCGTCGATGAGCCCGGGGTCGGTGTCCCGGATCTGTTCGGCCTGCTCGGGTTCGAAGTCCCACCCCATGTTCTGGTGGTGGAGCTTGCCCACGGCCGCGGTCCGGTACCCGGACTGCGCCAGCGAGCGCACAAAGGTGGAGCTGTCCGGGTCCAGCGAGATCCCGTTGCACCGGGTGCCGTGCACCGAGGGCCAGCGCCCGGTCAGCAGGCTGGCGCGGTTGGGCATGCAGGTCGGGTTGGCGACGAAGGCGCGGTCGAACACCGCGGCGTCCGCCGCCAGGCGGTCGAGGTTCGGGGTGCGGACCTCGGTGTTGCCGTTGAACCCGAGGTGGTCGGCGCGCAGCTGGTCGGCGATGATGAAGACGATGTTCGGCCGGCCGGCCGTCGTTTCTGGGCCTGCCGTCATGACTGGGCCTGGCGGATCAGCGAGAGCGTGCGGGTGCGCAGCTCGGCGAACCGCGGCAGGGCGCGGGTGCCGATCTGCTCGCGCGGGCCCGGCAGGTCCACGTCGATGATGTCCAGCACCCGGGCCGGCTTGGAGCCGATCGCCACGATCCGGTCCGAAAGGTACACGGCCTCGTCGATGTCGTGGGTGACCAGCAGGATCGTCATGCCGAAGTCCTCGCGGATCTTCAGGCACAGGTCCTCGAGCTCGAACCGGGTCTGCGCGTCGACCGAGGCGAACGGCTCGTCCATGATCAGGATCTCCGGGCGGTAGGCCAGGGCGCGGGCGATCGCCACGCGCTGCTGCATGCCGCCGGAGAGCTGCCACGGGTACTTGTGGTCTGCGGCGGCCAGCCCGACGGCGGCCAGCGCGGTGTCGCAGCGGGCCTTGAGCTCGGCCGGGTCCAGGCGCAGGTGGCGCAGCGGCAGCACCAGGTTCTTGCGCACGGTCAGCCACGGCATGAGCGAGCGCGAGTAGTCCTGGAAGACCAGCGCCATCTCCGGCGGCGGCCCGGAGATCGCCCGGCCGTCGATGCTGATGGTTCCGCCGGTGCTCGGGTGCAGGCCGGCCAGGCACTTGAGCAGGGTGGTCTTGCCGACGCCGGAGGGGCCGACGATGCACATGATCTCGCCGGCCTCGGTGGAGAACGTGAGGTCGCCGATGATGTGCGCGGCGGCCGGGCCGGAGCCGTAGCTCTTGGCCAGCGACTGGACCGTGAGTCGCGGTGTTGCTGTTGAGGTTTCCATGGGTTCCTCCGAACCTGAGCGAGCCGAACGGCGGGATGTGTAGATGGGTGTGCTGTTGTCGGGTGCCCGTGTTTTCGGGTGCCAATGTGCTCATGCGGCACGCTCCACCCGGCGGGAGCCGATGTACCAGCGCAGCACCCGTCCCTTGATGAGCTCGAACACGATGTTCACCAGGAAGCCGATGGCGCCGAGCAGCAGGATGCCCGCCCACATGTCGGCGGACATGAAGGACTGCTGCGCCAGCAGCGTCATCGCCCCGATGCCCTGGGAGGACCCGAGCATCTCGGAGGCGATCATGACCACGAAGCTGACCTGCAGGCTGACCTGCATCCCGGAGAAGATCTGCGGGCCGGCCGCTGGCAGGTACACGCGCACCATCCGTTCGGCCGGGGTGAGCCGGTAGACGGAGCAGACGTCCTTCAGCGAGCCGTCGATGCCGCGGATCCCGTCCATCGTGGCGATGAGCGTGGGGAAGAACGCCGCCAGAGCGATGTTTGCCACGCGCATCTCCGGGCCGAAGCCGATCAGCGTGATGACGATCGGGATCATCGCCACCGGCGGGATGCCGCGGAAGAAGTGGATGGTCGGCTCGAACATCCAGCGGATCGTCGGGACCATCGCCAGCACGAAGCCGACCAGCACGCCGGCCGCGATGCCGATCAGGAACCCGGTGAACAGGTTGCCCATGCTCAGCAGCACGTCGGACTTGAAATGCTCGAAGAGCCACAGGTCGGCGAAGCGATCCATGATCCGGCTCAGCGGCGGGAAGAAGGCGTTCGTCGAGTTCTCCGACAGCGTCCACCAGGCGACCAGCGCCGCCACGGGGCTCGCGATGCCCAGAGTGATCAGCAGCATCTTGTTTTTCGACATCATGTTTTTCACAGCGATACCTCCCGGTGGGACGGGTGCCAGTGCAGCGCCTTGGCCTCGGCCCACGAGCTGGTCCAGTGGAAGACGAGTCCCAGCATGCCCAGCACGATCACCAGGGCGTAGAGCGTGGAGAAGTTGCCGGCGGCCTGGGCCTGGTAGATCGAACGCCCGAGGCCCGGGGCCCCGCCCAGCAGCCCGGCGACCACGGCGATGACCAGCGCGGTGGGCGCGGCCACCCGCATGGCGGTGCCGATGAACGGGCTGGCGCTGGGCAGGACGATCCGCGCCTTGATCTCCATCGGCTTCATGCCGAAGGAGCGGGCCGTGGCCAGCGCGACGGGATCGGTGTCCTGGACGCCGGAGGCCGTCTGCATGACGATGGCCAGCGAGCAGCCGAACGCGACCAGCACGAAGGCCATGGGCCAGGTCGGGCCCAGCACCATGACGGCCAGCGGCAGGACGACGATCGGCGGGATCGGCTTCAGGAACTCGAAGACCGCCAGGGTCAGCGACCTGAGCACCGCCGAGGTGCCGATCAGGATGCCCAGCACGATCCCCAGCACCGCGCTGAAGACCAGGCCGGCCAGGGCGATGAGCACGGTGACCGACAGCTCGGCCCAGAACTCCTGGGTCCCCAGCAGCGCGGCCAGCTTGCCGGCGGTCTCGAACACCGAGGGAACCGCGTTGCCGAAGAGCTGCGCCGCGGCGACGACCTGCCAGGCCACCAGCACGATCACGGCGCCGAGGACGCCCAGCAGGGTCCGGGTGCTGCCGGAATCGCGCTTGGGCAGGACCAGCAGGCCGTTGGGCGTGCGGCTATTTGTCGCTGAGGATGAGGCTGTCATCGATCTTCACCTCTTCCGGCAGGAACCCGAGCTCGGCCAGGCGGGTGTCGACGCGCTGGATGTCGGCGAACCGGACCTCGGTCGGCCAGTAGGTCAGTGCCGAGTTCTTCAGGACCTCCAGCGGGGTGTCGGTCAGCTTGGCGGCGACCTCCAGGGCCTCGTCGTGGTGCTCGTTCGCGTAGGCGTTGGCCTTGTTGATGGCGCGGGCAAAGGCCTTCAGCTGCTCGGCCTTCTTGGTCGCCGTGGATTCCCCGGCAACGTAGAGGCCGACGGCGCCCTTTTCGAAGAACTCGACGCCCGGCGAGGAAACGACCTTGCCGCCGTCGGCAACGGCCTTGGAGGTGAACGGGGCCACCAGGCCCGCGGCGTCGATGCGGCCCTGCTTCAGGGACTGCACGGCGGAGGAGAAGTCCAGGACGATCCAGTTGATCTTGGACGGGTCCCCGCCGGCCTGCTTGACCGCATTCGAGATGGTGACCTCAAGCTGGGCCTTGCGCGCCGGCACCGAGATGGTCTTGCCCTCCAGCTCGCCGACCGAGGTGATCGGCGAATCCTTGCCGACGATCAGCGCGGTGTCGTCGACCAGCGTCAGGTCGCTCTTGCCCATGGCCTCGTCGCTGTAGCCGTCGGCGGCCGCGACGATCTTCAGCGGCACGCCCTGGGACAGCGCGTTGAACATCGGGATCGAGGGGCTGTAGGTCAGGTCCAGCTGGCCGCTCTGGGCGGCCGCCACGCCGGCGGGCGGGTTGGCGACCACGGAGGTTTCGACGGTGAGGCCTTCGTCCTTGAAGTAGCCCTTCGTCTTCGCCAGCTCGATGGCCGCGTCGGAGGTCAGGCCGATGGTGCCGACCTTCAGGGTGGTGCTGCCGCCGGGCGTGGGTGCCGCGGCAGGTTCGTTTCCGGTGCTGCAGGCGGCCATTGACAGGGTCAGCGAGCCCACGGCCAGCAGGGCCATTGAACGTAGGGAAAGTTTCACTTTTGCTCCTGGAGTTTTGGCGCTGCCACGGAAGCGGCGCGTGGTGTTTTGGTGGGGCAGGCGTTGCGGGAGAACGGTTCGTTCACAACGCCGAATAGACGAGACTGCCGTTGGAAATCGTGTGGGTCGTCGGGTTGTCCCGCAGTGCGCGGACATCGTCGGCAACCGGTTTTTCGAGAATGCAAAGGTCGGCGAGGTAGCCGGGGGCAAGGCGCCCCTTGCGGTCCTCGGCGTGGTCCTGCCACGCGGGGTGGATGGTCATCATCTCCAGCGCCTGCCGGAAGCCGACCCGCTCGGGGTCGTCGGTGGCGCCCGGGCCGGCGGTGGTGTCCCGGGTGACGGCCGCGATGACCGATTCCCGCCAGTCCGGCGTGGTCACCGGCGCGTCCGAGGCGATGTTCGTCGGCACTCCCGCCGCCAGCAGCGAGGACAGCGGCTGCTGCCCGTCGAACCTTTCCGCGCCCAGGATCTTCTTCATCAGGGCCCCGGCCTCCGAGCGGATGGTCGGGTTCGTGCTGAGGCCGACGCCGTGGCGTTGGAACCTTGCCGATGGTTTCCCGGTCCTTGAATGCACCGTGGATGATGTAGTGCCGTGCGTCCCGTGGGTTTTTCCCCTGGGCATCGGCGATGGCGGCGATGGCGGCGTCCGTCGTCGCGTCGCCCGTGGCGTGGATTCCGGCCTGGAGTCCGCCCGTCGTGGATGCGGTCGATGATCTTGCGGAGTTCTTGCTCGCGCTCGGCATCGGAATTCCCGACGATGACCATGCTGCCGTGGTTGTGGCCGCAAGGGGTCTCGTAGGGTTCGCTCATCCACGCGGTGCCGGAGCGCGGGATGCCGTCGGCGAAGATCTTGACCCCGGCGATCCGCAGGAGGTCTTCGCTGATGCCGCGCCGCCGCAGGCTGCCGGGAAGGTCCCCGGCCAGGCCCACGCGCACGTCGTTTTCGTTCGCCCCGCCGGTGGAGGAGAAAAGCAACAGCACGTTGATCCGGAGGGTCAGTTCCTCGTCGGCCGCGAGATCCGCCAGCAGCGACAGGCTCCGGGTTGCGCTCGATCCTCCCATGAGTCCCTCGCCGCCCGGGCCCAGACCTGGTTCCGTCAGCGACGTGATTCCCAGGGAGTGCAACAGCCGCTGGTGCTTGATGATGCATTCCTTGAGTTCGGCATCTCCCAGCTGCGGGACGACCTTGCCCGCGAGTTCGACGGCCGCGTCGACCAGCAGTCCGTTTGCCCTGCCGTCGGCGAAGCTTCCCACGACGCCGTCGGGGTAGCCGCCGGCCCATGAATCGAGCCCGGCCAGCCGGGCCGCGGTTTCGTTCATGAGCAGCTGGTGCCCTGTTTGGTCGTAGGCAACCAACGGGGATTCCGGTCGAAGACCAAACACGTGCTCCGGGCCTCCGTGGCCGAGCACAGCTTCGTCCCAGCCATGCGCGCGAATCCAGCCGTCGCTTGCCGGAGCGGCATCCTCGAGGATGCGGACGACTTCCGCCCAGCTGCCCGCCACATGGCTTCCGACCGACAGCGTCCCGTGCTCGGAGACCGCCGACTCGACGAAATGCAGGTGGCCGTCGTTGATTCCGGGGAGCACTGCCCCGCCTTGCGCGTCGATGACCCGGGTCCGGTGTCCGATGAGATCCCGGATTTCGCTGCCGCCGACCGCGGAAATCCGGTGGCCGATGACGGCGACGGCAGTGGCGTCCCCTGCGGATGCGTCGGCTCCGTGAACCTGTCCGTTCACGATGACAACGTCTGCTGCTTGGTTGGTTCCCGTCATTTGCTTGCACTCCCCTTCGTCAAATTGTCGCGCCTGGTGTGATCCAGCTAACTTGCCAAGTAGAGTATGTCGCATGACTTAGTCGTTTGACCAGAACTATCGAAAAGTTTCTTTCCGCGACCTTCGGCGAGGATCCGTAGGATGGAATACAAGTTGCACAGGAAGGCATCTCGAAAATGGCACACGTTTCCATAAAAGATCGCAGTCACCAGTTTGTTGAGGCTGCTGCTCGGGTAATTGCACGAGAGGGAATTGCTGCTGCCACGACACGGCGAATTGCGGCGGAAGCCGACGCCCCGCTGGCGGCATTGCACTACTGCTTCCGCAGCAAGGATGAGCTTCTTGACGAGGTCTACAATTTCCTCAGCCGGGACTACGCCCGCGAACTGGAGCCGATGCAGAGCGGCTTGACGCTGGAGGAATCCGTTCGGGAGCACGCCAAAAGAATTTGGCGACGAATGCTAAATACCCCTCACGAGCAAGTAACCACTTTTGAGCTTTTGCTTCGCCGGAATCGGATGAAATCCGGGGACGAAATGGAACGGGCAATTGAAATCAACCGGTCAATGTACCAGGGCTGGGTAAATTCGACGGTCTCGATTTTCGAGGCCGGCGCCAAGGTCTCCGGAGTCGCCGATCCACGCGACCTGGATATCATTGCGCGCTCATTCATTGCGAACATTGACGGCATCAGCCTGCAACACCTGGCCGACCCCGACGACGAACGCTCGTGGCAGCTGGTCGAGATACTGATCGATTCGATAATCTTTCAGATACTCAAGCGGAACGCCGTCGGCGAGCAGCCGTAAGACGCACGAAAAACCCTGCTGAAGTGGGCACCATCGGGCAAGCCCCATCGCGCGCCGATGGCACCCACCGGAACCTGTACCTGCAGCGGGTCCTCAAGGTCCCGTCGGCAATGCTCGAGGCGCCGGGTGCGGATCCACTCGGCAACGGTGTGCCCGGTGTCGGCGAAAAGCTTGTGCAAGCTTCGCAACGACATGAAATGTGCATCGGCAACCGCGCCGGGGCTCAGCCTCGAGTCCGAGAGGTTCTCCTCGATGTATGCCTGGATTTGCCGGATTTGGCGAGACTGGTTCCCGTCAACCAGTTCATTTCGCTCATGGAGCTCGCTGGCCAGCAGGGTTCCGAGAATGTCGACAGCATTGGCCGCCAGGCGTTGGCCAATGGGCCCACCCATCTGCGGCAACATGTGAGCGATCTGGGTCAGGAACGGAGCCACCGCGCAGCCGATCTGGTTCCGCGATCCGATGCCAACCGCAGTCAGCTCCGAAACGTCGCGGGCGGGAAGCCCCAAAAGATGGTGCGGAAACATCAGCACCAGAGTCCGAAAATCTTCTTCGAACAAGAGCGTGTACGGCTGCTGGGTGTCGTAGATTGCCAGCTCGCCGGGGCGCAGAACCGTCTCGCGCCCACCCTGGAGCAACATGCCATGTCCGCTCAATTGCAGGTTGAGCTTGAAATACGGCGTATCCCCGGCCGCCACCAGTTCCTCGGTCCGGCGAACCACGTGCGCCGTTGCGGCGACTTCCATGACACCGACGTTCCCCAGCTGGTTTCCGGCAATGCTGCCCGAAAAGGCGCCCGGACGAACCGGCTCGGAGAGCAACGGAACGAAGGCCCCGGAAACAAGTTCCTTCCATGCGCTGAAGGAATCAACATGCTGCACCTGGTACACGAGCGACGAACCTTTCCCCAATCCGGCCAACATCCCTCCGCCGAAACATCGGAGAGGGAGGTGAGTGGCGTCACATTGGTGCCAATGTACGCCGGAAAGCTCGCAAAGTCACGTTTTTTCTCTGATCGGAGGTTTTAGAAACCTCCCCCGACGACTCAGCCGGCTTTCAGCATGTGCAGGTGCGCGTCCAATTGCTCCTGCAGCAATTGGGGGCTGTTGAATTTCGCATCAAGGACGGCCACCACCTGCGCGCCCATGAGAAAGGTCAGCAGGGATTCGCTTGCGTGCGCAACCTGGATTTCACGTCGCAACGTTCCGCCGCTCACGCCCTCGGAGATCCAGTGCCTGATGAGCGCTCGCCACTGGGCCATGGCCTCGTCGTTGACCTCGGCAAACTCCCGCTCGTGGATGGCCATCTGCCAGAACGGGATCACGACACGGGCCTCGTCCAGCCGGTCGGCATCCATCGGAAGCACCTCCAGGGCGAAGCTGCGCAGGGCCTCCAGCCCATCCAGTCCGCGGGTGGCCCTTTCGATCCTCGCATTCGTCCGGCCGAACACGTGGGTGAAGGTCGCGCGCATCAGGCTGGCCCGCGTGGGGAAGTAGGGCTTGAGCGCCCCATTGGCAAAGCCCGCCTCGGCGGCGACGTCGCGAAGGGTCACTCCGTCGAATCCCCGTCGGGCAATAACCCTCCACGTGACCTCTACCAACTCGAGGCGACGTGCGTCATGGTCCACAATTTTCGGCATGCCGTCCATCCTACGGGCCGCCGACGCAACCTCGGGGCCACGCAGGCCCATCAAGTCAACCCCTTGTAAAGAACCGTGATCGTCGCTATTCTCTACAAGCAGAGAATATAAACGTGGCGCACATCACGACAGCTCGAGATGCCCCACACCCCACAGCTCTTCCCCCGAAAGGCAAGCTCATGACCCTCAGCAACGCCACCGAACAGCACACAGGCACCGGCGCCTACGCGCTCGCCACCAGCGAAGAAATCGATGCGGTGCGCGCCGTCCTTTCCGAGAACGGGCACTTCCCGGAATCGGCCCGCGTTGCCTACCTGGGCTTGGAGGATCCGCGGCGCGACGAGGAAACGATGGACCGCCGGTTCCGCGTTTTCCTGCTCGACGTTGCGGGCGCCCGCCCCAAGGACGTCGTGGTTTCGGTGACAAACCGAGTTGTGGAGAGCGTCATTGAGCTGGACACCGCCACCAGCGGCGAGCTGCCGGTCCTGGAAGAGGAATTCGAGGTGGTCGAGCAACTGCTCGCCGAAGACCCCCGCTGGCTCGAGGCCCTTGCCAAGCGCAACCTGGCCGTCGAAAACGTCCGCGTGGCACCGCTGTCCGCCGGCGTTTTCGAATACCCGGAGGAATCCGGCCGACGCATCCTGCGCGGCCTGGCCTTCGTGCAGAACCACCCGGAGGATTCGGCCTGGGCGCACCCCGTCGACGGACTGGTCGGCTACGTGGATGTGACGAACCGCAGCGTGGACCAGGTCATCGACCTGGGCGTCGTGGACATCCCTGCCGAGCACGGCAACTACACCGACCCGGAACTCACCGGTCCGCTGCGCACCACGCAGAAGCCGATCTCCATCACCCAGCCCGAGGGCCCCAGCTTCACGGTCACCGGAGGCAACCACGTCGAGTGGGAAAAGTGGAGCCTGGATGTGGGCTTCGACGTGCGCGAGGGCCTGGTGCTGCACAACATCTCCTTCGAGGACAAGGGCCAGCCCCGGCGCATCCTCAACCGCGCCTCGATCGCCGAAATGGTCGTCCCCTACGGCGACCCCTCCCCCGTGCGCAGCTGGCAGAACTACTTCGATACCGGCGAATACCTGGTGGGCCAGTTCGCCAACTCCCTGGAGCTGGGCTGCGACTGCCTGGGCGAAATCCACTACATGTCCCCGGTGGTCTCCAACGCCCGCGGCGAGGCGCGCACCATCAAGAACGGCATCTGCATGCACGAGGAGGACTGGTCGATCCTGGCCAAGCACTCGGACCTGTGGAGCGGCATCAACTACACCCGCCGCAACCGCCGTCTGGTGATCTCGTTCTTCACCACCGTCGGCAACTACGACTACGGCTTCTACTGGTACCTGTACCTCGACGGCACCATCGAATTCGAGGCCAAGGCCACCGGCATCGTGTTCACCAGCGCACACCCGGGCGGCGACTACCCGTACGCCTCGGAAATGGCGCCGGGCCTCGGCGCCCCGTACCACCAGCACCTCTTCGGCGCCCGGCTGGACTTCGCCCTCGACGGCGGCCCGGGCCGCGTCG
This sequence comes from uncultured Actinomycetota bacterium, assembly GCA_963818105.1. GTDB lineage: Bacteria > Actinomycetota > Actinomycetes > Actinomycetales > Micrococcaceae > Paeniglutamicibacter. The sequence continues at coordinate 61,915 of CAWFRB010000008.1, read as the reverse complement.
AGGAAGAGGACGTGGTTCGCGTGCCCACCGGTCCCGAGAACCTGCGCGGCAACGCCTTCTCGCGCAAGCGCACGGTCTTCACCCGCGAATCCGAGGCGATCCGCGACGCCGACTCGTCCAAGGGCCGTACCTGGGTGGTCTCCAACCCGGAATCCACCAACCGCCTTGGCCACCCGGTGGGCTACAAGCTGCACCCTGCCGGGCAGCCGACCCTGCTGGCGGACGAGGATTCCTCCATCTACCGCCGCGCGACCTTCGCCTCCAAGGCCCTGTGGGTGACCCCGGCCGCGGAGGGAGAGCGCTACCCGACCGGCGACTTCGTGAACCAGCACGCCGGCGGCGCGGGCCTGCCCGAATGGGTCAAGGCCGACCGCGACATCGACGGCAAGGACCTCGTCGTGTGGCACACCTTCGGGCTGACCCACTTCCCGCGTCCCGAGGACTGGCCGATCATGCCGGTGGACACCATCGGGTTCAAGCTGCGCCCCGAGGGCTTCTTCGACCGCTCGCCGGTCCTCGACGTCCCGGCGCCGGCCACCGGCAAGTCCTGCCACAGCTAGGCATTCGCACCATGACAACGATTCATGCGGGTGTCGCAGCAGCGGCGCCCGCATGGGATCCGGCCCCCGGTTCCGCGGCAACGGCTTCTCCGCCGCCTGCGGCTTCCGGTCAGGTCCTGGCCAGGGCCATTGCCGCCACGGCGATGGCCCTGGGCCTTGCCCATGGGTGGCTCCTGGTGGTGTTCCCGCATGGCTTGCCAATGACCCTGTTGTTGGCCGCAATGGTCGCCGCGTGCCTGAAATGTGCCCACCGGGCATGGGGCAGCCCGCAGGCGCTGTCCGGGCTGTTGGCCATGTCGGCGCTCATGTCCATCGTCCACACGTTCATGGCGTTGGGACTTGGCGGCCACCAGCACGGGGGCCACGGTCCAGCAACCGCGGCAACGGCGGCTTCCGGCGCCATGCTCGCCATTGCCGGGGCCGAATTGGCGCTCGTCATGCTGTGCAGCATCGGCATGCGGCGTGCTTCCCCGTCGGGCCGCGCTGCCCGCTACTTGGTGTAGTACTGCTCCAAGGTCTTGACCTTTTTGCTCTTCATGTCCTTGGCAATCGCGGTTCCGACGTAGCGGAAATGCCAGGGTTCGTAGTCGTACCCGGTGGTCTTCTCGGCGCCCTTGGGGTAGCGCATGATGAACCCGAATTTGTGCGAGTTCTTGGCCACCCATTTGCCCTCACGGGTGCTTGCAAAGCACTTGGAAATCACGCACCGGCCGCTTGATGCGCCCACGTCCATGGCCAGACCGGTCTGATGTTCGGAAGTTCCCGGCCGTGCGGAGACCCGTGCGGCCTGCTTGGCACCCAGCTGGCGGGAGTAATAGGCAAACAGCGCCTTTTGGCGGGCGTAGGAACGGTAACCCGACACCGCCGTCAGCGAGATCCCGTCTTTCTTTGCAGCCTTGCGCATCTTGGAGAAGGCGGCAACCGCCTCGGGGGTCATTTGTTTCGAGGTCCCGGGAATGGTCTTCAAGGCCGGCTTGTAGCTTGGGCTCAGTTTGTGGTCTTTGTTGACGATGAATCCGAGCTCGTATTTGGCCGGCGCCTTCAGGGGCGACTTCGACGCGTCCGTGGCCTTCGCCGCCATGGCTTTGAGTCCCGGATCGACCTTTTTGGCCGCCGGAGGCAGGGTTTGGCTGGAGACAGCAGTATCAATGCCAGGTGGTGCAGTTTGTGCATTTCCCGGGCCGGTTGCAGCGATTACCGCGGCCACCGCGAGGCTCGTCGCGATCGTCAACACTCGGGGGAAACCGGATCTCTTCTCGAGTGGCATCGCGTTTGCCTTCTTCCCGACTTGGCTGGTTTCGCATCGAGGATATTTCGCTGAAATTCAATTCACCATACATCCGGGTTCGGCACGCTTCCACCCCCCGATGCCCTGGGCAGGGTCCAATGCCCAGGTTCGGAAGACCCGGCGTGAACGCGGCCCGGTGGTTTTCGAAGCCGGATTCCGTCAGCTCCGAGACTTGTCCGTGCCCTTGCCCAGCCGAACCTTGATCCCGTCGATCAGCAGGCCCATGGCAAACCGGTAATTCTCGTCGTCCTGCACCTCGGCCATGACCCCTACGGAGGCCACCGCCAACGGGTAATCCGCCCGGGGCACCTTCGCATAGCTCGCCACCCAGGCCCGGTCATCCTCGGTGGATTTTTCGCCCAGGAGAAGCAACCCCGCGCTGAAACCGGTCCACGCCAACATGAAGTCGGCACAGGCCCGATGGATCAACGCAGCCTCCCGCAGTTCGAATCCCGCGAGCTTCAGGACGGCAAGCATGGCCTCGACGAACTTCATCTCGCCCTCCTGGCGGGTCACCCGCAGGGCCGCCAGCGTCGCCACCGATGGGTAACGCAGAAAACTGGCCCTGGCGCGAAGCAGGAGCTCCTCCAGCGAAAGCTCCCAGTACGGCCCCTGCTCGTAGCCTTCCATGCCCATGTCCAGCACCCGGTCGGCGAGCGCCAGGAGGAGTTCGTCCTTGTCGGCAAAGTGCCGGTACAGCGCGGTGGGATCGGCTCCCAGCTCCTTGCCGATCTTGCGGAATGAGAGCGTGTCGGTGGCAGAGTCTGCGGCCAGATGCAGGCATGCCTCGAGAATGTTCTCTCGATTCAGTCCTTGTGCACGGCGACGCGGCTTGGCCTCCGGACCGTTGTCAGTGTTGTTCCCCATGGCTGGCTTGGCTCCTCGGCCGCTCAAAATTGTCAACGCTGTTGACTTTAAGCACGTTACTGCGATTTTATGAACTGAAACACACTTTACCTCGCGGTAATTTTTTGAGAGGGCGCTCGTGAACGACACCTGGCTTTTCCACTCCGGAACCATCTTCGATGGAGCCACGGTCTTGGATGCAGGAAGCGCCGTCGCCGTGCGCGACGGACGGGTCATTGCCGTCGGCAAGGAATCCAGGGTTCGCGCAATCCTGCCGCATCCCGATCACGACATTGCCCTCGGATCCCGGGCCCTGACGCCCGGCTTCACCGATGCCCATGTGCACACCGCCATGGGCGGGATCGAGTCCCTGGCCTGCGACCTGACCGGCGCCGACGGGCATCGCCGAGGTGTGCGAGCGCATCGGCACCTACGCTGCCGGATGCGACGATGCCTGGATCACGGGTGGCGGATGGTCGATGAGCGACTTCCCCGGCGGCACCCCCACCGCCGAGTTGTTGGATTCGCTGGTGCCGGACCGCCCCGTCTACCTGCTCAACCGCGACCACCACGGCGCCTGGGTCAACAGCGCCGCCCTGCGGCTGGCCGGCATCACCGCACGGACGCCGGACCCCTCCGACGGGCGCATCGAACGCGACGCCTCGGGCAACCCCACCGGCACCCTGCACGAGGGCGCCATGGACCTTGTCACCGCCTTCATCCCGGAACCCGATGCCGCAACCCTCCGCGCCGGCACTGCTGGCCGGGCAGGCCTACCTGCATTCCTTCGGCGTCACCGGATGGCAGGAAGCAATCCTTGGCGCCTACGCCGGCTACTCCGATGTTTCACCCGCCTACCGCGCCCTGTATGCCGAGGGGCTGGCCACCGGGCAGGCAGCCGGCGCCCTGTGGGTGCCGCGCGAAACAACGCTGGAAGACATCCCGGCGCTTGTCGAAAACTTCCTGGCCCGCCGGTTCGCAAACGCCGCCGCGGGGTTCCGCACCACCACGGCCAAGATCATGGTCGACGGGATCGCCGAAAACCAGACCGCCGCAATGCTCGAGCCCTACCTGCGCACCTGCAACTGCGCCCCGGACTCCCCGGAGAACACCGGCCTGCAATACCTGGACCGCGAGGTGCTCATGGCCGTCGCGGTGGCCCTTGATGCCGCGGGATTCGACCTGCACCTGCACGTCATCGGCGATGCCGCGACCCGCCTGGCGCTCGACGCCATCGAGGCGGCCCGCACCGCCAACGGAGCCACCGGCGGACGCCACCACCTGGCGCACCTGCAAATCATCCACCCCGACGACGTGCCGCGCTTCGGCGCGCTGGGTCTGAGCATCAACGCCCAGGCACTGTGGGCCTGCAACGACGACCAAATGGTCGAGCTGACCAACCCGATCCTCGGCGCCGAACGCCTCGGGTGGCAGTACCCGTTCCGTTCGCTCATCGATTCCGGGGCGCACCTGGTCATGGGCTCGGACTGGCCCGTCTCCACCCCCAACCCGTGGGAAGCCATCCACGTGGCAGTCAACCGCACCCACCCCGACTACCCGGAGCGCCGAACCCCTCGTCGCGGACCAGGCCATCACGCTGCTGCAGGCCATGCGCGCCTACACGCAGGGCAGCGCCTGGATCAACCGCGACCACGAGGGCGGCCGGATCCGCCCCGGGGCCCGCGCCGACCTGGTCCTGCTGGATTCCGACCCCTTCGCCCTTGCTTCCGACGATTTGCACGCTGTGGGGGTGGAACTCACCCTCGCCGCGGGGCGCGCAGTGTACGAACGCGCAGCCATGAGCGTCTAGGGCCACCGGTTCCCCGATTCCACACCCACCGCATTTTGCACACGAACACTGCGTTCACATCATTCATGCAAGGAAGTTCCATGAGCACCACCCCCAACGGCACCCCCGTGTCCTTCGACCTGATCGAAGCCAACACCCCCGACTCCGTCATCGACGCCGCGCTGGCCGGCACCGACCACTCCCCCTACTGGCTGCAGCACCCGGACCGCCCCGCCGCGCTTCCGGCCCTTGAAGGAAGCATCGACACCGACCTGCTCGTGGTCGGCGGCGGCTACAGCGGACTCTGGACCGCGCTGCTGGCCAAGGAAGCCGATCCGCAGCGCGAGGTCGTGCTGATCGAATCCGAAACCATCGGCTGGGCCGCCTCCGGGCGCAACGGCGGATTCTGCGAGGCCTCCCTGGTCCACGGCGAATCCAACGGCGAAACGCACCTGCCCAAGGAAAACGCCAGGCTCACCGAGCTCGGCGTCGAAAACCTTGCCGGCATCGCCGAGACGATCCGCAAGTACGACATCGACTGCGACTTCTGGGAAACCGGCGTGCTGAACGTCGCCACCGAAAAGCACCAGGTCGCCTGGCTCAAGGAGGAAGCCGAGGCCAACACCGGGCGTCCCGTTCCTCGACGCCGACGAGGTCAAGACCCACATCAACTCCCCGCATCTTCGAGGGCGGCATCTGGGACAAGGAATCGGCGGTCCTGGTGCACCCGGCCAAGCTGGCCTGGGGCCTGCGCCGCGTCTGCCTGGAGCTCGGAGTGAAGATCTTCGAGCACACCAAGGGCGGGGAACTGACCGCCACCGACGACGCCGTCACCGTCGCCACCGGCGCCGGAACCATCACCGCCCAGCGGGTGGCGCTGGCCACCAACGTGTTCCCGTCGCTGCTCAAGCGCCACCGCCTGCACACCATCCCGGTGTACGACTACGCGCTGATGACCGAACCGCTCACCGAGGCCCAGCGCGAGGCCATCGGCTGGCACAACAACACCGGCCTGGCGGACATGAACAACCGCTTCCACTACTCGCGGCCCACCGTCGACGAGAACGGCGGCTGGCGCATCCTCTTCGGCGGGTACGACGCCGTCTACCACTACGGCCGCGAGGTCAAGCCGCAGTACGACCACAACGAGGCCACCTACCGGAAGCTTGCCGCACACTTCGTCGGCACCTTCCCGCAGCTTGAGGGCATCAAGTTCTCGCACGCCTGGGGCGGGGCCATCGACACCTGCAGCCGCTTCTTCGCCTTCTTCGACACCTCGCACAACGGCCGCGTCGCCTACTGCGCCGGGTTCACCGGGCTCGGCGTCGGCGCCACCCGCTTCGGCGCCCGCGTCATGCTCGACCTGCTCTCGGGGCGGAAGACCGAGCTCACCGAGCTGGAAATGGTCAAGAAGAAGCCGATCCCGTTCCCGCCGGAACCGGTGGCCTGGCTGGGCGTGAAGCTGATGACCAACGGCCTGGTCAAGGCCGACCGCAACGAGGGCAAGCGCGGTCCGTTCCTGAAGGTCATGGACGCCGTGGGAATGGGGTTCGACTCGTGAGCACCCAACCATTGCCGCACCTGCGCGGCGGCGAGGCCCTGCGCATCAACCTCGTGCCGATGGACCACGAACCTGTCCCCGCCGACCAGGCCGCCACGGCATCGACCAGCACCGCCGTCCTTGACCTGGGCACCCTGGGCAACACGGAGTTCGGGATCTGGGAGATGAGCGCCGGTTCCATGTACGACGTGGAGGCCGAGGAGGTCTTCATCGTCACCGCGGGCCAGGGCACCGTGGTCATCGACGACTTCGAGGGCCGCCCCGCGCATTCGGCCCTGCTGGTCCCGGGCACCGTCATGCGGCTGAGCGCCGGCATGAAAACCACCTGGACCGTCACCGAACCGCTGCGCAAGATCTACTTCACCCCCACCGAGAACACCGGGAGCAATTCATGAGCACGACCACCCAGGGCCACCAGTACATCGACGGCGCATACCGCGTCGGACGCGGGCCCGTCGCCGAGCGCGTCAACCCGGCCACCGGCCAGGTCGCCCAGACCCTCGACTTCGCCTCCGTTGCCGACGTCGAGGACGCCGTCGCAGCGGCCGCCGCCGCCTTCAAGACCTGGTCCCGGCTGACCCCGGGCGCCCGCGCCGACCACCTGCTGGCCTTCGCCACCGAGCTCGGCACCCGCGCCGCGGAGCTCGCCGTCCTGGAAACCGAGCAGACCGGCAAGTCCACCCGCATGTCCCACGAGTTCGACGTGCCCGGCACCATCGACAACGTGAACTTCTTCGCGGGCGCCGCACGCCACCTGCAGGGCCAGGCCGCCGGCGACTACGCCGGCAACTCCACCTCGATGATCCGCCGCGAGGCCATCGGCGTGATCGGCTCGATCGCCCCTTGGAACTACCCGCTGCAGATGGCCGCCTGGAAGATCCTTCCGGCCATCGCCGCCGGCAACACGATCGTGCTCAAGCCCAGCGAGCTGACCCCGGGCACCACCCTGCTCTTCGCCGAGGCCGCCACCGCCGCTGGCATCCCGGCCGGCGTCATCAACGTGGTCGTCGGCACCGGCCGCGAGATCGGCGAGGCGCTGGTCCGCCACCCGCAGGTGGTCATGAGCTCCTTCACCGGCTCCACCCAGGTCGGGCGCCGCATCATGGAAATGGCCGCCGAGACCGGCAAGCGCGTCCACCTCGAGCTCGGCGGCAAGGCACCGCTGGTGGTCTTCAAGGACGCCGACGTCGAGGCCGCCGCCCACGGCGCCGTCGCGGGCTCCACCATCAACGGCGGCCAGGACTGCACCGCCGCCACCCGCGCCTACGTGCACTCCTCGCTGTTCGACACGTTCACCACCCGCGTCGCCGAGCTCATGGATGCCATGGTCGTCGGGGATCCCACCGACCCGGACACCGACATGGGATCGCTGATCTCCTTCGTGCACCGCGACAAGGTCGCCGGCATGGTCGAACGCGCCAAGGAGGCGGGCGCCACCGCGCTCTCCGGCGGTTTCGCCCCGGACCTGCCGGGCGCCTTCTACCGCCCCACGCTGATCACCGGCGCCACCCAGGACAGCGAAATCGTGCAGGACGAGATCTTCGGCCCGGTCCTGGTCGCGCTTCCCTTCGAGACCGACGACGAGGGCATCGAGCTGGCCAACGACACCCCGTACGGCCTGGCGGCCTCCGCGTGGACCAACAACGTCAACCTCGCCCTGCGCGCCGCCGCGGAGATCCAGGCCGGCTGCGTGTGGGTCAACGAGCACATCCCGATCGTCTCGGAAATGCCGCACGGCGGCTACAAGGCCTCGGGCTTCGGCAAGGACATGAGCAGCTACTCCTTCGAGGAGTACACCAACGTCAAGCACGTGCTCATCTCCCACGACACCGACACCCACAAGGAATGGCAGGACACCGTCTTCAAGCAGCGCTAAGCGCCGCCGGAAGCGGATGCCCCCGGGCCGGAGGATTCTCCGGCCCGGGGGCATCCCTGTTTTGGGCCGGCTCCATCATCGCCACCCAACAGGGCAACACCAAGCTTAATGAGAATCATTAGCTCATCTTCGGTAGACTTCCCAAGGAACTACACGGGCAGCAAACCGAACGGGGCTGAATCACTTTCATGGGCGGGCATCACCACGGCGACGTACTTGTGGATCCACGGCGACGGCGGCGCGCCAACCTCATCCTCTGGATCCTGCTGGCCCCCGTGGGCGTCGCGGCCCTGCTGGGCACCATCCTGCTGTGGCCGACGGGCGACCACGCCCCCTTCCTCGACGACCCCTACAGCGCGGGCCCGGGCGTCAGCATGGCCACCGGGACCGTCACCCGGACCCTCACGGAAACCTGCCCGTCCTCCGAGGGCCTCGAGGACGTGGGAGGCAAGGAACTCAAGTGCGAAATCTCCTACGTGGCACCGGACGGCGCCGGGAAGACATTCGCCCTTGAAGTGCCGCCGGAAACCACGAGCTCGCGCCCCCTGAAGCCCGGGGACCGCATCAAGTACCTCGACCTCTCGGAGGTCTCCGACGGCTCCTCGGCCCCCTACGTCTTTGTCGACTTCGTCCGCACGGTGCCGCTCGCGGTCCTGGCCCTGGCCTATGCGGCGGTCGTCTGCCTTGTCGCCCGCTGGCGGGGCCTGCGCGCACTGCTCGGCCTGGCGGGCGGCCTGGTTTTCATTGTCGGCTTCATGATTCCCGGCGCTGCTCGAGGGCAAATCCCCCATGCTCGTCGGGCTCGTCGGATCCACGGTGGTCATGTTTGCCGCCCTGTATTTTGCCCACGGATTTTCCGCCCGGACCTCCACCGCCCTGCTGGGGACGCTCTTCGGCCTTGGCGTCACCGCCGCCATCGCCAGCTGGGCCACCGACGCCGCGGCCCTCACCGGAGCCACCGACGACGCCGCCCTCACGCTCAACACCGTGGCCCCGGGCCTGAGCCTCTCCGGCCTCCTGCTCTGCGGCCTGCTCATCGCGGGGCTCGGGGTGCTCAACGACGTCACGATCACCCAGTCCTCCGCAATCTGGGAACTGGCGGAGATCGCCCCGCACTCCACCGCCCGGCAGCTGTTCGCCTCCGGCATGCGCATCGGCCGCGACCACATCGCCTCGACGGTCTACACCATCGCCTTCGCCTACGCGGGGGCGGCACTGCCCATCCTGGTGCTGGTCAGCCTCTACGACCGCCCGCTGCTGGACACGCTCAGCACCGGGGAAATGGCCGAGGAAATCATTCGCATCCTGGTCGGATCGATCGGGCTGGTGCTCGCGATCCCCGTCACCACGGCCATTGCCGTGGTGGTGGTCAAGGCGACCGGAAACGGTGGCGCGCCCAAGCGTTCCGGCCGACGCGCACTTCGAGGCAGCCACACCCATCCAGGAGCAGCCGCCCGCCCCGGAAGCGCATGCTGCCGACCTGCAACACCAACCATTAATGCGAATGATTCTTATTTAAGTTACTGTGGGGACCTCGACACTTTCAACGCGTCCCGAAAGGACCCACTCCCCTCATGACTCGAACACTTGGCCTGGCCGCCACGGCACTGCTCGGCACCCTGGCGCTTGCCGCCTGCGGGAACACCGCCCAGGCGCAACCCGCCGCCGAAGACTCGCGCATCCAGGTGCTCAGCAGCACGACCGTCTACGCAAACCTTGCCGGGGAAATCGGAGGGGACCTGGTGGACAGCGCCTCCATCATCGACTCCCCGTCGCAAGACCCGCATTCCTACGAGGCCACGGCGCGCGACAAACTCGCCGTTTCCAAGGCCCAGCTCGTCATCGGCAACGGCGGCGGCTACGACCAGTTCCTCGACAACCTGACCCAGGACCTGCACCTTCCCGAGCAGGCGGTTCTCCACGCGGTGGACCATTCCCCGGTCCCCGCCGCGAGTCCACGAGCCCGAGCATGAGGCGACGGAGCATGACGCGCATGAGCATGAGCATGAAGACGACGCCCACTCCGGCCACGCACACGCAGGCTACAACGAACACGTTTGGTACGACCTGGATTCCATGCGCGAACTCGTCCCGGAAATCGCGGACAGGCTCTCAACGATCAGCCCCGAAAACCGGGCCGCCTTCGAGGCCAACGCAGCAAGGCTGGACAAGGAGCTGTCCGGACTGGAATCCAGCGCCAAGACCCTCCGTGGCGAAGTCCACGGGCGGCACTTCGCGATGACCGAGCCCGTGCCCTACCACCTGCTGGCGGATCTCGGCATGGAAGACCTGACCCCCGCCGGCTTCAGCGAGGCCATCGAGGGCGGCGCGGAAATTTCACCCCAGGCCCTGAAAAAGATGACGGACCTGCTGGCTGCGGGAAAAATCGACGTGCTGGCCTACAACACCCAAACCGCCAGCCCGCAAACGGAACGCATCCGCGATTTCGCCCTGAAGCAGAACGTGCCGGTCGTTGATTTCTCCGAGACGCTTCCGCCCAACACCGGCTACATCGACTGGATGGCCGGCAACCTGCAGTCCATCGAAACCGGCATCAAGTAGCTCCCTTAAAGCAGCGGTGGAGGCCCCTGCACCGGGACCTCCACCGCTGCTTGCGAACTTCTCAAATCACTCTGCCGGGCGTGCCTCGCCCGTGGGCCAACGCAGCAACGCCGCGATGCCAACGCCTTCGGGCAGGATGCCCTCGGGTACGTAACGGATCGTCGCGTCCGTCAACGCGGTGGCACGCAACAGCACCTCAGGTGCCGGCCACGAACCGATGACCAACTCGGCGTGGTCATCCGAGTCCTCGCCCGTGAGCCATGGCTCGGAGGTCAACGCCACCAGGGATTCATCGTCCTGGAACTGGTTGACCAACACGGTGCTTGCCTGGGCCTGCTGCAGGGCGGCGACAACCTCGTCGAAGCCCAACGCCAAATCCGACCGGCCGTTGCCGGTTCGGTTTGCAACCTTCTCGGACAGTTCCTTCAACTCGCGGTCGACCACGAGGTTCACGTGTTCGGCCACCGCCGCGGCAAAGGCCGCCTGGTCGGCGCCGCCGGTTCGGGTGTGCTGTTCCAAGGTCGTGGTGATCGCCTTGTTTGCGGGGGCCATTTGGCCGACAACCAGTTCGCGGGCCTTCACGTCTCCGGCCAGCACAATCAACTTCACGTAATTTTCGCGGGCCAGCTCATCGATTTGCTTGGCCAGTTCATCGGCATTGCGCCGCCAAATTTCTTCGGTGGCAGACTGGTTCTTTGGCTCGTCGTAGCGACCCGGCACCTTGCGTGCGTGGTGCGCTTCTTCGGGATCCCCGGTGACCCCGCGACGTTCGCCCACCTCTTGAATCGACGAGTGGTACAGGCGGACTTCGCCGCCGTCCCGGCTGGCTTCGGCCACCAGATACGGGAACTGGCCGCCCCTGGCCCTGGCCAGTGCCACGAGGTTCGGGAAGGGCCCGCAGTCGACGTCGGGGTCTTGGATCTTGAGCCCCTGGATGAGTTCGTCGACCACAACTTCCCCGCCGTTCACGGCCACGAAGCGCGCGACCGGTGCGGGACAACCGCTGGCAGGTACCAGGGCTTCCCTGATGGCGCTGATATCCGCTTCGGAAGCCTGCTGCGAGGCAAGGATCTTGCTGACGGTTTCCGGAAGTTCATCCGCCGCTTCATGCGCGGCGGTGGTTCCTAGAGAAGCGTCGAAAAGGGCCGTACACCATTGGCCCTCTCGACGGTAGAGCGAGGCGTCGATTCCTGTGGAACCTGCGCGTGATGCCATGGGGGAACTCCTTCCCACGCGGTGTTTGCCGCATGCCGATTCGATCCGTCTGCCCACCGTAGCACCGGAGCACACGTTGCCGAAAGGGTCTGTTGGAAACGCTTTCCGATGGGTAAGATGGGGCGGCCCGCGGGCCCCGAGAGCTTTCTCGGGGCCCGCGGAACCGCCCGAACCAGGCGCAGCCCAGGGGCTCGCCGCAGGGTCCTACAGGCCCAGGATGCTGGTGGCGATCACGAAGTAGATGATCAGGCCCGTGGCATCGACAAACGTCGAAATGAACGGGTTGGAGAACACCGCAGGATCCGCCCTGACGGCCTTCCCCAGCAACGGCATCAGCCCGCCGATGCTTGCGGCCATGGTGCAAACGCCGAGCAGCGTCAACCCGATGACCAGCCCGATCGGCACGGAGAATGCAAACGCGGCGATCGTGAATCCCAGGGTCCCCAGGAGCAGGCCCAGCAGGGCCCCGACGCGCACCTCGCGGGCAAAGACCTTCAACACGTCGTTGGGCCGGACATCGCCCAGCGCCAACGCGCGGGTGATCGTTGTTGCCGCCTGGTTGCCGGTGTTTCCGCCCGTGCCGATCAGCAGCGGAATGAACAGCGAAAGCACCACCTGCTCTTCAAGCGTCGCCTGGAAGGCCCCGATGACCTGCACGGTGAGCGTCGCACCGAGGGCCAGCACCAGCAGCCACACCACGCGGGCCCGCACGATGCTGCGCACGGGCGTTGCAAGGTACGGCCTGCGCAGCGGTTCGCTGCCGCCGGCGCGTGCGGCGTCTTCGCTCTCGGCATCCTCGAGGATCTGCAGCGCGTCGTCCACCGTGAGGATGCCGACCAGCCGTTCCTCGGCATCCACGATCGGCAGCACCAGCACCTTGGCGTCCGCGCAATAGCGCGCGGCTTCCTCCGCGTCCTGGGTCGCCGGGACACTCAACGGGCTTTTCATGATCCCGGAAACGAACACCTCGGGGTCGGCCCGCAGCACGTCGCGCAACGACACGACCCCCACCAGGTGGCGCCCGACGTCGGTGACGGGAATCGTGTAGACGCTTTCGGCGTCGTCGAGCCGGGCGCGCACGCGGGCCAGGGTCTCCCCCACCGTGAGCTCGGGGTGGGTGATCACGAATTCGGGGCTCATGTAGCGGCCCACCGCGCCCTGGGGGTAGCCGAGCACCGTGGAGGTCAGCGCACGGTCCTTCTCGCTCAGCCCGAGGATCAGGCGGTTGGCCACGGAAGCCGGCAATTCATCCATCAACGCAACGCGGTCATCGGGGCTCAGGCCCGCGAACACCTCGGCGACCTCCGAATCCTGCAACCCCGCAACAAGGTCGGCCTGCAGTGCGGCGTCAAGGCGCTCGAAGACCTCGATGGCGCGGCCCTTGGGCAGCGTGCGGTAGGCCAGCGCGCGTTCGATGGTGTTGAGGCGCTCGAGCTGTTCGAGCGTTTCGGTGACGTCAAGGGGCTGCAACACCCGTGAAACGTCCGCTACGTTGTTGGCCCCAAGGGCCTTGACCAAGAGTTCGGCGCTTTCGTCGAACGAGATGGTGGGAGATTTGATCATGTTCCGGTTCCCTCCGGCTGGGCACACGCAGGAATGCGCGGGGGTGCCGCGGCGTGTGCAAAAAATGAGTGTGGTGTGGATGCAATACCGCAACCGCACGAACTCATCGCCGGGAAAGGGGGAATACCAGGTTCTCCGGAAGATTTTCCGGATTCACCACCATGGCAGGAAATTGCCACAAGCCGATCGTGAGGCTTTTCGGGTGTGTTCCGAAAACGTCTTAGGCTCGGTGAAAGGATGATTCCCGCGGGCTCAGGCGAGGCTCGCGCGGTGCGGTAGATCGACTATGTCCGTCGTCCATGCGAGCGGTCACCTCCATCCCTTCTAGGGTCTCATCGGGGCGGATCGACTGCATGCCAATGGCGGCACGCGAAATTCGTTCCCTAGGGTCATCCTAAGCGGAAAACCGCCAAGCTGGCCAATGCGGCGCCCGGACACACCTCGGTCGTCCATCCAGGATCCGGCCTCCAGCGTTCAGCTGGTGGGAACCCAGAACCTCATGGTGCGTTCCTCGCCCACCTGGATGATGTTCTCCAGCACTCCCCCGTTCGCCTCGATGGTGCGTGCCGAAGCGGTGTTCTTCTCGTCGCAGGTGACAAGCGCTTTCTCGATGCCGCGCAGTGCCAGCTGTTCCAGCGAGAGACGAAGGATCTCTGTCGCGTAGCCGCGGCGGCGGTGTGCCGGTCGGACCCCGTAGCCGATGTGGCCGCCGACCAGCAGCAGGTGGTCGTTGAGTTCAAAGCGGATGCAGGTGCGCCCCACCAGTTCCCCGTCGACGAAGGCGCCCCACAGCGCGGAGGGAACCCATCCGTCGGGAAGACCGAAGCCCTGTTCGTGGGCGTTGAGCTGGTCGAGGTATTCGTCGAAACCGCGGCGGAAGGAGTAGCCCAGCAGGAAATCGAAGTCGTCGGCGTCCAGTTCGGTGCGCGCCAGCAGCGCTTCGTCGCGGTCTTCGATTTCGAAAGGTCTGATCGTGAGCATGCTTCGAAGATTACCAGTGCGGGACGCACGGTTCCGGCGATGCGGGGTTCCGGGCCCCATGCCGTGGCACGAAAATGCCGCCCGGGCCTGGGGCCCGGGCGGCATCGCGTGGTTCGCCGATTACTCGGACGGGATCCTGCGTGTCAGGTCGGTCAGCACTCGATGACGTTGACGGCCAGGCCGCCCATCGCGGTTTCCTTGTACTTGGAGCTCATGTCCTTGCCGGTCTCGCGCATGGTGATGATGACCTCGTCGAGGGTCACGTGGTGCTGGCCGTCGCCCATCAGCGCCATCTTCGCGGCGTTGATGGCCTTGGAGGCGGCGATGGCGTTGCGTTCGATGCACGGGATCTGCACGAGTCCGCCGATCGGGTCGCAGGTGAGGCCGAGGTTGTGTTCCATGGCGATCTCCGCCGCGTTTTCCACCTGGTCGACGGTGCCGCCGAGGATTTCGGCAAGCCCGCCGGCGGCCATCGAGGAGGCCGAACCGACCTCGCCCTGGCAGCCGACCTCGGCGCCCGAGATCGAGGCCTGCTCCTTGTAGAGCACGCCGATGGCGGCGGCCGTGAGCATGAAGCGGACGATGACGTCGTCGCGCTCTTCCTGGTTCCAGTACTTGGCGCCCGGCGCGTAGTGGGTGGCGTAGAACATGACGGCGGGGATGATGCCCGCGGCGCCGTTGGTGGGCGCGGTGACGACGCGTCCGCCGGAGGCGTTTTCCTCGTTGACGGCCAGCGCCACCAGGTTCACCCATTCCTGCCAGAACACGGGGTCGCGGTCCTTGTCCTCCTTGGCCAGGCGCTTGTGCCATTCGGGGGCGCGGCGGCGAACCTTCAGCCCGCCGGGCAGCACGCCCTCGCGTTCCAGCGAGGCGTCCTTGCAGTCCTCCATGACCTGCCAGATGTGCAGCAGCCCGGCACGGATTTCTTCCTTGGTGCGGTGGACTTCCTCGTTCGCCGCCATGACGCCGGCGATCGAAAGACCGCTGGTGGCGCAGTGCTCCAGCAGCTGGGCCGCGGTGCGGAACGGGTAGGGCTGGGAGTTGATGGCCTGCTCGAAGTTGGCGGCGAGCTTTTCCTCGGCGCCCTCGCGCACGATGAAGCCGCCGCCGACGGAGTAGTAGGTTTCCTCGCACAGCGTGTTGCCGTCGGCGTCCAGGGCCGCGAGCTTCATGCCGTTGGTGTGGCGGGGAAGCACGGTCAGCGGGTGCTGGATCATGTCGGCAACGGTGAATTCAAGTTCCTTGCCCGCGCCCAGCGCCCTGCACAGCTGCAGCTTGCCGCTGGATTCCATTTCCTCCAGGCGCTCGTCGACCTCCGAAGGCAGGATCTTCTCGGGTTCGAACCCCTCGAGCCCGAGCATGATGGCGGTGAAGGTTCCGTGTCCGCGGCCGGTTGCGGCCAACGAGCCGTAGACGTCAACGCGCAGCGAGGCGGTGTCGGCGATGAATTCCTCGCGCACCAGCTTTGCGGAAAAGGCGTAGGCGGCGCGCATGGGGCCGACCGTGTGCGAGGACGAGGGCCCGATGCCGACGGTGAAAAGATCAAAGACGCTGATAGCCATGAGATGACTTCCTTCATGAGGTACTGCCGAGGGGGCGGTCGAATGGGAGATGGATCGGTGCGCATGTGATGCGCACCACGACCGTTTGTAAAAACACTGCGAGTCCGGGATCTTGTGAATCCCGGACTCGCAGCGATGCAACTGGCGGCCTGGGATTAGGCCAGTTTTGCCAGCTCCGGGTACAGCGGGTGGGCGTTGGCCAGGGCGTGCACGCGGTCCTTCAGGGCCGCGAGGCGTCGCCTCGTTGTTTTCCTCGGTGCCACTGATGAGGGTCTCGGCGATGATGTCCGCGACCTCCACGAACGCGGCCTCGGAGAAGCCGCGGGTCGCCAGCGCCGGGGTGCCGATGCGCAGCCCGGAGGTGACCATCGGCGGGCGCGGGTCGAACGGGACCGCGTTGCGGTTCACCGTGATCTCCACCTTCGCCAGCAGGTCCTCGCCCTGCTGGCCGTCCAGCTCCGAGTGGCGCAGGTCCACCAGGACCAGGTGCACGTCGGTGCCGCCGGTGAGCACGCTGATGCCCTTGGCGGCGACGTCCGGCGCGTTCAGGCGCTCGGCCAGGATCTTCGCGCCGGCGATGGTGCGGGCCTGGCGGTCCTTGAACTCGTCGGTGGCCGCGATCTTGAACGCGACCGCCTTGCCGGCGATCACGTGCTCCAGCGGGCCGCCCTGCTGGCCCGGGAACACCGCCGAGTTGATCTTCTTGGCGATGTCCGCGTCGTTGGTGAGGATGATGCCGCCGCGCGGACCGGCCAGGGTCTTGTGCGTGGTGGAGGAGACCACGTGGGCGTGCGGGACCGGCGAGGAGTGCAGGCCCGCTGCGACCAGGCCGGCAATGTGCGCCATGTCCACGAACAGGTACGCGCCGACCTTGTCGGCGATCTCGCGGAACCGCTTGAAGTCCAGTTCGCGCGGGTAGGCGGACCAGCCGGCGACGATCATCTTCGGGCTGAGTGCTCGATGGCCAGGGCCTCGACCTTGTCCATGTCGATGACCAGGGTGTCCTCTTCGACGCCGTACGGGACGATGTTGTAGAGGCGGCCGGAGAAGTTGATCTTCATGCCGTGGGTCAGGTGCCCGCCGTGGGCCAGGTTCAGGCCCATGATGGTGTCGCCCGGGCGGATCAGCGCGTGCATCACCGAGGCGTTGGCCTGCGCGCCGGAGTGCGGCTGCACGTTGGCGAACGTCGGCGCCGAAGAGCGCCTTGACGCGCTCGATGGCGAGCGTCTCGATGACGTCGACCTCCTCGCAGCCGCCGTAGTAGCGGCGTCCCGGGTAGCCCTCGGCGTACTTGTTGGTGAGCACCGAGCCCTGCGCCTGCATGACGGCCAGGGCCGTGTGGTTCTCCGAGGCGATCATTTCCAGGCCGCGCTGCTGGCGGGCCAGCTCCGCGTCGATGCGCTCCGCGATCTCCGGATCAAGGGTGCCGATGTCCTGCGTCAGGGACGCCGGGGCAAGGGATTCGAACGTTGCGGTCACGCTACGTCGCCGCCGTTTGCCGAAGCGTAGTCGGCTGCCGAGAGCAGTGGGCCTTCCTCGGTGACCTCAACGGTGAACAACCAGCCGGCGCCGTACGGATCCTCGTTCAGGATGGCCGGGTTGTCGATGGCATCCTGGTTGATTTCCACGATGGTGCCGGTGACCGGTGCGTACAGGTCGGAGACCGACTTGGTGGACTCCACCTCGCCACAGGTTTCGCCGGCGGTGATCTCGGAGCCAACTTCTGGAAGGTCAACGTAAACAACGTCGCCCAGTGCGTCTGCTGCAACCTGGGTGATGCCGACCTTGGTCGGGGTCGCGGCGTCGACCCATTCGTGCTCGGCCGAGTAACGCAGGGAGGCAAGAACCTTGCTCATAGTGATATTTCCTCTCAAAGAATGTGGGGTAAAGCTGTTAGCCGGTTGGGTGGTGGCGGGGAACGACGCATGTGCCGTTCCCCACCACCAGCACCAACGTTACTTGGCTCGGGTGTAGAACGGCAGCGCGATGACCTCGAAGGCCTCCGGCTTGCCGCGCAGGTCGATGTCCAGTGCCGTGCCGATTTCGGCGAATGCCGGTTCGACGTAGGCCATGGCCACCGGGTAACCCAGGGTCGGGGAAGGCTGGCCGGAAGTGACGGTGCCAACCTGCACGCCGTCCTTCATGACCGGGTAGCCGCCGCGGCCGGCGCGACGGCCAAGGCCCTTGAGGCCGACGAGCACGCGCTTGGCGCCTTCGGCCTTGATGGCCTCCAGTGCTTCGCGGCCCACGAAGTTCTCTTCCTTCTTGAAGGAAACGATCGGGCCGAGGTTGGCCTCGAACGGGTTGCCTTCAAGGGAGAGCTCGTTGCCGTACAGCGGCATGCCGGCCTCGAGGCGCAGCGAGTCGCGGCAGGCAAGACCGGCGGGGATCAGCCCGTGCTCGGCGCCGGCAGCCATCAGGGCGTCCCAGAGTTCCGGGGCCTGTGCGTTCGGCACGTACAGCTCGAAGCCGTCCTCGCCGGTGTAGCCGGTGCGGGCCAGCAGCACGTCGATGCCGGCAACCGTGGTCTCGTCGGCGGCGTAGTAGTTCATGTCGGACACCAATGCCTTGGCGGACTCGTCGACAACCTTGTGCAGGATGGCCACTGCGGCCGGGCCCTGTACGGCGATCAACGAGGTCTCGGCCGAGGCATCGGTGACGGTGACGTCGAAGCCCGCTGGCGCGCTCGGCAAGTGCCGCGGCAACCACCGGGGCGTTGCCGGCGTTCGGCACGACCAGGAACTTTTCGTCCCCGCGGCGGTAGGTGATCAGGTCGTCAATGATGCCGCCGGCTTCGTTGCAGATGACCGAGTACTTGGCCTTGCCGACCTTCATCACGGCCATGTTGCCGGCCAGCGCGGTGTTCAGGAAGGTTGCGGCGTCCGGGCCCTCTACCCAGACCTCGCCCATGTGGGAGAGGTCGAAGAGGCCGGCGGTGGCGCGCACTGCCTTGTGTTCGGCCAATTCCGAACCGTACTTCAGCGGCATGTCCCAGCCGCCGAAGTCGGTGAAGGATGCGCCTAGTTCCGCATGCTGGGCATGCAGGGAGGTTTTCTTCGGGTCGCTCATCAAGCTACCTTTCGTGGGGCTCAAAAATGAGTGGCGGAATTAGTTTTCGAAGGCTTCGGGAGCCGGGCAGGAGCAGATCAGGTTGCGGTCTCCGCCTGCGCCGTCGATGCGGCCCACTGCCGGGAAGTACTTGTCGACGCGCAGGGCGTGGACCGGGAATGCGGCCTGCTCGACGGTGTACTTGCGGTCCCATGCGGTGTTGATGACTGCCGCGACGGTGTGCGGGGCGTTGCGCAGCGGGGATTCCTCGATGTCGAAGTCGCCGGCCAGCACCTGCTCCATTTCACCGCGGATCGCGATCATGGCTTCGATGAAGCGCTCGATCTCGCCCAGGTCCTCGGACTCGGTCGGCTCCACCATCAGGGTGCCGGCAACCGGGAAGGACAGGGTCGGTGCGTGGAAGCCGAAGTCGATCAGGCGCTTGGCAACGTCCTCGGCGGTGACGCCGGTCTTGTTGGTCAGCTCGCGCAGGTCAAGGATGCACTCGTGCGCAACCAGGCCCTTGTTGCCGGTGAACAGGATCGGGAAGTGCTGGTTCAGGCGGCTGGCGATGTAGTTCGCCGAGAGGATCGCGGTCTTGGTGGCGTCGGTCAGGCCTTCGCCGCCCATCATCGCAATGTAGGCCCAGGAGATCGGCAGCACGCCGGCCGAACCGAAGAGCGTTGCCACGACGGGGACGCCGTCGCGCACGGTGTAGGTGCCGGTGGCATCGCCCGGGAGGAACGGCACCAGGTGCTCGGCAACGGCAACCGGGCCCACGCCCGGTCCGCCGCCGCCGTGCGGGATGCAGAAGGTCTTGTGCAGGTTCAGGTGCGACACGTCGCCGCCGAACTTGCCCGGCTGGGCGAGGCCAACCAGGGCGTTCATGTTGGCGCCGTCGATGTAGACCTGGCCGCCCGCTGCGTGGACCTTGTCGCAGACCTCGCGCACGTCCGGGTCGTACACGCCGTGGGTGGACGGGTAGGTGATCATGATCGCGGCAAGGACGTCCTTGTTCGCTTCGATCTTCGCGTCCAGGTCGTTGGCGTCGATGGAGCCGTCGGCCGCGGTCTTCACGACGACGACCTTCATGCCGGCCAGGACGGCCGAGGCGGCGTTGGTGCCGTGGGCCGAGGCCGGGATCAGGCAGACGGTGCGCTGGGCATCGCCGTTGGCCTGGTGGTAGCCGCTGATGGCCAGCAGGCCCGCGTATTCGCCCTGCGAGCCGGCGTTCGGCTGCAGGGAGACGCCGGCGTAGCCGGTGATCTCCGAGAGGCGGCCCTCAAGGTCGGTGATCAGTTCGCGCCAGCCCTCGGTCTGGTGTTCCGGGGCGAACGGGTGGATGGAGGCGAATTCCGGCCAGGAGATGGATTCCATCTCGGCGGTGGAGTTCAGCTTCATGGTGCACGAGCCCAGCGGGATCATGGTGCGGTCCAGGGCCAGGTCGCGGTCCGAGAGGCGGCGCAGGTAGCGCAGCATCTGGGTCTCGGACTTGATGGTGTTGAAGATCGGGTGGGTCAGGTAGTCGCTGGTGCGAACCACTGCCGCCGGAAGCTCGAAGCCCTCGGCCTTGAAGCCCTCGCCGGTGACGCCGAAGACGCCGGCGATTGCTGCAACGTGTGCCGGGGTGGTGGTCTCGTCGGTGGAGATGCCAACGGTGTCGGCGTTCACGCGGCGCAGGTTGATGCCGGCTGCCTCGGCCGCGGCGATGATGGCGTCGATGTCGGCGACCTTCACCTGGACGGTGTCGAAGAACGAGTCCGCGGCCAGCTTGAAGCCTGCACCCGAAAGCACGGTGGCGATGGTGCGGGCGTGGTTGTGGGTGCGCTGGGCGATGCGCTTCAGGCCTGCCGGGCCGTGGTACACGGCGTACATCGAGGCGGTGATCGCCAGCAGCGCCTGGGCGGTGCAGATGTTGGACGTGGCCTTTTCGCGGCGGATGTGCTGCTCGCGGGTCTGCAGGGCCAGGCGGTAGGCGGGGGCGCCTGCCGAGTCCTTGGAAACGCCGACCAGGCGGCCCGGAAGGGCGCGCTCCAGGCCGTGGCGCACTGCCAGGTAGGCTGCGTGCGGGCCGCCGAAGAACAGCGGAACGCCGAAGCGCTGGGTGTTGCCGACGGCGATGTCGGCGCCCTGCTCGCCCGGGGAGGTGATCAGGGTCAGCGCCAGGATGTCGGCGGCGACGGTGACCATCGCACCGCGCTCCTTGGCGGCGGCGATGATTCCCGCGTGGTCGACGACGGCGCCGTTGTTGCCCGGCTGCTGCAGCACGATGCCGGAGATCTCACCCTCGGGCAGGCCCTGGGTCAGGTCGACGATTTCGACCTCGAAGCCGAGTGCCTCGGCGCGGCCCTGGACCACGGAGACGGTCTGCGGGAACAGGTTGGCGTCAAGCACGGTCTTGGCGGTGGCCTTGGCCTTGTTGGCGCGGCGCATCAGCAGCACTGCTTCTGCAACGGCGGATGCTTCGTCGAGCATCGAGGCGTTGGCGATCGGCAGGCCGGTCAGGTCCATGACCATGGTCTGGAAGTTCAGCAGTGCCTCGAGGCGGCCCTGGGAGATTTCCGGCTGGTACGGGGTGTAGGCGGTGTACCAGGCCGGGTTCTCAAGGATGTTGCGCAGGATCACCGGCGGGGTGTAGGTGTCGGAGAAACCCTGGCCGATCATCTGGGTCTTCATGACGTTCTTGCCGGCAAGCACGCGGAGATCGGAAAGGACCTCGGCTTCGGTGCGCGCGGCAGGCAGGTTCAGGGGCTCGCTCTGGCGGATGTCGGCCGGAACGGCCGTATCGACGAGTTCGTCGAGGGAGGAATAACCAAGCTGGGCAAGCATGGTGTCAATGTCGCTGCCCTGGGGGCCAATATGGCGGGCGACGAACTCAGCGGACGGGGTCACGGTCATGGGGAACTCCATTGGGTCATCGGCGTGCGTGCACGCCGAACGAGCTGCAAGTTCCTCCCCGACCCTGTTGCTGTGACCTGAGAGTTTCCGCACTGCTTCGCTTGACGGCGAAACGAATGCTTGCACCTTCGGTGAGCCGCACCGCCGTGGCGATGTTGCTACTTTCCAGAGTTGCCTCTTCGCGGCGGTACGGGGGCCTGAGAGTTTCCCGGGGAGGAATTGCTCCTACGGCGCCCGACCAACTTACGTTGTGCGGGACTCTCCCGCCGCATGTCAGTGGCTGTGCCCCCTGCGAGGCACGATTACCATCCTACCGGCGATGCGTGAGCTAAACAACACCTGCCACCCCGACCCAAATCAACAGGCGGTTCTTCGCCGCCTCGCAGGTCCTCGAAAGAAATTCCAGCCAAACACTTGACGCTTCAACCATGCGAGGTCTAGTGTTTTACTTGAAAGTTCAACCAAATATTTTGAGGACACCATGAAGAACTTCCTCGCTCGACTCTTCGGAAAGAAGGAAACCATGTCCATCGACATCACCATCATCGGAACCGGCAACATGGCCCGCGCACTGTCCACCCGCACCCTGGCAGCAGGCAAGAACCTGCAGGTCCTGGCCCGCAACACCGAGGCGGCAGAGTCGCTCGCCGCCGAACTCGGCCGGGGCACCGCCTCCGGCAACATCACCGAGGCCCCGGCCGGCAACATCGTCATCCTGGCACTGCCCTTCGACGCCTCCAAGGAATACGTCCAGGCACAGGGCGCGGCACTGGATGCGAAGATTCTCATCGACATCTCCAACCCGGTCGACTTCGCAACCTTCGACTCGCTGACCACCGCCGACGGAAGCTCCGCCGCCGAGGAAATCGCCGCGCTCACCTCCGCCAGCGTCGTCAAGGCCTTCAACACCAACTTCGCCGGACCGCTGACCGCGGGCAACGCCGACGGCGCGGCCCAGGACGTGTTCATCGCCGGCGACGATGCCGCCCGCACCGCCGTGGCCGATTTCGTCACCGCCGCGGGCATGCGCCCCCTCGAGGTCGGCGGCATCCACCACGCCCGCGAGCTCGAAGGCTTCCAGCTGCTGATGATGGCCATGCAGGTCAACCCGGCCCTGGCCGACTTCAACTGGAACACCTCGCTGCAGGTCGCCGGCTAATCCCGGCCCGCACGGAAAAGGTCCGCGGGAGCACTGCCAACCGGCATCCTCCCGCGGACCTTTTGCGCGCCACGGCATCCGGCGCCGCCGGACCCCGCTACACGATTCCGGAGACCCCGAGCCAGGAACCGATCGCGAACGTGACGGCCAAGGCCGCGGCACCGCCCACCAGCACGCGGATCGTCGGACGCAGCATGGGAGCCCCGCCCAGCCTTGCCCCCAGCGCACCCGTCACGGCCAGGGCCAGCAACACGGCGACGAACGTGACGGGGATCTTCAGCGGCCCCGGCAGGAACACCGCCGTCGCAAAGGGCAGGACGGCGCCGACCGAAAACGCGATGGCGGAGGCGATGGCCGCGTGCCACGGGCTGAGCACCTCGTCCTCGTCCATGTGCAGCTCCGCATCCAGGTGGGCCTTGAGCGCGTCGTGTTCGGTCAGCTCCCTGGCGACCTGGGCGGCCGTCGCCCCGCTGAGTCCCTTGGCCGCATAGATCGCCGTCAGCTCCGCGAGTTCCTGCTCGGGCATCTCCGCGAGTTCCCGGCGTTCCTTCTCGATCAGCGCCTTCTGCGAATCCGCGGAGCTGGACACCGAAACGTACTCCCCCAGCGCCATGGAGATCGCCCCGCCGACGGCTGCGGCAGCTCCGGCCGTCAGGATCGGGCCGTTGGCCGTGGTGGCACCCGCAACGCCGACCACCACCGCGGCGACCGAAACGATCCCGTCGTTGGCCCCGAGCACACCGGCGCGCAACCAGTTCAGTTTCGCCGCGATTCCCTGGTCGTGGGGTTCGGCATCGTGTGGCATTGGATCTAGACTCATGCAGTCCAGCCAATCATCCACATACGCCCCCTGGCTAGGGTGTGTGCCCCCGGCGTGGCGGCCGGGCCGTTCCCGCGCGCAGCTACGCATGGATGGGTGCCAGCGAAACGTAGTCGGGGTACTTGGCGCTCAGGCTGTCGCCCGACGACTTGCCCGTCAGCCGGCGCTTGACCCACGGCGCCAGGAACTCCTTGGCCCACGCGGCATCGGCGCGCAGCTTTTCGGCGCGGGTCTGGACGACCAGCGGCGGAAGCTCGGGAACCTCGATCCCGGTCTCGCGGCCCAGCACCCCGAGCACCTTCCTGGCCATCAGCGTGTGCCCGGGCGTGCCCATGTGCAGGCGGTCGGCGGCCCAGTAGCGCCAGTCCTGGAATTCGCGCCAGCGCCAGTAGTCGGCGATGACAGCACCGTGCTTTTCGGCGATCTCGCGCACGCCCTCGTTGTAGATGGCGGTGCGCCCGCGGGTCTTCTCGAAGATCGCCGAGCCGTTCGAGTCGAACCCGGTGAACAGCAGCAGCTGCGCGCCGGTTCCGGCGAGCTTGGCCACCGCCTCGTCGTAGCGCTGCATCAGCGCGTCGATGTCGACGCTCGGGCGCAGGATGTCGTTGCCGCCCATGTACAGGCTGACCAGCGTCGGCTTCAGCTCCAGCGCGACGGGCAGCTGCTCGGAGACCACCTGCCGGATCTTCTTGCCGCGGATCGCGAGGTTCGCGTATCCCCACTCGGGGTCGGCGCAGAGCTGCTCGGCGACCCGGTCCGCCCACCCGCGGACCCGGTTGGGACGCGTCGGGTCCTCGTCGCCCATTCCTTCGGTGAAGGAGTCGCCAAGTGCCAGGTATCGTTTCGAGAATTCCACGGCACCAGACTATCCCGCCGGCATGCCCCGGCGCGGAAGGACCGGCCCCGGGCGACACGCCAAGACTCACGGCGTCCATGCGTCCGGGTCACAGCCGGCACAAAGAATGCGGGCGCACTCTCGAAGCATGAAACTGAACCTGCACCGCACCGCTGCAGCCAAGCGCACCCCGGCGTTCGGCTCCGATTCCGGCCGCGACCCGGATGCCGCCCGCCCGCTGAACCTCGGCATGCCGAAAAACGACGATCCCGCCCCGGAAATCCAGCCAGTACACCGTCCCGCTGCACATTGTTTTCACGCACGGTTCATCGGTCCTGCCCGCGCAGATCCCCTGGCTCGAGGAAATCCGCGGCGACCAGTTCCTCTCCGACCTGCATGCGGAAGTCATCTAGGTTTCAGTGCGCCGTGCCGGTCCCGGCGCGGCGCCGCCCCGGCGCCCGGGACTACGCGCCGAGCAGCACCTGGCGCGCCAGCACGGTCAACCGCCCGCCGCGCGACCCCGTGCCGTTGGTTTCCGCCCGCGCCGGCAGGTAGCCGAAGGCCAGCCCGTAGGCGGGATCCGCAAAGGCCAGCGACGCGTTGGCGCCGTCGTGCCCGAAGGCGCGGGCCGAACCGAAGGCGTTGTTCGCGTGCGCCTTCATGAACCCGATGCCGAAGGCGCCCTGCGTCCCGGTGGCGCGGTCCAGCCCGAACACCCGGTCCTGGCTGACGGCGGCGATCGTCTCTGCATTCAGGAACGGCGCGTGCTCGTCGCCGGCCCGGTCGACGAATCCCGTGGTCGCGGCCGCGTAGAGCGTGGCCAGGCCGTGCGCGTTGGCCACCCCGCCGATCGCGGCCAGCCCCGACTCGCGGATGGATCGGACATTCGGCACGTCCAGGATTTCGAAGCCCGGCCCCTTCGGCCCGTCGAAACCGGCCGTCGAGTTCAGGGCCAGTCCCAGCGGGGAGTAGGGGTCGACGAACGGGTAGGGTTCCGCGTCCTGCGCCGTGAGCACCGGGCGGAAGCGGGACTCCTGGTCCTCGGGCAGCCCCAGGTAGAAGTCGATCTCGTGGGGTGCGCGGATGCGGCGCTCGAAGATGTCCTGCAGCGGCTCCAGCGCGGCGCGCCTGGCCAGCTCCTCCATGAAGACGCCCATGGTCAGCGCGTGGTACGAGTGGGTTCCGGGGGCATTCCACAGCGGCGCGGCCGCGGCGATGATGCCTGCGGCAAGCCGCGAGTCGATCAGTTCCGCCTGGGTGAACCCGCCCTCGACGCCGGGCAGCCCGGCCTGGTGGCTCAGCAGCTGCGCCACGGTGATGGCGCCCTTGCCGGCCGCGGCGAACTCCGGCCAGTACAGGGCCACGGGCGCCTCGAGGTCCAGCACGCCCTCCTGCACCAGCAGCGCCATGACCAGCGCGCCGGCGCCCTTGGAGCAGGAGAACACCCCGGTCATCGAGTCGTCGCTGCAGTCGTTCCCGACATGCATGTCCACCACCAGGTTTCCGTCCCGGTAGATCGCCAGCTGCCCCGAGTATCCGGGATCTTCCTGCGCGTAGGAGCGCATCAGTTCGGCGACGGGGGCGAAGCGCTCATCAAGGACATCGGTGCTGTTGTTCTGCGTACTCACCCGCACCACATTACCCATGCCGGTACCGCTGAATCGGCAAGCGGCGCCAGTGTTTCGGCGCCCGCCTGGCGCCTGCGCCCGCGCCTGACTACGCGCTGGGCGTTTCCTGCCGGTAGCGCAGCAGCCAGCGGCCGTCGACCCGGTGCCAGAACGACGAGCACAGGACCACGCGGTCCCCGGCCAGCAGGCGGTAGGCAAGCTGCACCATGTTCTCCCCCAGCGGGTTCGCGGCGAGCACCTGCAGCGATCCGCCGGCCGGCAGCGGCTGGCCGACGCCCAACGCGGCGATGATGGTGGAGCGGTCGGTCAGCGACCCGTCGCGGCTGATCTCCTGGAACTCGGGGTGCAGGAAGGCCAGCATCTCGTCCAGGTCCGTGCGGACCGACGGCGAGAGCAGTTCGCTTTCCAGCTCGAAGACCATGTGCAGGTCCGCGGCCGAGGCCGACGCTCCCGCCGCAGCCGGCGCCGCCGAAACGGGTGCGGGCGCCGCCGGGGCCGGTGCTGCCGGTGCTTCCGGTGCCGGCCGGTGCTGCCGGAGCTGACGCTGCCTCGCGATCGGCCAACGGCGCCTCGAGGTCCTCGAAGACCATCGAGTCGTGGCCTCGGCCGGAACCTCGTGGTTCGCCGCGCGTTCGGCGGCGCCCGGAGCACCCTCGAGCCCCGGTCCGGCGTCGGGTTCCTGGCCGGCCTGGTAGGCGGTCGCTGCCGCGCGGGCGCGGTCGTCGGCGGCCTCGTTGAGCTCGTGCCCGGCGTGGCCCTTGACCCATTCGAACGTGTACTTGCGGCCCTTGATCGCGGCGTCGATGTCCTTGAGCAGGTCCAGGTTCAGCACCGGCTTGCCGTCGGACTTCTTCCAGCCCTTTTTCTTCCAGCCCGGCATCCACTTGGTCACGGAGTTGATCACGTACTGCGAGTCGCAGAGGATGTGCAGTTCCTCGTCGGGCAGGTGCGCGGTGGAGCGGAAGAGGTCGAGCACCGCCATGAGCTCGCCCATGTTGTTGGTGCCGTGGGCCCAGCCGCCGGCGCGCCAGTGGTCGTCGTCGATGTACCAGGCCCATCCTGCCGGTCCTGGGTTTCCGAGGGCTGATCCGTCTGCGGCTGCGGTGATCGTCATATTTCAATCCTGCCACGGCCCCGCCGACGGATTCGACCTCGGCGCCTCCGGCCCGGGCGCGGCGGAAGCCCGCCGCCTGGTTGCCTACCGCCTTTTTATGGGTCGATCTCTAAAGGTCGATCGCGAAGAGCAGCGAATCGTGCGCGACGCCGTCGATCACCTTGTGCCCGGGCAGGAAGCCGGCCCTGCGCAGGCCGGCCTTTTCCAGCACGCGGATGGAGCCGGCGTTTTGCGGCCGGCAGGTCGCGACGGCCCGGCGCATCCCCAGGGTGTCGCGCGCGAAATCGAGCATCGCCGCCGCGGCCTCGGTGGCGTAGCCGTGGCCCCAGGCGTCGGCGGCAAGCACATAGCCGATCTCCGCGCTCGATTCGCTCCGGGCGCCACATCGGAGGCGCCGAGCATCAGCGCGATCGAACCCAATGACCCGCCCGTCCACGGTGATCGCCAGCGTGTAGGTCTGCCGCGGGTCGGCGTTTTGTTCGTCGAGGCAGGCGCGCAGGAACGCCCGGGTGTCCTCCGGCGTGTTGGGGCCCCATTCGACGAAGCCGCACACGCGCGGGATCCGAGGCGAACGCATGCACGGCGTCGTGGTCGCTCTGCCGCATACTCGCGCAATGCCAGGCGTTCGGTGGTGATTTCCATGCGCCCATCGTGGCACGTGGAACGCGTTTTTCCCGTGGTTCCGGGGTCCTGCCCGGCGTGTTCCGGGCCGGGCGCGCGATCCGTTGGCCGACGGCGGCGGTGCGTCGCCGGACCGCCGGGACCGGCCGCGGCCCGCTGCGACGTCGCCCCGTGAAAACCAAACACCGGCAGGCAACGACCCTGTAACGATCCCCCGACCCGCCGCATTCCGGCTGGCTCCGGGGTCGGCCGTCGCCTAGATTCGGAGGCAGTGAGTTACCACCCGTTCGCCCGCTGGGGGTCGGCCGTTCGTGAAGAAGCGCGCCCACACCGATTCCTGCCCGGGCGAGATTTCGCAAGACAGGATTATTTGATGCCATACCCCTTGAGGTCCACGGTCGGTGCAGCCGTCCTGGCCGGCGCCCTGGTGTTCTCGGGCACCGCTGCCAACGCCCAGCCGGTGGCCGGCCGACGAATCGGTGGCCTCGGCGCCGATCGAGCAGGGCACCCCGGACGCCGGCGAGTCCGCTCCGGTCGTCGACCAGGGCGACGCGCCGCTGCCGCCGGCAGCCCCGGTCGAGGAGACCGCCGGCAACGGCGGCTCCGCCGATTCCGGGACCGAAACCCCGGATGCAGGCACCCCGAGCGGCGATCCGGCCGACGGCCCGGCCGACGTCCCGGCCGACACCGAGGAACAGCCGCCGACCGGCTCCGGCGAGGAAGCCGGCGCCACGCCGCCGGCGACCGAGGGCCTGCCGGTCGGTTCGGAAGAGACCCCGGGCACGGAAACTCCGGCGGAAACTCCCGCGGAAGCCCCCGCGGCGGAACTGCCGCTCACCGGGGACGCAGCTCCCGCCGACCGGGACCGAAGCACCGGCCGGCGTCCCGGCCGCCGAGCAGGTTTCCCGTCCCGCAATCACCGTCGTCCCGGCGCCCGTTGCCAAGACGGCCGCCAAGGAAAAAGCCGCACGCGGAACCCGCGGCAAAGCTGCCCGGCACGGGCGAGTTCGAGTTCCCCGAGGGCGCTGCCGACTGGACCGAGGAGCAGTGGAACGACTGGATGGTCAGCGACGAGTCCGGCAAGTGGCTGGAGGACAACGCCGAGTCGCTCGAGACGCTGGTCGGTTCCGAGGACTTCGCGGGCTTCCGCGACTCGGTCTTCCCGTACTTCGTGGAGGGAAACCCGGAGGCGCTGTTCGCCTACCTGGAGGCCACCTACCCGGATGACCTGCTGATGGCGCAGTTCATGGTCGGCCTGGTCATGGGCCAGCTGATGGAGGAGGGGCTGCTCGACGAGGACGGCAACTTCATCGGCGAGCTCGTTCCGGAAACCGAAGAGCCGGCCGAGAAGCCTGACAAGGAACCGAGCAAGGAGACCGACCGAGGAGCCGGTGATCGAGCCGGCCGTGAACGTCACCAAGCCGAAGGCGTCGACGACCAAGCCCGTCGAGGTCTTCACCCCGGTCAAGGTGCCCGCCCAGGGCCTGGCCGAGACCGGCGCCGAGGGCATCGGCCTGCTGGCCGGTGCCGGCGGCGGACTGCTGGTGCTGGGCGTCGGGGCCCTGGCGCTCCGCCGCCGCAAGCAGGCCTGACCCACGCGCAGACGGGAGGGGCGCGGATCCAACGGGAACGATTTCCAGGGGATCCGCACCCCTCCCGTTGTCGTATGCGCAGCCGGGCGTATCCGCGGCCGCCGCACGCGTGCGGGCGGCGCCACTCCGGTTCCGGACACGGCGGTTCCATGCGGCCGCCGCGCGGAATCGATGGTCTAGGCTCTGTGCATGCAGTCCTACTTGAGCCCCGCGCAGCACGCAGACCTCTACGATGCCGAGAACGCCTGGACGGCGGCCGAGGACTTCTTCCTCGCGTTCGCCAACGAGCAACCCGCCAGCCGCGTGCTGGACCTGGGCTGCGGCACCGGCAGGCTGACCGTCGCCCTGGCCGGGGCCGGGCACACCGTCACGGGCGTCGATCCCCACCCGGGTTCGCTCGACGCGGCCCGGGCCAAGCCCGGGGCCGACGCGGTGCGCTGGATCGACGGGACCTCCGCGGCGCTGCCGGAGGATGCCGCATTCGACGCCGTCATCATGAGCTCGCACGTGGCCCAGGCGATTGCCGACGAACGGGATTGGGCCGACACGCTGCGCGATGTCCGCGCGGCGCTGGTGCCCGGCGGGCGGCTGGTTTTCGACTCGCGGGATCCGCAGGCGCGGGCGTGGGAGCGCTGGACCCCGGCGAACACCCGCAGCCACCTCACGCTGCCCGACGGCACGGCGCTCCAGCTCTGGATCGACGCGGCCGAACGCGAACAGGGCCTGGTCCGGATCACCGAACACCGCTTCCTGGCCGACGGCAACCGGGAATTCGAGGACGCGCTGCTGGCGTTCCGCAGCGAGTCGGCCCTGCGCCGGGACCTGGCCGAGGCCGGGTTCACGGTGGTGCAGGTGTTCGGCGGCTGGGCCGGGCAACCCGTGGGCGCGGGCGACGGCGAACTGATCGTGGTCGCGCACGCCTGATCCCACGCACCCAGGACACGGACCGGGCGCCTGGAACTCAGCGGTACCCCGTGGGATCCGCCGGCAACCCGGCGTCCTGCACCTCCACCATGTAGCGCCAGCAGTCCGGTGCCGATCCGTCCACGTCGGTGAACCCGTAGTCGCGGGCCAGTTCCCCGCTGGAAAACGACCCGCCGTTGCGCGCGCGGAGCTCCGGGTCCGCGGCAAGCGCCGCAACGGCGCGCCCCACGAAGCGCGGGGATTCGCTGATCGCGGCAAAGTGCCCGTCCTCCGCGGTGGCCGTGCGCCAGTTCGACTCGTCGACGCCGAACGCCTCCAGCATCATTTCCGAGCGCAGCCAGCCCGGGGTCAACGCCACCGCCGTGCACCCGTAGGGCCCCAGCTCGCGGGCCAGGTCGAAGGCCAGGCGCAGCGGCGCGTTCTTGGCCAGGTCGTAGAAGGTGGACAGCCGGTAGTTGCTCCCGGTTGTAGGCCGCGGTCCCGTCGGTCACCTCGACCACCAGCCCGCCGGGGTTCCGGCTCAGCAGCCCCAGCGCGTGGTGCGCCGTGATGAGGTGCGTCTTCACGCCGAGTTCCAGCATGCGCAGCCCCGCGGACAGGTCGTGCTCCCAGATCGGCGCGTTCCAGTCGATCAGCTTCTCGCCGCCCCAGATGTCGTTGACCAGCACGTCGAGCCTGCCCTGCTCGGCCTCGATCCGGGCCACCAGGGCCGCGACGGCGCCGGGTTCCAGGTGGTCCACCGCCACGGCGATGCCCCGCCCGCCGGCCCGGGTGACAAGCTCGGCGGTCTCCTCGATGGTTTCGGGGCGGTCGTATTCGCTGCGCGCCGCCGCGGTGCTGCGGCCCGTGCAATACACGGTCGCTCCGGCTTCCCCGAGCGCGACGGCGATGCCGCGGCCCGCTCCGCGCGTGGCCCCCGCCACCAGCGCGACCTTGGATTGAAGTGCCCCGTCCCTGCGTTCCATGCACCCCACGGTAGACCGCCGTCCGCGCGGTCCGCCAGACCTTTGCTGCCCGCCGCGCCCGTGCGGTTCGCCGGCCTTGCCGGGAGGCCGCCCGCGCAACGGGAAAACACGCATGACCCGAGGCGCAGCGAGGCCCGCCGGCCGGATCATCCGGCGGCGGGCCTCGGTGCATGTTGTTCCGGCGTCCTGGGCCGGCGTCGGCTAGGCCGGCGGGTAGAGCGGGTTGTGTCCGGCGGCCACGCGCTCGGACTCGCGCACCGGGTTCAGGCGCGGTGCCGGTCCCCCAGGGGTTGCCGCCGAAGGCCTCGCGGCCGTGCGGTTCCAGCCAGTTCTCCAGCTCCGGGCCCTTGGGCACGATCCGCGTCGGGTTCACGTCGGTGTGCACCACGTAGTAGTGCTCCTTGATCTGCTGGAAGTCGACGGTGTCGCCGAAGCCCGGCAGCTGGAAGAGGTCGCGGGCGTAGGCCCAGAGGTTCGGCATCTCGATCAGCTTGTTCCGGTTGGCCTTGAAGTGGCCGTGGTAGACGGCGTCGAAGCGCACCAGCGTGGTGAACAGCCGCACGTCGGCCTCGGTGATCGACTCCCCCATCAGGAACCGCCGGGTGGCCAGGCGCTCCTCGAGCCAGTCCATGGCGGTCCAGAGGCGGTCGTACGCCTCCTCGTAGGCCTGCTGGTCGCCGGCGAAGCCGCAGCGGTAGACCCCGTTGTTGACCTCGGTGAAGATGCGCTTGATGACAGGCATCATCTCCTCGAGCTTGTCCTCCGGCAGCAGGTCGGGGGCGCCCTCGCGCTGGAACGCCTTCCACTGCGTGGAGAAGTCCAGGGTGATCTGCGGGTAGTCGTTGGTGACCACGGCGCCGGAGGGCACGTCGACGATCGCCGGCACGGTGATGCCGCGCGGGTAGCCGGCGAAGCGCTTGAAGTAGTTCTCCTGGATGCGCGCGGTGCCCAGCACCGGGTCGATGCCGCCCTCGTCCAGGTCGAAGGTCCACGAGCGCACGTCGTGCACGGGTCCGGGGGTGCCCAGCGAGATCGCGTCCTCCAGGCCCAGCAGGCGGCGGACGATGATGGTGCGGTTGGCCCACGGGCAGGCGCGGGCGGCAACCAGGCGGTAGCGCCCGGCCTCGACCGGCCAGAGCTCGGCACCGTCGGCGACACCCGCATGGACGTTGCCGATCGTTCCGCCGGTCGGGCCGCCGGAGGCGCGCACGGCGGCCGGGTCGGCCACGATGCGGTCCTGGATGTAGTTGGTGTCGCGCGTGAATTCGCCGCCCGTCACGTAGGCGCCGGCGGTGCTGTGTTCACCGCCGTCGTCGTGCTCGCCCGACGGCTGCCCGTCGAACGCGTCGTCACGCAACGCGTCTTCACGCAATGCGTCTTCACCCAAAACTTGTTCGCTCATAACCCAACCCTAGAATCACGTGCCGCGAGGCACCATGGCGGAAAGAAAAACGGCCTGCCCCGCGGAACACCGCGGGCAGGCCCTGGCCGATGGACCCGCGCCCGCACCGGGGAGTGCGGATGCGGGTCCATCGCGGTCGGACGGCGGCCAAGGCAACCCCAAGTTGCCAGGGCCGCCGCCCGAAGTGTGTCGCCCGTGGTTAGGCGGAGACCAGTGCGGCTTCGCGAACCGACTTCATGGCCACGGTCCACGGAACCAGCTGGTCCAGTACCGGTGCCAGCGATGCTGCCTGCATCTCGGTCGGCTTGAAGACGGAGAAGTTCTCGAAGTCGGTGAACAGGGAGAACATGCCGGCCTTCTGCACGTGGGCGACCTGCAGCTCGGAGAGGATGCCGCGCAGGTGCTCGACGGCGCGCACGCCGTAGGCCGAACCGTAGGAGACGATGCCGGCTGCCTTGTTGGCGAACTCGACGTTCAGGTAGGACAGCGCGTTGGCCAGGGCCGGGGCGACCGAGTGGTTGTACTCGGGGGTGACGAACACGAAGCCATCGAACTCGGCGATCTTTGCGGCCCATGCCTTGGTGGCATCGTTCTGGTAGTTCTGGTACGCGGCCGGGTAGGCCTCGTCCAGCAGCGGCAGCTTGAAGTCCGCGATGTCGACCAGTTCGTAGTCGGCGTCGCCGCGCAGCTGTGCCTGTTCCAGGACCCACTGGGCAACGCCTGCGTTGTTGCGGCCCGGACGGGTTGAACCGGTGATGATGGCAATCTTGGTCATGCGTGTTCTCCTTGAACTGGGCGACACATCCGCAGACTTGCTGACGCGTCAACTAAACTTGTTGTCTCAATCATGGCGCGAAACAATTGACGTGTCAACAAAGTGTTAAGAAATGTGAGGAGCACCATGTCCGAGCCCCGCTGGCTCAGCAGCCACGAACAGGAGCTGTGGCTCGAGTTCCGCGAGTTCCTCTGGGGTTTCCCCAGCGCGATGGACCGCCAGCTCAACCGCGATGCAGGCCTGTCCACCGGCGAATACTCCGTGCTCGCCGCGGTGTCCCAGGCCGCGCCCGATCGCGTGCGTTCCGGGGACCTGGCCAACACGCTGCAATGGGAACGCTCCCGCGTCTCGCACCTGCTGCGCCGCATGGAAGCCAAGGGCCTGATCGAACGCTGCGCGGCAAGCTGCGACGGGCGCGGCCAGGAGATCATGTTGTCCGACGCCGGCTGGGACGTCATCCGCTCGGCCGCGCCCGACCACGTCGGATTCGTGCGCGAGGCCCTCTTCGACTCGCTCACCTGCGACGAGCAGGACCAATTGCGCACCATCCTGGCCAAGGTCCGCTCCGCCGTCGTCGAACGCGAGCTCTGGTAGGCCGGAGGAATCACGGTCCCGGGGATTCACGGCCCGGAACTTTTCCACATCCCGCGGTTCGATCCGGGACGCCCGGCGTGCGCAGCCCCATGCTGGGGACATGGAGACAGCGCAATTCGTCGAATCCGTCGCGGGGCGCCGCGACGATCCGGGGCACCAAGTGACCACGGACGACAAGTTGCGCGCCCTGCTGGTCGCGATGGAGATGTGCGACGCGCTCTGTGAGGAAATCTCCCGGGACACCAGCTCCCCCACCCGCGCGGCATTCCATGCCAGCGTCGTTGAGCGGCATTCCCAGCGCATGGAGCTCGCCCAGATCAGGGCCGCGGGAACGGCCCAACGCACGCTCATCCACGAGCTGCCACCGGAAACCCTGACCACGCTGCGCAATGTTGCCGACGACCCGCGGCGACTTCACGGCTGGAGAGGTCGGCTTGCCGGCGGATCCGCGCGGCGCACCGACCGGGCGGCCCGAATACAGGAACACCGCCGAGGCCCTGCAGCGCATGCTGCGCATCTCCTACTTCGCGGCCCGCGACCGGCTGCACGCCGCGTGGTCGCTGCTGCCCCGCACCGACATCAACGGGATCCCTCAGGGCCCGCGCTTCCCCGTCCTCGCAGGGTCAGTTGGACTCCGGCAGCGCCCGCGTCAAGGAGGTTGCCGCCGCGGCCCGCAAGCTGGACAGGCTGCGCCCGGGCATCGAGGCCCGGCCCGACGCCCGCGACCTGGCCAGGCGCGTCGAGGAGCAGGTGGCACGTTCCGTCGCCGAGGACACCCCGCGGGAGACCAACAAGCTGTTCGACGCCATCTCCGACCGGCTCGATGCCGCCGGCGAGCGAGCCGACGCCGGCCGAGATCCGCGAGAAAACCGGTGTCTTCGTCACCCGTCGCACCCGCCACTTCACGTACCTGAACGCGTGCATGCTCAACGACGACGCCGAGATCTTCATGTCGCACTTCGCGCAGTCGGACAACCCGCGCACCCAGGCGGGCGACCGCCGGGCGATGGCCGACGCCGCGACGGTTCCGGGAGCGGGCTCGCAGGACGCCGGGCTGCCCAGGCTCCCCCGCACCGCCGCCGTGGTTCGTCCCGGACCCGTCGGCCGGGCCCGTCGAAACCCTTCCCGCCGCTGCGGGACTTCGATTTCGGCGACGCCTTCAAGGACCGCTTCAACTCCACGAGTCCGGGCCCGGACGGGCTGACTCCGCCGCAGCGGCACCTGCAGACACTGGTCAACATCATGCGATCGGCCGGAAAACCACCCGGCACCACGGGAAGCCCGGGAAACAAGGGCCCAGCCGGCCTGCCCGCCGCCCGGCTGGTTGTCCTCGTCAAGCTCGAGGTCCTCATGGGCCTGGCCAAGGGCGCGGGCTACTCGGCCCACGGGCTGGAGATTCCGATCGGCAGGGTGCGGCGGATGCTCGCCAACGACGGGGTGATCCCGATCGTGCTCGGCGGCCAGGGGGAAATCCTCGACGTCGGAAGGGAAAAGCGGCTGCTTCCCGGGCACATGAAACGCGCGGTGCTGGCCCGGGACGGCGGTTGCCTCTACCCCGGGTGCACCGTGCCGCCGGAGCTGTGCGAGTTCAACCACATCGAGCAGTGGCAGGACGGCGGGGCGACCAGCGTGGCCAATTGCCATCCGGCATGCACCGCCCACCACCACATGATCGACAACGGGGAACTGCGCGTGGTCATCCACCAAGGGCTGCCGCACGTGGTCCTGCCCGAGTACCTTGACCCGCGAGCAGATACCGCGCCGCAACACCTACTGGCAGCCGGCGAACCCCACGCTCTTCTAGGGCGCGCAGGGTTTCCGCTCTGCACACGCTTCCCGGCGGCCAACCGCGCTGCCGCCCGCCAAGCGTTACCCGGTGGGCTGCAGGAGCGTTCGGCCGGCGGATGGCGGCGCATCCTCGCCGGGTCCATCGTCAGGCTGGCCGATGCTCGCCGAATTCGCCGTGCTCGCCGGCCGCAACCAGCCGGGCGAACGCGCCGCCGGATGCGCGCAGCTCCGCCGGCCGGCCGCGCTCAAGGATCGAGCCGCCGGAAAGCACCACCAGCTGGTCGGCGTTCTCCACCGTGGACAGGCGATGGGCGATCATCAGCGTGGTGCGGCCGACGCGCCAGGCGATCGAGCGCATCCTGCACCAGCGCCTCGGTGGTGTTGTCCAGCGCGCTGGTCGCCTCGTCGAGCACCAGCACCCGCGGGTTGCGCAGGATGGTGCGGGCGATGGCCAGCCGCTGCTGCTCGCCGCCGGAGAATCGGTGGCCGCGGGCGCCGACCAGGGTGTCCAGCCCGTCGGGCAGCCCGGCGACCAGGTCGGCGATCTGCGCGGAGGCCAGCGCCTTCCACAGCGTCGCGTCGTCGGCATCGGGGTCCGCCAGCAGCAGGTTCTCGCGGATCGATGCGTGGACCAGGTACGTCTCCTGGGAGACCACGCCGACGATCTTGTTCAGCGTCTCGGGGGCGAGCTCGCGCACGTCGATCCCGTCGATGGTGATCCGGCCGCGGGTCGGATCGTGCAGGCGCGGCAGCAGGGCGCCGAGCGTGGACTTGCCCGATCCCGGTGGGCCCGACGACCGCCGTGGCGGTGCCGGGCTCCAGCTCCAGGTCGATCCCGTGCAGCACCTCGGCGCCGCCGCCGTAGGCGAAGCCGACGCCCTCGAAGCGCACGCGCCCCCGGACGGTCTCCGGGTCCAGCCGGGTCGGGTTCGCCGGCGCCTTGATCTCCGGCTCCAGGTCCAGGTACTCGAAGATGCGGCTGAACAGCGCCATCGCCGTGACCCACTGGACGCCGACGTTCAGCATGCCCATGATCGGGCGGAAGATCGCGCCCTGCAGGGCGGTGAACGCGACGAGCGTGCCGATGGTCATGCCGCCGGAGGTGGCCGGGAAGCCGGCGGCCAGGTAGATGACCGCGGGGATCGCGGCGAACACGATGCTCATGGTGGCCATGCGCCAGCGCCCGGCGAGCTGGCTGCGCAGCTCCAGGTCGATGAGCCGGTGCGAGGAGGCGGAGAAGCGCAACACGTCGCGGCCCGTGGTGCCCAGGGTCTTGGCCAGCCGGATCCCCGAGACGGAGAGCCCCTCCTCGATCTGCGTGTACATGCCGGCCAGCTCCTGCTGCCGCGCGGTGGTCACGTCGCGGCGCATCAGCGCGACCTTGCGCGAGAGCCAGATCGCCGGCGGCAGCACCACCAGCGAGAGCAGGCTCATCCGCGGGGAGAGCGCGACCATCGCGATGGCGGTGGCCACGGCCGTGGTCAGGTTGGAGGCGACGGAGGTGGCGGTGGAGGTCACCACGTTCTGCATGCCGGCGATGTCGTTGGTCAGCCGCGACTGCACCTCGCCGCCGCGGGTGCGGGTGAAGAAGCCCAGCGACTGGGCCTGCAGGTGCGTGAAGAGCCTGGTGCGCAGCTCGTGCATGACCCTTTGGCCCATCTTGGTGGCCATCCAGGTTTGCACGACGCCGATCGCGGCGGTGGCCGCGGCGACCGCGACGAGCCCGCCGGCCAGCCAGGCCAGCAGCGACAGGTCCTGGTGCGGCAGCGCGTCGTCGATGATGGCGCGGATCAGGAACGGCTGGGCCAGCCCGATGACCGAGGCCGCGGAGATGAGCAGCACGACCACGGCGATCGTGAACTTGTGCGGCTTGAAGAGGGCGGCGATCCGGGAGGGCTTCACCGGGTGGAGCTTGACCTGCCTGCGGTCGGCGGGGTTCAGGCGGGCGACGGGGCCGCCCGGCCGCCGGCCTCCCCCTCCGCCGTGCGCGCCGTCGGCTACCGGAGGGGTTCTGGCCCGAACGGCCCGGGCCCGATCGGGCCGCGCTGGAAGACGGACTCGATTCCAACATGCGCACCACCTTTCAGGGTGGTTGTGGGTGCGGGATTCGCACCACGTCTTTGTTGAGGTTACCTCACTATGTGGCTACCGGTCAATGTGCAGTAGAGTTGGACCCATGTCAACCAGCGCAGACTCCCCCGCCCAGGGCGATCTCTCCGAACTTTTCCACCGCGCGTTTCGGTCCCTGCGGCATTCCTGGGTGGAGCAGCTGGCGCCCTTCGAGCTGACCCCGCACCAGTTCCGCGCCATGCAGGCGCTGGCCCGCAGCTCGGCGGATCCGGCCGGCGGCGAGGGGCTGCGGCTCAAGGACGTCGCCGAACGCCTGCACATCGCCCCGCGGTCGGCCACCGAGGTCATCGACCAGCTCGAGGCCAAGTCGCTGGTGCAGCGCGCGCCGGACCCCGTGGACCGGCGCGCCACCCTGGTCAGGCTCACCGCCGCCGGGCAGAAGCTCTCCGACCGGGTGCGGGCCGCGCGCCGCGGCCACACCGAGCAGTACTTCGGCAGGCTCAACGCCAACGACCGCGCCGAACTGGCCCGCATCCTGGCCCAGCTTGGCCCGATGTAGTTCCCGCGCACGATCCGCAGGGTCCCGGCGAAGGGCCGCGCGCACCACCCGCGGGGGCGGGCAACGCGCCCTGCAGGTTCCGGCCGCGGACCCGTTAGCCCTCGGACTTGCCGCGGCGCCAGTAGCCCATGAACGCGACCTGCTTGCGGTCCATGCCGGCATCGCGCACCAGGTAGCGGCGCAGCTCCTTGATCGTGCCGGCCTCCCCGGCCAGCCAGGCGTAGAACGGCTGGGTGGAGGCGGTGGCGGTCTCCCACAGGATCGTTTCGTCGACGTCGACGTCCTCCGGCTCGGCGCCCGTGACCACGGCGCCCGCGGCCGGGATCGCCACCGCGGCGCGCACCGCCGAGGCCAGCAGCTCGCCGTGCGGGTGCGACCCGCGCGGCAGCCACTGCACCGAGACCCCCGAGCGGGTCGAGGACCCCTGGATGTCCTCCGTGTTGGGGACCTCGATCAGCGCGTGCCCGGTGATGCCGGCCGGAAGCGACTCGAGGATGGAGCAGATCGCCGGGGCGGCGGTCTCGTCGCCGGCCAGCAGGATGCGCGTGGCGCTGCCGGGACGGAACTCGATGCCGCCGTAGTTCGCGTCGCACAGGGCGGAGTTCGGGCCCAGGACCAGCATCTCGTCGCCCAGCTGGGCCTGCGCGGCCCAGACGGTGGCGGGGCCGCCGGTGAGCCGGCCGCCCTCGGTGCGCAGGTGCAGCACGAAGTCGATGTCGATCTCCGGCTCGGCGCCGCGGTTGTCGCGGTGGCCGGCCGGGCGCAGCGCGCGCGCCGTGTAGGTGCGCATGGAGCCGCGCTGCTCTGCCGGCAGCGCCAGCCAGCGCCGGTACCAGCCGGAGGCCTCGTCCTGGGCCAGCAGCGCGCCGGGGCGCAGCGAGGAGAATTCCCCCGGCAGCTCCGCACCCGCGGCATGTTCCAGCTCCGCGGCGCCATGCACCGGGGCCGGCGGGATCATCAGCTTGATGCGCAGGTCCAGCGGGGCGTCCCCGGCGCCGAAGTGCGCCAGGTCCGCGCCGGCAAAGGTGACGCGCTTGAAGTTCTCCCCGACGCTGGCGACGTCGACCACGCGGGTGGCGAAGGCCAGCATCTCGCTGATCTCCTCGGCGCGGCGCAGCGGCGAATCCCCTGCCACCGGCGGCTGGGTGCCTGCTCCCTCGCCCTGTTCCCCGGTCGATGCGGCGGGGGCTTCCGGTTCTTCCACGGCCGTCGCCGCTGCCGGAACCGGGGCGCCGATGCCCGACTCGGGCTCGACCTCCGGGGGCCGGGTGCGGTAGATGCCGCGGGCCGCCAGCACGGATTCGGCGCGCAGCACGCGGTGCCGGCCGATCGGCAGCACCAGCGGGGTGCCGGCGACCGGATCGGGAATGACCCGGCACGGCATGCCGAAGACGTTCTTGACCAGGTCCTCGGTGACCACCGCGGCCGGGTGCCCGGCGGCGACGATCTTGCCGTGCTTCAGCGCCACCAGGTGGTCGGCGTAGCGGGCGGCGAGGTTCAGGTCGTGCAGCACGATCACCACGGTGGTGCCGCGGGTGCGGTTG
This sequence comes from uncultured Actinomycetota bacterium, assembly GCA_963818105.1. Taxonomy (GTDB): domain Bacteria; phylum Actinomycetota; class Actinomycetes; order Actinomycetales; family Micrococcaceae; genus Paeniglutamicibacter. Next base: position 21,776 of record CAWFRB010000008.1, on the reverse strand, counting down.
AGCTCGGAGATGACGTCGAGCACCTCCAGCTGGTGGGCGACGTCCAGGTAGGTGGTCGGCTCGTCGAGCAGCAGCAGCTCGGTTTCCTGCGCCAGGGCCATGGCGATCCAGACGCGCTGGCGCTGCCCGCCGGAGAGCTCGTCGATCGGGCGGTCGGCCAGGTCGGTGGTGCCGGTGAGGCTCATGGCGCGCTCCACCGCGGCCTCGTCCTCCGCGTTCCAGCGCTTGAACCAGCCCTGGTGCGGGTAGCGGCCGCGGCCCACCAGCTCGCTCACGGTGATGCCGTCGGGGGCGACGGGGGTCTGCGGCAGCAGGCCCAGCACCTTGGCGACCTCGCGCGCGGGGCGGGTGTGGATGTCCTGCCCGTCCAGCAGCACCTTGCCGCCGGCGGGCTTCAGCAGCCGGGCCAGCCCGCGCAGCAGCGTCGACTTGCCGCAGCCGTTGGCGCCCACGATGATCGTCACCTCGCCCTGGGGCAGCTGCAGCGACAGCTCGTCGACGATGCTCACGGCGTCGTAGGCGAGCGTGAGGTCCTGTGCTTCAAGAAGTGCCATGGGCGACCTCAGGTTCCTTCCTTGTTGGTGCGCACCAGGACCCAGATCAGGAACGGTGCTCCCAGCGCGCCGGTGACGACGCCGACTGGCAATTCTGTGTTGGGCAGGATGTTGGAGGCGATGAAGTTCGCGCACACCACCAGCAGCGCGCCCGTGAGCGCCGCCGATCCCAGGTTGCTGCGGCCCGCGCACAGGCGGATCGCCAGCGGCCCGGCCAGGAAGGCGACGAACGCCAGCGGCCCGGTCACCGCGGTGGCCACGGCGGTGAGCCCGACGCCCAGCAGGATCAGCCCCAGCCGGGCCGGGCGCACGGCCAGGCCCAGGCCGGCGGCGGAGTCGTCGCCCAGCTCCAGGATGCGCAGCTTGGCTGCGGCCGGGACCAGCAGCGGCATGAGCACGGCCAGCGCCGCGGCCAGCAGCCCCGCGCGTTCCCAGGTGCTCGCGGAGAGCGACCCGGTGAGCCAGCGCAGCGCGTCCCCGGCGGTGCGCACGTCGGTGCGGGTGAGCAGGTACTGGATCAGCGCCTGCAGCAGCGCCGCCACCGCGATCCCCGCGAGGATCAGCCGCGGGCCGGTGTGCTTGCCGGCATCGGCCATCGCGTAGATGAACAGCGCCACGGCCAGCGCGCCGGCGCAGGCGATGAGCGACAGCCCGATCCCCTGCGCGCCGAAGAGCAGCATGCCGGTGACGGCCGCGGCACTGGCGCCGTAGCCGACGCCGATCACGTCGGGGCTGGCCAGCGGGTTGCGCAGCATGCGCTGGAAGATCGCGCCGGAGGCGCCGAACGCGGCACCGGCCAGCACGCCGACGGCGGCCTGCGGCAGCCTGTCCTCCCACAGCATGAAGGAGACGCCCGGCACGCGCTCGCCGCCGAGGGCCGCCAGCAGGTCGGGCAGCTCGATCGGGCTGCGCCCGGCCAGCAGGTCCAGGGCGATGGCGACCACGATGCCGATCGCGGCCAGCACGTTGAACCGGGCCACGGTTCCGCGCCGAACGCGCTTCCGCGGGCGGGCGCGGCCGGCCCCGCGGGGATTGCCGCCGGGCTTCCCGTCCGGATTCACGCGCGAATCCGCGGTGGCGGTTGCGGCAGGTTCCCCGGCACGCGTGCGTGCCAGTTCGGATCGAACACTCACAGGGACACCTTCCGTCCGCGGCGCAGCAACCAGAGGAAGATCGGGGCGCCGATCACGGCGGTCATGACGCCGACCTGCACCTCGGCGGGCGGGGCGATGACCCGGCCCAGCACGTCGGCCGCCAGCAGCAGCACCGGTCCGGCAAGCATGGAAAGCGGCAGCAGCCAGCGGTAGTCGGAGCCGACGAGCGCGCGCACCGCGTGCGGCACGATCAGCCCGACGAACCCGATGGGCCCGGCCAGCGCGGTGGCGGCGCCGCAGAGCAGCACCACGCCCGCGGCGGAGACCGCCCGCCCGCGGCCGACCCGGAAGCCGAGCCCGCGCGCCGAGTCGTCCCCGAGCGAGAGCGCGTTGAACAGCCGGGCGCCGAAGAGCACCAGCAGCGCACCGACCCCCAGGAAGGGCAGCACCGAGAGCATCTCCGGGACCTCCCGGGCGCCCAGCGTGCCGACCTGCCAGAACCTGAAGCGCTCCAGCGCTTCCTGTCCGACCATCAGCACGGCGCTGGTGAGCGAGCCCATGCCCGCCGCCATCGCGGCGCCGGCAAGCGCCAGCTTCATCGGCGTGGCGCCCTCGCGGCCCAGGCTCGCGACCAGGTAGACCAGCACCGCGGCCACCGCGGCCCCCAGGAACGCAAAGAGGATGTAACCCTGCAGGGTGCTCACGGCGAAGAAGTGGATGCCCAGCACCACGGCCAGCGCGGCACCGGCGTTCACGCCCAGGATGCCCGGGTCGGCCAGCGGGTTGCGGGCGATGCCCTGCATTCCGGCGCCAGCGAGGCCCAGCGCGGCGCCGATCAGCAGGCCGGCGACGGTGCGCGGGATGCGGGAGTGGACCACCGCGTGGTCGCCGTTGGCGGGATCGAAGTTCGTCAGCGCCTCCCACACCGTGTGCGGGGCGATTGCTCGGGCGCCCACCAGCAGCGAGAGGAACACCGCAGCAAGCAGCGCCAGGACCAACACCAGGACCAGGCCCGCCGGGTGCAGCGCCGTGCGCCGCACAGGTCGGGAATCGGCGGGAATGGATCCGGGGTCCCCAACCGGGGCAGCGGCCGGGTCCCGGGGCACCCCGGCCTCGGTTCGTAGATTCTGTCTCATCCCTCTGTCCCTGTGTTGCTGCCGTGCGCTGTGCCCGGCAGACGTAGCACTGCGTCATTTTTGATGGCCGCCGACAGCGACCACTGAATTTTACCGGGGTTCCCCGGGGATCCCCATCGAGCGCACCCTAGACTGGGCCCATGAGCATGCAGCCCCACACGGAGTTCGTCCCCGCCTTGCAACTCTCGTCCCTGGCCGCGGTCCGGCTGGCGCCCAACCCGGGCCCGATGTCGCTGGAGGGGACCAATTCCTACATCCTGCGCGGGGCGGGCAGCGAGCACGCGGTGGTCGTGGATCCGGGGCCCGACCACGCGGGCCACCTGGCCGTACTGGCCGCCGAGTCCGTGGACCTGATCCTGATCACCCACCGGCACCACGACCACACCGAGGGCATCGACACCCTGCATCGGCTCACCGGCGCCCCGGTCCGCGCGTTCCTGCCGGAACATTGCCGCGAGGCGGAGCCGCTGCGCGACGGCGAGTGGATCGAGGCCGCCGGAATGCGGATCCAGGTGGTTGCCGCCCCGGGCCACACCTCCGACTCGCTGTGCTTCTTCCTGCCCGACGACGGCACCAGCGGTTCCATGCTCACCGGCGACACCATCCTGGGCCGCGGCACCACCATCCTGGATGCACCCGACGGCACGCTGGGCGACTACCTGGCCACCCTGGACCGGCTGGCCGCGGCGTCCGACGCGTTGGTGCTCCCCGCGCACGGGCCGGTGCTGGACTCGCTGCACAAGATCGTTGCAGGCTACCGCGCCCATCGCCTGGAACGGCTCGGACAAATCCGTGCGGCACTGGCGGAACTGCGCGCCTCCGGCGTCGATCAGCCCGGCATCGCCCAGGTCGCGGACATCGTCTACGCGGATGTCGATCCGTCCGTGCGCGGGGCAGCCGAAATCTCCGTGGCGGCGCAGTTGCACTACCTCGGAGATCTCGGCGAGTACTGAGCACTCGCGGACGCTGCGCACGGGGACCATGGGCACTGATCGGCGGTGATCCCTGCCGGCCGGGGCTTCCGGACCGACGGGGATCACCGCTTCTCGGCTACTTTCCCGTTGCCGCCTGGGCAGCGGCGGCCAGCTTCGGAACCACCTTGTCGATGGCCCACTGGATGGACAGCGGCGAGGTTGCGGACACGGCGAGCACGTCCATGTCGCTGTCCACGGCCACCAGGCCGCCCTTGGCAACGGCCGGGATCTGGGCGAAGAGCTTGTTCTCGGTGATCTTGGTGGTGCTCGATCCGGCCGGGATCCAGGTGAAGAAGATGTCCGAATCCAGTTCGTTGGCGCGCTCGGCCGACCATGGCAGGTAGAACTCTCCGGCCTTGACGTTCTCGTCGACGATCTTCGCCTGCGTCATGCCCAGGGCGGTGAGGAAGCGCGGACGGTTGTCGCCCGAGGCGTAGAGGTTGATGCCGCCGTCGGCCGGCTCCAGGTTGCCGGCGATGAAGGTGGTGTCCTTGAAGACCGGGTTGGCTTCGCCGGCAGCGGTGAGCTTGCCCTCGAGGTCGGTGATCAGGTTCTTCGCCTCGGCGTCCTTGCCCAGCGCCTTGCCCACTGCCGAGGTCACGTCCTGCCAGCGGCTGGTGTAGTTCGGGGCCACCGGGCCGATGACGGGTGCGATCTTGGAGAGCTTCTCGTATTCGTCCTTCGTCAGGCCCGAGTATCCGGCGACGATCAAATCCGGCTGGACTTCGGCGATGGCGGTGAAGTTCACGCCGTCAGCCTCGGAGTACTGCACCGGCGCCTTCTCGCTGCCGATCGGGGCACCCAGCTCCTCGAGCTTGGCGTCCTTCCAGTCGGTGGAGTTCTTCGCGTTGTTGCCCCAGACATCGGATGCCATGCCCACCGGCACGACGCCCAACGCCAGCACGGCGTCGGCGTTCACCCAGGAAACCGTCGCAATGCGCTCCGGCTTCTTGGGGATCTTGGTGGTGCCGTAGATGTGCTCCACGGTGACGGGGAAGGCGGACTCTGCTGCGGCAGGCGAGGTGTTCGCGGCCTCGGGAGCTGCGCTGCCGCATGCGGTCAAGCTCAGGGCAATGGCGGCAGCGGCTGCGGCGAAGAGGCCGGTGCGTCGGGAGAACTCCATGAATAGATCCTTCGGTGACTCAACAAGGGTGCCTGCGCAAGCTGGGGGGAACTGCTCGTTTCGCAAGCAAGTGACGAGTAAGGCTAACCTCACAAAAAGTAATTACACAACACAAACCGCACCTAATCAGCACGCGTCAACGGCGCACGCTCGCCCGCAGGCCCCAAGATTCCGCACCCCAATGGGCAAAAAGCGATTTGGGTCACATTGCGAAACAAGTCCCCGGCAACCCCGGCGCCATGCCACCCGGACAGCCAGGCGCAGGGCTGGTCGCACCATCCGAATGCCCGACGCAACCCCGCACCCCACCAACAAGCTCGCCATCGCGACCACTGTGGCACGGGCAGGATGCGCGCCCGCCACCTGGTTGCCGCGCCGCAACCATTCCGGCGCAAAATCTAGACACCGGGCACCACGCCACCGCCACGCAAATGCAAGCATCCACACCCTGCCCCTCCTGGAATTGGCCACCACGGGTCGCCCAGGCCCTGGCGTGAACGGGGCCAGTGAGTGACGACGTCTCGCCAGCCAGCCAGGTTGTGCCCGAGATCACATCCGGGCGCCCTTTGGCTCCAAAACCGCGAGGTGACGGGCTTTATTAGGTAAACCTACATCCAGGCAGCCCGGGATGGCCGGGCAATGGTTTGCGGATAGGCGCACCTTATCTATAGCGTTTCACCTAAGTTCATTTACGCAACGAGGTTGTTCGCTAATTGCCCTGCGCCTCCTGCTTCAGCACCATCAATGGAGAAAAGTACAGTGAAGATTTCCTTCCGGACCGCCCTCGGCACCGTAGCCGCCGGCGTATCCCTGCTCGCCCTGACCGCTTGCGGCGGCTCCACCGAATCCGGTGCAAATGCAGCAGACGCAAAAACCATCGAGATCACGCACGCACAGGGCACCACCAAGGTTCCGGTGAACCCGGAGACCGTCTACACCTTCGACCTGGGCGTGCTGGATTCGATGAACGCGCTGGGCCTCGAAGCCGACGGCGTTCCGGAAACCACCTACCCGGAGTCCCTGGGCAAGTACAACGATGCGAAGGTCACCAAGATCGGCTCCATGAAGGAACCTGACTTCGAGGCCATCTCCAACGGCAACCCCGACCTGATCATCATCACCGGCCGCACCTCGGGCTCCTACGCGGAACTCTCCAAGATCGCGCCGACCGTGGACCTCTCCGTGGATGCCACCAAGCCGCTTGAGTCCTTCAAGGAGCAGGCCGGCAAGCTCGGCCAGATCTTCGACGTCGAAACCAAGGTCGACGAGCAGCTCGCCGCACTGGACACGAAGATCGCCGACACCAAGGCCAAGAGCGCCAACGCGGGCAAGGGCCTGATCATCATGACCTCCGGCGGCGAACTGACCGCCTACGGCGCGGGATCGCGCTTCGGCCTGATCCACGACGTGCTCGGCGTTGCCACCGTCGCCGACATCAAGTCCGAGGGCGCGCACGGCGAATCGATCTCCTTCGAGTTCCTGAAGACCAACAACCCGGACACCCTGTACGTGGTCGACCGTGATTCGGCCATGGGCACCGCGGGCGAGGCTTCCAAGGCCGTGCTGGACAACGAGCTGGTCAAGTCCACCAACGCCGCCAAGAACGAGAAGATCGTCAACCTGGATCCCACCGCCTGGTACATGGTCGGCTACGGCCTGAACAACACCAACAAGATGATCGACGAGGTCGCGGCGGGCCTGTAAGCGCGCCGCCAAGAACAGTCAGGCCTCGCCACACATCATGAGTGCACCAGCGCTACCCGAGACGGTCGCCGCGGATGAAAATCCCGCGGCGGCCGTTCGGCGTACCCGAAAGATTTCCGAAACCACCTGGCTGGTCGTTGGCACGATCGGCGTGCTGGCCCTCGCGTTCGTGAGCCTGTTCGTCGGCGTCTCCGAGGTGACGCTGCCGCAGCTGCTCTCCGGCGATGCCGGAGCCTGGGAGCTGCTGTGGGTCTCCCGGCTGCCGCGCACCCTGGCCGTGCTGCTGGCCGGCACCGCGGTGGCGGTGGCCGGGTTGATCATGCAGCTGATGGTGCGCAACAGGTTCGTCGAGCCGTCGACCGTGGGCACCGTGGAGTCGGCGACGCTGGGCATCCTGGTGGTCACCGTCGCGCTGCCGGCCGCGCCGCTGATCCTGAAAATGGGCGTGGCCTCGGTGTTCGCGATCGGCGGCACCGCGCTCTTCCTGGCGGTGCTGTCCCGCCTGCCGTCCCGCAACACGCTGCTGGTGCCGATCGTCGGCATCATGCTCGGCGGGGTGATCGGCTCGGTGACGACGTTCTTCGCCTACAGGTACGACCTGCTCCAGACGCTGGGCAACTGGATGATCGGCGATTTCTCCGGGGTGCTGCGCGGGCGCTACGAGCTGCTGTGGATCGTCGCGGTCCTCACGGTGATCGGCTACGTGGCGGCGGACAGGTTCACCGTGGCCGGGCTCGGCGCGGACTTCACCACGAACCTCGGCATGAACCACAAGGCGATCATGCGGCTGGGCCTGGTGCTGGTCTCGCTGATCTCCGCGGTGGTGGTGACCACCGTGGGCGCCGTGCCGTTCCTGGGGCTGATCGTGCCGAACATCGTCTCGCTGCTCTTCGGCGACAACCTGCGCCGCGCGGTGCCGTGGACCGCGCTCTTCGGCGCGGGCTTCGTGCTGGTCTGCGACGTGATCGGCCGAACCATCCGCTACCCCTACGAGGTGCCGGTGGGCATGGTCATGAGCGTGCTCGGCGCGACCGTCTTCCTGGCGCTGCTGCTGCGAACCAGGAAGTCCCATGCCTAAGACCCTGGCCGGATCCACCCCCGCTTCCCCCGTCTCCCCTGTCTCCCCCGCCGGGGCCCCCGATCCCGGGCGGCGCTTCCCCCCGGGGTCGTTCTCCTGGCGGTCGTTCTCCCCCAAGCGCATGTCCCCCGCCGCGCTCATCACGCTGCTGGGCGTGCTGGCGGTGTTGGCCATCGTGGCTGTTCATGACGATCGACCTGCGCGGGAACCTCTCCTACGCGCTGACCCGGCGCGGCATCCGCGTCGGCGCGATGGTGGTGGTCGCGGTGGCCGTCGGCCTGTCGACGCTGATGTTCCAGACCGTGACGTCCAACCGCATCCTGACCCCGTCGATCATGGGGTTCGACGCGCTGTACATCCTGATCCAGACCGCGCTGGTCTTCGCGCTGGGCTCCAGCACGCTGCTCACCGCGTCCCCGTCGCTGAAGTTCGGCGTGGAGGTGGGGCTGATGGTGGTGTTCTCCGCGCTGCTCTACCGCTGGCTGTTCACCGGCGGCAACGGGTCGCTGCACCTGATGCTGCTGGTCGGCATCGTGATCGGCACGCTCTTCCGTGGGTTCTCCTCGCTGCTGCAGCGGCTCATGGAACCCAGCGAATACATCGTGCTGCAGGACCTGTTCTTCGCGTCCTTCAACCAGGTGGACCCGGTGCTGCTGGGCATCTCCGCCGTGGTGGTCCTGGCGATCCTGGTGGTGGTGTGGCGGCTGCGCAAGAGCTTCGACGTGCTGGCGCTGGGCCGCGAGACGGCCATCAACCTGGGCGTCGACCACCGGCGCATCGTCACCCTGGTGCTGGTGCTCTGCTCGATCCTGGTGGCGGTGTCCACCGCGCTGGTGGGGCCGGTGACGTTCTTCGGGCTGCTGGTGGTCTCGCTCGCCTACCAAATGGTGCGCAGGTTCTCCCACGCCGCCCTCATCCCCGTCGTCTGCCTGCTCGGGGTCATCACGCTGGTCGGCGGCCAGCTGGTGCTCGAGCGGGTCTTCGGGTTCGCCACGGCGCTGAGCGTGATCATCGAGTTCGCCGGCGGCCTGCTGTTCCTCTACCTGCTCCTGAAGGGTTCCCTGAAGTGATCCGCATCGAAAACCTCGTCAAGTCCTACTCCGGGACGCGGGTCGTCGACTCCGTCAGCACCGTGATCCCTGCCGGCGGCGTCACCTCCATCATCGGGCCCAACGGCGCCGGCAAGTCCACGCTGCTCTCGCTGATTTCGCGCCTGTCCCCCATGGATTCCGGCAGCGTGTCGATCGGCGGGCTGGACGTTGTCCGCACGCCGAGCAAGGACCTGGCCCGCTCGATGGCGATCCTGCGGCAGGAAAACCACATCACCATGCGGCTGCGCGTGCGCGACCTGGTGGGCTTCGGCCGCTTCCCGCACTCCGGCGGGCACCCCACGGCCGCGGACCGCGTGCACATCGAGTCCGCCATGGAGCAGCTGGACCTGACCGCCCTGGCCGACAGGTTCCTCGACGAGCTTTCCGGCGGGCAGCGCCAGCGCGCCTACATCGCCATGGTGCTGGCGCAGGACACCGACTACCTGCTGCTCGACGAGCCGCTGAACAACCTGGACATGAAGCACTCGGTGGAGATGATGCGCATGATCCGCCGGCTGGCCGACGAGCTGGGCAAGACCGTGGTGATCGTCATCCACGACATCAACTTCGCCTCCTGCTACTCGGACACCATTTTGGCGATGCGCGACGGCGCGCTGGTGCACCAGGGAACGCCCGCCCAGATCATGCAGGGCGAGGTGCTGCGCGACGTGTACGACATCGACATCCGGATCGAGGAGATCGACGGGAACCGGATCGGCGTGTACTTCGCGTAGGGTTTTTCCGGCGCCTGCGGCAGAACGGTGTTTTGCCCGATTCGCGCGCGGGATTGCCGGGATTTGATCGGGGCGGCTGATCAGCGAACGGGAGCGTTTGTTGGTCTTGGGGCCGCTGGTGCTCCCGTTCTTGCCCTGCAGGGGCGGGCCGCGTTCGGTGGCGCCCAGGCTTCTCCGGGGTCGTGCATCCGGGCGCGCGCCCTTGCATGAGTTTGCACGGGTGGTGGGACCCGTCCGGTGCGGGGTTCTGGCCCGAAAACCGGATAGCCACAGGGGATTCGGGGTAAGTTTGCCCACATCCCGGGCGTAGCGACGATGCTCATAACTATTCATTGACCTGCATATTGCGGGGTTTTTCGTGGATCCGGGACGCTGTGGTCCCAAATCCGCCGGCGTCGATGGGTGCGAAGATTCTCTGCATGACCACGCGAAACATTGCACCGGCCACGACCAGGCCCACGCTGCGCCAACAACTTGGCGCGCGCAAACCGATCGAGGCGTTCATCGCCGAGGCCGGAAACGGAACCGGCGACGGGCCCAAGCTGCGCCGCACCCTCGGGCTGCTGCACCTGACCATGATCAGCGTCGGCGCCACCCTGGGCACCGGCATCTTCGTGGTGCTCTCCTCCTCGGTGCCGATGGCCGGGCCCGCCGTCTGGATCTCCTTTGCGATCGCCGGGCTGGCGGCGCTCTTCGCGGCGCTGTCCTACGCGGAAATGGCAGGCGCCGTGCCGGTGTCCGGATCGAGCTACACCTACACGTACGCGACCATGGGCGAGGGCCTGGCCTGGATCTGCGGCTGGTGCCTGGTGCTCGAATACGCGGTGTCGGTCGCCGCGATCGCCGTGGGCGCCGGAGAGTACCTCAACGAGATGGCCCGCACGCTGGGCCTCGACCTGCCCGCCGCGCTGACCAATCCCCCGGGCACCGACGGCGGCGTGTTCAACATCCCGGCGCTGGCGATCGTCCTGTTCGCCACGGTGCTGCTGGTGCGCGGAACCCGCGAATCGGCGGTGGTCAACACGGTGCTGGTGTTCATCAAGATCGCCGTGCTGCTCTTCTTCATCGTGATCGCCTTCAGCGCCTTCACCTCCGGCAACTTCGATCCGCTGCTGCCCATGGGCACCGCCGGCGTCTCCGCCGCGGCGGCCCGCCTCTTCTTCTCCTACATCGGCTTCGACGCCGCCTCCACGGCCGGCGAGGAAGCCAAGAACCCGCAGCGCGACCTGCCGCGGGCGATCGTGCTCTCGATGGCCATCATCACCGCGCTGTACATCCTGGTGGCGGTCTCCGCGATCGGCGCCCGCCAGTGGAACTGGTTCGACGGCAAGGAGGCCGCGCTCGCGCAGCTGCTCGAGGAGGTCACCGGCCAGGGCTGGGTGGCGCTGCTCTTCGCCGCGGGCGCGGTGCTGTCCATCGTTTCGATCGTCATCACGGTGCTCTACGGGCAGACGCGCATCCTGGTGGCGATGAGCCGCGACGGCATGGTGCCGGCGGTCTTCGGGCGGATTTCCAAGCGCAACGGCGCCCCGGTGGCCGGCACCTGGATCACCGGCGGCTCGGTGGCGCTGGTGGCGGGCCTGGTGCCGCTGGGCCAGCTGGCCGACGCGACCTCGATCGGCACGCTCTTTGCGTTCTCGCTGGTGTCCCTGGCGGTCATCGTCCTGCGCCGCACGCAGCCGGAGCTGCCGCGCACCTTCAAGGTGCCGCTCTACCCGCTGACCCCGATCCTCGCGATCGCCTTCTGCGGCTACCTGATGATGAACCTCGGCGTGACCACCTGGGTGGTCTTCGGGATCTGGATGGTCGTCGGCGCGGCCATCTACCTGGGCTACGGCCGCCGCAAGTCCAAGCTTGCCGCCGCCTGGAGCGCGCCGCTTTCCTGATTTCCGCGCGCTTGACCGCGCTTGAGCCACCTCTGCCCCGGGCACCGATCGATCGGTGCCCGGGGCAGCGCCGTTTCCGGGGTCCGGGTAGCCGATGCGGCCGGTCTTCAGCGTGCGCCCGGTGGAGGTCAGCGCCACCGCGCCGCGCACGGCCAGGGTGCCGGCCACCAGCGTGCCCAGGATGACGGCCACGGAGAGCGGGGCCATGACCATCGCCATGCCCGCCAGCGGCAGCACCAGCACGCCGCTGACCGCGATCGCGCCGATCCCGACGCCGATCACCGGGGCCATGACGGATCCGGTGCGGGCGCTTTCCATGGTCGATCGTTCGACGCCGAGCATGTGCAGTCCCGCGTAGAGGTCGGCCCGGTCGAGGGTCGCCGCGGCCTGGGTGATCGCGGTGGAGCAGGCGACCGACAGGAAGGACACGGCGATGGTGATCAGCACGCCGGTCATCACGTCGGCGCCGATCAGCGCGTCGGGGCTGCCGGGAGCCGACTCCCCCGCCGCCGAGCTGCATGAGCGCCGCGCCGCTGCCGCCGACCACCGCGACAAAGCAGGTCATCGCGACGCCGGAGACCTGCCGCCAGGCCTGCGCCGGGTTCTCCAGGATCATGCGGGCGGCGAGCAGCTGCTCCGGCCTTTCGGCGCGCTTGAGCTTGGACTTGCCGATCAGCCCCACCGCCCACGGGCCCACGAGGTTCAGGGCGCCGAGCCCGAGGGCGAAGCCGCCGAGCAGCACGGCAAGCATGATCGCGATCGACTGGAAGGCGGCCATCATCGAAAACGCCTGGTAGACGGCCAGCACCAGCACGGCCACGACCAGCGCGCGGATCCAGCGCGGCGCCGGGGCCTGGGTGCGGTTGCGCACGCCCAGCGGGGAAACGATGATCCGGCGCAGCCCGAAGCCCGCGGAGAGCGCCGCGATGACCACCACGCCGGCGATGACCAGGGCGACCGCGCCGCGGGTCCAGCCACATGGCCGCGCCGATGGCCGATCCCTGGAAACGGACCAGCCCGACGAGCGGCGCCAGCCCCGCGTAGAGCACGGCGCCGGCCAGCGCCCCGGCCAGCGCGACGGCGGCGGATTCGACCACGGTGATGCCCACGACCAGCCCCGGGGTGCCGCCGAGCAGGCGCACCGTGGACAGCCGGCGGTCCTGGCTGCGGGCCGAGAGCCGTGCGGCCGCGGCGCCCAGCACGGCCAGCGGCACCACCAGCAGCACCACGGCCAGCCCGGCGAGCATCTGGTACATGCCGGTCGCCTCGTTCTGGACGCGGTTGAAGGACAGGGCGCCGGCGGTGACGGTGAGCACCAGCGCGGAGACCAGGGCGTAGGCGCCGGCGGTGAGCAGCATCGGGGCGCGGCGTTCGCGGCTCGGCTTGCCCAGCAGCCAGGCCAGGGACAGGACGCGCATCAGGCGGCCCGGCCCGGGGCCGTGTGCTCGGCGATGATGCGGCCGTCGCGCAGGCGGATGATCCGGTCGCAGCGCGCGGCGACGTCGGCATCGTGGGTCACCATGACCAGCGTGTTGCCGCGCCCCGTGGTGGATTCCATGAGCACCGCCAGCACCTCGGCGCCGGTGGCCGAGTCCAGCGCGCCGGTGGGCTCGTCGGCGAAGGTCACCCGCGCGCCGGTGACCTGGGCGCGGGCGATCGCCACCCGCTGCGCCTGGCCGCCGGAGAGCTGGCCGATGCGCCGTTCCTCCAGGCCGGCCAGGCCCAGCGCCGCCAGCCATTGGGCGGCACGCGGCAGGGCCGCCGCGCGTGGCACGCCGTTGATCATCAGCGCCATCGCGACGTTCTCCACCGCGGTGAGCTCCGGGATCAGCAGCCCGGACTGGAAGACGAAGCCGAAGGACTCGCGGCGCAGCCTGGAGCGCTCGCCCTCGCCCAGCGCGGTGATGTCGCGCGGCTCGCGGCGCCGGTTCCCGCCAGCAGCACGGAGCCGGAGTCCGGGCCGCTCGATGCCGGCCAGGGTGTGCAGCAGCGTGGACTTGCCCGAGCCCGACGGGCCCATGATGGCCACCGATTCGCCGGCCCGGATGTCCAGGTCCACCCCGTCCAGCGCCAGGGTCGATCCGTAGGCGCGGCGCAGGGCCCGGGCGGAAAGCACGGGATGCGGGTTCGGGGTAGCAGGCGGGGTTGTTGCCGGGCTGGGCGGGGTGTCTGGTGCGAGGTTTGCGTCGATCATGCCACCAGCATTTCAAGATCCGCGCCGCCGGGCATCGGAGCAGATGATGACTTGCGCGAATGCGTCCTCCTACCCAGGGTGGAGACGCGCGCCGGCGGCGGTCGGGAATCGAATCCGGCGTCCGGCGGTTGCACACGGGTGATGGAACTCGTGCTCTATACCTCCGCCTTCTGCGCACCCTGCGTGCGCGCCCGCTCCGTGCTCAAGGACGCCGGCGCGCTGCTGCCCCGAGCCCTGGTCCGGGAGGTCGACGTGCTCTCGAACCTGCAGGAATCGGAGGCCCGGCGCATCGAATCCACGCCCACGCTCGTGGTGCTCAGCAACGGGGCCGAGGTGTTCAGGGCCTCCGGGGTGCCCAGCGTGCGGCAGGTGCTGGCCGCGGCCGCCCTGGCGCTGGACTAGCGGCCCGCCCCGGAGCGTTCGCGGCTGGGCTCAGCGCAGTCCCCCGGCCTGCAGGTTCCGGAGGAAGCCCAGCGAATCCGCGGCCAGCGCGTCCTGGGTGCTGGCCAGCGGGCGCCAGATGGAGGCGGCCGTGGCGAGGGAGTCGTTGGCGCCCGTGAAGCTCTTGAGACACAGCGGCCCGGCGTATTCGGCCAGGTCCAGCGCGTGCAGGAAGCCGTGCCAGTCGAAGTGGTCGGCGCCGACGGTGCCGCGGTCGTTGCCGCTGACCTGCACGTGGGCGATGTGCCCCATGGCCCGGGCCACCGCCGCCGCGATGTCCCGCTCCTCGATGTTCAGGTGGAAGGTGTCAAGCGCCAGGCCCAGCCCGGGGCCGAGCAGCGGCTCGAGGGCGTCGAAGGCCTGCTCGACGGTGTTGACCAGGGAGGTTTCGTAGCGGTTCAGCGGTTCGATCGCCAGGGTGACGCCGTTGCCTGCCGCGTGCTCGACCAGCGGGGCGAGGCTGGAACGCAGCTGCAGGTAGGCGGCCTCGCGTTCGGGTTCCCCCATGGACCGGGTGCGGCCGGTCGCGACGTGGAACGGGCCGGCGACGGTTGACGCGCCGAGGGCCGCCGCCGCATCGATGACCCCGCGCAGGTAGTCCTGCGTGGCGGAGATTTCCCGCGGCGAGGCGTCGACAAGGTTGCGGCCCGGCGGCATCGTCCCGATGACGACGGGGGTCAGCGTGTGGTGGGCGAGGATCTCGCGGGCCGCGGCGGCGTCCCAGTCGCCGAGGTGCTCCAGCGGGAGTTCGATCGCGTCGAAACCCAGGCCCGCGACATGCGCGGCGAGTTCCCTCAGCGACGCATCGGTCAGCGGCGAGGTCCACACCCAGGTGTTGACGCCGAGTATGCGTTCCATGGCGGGTGGCTCCCTTGCGGTGGTTCGGATTGCCGGGATGGTTGCGGGGCCCGGCCGGGACTCCTCCGGGGTTGCCGACCGCAGCCTTTCGGCGCGAAACCGCAATCCCGCCCCTGGTTTCAGGCTACGCGCGGGCGGTGCTTCCGGCTAGGTTTCCGGCCGGGGATCCGGTCGGGGGTCCGGCGGGCACGCAGCCGTCCCGCTTCGACGTGGGGAAACACCCCGGGCCGGTGCCCCGGTTAGTCGATCGGGCAAATGTTGGGAAGAATGGGGCGGGTGACTTCCCTGCCGATTGATGCCCCCGCCGCGCCCTGCCTGGACCGGATCGTCGCGGACTCCTCCGACCGGATCGCCTGGCTGAGGGCCCGTTCGCAGGGCATCACCGCCACCGATGCGGCGAAGCTCTCGACCCCGCGCAGCATCCAGTCCGCGGCCTGGGACAAGCTGAACGGATCGAACTTCGGCGGGAACCCGTACACCGAGCACGGTCGGACCCGCGAGCCGGTGATCGCCGCGTGGGTGCAGGAAAACTTCGGCATCGCCCCCTCCAGCCAGCTCTTCCACGCGGCGGAGAACCGCATCCACCTGGCCACCCCCGACGGGCTGGGCATCAGGGCCACCGGCGCGGTGGAGCTGTCGGAAATCAAGACCACCAACAAGCCGTTCAAGTCGATCCCGCGGAACTACCTGCGCCAGATGTTTTGGCAGCAGTACGTGCTGGGCGCCGAGCGCACGCTCTTCGTCTGGGAGCCGCACGTCGACTTCGTGCCGACGCACGACGAGCCGCTGACCCGCTGGGTCGACCGCGACGATGCGGAGATCGGCGACCTGATCGGCAAGGTGGACCAGATGGTTGAAATCCTGCGGCGACAGACCGCGGCCGCCCGCCGCCGCGAGGACTACGGGCCGGCGGCGCTGCGCCTGTAGCCCGGACGGGGCGCCTGGGTCTTTCAAAAACCGGGTCTTTCAAAACCGGGCTCTTGCGCCCGGAAACACGCGGTTTCCCGGGCCGGGCGCGAGGCGTCTCAGGCAGGCGGCGCGCTGTTGGCCATCGGCTTGGGCAGCACGTCCGGGTAGTCCTTGTGCAGCTCGGCGATCAGGTGTTCGCGCACGTAGTTCTTCAGGTCGAACAGGTCCCCGGGGTTGCGCGCGCTGACGGCGATCGTGACCTTCAGGATGCCGCCGATCGCGTCGGTGACGTTCAGCGACCGACGCGGCCGTCCCACAGGTCGGTCGAGGCCAGCAGCTGCTCGGTCCGGGTCCGCAGGTGCTCGATCGGCGCATTCCAGCCGAGGTCCAGCAGCACCGACCCGTTGATCTCGGTGGTGCGGCGCGACCAGTTCTCGAACGGCGTCGTCGTGAAATAGGTCGACGGGATGATCATGCGGCGCCCGTCCAGCAGCACCACCACCACGTAGGTGAGGGTGATTTCCTCGATGTTGCCGCGCTGGGTTTCCACCACGACGGTGTCGTTGACGCGGATGGCGTCGGTGAAGGCGATCTGCAGCCCGGCGAACACGTTGGCCAGCGACGACTGCACGGCGAGCGCCGCGACCACCGAGATCAGGCCGGCCGAGGCCAGCAGGCCGGCGCCGAGCGCCCGCACCTCGGGGATCGTCAGCAGCGTGCCGGCCACGGCCAGCACCATGACCAGCACCGTGGCGACCCGGCGCAGCAGCCCGACCTGGGTCTGCATCTTGGCCAGCCGGCGCGGGTTGTCCAGGTCGGTCCGGTACTTGGCCAGCACCATGTCCTCGAGCAGCCCCAGCAGCACCGTCACCAGCCACGCGATGGAGAGCACCAGGCCCAGCAGCAACAGGAACTGCCAGAGCCTGACCCATTCGTTGTCCCTGATGGTGACCCCGATCGCGATCTTGGTGAAGGCGAAGTTCAGCGCCCACCACAGGGGCATGCGGCCGCGGGCGGCGTCCTTGGCCAGCTCGGGCTTGCTGCGCAGCGCCCTGGCCACCACCAGGGAAACCACCGTGGCTATCACCGCGGCGGCCAGCAGGCCTATCCCGATGACGATCCACGGCCGCAGCGGTTCGGGCAGGGCGTTGGTGTTCTCGAGAACGCCGTCGACCGTGCTGTCGAGGGTGTTGTCCAGGGTTCCTGTGGCAAAAGGCAGCATATCCACTAGGTTGTCACACGCTTTTGGGCGAAACCTGAAAATCCGGCGCCCGCGTAGCGAATGTCTCCTGCACGTTGCAGTGTCATGCGATTTCGGCATACCCCCTTGCGTTGTTTCCGCGGCGCGCGCATCCTGTGCGTGCACTATCCAGTTTTACTCGCAAAGCGTGTTAGTCATGAACAAGAAATTCGGTGCCGCCGTCGCCGCCGTCCTCGTGGCAGCCGGCCTCGGCATCTCACCCGCGGCACCCATCGCCACCGCTTCGGCCGCCCCCTATTGCGGAATCACTTGGGGTTCCGCGGCAGACACCGCCGCACACTACTCGACGTGGCCACATCACCAACGTCCGCACCGGCAGGCACGCGTGCTTCGACCGCCTGGTGATCGACCTCAAGGGCAAGGCCAGGGGTTACGACGTCCGTTATGTCCCCGCCGTCTACACCGAGGGACAGGGAAAGCGGGTTCCGCTCGCCGGGGCCGCCGACCTGCAGATCGTGGTGCGGGCGCCGGCCTACACCGACTCCTTCGAACCCACCTACAACCCGTCCAACTGGGCGCGCGCCAAGAACGTCTCCGGCTACACGACGTTCAGGCAGGTGGCGTTCCTGGGCAGCTTCGAGGGCCAGACGTCCTTCGGCCTGGGCGTCCGGGCCCGGCTGCCGTTCCGCACCTTCGTGCTCACCGGTGCGGGCAACACCAGCATGCTGGTGATCGACGTGGCCCACCGCTGGTAGCGGCCGCCGGACCACTGTGCGATGCTTCACCACCGGCGGGAGCCGTGCGGCGGGGCATCGCCGTGCCGGCGGTGGTCGTCGTCGGATTCGTCGCGGCCGCCGGCCGGCCCGCGCGCCTGCGCACTGGATGACAAAGCGGCGTCATCCTGCACGGCACAGCGCCCGATGTGCCACGATTCTCTTATGAGTATCGCCCGCCCGTACAAACAAGTCGACGTCTTCTCCTCCGCTCCCTACATGGGCAACGGACTGGCCATCGTCCTGAACGGCGAAGGCCTCAGCGACGAGCAGATGCTGAACTTCGCCAACTGGACCAACCTGGCCGAAACCGCGTTCCTGCTCCCCGCCACCGAGCCGACCGCCGACTACCGGGTGCGGATCTTCACCACCACCACCGAGCTGCCCTTCGCCGGCCACCCCACCCTGGGCGCCGCCCACGCATGGCTCGAGTCCGGCGGGGTTCCCAAGGATCCCGCGGCCGTCGTCCAGCAGTGCGGGGCCGGGCTCATCGAGGTCCGCCGGGTGCCGGGCGAGGAACCGACCGACCCCGAGCGGCTGGCGTTCAAGGCGCCGCCCCTGGTGCGCTCCGGCGAGCTCGAGGACGACGTGCTCGAATGGGCGCTGACCGGGCTGGGGCTGCGGCGCGAGGACGTGCTGGCCCACCAGTGGCTGGTCAACGGGCCGAACTTTGCCGGGCTGCTGCTGCGCGACGCCGACCTGGTGCTGGGGCTCGAGCCGGACTACCAGACCCTGAACGGCCTCGAGGTGGGCGTCATCGGCCCGTACACCACCGCCGGCATCCCCACCGCTTCCTACGACCCGCAGTCCCGGGCCGATCGCCCGGCCGGTGCCCGCGAGGAATTGCGCCCGCTCTCCGAGGCCGACGAACGCCGCTCCAACCAGCGGTTCCGCAATGCCGTCACCGGTGCCCCCGCCGACTACGAGGTCCGCGCCTTCATCCCCGGCGAGGGCCTGCCCGAGGATCCGGCCACCGGGTCGCTGAACGCCGGGTTCGGCATCTGGCTGACGGGTTCCGGGCTGGCCCCGGAGAACTACACGGTGCGCCAGGGCACCCGGTTGGGCCGCTCGGCGATCCTGCATGTGGACCGCACCGCCGAGGGCGTCTGGATTTCCGGGAACTCGGTGACCTGCATCGACGGCATCGTCCATCTTCCCTAGTCGCACGGCCATCCCGGCGGCCCGACCGGGGCGCCGGGCATTGGTGTGAGCTGCGGCTCAAGACCCTGTCGCGGTGCGGGCCGGAGGCGTAGGCTCGTTCGGTGAACGAGAACAAGACCGAAGCCGAAACGGCACAAGCTGCCCAAGACAAGGTGGCGTGGGGTGCCCTGTGGGCCCTGGTCATCGGGTTCTTCATGATCCTGGTGGACTCCACCATTGTCTCCACCGCCATGCCGGCGATCATGAACGGCCTGGACACCGACATCAACGGGGTGATCTGGGTCAACAGCGCCTACCTGCTGGCGTTTGCGGTGCCGCTGCTGATCACCGGGCGCCTGGGCGACAGGTTCGGCCCGCGCAACATCTTCCTGATCGGCCTGGCCATCTTCACGCTGTCCTCGCTGTGGTGCGGGCTCTCGCCCAACGTCGAAACACTGATCACCGCGCGCGTGGTGCAGGGCCTGGGCGCCTCCATGATGAGCCCGCAGACCATGACGTTCATTACCCGCATGTTCCCCTACGCCCGCCGCGGCGCGGCCATGGGCCTCTGGGGCGCGGTCGCCGGCATCGCCACGCTGGTCGGCCCGATCCTCGGCGGCGTGTTCGTGGACACCCTGGGCTGGGAATGGATCTTCTTCGTCAACGTGCCGGTGGGCATCTTCGCCATCTGGCGCGTGCTGCTGAAGGTGCCGGAGCTGGAGCGCCACTCGCACTCCTTCGACTGGCTGGGCGTCGGGCTCAGCGCGGCCGCCATGTTCCTGCTGGTCTTCGGCATCCAGGAGGGCAACGGGCACAACTGGGGCCCGTTCCTGGGCCCGATCGGTTCCTGGCACCTGATCATCGCCGGCGTCGTCCTGCTGGGGCTCTTTGTGCTCTGGCAGGCCAAGACGAAGGCCGAGCCGCTGGTGCCGCTGGGCCTGTTCAAGGACCGCAACTTCTCGCTGGCCAACGTCGCGATCGCGTTCATGGGGCTGGCGATCACCGCCATGAGCTTCCCGATGATCCTCTACCTGCAGTCCGTGCGCGGGCTGACCCCGACGCTCTCGGCCCTGATGCTCGCGCCCATGGCCGTGGTGGCCGGCGTGCTGGCCCCGATCATCGGCAAGCGCGTCAGCCACGTGGAGGCCAAGTACTTCGCCGTCCCCGGCTTCTTCCTCTTTGGCGCGGCGATCACCGCGTACGGCCTGATCCTGCGCGAGGACACCCCGTTCTGGGTGCTGCTGATCCCGCCGGTGTTCATGGGCCTGGGTTCGGCCATGATCTGGCCGTCGGTCTCGCTGACCGCCACCCGCGACCTGGGGCAGGCCGACGCCGGCGCCGGATCCGGCATCTACAACACCACCCGCCAGGTCGGTGCGGTGCTCGGCTCCGCGCTGATCGCGCTGATGATGGAATCGCGCATCTCCGCCGAGTCGCAGAAGGCGGTGGCCGCCATCGCCAAGACGGGCTCCGACGGCGCCTCGTCGATCGCGCTGGGCACCGGCGGGGAGCCCGGGATGGGCGGCGTGGTCCCGGAGTTCCTGCACCAGGCGTTCTCGCTGGCCCTGGGCCAGTCGCTGTTGCTGCCGGGCCTGGTGGCGATCGCCGCATCCCTGGTGGCGCTGATGTTCCGCAAGGGATCGAAGCCCCGGGCCGACTGACGCCGGCCCGCCGAGCGCGCACAAGCGCCGGAGGGCTGCCGGACCGATTGTGTCCGGCAGCCCTCCGGCGCTTCTGCCGTGATCCCGGGCGGCGCCCGGAAGCCGGCCTACTGCTTGGCGGGCTTGTGACGGCTTGGCGACTTCCTTGATCTTCGTCTTGGCCTTGCCGCGGCCGCACACCAGGGCGACGGCCATGCCGGCAAGCCAGAAGTCCTTGGCCATGGCCCCGCCGTTGGGCGAGGGGCGGACGCCGTCGGATTCGGTCATGCCCGGCGTCTTCAGGTACATTGCCAGCAACGACCCGGCGAAGGCACCGAGCCCCAGGCCGGCAAGCCGCGAGGGGATGAACGGGGTCAGCAACATCGCGCCCAGGGTGATCTCGCCGATGGCCACGCGCCTTGCCGAAGACGGCGGGATCCACCTTTTCCACCTGCGGGATCGCGTTGGCCGTCATCGACTGCAGGCCCTGCGCGGACTCCGCGGGCAGGCGCAGCTTCCCGACGCCGCTGTTGAGGATGTAGGCACCCGAGGTCAGTCGCAGTGCGACGTTTGCAATGTTGAAGCCCATGGGGAATTCTCCTGGTCGTTGGGTGTGTGTCCGTCGCTTCTCCTCCCACCCTATGGTTTACCGGCAAGGCACGGCTAGGTTTGCCGTTCGGTCGGCGGTTCGCGGCCGGGCTATTGGCTTGCCCACATCCGGTGACATACAGCGGCAGAACATCTCCGTGGCGAACGCGTCGTGCTAGATTCGCGTGCATGATCACCTCTTCCGCCGTGCCCGACGCGGCACTGCGCCTCCTTGTTGAAAACGGCTTCGATGCGACGAGCGTTGACGCGCTGGCCCAGGCCGCGGGCATCTCGCGCTCCACCTTCTTCAGGCGCTTCGGGTCCAAGGAAGAGATGGTCTTCGCCGACCAGGAAATGATCATCCACCACCTGGAGACCATGCTGGCGACGTCCTCCCTGGGGCCGGCGCAAACGCTGGTCAACGCCGGACTGGTGGTCTTCGACCAGCACACCGCCCGGCCGGAGGCCGCAAGCCTGCGCCACAGGCTGCTGCAGGACGTGCCGTCGCTGCGCGACCGCGAACTCGTCTCCACCCACCGCTACGAACGCGTCTTCCGCAACCACCTGCGCGACCGCGGCCTCTACGACCTGCCGCACGGCCGCGCGCTGTGCATCGCCTTCGCCTCCGGCGTGGTCTCGGTGCACAACGACCACCTGC
>CAWFRB010000007.1:0-82177 GCA_963818105.1 uncultured Actinomycetota bacterium | reverse complement strand
CGAACCTTCGATGAGGAAGGTTCGGGCCCTTGGTGTTTGAAGCTGGACTACTTGGAATCCCGTTTTGCCTGCCGCTGGGCATTGGCGGCCTGGGATGAGGCCTGTGCCTTCTTTGCCCCCGCGGACGTTTGGTGCGAGGCGGTGTGTCCGGAACCAACGCCTCCGGACGTGGGGGACCTGAACTATGAGGCCCTGTTGACTTTCCTGCCTGTGCGCGCTCCAGGCGTTCGGTCTTCAGTGCCTCGTAGGTTTCCTGTGCGACGACCGCCAGCCGATTGCTGACACGGGACAGCGCCTCTTCAAAGATTTCGGCACGTTGTGCGGCCTTGCCATGACGCGGGCGGGCGGTTCCCCGGGCGCCTTCATCCGCCACTCCTGCGGCTGCACGCCGACGATAGTTCTTTGTGTGCTTCTTGCGAGCGCGACGCACGCGTTTGTGCAGCGCCAGCAGTTCGTCTTCGTCAAGTAATTCCATGCGCTCGGCCTCGACCTCGCGGATCAAATCACGTTCGTCGTCTTTCAGGATTCCCATGGGAGTTTCCATGATCCAATAGTCCATTCCTTGGCGTTGACAGGCTTCTGTATTTGTGACCCTATGCGAGAACTGAACCGGTGCAAGGGACATCAAGCCCAGGGGAGGCGGAGGCCAAGATATGCCACGGGCAGTGGGCATGCGGTGTCATCTTCTTTGCGTTGGAGGGGTCCGCTGCCACGATGAACCTGTGGCACCTGCATTGGTGCCCTCCGCTTCAAAACCATGCTGGCTGGATGCATGGTTGGCGGACTTTACGACACCAAGAAACCAGATGAATCCCATGACACGCACCCCTGCAATTGCCACGGTCCAGATCGACAATGATCGTGTTCGCGTCACCGAATGGCGCTTTGCGCCCGGCACCGAAACCGGTTGGCACGTCCACCCCGTCGATTACGTGGTGGTTCCCATGACCACCGGCGAACTGGTGCTGGAAACCCGAGACGGGGCTGTGACCAGCGAATTGACCGCCGGTGTTTCCTACACCCGGGTTGCAGGCAGCGAACACAACGTCGTCAACGCGGGGGATGCCGAGTTCGTGTTCGTGGAAATCGAGCTGAAGTAGGCGGAGCCGTAGGAATCCTGCGGGGCCGCTGAAACCCATGGTTTCCCGACGTGCCGACTGCAATCCTTGATGGGCTTCAACAGGTGCGCCGGGCCTCGCTGGACTACCGTGCTTGGCGTCGTCGAACGAGAAAGTACAAGGCCAGGTACATGAAGCCGAGCAGGAACGAAGGCAGCGTGATCCAGGTGAGCAGGAAACTCGTCGCATAGGGGGAATTGTCCGTCGTTCCCACGGTTGCCCCAAAGATGCTGAAGACGGCAAATGCGAGCGTCATGATGGCGATGGCCAGCAGGAAAATGCGGAGTTTCCTGCCGGGCTGCTTGGGTGCGGGGTTGGCCGGGCCCTGGCCCGGGGAGACCCGCAGGGAGTTGTTCGTTTCCATGGCGGTTGCGGCTTTCTCTGCGTCTGGCGCTCTCGTCGTTCCCGAGCCTGGTGTCGGAACATTCAACACGACGGGGGAGCCGGAAACAAGGAACCGTGCCAGGGGCCGCGACGGACGCGCAGTCATCCCCGGCCACAAACGAATGGGTGGCGGTGAATTTCTTCACCGCCACCCAAACACCGCTTGAAACGAACTCCCCTTAGAGGTGGTTCTCCGCCTCGGTCAGGACCGAACGCAGGATCGACTCGATCTGGTCGAACTCCGGCGGGCCCACCGTCAGCGGCGGGGCCAGCTGGATGACTGGGTCGCCGCGGTCGTCGGCGCGGCAGTACAGCCCGGCGTCGTAGAGGGCCGTGGAGAGGAAGCCGCGCAACAGGCGCTCGGACTCGGCGTCGTTGAACGTCTCCTTGGTCGCCTTGTCCTTGACCAGCTCGATGCCGTAGAAGTAGCCGGCGCCGCGGACGTCGCCGACGATCGGCAGGTCCTTGAGCTTCTCCAGGGTGGACTTGAAGATCGGCGCGTTGTCCTTCACCCGCTGGTTCAGGCCCTCGCGTTCGAAGATGTCCAGGTTTGCCATGGCGACTGCGGTGGACACGGGGTGTCCGCCGAAGGTGTAGCCGTGGTAGAACGTGGTGTCGCCGTGCTTGAACGGTTCGAACAGCTTCTCCGAGGCGATCATGGCACCCAGCGGCGAGTAGCCGCTGGTGATTCCCTTGGCGCAGGTGATGATGTCCGGCACGTAGCCGAAGTCGTCACAGGCGAACATCGAGCCGATGCGGCCGAAGGCGCAGATGACCTCGTCCGATACCAGCAGTACGTCGTACTCGTCGCAGATTTCGCGCACGCGCTGGAAGTAGCCCGGCGGTGGCGGGAAGCAGCCGCCGGAGTTCTGCACCGGCTCAAGGAACACTGCCGCAACGGACTCGGCGCCCTCGAACTCGATGGCCTCGCGGATGCGCTCCGCGGCCCACAGGCCGAAGTCCTTCTCGTTGTCCTCGAACTGTTCCGGGGCGCGGTAGAAGTTGGTGTTCGGCACGCGGAAGGTGCCCGGCACCAGCGGTTCGAACGGGGTCTTCATGCCCGGAAGCGAGGTGATGGCCAAGGCGCCCTGCGGGGTGCCGTGGTAGGCCAGCGCGCGGGAAATGACCTTGTACTTGCCCGGCTGGCCCTTCAGCTTGAAGTACTGCTTGGCAAGCTTGAAGGCCGACTCGACGGCTTCGCCGCCGCCGGTGGTGAAGAAGACGCGGTTCAGGTCGCCCGGGGCGTAGTGCGCCAGGCGCTCAGCCAGGTCGATTGCCGGTTCGTGGCCGTAGGACCACAGCGGCATGAAGGCAAGCTTTTCGGCCTGCTTCGCCGCTGCCTCGGCCAGTTCGGCACGGCCGTGGCCGGCGTTGACCACAAACAGGCCCGCCAGGCCGTCAATGTAGCTCTTGCCCTGGTCGTCCCAGAGGGTGTGGCCCTCGCCGCGGGTAATGATCGGGACGCGGGCGCCGTTCTCCAGCGGAGAGTAGCGGGCCATATGCATCCATAGGTGGTCGCGGGCTGCGATCTGGCGATCGGTGCCACGCGGAGTGGTGTTGACAATGCTCATCGGGTACCCCAGTTGTATTCCTGTTTACGCAACGAGAGGTACATGAACGTTTCCGTTTCGCGTACGCCCTCGATGGCTCGAATTTCAGTGATGATACGAAGTAGGTCCTCATCATTGGCGCAAATGACTTCCGCAATGATGTCCGAAGGTCCGGCGACCACAACGCAGTAGTCGACCTCCGGGAGGGCCGAAATCCGATCCGCCGTGGCGATGATGTCGCCGGTGGATCGAATGCCAAGCATGGCCTGCCGCTTGAAACCAAGCTGTAGTGGATCGGTGACCGCCACTACCTGCATGACCTTGCTGTCGACGAGTTTTTGGACCCGTTGGCGCACCGCCGCTTCGCTGAGGCCAACGGCCTTGCCGACGGACGCGTATGAACGACGCCCGTCTTCCTGCAATTGCTCAATGATCGCCTTGGATGTGGCGTCCATGGTGAATCCGTTGCCTGCGCCGGTGTGCGCGGAGTGGGTCACTGCTTATCGACCTCCTGATCGAGCCATTTGATAGCACTGAAATCTTTCAACATGGTGGGCACCACGTCGCTTCACTAGAGCGTATCCCGAGGGAATCGGTTGTGGAAGGGGTCTTGTGCAATGGATTTCGTTTGTTAAGAAAGCATTTCAGTCGAAAACTATTGTCAGAATACGGAATTCCTGACATGATCCATGTCACATGTTCTTTGTGGCGTATGTCACGAGTGGCATGGACAGTCGTGTATGCAGCATCAGCTGAAGGGGAATCCGGCCATGTCTAGTCAAAACCATCGCGAACTGCCCAGTGATCCGGGGGTTCGGGCGCTGATCGCCCAGGCGCAACGTATGCAGATGTCCCGTCGCAAGCTTCTCGCGGGTGCCGGCGGCTTGGGCATTGCCGGACTTCTGGCCGCCTGCGGCACCGGCGGAGGAACGGGTGGCGGGGCCACCGGCGGTGCCGCCGGAACGGCACCCGCGGTCACGGACATCTCTGCAACCGACAAGAACGTCTTCTGGGCCAACTGGACCCTCTACCTTGACTATGACGACAAAACCAAGAAGTACCCGACGCTTGCAGGAATTCACCAAGCGCACCGGCATCGATGTGCACTATGTCGAAGACATCGACGGAAACGACACCTACTACGGCAAGGTGCAGGGCCAGCTCTCGGCCGGGCCAGGACATCGGGCAGGACATCATCACCCTGACCGACTGGATGGCGGGGCGCGTGATCCGCCAGGGCTTCACGCAGAAGCTCGACCACGCCAACATCCCGAACATCAAGAACCTGCTCCCCGCTCTGCAAAAGGTCGACTTCGACCCGGGACGCGAGCACTCGCTGACCTGGCAGAGCGGTTACGCGGGCATTGCCTGGAACAAGGCGAAGTACCCCAAGGGGCTGCGTACGGTTTCGGATCTCTGGAGCCCGGACCTCAAGGGCCGCATCACGGTGCTCGACGAAATGCGCGACACCATCGGCCTTTTGATGCTCGATGACGGCGTGGATATTTCGGGTTCGTGGGGCGACGCCGAATTCACCAAGGCCTCCGACATGCTTGCCAAGCAGATCAACGACGGGCAGATCCGCCAGGTGAAGGGCAACTCGTACAAGGAGGACTTCATCTCCGGGGACGCCATCGCCGGCATCGTCTGGAGCGGCGACATCGTGCAGATGAACTTCGAGAACAACGACCAGTGGGAGTTCGTCATCCCGGAGGCCGGTTGCACCCTGTGGAGCGACAACATGCTGGTTCCGGTTGCCTCCCCGCGCAAGACCAACGCGGAAAAGCTCATGGACTTCTACTACGAGCCGGAAATCGCGGCCCAGGTCGCCGCGTACGTGAACTTCATTTCACCGGTCCAGGGGGCCAAGGAAGCCATGGAGAAGATCGACCCGAGTCTGGTCACCAACCCACTGATTTTCCCGTCCGATGCGGACCTCGCAAAGGCGCACGTCTTCAGGAGCCTCAGCGCCGATGAAGAAACCAAGTTCAACAGCCAATTCCAAACAGCAATCGGAGCATAATGTCTCGCAGTGACCATCAACGTAATTCCCTGCAACGCCTGGGCCGGGGCATTGCCGCGGCCCAGGTATCTCGAAGGGGAGTGTTGGCGGGGGCCGGGGGATTGGCGCTGGCGAGCTTCTTGGCCGCCTGCGGCACCTCGGGCGGCGGGCGGCAGCAAGGCCGCCGCGCCGAGTGCCGCCGCCGATCTCTCTGCGGATTCAAAGATCGTCAATTGGGCCAACTGGACCCTCTACCTGGACTACGACGACAAGTCCAAGAAGTACCCGACCCTTGAACGGTTCATGAAGGAATCCGGAATCAAGGCCACGTACTCCGAGGACATCGATTCCAACGACACCTACTACGGCAAGATCCAGGCACAGCTTGCCGCGGGCAAGGACATCGGCCAGGACATCATCACACCGAGCGACTGGATGTCCGAGCGACTGATCCGCCAGGGCTACGTCCAGGAACTGAACCACGCAAACATCCCCAACATCAAGAACCTGTTGCCGGAACTCGAAAGCGTGCGCTTCGACCCGGGACGCAAGAAGTCGCTCACCTGGCAGTCCGGGTTCACGGGCCTGGCCTGGAACAAGGAAGCCTTCCCCAAGGGGCTGAAGAACGTTTCGGACCTCTGGGACCCGGCCCTGAAGGGGCGCATCACGGTGTTGGATGAAATGCGCGACACCATGCCGATGCTCATGCTCGACGACGGGCATCGACATCGCCGGCGACTGGGGCGTCGACGAGTACTCGAACTCCCTGGACGTGCTGGACAAGAACATCAAGAACGGCCAGATCCGCCAGGTCAAGGGCAACTCCTACAAGCAGGACTTCATTTCGGGGGATGCCATTGCCGGCCTCGTCTACTCGGGTGACATCACCCAGTTGAACTTCGAGGAAGGCGACAAATGGGAGTTCATCATGCCCGAACGCAAGGGCCTGTTGTGGAGCGACAACTTCATGGTCCCGATCGGTTCGCCGCACAAGAGCAACGCGGAAGAACTCATGAACTTCTACTACGACCCCGCGGTCGCCGCCGAGGTTGCGGCGTACGTGAACTACGTTTGCCCGGTTGCCGGAGCACGCGAGGCGATGAAGGCGATCGACCCCGAGCTCGTCGACAACCCGCTGATCTTCCCCACCGAGGAATTCCTGAGCCTGGCAACCAGCGAACGGGAAATGACCGTTGACGAAGAAACAGAATTCCAGAATTTGTTCCAGCAAGTGATTGGCGCCTAAATTGAGCACTCCAACAACCCTGAAAGACCCGGCACTGACCGGGGCGTCCTCGGGGGCCGACCTTCACCTCAGCAACGTGACCAAGCGATTCACGGAATTCACCGCGGTGGATGACCTGACGCTCACCGTCCCCAGCGGGACGTTCTTTGCGCTCCTCGGACCGTCCGGTTGCGGAAAGACCACCACGCTGCGCATGATCGCCGGACTGGAGCAGCCGACCAGCGGCAGCATCAGCATCGGCGGCCAGGACGTCACCAAGTTGCCCTCGTTCCAGCGCCAGGTCAACACCGTGTTCCAGTCCTATGCGCTGTTCCCGCACATGAGCGTGCTGGACAACGTGGCGTTCGGCCTGAAGCGCAAGGGCGTGAAGGACCAGCTGTCCCGCGCCAAGGCCGCACTGGAAATGGTGGAGCTCGGGCACCTGGCCTCGCGCAAGCCAAGCCAGCTTTCCGGCGGCCAGCAGCAGCGCGTGGCGCTCGCCCGTGCGCTGGTCAACCGGCCGGCGGTGCTGCTGCTCGATGAGCCGCTCGGTGCGCTGGACATGAAGCTGCGCCGCCAGATGCAGGTTGAGCTCAAGTCGATCCAGACCGAGGTCGGCCTGACCTTCATCCACGTGACCCACGACCAGGAGGAGGCCATGACCATGGCCGACACGGTTGCCGTCATGAACAAGGGGCGGATCGAACAGATGGGCGCCCCGCGCGACCTGTACGAGCTTCCCAAGACCGCGTTCGTGGCCAACTTCCTGGGCAAGTCCAACTTGATGCACGGCACCGTGACCGAGGACCTGGGCGACGCCGTAGCCGTGGACGTCTCCGGCCACCGGCTGGTCATGCCGAAGAACCGCTCGGTGGCCCACAGCGGCGCCGCGATCGTCGGCGTGCGGCCGGAAAAGATGCGCATCCTGAACCTGCCCGATGACTACTCGCACACCGCCAACATGCTCACCGGCACCGTGCTGGATGCATCCTTCACCGGCGTGAGCACCGAGTACCTCGTCGAGGTCCCGGGCATCGGCACCATCGGCACGTTCTCCCAGAACATGGGCCAGCACCCCGCGCAGCGCGGTGACACCGTCCGCATGACCTGGGAACCCGAGTTCTCGTTCGGGCTGGACGGGGCAGAGAAAACGACCGAGGGGCAGGACGCGGTATGACTACCACCGCCACCCGTCCCCGCGGCAAGAAGCGCGGCGAGCCCGAGGACGTCCGCAGCGAAGAGGAAATCGCCGCGGAGAAACGCAAGGGACGGGTCGGGCTCTACCTGATCATTCCGGGCATGGCCTTCCTGGCCTTGTTCTTCGCGGCTCCGGTCTTGGTGCTGCTTTCGATGTCCCTGTACACCAAGCCGCCGGGCGCCGAAATCGGCGAGTTTGTGCCGGCCTTGCAGTTCAGCAACTACACCACGGTCATCACCGCCTACTGGGACGTCTTCCTGCGTTCCTTCTTCGTTCGCGCTGATCGCCACCGTTGCGGCGCTGCTGATCGGGTACCCCATGGCGTACCTGGTGGCGGTGCGGCTGCGCGGGCGCCAGCTGATGCAGGGAATCCTGCTGGTGCTTGCTGATCGCCCCGTTCTTCTCCAGCTTCATCCTGCGCACGCAGGCCTGGAAGCAGATCCTCTCCGACGAGGGGCCGGTTGTCACGGTGCTTCGCGCGATTGCGATCCTGCCGCCGGACGGGCATCTCACGGCCACCGCGTTCGCGGTTGTCTGCGGCTTGACCTACAACTTCCTGCCGTTCATGATGCTGCCGATCTACGCCAACCTCGACAGGCTGGACACCAACCTGCTCGAGGCCTCGGGGGACCTGTACGCCAACCCCATCACGACGTTCTTCAAGGTCACGCTTCCGCTGTCAATGCCCGGCGTCTTTGCGGGCACCCTGCTGACCTTCATTCCGGCGGCCGGCGACTACGTCAACGCGGCGCTGCTGGGCAACAACCGAGACACGGCAATGATCGGCCAGATCATCGATTCGCGCTTCTTCAAGGTTGTTGACTACCCCGGCGCCTCGGCCTTGAGCTTCATCCTGATGATCCTCATCCTGGCTTTGGTCCTCATATACATCAAGCGCTTCGGCACCAAGGAACTGTTCTAGGAGGTTATGGCATGAGACAAAAAATTGGACGCTGGTTCATCCCCGTCGTTGGAGGCCTCGCCTTCGTTTACCTTCTGGTTCCCATCGCATACATCTTTGTGTTTTCCTTCAACGATGCAGGCCGCACCAACCTTGAATGGCGCGGTTTCACGTTGGACAACTGGAAGAACCCCTGCGGTGCGCCGAACGTGTGCGAATCGCTGGTCAACTCGCTGCAGATCGGCGTCGTGGCAACACTTTTCGCCACAGTCCTGGGCACCTGTGTGGCCCTGGGGCTGGTCCGCTACAAGTTCAAGTTCCGCAACACCGCGGACCTGTTGATCATCCTGCCGCTGGCGACCCCGGAAGTCGTTCTGGGCGCCTCCCTGCTGGCCCAGTTCCTGAACCTGGGTTGGGAACTCGGCTTCACCACCATCGTGATCTCCCACATCATGTTCTGCATGTCCTTTGTGGTGGTGACCGTGCGGGCCAGGGTTTCCTCGCTGGACCCGAGGCTTGAAGAGGCCGCCTCGGATCTCTACGCCAGCCCGTATCACCACGTTCTGGAAGGTCACCTTCCCGCTGTTGCTTCCGGGCATCGTTGCGGCGGCACTGTTGTCCTTTGCCATGAGTTTCGATGACTTCATCATCACCAACTTCAACTCCGGCAACTTCACGACCTTCCCGAAGTTCATCTACGTTTCGGCAACGCGCGGCATTCCGGCGCAGGCCAACGTGATCGGCTCGGCCATGTTCATCCTGGCGCTGGTCGTTGTGGTCGCCTCGCAGGTCATCGCGTACCGCAGGCGCAAGGCCCTCGCCGCAAGGTAGGGAGCCGCCGGCCGGGCATCGGCATGCCCACGTCGATCCCGGATTCCCTGACGGACACCCGTCAGCGGAAACCGGGATCGGCGTGTTTTGCGGCAACATCCGAAAACACGCCGGTGAGGTGAGCCAATGCGCGGCTATGGAAAGATGGTTCCCATGAGTGAACCGAAGTGGCTGAGCCCCATTGAACGAGAGGCTTGGCTGGCCCTGCTGTCGGTCACCACGCTGTTGCCGGCGGCCCTGGACAGCGAATTGCAGGTGCAGGCCAAGATCACGCTCTTTGACTACGACGTGCTGGCGATGCTCTCCGAAACGGAGGACCGGACGTTGCCCATGAGTGAATTGGCCTCGCGCACCAGCGCCTCGTTGTCGCGGCTGTCGCACGTCGTGAAGAAGCTCGAGGCCCGTGGCTGGGTGGAGCGCAGCCGCTCGGAATCCGATGCGCGAGTCACCATTGCAAGGCTCACCGCCGCGGGCTGGGAGATGATCGAACACCTGGCCCCCGAGCATGTCGCGTCGGTGCGGCAGTTTATCTTCGACGGGCTTGATGAGCGCGACGTGGCGGAATTGGCGCGCATTGGCCGCAAGCTCACCTGCCAACTCGATCCTGAGCACTGGATTCTTCGCTGACTCTGGTCATTGCCGGACCGGCGGGCGGGCATCTGCTTCGGCGGCGAGTGGCGTGACGTGAGGCAGATCGCAATTAAAGACACGGTTTTGGTTGGCTTCGATTTGTCCGCACATGTGTTAATCGCCTAGGATGGTAAGGCGTTAAGTCGCGTATGCCCTATGGGTGTGTGCGTTTACCCGTAAAACCGAATATCGCGGCCACCGAGTAGGGAAAAGTGCTCAACTGACCGCGAGGTTCACCGTCTTTCACGCTAATAAAGGCGCTTCGGTTGGTTCTCACCCAGCCTGGTTACCTTCAAGGTGTGCAGTAATATACGGTGTCACAACTGGTGGCGGGACTCTTAATCGCAGATTCAGAGGCAGCAGTTTTCCGCTGTATCTGTAAATGAGTACCGCCAATATTTACTACAACTGAGGAGTGATCATGGCAGCAGTATGCCAGGTGACCGGTGCGGTTCCGAACTTCGGACACAGCATCTCCCACTCGCACCGCCGCAACAAGCGTCGGTTCGACCCGAATATCCAGAAGAAGCGCTACTGGGTTCCGTCCCTGCGTCGCAACGTTACGTTGACGCTGTCCGTCAAGGGCATCAAGCTCATTGACGTACGCGGCATCGATGCCGTTGTAACCGGACTCATTGCAAAGGGTGTGAAGATCTAGTGGCTAAGGATAAGGACGTACGTCCCATCATCAAGCTCAAGTCGACCGCCGGTACCGGATTCACTTACGTGACCCGCAAGAACCGCCGCAATGACCCGGACCGCCTCGTACTGAAGAAGTACGATCCGGTAGTCCGCAAGCACGTCGAATTCCGAGAGGAGCGCTAAACATGGCTAAGAAGTCTATGATTGCAAAGAACGAGCAGCGCAAGGTCATCGTTGAGCGTTACGCCGAAAAGCGTGCAGCCCTCAAGAAGACCCTCGTTGATCCGAATGCAACCGACGAGGCACGCGAAGAGGCTCGTCTGGGCCTGCAGAAGCTGCCCCGCAACGCATCGCCGATCCGCGTTCGCAACCGCGACGCCATCGACGGCCGCCCGCGCGGTACCTTCCAGAAGTTCGGTATCTCCCGTGTTCGCTTCCGCGACATGGCACACCGTGGCGAGCTTCCGGGCATCACCAAGTCTTCCTGGTAAATTCCAGAAGCAGTCAAAGGCCCCAACCGATTCGGTTGGGGCCTTTGGCCATTTAAAGGTCAGGGAGAATCCGGCATCTGGCCTGAACAAATGCCCCGCATTGGCCATCCTCCATGGAATCGGCGAATCGGAGGATTGGTTGCCGCCCGGCGGGGCTAAGCACCGCCGAACCACCGCTTCCACCGCGATGCGCGTTCCGGGGTCGTTGAGTCCGTCTCGGATGCTGCCGACGCCGCTCGCTGGGAACGGCGCGATTCCCAGCCCTCAAGCTCGGCATCGACGTCCCGCAACTTGGTAATCACCGGAGGACCGCCGTTGAGCTGCCGGCGGGCATTGATGATTCGAGCATTGAAATCCTCAAGAAGCTCCCGCACCTGGGCTCTTGAATGCAGGCCGTCCATGGTTGCCTCGAGCTCCGCGTCCTCCTTGCGCAGCATCAAGGCCGGCGGTCCAACGCCGCTGATCTTCTCCCGCTCCATCATCCCCTTGACCCACCAGTCGGGGTCGGTGTTGTTGCCCAATCCCGGGATGGGCTTCCCCGCGTAGGCGAGGTTGTCGAAGTCGCCGCGTGCAAAGGCCGCATCAAGGGCGCTGTTGGCCACCTCCCAGACTTCCTCATCGGCATGGAAATGCGGCGTTTCGGTAGCAACGTCCTTTCTCATTGGAGAATTTACGTCCTGTGGCTTGCGTGTATTCATCAACCGGAATATCTTCGGTCGCCAGTTCCTGCGCCAACCGATACCGTGCGGCATGCAGTGACGCATCACGGTTTTCTTCTTGGTTGCGGTGTGTCATCTGAATCGACCGGCCTCTCTTTGTTCTCCGCCTCAACCTTAACCAGCGGGGCGCTGCGGCGACAATGCGTCAGAAGCCCGTGTTCACGGTGTCCCGCGGCTCCTGACGAAACAAGGGACTAGGGGGTAGCTTTGATCTCCATGAGCACACATCAATTCGGCACCACCATGAACGACCCGCTCCCCGTTGATTCCGCGGCGCGCGGCCAGCGCCCGGTGGGAGATGCCTCGGGCAAGCGGATCCTGGTGACAGGCGCCAACGCGGGCATCGGCTTCTGGACCAGCCTTCAGCTGGCCCAACGGGGCGCCGAGGTGATCTTGGCCTGCCGCAACCAGACGAAGGCCGAGGCCGCGTTGCAAGCCATCCGTTCGCGGGTACCGAACGCCAACGTGTCTTCGGTGATAGTTGACGTGGCGAGCCTTGAGTCCGTTGCCGAGGCAGTCAAGCTGCTCAGCGATCTGGATGGCCTGGACGTGCTCATTGCCAACGCTGGAGTGGTTCATCCCCCCAAGAAGCGGAAGCAAAGCGCAGACGGGCTGGAACTTGTCGCTGCCACCAACTTCTTCGGGCACTTCGCCCTGGTTGCAGGCCTGCTGCCCGTGCTGGAACGGACCCCGGGAAGCCGCGTGCTCACCTTGGGCTCGCTTTCAACCCTCTTGGTCAAATTGAGGTTGGGTGACCTGCAGCTGCACGACGGTTATTCGGGCTGGCAGGCTTACGCGCAGTCAAAAATCATGGTGCAGTCCTTCGGGTTCGAACTCGATCGAAGGCTTCAGGCTGCCGGGAGCTCGGTGCGTGCGTTGAGTGCCCACCCCGGCTACTCGATCACTGGCCGCACGCCGGCGGTAGCCGGTGTCAATGAACCAGGCCGGGGAAAGCAGTTCGTCGACTCGCTGCAGGCGCCCTTCACCCAGGGCAAGAACCGAGGTGCCCTGCCGGTCGTGCGTGCGGCACTGGACCCGCAGGCGTTCCTGAACGAAGGAGCCGTTTTCTTCGGCCCCAAGGCTTGGCTCAAAGGGCAACCTGTCCGGTCGAAACCTGCACGAATCACGACCGATCCCCGGGCGGCCGAAGCCATCTGGAAAGAAGCCGAAAAAGCGACGGGAATCAATCTGCTTTCCTGAGCCGAGTGCACCCGGCGCACAGGAACGCCGGGACGGAACGGTCCGAAAACGGGTCGTGATCTGGCCCCGAAACACCTTGCAACAGGGTGTCTGAGGCGTGGCCGGCGCCGGCCCAAAAAAGTGCCCTTTATCTCTCTTTTGGCTTAAAACTGGCCGTTGAACGTGAAAAACCTGCCAAAGTTCAAAAAAATCCCGGGAATTCGGCCCATTTCGGGCGTTTCGCGTCTGAACATTTGGTAAGTTCTCACACAGAAGTCCCCGCGAATGCGAGGCGTCCTGAACCGGAATCGGTCGGGAAGAAAAGTCCAGGAGGACATACTTTGGCTATGAACCGTAGTGAACTTGTTGCAGCCGTCGCCGAGAAGACCGGCAACTCCCAGGTAGCCGTCAACGGCGTTCTGGATGCAGTGTTCGAGGTATTCGTTTCCCAGATTTCGCAGGGCGAAAAGGTTTCGATCCCGGGATGGCTCGCAGTTGAGCGCACCGACCGTGCAGCTCGCACCGGCCGCAACCCGCAGACCGGCGAAGCCATCCAGATCCCAGCAGGCCACTCGGTCAAGCTGACCGCTGGCTCGAAGCTGAAGGCTGCCGTTACCGGCAAGTAGTCTGCGCTCCCGCAGAAGCTTTCAAACTGCCCCCGTGCAATGGGTCTTCGGACCGATTGCACGGGGGCAGTTTGGTTTAATGGTCATGTCCCAATAAGGCTTGAGTTCTACGTATCGTAGAATCACGTAGAATGGGCTGCCGGGGCATGAACGCCCAGGGACAAAACACTTGGAGGGACTCGGCATGGAAGATCGCGGCCTGCGCATTGTGCGTGGCTGGATCGGTGCGCTTGTGTGCACATGCCTTGCCGTTGCCTCACACACCATTGCCGACGGCATGATGCCGCCCTTGGCTATTGTCGGCCTTGTCCTGGCAGTTTCCGGTGCCGTTTGCACTGCACTGGCCTCGACCAATTTTTCCCTGATCCGCACGACGATTGCCGTTGTCTTGAGCCAGGGGCTCTACCATGCGGTTTTCGGCCTTTTCGGACACCAATCGGCAACCGGGAACCTGCATGAAACGGGAATCCTGCCGGGA
Organism: uncultured Actinomycetota bacterium; assembly: GCA_963818105.1. Lineage (GTDB taxonomy): Bacteria > Actinomycetota > Actinomycetes > Actinomycetales > Micrococcaceae > Paeniglutamicibacter. Next base: position 68,203 of record CAWFRB010000007.1, on the reverse strand, counting down.
CATGGTTCGCATTCCACGGTTCTGAGCGTTGAGCAGGTCCTGCAGCCAAACGCAGTTGCAGAATCGCCCCTCGGCTACCTCATGCCGGTTGCACACCTGTTGGCCGCTTTGCTGACCATCGCGGCCCTCCGCAAGGGCGAACTTGCCGTACGCTCCATGGTCGACAGCATTCTGCTGTACGTTCCGCGGCGCATCCTGTCTTCCCGTGCGTGGCAGCCACTTGTTGCCAAACGATCCCGGGTTGTCTCATCCCCAATGCCTGTGGCCCGTCTGGACGTCTTGCTGCCCGCGCTGCGCCGGCGCGGTCCTCCTGTCGGTCCTGCTTTCGCTTATTGCTAATTGCAGAACCATCCACACAGGAACCCGCCGGGAACGGCGGGGGACAAGGACCACAAACCATGAATGTTTCAACCCAGATTTCGACTTCCAAGGCACGCTTTGCAGCCCTGCTTGCCGTTGCACTACTAAGCCTGATGACGCTTTTCGGCGTCGGCAGCGCACAGGCACACGACGAGTTGGTGGCATCAACGCCGGCGAACGGTGCGGTGCTCAAGTCATCCCCGGAAAAATTCGTACTGACCTTCAGCGGCGACCTGAAGGAAATCGGAACGATCGTTGAGCTGAAGGACGAGAAGGGCGACAGCGTCCAGACGAGCTACGAAATCGCGCGCAGGGACCTGACCATCACGCCCGACGCCACGCTGCCCAACGGCGACTACACCTTGGTCGCACGGGTCGTCTCCTCCGATGGCCACCCCATCGACAAGAAGCTGGCCTTCAGCGTGAAGGATCCGAAAGCCGTCGAATCCGCGACACCGACGCCTGTGGCCACCGCCGCCCCAAGCGCGGCACCAAGCTCCGAGGCCGCGCCGGTTCCGGCACCGGACAAGCAAAGCCCCTCAGAGCAGCTGTCAGGGCTTCCCACCGCGGTTGTCTGGCTCATTGCCGGGGTCGTCGTGCTGGGCTCGGTGCTGATGGTCCTGCTGAAGGTTCGCCGCCAAGGCAAGTAAGCCGTCCGGGTGCCGTCGCCGCCACAGTCGTGCGGCAACGGCATTCCAGGGCGTCCGAGCGAACTCTCGCGGACGCACACACATTCACACAACCCTTGGCACCCACGCGTGCCCGCTGCCGGGCCGCCGCATGTTCTCCTGCGGCCGGGCCCCGGTTGGCCGCACCCGTTGGATGCCGCGCGGAATCCGCAGGCTGCCCCGTCGGGCCAAGTCCGGATGCTCCGCCACACACATTGGAGATTTCCCATGCCCTTGAACACCACCACGTTGAACAACCCAACCACCCGCTTCGCCCGCGCAGGCGTCATCGCTGCCGTCGCGGCAGCCCTGCTGAGCGGCTGCGCAAGCGCCAATACTCCCGATGCGGCAAGCCACGGCACGCATTCCACGACCCACGAAGACGCGGTTCATGTCAGCGAAGCCTGGATCAAGGCCGCGCCCAAGGGAATGACCAGCGGCTTCGCCCAATTGCACAACACCACAGGCCAGGAACAGGCCCTTGTTTCGGTTTCTTCACCCATTGCCGAGAGCGTCGAACTGCATGACATGACGGGAACCGGGACGTCCATGAGCATGCAAAAGCTCGACGGCCCGCTGGCCATTCCCGCCAACTCGACCGTTGCCTTGGAACCGGGAGCCAAGCACATCATGCTCATGGGCCTGAAGCAGGAACTGAAGGCAGGTTCCACCGCCACCATGGTCTTCACCTACGCGGACCACAGCACCCAGGCAGTCGACTTCGAGATCAAGGAATTCGGCGGTGCCAAGGAATCCTACGCGCCGGAGGCCGAACACTCCGGGCACGGGGACAGCTGATCGCGGTGACAACCACAACCAATCAACCAAGCGTTCCTTCGCGGCGCGCACTGCTCTTTGGCGGTGCGGCAACCGTCGCCGGTGCCGCCGCGGGCTTTGCCGCCGGATCCGGCGCCGGCACCGCGCGGGCCGCCGAAGCGCTGCCCGGCGGCCCGTTGCACGGACAGGAAACCATTGCCTTCCACGGGGACAGGCAGCCGGGAATCCAGAACCCGGCACCGGCCTTCGTTTCCTTCCTGGCGCTGGACCTGGTCCTGCCCGAAGCCTCAAGCGGGGTCGAACAACGCGAGATCCTGCGCCGTGTGTTCAGGCTCATCAGCGACGATGCGGCCCGGCTCATGGCCGGGCGGGGCATCCTGGCCGACACCGAACCCGAGCTCGCGACAAACCCCGCACGGCTGACCGTCACCGTCGGGCTGGGGCCGCGCGCGGTCAGGATCATGAACCCGGGCCTGCTGCCGACCTGGCTCAAGGATCTCGAATCCTTCCCCACGGACAAGCTGGACCCCGCATGGGGCCAAAGCGACGTGGTCCTTCAGCTCTGCGGGGATGACAGGATGTCGATCGCCCACGCCTCGCGCGCATTGCTCAAGGACCTGCGCCCGCTGGCCAAGGCTCCGTTGGGTGCAGGACGGGTTCCGCCATTCCCGCGGGTCCCAGGACGAGGCCGCGACCATGCGCAACCTCTTCGGGCAGCTGGACGGCACCGGAAACCCGAGGGGCGACATGCTGGAACGTGCGCTCTGGGGCGGCGAAAACCTGGAACCGTGGGTTCCCGGCGGCACCTCGCTGGTGCTGCGCCGCATCGAGATGGACCTGGACGCCTGGGACCAGGTGGACCGGCCGGGCCGGGACTTCACCCTGGGGAGGCGGCAGGACACCGGTGCGCCGCTGACCGGCAGCCACGAGTTCGATGCGCCGGACCTGCGCGCCACGGACGAACTGGGGTTGCCCGTGATTTCCCCGGATTCGCACGTTGCCCGTTCCCAGCCGCGCGAGGCCGACGAGATCATTCTGCGCCGCGGCTACAACTACCTGGAACCGGACAGTGCGGGATTGCTATTCGCCTCCTACCAATGCGATCCCGGGCGCCAGTTCCTGCCCATCCAAAGGCGGTTGGCCAAGGCCGACATGCTCAACGAATGGACAACGGCCATAGGCTCGGCCGTCTACGCAATCCTTCCGGGGTGCGCGGAGGGGTCGTACCTGGGCAGGGAATTGTTCGCCGGTTGATCGCCGGCCCGCCGTGGTGCCGTGGTGGCGCACACCACCACGGCACCACGGCGGGCGCCGAACGATGGGAGAATGAACAAGCGTGGAAGTTGAAAGGACATTGTGAACAACTCACAGAACACCGGACTCCGGGATGAAGCAAAGACCTCCGGGGGTTCCGTCGGCAGGCTCTGGCCGGTCCTGACCCTTCCCGCCGTGCTGCTGGGCCTCATGGCCCTGGTGGCCGCCAGCATCTTTGCCGGCACCTCCGCGGCCAGCCAGCTCGGCGACCCGGGCGCCTTCGTGCGCTGGGCGCTGCCGATCGCCAAGGCCATGCACCACACCGCCATGTCGGTCACCATCGCCGCCCTGGTCTTCGCCGCGGCGATCCTGCCGCGCTCCACCAAGCCCAAGCGCCCCGCCCAGGGCGAGCACGACACCGACGGCGGCAAGGCCCACCCCGCGTTCGTGCGCGCCATGAACCTCGCCGCGGCATCGGGCATGGTCTGGACCGTGTCGGCCGCGGCGGTGCTGGTCTTCAGCTTCTGGGACCTCGTCGGCAAGCCGATGAGCCTTGACCCCACCTACACCACGGCGATGCTCGACTTCGTCCTGGAGATTTCCGTGGGCCGGGCCTGGGCCTGGATGATCGTCATTGCCGCGATCACCTCCTCGCTGGCCTTCGGCGTGCGCTCCCCGGCCTGGGTGGGCGCCGCCGCGGCATTCTCGATGACGGGCGTGCTGCCGCTGTCGCTGATCGGCCACGCGGCCGGCGGCACCGACCACTGGGGAGCGGTCAACGCGATCGGCCTGCACCTGGTGGGCGTGTCCCTCTGGTTCGGCGGCATCGCGGTGCTCGCCGCGTTGGCCCCGCTGCTGCAGGGCAAGGCGCCGGGGCGCCACGGCGGAACCGCTCCCGTCCTGGCCGGCACCGTCCTGCACAGGTTCTCCGCGCTGGCCACCATCTCGATCTTCCTGGTCGCCGGTTCCGGCGTTGTCAGCGCCATGATCCGGATCACCAGCTGGGAGCAGCTGAACAGCCCCTACGGCTGGCTGGTCATCGCCAAGGCGGTGGCAACCATCGGGCTGGGCGCGCTCGGCCTGGCCCACCGCCGCTACGTGATTCCGCGCCTCGAGGCCGGCAAGGTCGGCGCCCTGAACGCCGCTTGGCGCGTGGTCGGGGTCGAGGCACTCGTCATGGCCGTGGTCATGGCGCTGGGCACCGTTCTGGGCAGCACCGCGCCGCCGACCCCGGATACCCCGCCGGAGGTCCCGACCCCCGCGCGCCTGCTCAGCGGCTACGAGCTGCCGCCGGAACTCACGAGCGACAGCTGGCTCACCGTATGGCGCTTTGACTGGCTGTGGATCGCCATCATCATTCTTCTTGCCGTGCTCTACGTGATTGCGACAGTCAAGGTGCGCCGCCGCGGCGACAAGTGGCCGATCCTGCGGCTGGCCGCCTGGATGGTCGGCCTGGTCGCCCTGTTCTACATCACCTCCGGCGCCCCCGCCGTCTACGGCATGGTGCTCTTCTCCATGCACATGGTCGACCACATGGCCCTGACCATGGTCGCCCCGATGTTCCTGGTCATGGGCGCGCCCGTGACGCTGGCCCTGAAGGCCCTCTCGTCGCGCACCGACGGCACCCGCGGCCCGCGCGAGTGGATCCTGGTGCTGGTGCACTCGAAGTACTCGGCGATCATCACGCACCCGATCTTCGCCGCGGCAAACTTCGCCGGGTCGATCATCATCTTCTACAACACCGACCTCTTCGGCTTTGCGCTGCGCCAGCACGTGGGCCACGAATTGATGAACGTGCACTTCCTGCTCACCGGGTACCTCTTTGCGCTGAGCATGATCGGCACCGACCCGGTGCCCAAGCGCGCACCCTACCCGCTGCGCCTGGTGATCCTGCTGGCCACCATGAGCTTCCACGCCTTCTACGGGGTGTCCCTGATGGGATCGACCTCGCTGATCCAGGCCGACTGGTTCGGCAACCTGGGACGCCCGTGGGGCGCTCCGGCGATGGAGGACCAGCGCCTGGGGGCCGCCGCGATGTGGGGCATCGGCGAGGTGCCCACGCTGCTGCTGGCCCTGGGCGTGATGGTCGCCTGGAGCCGCGACGACGCGAAGGAATCGAAGCGCTCGGACCGCCAGGCCGACCGCGACAACGACGCGGAACTGCAGGCCTACAACCAGATGTTTGCCCAGCTGAAACAACAAGACCAGGAGATTGAACGACGTGGCCGCTAAGACCAAGATGGGTGCCATGCGCGCCCTCGCCCTGACCGCGTCGCTGGGCCTGCTGCTGAGCGGCTGCGCGGGCAAGGACCAGTCGATGGAGCTCCCGGAGGGCCACGCGCCGCTGCCCGCGAGCGCCAGCCCCAGTGCATCCGCGGGCGCCTCGGCCGGCGCCCAGGAGCAGCTGACCACCGCGCAGCTGGCCGTGGCCTCGGGCATCTCCATGGCCGCGCGCCTTGGCTTCGACCAGGCGCGCGTCATCAACGGCCAGGAGCTGGAATCCCTCAAGGAAGCCCCCAAGGATTCGCTCAACGGCGTCGTCGTCATTCCCTCGCAGTGCTCCGAGGTCATCGAGTCGCTGAACTGGTCGCCCGTGCAGATGGGCGCCGAGGGTGCGCGCACCGACTTCCTGACCGACAAGATCGCGGCCACCGGTTCGGTCGAGGTCGCGAAGATCACCGACAAGCCGGCGCTGGAGAAGCACTACGGCACGGTGCTGCGCATGCTCACCGAATGCAACAAGGTCTCCCTGCACCAGGATTCGGAAACCGTCCCGTTCACCACGCAGAAGCCCGCCGTGAAGGAGGGCCAGGCCGATTCGGCCATCCTGTGGACCCGTGCGAAGCCGGGGCACGCCATGCGCCAGCAGGCCCTGGTGCTGGTCAAGGCCCAGGGGGATTACGTCGGCATGGTTTCGTTCATTGCCAGCGACGGGCTGGACTCGCCCGAGTTCACCCAGATGGCAGGCGAGATCCTCAACGCGGCACTGACCCAGGCGCGCTAAGAGGGCGGGCCGGGCCGGTGCCGGGCCGGGGCCGGAAGTAGCATCGGGTCATGATGTCGCTGGCGGGGTGCCAAAAGCTGGATAATGGGGTGCAGCACCGCGTCAGCCGACAAGCTCAAGGAGTACCCCATGACAGCGCCCTCAAACACCGGAACCGAATCGGTCCGCACCTCCTACAAGGTCCGTGCCTCCGAACTGGTTGGCCGGAACTGGTTGAACACCGGCGGCAAGCAGCTGTCCCTCGAGGACCTGCGCGGCAAGATCACGATCCTTGATTTTTGGACCTTCTGCTGCATCAACTGCCTGCACGTCCTGGACGAACTGCGCCCGCTTGAGGCGAAGTACTCGGACGTCCTGGTCACCGTCGGCGTCCACTCGCCGAAGTTCGAGTACGAGGCCGATCCGGTGGCGCTGGCCGCGGCCGTCGAGCGCTACGAAATCCACCACCCGGTGCTCGACGACCCGGAGCTGGTCACCTGGCAGGCCTACGCGGCCCGCGCCTGGCCGACCCTGGTGGTCGTCGACCCCGAGGGCTACATCGTGGCCCACCTCTCCGGCGAGGGCCACGCCAGCGGCATGGAATCGCTGATCGAGGAACTCATCGCCGAGCACACCGAGAAGGGGACCCTGCACCGCGGGGACGGACCCTACGTGGCGCCCCCGGCACGCGAGGGCGACCTGCGCTTCCCGGGCAAGGCCGTTGCGCTGGAGAACGGAAACTTCCTGGTCGGCGATTCCGGCCACCACCGCATCGTGGAACTGGGCAACGACCTGGCCACCGTGGTGCGCACCTTCGGATCCGGCGTCAAGGGCTTCGCCGACGGCGACGCCGAGACCGCGCAGTTCAACGAACCCCAGGGCCTGACCCTGCTGCCGGCCGCAGTTGGCCGCAAGCCTCGGCTACCACGTGGTCGTCGCCGACACCGTCAACCACCGCCTGCGCTCGCTCAACCTGGAAACCGGTGCCGTGGGCACGCTGGCCGGCAACGGCGTGCAGCGCCTGCTCGACGCCGAACAGGCACGCGCCGCGGCCGACAACGTTGCCGACGCCGACGCCTGGATCAGCGACCTGGGCAACGACCCGCTGAACACCTCGCTGTCCTCGCCGTGGGACGTGCTGTGGAGCGAGAAGGCCAACGCGGTCGTCATCGCCATGGCCGGCACCCACCAGATCTTCTCCTTCGACCCGTCCAGCCTGGCGCTGCGCGTCTTCGCCGGAACCGGGCTCGAGGGCCTGGCCGACGGCAAGCCGGGGGAGAGCTGGTTCGCCCAGTCCTCGGGCCTGGCCTCCGACGCCCAGGGCAACATCTGGGTCGCCGATTCCGAGACCTCCGCGCTGCGCCGCCTGGTGCTGGCCGAGGACGGTTCGGTCGAGGCCGTCGAGTCGGCCATCGGCGCCGGGCTCTTCGACTTCGGTTTCCGTGACGGCGCCGCGGACCAGGCGCGCCTCCAGCACCCGCTGGGCGTTGCCGTGCTGCCGGACGGCTCGGTCGCCATTGCCGACACCTACAACGGCGCCGTGCGCCGCTACGACCCGGCCACCGCCACGGTCAGCACGCTGGCCCGCGGCCTGAACGAACCCGCCGACGTGCAGCTCGACGACACGGTGGACGGCGAGCCGGTGCTGCTGGTCGTCGAGACCAACAGCCACCAGCTGGTGCGCCTGCCGCTGCCGGCGGAGGCCTTGGTGGTCGACGAGGGCGCGGCACAGACCCAGCGCCCCAAGACGAAGGTCACGGCCGGGGCGCACGAACTGACCGTGCGCTTCTCCGCGCCCAAGGGGCAGAAGCTCGACGACCGCTGGGGCGATCCCACGCAGTTGAAGATTTCCTCGTCCCCGGAGGAACTGCTGCTTGGCGGCGGCGGAACCTCCACCGGCCTGAAGCGCACCCTGGAGCTCAACCCGGAGATCTCCGAGGGCGTGCTGCACATCACCGCCCGCGCCGCGGCCTGCGACGGAGAGCCGGGCGGCGAGATCCCCGACCACGCCGCCTGCCACCTGTACCAGCAGGACTGGGGCATCCCGGTGATCCTGGATGCCGAGGGCGAAACCGAGCTGGTCCTTGACCTGCGCGGCATGGACTAACCGGCGGGCTTGGCCGCCGCGGCAGGGCCCCCTGGGTGTGTTTCCGGAATTTTCCGGTCGGCATCCGAGGGGGCCTTTCGCTGTCCGCCGCGCGGTGTAAGGCGACTCACCCGGGCGGACCCGGCGATGGTGACCGGCGTCATGGCGGGAATATTTTGATCCGAATTATTGTTAGCAATGCTAAGGAACTAATCGAGGTCGAAACCCATGAGCCCGCACGCGGGGCTCGCCGAAGGAGGATCCGTGTCCACCCCGGATCAAGAGAACGTAACTGAAAACGAACCGAAACCCGTACGAACAAGCGCCGCACGCAAGAAACCCGCAACCGAAACCGGGGACCTGGCCGCCGAGCTGCGCGTGGCCATCATGAAGACCTCCCGGCGGCTGCGCCTGGAATCCAGCTCCGAAATGCTCACGCCCGCCCAGTACTCGGTGCTGGCCGCCCTGAAGACGGAAGGGCACACCATCGGGGAGCTGGCCCAGCGCGAACAGGTCGCGGCGCCCTCCATGACACGCATCGTGAAATCGCTGGTCGAATCCGGCTGGGTGACCCGCACCTCCAACGCGCAGGACGCCCGCCAGGTGATGATCGACATCAGCGAGGAAGGCATGCGCACCTTCGTCGGTGCCCGCAGCCAACGCACCGCATGGCTGGCCCGCCGGATCGACCAGCTGGGGGAGGACGACCGACAGATCCTCGCAAGGGCCGCCGCCCTGCTGCAGGAAATGAGCGCAAAATGAGCAAGATGTTCCGCGCCCTGAAAACCCCCAACTACCGCCTCGTGGACCTCCGGGGCCCTGGTGTCCAACATCGGCACCTGGATGCAGCGCGTGGCCCAGGACTGGCTGGTCCTCACGGTGCTCACCCACCACGACGGAACCGCGGCCGGCATCACCACCGGCCTGCAATTCCTCCCCATCCTCTTCCTGGGAGCCTACGCCGGGGTGCTGGCGGACCGGATGAGCAAGCGGAAGCTGCTGCTGATCACCCAGTCGGCCGATGGGCCTCTTCGCGCTCAGCGCTGGGCCTGCTGGTGCTCACCGGGACCGCCGAGCTGTGGCACGTCTACCTGCTGGCACTGGGCCTTGGCGTCGCCAGCGCCTTCGACGCACCGGCCCGCCAGGCGTTTGTCTCCGAGCTTGTCCCCGCCGAGGACCTGCCCAACGCCGTGGCCTTGAACAGCGCCTCCTTCAACCTGGCACGGCTGGCCGGCCCCGGCGTTGCCGGCCTGGTCATTGCCTTGCTCGGAACGGCTCCGGCCTTCCTGATCAACGCCGCAAGCTTCGGCGCAGTGATCTTCTCGCTGACCCGGATGCGTCCCGAGCAGTTCCAGCCCACCACCCGGGCGCCCGCGCGAAAAGGGGCAGGTCCGCGAGGGCCTTGCCTACCTGCTGCACGCGACCCGGACTTGCTGCTGGTCTTCGCGCTGGCCTTCGTGGTCTCCACCTTCGGGCTGAACTTCCAGCTGACCAACGCCATGATGTCCACCGACGTCTTTGGCGTGGGCCCCGGGGAGTTCGGCCTGCTGGGCACCATCATGGCCGTGGGAACCCTGGCCGGCGCACTGCTGGCCGCCCGCCGGGCCAGGCCGCGGCTGCGCTACCTGCTGGGCGGCGCCGTCGGTTTCGGGGCCGGCGGCACTGATCGCCAGCTTCATGCCGAGCTTCTTCTGGTACGCCGTGATGATGGTGCCGATCGGGCTGGCATCGCTGACGTTCCTGAATAGCTCCAACACCACCATCCAGCTTTCGGTGGAACCCGCCTACCGCGGGCGCGTGATTGCGCTGTACATGGTGGTGGTGCAGGGCGGAACCCCGATCGGCGCCCCGCTGGTGGGGTGGCTGGGCAACACCTTCGGCGCCCGCTGGTCGGTGGGAAGCGGGGCGATCATTTCGCTGGTCGCCGCGCTGGTCGCCGTGGTGATCGTGTTGCACCAGCGGCACCGCAAGTCGAGGACGCCGGCGGAACTGCGGCGCCGGGGTACCGGCTGGTTCCCTCCATGGGCCACTAGGGGCAGGCGGGTCACTCGCTGGCCACGGGGACGACCCGGGCCTTGGTGGTGCTGGCCTGGAGCTCCGCGGTGAAGCCGAAGTCCTCGTCGATCGAACGCTCCGCGGAGGCTCCGGTGCGCAGATCCTGTTCGGTGACCTTGAGCCGGGTCTTGACCGTCAACGGGCGCAGGGCCCATTCCCCGTTGTAGGGGACGATCTCGGCCTGGGGGTAATCCAGGATGCTCCAGTGGATCGAATCCGTTCGTGACCCGAGCCGAGGTCGAGTAGCTCATCGGGCAGCTTGCCGGCATCAGGACCTGTTGGCTGGCGCAGTCGTCCAGGTACTTCTTGATTTGCCCGTTGCGCCCCGGGCCTTGGCGGGTGCGGAGCTTTGTTCTGGCTCCCCGCGGGTTCCCAGTTCCGGTGGCCCCGCAAGGGCTTCGTGACCGCGGGCGGAAGCGGCCGCCGAGCCACGCGGTGCAACGGCTCTCTTCGGGCTTCGGCCGGGGTCGGCATTGGGGACGACCTAGCGGGAATATTTCGGCCGAAGTATTGTTAGCAATGCTAAGGAACTAATCGAGGTCGAAACCAAAGACGCCCGGATACGGGGCGCGCCGAAGGAGGATCCGTGAACATCCCGGATCAAGCGAACGCAACTGAAAACGAATCGAAACCCGTACGAACAAGCGCGGCACGCAAGAAAAGCGCCACCAGGACCGGAGACCTGGCCGCCGAACTGCGCGTGGCCGTCATGAAGACTTCCCGGCGGCTGCGCCTGGAATCCAGCTCCGAAATGCTCACCCCGGCCCAGTACTCGGTATTGGCCGCACTGAAAACGGAAGGGCACACCATCGGGGAGCTGGCCCAGCGCGAACAGGTCGCGGCGCCCTCCATGACACGCATCGTGAAATCGCTGGTTGAGTCGGGGTGGGTGACGCGCACCTCCAACGCGCAGGACGCCCGCCAGGTGATGATCGACATCAGCGAGGAAGGCATGCGCACCTTCGTCGGTGCCCGCAGCCAACGCACGGCATGGCTGGCCCGCCGGATCGACCAGCTGGGGGAGGACGACCGACAGATCCTTGCAAGGGCCGCCGCCCTGCTGCAGGAAATGAGCGCAAAATGAGCAAGATGTTCCGCGCCCTGAGGATCCCCAACTACCGGCTCTGGACCGCCGGCGCCCTGGTCTCCAACATCGGCACCTGGATGCAGCGCGTTGCCCAGGACTGGCTGGTCCTCACGGTGCTCACCCACCACGACGGAACCGCGGCCGGCGTCACCACCGGCCTGCAATTCCTCCCCATCCTGTTCCTGGGGCCCTTCGCCGGGGTGCTCGCGGACCGGATGAACAAGCGCAAGCTGCTGGTGATCACCCAAACGGCCATGGGCTTCTTCGCCCTCTGCCTCGGCCTGCTGGTTGTCACGGGAACCGCGGAACTCTGGCACGTGTACCTCCTGGCGCTGGGCCTGGGCGTCGCCAGCGCATTCGACGCACCGGCACGCCAGGCGTTCGTCTCCGAGCTCGTCCCAGCCGACGACCTGCCCAATGCGGTGGCCCTGAACAGCGCCTCCTTCAACCTGGCACGGCTTGCGGGCCCAGGCGTGGCGGGCCTGGTCATTGCCTTGCTCGGAACGGGCCCGGCCTTCCTGATCAACGCGGCAAGCTTCGGCGCCGTGATCTTCTCGCTGAGCAAGATGCGCGCCGAACTGTTCCAGCCGACCACATTGGTGGCCCGGGAAAAGGGGCAGATCAGGGAGGGCATCGCCTACGTCAGCAAGCGGCCCGGACCTGTTGCTGATCTTCGGCCTTGCCTTCGTGGTTTCCACCTTCGGGCTGAACTTCCAGCTGACCAACGCCATGATGGCCACCGACGTGTTCGGGGTCGGCGCGGGCGAGTTCGGCCTGCTGGGAACCATCATGGCCGTCGGAACCCTGGCCGGGGCGCTGCTGGCGGCCCGCCGGGCCAGGCCGCGCCTGCGCTACCTGCTGGGCGGTGCCGTCGGTTTCGGGCTGGCCGCCCTGGTTGCGAGCGCCATGCCGACATTCTTCTGGTACGCGGTCATGATGGTCCCCGTGGGGTTGGCGTCGCTGACGTTCCTGAACAGCTCAAACACCACCATCCAGCTTTCGGTGGATCCCGCCTTCCGCGGCCGGGTCATCGCGCTCTACGTTGTGGTGGTGCAGGGCGGAACGCCGTTCGGTGCCCCCCTGGTCGGCTGGCTGGGCACCGAATTCGGCGCCCGCTGGTCAGTGGGAAGCGGGGCGATCATTTCGCTGGCCGCCGGGCTGGTCGCCGTGGCTATCGTGTTGCACCAGCGCCACCTCAAGTCGAGGACGCCGGCGGAACTGCGGCGCAGGGGATACCGGTTGGTTCCCGCCATGGGCCACTAAGGGCAGGTCACTCGCTGGCCACCGGGATGACCCGGGCCTTGGTGGTGCTGGCCTCGAGCTGGGCGGTGAAGCCGAAGCTCTCGTCGATCGAACGCTCGGAGGAGGCTCCGGTGCGCAAATCCTGTTCGGTGACCTTGAGCCGGGTCTTGACCGTCAGCGGGCGCAGGGCCCATTCCCCGTTGTAGGAGACGATCTCGGCCTTCGGGTAGTCCAGGATGCTCCAGTGGATCGAATCGGAGCGTGACCCGCGCCGAGGTCGAGTAGCTCATGGGGCAGCTTGCCGGCATCAGGACCTGTTGGCTGGCGCAGTCGTCCAGGTACTTCTTGATTTGTCCGTTGACCTCGTCCACCAGCGCCTTGGTGGGTTCGGTGCGGAGCTTGACCGCGGTTCCCTGCGCGTTCGGGTCGGTGACCGCGATGCCGCGGGAATCGGCCACAAAGTTCGGCGTTTCAAAACCGGCGTTGACCACGGCCGGCGCAAACACCGGGACGGTCGTCTTGCCGTTCTCCAACGGAGCGGGCAGGGCGTTGATGTCCACTTCGTTGGTGGTGCTCGCCGAGACTTCCACCGTGGGCAGGATCGAGGGCACGAAGCCCCAGCGGTCGAAGAACAGCCAGCGGCGGCCATCGGACCTCAGGCTGTAGCTGGTCTGCTGGGCCGTGCCGTGGACGGTGTAGCTTGCCGTCACCCGCACCACTTTCCCGCTTCCGGGGATCGGCTCGGGCTTGCCCACCGTGAAGTCCTTGATCTCGGCGCTTGCGGCACGCAGCCCGTCGCCGTCGAGCAGCAGGCCGTTGCCCTCGGGCACCGTCGCATTGAGCAGGCCCAGGGCCTGCGCCCCCTCGCCGGCTGCCAGGTGCGCCTGGAGTTCCCGGACCTTCTGGCCCGGGCCGAAGACCGTGTGGTTCACCAAGATGATGACGGATGCTGCTACTACGGCCAGCAGCACCAGGGCCGCCGCCCAAATGGCTGCGACCCTGGTGGGGGAAAGTCGTTCGCTCATGATCCTCTAGGCTACCGGGAATCCGAAGCGGTTATGACCTGCGTGTCCTTAGCGGCGCCTGCGCCTCTTGGTTCCGAACATGCCGCGCAACAGTTCGCTGCCGATCGCGTTGGCCGCTTGCAGGGCCATGTCCAGCAACGGGTTCCCCTGCTGGGCAGGCTGTGCCGGGGGCGCGGACCGCGTGCGTGGCGTCGACTTCCTGGCGGGTTTGTCGACCTCGAGTTCGGGCATGGAATAGTCGGCGGCACCCGGGCCCGGGGCCGAGCTCGGCAGCGAGGAGGGCTTGCCGAGGATGGACTCCTCGATCCTGCGCGCCTCGGCGTCGATGTCCGCCTGGGATTGGCCCGCACCCGGGATCCGTCCGCCCACGGAGCCGCCCGTGGGCACGGGGGCCGTCACGCCGGGGAAGCCTGCGCGCGGGGCATTCGGTGCCAGGACGGATGTGTTTGCAGGCGCGGAGGTGAGCTTCTCGAACGCCGATTCCCGGTCCACGGATGTGCCGTAGACCTGCATCAACGCCGAGCCCTGGAGGATTCCAGCGACCGTCGCGGGGTTGGAGGGACCCATCGTCGATTCGGGGCTCCACATCCGCGTCCAGGCCACCGGGGTCGGAGCGCCCCTTTCGTTCATCACCGTCACCACGGCCTCGCCGGTCCCGGCCTGGGTGAGCGCCTCTTCCAGGTCGTAGTCGCTGGTCGGGAACGTCGAAATGGTTGCCTTCAAGGCCTTGGCGTCATCCGGGGTGAAGGCGCGAAGCGCATGCTGCACGCGGTTGGCCAGCTGGCCCGAGCACGTCCGACGGGACGTCCTTGGGTGTCTGGGTCACGAAGAACACCCCGACGCCCTTGGAACGGATCAGCCGCACGGTGGTGGTGATCGAGGTCAGGAACGCCTTGGAAGCGCCGCGGAACAGCAGGTGGGCCTCGTCGAGGAAGAACACCAGCTTGGGCTTTTCCGGGTCGCCGACCTCCGGCAACTCGGCGAACAGGTCCGCGAGCAGCCAGATCATGAACGTGGAGAAAAGCACGGGCTTCTCCATCAGGGTGGGAAGTTCCAGGCAGCTGATCACGCCGCGTCCATCGGGGGCCACACGCAGGAGCTCGGAGGTGTCGAATTCCGGTTCCCCGAAGAAGCTGTCCATGCCTTGGGCTTCCAGGGTCACCAGCTCGCGCAGGATGACGCCGGCGGTGGCCTTGGATACGCCGCCCAGGTTCTCCAGCTCGGCCTTGCCCTCGTCGCTGGTCAGGTATTGGATGACGGCACGCAGGTCCTTGAGGTCATACAGCTCAAGGTCCTTGGTGTCCGCGTAGTGGAAGATCAGCTGCAGGCAGGATTCCTGGGTCTCGTTCAGCTCCATGATGCGGGAGAGCAACAACGGGCCGAACGACGAAATGGTCGCACGGATGGGGATGCCGGCGCCGTCGCCGCCGAGGGAAAAATACTCGACGGGGAAGGACTTGGCCGACCACTCCATGCCCACCGAGGCGGTGCGCGCCATGAGCTTCTCGGTCGGCTGTCCGGGGGTGGACAGCCCGGTGAGGTCTCCCTTGATGTCCGCGAGGAACACGGGGACGCCGTGGCCGGAGAGCTGCTCGGCCATCAGCTGCAGGGTGATGGTCTTGCCGGTGCCGGTGGCGCCGGCGACCAAACCGTGCCGATTCATCATGCGCACGGGCAGGCGGACCTGCGCCTCGGGATGGACCTGGCCATCGACCAGGGCCGCGCCCAAATTGACCGCCAGCCCCTCAAACGAGTAGCCGGCTGTGATGGTTTCTACATGCTGAGCTGCTGTCATCTTCGCCATGCCCATAGCCTACGGTCTGGAGGGCGGAAGATGAGGCTGGCACGCCAAAGATTGTGTTGACGACGGGACATGTCGTGAAAGGCGGGTGTCCCGGCGAAGGCACGGTGGCTCAGGACCCTGCAACGGCAAGCCTGAGGCGCGGCGCCGGAACGATGGTCTCGGGCGCCCTATCCGGACATCACGGCCCAGGCAATCTAGAACGGGTTGAGCAGGCGGTGCACGAATTGCTGGGTGCGTTCGTTCTCCGGGGCGCGCAGGACCACGTCGGGGTGCCCGCGCTCGACCACCACGCCCTGGTCCATGAAGACCACCTCGTCGGCCACCTCGCGGGCGAACGCCAGCTCGTGGGTCACCAAGACCATGGTCCAGCCTTCGTCGGCAAGCTCCTTGATGACCTTCAGGACATCGCCCACCAACTCGGGATCCAGGGCCGAGGTCGGCTCGTCGAAGAGCAGCAGCGAAGGCTTCAGCGCCAGCGCCCTGACGATTCCCACGCGTTGCTGCTGCCCGCCCGAGAGCTGGTGCGGATACTGGTCGTGCTTGTCGGCCAGCCCCACGCGCGCCAGAAGTTCCGTGGCCTCGGCGATCGCCTCGGCGCGCTTGCGTTTCTGGACCTGTACCGGGCCCTCGATGATGTTCTCCAACACCGTCTTGTGCGGGAACAGGTTGTAGCTCTGGAACACCATGGCGCTGCGCGTGCGCAGGACCTGTGCCTGCTTCTGCGTGGTCCCGGAATCAAACGTGACTGCGGGGCCGCCTTCGAAGGACACGGTGCCCACATCGGGGATCTCCAGCCCGTTCAGGCAGCGCAACACCGTGGTCTTGCCGGACCCGGAAGGGCCGATGAGTGCCAGCACCTCGCCCTTGCGCACGGCAAGGTCGATGGACTTGAGGACCTGGTTCGAGCCGAAGCTCTTCTGCAGGCCGTCGGCACGCAGCAGCTCGGGGGTGTCCGCAGAGGGTCTAATGTGCGACATAGCGATCGAGCCTTCCTTCCAAACGGGACTGGCCGCTGGAAAGCACCAGACAGAACACCCAGTAGACCAGCGCAGCCTCGCTGTAGATGAGCAAGAACTCCTGGCTGAAGGCGGCGATCTCCATTGCCTTGCGGAAGAGCTCGGTCACCAGGATCACCGACGCCAGCGAGGTGTCCTTCACCAGGGAAATAAAGGTATTGGAGAGGGGAGGCACCGCCACCCTGGCGGCCTGCGGGAGGATCAGGCGACGCAGCGTGGTGGTTCGCGACATCCCGATGGTGTATCCGGCCTCCCACTGGCCGCGGGGAACCGACAGGATCGCGGCGCGAATGACTTCGGCCGCGTACCCACCGACATTCAGGGAGAACGCAATGATGGCACTGGGCCACGGGTCCAGGGTCACCCCGATGGAGGGCAACCCGTAGAAGATCATAAAGAGCTGGACCAGCAGCGGGGTTCCCCGGATCACCGAAATGTAGGCGCGGGCAATGAAGGAAACCAAGCGGTTGTTGCTGATCCGCATGAGCGCCATGAGCAGGGCGATGGCCAGCCCGATGGACGAAGCTGACCAACGCCAGCGGGATGGTTCCCTTGATTCCGCCGAGCACAATGGGCCAGAACGAATCGAGGAGTAGGTTCCAGTCGACGTTCATTGACCGTTCTCCTTAGCTAGTCGGAAAACCACTTGCGGCAACGTGTGCAACAACAATGATCGAATCTACTTGGTGACGTCGGCCCCGAAGTACTTGTCGGAGATCTTGGCCAGCGTGCCGTCGGCCTGCAGCTCGGCCAGTGCGCCGTCCACGGCCTTGACCAGGTCCTCGCTGCCGGTGCGGAAGGCGATGGCGCTTTCGGATTTGTCGGTGGTTTCCGCGGCGATCTTGATGTTCGGATCGTTCTTGGTCTTCTGCGAATCCAGGTAGGTCAGCTTGTCGTTGATGGTCGCATCCACGCGCCCCTGCTTGAGCAGCGTAATGGCCTGGGCCCACCCCTCGACGGCTTCGACCTTTGCGCCCGAATCCTTGGCCAGCTGGTACCAGTTGCTGGTCAGCGACTGGGCAGTGGTCTTGTCCTTGAGATCGGCGAAGGAAGAAATGTCGGTGTTGTCGGCCTTGGTCACGATCACGCCGGTGCTCACCGTGTAGGGAGTGGAGAAGAGGTACTTTGCCTTGCGCTCGGGGGTGATCGACACCTGGTTGGCGATCACGTCGAAGCGGCCGGCCTCAAGGCCGGCAAAAATGGCATCCCACTGGGTTTCCTCGAACTTGGCTTCAACGCCAAGCTTGCCGGCGACAGCCGTCGCGATTTCCACGTCGAAGCCGGTCAACGGGCCGGTGCCACCCTCGTGGAAGGAGAACGGCTTGTAGGTGCCCTCGGTGCCGATCTTGAGCACCCCGGCGTCCTTGACCTGCTGCAATGTCAGGCCGCCGGCCGTTCCCGTTGCGCCGGCGGATCCGGAGGTCGCGGACGGGGTTGAGGATCCTCCGCAAGCAGTAAGCGTCACAGCGATCACGGCGGTGGTCATCAACGCAAAGAATTGACGTTTCATGGGGCAGTACGTTCCTTTCGAAAACAAAAATGTCCGCACCTAGGGCGGGCTGCGTCCTGTGAAACAAAACGCCTGCCGATGCGAACCTTGATGTGACGCTAACACGGAGGCCCGGCCGGCATAAGTGCTATGTTCCGAAGTGCGTCGAAAATGTTTGCTGAGTGGGCCTGATCTGCTGAATATTGCCAACCCAGGAGCGGATAAGTTCGTAACAATGGGGCCCCTCCCGTACACAATGGAAACCATCTTCGCCGAATGAGCATCAGAAGCGCCGCAAGGATGCCGGATTGGCAGGAGCGGGAGCGCCTGCATGTCGGGACGCTGTCCGCCGCTAGGCCAGCAGCAGCGGAACCAGCATCATGGCCGGAACCGCAACGATCGTGGTGAGCAGCACCGTGTCCTTGGCCAGGACGACCCCGCGCTCATAGCGGGAGGCCGTGACAAAGATGTTCTGGGCCGTGGGGAGCGCAGCCATGATGACCACGATAAAGACATCGTTGCCTTCCAGCCCGAACAGCCACCGGGCGCAGGCCCACGCCGCCACCGGCTGGAACACCAATTTGAGTGCCGTGGCAACGATGGTGTCGGCCTTGCGGCCACCGGAAGCCTCCAGCGGCTTGGAGCCGACCAGCGAAATGCCAAAGGCGATCAACATCGCAGGAATCGACGCGCCCGCAATGAGCCCGATGGGATCCGCCAGGGGCTGGGGCAACTCCACGTTGAACAGCGCACACGCCAATCCGGCCAGGGAGCCCACGATCATGGGATTCTTCGCCGTCTGCGCCAGCATCGACAGGGGCGTGGTGCGATGCCTCGAGGTGCTTGCATCCAGGATGGCCAGGCAAACGGGGGAGTAGAGGGCAAGCTGCCACAGGATCACCGGTGCCGCGTAGGAAATGTCGCCAAGCACGTAAAGCGCGATGGGCAGACCCAAGTTGGCCGAGTTCACCGTCGAGGAGCTCATGGCGCCGATGGTCGTCTCGGTGATGTCGCGGCGCAGCCACCACCGGGTGGCCAGCACGAAGGCAAGGGCGGTGGCTATCGACGAGATCGCTGCGACGCCCAGGTAGGGACCCAGCACCGCGACAGGGTCCGAGTCCGCGAGGGTGGTGAAGAGCAGGGCCGGGCTGGCGACGAAGAAGGTCAGGCGGTTCAACACGTACCGCGCATCGGGGCCCAACACCCCGGTGCGTCCCACCAGGTAGCCGACGGCGATCACCGTCCAGACCACGGCAAAACCCGAGAGTACACCGACCATTAGTTGTGGAACCTTCCCGATCGGACCGAATCGCAGCTCGGGGATTTCATGGTCCCCGGTGCACGGAGCGCACTGCGGCTTAACGCATTGAGACCCGGCCAACGGCCGGGTCTCAACAATCACGAGCGGGCGACGGGAATCGAACCCGCGTGTCCAGCTTGGGAAGCTGGCGCTCTACCATTGAGCTACGCCCGCGATGCGCCGAGAAGCCTATTGACCGCCCGGGCAAAGACAGCATATCCCAAAGTGGGCCCCCAAAACCTAATCGGTGACGAAGGGGCTGTCGGGGCGTGTCGGGGATGGCCGGGTCCGCTTGCGCAGGAACGGCTTGCTCAGCGGTTCCACGAAACGCGCGGCCACCGGTCCAAGGACGGCGAGCAACAACACGTAGGCGGTTGCCAGCGCAGCCAACTCGCCGGACACCACACCGGAGGCAACGGCCAGGCCGGCAATGACGATGGAGAATTCACCGCGGGCGATCAATGCGACACCTGCACGCAAGCGGCCCGGCACGCCGATGCCTGCGCGTTTCGCCGCCCAGACGCCGGTGAGGACCTTGGTCGCCGACGTGAACACCGCCAGTCCAATGGCCATGGGCAGGACGGCGGGAATGGTAGTCGGGTCGGTGTTGAGCCCGAAGACCACAAAGAACATGGCGGCGAAAAGGTCGCGCAGGGGCTCGAGGACCTTGGCTGCCGAACTTGCCGTCGACCCGGAAATGGCGATGCCCAAAAGGAACGCCCCCACAGCTGCGGAAACCTGAAGGGCCGAAGCGATGCCGGCAACCAACAGGGCCGCGCCGATGAGCTTGAGCAGGAAATTCTCTTGGTCGGCCGAATGAATGAGCCGGGAAATCTGCGGTCCGAACCGAAGTGCCGCAAGCAGCACCACGGTAATTGCGGCCAGGGCGATGCCCACGGTGCGCAACCCGCCAAAGAAACTCAGGCCGGCCAGGGTAGCGGTGAGGGCGGGCAGGTAAATGGCCATGGCCAGGTCTTCGAGGACCAAGATGGAAAGGACAACCGGCGTTTCGCGGTTACCCAGCCGCCCCAAGTCGGAGAGGACCTTTGCGATGATTCCGGAGGAAGAAACATAGGTGACACCGCCCAGGACCAAGGCCCCGGTGGAACCCCAGCCCATGAGCAAGGCAAGGCCGGCACCCGGAGTGAAGTTCAGGAGGAAATCCACGATCCCGGCAAACCAGGACCCTTTGAGCCCCGTGACCAGTTCGCGCGCCGTGTATTCAAGCCCCAGCATCAGCAGGAGCAGGATGACACCGATTTCACTGGCGATTTCCCCGAATTCGGCGATTCCGCCCAGATCGATCAACCCGCCGTGTCCAAACATCAGGCCGCCGACGAGATAAAGCGGAACAGGCGACATCCCGAACTTGGCTGCCATGCGTCCCAAGAGGCCAAGGCCAAGGAAGACGGCTCCGAGCTCAACCAGGATGATTGCTGTTTCCCCCATGACGTATCGTCCTATCCGTCGTTGATCAGGCGGGCGGCGCTGTCAAGGCCGGTGGAGGTGCCGACAATGACCAACACGTCGCCGGCATTGAGCTCGAAGGACGGCTCCGGAGAAGGGAAGACGCGTCCGCTGCGGGAGATCGCAACAACCGACGCGCCGGTGCGCGTACGCAGGTTGGTGTCGCCCAGCGTCTGGTTGACGTAGGGGCTTTCATGGCTGACCACGAATTGCTGGGTGTTGACCCCCGGCAGGTCCCGGTGCTGGTCGGTCAGCTGGGTGACCAGCTGCGGGGCGCCCAACATGGCGCCGATGGCACCCGCTTCATCCACGCTCAGCGGAATCGCGGCGGCGCACGCATCGGGATCTTCACGCTGGGAGATGATCAGCTGCATGGATCCGTCACGCAGGATGACCACCCCGACCCGGCGGCCCGACGCGAGGGTGATTTCGCGACGGACACCGAGACCGGGCAGCGAGGTATCTTCAAAATTCATGGTTTAACTCTAGTACCCCGGCACCATGGATGCCGGGGTACTAGGGGAACGAGTTATGCCTGCTGGTTCTTCAGTGTTCCGTCGGGGTTGAAGTCCTCGCGGATGGTCTTCACGCCTTCGGCGTCGATCTCGAAGCTCAGCTCGTGGCCCGGGTTGATCACGAAGCCCGTGTCGATCAGCGAACGCACGATGGTTGCGCCCAGGACCTGGACCCCGTAGGGGGCCGCGTCGATGTAGGTTCCGGGAATGCGTGCCAGGTGGGTGAAGAGTGCGATGACGGGCTGGCCGTCGGCGTTCTGCAACACCATCGGCTGGGCGTTCGTGGCTTCGCCGGTGACCTTCTCGCGGCTCAGGAAGAAGACCTCGGAGGCCATGAAGGATGCGATGACCTGGCCGCTGAGGGCGGGGTCGTTCTGCCCGGCACGGATCATCATCTCGAAGTGGGTGACGGGGGCGTTGGGGTCCGTGACGCTGGCGGTCGCGGCGGGGTTTTCCTCGGTGGCCGAGGTGTTCTGGGACTGCTGGTTCTCTTCGCTCATGCCCCCAAGCATGTCTACTTTGCGCCCGGCGGCGCAACCCGATGTCTGGTTGTTCCCCCAACCGTCCTAAACTGGTGGCATACGTTTTGAATCTTTTGCGAGGAAACCTCATGCCCGAATTCCAGTACGAAGACCTCCTGCCCATCGGGGCGGACGAGACAACCTACCGCCAGATTTCCACCGAGGGTGTCCGCACCGTCGAGGGCCCGGGCGGCCGAACGTACCTCGAGGTCGACCCCGAAGCGCTGGAGCTGCTGGCCACCACCGCGCTCCACGACATCTCCCACTACCTGCGCCCGGCGCACCTGCAGCAGCTGCGCAACATCCTCGACGATGAGGAAGCCAGCCCGAACGACAAGTTCGTCGCCCTGGACCTGCTGAAGAACGCAAACATCGCCGCCGGCGGCATCCTGCCCATGTGCCAGGACACCGGAACCGCGATCGTCATGGGCAAGCGCGGCCAGCACGTGCTGACCCAGGGCCCGGACGAGAAGGACCTGTCCAAGGGCATCTACGACGCCTACACCACGCTGAACCTGCGCTACTCGCAGCTGGCCCCGCTGACCACCTGGGAAGAGAAGTCCACCGGCAACAACCTGCCGGCACAGATCGAGCTGTACGCGGACACCACCCCGGGCCACGAGAACCAGTACAAGTTCCTCTTCATGGCCAAGGGCGGCGGATCGGCCAACAAGTCGTTCCTGTACCAGGAAACCAAGGCCATCCTGAACGAGAACTCGATGCTGCGCTTCCTCGATGAGAAGCTGCGCTCGCTGGGCACCGCCGCCTGCCCGCCGTACCACCTCTCCATCGTCATCGGCGGCACCAGCGCCGAGTTCGCGCTGAAGACCGCCAAGTACGGTTCGGCCAAGTACCTGGACAACCTGCCGACCACCGGCGCGATGACCGGCCGCGGCTTCCGCGACACCGACCTCGAGGAAAAGGTCCTTGAGCTGACCCGCAACTTCGGCATCGGCGCCCAGTTCGGCGGCAAGTACTTCTGCCACGACGTGCGCGTGGTGCGCCTGCCGCGCCACGGCGCCTCGCTGCCGGTGGCCATCGCCGTGTCCTGCTCGGCCGACCGCCAGATGCTTGCCAAGATCACCCCCGA
The DNA here is from genome assembly GCA_963818105.1 of uncultured Actinomycetota bacterium. Lineage (GTDB taxonomy): Bacteria > Actinomycetota > Actinomycetes > Actinomycetales > Micrococcaceae > Paeniglutamicibacter. Next base: position 45,464 of record CAWFRB010000007.1, on the reverse strand, counting down.
GGGCGTGTTCGTGGAGCAGCTGGAAACCGATCCGGCGCGCTTCATGCCCGAGTCCGACCACCCGGCCATCGCCGCCCACGACGACGAGACCAGCGGTGTCTCCGGCACCGGCGGGTCCTCCGTGGTGAAGATCGACCTGAACAAGCCGATGGATGAGATCCTGGCCGAGCTGACCAAGCACCCGGTCAAGTCCCGCCTCTCGCTCACCGGCCCGCTGGTGGTGGCCCGCGACATCGCGCACGCCAAGATCAAGGAACGCCTGGACGCCGGCGAGGAAATGCCGCAGTACCTCAAGGACCACCCGGTGTACTACGCCGGTCCGGCCAAGACCCCCGAAGGCATGGCCTCGGGTTCCTTCGGCCCGACCACCGCGGGACGCATGGACTCCTACGTGGACCAGTTCCAGGCAGCCGGCGGCTCCATGGTCATGCTGGCCAAGGGCAACCGCTCCAAGGCCGTCACCGACGCCTGCAACACCCACGGCGGTTTCTACCTGGGTTCCATCGGCGGCCCGGCCGCGCGTCTGGCGCTCGACTGCATCAAGAAGGTCGAGGTCGTCGAATACGAGGAGCTCGGCATGGAAGCCATCTGGAAGATCGAGGTCGAGGACTTCCCGGCGTTCATCGTCGTCGATGACAAGGGCAACGACTTCTTCGCGGAATCCTCGAAGCCGACCTTCACCGGCCTGCCGATCCGCACCAAGTAGCGCCCGGCCCCGCGAGGGGATCGATGGCTGCCATGAAACAGCGAAGGGCACGGGTGTGAAAACACCCGTGCCCTTCGCTGCATCCCGCGGCGAACCGGCGGGACCTGGCCTCAGCCCTGGACGGTCAGCACGATCAGGACCACGTTCAACGAGATCAGCATCACCGAAACCAGCGATGCCCGCGGCGGTGGTGAACCACTTGTTGGCGTAGCGGCCCATGACGCTGGGGCGGGCCGTGAGGTTCACCAGCGGGATCAGCGCAAACGGGATGCCGAACGAGAGCGCAACCTGGCTCAGGATCAGGGCAAAGGTCGGATCGACGCCCGCGGCGAGGATGATCAGCGCGGGCGTGAGGGTGATGAGCCGGCGGGCGACGATGGAGATGCGCCGGTGCAGCAGCCCGTCCATGATCTCCGCGCCGGCGTAGGCGCCGACGGCGGTCGAGGCCAGGCCCGGAGGCCAGCAGGCCCACGGCGAAGAGCGTGGCGATGACCGGGCCGAGCGCCGTCGCCAGTGCGGCGTGCGCGCCCTCGAGCGAATCGGTTCCCTCGACCCCCGCAAGGTTGACGGCGGCCAGCAGCAACATGGCGACGTTGACCGAGCCCGCGATGAGCATGGCGACCGAGACGTCCCAGCGCGTTGCCTTCAGCAGGCGGGGGATGCTGTGCTGGCTCGGGCCCCGGCCGAAGCGGTCGCGGGCCAGCGAGGAATGCGCGTAGATGGCGTGGGGCATGATCGTTGCCCCGAGGATCGATGCGGCCAGCAGCACCGAGTTGGCGTCGGCGAAGCGCGGAACCAGCCCGCCGAGCCATGCTGGAGGCCTCGGGCGGTGCGATCACGACCCCGGCGCAGAATCCGACGGCGATGATCAGCAGCAGCGCAATCACGATGCGTTCAAAGACCCAGGGGCCCTTGTGGGTTTGCACCAGGAGCAGGCCCATGGAGATCACGCCGGTGATCAATCCGCCCAGCAGCAGCGGCAGGTCAAAGAGCAGGTACAGGGCGACGGCGCCGCCGATGACTTCGGCGATGTCGGTGGCCATGGCGACCGCCTCGGCCTGCAGCCAGTAGGCGATCCTGCCCGCGCGGGTCCCGAAGCGGTCGCGCAGTGCCTCGGGAAGGGACTTGCCGGTGACAACGCCCAGCTTGGCCGAGAGGTACTGGACCAGCCAGGCCATCACGTTGCCGCTGACGACCACCCACACCAGCAGGTACCCGTATTGGGCGCCGGCGCTCATGTTGGCCGCGACGTTGCCGGGATCCAGGTAGGCGACGCCTGCGACCAGGGCCGGGCCAAGCAGCCACAAGAGGCGTCTGGAGGACGGCAGCGCCGTCGAGGCGTGGGTTGTTTCGGTGGCGACAGTGGCACCGAAATTATTTTTAGGCATGGCTAAAGAGTAGCGTGTTTTAGTCGTGCCTAAAACAGTTTGTGCGAGGTGCTACCGAGCGGATGTCCGGAGGAGCCATGTTGCCGAGCTGCCTGGGCGGCCGGAGGTCAGCGGGCGAAGTCGTAGCCGATGGACCAGTCGCGGTACGGGGGAAGGAAGCGCAGGATCAGCAGGGACTCGCGTTGCTGCTTGATCTGCTCGGCGCGTCAAGGGCTTCACCTTCGTGGCCTTGACCAGGCTCGCGTGGTATTCCTCGAAGGTCTTGGCCTTGGAGGCCTTCATGGCCCGGGCCTGCTCAACGCCGATGTAGCGCAGGTGCCACGGCTCGTGCTTGTATCCCGTGACCTTTTCGCCGTCGGCGGGATAGCGAACGATGAAGCCGAAGCGTTCGACGTTCTTGGCCAGCCACTTGCCTTCGGGCGGTGTCACCGAAGCAGGCCTTCAGGTCGCAGGAACTATTGCGCGAACCCAGGTCCGTTGCGAGTCCAAGCTGGTGTTCGCTGGTGCCCGCGGGAGCCGAAATGCGGGTCGCGAACTCGACACCGTAACGCGCCTTGTACTGGTTGAAGAGGGCTGCCTGCCGGTCGTAGGAACGGTAGGCGCTCAGAACCGTCAGCGAGCGGGAATCCTTGCGCGCGGCGTCGAGCAAGCTTTCCAACGCCGTGGCTGCCTCGTCGCGGAGCTGCGAGTCGCTGCCCGCGACCGTCCGGAGATCCTTGGGCTTGTAGTTGGCCGGGCTTCAAGGCGTTGTCGCGGTTGACCAAAACCAACAGCGAGGCAGGGTCCTTGGTGAGTTCGTTCGCGGTGGGCGCCTTGGGCTGTTTCTCCGTGCCCACCGAAGGGATCGCCGGGGCGGCCATGGCTGCCGGAGCTGCGGCGACGCCGGAGACCAGCAGGCCGACGCCCAGCAGGAGTGCGGGAACGCCAAGACGAAACGAAGACACGATGCCCTTTCAGGAACTGAAACACCAAGGAACAGTTTCAGGATAACCGCTGAACCTTGGATAATCCTTGCACGACCACCCCCTGTGTGGTGCACGGACGATTCCGGCGGAGGGGTCATGTGGGCCACAACCACGTTGCCAATGCCTGATAGGAGCGGTAAATGGGATATTTTGGGTGTTGTGCTGATTTCTGATGGTGATATTCGACGCGAACTCGCGGCCGACCGTATTAAGCTGGACCCCTTCGACCCGGCGATGGTTCAGCCGGCGAGCGTTGACGTGAGGATCGACCGGTTCTTCCGGCTCTTCGACAACCACAAGTACGCCCACATCGACCCGGCGCAGGACCAGCCGGAGCTGACCCGCCTGGTGGAGGTCGAACCCGACGAACCATTCATCCTCCACCCCGGTGAATTCGTGCTCGGCTCGACCTACGAAACCGTCACGCTCCCCACCGACATCGCGGCGCGCCTCGAAGGCAAGAGCTCGCTTGGCCGGCTTGGCCTGCTGACCCACTCCACCGCCGGATTCATCGACCCCGGGTTCTCCGGGCACGTGACCCTGGAACTTTCCAACATGGCAACGCTGCCGATCAAGCTGTGGCCCGGTTCCAAGATCGGGCAGCTTTGCTTCTTCAAGCTTTCCTCCCCGGCGGAGCACCCCTACGGTTCCGGTGCCTACGGCAACCGCTACCAGGGCCAGCGCGGGCCCACCGCCTCGCGCAGCCACCTGAACTTCCACCGGACGACGCTGGAAAACTAGCCCGCCCTGGCGAAGGCCCGGACCGACTGGTCCGGGCCTTCGCTGCTTAACCGTCGTTGGGATTCTCGATCCATTGGAACTCGGACTGCACGGAGCCGGCTAGGGGACCAGCCCAAGGCTGCGGACCATGTCGCGCTCGTCGCGCAATTCCCCGAGCGACCTGTCGATGCGTGCCTGCACCGCGGGCGAAACCGCCAGCCCCTGCTCGATCTCCCAGGCCTGGTTGTTGCTGCGCACCGGGAACGAACTGATCAACCCCGGTTCGACTCCGTAGGAGCCGTCGGAAACCCGGGCCGCGGACGTCCAGCGAAGATCCGGTGCCCAGCACCCAGTCGTGCATGTGGTCCACCGCTGCGGCCGCGGCCGATGCCGCCGAGGACGAGCCCCTGACCTCGATGATCTCGGCACCGCGCTTGGCCACCCGGGGAATGAACGTTTCATCCAGCCATGCCTCGACCGCCCCGGGGCCGCCCAACACCGCGGCCAGCGCCTCGGGCAGGGCGCGCGGCACCCCGCGGGAATCCGTGACAATGCCGTGGGCGATGTCGGGAACCTGCGTGGCCGAGTGGTTGCCCCAAATGGTGACGTTGCCGATCGCGCGGACCGGCACCTGCAGGGTCAGCGCCAATTGCGCAAGCGCCCGGTTGTGGTCAAGGCGCGTCATGGCGGTGAACCGTTCGGCCGGGACGTCGGGTGCATGCGCGGAGGCAATGAGCGCATTGGTGTTGGCCGGGTTGCCGACCACCAGCACCTTCACGTCGTCGGCCGCCCCGGCATTGATGGCGGCACCCTGCGGGGCGAAGATGGCGCCGTTGGCCTGCAGCAGGTCCCCGCGTTCCATGCCCGGGCCGCGCGGACGGGCCCCGACCAGCAGGGCGATGTTCGTCCCCTCGAACCCGGCGGACACGTCCGTGGTGATGTCGATGGAGTCCAGGGCGGGGAAGGCGCAGTCCTGCAGTTCGAGGGCGGTTCCCTCGGCGGCCTTGAGGCCGGCCGGGATTTCCAGGAGCCGCAGGCGCACCGGTGTGTCCGGGCCCAGCATGGCTCCCGAGGCTATGCGGAAAAGCAGGGCGTAGCCGATCTGTCCGCCCGCTCCTGTCACGGTCACTGTCACGGGGGTGGGTGCGCTCATGGTCCCATCGAACCACGGCGGCCGAGCCGGTGTCAGTAGCCGGGGCCAAAACGGGAACCCCGGGGCACCCGGTTAGGCGAGCTGCTCCACACCCAGGCGCCGGGGCGCACGCACCGGCAACAGCAACGCCAGGCCCAGCAGCAGGACGAGGATGATGCCGAGGATTCCGTAGCGCTGCGCGTCGTCGACGAACGGCTTCGCCAGCGCAATGGATGTCGCGAAAAGCGCCGGCGCCAGGAAGCTCACCGCGCGGCCGGTGGTGGCGTACAGCCCGAAGAGTTCGCCCTCCTGCCCGGCCGGTGCCAGCCGTGCCAGGAAGGCCCGGCTGGAGGACTGCGCGGGCCCCACGAAGAGGCACAGCAACAGCCCGAAGATCCAGAATCCCGTGGCGTCGGGGGAGAAGAAGACGCCGAAGCCGGCGACAATCGAGTCCGATCAACGAGGCGACGATGACGTTCTTCGGGCCCGACCTTGTCATCGAGCCAGCCGCCGAGCATGGCGCCGATGGCCGCAACGACGTTTCCGACGATGGCAAAGATGATCACCTGGGTCAGCGGGAAGCCGAAGGTGCCCGCGGCAATGACGCCGCCGAAGGTGAAGACCGCGGCCAGCCCGTCGCGGAACACGGCGCTGGAGACCAGGAAGTACACGGTGTGGCGGTCGGCGCGGGCCAGCGCCACCACGCGGCGCCAGAGTTCCTTGTAGGACTGCACCAGCGTGAAGCGGGGGCCTCCCGCGGTGCCGGGGATTTCCGGGACGGCAAAGAGCACCGGCAGGCCGAAGCCCATGAACCACACCGCGGAGAACACCGCGACAAGGCGCAGGTTCAGCGCGTTTTCCTCGGAGGCGCCGGCCCACGGGAAGATCGGTGTGACGAGCATGAACAAGACGATCGCAAGGGCCACGATGCCGCCGAGGTAGCCCATTCCCCATCCGAAACCCGAGACCTTGCCGATGGTTGCGGGGGTGGAGATCTGCGGCAGCATGGCGTTGTAGTTCACCGCGGCGAACTCCGCGAAGATCGATGCGAGGGCGATGAGCGTGACACCCAGGACCAGGAAGCGCGGTTCGGGGAAGACGAAGAAGCAGGCGGCCGTGAGCACCGCGACAATCACGGTGTTGACGCCGAGCCAGAAGCGCCGTCGGCCGCCGGCATCCGAGCGCAACCCCATGACCGGGGCCAGCAGGGCGATGGCGACCCCGGCAATGGCCAGGGCGTTGCCCAGCACCACGGAGTTCGCGTCCTTGTCGCCGAAGAGCTCGCTGGTCAGGTAGACCGTGAAGACGAAAGTTGTCATCACCGCGTTGATCGCGGCGGACCCCCAGTCCCAGGACGCCCAAGCCAGCACGGTTTTATTGACGACCTTGGTGCTGGATGACCGGGTCCGGCGCCCCGGCGGAAAACTCGCTCATGGCTGCATCGTAACCGCTTCCGGCTTCCGCCGGGTTAACGATGCGCCGCCAAGACCGGCTTCCGTGTCGTGCGCCGGCCGCGTCAGGTCCGGGTTAACGCCGTCGCGGGCCCGCAGAATTCCCGCAGCTGAAAAGGGGCGTTCGAGGCGCGGACGGGCAGGGGGAGAACGGCTCCCCGGCTGGTAGGGTTGAAACCCTGACCTTGACCATTTGTTGCCAGGATCCTGGCCGCGCCGACCTCAGGAGATACTGTGCTCCTCGTCCTGTTCGCGCTCTTTGCCGTGGCCGGCATCGCTCCGCTGATTTTCCGGAAACTGGGTCGTTCAACGTTCTACGTCCTGGCGGCCGTTCCGGCCATCGCCTTCGTATGGCTTTTGGGCAACTTCCCGTCCTTCACCGACGCACAGCAGTCGGCGGCGAGCGGGCTCCCCAACGCGCCGCCCTCCGAGCTTTATGAGTGGATCGGGCCGCTGAACACCCACCTGGATTTCCGCATGGATGCGCTCGCAGCGATCCTCTGCCTGCTGGTGCTGGGCGTCGGGGCCCTGGTGCTGTTCTACTGCGCCAGGTACTTCAAGAGCGAAGACGCGAACATCGGCACCTTCGGCGCCCAGCTGCTGGCCTTCGCCGGCGCCATGTTCGGCCTGGTGACGGCCGATGACATGATCCTGATGTTCATCTTCTGGGAACTGACAACGATCCTTTCCTACCTGCTGATCGGCTTCAACCGCACCCGCATGAGCGCCCGGCGTTCGGCGCTGACCGCGCTGATCGTCACCACCTTCGGCGGGCTGACGATGCTCGTCGGCCTGGTCATGCTGGGCCAGGCCGCGGGAACCTACCGCATCTCCGAGATCATGGCCATGGCCCCGGAGCTCGTCTCGATGGGCACGTTCATCGACGTGGCGATCCTCCTGGTCCTGGTCGGCGCCGTCTCCAAGTCGGCCCTGGTGCCCTTCCACTTCTGGCTCCCCGGGGCCATGGCCGCGCCCACCCCGGTCTCGGCCTACCTGCACGCCGCCGCGATGGTCAAGGCCGGCGTCTACCTGGTGGCACGCCTGGCGCCCGGCTTCAACCAGACGGCCTTCTGGGAGCCGATGCTGCTGGGCCTGGGCCTGGCGACGCTGCTGATCGGCGGCTGGCGCGCCCTGAAACAGCACGACCTGAAGCTGGTGCTGGCCTACGGAACCGTCTCCCAGCTTGGCTTCCTGATCCTCGATCATGGGCCTGGGCAACGCGAACGCGGCGCTGGCGGGCATGGCCATGATGCTGGCGCACGGCTTCTTCAAGGCGACGCTCTTCCTGGTGGTCGGCATCATCGACCACAAGTCCGGAACCCGCGACCTGCACCAGCTCTCCGGGCTCTACAAGAGCTCCCCGCTGCTCTTTGCCGTCGCGGCCCTGGCCGCGGCCTCCATGGCCGGCTTCCCGCCGCTGCTCGGCTTCGTGACCAAGGAATCGGTCTACGAGGCGCTGCTCGAGTACGCGCACGCCAACGGTACGCCCGGCACGCTGCTGCTGGTCGGCGTGGTGCTGGGCGCGGTCATGACCTTCGCCTATTCCGCGCGCTTCCTCTGGGGCGGATTCGCCACCAAGAAGGGCCTGGCTCCCACGCCCTTCCCGAAGGTCCCGGCGCTGTTCCTGGCCCCGCTGCTGGTGCTCACCGTGGCCACCGTGGTCTTCGCCTGGGTGCCCGGGCGTGCTGGAAGACATCATCGACCCCTACGTGGGCCTCTTCCCGGCCGCCGAACACCCCATCCACCTGGGCCTCTGGCACGGCTTCACCCCCGCCCTGGGGCTGAGCGTGCTGACCATGCTCGCCGGCGCCGGGCTGTTCCTGGCCCGCGAGCGGGTCTTTGCCGTCCAGTCCCGGGTCCCGGCGCTGCTGGATGCGGACCGCGACTACAAGCACCTGGTCAATGGCGTGGACAACCTGGCGATCTGGCTCACCGGCCGCACCCAGCGCGGCTCGCTCTCCTTCTACCTGGTCGTGATCCTGATCGTGGCGCTGGTGGTCCCGACGTTCGTCTCGGTCTGGTTCACCACGCCGGCCCCGGGCAACTTCATCGCCTTCGATTCCCCGGCACAGCTGGTGATCGGGGTCATCATCATCATCGGCGCCATCGGCGCGCTGCAGGCCGACCGCCGCTTCCTGGCCGTGCTCATGGTCTCGGTCACCGGCTACGGCATGGCCGCGGTCTTCGCCCTGCAGGGCGCCCCGGACCTCGCCGTCACCCAGCTGCTGGTCGAGACCATCGTGCTGGTCGCCTTCGTGCTGGCGCTGCGCGCGCTGCCCGTCGAGATCTGGGCCAAGAACCCCACCGGGCACCGGCTGGGCCGCGCCCTGATCGGCATCGGCTTCGGCGCCTCGATGGTGTACATCGCCGCGACGGCCATGGCCTCGCGCATTGCCGAGCCGATCTCGCTGGCCTACCCGGAGCTGGCCTACGTGGGCGGCGCCGGCAAGAACATCGTGAACGTGACGCTGGTGGACATGCGCGCCTGGGACACCTTCGGCGAGATCACGGTGCTGGCCGCGGCCGCCACGGGCGTCGCCTCGCTGATCTTCGTGCGCGGCCGCGGCGACTCGCGCCTGCGCGCCTCGGCCGTCGCCACCGGTTCGGTGGACCTCGGCTCCGAGGCCATCGGAAGCCACGGGCGGAGCAAGGCCGGCCTGGCCGTGGCGCGGAACTTCGCAAGTTCCCCGCGCGACTCGTGGCTGGTCGCCGGCCACACGCTGGCCCCGGAACGCCGCTCGATCACCTTCGAGGTCGTCACCCGGCTGCTCTTCCACACCATCCTGCTGGCCTCGCTGTACCTGCTGCTCACCGGGCACAACACCCCGGGCGGCGGCTTTGCCGGCGGCCTGCTGGCCGGCCTGGCGCTGACCATGCGCTACCTGGCCGGCGGGCGCGTGGAGCTTGCCGAATCGACCCCGATCAGCCCCGGCACCATGATGGGCGTCGGGCTGGGCCTGGCCTCGCTGACGGCCGTGGCGCCGCTGGCTCTTCGGGCTGCAGATGTTCACCTCCGCGGCCTTCGAGTTCACGCTGCCGCTCTTTGGCACGCACAAGTTCGTGACCTCCACGATCTTCGACATCGGGGTGTACCTGGTGGTCATCGGGCTGGTCATCGACGTGCTGCGCTCGCTCGGCTCGGAAATCGACGAGCGCTCCGAGGGCCGCAGCCCCACCGACCTGCACGACCAAGTATCAGACGCCGACACGGGAGTGGGACGATGAGTACCAATGTCACATTGCTCATAGTGATGGGCGTGCTCTTTGCGGTGGGCATCTACCTGCTGCTCGAACGCAGCCTGACCCGGGTGCTGCTGGGCATCGTGCTGCTGGGCAACGGGGTGAACCTGCTGCTGCTCTCCACCGGCGGGCCGCCGCGGGAAGGCCCCGCTCTACGAGAAGGGCACCGACCCGGCGGCGTACTCGGACCCGCTGCCGCAGGCGCTGATCCTCACGGCGATCGTCATCACCTTCGCGGTGACGGCGTTCATGCTCGGCATCATCTACCGTTCCTGGGTCATCTCCCGGGCCGACGTGGTCGCCGACGACGACGAGGACTTGCGCGTCTCCCAGCAGTCGCCCTTCGACTTCGAGGAAGACTCGCCGGTCCCCGAGGACACCACCGAATTCGACGGGGACGAATCGGTCTCCGCATCCAACGCCACACGAACACCGACCCGGGGGAGGCCCGCGCATGATCGATGCCCCGCTCACCGCGGTGTCCTTTGCACCGCTTGCCGTCGCGCTGCCGATCTTCGGCGCCGCGCTGGCCTTCATCCTGCGCCGCCACAAGCGTTCGCAGCGCCTTGTCACCATCGGGGTCCTGGTCTTCACGCTGGCCCTGGAATCCTGGATGCTCGCCACCGTCTGGAACGGCGGGACCTACTCCGTCACCCTGGGCGGCTGGGCGCCGCCCTTCGGCATCTCCATGGTGGTCGACGGGTTCTCCGCGTTCATGCTGGTGGTCTCCACCATCGTCTCGCTGGCCGTGCTGCTCTACGCCACCAGCCAGGGCATGGCCGACGGCGACGAGGACGGGCCCGTCTCGATCTTCCACCCGGCCTACCTGATCCTGGTCGCCGGGGTGTCCAACGCCTTCCTGGCCGGGGACCTGTTCAACCTCTACGTGGGCTTCGAGATCCTGCTGACGGCCTCCTACGTGCTGCTGACCCTGGGCGGGACCAACGCGCGCATCCGCGCCGGCACCACCTACGTGGTGGTCTCCGTGGCCTCCTCGCTGCTCTTCCTGATCTCGATCGCGATGATCTACGCGGCCGCCGGCACCGTGAACATGGCGGACCTGGCGGTGAAGCTGCCGCAGGTTTCCGAGGGCACCCAGATGGTGCTGCACGTGATGCTGCTGGTCGCCTTCGGCATCAAGGCCGCGGTGTTCCCGCTGTCCTTCTGGCTTCCGGACTCCTACCCGACGGCCCCGGCCCCGGTGACCGCGGTGTTCGCGGGCCTGCTGACCAAGGTCGGCGTGTACGCGATCATCCGCACCGAGACGCTGCTGTTCCCCGGGAACAAGCTCTCGACGCTGCTGATGGTCGCGGCCGGGCTCACCATGCTGGTGGGAATCCTGGGTGCCGTGGCGCAGACGGACATCAAGCGAATGCTCTCCTTCACGCTGACCAGCCACATCGGCTTCCTGATCTTCGGCGTCTCGCTGGGCAACCAGCTGGGCATGGCCGCGACGATCTACTACGTGGCGCACCACATCGTGGTCCAGACCTCGCTGTTCCTGGTGGTCGGGCCTGATCGAACGCCGCGGAGGCACCTCGAACATCGACCGGCTGGGTTCGCTGGCCAAGATCTCCCCGGTGCTTGCCCTGCTCTTCTTCATCCCGGCCATGAACCTCGGCGGCATCCCGCCGTTCTCCGGCTTCCTGGGCAAGCTGGGACTGGTCCAGGGCGGCGCCGAGGTCGGCACGCCGCTGGCGTGGACGCTGATCGGCGTCTCGCTGCTCACCTCGCTGCTGACGCTGCTGGCCGTCGCCCGCGTGTGGAACAGGGCGTTCTGGCGCAAGGCCGAGGACGCCACCGACCCCGACCCGCTGCTGCTGGTCGGCGTGCACGGTGCCCGCGGGGAGACCTACGACATCGTCGCCGACGAACCCGCAAGCCGCTACAGCGACCGCGGCGACACCGCGCTGCTTCCCAACGGCATGGTCGCCATGACCGCGGTGCTGGTCCTGGTGGGCCTGGCGCTGACGGTCTTCGCCGGCCCGATCTTCGAGTTCAGCGACAGGGCCGCGGCCCAGATCATGGACAACGGCAACTACATCGAGGCAGTGCTCGGATCAACGACGGAGGTCCCGCGATGAGTCCGCAGCAGCGCCTGAGCGATGCCAAGAACGAAAGCGGCAAGCGCCAGCGCGCCACGCTGCGCCAGGAACTCCCGCTGCTGGTGTGGATGGTCCTGGTGTGGGGTGCGCTGTGGCAGGACTTTGCGCCGGGCAACCTGGTGTTCGGGCTGCTGCTCTCGCTGATCGTCGTCAACCTCTTCCAGCTGCCGCCGGTGATCCTTTCGGGCCGCTTCAACGTGCTGCGGGCCCTCGCCTTTGCGGTGTCGTTCCTGTGGGACGTGGTGCGCGCAAGCTTCGAGGTCATGTTCCTTGCGGTGTTCCGCGGGCCGAAGACCAAGAGCGCCGTGGTTGCGGTGTCGCTGCGCACCGAATCGGACCTCATGGTCACCGCGGTGGGGCATGCGCTGACGCTGGTGCCGGGGTCCTTTGTGGTGGAGGTGGACAGGCGCTCCTCCACGCTCTACCTGCACGTGCTGAACGTCAAGGACCAGGCCGGCGTCGAGAAGGCGCGCGCCGATGTGCTGGACCTCGAGGCGAAGCTGATCCGCATGATGGGCAGCAAGGACGAGCTTGCGGCATTGAACGCAGAATCGAATGAAGCCGCCACGGGCAAGGAAGGGACGCCATGAGTGTAGTTTTGTGGATTTGCGGGACCATTCTTTCGGTATCCGCCTTCCTGGCCATCATCCGCCTGGTCAAGGGACCCTCGATCCTCGAGCGGGTCATCGCCACCGACGTGCTGCTGCTGATCGTTTCGGCGGCGCTGTGCCTCGAGATGACGGTGAACAAGCACACCAACAACCTGGTGTTCGTGGTCCTGGCCTGCCTGGTCGGGTTCATCGGCTCGGTCACGGTTTCCCGCTATGTCACGGATCGAAGGAACGCCTGATGCACGACACGATCATCGACATTGTTGCCGGCGTCTTCATGATCCTGGGCTGCCTCATGTCCCTGGCCGCGGGCATCGGCATGCTCCGCTTCCCGGACCTGCTCTCACGCATGCACGCGGCGACCAAGCCCCAGGTGCTGGGCCTGTTCCTGCTGCTTTCCGCGCTGGGCCTGGAGCTGCGCAGCTGGGCCGTGGTCCCGGTGCTGCTGTTGGCCTGGATCGTCCAGCTGCTCACCGCACCGGTCTCGGCGCACATGGTCGGCCGGGCCGGCTACCGCACCCGCCACCTCAAGCGCGACACCCTGGTCACCGACGAGCTGGCCACGGTGGTCGAGGCGGCCGGCAAGCGCGAAGGCCGGGAGCACGGCGAGAACCCGCCCGCTGGACCGCACCGACTTCATGGACTAGGCGCGGTCGCTTGCGCCGCCAAGGCGGCATTCTGGCGCAAGACAAAAGGACCCGAGAGAAGAATCTCTCGGGTCCTGGAAGTCAGTAAGTTACGAGTCCGCTAACGAGTCTCTTGGTGAACTTCGCAATCGCCTTCTGGGTGCCCCGGTCGGTGAGCACCTGGATCAGCGCCGCGGTGATTGCCGAAAGCAAGGCAAACCCGATGGCCTGGCGCATTGTGGCTTCCGCTTGGGCTTCCTTGTTCCCGTGCTTGGGCGGCTGCTGGCCCGTAAACCCGACCCACAGCTTGTCGACGATTTTTCCGCCAAGGAATCCCGCGGCGATGGAGATGGCCGGGCCAAGTAGTTTCATCATGCTGTTCACGGGTGCTCCCAATATGTTGCGGCAACGGTACCTTCCCCAGCTTAGCCTGCGGTAGCATGACAGGACTGAAACAATCACGACAGGGGAGCGCTGCGCGGTCTAGGCCGTGCAAAAGCGCTGAGAGTGCGGAAAGCCGCAGACCCTCGAACCTGCCCCGGCTAGTACCGGCGAAGGAAGTCGAGTTCTCAGGGGTGCGCTGAGAAAACGCATTCCCTCCCCTCCTTGTATCCAAGGAGGATCATCATCATGAGCACCATCGAAGGCCGCAACGGCCGAAAGCAACACAGCACCCAAGACCAACGCCTGGCGTGTCGTCGACATCGTCATTGCCGCGGTCATCGCGGTGTCCTCGGGCGTCATCTTCTGGGCCTGGAACAACACCCACCACGTATTCGACGTCCTGTTCCTGGCCTTCCCGCCGTCCTCCGCACTGGTTGCGGGCATGTGGCTGTTCCCCGCGGTGCTGGGTGCACTCATCATCCGCAAGCCCGGAGCCGCACTCTTCTGCGAACTTGTCGCCGCAATGGTGAGCTCGCTGCTGGGTTCCGAGTTCGGCTTGACGGTTTTGGCTTCCGGACTGATCCAGGGCCTGGGCGCCGAAGCCGTCTTTGCCGCGTTCCGCTACCGCCGCTGGAACCTGCCCGTGGCACTGCTCGCCGGCGCCGCAACCGGCCTGTTCGGCGGCATCAACGACGCCTTCATCTTCCGCTGGTTCCCCGAATACACCATGGCCATGCAGCTGACCTACGTTGCCTTCATGACCATCTCCGGCCTGGTCATTGCGGGCCTGCTGTCCTTCTACGCCACCCGTGCCCTGGCCAAGACCGGTGCACTGGGCGCCTTGGCCAGCCGCAAGGCGGCAACCGAACCAACGTTCGGCTAGGAAGGGCCCGAACCCATGAACACCCCTTCAACGCTGCACCACGGATCCGGCACCCCGCTGCCGAACAAGCACGGTGCGGCCGTGTCGGTCACCGCCAAGGACTGGGGGTGGCGCCACGCAGACCGGAGCAACCCGGCACTGTGGGGACTTGACCTGGAGATTCCCGCGGGGCAACGCGTGCTGTTGGCAGGCGCCTCCGGTGCCGGCAAGTCCACGCTCCTCTATGCCCTGGCCGGGGTCCTTCACGAAGACGACGAGGCATATTCCTCCGGGGAACTCCTGCTCGATGGCCAACCCGCGTCCGAGGGCCGCGGGCTGGTGGGGCTCATGCAGCAAGACCCCGAAACCCAGGTGGTCCAGGCCCGGGTCGGGGACGACGTGGCCTTTGGCGCCGAGAACCTGTCGGTGCCGCCCGCAGAGATCCAGCGACGGATTGTCGAGGCACTCGACGCGGTTGGCCTGGACGTTCCGCTGGACCATCCGACGGGCGCGCTTTCGGGCGGGCAAAAACAACGGCTGGCCCTCGCCGGAATCCTCGCCATGGGACCGGGCCTGGTGCTGCTCGACGAACCCACGGCGAACCTCGACCCGGCCGGGGTCCTTGAGGTCCGCGATGCGGTCATCAAGGCGCTGGACTCCACCGGGGCAACGCTGCTGATCGTCGAACACCGCCTCGACGCCTGGGCGCCGCACATGGACAGGGTCATCGTGCTGGAACCCGGCGGGGGAGTGGCGCACGACGGGAGCCCCGAGCTGCTCTTTGCGCCGGGCCCGGTGCGCGATGAACTCATCGCGGCCGGCGTCTGGGTGCCCGGGTACTCGCCAACGATCGGGGCCATCGAATCGGCCCGGGCGGACGGCCCCGTCCTGCTGGAGGCCAAGGACCTGTCGGTCACCCGGAAAAAGGGCGGATCGGTTGCCGCAGGCCACCTGGATCTCCGAATCACCGGCGGCAACGCCTGGTGCATCCGCGGGGCCAACGGGGCCGGCAAGTCGACGTTTGCGCTGACCCTGGGCGGGCTCCTGCCCCAGGCCTCGGGCAGCCTGCTGGCCACCGGGGACCTCGCCGACGGCACCGAGGCACGCCCCTACAACTGGCGTGCAACCGAGCTGGTCGGCCGCATCGGTTCGGTCTTCCAGGAACCCGAGCACCAGTTCGTGGCCGCCACGGTCCGCGAGGAACTGGCCTTCGGGCCAAGGCACGCCGTGAAACCCGGGACCAGGGAACCGCTCTTCGACGACGGAGCCATCGAGCAACGGGTCGACGAACTCCTGCAGCGGCTCCGGCTCGAACACCTTGCCGAGGCCAACCCGTTCACCCTTTCGGGCGGCGAGAAACGGCGGTTGTCGGTGGCCACGGTGCTGGCCTCCAGCCCGGCCATCCTGATCCTCGACGAGCCGACCTTCGGGCAGGACGCAAACACCTGGCGGGAACTTGCCATGCTGTTGCGCGAGGAGTTGGCCCGCGGCACGGCAATCATTGCGGTGACCCACGACGTCGACTTTGCCAGGGCGCTGGGTGCCGAGGAATTCTTCATCAGCGCCGAACCACGGAAAGCCGGGGAAGCCGAGGGCCGCACCGGACTGCTTGAATCCGATGCGCGCGGCGGTGCCAGTTTCCTGGGCAAGGCAAACCCCCTGTCGAAGCTGCTGGCCGTGGGCGCTGGCGACCATCCCGCTGGTTGCCAGCATGGACTGGGTCAGCAGCGGGTTGGTGGTGCTGGTGACGGTGTTGGTCCTGCCGCTGGCGGGGCTTTCGCTGGGGCGGTTCCTCTCCAGGGCATGGCCGCTGCTGCTGGCCGCGCTCTTTGCCGCCTGGGGCACGGCCCTGGTGGGCAACGATTCCGGGGACGTGCTGCTGAACCTGGGGATCTTCACCATCACCGAGGGCTCGGCCGCCGCGGGTGCCGCCACCGGCCTGCGTGCCTTCGCCGTCGCCGTGCCGGCCGTGCTGGTGCTGTTCACCACCGACCCCACCGACCTTGCCAATGCCCTGGCGCAAAAAGCGAAACTGCCGCACCGCTTTGTCCTCGGGGCACTGGCCGGCATGCGGCTGCTTGGCCTGCTGATCGAGGAATGGACGACCCTGGGCATGGCCCGCAGGGCCCGGGGCGTGGGAAGCCGCGGATCGCTCGGCCAACGGGTGCGGGCGAACCTGGGGCAGGTCTTCGGGCTGCTGGTTCAGGCGATCCGGCGCGCCTCGCGCCTGGCCGTGACCATGGAGGCCAAGGGATTCGGAACCTCCGCACGGACCTGGGTGCGCGATTCGGTCTTCACCGCGCGGGATCTCTGGATCGTGCTCTTCGGGCTGTTGCTCGGCACCGCGGCCATTCTCGGTGCGGTGCTCACGGGCACCTGGAACCTCGTCTGGACCTAAAGCGCGCAAGCGGCTCCACGACAGGGGCAACAACAGGGGGCCTTGGCCCGGGCAAGCTTTCCCGGGCCAAGGCCCCCTGTCGGTTCGGCATGTCGGGTCCAGGCTGGCCGCCTGCCGCGTTGCGGGAAGCTAGGCGTCGAATCCGAGCGATGCGATCGGTGCGAGTGTTCCGTCGCGGAACCCCTCGAGCACGTAGCGCTCATGGGCAGGCATCGGCTCCGGAAGCTCGTCCAGGCCAAACCACCGCAGGTCCGCACATTTCTCCGGTTCCCGGATGCCGGGCTCGCCCTCCCAGCTGTCGCAGGAGAAGAAGAAATCGACGCGCTGGTCCAGCAGCCCGGTCCCGCCGTTGGTCCTGTGCAGGGTGGTCAGCGGGGTGAGGGCATCGGCGGTGATGGAAACGCCGATTTCCTCCATGGCCTCGCGCACCGCGGCATCGAAGGTCGATTCCCCGGCTTCCACGTGCCCTGCCGCGGCGCAGGCCCAATTCCCGTCCATGAAGCCGGTGTTCTGCCGCAATTGCAGCAGCACCCGGTCGCCGCGGAGCAACAGCACGTAGGCGGCGGGAACCACCGCGAATCCCTTGCGAATCGGGATCCCCCGCTCCACGCGTTCCATGCCCGGCACTAGCCGATCGCGTTGACCATGGCGGTGAGCTCCGCGTGGAGCTCCGCGTCCCGGGCAATGCCGACGCCGTCGATGGAATTCACCGGGGTCAGCAGGCGCACGCTGGAGACCAGCCAGACCCCGTCGGCGTCCATGAGGTGCTCGGGGGTCAGCGGGCCGTAGCCCAGTTCCCAGCCGGCGGCCTTGGCCGCATCGAAGATTGCGCCCTGGGTGGTTCCGGGAAGGATGCCGGTTTCCAGGGTCGGGGTGATCAGGCGCTTGATGTCGCCGTCGCGGTGGGCCAGCAGCACCGTGGAGGTCGGACCCTCCAGGACGATTCCGTCGCTGGAGATGAAGATGACGTCGTCGGCGCCGTTCTTCTTGGCGTGGCGCAGGGCCGCCATGTTCACGGCGTAGGAGAGGGTCTTGGCGCCCATCAGCAGCCAGGGCGAACGCTCGGCGACCGTCGAGTCGTAGCCGCGGTCCAGCAGGATCACGCTGATCCCGCTTTCGCGCTGGATGCGTCCGAGCTCGGGGGCCGCGGAGACCGTGACCCAGCAGGTTCCGTGGCCGGTTCCCTCGGTGCCGCGCGTCGCGATCAGCTTCACCACGGCTTCCTCGCACGGGGTGCTTGCGTCGAATGCTTCAACGGCCGTGGCAATGGCTGCACGCCAGGCTTCCTCGCCGGGGATCGACAGGTCGCAGGTTTCGGCCGACACCCGCAGGCGGGCCAGGTGCGCCTCGATCTTGCGGACCACCGAGCCGGTGTAGAGCACGGACTCGAAAACCCCGTCCCCGCGGGTGACGCCCTGGTCCAGCACCGAGAGCTGCGGCGTTGTTGCATCGGCGATGCGGCCGGCGGGGAAAGCGGGGTCAAGGAACACAAGTGCAGTCATGGTTACAGATTACCGTCGGCGAGGCCCCGGGTGCGGAAACCGGCACCGGCGGGGCAGGGAATTCCCGGCTGGACCGCAGGCGCTGAAGGTAGTCTGATGGATACACCGCAAGGCGGCGCTGGCAAGGAGGAATTCATGGATTTTGGCATCGATGGGCTTAACGTCGGTGCAGCCCTGTGGTCGGTTGCCGTCACCGTGGAGATCGTGATCCGGATCACCATGATCGGCATCGTTCCGGGCAACCGCCGCCCGACCACCGCCATGGCATGGCTGCTGGCGATCTTCTTCATCCCGGTGGTGGGTTTGGCGCTGTACCTGCTTTTCGCCAACACCAGGCTCTCCCGCCGGCGGATCCAGCGGCAAAAGCGGGTCAACGAATCGATCCTTGAAACCACCCAGCACATGATCGGCGACCAGGTGGTGCCCGATGCCCCGGACTGGGTGCTCTCCGCCGTGGCGCTCAACAAGGCGCTCGGGGCGCTGCCGCTGCAAGAGGGAAACGCCGTCGAGTTCATCACCGGCTATGGCGAGTCCTTTGACCAGATGCGCCGTGAAATCGACAGGGCCCAGCGCTACGTCCACGTGCAGTTCTACATCATGGGCGACGACGAAACCTATGTCGGCCCGATCCTCGAGGCCCTGGAACGCGCGGTGGACCGCGGCGTCAAGGTCCGCGTGCTCTTCGACCACCTCGGGACGATCCGCGTCAAGGGCTACCTCGCGCTGACCCGGCGGATGACCGGCGCCGGCATCCACTGGCGCCGCATGCTTCCGTTGGCGCCCGTTCCAACGCCAGTGGCGGCGCCCCGACCTGCGCAACCACCGCAAGATCGTGGTCGTCGACGGGCACGTGGCCTTCACCGGCAGCCAGAACCTGATCGAGCCCGGGCTACAAGCGGGGTTCCTCCCGCAGCACCGGCCGCGAATGGGTCGAACTCATGGCCAAGCTCCACGGGCCGCTGGTCACCAGCCTGGACGTGGTCTTTGCCACCGACTGGTCCGCAGGAGAGCGACGAAGACCTGCTGCAGGACCTCGCAGGCGTGGAGACCATCCATCCGGCGAGACGCCCGAACGCGGGCGAGGCGATCGGCCAGCTGGTGCCCAGCGGGCCCGGCTTCGAGGCGGAAAACAACCTCCGGCTGTTCAACACGCTGATCTATTCGGCCACCGAACGGCTCTCCATCACCAGCCCCTACTTTGTTCCCGACGATTCGCTGCTGTACGCCATCACCACGGCCGCCCAGCGCGGCGTGGCGGTGGAACTGTTCGTCTGCGAAAAGGGGGACCAGTTCCTGGTGCACCGGGCACAGCAGTCCTACTACGAGGTGCTGCTGAAGGCCGGGGTGCGGATCTACCGCTATCGCGCGCCGATGGTGCTGCACTCCAAGTGCTTTGCGGTGGACGACGAGGTCGCGGTGCTGGGCTCCTCCAACATGGACATGCGGTCGTTCTCGCTGAACCTGGAGATCACCCTGATGCTGCTGGGCCCGGACATGGTGGCCGAACTCATGCGCGTGCAGGACAGCTACCGCGCCGAATCGGTGGAGCTGACCCTGGATGAATGGAAGAGCCGCAAGCCGCTCAGCCGCTGGATCGACAACGTTGCGCGGCTGTCGGCCACCCTGCAGTAGCCGCCAGCCGCGGCAGCCGCCAGCCGGACTCCGCACGCCGGAACGGCGCAGCGGCGGCGCTTCAGTCCGCGGTCTCGGGGAACACCGAGCCCAGGGCGGACAACACGCCGAAGGCCTTGGTGCGGACCTCGTCCCATTCCTCCTGCGGCGAGGAGTCGGCGGTGATGGCACCGCCCACGCCGAGGCTGAGGTTCCACAGGTCCGTCTCCGGTTCGCGGACCATCACGAGCGTGCGGATGACCACCGACAGGTCGGTGGCCCCGGTGGCCGAAAAGTAGCCGACCGCACCGGAGTAGAGCCCGCGGGCCGCGCCGTCCTCGAGCACGTCGAGGATCTCCATGGTCGAGATCTTCGGTGCGCCGGTCATCGAACCGGCGGGGAACGCAGCGGCGATGGCCTCGGCGCGCGAGGCCCCGGGGAGCAGCTTGGCGTCGATCGTCGAAACCATCTGGTGCACGGTGGCATAGGTTTCGATGGCACAGAGCCGGGGGACCGAGAGCGTCGCCGGGTCCGCGAAGTGCGAGAGGTCGTTGCGCAGCAGGTCGACGATCATGATGTTCTCCGCGCGGTCCTTCGGCGAGGACGCCAGCTCCACCTTCAGGGCCTGGTCCGCCTCCGGCGTGGCGCCGCGCGGCCGGGTGCCCTTGATGGGTTCGGCGCGCATCCAGCCGTCCGCGCCGATCGACATGAAGCGTTCGGGGGAGGTGCTGGCCGCGGCCATGTCGCCGAAGCGCAGGTAGTGGGCGAACGGCGCCGGGTTGGCGGCACGCAGCCGCAGGTAGTTCTCCCACGGGTCGCAGGCAACCCGGGCCGAGTGCAGGGACGTGGTGAGGCAGACCTCGTAGCTGTTTCCCTGGCGGATCTGTTCCTGGGCGGCACGGACCTTGGCCAGGTAGCCGGGCCTGTTGTCGCGGACCCCGAACAGCGGGGCCGGGGCCAACGCAGGGGGTTCGGGCGCGGTCGCGGGCAGGGTCGCCAACGCGGCCCGGACGCGGTCGGCAAAGGCCCCGGGATCGGAACCCGCCGCGCACAACAGGTGCACGGTGTTGCTTCCGTGGTCCAGGATGACAACCTGCGAGGGGCGGATCAGGGCCGCGTCGGGGATGCTGCCGGGGGCGGCCGGATCCGGGCGGAGATCGCTTCCGCCGGTTTCGCGCTTGAGCTCGTAGCCAAGGTAGCCCAGCCACCCGGGCACGAAGGGCAGTTCCGCCGAGGCAGGCAGGAACGAACCGGTGTCCCACTGCTGCGCCAGGAATTCGAAGAAGCCGCCGTCGATCCTGGCCGTGGCGGTGCCCTCCCGCAGGGTCCCGGTGCCACTGCGGTGTTCCAGGACGGCGCTCGCGTCGGTGTCGGCCGCGGCCATGATGCTGAAGCGGTTGCGTTTCCGGGGGTCGGCGAAGGAAAGGTTGCTGGATTCGAGCAGCACGGTGTGCCGCTCGTCCGCGTACAGGGCGGCGAAAAGCGCCGCGGTGTCCGGGGTGCCCGGGAGGCTGAGCTGGACGGGCTGCCTGGCCGCGGCCTCGGCACGTTCGGGCGCCAGCAGGGTGTAGAACTTGGGCAGGGCCTTGAGCGCCCGCAGCGTGTGTCCGGGTGCGCTCCCGTCGGCCCTGTTCTCGAGCACCACCTGGGCATGCCCGGGGACGGGGTCGGCGCGCAGGTAGGTTTCCTCCTGGTCGGCCCAGCGGTCCCAGTGTGCGGCAAAGGTTTCCCCGTCGCGGCTCAGCGCCCGCGTCTTCCGGGTCTCGTCGGCGACCTCGACCCACACCAGTGCATCGAGCAGGTCCCGTGCCGCGGCGCAGCCGGCCCCGACGCCCTCGATGATGACCACCGGCGCGGGGGAGAGGGTGCTTGGCGCCCCGGGGGTTCCGGCGGCCCAGTCCCAGGTGTTCCAGATGGCGTTTTCGCCCCGGCGCAACGGGCCAAGCACGTCGGAGACGTAGGAGTCCATCCCGGCGGCGAGTCCGTCCCACCCGGGGTAGATGTCTTCGAGGTGGAAGACGGTTACCTCGCGGTGGCGTCGTAGTTCGGTGGCCAGTTCGGCCGCAAGCGTGCTCTTCCCTGCACCGGAACGACCGTCAATGCCAAGGATGAGCGCCGGGCTAGTTGCCACGTGAAGGCATGGTGTGGGCGCGCACGTAGTCGAGCACTCCCGGAATGGCAGCGTGGATCATTTGCCAGCAAAGGCGGAAATCGGCCGAGTCCCCGAACCACGGGTCGTAGATGCCCTGTTCGTCGTGGGGAGACGTGGCGAATGAAGTGTCGAAGGAACGCATCATGCGAAGTGCGGGACGTTGCTCCGGTGCAACCGCCTGCAGCAACCCTTCCAGGGTCGTGTAGTGGTCTTCGTCCATGGCCAGCAGCAGGTCGATCTCCGCGAGCTGGGCCGGCGTCTATGGTCGGCGGCACGGTGTGCCTCGGGATTGATCCCGTGGGACTGCAGGATGGATGCGGCCCGCGGATCGATGGAGGCCCCAGTTTCCCCGTTGCTGGTGCCGGCGGATGAAACCGTGACATCGGTGATTCCCGCGTCGTCGAGTGCCGTGCGCAGCATGTACTCCGCCATGGGGGAGCGGCAAATGTTGCCTGTGCACACTGTCATTATCCGAAACATGGTTTTAGTCTAGGACGCTGACGCCCCTAGTGACAGGCTCAAACGCGCCGAGTGCAGAAGGTTATCGGATTGTGCCCTGCGGCTCTGGCCCGCGGCGTTCCCGGAAGACCCAAGTAAGAGGTCCTATGGGTCCCTGGCAGGGGTCGAACGCGGGGTCCGACCTAGTGGATAAAGGCCAGCAATGCGGCCACAAAAATGAACAAGGTGCCGAACGTCATGTTCAGTATTTTTTGCCCGCGTTCGGTGGCGGTGAAGCGGCTGAAGCTCTTGGCTGCGGCGGCGAAGAAGAACCACATGACCAAGATGTCGACAATCACGATGGTCGTGATGAATACCAGGTACTGCCCAAGCGCCGGCTGGTCCAGGCGGATGAACTGCGGGGTGAAGGCCAGGAAGAAGACGATGGCCTTGGGATTGAGCAGGTTCACCCACAGTCCGCGCCTGAACATCGAGCCCGCCGATTCCTGCCCGCGCATGTCGATTTCGTCGGGGCTCTGGGGCTTGGCAAGAATGAGCCGCACGCCAAGGTAGACAAGGTAGGCGGCGCCGGCATAGCGGATGCCGGTGAAGAACACGGGGGAGCGTGAAACCAGCAAACCCACGCCCGCGGCCACGACAATCACGTGGACCAGCAGTGCCGCCTGTTGCCCCATGATTCCCCAGATGGAGCGCTTGAAGCCCGAGTTCAGCGAGTTGGTCATGGTGTTGATGGCGCCGGCGCCCGGGGTGAAGCTAATGAGCGCGGAGGCGCCGAGCAGGGAAAGCCAGAGGGAAAGAGTCACCAGACAAGCTTATGTGAGCTGGAACGTCACCCTTGAATGCGGGTGCCTGTCGTTGCATGCGGGTGCGGTGGCGAAGCGAATGCCCGAGAACGCACCGCGCAAGCAGCCCGGGAACCGGCGTGGCTTAGGAGGCTGTGCCCCGGCGGCTTGCCTGGTCGATGCCGGCGATGGCATCGACCATGAACTTGGAGATCAAGGCGATGTCGCTGTCCTCGTAGGAGGAAATGACCTCCATCATGCCGGCCGCCAGTGGCCCGAACATGGTTCGCCCATCCACCTTGGCCTTCTCCGTCATGCGGATGCGCACCACCCGGCGGTCCTTGTCGACGCGCAGGCGTTCAACGTGGCCGCTGCGCTCGAGCCGATCGAGCAGCGCACTGGTTGCGGGGGAGCTGAGGCTGAGCTCACGGGCCAGTTCCCCGGGGGTCGGTGGATTGCCGGCCAGCTCAAAACGCATGATGGCCGCCAGCGCATTCATGTCGGTTCGGTGGGTCTGGTGGCGGGTTCCCGTGGATTCCACGTAGCGATCGGATGCCTGCGCAAACTGCTGGAGCAGCAGTACAAGTTCACGAGCCGGGTTGGGATCCATGGCAACAATCATACGTTCAGGCTTGCAGTAGTTCCATGATGGAAATACTATTTAGGCGAGAGACTTGGGTTCCGCTGTTGGAAGCCGACCGGCACGACGATGGGAAAATTGTGGAAAAGCGTGTTGCTGGTTCTACGGAGCCTTGCAGAAAAGACCGTTTCATCGGGCAGGAGGAAACGGCCGGTCAGCGGCAAGGTGCGCGCGCTGGTTGCCGCGGTCCTGGTTCTTGCCTGGCTGGGCGTCTCCGGGGTCGGCGGACCCACCTTCGGCAAATTGGGTGATGTGCAGACCACCGACCAGGCTTCCTTTCTCCCCGCGTCGGCCGAGGCGACCCGCGCCCTTGAATGGCAGGCGAAATTCCGCACCTCCGATGCGATTCCCGCGGTCGTTGTCATCGCCGGCGACACGAAGCTGGATCAGGCGGCCATCGCCGAGATGGCGGCTTCGCTCAAGGACCTGCAGTCGCTCGACGGCGACATCGTCGGGCCCTTCCCTTCGGAGGACGGACTTGCTGCCCAGCTGCTGGTGCCGCTGAGCACCGCGGGTGAAACCAAGGATGCCGTTGACACGCTGCGCAAGGAGCTTTCCGAACGCGTCCCCGCTGGCACGCGGGCCTATGTGACGGGGCCGGCCGGCTTCAACGCCGACCTTGTGGAGGCATTCGGCGGAATCGACGGGGTGCTGCTTGGCGTTGCGCTTGTGGCCGTGCTGCTGATCTTGCTGCTGGTCTACCGTTCGTTCCTGCTGCCGTTCATTGTCCTGTTCACTTCCGTTGCGGCGCTGTGCGCGGCCATCGTCGCCGTGTACTACATGGCCAGGGAGGGATGGATCCGGCTGGACGGGCAAAGCCAGGGAATCCTCTCCATCCTGGTCATTGGCGCCGCGACCGACTACTCACTGCTGTATGTGGCGCGGCACCGCGAGGCATTGGCCCACGGGGCCGACCGCTGGGAGGCCACAACCACTGCGTGGAAGCGTTCGGTCGAACCGATCCTTGCATCCGGCGGCACGGTGACGGTCGGCCTGCTCTGCCTGCTCTTCTCCGACCTGAACTCGAACAAGGCGCTGGGCCCGATCGGCGCCAGCGGCATCGTCTTCTCCGTCATTGCGGCGCTGACGTTTCTTCCGGCGGCGCTGGGGCTGCTCGGGCGTTCGGCCTACTGGCCGTTCATGCCGAAACCGGCCCGTCCGCTGGGCCCCGAAGAACTCCCGGACGGACTGTGGGGAAACGTTGCGAAGTTCGTTGGCCGCCACCCCCGCCCCATCTGGATCATCACGGCCATTGTCCTGGTCGTTGGCGCGCTGGGCGTGACCCAGTTCAAGGCATCGGGCGTCCCGCAGAGCGAGCTTGTCCTGGGACAGACCGATTCCCGCGACGGACAGGTTGTCCTGGGGGAGCATTTCCCGGGCGGAACCGGAAGCCCCGCATTCGCCGTCATTGACAGCGCCAAGGCCGAAGACGCGCTCGCCGGGATCGAGGGCCTGGACGGCGTGGCCTCGGCCTACCTCCAGGCTCCGGACGGCGGTCCGGCCATGGCCGCAGCCGGACGTGAAGCGCAGGTCGTTGAGGGTCGGTCGCTGATCTCGATCACGCTGGATGACGCCGCCGACTCCGATGCCGCCAAGGCAACGCTCGTCGGGCTGCGAAACACCGTCCACGCCATGGATCCGGAATCCCTGGTCGGCGGCACCACCGCAACGCTCAGCGACACCGCCACGACCGCCGAGGCCGACCTGGCCAAGATCATTCCGTTGATCCTGGTCGCCATTCTGGTCATCCTGATGTTCTTGCTGCGTTCGATCGTCGCCCCGCTGTTGCTGGTTGCCACCACGGTGCTGTCCTACGGAACCGCGATGGGCGTATCGGCGTGGGTGTTCAACGGAATCTTCAAGTTCCCCGGCGCCGATCCGTCGGTTCCGCTCTTCGGGTTCGTCTTTCTCGTCGCGCTGGGTGTCGACTACAACATCTTCCTGATGACGCGCGTTCGCGAGGAATCGTTGGTGCACGGCACCCGTGCGGGCGTCCTGCGCGGACTGTCGGTGACCGGCGGCGTCATCACCTCCGCCGGCGTGGTGCTTGCCGCAACCTTTGCCGCACTGGGCATCATTCCGATCATGTTCCTGGTCCAGCTCGGATTCATTGTGGCCTTCGGCGTCCTGCTGGACACCCTCGTGGTGCGCTCGCTCCTGGTGCCGGCCTTGGTGCACGACATCGGCAGGCGCGTGTGGTGGCCAAGCAGGTTGGGCCGGGGAAGGTAACGGATCTCTCGTATGGTTCCCCGCAGGGTACTGCTAAGATTGAAACTTGTGGATCAGTAAGTCCCGAAGATCAGCTTTGGGGTCCGAAGATCCATGCGTCGACAGATTAGATTTCCCGATCCGCCGCTAGTTCCACATCCTTCATGTGATGGAACGCGGTGAGCATCATGAGCGCTTTGCGCCATTCTAGGCTCTCTCTTTCTTCGGCGACCACGCGCGTCGAAACCGTCGTGCGAAGCTTTGAGAGAAAGTACCACGTGAGTCCTTCATTCACTTCCCTTGGCGTGCCCGCAATCCTTGCAGAGGTCCTCGCGGCCCAAGGAATCGAATCGGCATTCCCCATCCAGGAAGCAACCCTGCCCACCACCCTCAAGGGTGGCGACGTGCTGGGTCGCGGTCAGACCGGTTCCGGCAAGACCCTGGCATTCTCCCTTCCGGTGGTTGCCCGCCTTGCGGCCAACCCGAAGCCACGCAAGGCACGCTTCCCGCGTGCCCTGATCATGGCTCCGACCCGCGAACTGGCAACCCAGATCGCCAGGGTCGTCGAGCCGTTGGCCGAGGCCTTCGACCTGCGCACCGCGGTTGTTTTCGGTGGCGTTTCCCAGCTGCGCCAGGAAAAAGACCTCAACGCCGGCGTTGACATCCTCATTGCCTGCCCGGGCCGCCTCGAGGACCTGCTCAAGCAGCGCGTTGCAGACCTTTCCCGCGTTGAGGTTTCCGTCTTGGACGAGGCCGACCACATGGCCGACCTCGGCTTCCTGCCGGTCGTCAAGCGCATCCTTGACCAGGCCCCGCGCGGCATCCAGCACATGCTCTTCTCCGCCACCCTGGACAACGGCGTGGACAAGCTGGTCCAGCGTTACCTCGAGAACCCGACCGTCCACTCGGTCGATGCCCCGCAGGCGGCCGTGAACACCATGGAACACCACGTGTTCCTGGTGTCCAACGATGACAAGAAGGAACTGATCCGCACCCTGGCCTCGGGCTCCGGTCGCCGCATCATGTTCATGCGCACCAAGCACCACGCCAAGAAGATGGCAGTCTGGCTGACCAAGTGCGGCATCCCGACCGTGGACCTGCACGGCAACCTGAGCCAGAACGCCCGTGACCGCAACCTCGCGGCCTTCGCAGCCGGCGACGCCCGCGTACTGGTTGCCACCGACGTCGCAGCCCGCGGCGTCCACGTCGACGGTGTCGAGCTGGTTGTCCACATCGACCCGCCGGCAGAGCACAAGGCCTACCTGCACCGCTCGGGCCGTACCGCCCGCGCAGGTTCGGATGGAACCGTTGTCACGATCGCGACCCCGGACCAGCAGAGTGACGTCAAGTCGCTGCTGAAGGCCGCAGGCCTGAAGGTGCCGATGGTCAAGGTCACCCCGAACGCCCAGGTTGTCTCCGACGTTGTCGGCGAACGCGCCGAGCCCGTTGCCTACGTTGCCCCGCAGCTGCGCACCCAGGCAGTGGTCCGCAAGGACACCCTGACCGACTCGGACGCTGCAGGTGGCCGTGGCCGCCGTCGCGGTGGACGCGGCACCGCAAAGGTCTGCCGCTCCGGCCAAGAGCAACGGTGGCGAAGGCCAGCGCAACCGCGATGAGAACCGTGGCGAGCGTCGCACCGAGAACCGTGGCAGCGCAGCTTCCTCGACCCGCAGCAGCGGTGGCGAGCGTCGCAGCGAAAACCGCGGCGAGGGCCGTGGCTATGCAGCTCCGGGCGCCCGCAGTGGCGAACGCCGTGGCAACGGTGCCGCAGCAGGTCGCGGTGGCGAGCGTCGCAGCGACGTCCGCACCGACAACCGTGCAGATCGCCGTGCAGACATGCGCCAGGATTCACGTGGCGACGACCGCGACGTAGCCCGCCGCAGCGCCGGCGCCGGTGCAGGTCGCGGTTCCGCCTCGGCCCGCAACAACTCCGGCCAGCGCCAGGGTGCCACTTCGGGTTCCCGCCCGCGCGGTGGAAACACCATCGGCGAAGCCCTGGGTGCTTCCAAGGTTGAAGCAGCCAACGGTGCCAGCCGCGGCGGACGCTCGCGCGGTCCGCGCCGCGCTTCCTCGCCGGCCTCGAACAACCGCAGCTACTAAGCCCGTCGGTCGCCCCGAAGGCGGCCGAAGGCTTGATGCTCCCTGGTGGGCCCTGCTTTGCAAGATTTCTTGCAAAGCAGGGCCCACCAGTCGTTTAAGGGCATGTCCGATGGTTTTGGAAGTCTCATCCGTTTGGATGAATCGCGCCCGCTGCAGGCCGGGGCAAATCATCCTTCGGAGCGGCGGTCCGGGATGCCGAAACAAATAATCTGGAGGAAGTAAACAGCTGCGGGTGATTGCACCCGCACCCGGTTTCCTCGAGGCCCACCGGCAGCCAAACGCCGACTTGATAACAATGGAGAAGTGCCGTGATTGAATCCCTGCAGGAATTCGCATCCTCGTTCCCGCCCGCATTGCAATGGATTGCCGTGATCCTGGCCGCGGCGATTCCCTTCGTTGAATCCTATTTCGGGTCCGCGCTCGGAGTCGTGATCGGCCTGAACCCGGTGGTTGCCATTCTGGCGGCAGTTCTCGGCAACGTCGCCTCGATGCTCCTGCTGGTCAACGGCGCGCATTTCGTTCGCAGCAAAGTGGCCAAGGAAAAGGAAGCCCCGACCGAGAAGCACAAGAAGCTGCGCGTGGCCTTCGACAAGTACGGCGTGGCGGGCGTCAGCCTCTTGGGGCAGACCATCTTGCCGAGCCAGATCACCTCGGCCGCGCTGGTTTCCTTCGGCGCGGCGAAGGAGAAGGTCATCTTCTGGCAGATCATTTCCATCATCGTGTGGGGCACGGCCTTCGGCACGCTCGCGTTCCTGGGCGTGGACCTGATGCTGGGTCGCTGACCCTGTTCGTCTTCCGGTCGGGCTGGCCGAAAGCGCAGGCGGCGCGGATAGTGTGCGACCCGTGCTCCATCTGCGATGCTGACTGCGCGAAAATGCGCCGGACGGGCCATCCGTCTCCGGGGAGTCCGCCAGCCGTCTTGGTGGCTGGATCGGCGCACGTTCCGCCCAATCTCTCACAGCGAACACATCTCCCAGCAAGTTCAAAGAATGCCGGATTTCCGCGGGTTTTTGCCGCGGAATCCGGTTGTTTTTTGCCCAAAAACCCAAACTTGAGCCATTTGCGCTCAAGTTTGAATTGACAAGGATTTGCGGCCGAGTAAACTTGAGTACAGAACGCTCAACCGGTTCATCCGGTTGGAACGTTGGTTTATTTTCCCCAAGGCAAGAAGGAGCTCACCCATGTCACGTGCCGTAGGTATTGACCTCGGAACCACCAACTCTGTTGTATCCGTCCTCGAAGGTGGCGAGCCCACCGTTATCGCCAACGCCGAAGGCAACCGCACCACCCCGTCGGTCGTTGCATTCGCCAAGAGCGGCGAAGTCCTGGTTGGCGACATCGCCAAGCGCCAGGCCGTCAACAACATCGACCGCACCATTGCTTCGGTCAAGCGCCACATGGGCACCGACTGGTCGGTTGCCATTGACGACAAGAAGTACACCGCGCAGGAAATCTCCGCTCGTATCCTGATGAAGCTCAAGAACGACGCCGAAGCATACCTGGGCGAAAAGGTCACCGACGCAGTTGTCACCGTTCCGGCTTACTTCAACGACGCCGAGCGCCAGGCCACCAAGGAAGCCGGCGAAATCGCGGGCCTCAACGTCCTGCGCATCGTCAACGAGCCGACCGCGGCAGCACTGGCCTACGGCCTGGACAAGGGCAAGGAAGACGAGCTCATCCTGGTCTTCGACCTCGGCGGCGGAACCTTCGACGTCTCCCTGCTGGAAGTTGGCAAGGACGACGACGGCTTCTCCACCATCCAGGTTCGCTCCACCGCGGGCGACAACCGCCTCGGCGGCGACGACTGGGACCAGCGTGTCGTTGACTGGCTGCTGTCCCAGGCCAAGCAGAAGGGCGCCGACCTGTCCAAGGACAAGATCGCCCTGCAGCGCCTGAAGGAAGCCGCTGAGCAGGCCAAGAAGGAACTCTCCTCGGCCACCAGCACCAACATCTCCCTGCAGTACCTCTCGGTCACCCCGGACGGCCCGGTTCACCTGGACGAGCACCTTTCCCGTGCCAAGTTCCAGGAACTGACCGCCGACCTGCTCGAGCGCACCAAGAAGCCGTTCAAGGACGTCATCGCCGAAGCCGGCGTGAAGGTCTCCGAGATCGCACACGTGATCCTCGTCGGCGGCTCCACCCGCATGCCTGCGGTTGCCGAACTGGTCAAGGAAATGGCCGGCAAGGAAGCCAACAAGGGCGTCAACCCGGATGAGGTCGTTGCCGTTGGCGCGGCCCTCCAGGCCGGCGTGCTGAAGGGCGAGCGCAAGGACGTTCTGCTCATCGACGTCACCCCGCTGTCCCTGGGCATCGAAACCAAGGGTGGTGTGATGACCAAGCTGATCGAGCGCAACACCGCGATCCCGACCAAGCGTTCGGAGACCTTCACCACCGCCGAGGACAACCAGCCTTCGGTATCGATCCAGGTCTTCCAGGGCGAGCGCGAGTTCACCCGCGACAACAAGGCCCTGGGCACCTTCGAGCTGACCGGCATCGCGCCGGCTCCGCGCGGCATCCCGCAGGTCGAGGTCACCTTCGACATCGACGCCAACGGCATCGTCCACGTGTCCGCCAAGGACAAGGGCACCGGCGTCGAGCAGTCGATGACCATCACCGGTGGTTCCTCGCTGTCCAAGGACGACATCGACCGCATGGTCCGCGAAGCCGAGGAGCACGCCTCCGAGGACAAGGCCCGCCGCGAGGCAGCCGAGACCCGCAACGCCGCCGAGCAGACCGCCTACTCGGTGGACAAGCTCATCAAGGACAACGCCGACAAGCTGCCGGAAGAGGTCAAGACCGAGGTCCAGGCCGACGTCGACGCGCTGAAGAAGGCCCTTGAGTCGCAGAACAACGATGACGAGGTCAAGGCCGCGTTCGAGAAGCTGCAGGCTTCGCAGGGCAAGCTGGGCGAGGCCATCTACGCCAACACCCAGGCTTCGTCCGACGGAGAAGACGGCGCCGAGGCCCCGAACGCCGAAGAGGACATCGTCGACGCCGAGGTCATCGACGAAGACGAAAAGAAGTAAGGGGCGCATCAACCATGTCTGAGGAAATTCACGACGAGGGCGCCTCCAACGAAGAGGTCACTCCCGTTGACGAAGCCCATGACTCGGGCGACGCGTTGAGCCAGGCCGAGGCCATCCTCAACGAGGCCGCGGCGCAGGGCACGGTTCCCGACAAGGAAGCCGAGTTGCGCGAGGACCTGCAGCGGTTGCAGGCCGAGTACGTCAACTACCGCAAGCGCGTTGAGCGTGACCGCGAGGCAGTGCGCGAGCTTGCCGTGCAGTCGGTCCTGAACAACCTGTTGCCGGTCCTCGACGACATCGATGCAGCCCGTGCCCACGGTGACTTGACCGACGGGCCGTTCGCTTCGATCGCCAACAAGCTCGATGCGGTGCTCGAAGGCCTCGGCCTTGAGCGCATCAACGAAGCCGGCGTGGCATTCGACCCGGCCGTGCACGAGGCACTGTTGCAGCAGCCGAACCCGGAAATCCCGGCAGACCATGTCGCCATGGTCCTGCGGGCCGGTTTCAAGAAGGGCGAGCGCATCATGCGTGCAGCCCAGGTGATCGTTTCCCTCGGGGAATAATTGCCAAGCAACGCAACACAGTAGTAAAACCGTGAAGTAACTCCACCACCTGCGGCGGGTCATCCGGGTTCCTGGAAAGGACCGGGGGACCCGCCGCAGGCCGGTGGACTTCCACCCCAGAATTTTGGCCCGGAACCGTTTTCCACGCGTTCCCGGGCACCGAAGCACTACAGGAAAAGGAGGCGCCTGATGGCAAGTCAGGATTGGGTCGAAAAGGATTTCTACGCCATATTGGGCGTCTCCAAGGACGCCAGCGAAGCGGACATCAAGAAGGCCTACCGGAAGATGGCCCGCAAGTACCACCCGGACACCAACTCCGGCGATGCCGCCGCCGAGCGACGATTCAAGGACATCACCGAGGCGCACTCGGTGCTTTCCGACCCCGAAGACCGCCAGCAGTACGACGCAATCCGGGCCATGGGTTCCGGCGCCCGTTTCAGCGCCGGCGGCGGCCACGGCGGGCCCAGCAACGGCGGCTTTGAGGACGTCTTCTCCAACCTCTTTGGCGGGGCGGCGGCGGACATCGCGGCAGCCAGGTGCCACCCGATTTCTCCGACCTCTTTGGCGGCGGAGGCGGCGGCGGGTTCGGCGGCTTCGGCCAGCAGGCGCCGCGCAAGGGCGCGGACCGCACGGCAAGCACCAGCATTTCCTTCGCGGGTTCCATCAAGGGAACCACCATCGGGCTGCGTGAAGACAGCGGCGAGATCATCGACGTGCGCATTCCCGCGGGCATCAAGGACGGGCAATCCGTGCGCGTGCGCGGCAAGGGTTCGCCGGGAACGGCCGGTCCCGGGGACCTGATCGTCAAGGTCAGCGTCAAACCCCACGCGGTGTTCACCCGCGAAGAGAACAACATCCGCATCCATGTTCCCGTCACCTTCGCCGAGGCGGCGCTGGGCGGACAAATCGAGGTCCCCACGATCACCGGGGACACCGTCAAGATGAAGGTTCCGGCCGGATCCTCATCGGGCCGAACGCTGCGCCTGAAGGGCCGCGGCGTGCATACCGCCAAGGCCACCGGCGACATGCTTGTCACCCTGGATGTCCTGGTTCCGCAAAACCTGTCCAAGGAAGCCAAGGCCGCGGTCGAGGCATTTGCGGAGGCCACCAAGGGCGAAGATCCGCGTCACAGCCTGTTGGCCCACGCAGTACTCTAGGAACGACGTGGTTGCCTTCCCGGAATTTGCGGAAGGCAACCCGAAGACGGATCATTCAATCGGCTCGTTGTCGGTTGCCACATACGGAAATGCATGGAGGGACAGAATCATGAACAATGAAAGACTTCGACCGGTTTTTGTCATTTCCGTTGCAGCCGAATTGGCGGAGATGCACCCGCAAACCTTGCGCCAGTACGACCGCATGGGCCTGGTGTCGCCTTCCCGGCAGGGCGGCAAGCAACGCCGCTACTCCGAACACGACGTGGAGTTGCTGCGCGAAATCCAGCGCCTGTCCAAGGACGGCGTCTCCCTCGAAGGGATCAAGCGGGTGCTCGCCCTGGAGAACCAGGTTGCAGCGCTCCAGATCACGGATCAGCGAACTGAGCAACGAGGTCTTCGCCCTGCGCAGCGCCAGCCAGAGCGCGGGGCTGGGCCGCGTCTTTGCCGCCGGCACCAGCGGCGACGTAGTGTCCCTGACGCGGGGCCAGCGTCCCCGCGGCCGCAGCCAGGCCTTGGTGATCTGGAAACCGCGCACCAAATAGACACGCAGAGGTCGTGGCCTGCCAAGGGGATGGGGGAGTCGAATGCCGAACCACGGGGGATACTCCCGACTCAGTGCCGTCGCCGAAGCCCGCTTTGAGGCCCTGTGCGCCGTCCGCGGCCGTTTGCGCAGAACCCACCGCCAAGCACTCGACGGGACGGCACACGCCCTGCGTGCAGGCTCCATGGACCCCGCCATCCCCGCACGCCACCTGCTCTATCTTGACCTTTCGGCGCGCGAACCGCTGGCAGCCATCGCCGTGGGCGACCTGGACACGGCAACGCATGTCACCTGGCAGCTTTCGGGCACCGGGATCAGGGCCCGCAACGCACTGTGGGGGAGCGTGCGTGAAGCCGGTCAGCTGTACCTCGAACAGCGCAAGGTGGGAATCGAGGCGCCGGCGGTTGTCGCCTGGCTGGGATACCGCAGCCCCAACATGGCCAGCGCACTGTTGAACCGTTCGGCACGCCGCGGCGTGGAGATCCTCGAACGCGACCTTGAAATCTTTGCCGCACTGCGCCACGGGGAGCCGCACCTGGCACTCGAAGCCCATTCCTATGCGGCAACCCTCGCCGCCCAGGCGCTCGACTCGCGCTCCGGATCCACGGCGCTTGTCCAGGCCCTGGCGACCATCGGCTCGGCGGGAATCCCGAAGCAACTGTCCCGCGACCCGGGCCGGCTCAACATCCCTGCGGACCACATCTATGAGGCGATCGCCGAACGTGATCGCCTGGCCTGGTGGGGACGGCTGCTTT
This sequence comes from uncultured Actinomycetota bacterium, assembly GCA_963818105.1. GTDB lineage: Bacteria > Actinomycetota > Actinomycetes > Actinomycetales > Micrococcaceae > Paeniglutamicibacter. The sequence continues at coordinate 11,380 of CAWFRB010000007.1, read as the reverse complement.
CGGGCCGGAAACTCATTGCCGGCCACGCCTTCAGCGTTGCCGGCAGGCCCGATCTCGGCCTGCTGGGGGTGAGCGGGCACAACACCTCGCAAATGACCCCGGGGAACCCCGGTGCACCCCGCGGATACAGGGACCCGGGCACCACGTCGCCTGCGCAACCTTGCATTGATCACCACCGGCCAAAAACCGCTGGGATAGTGCGAAACGCGCTTTCCCCGAAAACGGAAATTCCCCCTGTGGCGCATTCGGCGCCGCAGGGGGAATTTCGTGCTTGGCTAGTTCTTGCGGTAGGTCAGGTCGAAGATCAACCGACCGGCCTTCAGCGCCTTGCCCTCGAAGCTGGTGAGCGTGCGGCCCTCGAAGCGAGGGGCCCAGCCGCCAAGCTCGTCGGTGAATGCCGCATCCTGCTCCTCACCCTCGAGCCCCAACCGGCGGACCTTCGTCAGGTTGCTGTCCTCGCCGGCCAAGTTGCCGGGGTGCAGGTTCTCGAAGCTTTCGGACGCATCGAAGATTTCGCGCATCTGTTCCGCGTAGTTCGACCAGTCGGTGGCAAGCCGGACGATGCCGCCGGGAACCAATACGCGCTCGATCTTGGGAAGGAACGATTCCTTGATCAGGCGGCGCTTGTGGTGGCGGATCTTGTGCCACGGATCGGAGAAGAAGATCCAGACTTCCTGGGCCGAGCCCTCGGGAAGCATGATGTCGAGCGCTTCGGGGGCGTTGGCCTGGACGGCGCGCACATTGGTGAGCTCGCGGTTCTCGACACGCACCATGAGCGCGGCAACTCCGGGACGGTAGACCTCCACGGCGAGGAAGTCCTTGTCGGGGTTCTCGTCGGCGGCGTGGGCCATGGCCTCGCCGAGGCCCGAACCGATCTCGACGATCAGCGGTGCCTTGCGGCCGTAGACGGTCTCCAGGTCCAGGACGAAGCCCTCGGCCACCGAGGTGTCGGTACGTTCGCGCTCGGGCTCGATGACGTACTTGTCCGCGATGCGCTCCCAGGCGTCCGCACGGCGGCCATGGAGGCGGCTGCCACGGCGGACAAAGGACACCGGTTCGGCTCGGTAGAAGCTGAGGTCTTCGACGGCGCGGCCGGAGGACGGCATCTTGCGATCTGTGGGAATGCTCATGTACTTAAGGTTAGCGAACTCGCCGACTACTTTTTCTCGCCCGCCTTCGAACGGACGGCGGACCGGCAGCGGGGCGCGGGAATAGGTTTCCCCCGACTTCAACTTGTCCTTGCCCAGCAACTCCGTGACCGTGACGAAGGTGTAGCCCTTGGCCTTGAGCCGCGAAAGGATCTCCGGCACTGCCGCCACGGTGCTGCTGTGGATGTCATGCATGAGAACGATGGAACCCGGTTTGGTCTGCGAAACCGCGGCGTCGACCACCTTCTCGGTGTTCCGGTACTTCCAATCCAGGGTGTCAACATCCCACAGGATCACCGGCGCCTGCGCCAGCCGGTCGGTCTTTGGGTTGCGCGCGCCGTAGGGGGGACGCAGGAGCGTGGCGGGCTGGTCTATGGCTGCGGAAATCGCGTCGTTGGTGCGGTCAATCTCACTTCGAACCTGGGTCGGGGACAATGCCGGCAGCGAACGGTGGCTCCAGGTGTGGTTGCCCACCTCGTGGCCCTCGGTGATCATGCGTTCGACGAGTTCGGGGCGGGTCTTGGCGTTGGGGCCGACGACAAAAAAGGTTGCAGCGGCGTCCTTCTTCTTGAGTTCGTCGAGCAGCTTGCCGGTCTTGGGGCCGGGGCCGTCGTCGAAGGTCAGCGCCACGCACTTGGTTTTGCTGCAGTCGATGTTTCGCGGCTGCGGCGTCTCGGCGTCCGGTCCCTCGGGCGTTTGGGCCGGATCCCCGGGCCTTGCGGATCCCAGGAAGCCCGCGGGGATCCTCGGCAGCGGGGTTCATGCCCGCGGTTCGTGCCATCAGGCCAAAGGGCGAGAGCAGCGGAATGATGTTTGTTGACGGAACCGTGACGACAATGGATCCGGCCGATCCGGGGGCAATCGTGTAGTCGTCGAATTCGATGGTGGCGTTGCCCTGGGCATCGAAGTTGACCGAATCCAGCCACGAATCCTCCAGCTCCGTCACGGTCTCGGGGATGACTTCGGGGTTGTTGGTCGCGGCCTGGGCCACGAACTCTCGGAATTCCGCCCAGTCGTCGTCGCTGCCAAACAGGTCGCGGCTGTCCAGCAGGCCGGGTGTGCGCGTGTCGAACCACTGCGTCACGAAGCTGGTGCCGCCCGAGGCGCCTGCGAATTCGTAGGCGGCGCTTCTGATGCCGATAACGTGCTGCGAAACCGCGGTGAGGTAGCTGCGTAGGTTGAGTTCCCCGGTTGCAGCGGATCCAGCATAGACATCGGGGATGTTGTTCCGGTTGAACGCTTCCATGCGCGCCTCGACGATGCCGCGTTGCGCTTCGCCGACCGAAGGGACCGAGGGAACCTCGAAGTGCCGACTGAAGATGTGGCGGTGTTCGTCGGATTGGTCGATTGTGTTCAGGTCGGGGACGAGGATCAGTGGCAGGGAATCGGCCTGGTTAACGCCGCTTTGTGATGAACCGTCCGCTGACGTGGGGGAAGCTGCTGTGGGTGTCGTGGGCGAGCCTGGTAGCGGTGCACATCCGGTGAGAAGTGTGAGGGCGATGAGTCCTGCAATGAACTTGGATGATTTTTGACCGTTGACGAACCGCATTCATCAAGCTTGCCGTTTTAGGTGGAACTAATCGAATTGAGCGGGGGGAGCGGGGCGAATCGTTAGAAAGCGTTATAGGGGCTTCGGGGGCGAATCAGGGTCATACCCCATGGCAGAAGTACTCCGAGTGGGCAATGCTAGGGGTATGCGCAATTCACTTTCGGCAGTCCTAAACGTCATTTGGCTGGTTTTCGGAGGCATATGGCTGGCAGCCGGATACGCCTTGGCGGGCGTCATCTGTTGCCTGCTCATCGTGACGATTCCCTTTGGCATTGCGTCCTTCCGCATTGCGCTCTACGCGCTGTGGCCCTTTGGCCGCACGGTTGTTGACCGTGGGCATGTGGGAGCAATGTCGACCATTGGAAATGTCATCTGGATTCTGGTGGCGGGCATCTGGATCGCCATCGGCCACGTAGCGACGGCCATCCCCATGTTTGTCAGCATCATCGGCATCCCGCTGGGCATTGCAAACCTCAAGATGATCCCGATTTCCCTCATGCCGCTGGGCAAGGAAATCGTTCCCTCAAACCAGTACATGCCAGGGGCCCGCTAAGCCGCGGAGCCGCCGATGCCCGACACCGCACCCCCGAAATACCGCCTCCGGCCGCCATGGCCCGAGGCGGTATTTTCGCGTTGGGCCATGCTCCCGATGCGCGGCGCGTGTTCCGGGACCACTTTGGGCTCCGCCCTTGAAAGTGGTTCATGCGGTTCATAGTCTGTGGATGTGCCGAACACCCAATCAAAGCCCCGAGGGGATCACCCATGAACAACATCGTTACCTGCCTGTGGTTTGACCAGCAAGGTATGGACGCCGCCCGGTTCTACACCTCGATCTTCCCCGAATTCGGAGATTGGCACCCACGTGGATGTCGACGAAAACGGGCAACCCTCGAGCGTGCCCATGACTGTTGAATTCAGCCTCAACGGCAACCCGTTCGTGGCGCTGAATGGAGGGCCGATGTTTTCGTTCAGTGAGGCGGTCTCCTTCCAGATCATGTGCAAGGACCAGGCCGAGATCGACTACTACTGGGATGCGTTGACCGCGGGCGGCGAGGAAAGCCAGTGCGGCTGGCTCAAGGACCGTTTCGGGGTCTCATGGCAGGTGGTCCCGACGAGACTGCCCGAGCTGCTTGGCCAGAGCGATCCCGAGGTGGCGCGCAGGGTGGTGGAAGCCTTCATGCCAATGCGGAAGCTGGACATTGCGGTGCTTGAGCGCGCGGCCGCTTCCTGATCCGGGGCGGAGGCCACCGAAAAAATCCGGGATGCCGGGAATATGTTCATGCAAACCAAAGTTGAGTTAGGTAGACTCAAGTTTGAGTGAATAGCTAACAACGAAAGGAATAGCGTGGACACGAAATTTACGACCAAAAGCCAGGAAGCACTCTCGGGTTCGGGCATGAATGCCTCCACCGCCGGGAATCCTCAGGTGGAGCCCGTCCACCTACTCAAGGCCCTTGTCGACCAGCGTGAATCGGTGGCCGTGGCGCTGCTCAAGGCCGCGGGGGTCGACCCGGACCAGGTCTCCGTTCAGGCCAGTGCCGCGATCAAGGCACTGCCGTCTTCCTCGGGAAGCTCGGTGGCCCAGGCCCAGTACTCCCGTGGAATACTGCAGACCATCAACTCCGCACAGCAAGCGGCCGAGACGCTCGGCGACGGCTACGTTTCGACCGAGCACCTGCTGCTGGGGCTCAGCGACGACACCGGTGCCGCGGGCAACATCCTGCGCGGGCTCAACGCCACCCGCCAGGCCCTCGAGGCTGCGCTTCCCGGAATCCGGGGGGACCGCAAGGTCAACAACCCGGATCCGGAAAACACCTTCCAGGCCCTGGAGAAGTTCGGCACCGACATGACGGCCATTGCCCGTACGGGAAAGCTTGACCCGGTCATCGGCCGCGACGGCGAAATCCGCCGCCTGGTCCAGGTGCTCTCGCGCCGCACCAAGAACAACCCGGTGCTCATCGGCGAGCCCGGCGTCGGCAAGACGGCCGTTGTCGAGGGACTGGCCCAGCGCATGGTGGCCGGGGACGTCCCCGAATCCCTGCGCGGCAAGACCCTGATCTCCCTGGACCTGGGGTCCATGATCGCCGGCGCCAAGTACCGCGGCGAGTTCGAGGAACGCCTGAAGGCCGTGCTCGAGGAGATCAAGGCCTCCGACGGACAGATCGTCACGTTCATCGACGAGATCCACACGGTCGTGGGCGCGGGTGCCTCCGAGGGCGCCATGGACGCCGGCAACATGCTCAAGCCCATGCTGGCCCGCGGGGAACTGCGCCTGATCGGTGCCACCACGCTGGACGAATACCGCGAAAACATCGAGAAGGATCCCGCCCTCGAGCGCCGCTTCGCCCAGGTCTACGTGGGGGAGCCGAGCGTCGAGGACACGATCGCCATCCTGCGCGGCCTCAAGGAGCGCTACGAGGCGCACCACAAGGTCAGGATTGCCGACTCCGCACTCGTGGCGGCCGCGGCCCTGTCCGACCGCTACATCAGCGGCCGCCAGCTCCCTGACAAGGCGATCGACCTCATGGACGAGGCGGCCAGCCGCCTGCGCATGGAGATCGACTCGGCCCCCGAGGAGATCGACCAGCTGCGCCGCGCCGTGGACCGCCTGACCATGGAGGAACTGGCGCTGGAGAAGGAAACCGATCCGGGGTCCATCGAACGCCTGGAAGCGCTGCGCTCGGACATGGCCGACAAAAAGGAAGCCCTCGGCGCGCTCAACGCGCGTTGGGAAGCGGAGAAGGAAGGCCTGAACCGGGTCGGCGACCTCAAGGTGCGCCTTGACGAACTGCGCTCGCAGGCAGAGAAGCTGCAACGCGAGGGCGACCTGGAGCGTGCCTCGCGCCTGCTCTACGGAGAGATCCCCGCCTTGGAAAAGGAAATCGCCGATGCCGCCCAGGCCGAGGCCTCGGCCGAAACCAAGGACCTGATGGTCGCCGAGGAAGTCACCGCCGACGACATCGCCGAGGTCATTTCCGCGTGGACCGGCATCCCGGCCGGACGCATGCTGCAGGCCGAGAGCCAGAAGCTGCTGGAGATGGAATCGTTCCTGGGCCACCGGCTGATCGGCCAGCAGAAGGCCGTCGCGACGGTTTCCGATGCCGTGCGCCGGGCCCGGGCCGGAATCTCGGACCCCGACCGTCCGACGGGTTCCTTCCTGTTCCTGGGCCCCACCGGCGTGGGCAAGACCGAGCTTGCCAAGGCGCTTGCCGACTTCCTGTTCGACGATGAGCGGGCCATGGTCCGCATCGACATGAGCGAGTACTCGGAGAAGCACGCGGTGGCCAGGTTGGTCGGCGCCCCTCCGGGATACGTCGGCTACGAGGAAGGCGGACAGCTCACCGAGGCGGTGCGCCGCCGCCCCTACTCCGTGGTGCTGCTGGACGAGGTGGAGAAGGCCCACCCGGAGGTCTTCGACATCCTGCTCCAGGTGCTCGACGACGGGCGCCTCACGGACGGCCAGGGCCGCACCGTGGACTTCCGCAACGTCATCCTGATCATGACCTCGAACCTCGGTTCGCAGTTCCTGGTCGACCAGACGCTGGATTCCCAGACGAAGAGGGACGCGGTGATGAACATCGTCAACGCATCCTTCAAGCCCGAGTTCCTGAACCGGCTCGATGACGTGATCATGTTCGATCCGCTGTCCCTTGAGGAGCTGGGCTCGATCGTCTCGCTGCAGGTCGATACCCTGGCCGGGCGTTTGGCGTCGCGCCGACTGCAATTGGTGGTCGACGCGGAGGCCCGCGACTGGCTGGCGTTCACCGGGTTCGACCCGGCCTTCGGTGCCCGCCCGCTGCGTCGCCTGATCCAGCGGGAGATCGGCGACAGGCTGGCCCGCGAGCTGTTGGCCGGCAACGTCCAGGACGGCGACACCGTGGTGGTGGGCGTCAACGAGCTCAAGGACGGATTGGTCCTCACCTCAAGCCGCACCCGGTAGGGGACGCGTGCGGTGACAAGCTGGCGCCGGGCTCCGGAGGGGATTTCCCCGATCGGAGCCCGGCGCCTTCGCATGCCCGGCAGGATGCCGGAACGCGGTCCCTGGGGTTGGTTCCTAGGAGCTGATGCCCGCCGCGTCGCCGGGCAACAGCGAATCCTGGACGGTGCCCTCGTTCAGGGCGAGGAAGCATGCCACCTTGCGGTCACCCGTTTTCCACGTTCCGAGCGAGGGGCGCGAGAAATGATAGGACCAGGTGGAATCCAGCGAGCTTCCCGGGTCGAGGGTGATGGATTTGCACAGGCTTTCCGATCGGCTGAGCATCTGCTCGGGGCCGGGGAAAACGTCCTCCGTGATTTCGAACGAACCAATCATCTGGGCATTGTGCGCCGTCACGCACGTAACAATCGTGACAGGTTCCAGTGCGCTCTTGAATCCCTGGAGGCAGTCGCCCACCGACAGTTGATCCGGAGGAACCTGAAGGGCGATGATGCCGTCGAGGCCCGGTGATGGGTTTCTCGTCACTACGGCGGCCGAGCCCTTCGCGGGATCGGTGCCGAGAATTTTTTGCGTGCCGTAGACAAAAATCAGCAGGATGCCAAGCGTTCCGACCAGCGCCCACAACGAAGGCGAGCGCCACCACAAGCGTTTTTGCGGTCTCGCTCTGCGCGCAGGCAGAGCGGCTTTTCCCTCGGCGGGAGGCGGTACGGACAAGCAAGCTCCCTGGGCGGTCGAAGTCGACTTGGTGGACAAATTAATACTCTACCGGCAGAACCGGGGTTGCGGGCAGGCACTCGTCGCCGAATCATGTTAACCTTGAAACACGAAAGAATTAGTCACATATTCTGGGGCCTCCGCCTAACACGGTAGGACCACCTCCAGATCTACTGAAAAAAGGGGGTCACGCCATGGGGCGCGGCCGTCAGAAGGCAAAAGCGACACGACAGGCCAGGGATATTAAGTATTTCTCCCCGGCCACTGATTTGTCAGCCTTGGAACGCGAGCTTGGGAAGACGCGTGGTCCTAGCACCGCGACACCAAGCCCTGTTGAAGTACCTTACGAGCCCGATTATTCGGACTACGAAGATACGTACGCAGACGACGACGATGAGGACGACCAACGGCGCATCAGTTGATGTGCCGACTCCCTGAAGTGACCTCTGATGCATCAGCGGTCGTGGTTTTTCCAGTACGTGAGCATGAAGACCGTGGCCACCACACAGAACCTGTGTTGGTGACCGCGGTCTTTGTCGTGCCCGCAAGGAGGAAATAGCGATGATCCACGAGGGCAAGCTCGGCATCGAAATGGCCCATCGGGCCGCCATCCGTTCCATCGAGCGCGTGGTGGGGGAGAACGCCCCGCTCCAGGATCCGGTGGTGGCCAGCATGGGCATTCGCTCGATGCTGGACAAGGGCAGGGTACTGGTGCTCACCGGTGCCGGCGTTTCCACCGATTCCGGGATCCCCGACTATCGCGGACCCCGCGGTTCCCTGTTGCGGCACCGCCCGATGACCTACCAGGAATTCCTGCATGAACCGGCGGCCCGGCACCGGTATTGGGCGCGCAGCTTCGTGGGCTGGCGGCACATGGACAAGGCATCGCCGAACCCGATCCACCATCGCCTGGCTGCGTGGGAGGCAACGGAGAAAATCAGCGGCATCGTCACGCAAAATGTCGATGGGCTGCATGTCGCGGCAGGCTCGCGGAACGTGATTGCCCTGCACGGCGACCTCGAACGGATCGCCTGCCTGAACTGCGGCGCCTTCGAGGACCGCCGGTCGCTGGACGTGCGCCTGCATGAGGCAAACCCCGGCTACCTCGAAAGCATCGACCTGGACCCCAGCCTGGTCAACCCGGACGGGGACGTGAGCCTGGACCAGAAGCACGTCGAGGCATTCACGATGGTCGGTTGCCTGGTCTGCGGATCCGAGGCGCTGAAACCCAACGTCGTCTACTTCGGCGAAAACGTGCCAGCCGAACGAAAGGCGCGGCTCAAGGAGCTCGAGGCCGATTCCAGTGCGCTGCTGGTCATAGGTTCCTCGTTGGCGGTGATGAGCGGCTACAAGCTGCTGCTCGACGCCCTCGCCGCGGGCAAGCGGGTGGGATTGATCAACGGCGGGCCCACACGCGGGGACGCCAAGGCCGACTTCAGGTGGCGCGCCAACATCGCGGAGGCCTTGGACCTGCTCGACTCCCCCCTGGAGAAGCCAGCGACGCAGACACCTCACCTGCCCATGTAGGTTTGGCCGTCGCCTCCCGACGCAAAACGCCCCCTGCTTCCGTTCGCGTCGCGTCGGGGTGGCACCCGGTCTTCCGGCCCGGAGCGAGCCCTCGATCGGATTAGAACTTGGCTCTCCGGGCATGCCGTCTTCCACGGACTCGGCCCAGACCGGCCGTGAAGAACGTCCCCCTCGGGGGACCCGCGATCGATGCCGCGACCTGATACGTTGGTCACAACAGTGGATTCCACAATGCGTCGCCTACGACTATCGGGTAGTTGAAATCGGTGCTCCTGTCGGAGGCGAAGATGCCACCACCGAATAGTCGTTCTTCCCGCCGCTCCTGAGCGCGTTGTTCGCCGCTGCGAGCATCTCATCCGTTCCGGTGTCCGTCACGAACTCTGGAGCTTGGTATACGGTGTGGTTATCCAGAATCCGTTCAGCTTGTAGTCCGAGTTGTCGCTGTTCAGACCCCAGTGCCAGGTCACGTCCTCGCCCTTCTGCGCGTAGCAGGCAGGCTGGTGGTGGTGTTTCCCCCGGCCAGGAGGTCAACTTGAGCTGCGCGACCATCTCGGCGTCCGAGAACGGGAAGACGTAGTCGTAGCTGAGCTTGTCCGGCCAGAACCCCGCACGGCCTCCCCTCCGGTACACGTTGTCTTCGGCATCCGCCCAAAACAATGGGGCGAGTCAGGGCCGCCCGGGGTCGGCTTGGCCGCGAAGTCGAGCTTCGGGACATATTCGAGAGCGGCTGCAGGGCTGGGCGCGGTTGCCACACCGCTTGCGAAGGCCTGGTACACCTCGTCCGCGGACGCCTGGACGGCCGCAATGGCCAGAGTAAAGTTCTGGGCGTTCACGTCGTCGAGTTCCTTGCCGTCGCCAAAGGCAACCCAATGGTCGCCGCGGGCGTTGCTCACATGAAGTCCGTAGCGGTTGTCCTCGTTGTGTGCGGCCCGCGTCAGCAGTCCGGTCTCGCCGGCGACGGTGTACGGTGTTTTCCAAAGGGCGCGTCGCGGGGTGCGCACATGGCCGGCGGCGAAAAGATCGGTCAGGAAATGGTCCGCAAACGCGTTCACGGCATAGCATGCGAGTAGCTTGCGACTGGATGTCCGGCGAGGAGGGTCCTGCCCATTCAGCGCGGCTGCTTGCTTGACGGCAAGACCGTGACCAGCAAGCTAGGCCTTGACGGCGTCGGTGCCGAAATGGTCCATGTTCACGGATGCGAGATTGATGTACCTGCCCGGATGGAAAAAGATGCTGATCGGGCCCGCGGCGGGACCGCCTCCGGTGATTTCGTTCCATTTGTACGACAGGTCGTCGCCGAGTTTCGCATACGCGGCAGATGGTTGGAGGCCGGCCTTCCTGGCCTCATCGATGGCGTTCTGCTCTTCATGCATCACGTCGAGGATCTGCTTCAGCTCGGCGCGGGGGGCCTCAACCAAGGTCTCATACGCGGATGAGAAGGCCTGCTCGGGGAACTGTGCCGACGAGATCGGGTCAAGCGCTTCCAAGGCCGGATGCCCTGGTGAGCTTGGTCGTGCGCCGACACCGTAGAAGTCGCCGCCGAGGGCCACCAGTTGGCCGTAGGTCAGGGTCGTGCCACCGACAGGCAAGGCTTGATTGGCGGCGCTGGATCGATGGCCGTCGGCCGTGGTCAACTGAATCGCGTTCCCTACGGCGATGTGTTCAGAACTTTCCATGGCGGCCTCCAAGCCTCGTGGCGTCGTTGATGCTTGCTAAGGCTAGCGGCAAGGTGGCGGTGTGGGAAGGGAGCCTGAGTAGACCATTTGCTTCTGGTGTGAAAACCGCCTGGGGGGTGCACCCGATGGAACTTATGTACTTTTGGCCAATAGACAAGGAATGACTCGCTGTCCCAGACTTCGAGTGTCTGCCAAAGCCAGTCGCAGACAATCACGATGCTTCATACGTCCCTTCAAAGTCACACGTTCGCGGAGTAAATGCTCCGCGTACGGCTCCAGAAATCCACCTCGAGGCTCGCCATTGCGGGGGCTGTCGCAGAAAATCGGAGGCATGATGTCAGAAGAAACAATCCCGGCCCGTTCCAATCCCGGTGAATCGATGTCCGTTGCGGACGAACCGTCCGTGCTGGGAGGCCAAACCACGTCGCTGGCCTGTTACCTCAGGAATGGCACCGATGAGAAGTGGCAGTGGGGACTGAACAACGACAACTCCTGGTACAAGCTCAATGGGTCGTGGCATACGACGCCCTACACGAAGCTCACGAAGTTCCTCACGGACACCAGCGAGAATGAAATCATCGGCGCCGCCAAGAACGCGATCCGCTACTACGAAATGGCCGGTTACGAAGTCGTCGCCGTCGTCGCAGCCGACAAGAAGGCCGGTTACAACTACCCCATCGTCGTCGGCGACAAGGAGCTGTTCCCGAAGTACTAGGAGAGGCAAGGCGGTGGCGGAGTGCATTGGGCCCCGGCGGGCGCCAAGCGGCACGCTGTACATCGCAGAGCACCTGAACCGCATCCATCGACACGATGATGGACGCATCCCGTT
>CAWFRB010000006.1:0-24554 GCA_963818105.1 uncultured Actinomycetota bacterium | reverse complement strand
TACGCGATCCGGCTCAGGCCTTGGGAAGCGTGAACCCCATGTCCGCATAGCCGGCCCGGCGCTTGGACCACGAGGAGGCCAGCACCGGGGTGAGCACGTCGTGGTAGTCGTGCACCACCGCGACCTCCTTGCCCGGATGGCTGCGCGTCACCCGGCCCACGTACTGGACCAGCCTGCCCTTGAAGGATATGGGTGCAGCCAGGAACAACGTGTCCAACGCGGGGGCGTCGAATCCCTCGCCGATGAGCGACCCGGTTCCCAGCACCACGATGGGCGACTCGGCCGCGGTGGCCTCGATCGCGGCAATCGCTGCGGTCCGTTCCCTGCCCTTCAAGGCACCGGTCAGGATCACCGGTTCGATGCCCCGTTCCCGCAGGCCGGCCGCCAGCAAGTCAAGGTGGTGTTTCCACGTGGACAGCACCAGCGACTTGGCTCCGCCGGCGTACGCCGCGCACACGTCGTCAACGATCTGCGCCAGGCGCTCGGGATCGGCCATGAGGTCCCTGTAGATTTCATGGAGCCCGCCGGGTTCCGCGGCAACGGCGTCCCCCGCATAGTCGTAGGCGGTTTCGTGCAGCCGCAGCTCCAGGACCGGCGCGGGAACCTGTTCAACGGCCAGTTGGCCCGGCAGGACCTTGGCGAATTCGTGGGTATTGGTTCCCAGCTGGTGGAAGATCAGTTCCTCCAGTCCGTCCCGGCGATACGGGGTGGCGGTCAGCCCGAGCCAGCGGGCGGCGGGGATCTGGTTCATGACCTGCGTGAATGCGGCGGCCGGAACGTGGTGGCATTCATCGACGATGACCTGCCCGTACCCGGAGCACAGCTTGGCGACGTCCTTCTTGCGTGCCAGCGTGGGCAGCAGCGCCACGTCGATGGCACCGCGCAGCTTGGTGCGCCCGCCTCCCAGCTGCCCGGCCTTGACGCCCAAAAGGGCAAGCACCTGGGCGCGCCACTGGTCGGCCAGCGCCTTGCGGTCCACAAGGATCAGCGTGCTGGTGTTGCGCGCAGCGGCCACGGCCAGCGCCATGACGGTTTTCCCGGAACCCGGGGCGGCGACAATGAGCGACAGGTCGTGCTCCAGCGCATGTGCGACCGCTTGGCGCTGGCCGTCGCGCAACTCCCCGGAGAAGGAGAACTCCTGGGCCGTTCCCTGATCCCGGTGGTCTTCAAGCTGCAGCGTGCTGCCGGCGCTGTGCACCAGTTCCTCCAGCAGCGGGCGCACCCCGCGCGGCAGGATCAGGTCGCCGTCGAGGGTCTCGTCGTAGCTGGTGAGGAAGCGCGGGGTGTCCCAGGTGGAGCGGCGCTGCCGTTGCTTTTCGTAGAACAACGGGTTGGGCAGGGAGGCCGCGTGTTTCAACGCGCTGACCATGGCCGGGCCCAGATCGTCGGCGCGCACCGTGATGCGGGAGCCGATCTCCGCATGGACCAGCGCGGCGGTCCGCGGCACGATTTTCGTCGCGGTGGGCGCCCGGAATCGGGTTTTCGCGCCGGTGACGGGCACCGGAAGCCTGCGGACCATCCGGCCGAGCTCGGCCGGGCTCAACCTTCCCAGCGTCGAGAGATAGGCCCACTGGTCCGCATAGGGTTCCAGCGTGCCGGTGTCCAGGAACAACGTGGCCCCGTGTTGCCGGCGCTTTCCGTTGAGCGGGGCGGCAATGAGGTTGCCCATGCCCTTGCCGGTGTGCCGGTCCTGGGACGGGAAAAGCCTGTCGTAGGACTTCAACGACATCGACCCGCGGATGTTCATGGCCTCGGCGAGCAGCCCGCTGGCCAATGCCCGGGCGTCGGCGGCCTGCACCTCCTGGGTGAAGAAGATCCAGACGTGGGCCCCGCGCCCGGACTGCGAAATTTCCAGGGCCGCGGGGATCTGGAAATAGCGGGCAGCCTTGGTGTAGGCCAGGGCGTCGAGCAGGGCCGCGGCGCCGTCGAAGTCGGCCGCGACAAAGTAGCAACCGTCGTTGTTGGTCAGCGGGTACAGGCCAAGGTGTTCGGAACCGCGCAGGTGCGCCTCGACGGCGGCGGGGGTCAAACGCAGGTAGTCGGCGTTTTCCCTGTCCATCCACTTGCGCCAGCCTCCGGCGACGGCAGGCACCCAACCCGAACTCCCGGCCTTGGTGTTTTCCCAGCGCAGGGCGTAGATATCGGTGCGGGCGCGGAAAAGCGACTGGTAGAAGGCAACCTTCGTTTCTGCGGGGGAGCGGCTGGTCACCGGGCCGTCGGCGTGAAGTGCCAGCTCGGGTTGGGCCTCGCGCGCTGCATGCGATTCATGTTCGCTGATTTCCAGCAGCCGCCGGAGCCTGGCGTTTTCGGCACGCAGTTCATCCAGCTCCCGACCGGGAAGCGCATGCCCTTCGTCCGGGGCGTCCGCATCCAAAAGTGGCAGCTGATCTTGGATGGGACCGGCCTTGTGCGTCGTCACGTTCCCATTGTCCATGATTCGGACCGTTATGGTTCGAAAATTTGGACTAATTGTTGCCATTTGGCCCCGAAATTCCGCGCATGTGGACCCTCCGGAAACGAATCGGGCAAACACGCCCCGAATCTCCCGCGGTGCGAACCATTGCCGTCATGCGGCGCAAGGCCACGGATTCGCTTCGAAACACCGGGGCCTCGCCGGACGCGGGCCGAGAGTGAAACTGCAAGTCGGGGCAAGGCCACCACCTTGAACGGTGGAATGATTGAGGGATGGAGAACAATGAGATGCAGCCCTGGGTGAAGAACTACCAGCCGGGTGTTCCAGCGCAGATCGATCTCCCCACCGAACCGTTGAGCAAGATGTTTGAGGACGCGGTCGCCGAGGCCGGCGACAGCCCGGCCACAGAATTCTTCGGCCGCCGCACCAGCTACTCGGAGCTGGGCAAGCAGGTCGCCCAGGCTGCGGAAGGCCTGCGCCGGCTGGGCGTCAAAGCGGGGGACAGGGTCGCCCTGATCCTGCCGAACTGCCCCCAACACGTCGTTGCCTTCTATGCGATCCTGCGCCTTGGTGCGGTGGTCGTCGAACACAACCCGCTCTACACCTCCCGTGAACTGGCAGGCCAATTCGAGGACCACCAAGCGCGGGTGGCAATCGCCTGGGACAAGACGGCTGCGGCCATCGAGGAATTCCCCGAGGGAAGTAAGCCCGACCACGTGGTCTCCGTGAACCTGCTGGACGCCTTCCCCGCCATCAAGCGCCTGGCCCTGAACCTGCCGGTGAAGTCATTGCGCACCACCAGGGCCGCGCTGAGCGCACCCGCCCCGGGAACCACCACGTGGAAGTCGCTGCTGGGCCATGGGACGCTCGATGCCGGCCACGCCCACCCCGGCGTCCAGGACCTGGCGGTCATCCAGTACACCTCGGGAACCACCGGGCGCCCCAAGGGGGCGATGCTCAGCCACTTCAACCTGCACTCGAATGCCCTGCAGGGCGAAGCATGGATGCCCGGTGCCCGGCCGCGCGAGGAAATCTTCTATGCGGTCCTGCCGATGTTCCACGCTTTCGGCATGACCATGTACCTGACGTTCGGCGTGCGCAAGCAGGGACTGCTCGTGCTCTTCCCGAAGTTCGACCCGGACCTGATCCTGGCCGCCATGAAGAAATCCCCCGTGACGATCTTCAGCGCCGTGCCGCCGGTCTACGAGCGCACGGTTCTTGCCGCCCGGGAAAAGGGCGTTTCACTGCGCTCGGCCAAGTACTGCATCTCCGGCGCCATGAACCTGCCGGTCGATGTCGCGCAGTTGTGGGAGTCGGTTGCCGGCGGACCGCTGGTGGAGGGCTACGGGATGACCGAGACCTCTCCCGTTGCACTGGGCAACCCGCTGCACACCACGCGGAAGCCCGGAACCATCGGCCTGCCGTTCCCCTCCACCCTGATCAAGGTCGTGAAGCTGGGCAACCCGGAGATCGAGGTCGCGCAGGGCGAGCCCGGCGAGCTGCTGGTCAAGGGGCCGCAGGTGTTCAGGGGTTACTGGAACAACCCCGAGGAAACCGACGCGGTGCTGCTGCCCGGCGGATGGCTGCGCACCGGGGACGTGGTGACGGTGGATGCCGACGGATTCGCGACGATCGTGGACCGGGCCAAGGAACTGATCATCACCGGCGGATTCAATGTCTCGCCGACCGAGGTCGAATCGGTGCTTCGCCAGCACCCTGACGTGAAGGACGCGGCGGCGGTGGGAAGGCCCCTGGAAAACGGCGGGGAAATGGTGGTCGCCGCGGTGGAGCTCGAGCCCGGCGCAACCCTGGATGAGAGCCGCCCTGCGTGAACACTGCCGCGGCGCGCTCGCCGGCTACAAGGTTCCCAAGCGGATCGTGGCCATCGACGACTTGCCGCGCTCGATGCTCGGCAAGATCCTGCGCAAGCAGGTCCGGGACCTGGTCGTGCCGATGCTCTAGGGCGGGTTTCCTCACCGACCGCTCAGCTGTTGGCGAGGACGAACTCCGCCACGGAGCCGGCCAGCCCGGCGCCGTCCTGCTCGGGCGTGCGCTTTGACCGGGCCACCTTGAAGGAATGGTCCCCTCCTTCAAACCACTTCAGGACGGCGTTGGGTCCGATGCGTTCAACCACCGGTTCCAACTCGCCCGGCAACGCAAACGGATCCCGCGTTCCCTGCAGGAAGAGCATGGGCACGTCGAGCCCGTAAAGATGCCCGTCGCGGAGCTTTTCGGGCTTGCCCGGCGCATGCAGCGGGTAGCCCAGGAAGACAAGCCCGGCCGTTTCCATGCCTTCGGCCACCGCCATGGAAGCCATGCGCCCGCCGAATGACTTTCCCGCGGCGAAGACCGGTTGTCCGGCGGCCCGCTGCTTCGCGGCATCCATGGCGGCATTCCAGGTGGCGATCGCGGTCGGCGGCCGATCGGGAAACTTCTTTCCCGCCTCGCTGTAGGGAAAATTGAAGCGCATCGTGGCTATGCCGCGTTCGTTCAGGGCTCCGGTAAACCCGGTGAGGAAGGGATGGTCCATGCCGGCACCCGCTCCGTGTGCCACGACGACGGTTGCCACGGATCCGGCAGGGTTGGCGAAAACGGCAGAAACCTCTGTGTCGCCGACGGCCATGGAAAACGATTCCTCGATTGCGCTCATGAACCCAATCTACGACAAAGCGTTCCAGAACCACGGTGTCGACCCAGGGGCCGCCACGAAGCACCCATTTGCCGTGGCCGGCGATGGGTTTTTACCCGCAACGAGGTCATGCCGCCACAGCTTTCCAACCTGCACACCGCCGGCACATCCGCACGAAGGCCAACAACCGGTCCCTGCCAATTGGTCAGGCAGACAGCACGGCCGTGAAATCCTCACTGCCCATCGGCTTGCCGAAGAGGTATCCCTGGGCGCACTCAAAACCCATGGACCTGAGCTTGTCGGCTTGCCCGCGCGTTTCCACGCCTTCCACAACGCATTCCAGCTCACACGCTTCGATCAGGTACGAGACGGCCATCAGCAATTTTTCCTGCCGGGGGTCGGTGTCTGCATCGTCGACGAGCGATTTGTCGATCTTCACCCCGGCAACCGGCAACTGGCGCAGGTAGCTGATGGAGGAATAGCCCGTCCCGAAATCGTCGATATACACCTCCACCCCCATCTGCCGCAGGGCCAGCAAGGTGTATTTATGCAGCCGGTCGCCCGTCATGAGCTTGTCCTCGGTGATTTCCAGGGCCAAGGTGGAGGCGGGCAGGCCATGGCGGCGAAGTGCGTCGCGAATGATGTCCGGGAATCCCAGGAGATGAAGTTCCCGCGAGCTCACATTGAGATGGACCGTGAAATCGCCATCGACCAATCCGAGCGTGCGCCAGCGGCTGAGGTCCTTCAACGCCTCATCCAACAGCTGTTCCGTGATGGCACCCATCATGCCGGCTTCCTCCGCGACCGCGAGGAATTCGCCGGGCGGAATCAATCCGTAGTCGGGACGCTCCCACCGAACCAGCAGCTCGGCGCCGAGTATGCTTTCGTCCTGCAGTGAAACCAACGCCTGGTAGTACGGAAGGATTTGCTCGGTGCCCAGGGCCATGCGCAGGTCCGCGACCATGGCGGCCTTCTGCTGCCGCTCGAAGAGCATGAAGGGCTCGAACTCGTGGACCTTGGACGTGCGGGACTGCTTGGCGGTATACATGGCCGTGTCCGCCTCGAGCAGGAGCCTGTCGGCATCGTGCCCGGGAGTTGCCACCGCAATGCCCAGGCTCGCGCCGGGGGCAAGGCTGATGCCGTCCACAACCATCTGCTCGTTCACGGTGCTGACGATCCGTTGTCCCAGTTCGAAGGCCCCGTGTTCCTGGGAACGAAGCAGTATGGCGAATTCATCTCCGCCCAGCCGGGCAATCAGGTCCTGAGAGCGGACGCCGGCACGAAGCCGGGTGGAGAGCTGGCGCAAGACCTGGTCTCCGACGGCATGGCCGTGGGTGTCATTGATGCTCTTGAATGCGTCCAGATCGAGGAGCAACAGGATCGGAGCCGTCCCGCCGTCCTCCAAATCCTGCAGCGCGACTTCGATGTCGCGCATCAGCGCGGAACGATTCGCCAGTTGGGTCAGCGGGTCGGTGTACGCCAGCAGCTCCATCTGGTCGCGGGCCTTTTCCAGCATGCTCGTCCGGACCTCCACCCGGCGGTCAAGCGTCGTGTAGGTCAGTTTGAGTTCGGTGGCCATGGCGTTGATGCCCATGATGATTGCATCGATCTCATCACGACGCGGGCCGGGGCGCAGCCCGGTGTCGAAGTCCATGTCGGCGATCTTCAAGATGGCCGCCACGATCTGTTCAATGCGGGGGTCGATGCCCTCCGTCGAAAACTGGTTAGGCACTTCGCAACACGAATTCCACGGCGTCGCTCCGACGTTCGAAATAGGCGCAGGTGCGGTCGCCATCCAGCTTGCGCATGAAGAAACGGGCCAAGACCTGGTCAGCCGGTCCGGAACCCAGCATGGCCACCCGCAAGTTTCGGATCAGGCCGTTGAAGTACGGCGGAACGTCTGCCTCAACGTCGTCAAGGCCCGAAATGTCGATGACGAGGTGCGCACGCAAGCTCATTTGCCTGCGCTTCGAAGTAGGCAAGCATCTCCTGCATGGTTGAGAGGGTCAGGGTGGTTCCGGCCCTGAAGCTGATCTCAAGGATGTGGTTCTCGAAGAACTCCATCCGGGCCTGCGCGCCCGACCAGATCCAGAGACACATCGCGACGCTTTGCGGGTCGTTGGATTCGTCGGCCACATGCTCGCCGGCCACCGCCCACGTTGAAAGATTACTTGACACCGATACGCCTCCGTCGGTCATCGCTGCCGCGAAGGTCGCGGTCCAGCCGACGGTCGCCCTGATACAGCAAGGTTGACCAGTCGGTGTTTTCCGGGGTTGCCACGGGATAGGGGGCCGGTTTGGCCTTGGGCTTGCGGGGTTCGACGTACAGCCAATTGACGACGCCCAGCACCATGTCGACGATCGAGTTCTTGACCCCGATGTAGGCGCGGATCGCAAAGCTCGCCAGGACCGCGTTAAGAGCGGCGAACGCGGCGTTGCCCCAGTTCTGTTCCTGGACGTCACGCCACAGGGTGATCAGGGAGAAGGCCACGATGAAATAGGGGATGGCGACGTAGAGCCCGGGCGCCGCGGTTCGGTCGCGGACCTTTGGCGTCCTGACAAAGGGGATTTTTTCCCCGGTGAACGCCTGCTCCACCGATTTCAGGACCCCGGCAACGTTGACCGGAAGCAGGACCAGGTTGAAGCCGTAGATGCGGAAGATATCGGTGAACCGGTGGCCGCAGGCGCGAAGGTCGCTTCCCATGGCCATGAAGTATGGAAGCGCCGCGATGAAGATCAACGGGCTGAGCAGCCGTCCGTCGTAGGGGTAGGCCAAGAGGAAGATCAGGCCCAGGCTTGCCCAGGAGATCGAAGCCATGTAATTGACCCGGAGGAGCACCTCGCGCAGGCTGATCCGTTCGCGGCGGTGGCGGCGTTCACTGAGCTGGTGCCAGAACTTCGGCAGGATCAGCAACCCGCCATTGGCCCAGCGTCGGCGCTGGACGACCAATGAACCGAAATCCGGGGGCGTGGCGCTGTAGCTCAGGCGTTCGGGATAGTTGGACAGGCCCCATCCGTGGGCGCCGAGGTCGATGCTGGATTCCGTGTCCTCGATGACGGTGCGGTCCTGGATGTACGTGTGGATTTCATAGCCGCCGACCGTCTGCGTCTCACGGATGTCCATCAGGGCGCGCTTGCGGATGATGGCGTTGGCGCCGACCCAGAACGTCGCGCCGTACCGGGTCATGCCCTGGTGCAGGATGTGTTGGATGTCGGTGGTGGCTCCGGCCACGCGCTCGATGCGTGTGGGTGCTCCGCGGAAGGAGGAATAGGGCGTCTGGGTTACCGCGATGCGTGAGTTCTCATCCGATTCCAGGAAATAGACCAGCCGCAGGCAGTAGTCCCGCAGGAGCAGTGAATCCGCGTCAAGGGTCAGCAGGTACTCGGAGTCCGGGATGTCCAGGACCGGGGCATCCGGCGACGGAACCGCACCGGTGTCGACCGGCCGCAGGACCGTTGCATCCCCGCGCTGGTCGGGTACCCAGCGGGTGCCCATGAGCGAGATGTAGGAATTGAGGTTCATCGCCTTGTTCGCCTCCTGTGAGAGGTTCGCGTAGCGCTTGCGTTCGAAATTGCTGAGCCTGGCGGCGAAAATCCGGACCAGTCGCAGGTGCAGTTCCGTGAGTCGCTCGGGTTCCAGATCGGCGTTCTGCGCCTGCGCCGCGGTGAGTGCAAGCAGCGTCAGACGCAATTCGCGGGCCAGCCCCATGAGGACCGAGTCAACAAAGAACTCGTCCACATGGTCATTGATGGGTTCGGCCTCGCTCATGGCCTCAATCCACAACGCGGCCTCGCGATAGGCGGAGGCCGTTTCCGGGAGCAGTTCGGTCGGTGTTGCGCCGTCGGCCAGCCGCGCCTCGAAGTGCCGCAGGGCCGCTTCGGCTGCGGCACGCGGTGTTTTCAGGGCGTCGCCGATCTCGCCTACGAGGCGCCGCGTTGCTTCCAACCTGGCCAGGACGGCCGGGTCGGTCGGATTCGGGTTGTCGTCGATCAGCAGGACTACACGGAGATCCGCGAACTCCTGCAAGGCGGCGGACCAAAGGGTCTGTCTCACTACGCCGGGTTCCTCGGCGTAGCTGGGAACCAGCGTGGTGATGGAGCGGTCGTAGACCCGAAAATGGCGGTCCAGCTCGCCGCGGGGCACTCGGCGATGGGCGGCAAAGCGATGGAGCGCGGCTTGCCGTGCGGTGAGATACATGAGGGCGGAAAAAGTCAGGAACGAGACCACCGTCAGGTACATGACGGCCTCGAACTGGAAACGGAAACCGGCTTCAGGGTTGTTTGCCAGTTGGCGGAAAATAGTTGATACCACGTAGGTCACCCAGGACAGGATGGTCACCACGATGCCGACGCGACCCCAAGCGATCTTTCTTCGGGACGGCGCCGGGTGGACGATCGAGAGCGGTTCGGATCGTTTCTCCGAGCCCCATTGCCGTTTCCGGATCGCTTCGGGAGCCGCGGCAGGCTCAGGGGCGGGGCGCGGCGCGTCCGTGCTGACGACAACAAAATCCTCGTCGTGTACCGTCAAAATTTGCCAGCCCCCCGGTAGTGAATGATGGGCAAAGTGTAGTCAACGCCACATTTTCACCGAATTTATTGATTCTATAGTAGTGCCCTATGCTTGCAATGCAGGTCACATTTTGCTCGTTATGTGGCGCGTTGCAGCGGAATCTTTTGGCCGCCCGTCCCGTGTCGTTGCAGGGGTATTGGCAAGCGGCAGTTGGCACCATTCGTTCGAGATGCCGTTCAATGTTACGGCTTTGGAGGCACAGTTGAGTCGGATTGATGGGCGACGCCTTTCTTGGGTTCGCATGATGTTTGTTGCTGCGGCTATCGGGGCAGCAGTGTGGGCCGGGCTGCACTATTGGACCTCGAGCCGCGACGCGGCGCAGGCCGCGGATTCGGGGCATTGGTTTGGGTCATATATTGACGCCACTTCCACCCCGTTCTATCCGATCGCGGAAGATGTCGGGAAACACGAACGCGTCGTGCTTGGTTTTGCGGTTGCCGACCCCAAGAACGCGTGCGCTCCGTCCTGGGGCGGCTACTACTCAATGGATGCCGCCAACGAGACTTTCGACCTGGATCGCCAGATCGCCCGCGTGCACGAGCAGGGCGGAGATGTGGTCATTTCGACAGGTGGATTGCTGAACGACGAATTGGCGACAGCGTGCACCGACATCGAAAAAGTAGTTGCCGGTTATGAGAGCCTGTTGAAGCGCTACCAATCCACCACGCTGGATTTGGATGTCGAGGGAGACGATCTGGAGGATGCCGCTTCCGGCCTCCGCCGGGCGTCTGCCGTTGCCGCGGTGCAAAATCGAGCCGCGACAGATGGGCGGCGGATCGAAGTTTGGGTCACGCTGCCGGTGGACACCAGGGGGCTCACTGCCAGTGGGCTCGGCGAAGTGCGTCGACTGCTCGAAGGAGGAGTCGATCTGGCTGGAATCAACTTGATGACGATGAACTTCGGCGAGACCCGGGCAGCCAACCAGTCCATGGCTGCTGCATCGGAGCAGGCGGCCGTGAGCGCGCACGGCCAATTGCGGGAGCTTTACAAGGGCTTGGGCCAGGTCACCGGCGAGCAAACTATGTGGTCGAAAATCGGGCTGACCCCGATGATCGGACAAAACGATCTGCGGGGAGAAGTATTCACCGTTGAGGACGCAACCTCACTGAACGCCTTTGCCATGGCCAACGGGGTGGGGCGGATTTCCATGTGGTCCGCGAACCGTGACGCAGACTGCGGGCCGAACATGCCGGAAAGCGAGCGTGTTTCAAACAACTGCAGCGGAACCGAGCAATCCAAGGGGGAGTTCGGGAAGCTGCTCTCCAAGGGGGTGGGATCCAAGTCTTCGCCGGCGGAATCCCGGCCCTCCGCGGTGCCGGTGCCGGAGGAGACGGCGATCGTTGACGACCCGGCCAAAAGCCCATTCCCTGTCTGGAATGCCGATGCCGCGTACCCGAAGTCCGAGCGTGTTGTCTGGCGTGGAAATGTCTACGAGGCGAAATGGTGGACCCAGGGCGATGCCCCGGACCAGCCGGTGGCCGACGCCGGGGCCACCCCATGGCTGTTGATCGGACCAGTGTTGCCCGGTGACAAGCCGGAACCGGTGCCGACTGTACCGTCGGGCCTTTATCCGCAGTGGTCGTCCTCGACGGTGTACAACAAATCGGATCGGATCATCTTTGACGGTCGCGTCTTCGAATCCAAGTGGTGGAACCAAGGCGAAAGCCCTGAGGCCGCATTGCAGGGAGCGGTCAATTCGCCGTGGTTGCGGTTGTCGGACGCCCAACTGCAGGAACTGCTGGACGCGCCCGCATCGAAGTCCCCTTAGAGGGGCGGGACTAGTTCCGGCCCTGCTCGGCCAAAACCTGCAGGCGGTTGGCCTTGTCGCGTTCATGTTGTGCTTCGACCTCGCGGCCCAGATCGGTGAGGATTTGTGCCCAGAGCAGGTGCGCCGAAATGTGCTCGGAATCGTCTTCGCCCGATGCTGAGTCAAATGCTTTCTGTAAGACTTCCGAGGCCTTTAGCGGTTCGCCCGCAGCCAGGCTCCAGCGCGCCCGTGTGACGGCCAAGCCCATCAATTCAGGCTCGCTGCCCCCGATGATGTCGTAGGCCAGTTGGGCTCGGTCAATGCAGTGGAGGGTCTGATCGTTGGCAATCCCGGCCTGTAGTTGCACATCAGCGGTTGCCTTGTTGAATCGTGCCCACGCATGCATGTCGTTGGTCGGTGCCAGGAGTTCGCTGGCGCGGTCGTGGTAGTCCAGTCCTTCTGCGTGCCGTCCGTGGGCCAGAGCAAGATTGCCCAACGTCCAGTATCCATTGCTGGCGACTTTGGAGTTGCTGATGCGATCAAGGATCGCTTTCAAGTCTTCCCTGAGGCTCCACGCATCATCGATCATCCCGGCTTCCACGAGGCTGGCGATGAGCCCTTGGTAAGCCTCCGCATGGATGCCTAGATGGCCGTCGATTGTGTTTAACGCGGTCAGCGCGTCACGGGCGGCGGCGATCGCGGGAACATGCTGGGATTTGTTGCGCAGCGCGGATGCCCGCATGAGCAGCGCCCTGGCCTTCAAATCGGGGTTCAATGCTGAAACGGGCGAACCCAAAAGGAGTTCGGAGGTTCGCAAAGCCGCGCTGTATGCCCCGGACAGAATTTCGGATTGACCGAGTATGTAGATGAAGTCCCATTCTTTTGACGTCTCGCCCATTGCCGCATAGGCGCGGGCGCAGGCTACGGCGGCATCGGCAATCAGGTGCTGGTCCTCGGCTAGCCGGGCCTTGCGGAAGAGTGCCTCGCAACGGAACGCTTCGGCTTCTAGTGAGGGGGAGTGCATTGTTCAATTATGGTCCATGTGCGGGCATTGCGGTGCTGTAATTGAAACGGTTACTTCCAGCCTCGCTCCTCCTGCCGGAAATTGGTGTGCACAACTTCCGAGAAATCTTGATTCATTTTTGCGATTATCGCCATATATATTCAGGTGGGAGCTAGAATCTGATTTTGGGGTGGCCGACCTTATGAAGTGTCGGCGGAACGGGCGAAGCCTCGAAGTTGCCCACATTATCGACAGAGATGGAGTTCCCTTGAAGAAGCTCATAGGCGCAGCGCTTGCAACGATGGTCCTGGCAGGCGGCGTGTTCCTCGGCGGCGTAACGGCCGACCAGACTAACCAGCAGGATGGCGTCAGCCAGGCCGGTGGCTTCGGCCAGGTCACGACCTACAACAACTGGCCTTTCTAGAGCTGGATGCATCGGGGTGGTGCCGTTCCATGGGCGGCACCACCCCGTAGTGCGGCACCATAGGGCGCTGCAGAGTGGACACCACCAATTACAGGTTGCCCATCAGGATTCGGCAGCCTCCGGACTCGGCCGTGATCCGCACCGACACCGCCAATATTCGGCGGTGTTTATCCTGGTGAGGGCAAGGCCCATTTGGTGACGATCGGGGAGTGTTCTTCTTCCCGGCGCGCGCCGAAAGAAACAAGGTCTGGGCGATTCCTGCGTTCGTGCGGCCACCGGCCAACAGACAGAGCACCTCGAGTTCCCGCCGCATGAGTGCGGCCAGCGGGTCGGTGCGCGGCTTGCTGACTGCCGTTGAGTCAACCTGGATCCAGCACGACCCCGCCGGAGTGGATCCGCTCCAGCGCATCCATTGTTACTTCGAGTCGGGCAATGCGGTCCTTGAGCGCGAAGCCAGGCATACCTGCCCCCGGAGCCAAGGCTCCAGCCGACAGGTCGGTGGCGTAGGCCAGCTCAATGTATTGGGAGAGCACCATGATATCGATGTGCGGGTGTCGGGGGATAACCGTTCAACTGCATCGATCAATTCGACCCGGTTCGGCCTGGCGTCGAGGACCTTGCGTCCCGGCCGACCTGAAATCGATCGCTTCCCCCGAAATCCAGAGCTACGGTTCAAATAGTCAGCGACTGATTTGTACGGGTTGTCTCGCTTCAGCCGCTCCACACCGTCGGACCCGGCCTTTCGCCCAAAACCATTGAGTGACCAAAGAGTGTGAGATGAAGCGTAGGTTTTCCGGCAGTGGCGCGTGAAACCGGGTGTCGTTCCTCCAAGTGAGATTTAGAGGAACGACACCCGTTGGTTTCAGTGGGTGCGGGTCAATTCGCTACGCAATACCTCCGGTGAGGGGCTGTTGAGTTTTCCTCTTGTTTCTGACTCCCATGAGGATGAGATCCACGAGCACGAACGCTGCGAGGCTGATGCCCATCAGCGGGAGGAACAAACCAATTCCGGCTGCCGCGACAAGGACGAGGAAGGTTCCCCACCAAGGGCGCGCGACGTAGTGCTCCACGCGCAGGTGGGTTGCCCATGCGCTGTGCCGGGTTCTTGGTGGGACGGCGCTTCCACCACATGCGGTACCCCAACACGACCATCGCGGCGATGGACGAAGCCACCAGGAAGAGAATGATCTGGTTCGGGAGCCCGAACATGGATCCCATGTGGGTGTCGATGCCCCAGCGGGTTAGCTTCGACGCAAGGTTGAAATCCTTGAAGTCGACACGGTCGACCACGTCCAAGGTTTGCCCGTTGATGGAGACCGCGTCAACTTCGGTGGGGTAGGAACGCTGGATTTCCTGAACCACCCAGGCCTTGCCTTCGGAAGCCGGAGGCTTGATTTCCACCCGGCCGGTGTTCACGTTCACTTCACGGGCGATGGACAGCATCGTGTCAAAGGCAGCTGGATTCACCGGTCCGGTGGAGGGAGCCGAAGGCGCCTGGTGATGCGAGTGTTCTCCACCGGAGGCTTGGGGCGCATCGGTGAGGTTGGTGCTCACCGAGGGGGTCTTCCAATTGAGCGCGGTGCGAAGGTCGCTGACGTTGGCGCCGCCATAGGTCGACCAGGTGATTCCGGTGACCGAGAGGAAGAGCGCAAAAACGAGGATCCAAATGCCGAGCGAACCGTGCCAGCTGACCAGTCGTCGGTATCCCTTGGCCTTGTTGTTGGGCCGAAGGAGATCCTTTTTCCTGTTGGTTCTGGTGAATCGCGTGATCCAGAGGCCCAGGCCGGCCAGGGCGATGACGCCCAACCATGATGCGGCCAATCTCGCTGTACAAGCGTCCCGGTTCGCCGAGTTGCAGGTTGCTGTGCAGCTGGGAAACCCAATTGCGCAGCGGCAATGCCCCGCTGGATCCGTAGGCGGTGAGATCTCCACGGACCTCAGCGGTGGCGGGGTCGATGAAGATTGCCCTGGTTTCACTGGGGCCGAGGTTTTCCCCGGCATACATCACCCGGGTGGTGTCCCCGGGCTTCGGTGCGGGACGCACGGCAACCGGGCTTTCCGTGTTGTTGAGGTAGGCGTTGGCCGCCTCGACCTGGGCCGCCAAGGGCAGGTAGGCCTCGGCGGTGGGTGCGTGGAGTTCCTTGGCGTACACGACTTGTTCCACTTGCGGGGCCAGAGCGTAGAGCGCCCCGCTGAGTGCGGCGATGAGGATGAACGGGCCGATGAAGATGCCCGCATAGAAGTGCAGCCGCAAGCAGCAGTTGGCCGAACCATCCCTTGCGGGAAGGCCGCGTTGAGTTCGGTGCCGGTTGTGGTGCCACCGGCTCTGGGGTTGTCGTGTCCAGAAGAGTCATGAGAAGTCCTTGAAGTGAGAAGAATTCTGGGTGAAAAGGGTTTCGCCGAGCATATCCGCCCGGGGCGCACCCCGGCGGAATGAGGAACGTTGCGGAGTCGACGGCAATGTTCCTTCCGCTCAGGAGGGCAGCACGAATAGACCCCGGGATCAGGGCTCGGCGAGGGGAAAGCATGAGTCAACGGTTGCTGCAACTGCGAGTGGCGGAGGCCAGCCACGACCAAGCGTCGTCGCATCGAGGGTGCGAACACTCGCGACTTACACGCCGATGCGGCTGAATGGACGCGGCTAGGAGCGACGAAGGCCGATGTCACGGTCATGATGCGTCGGCACAAGAAGGAGCCAAAGCGCTCGGAAACAATCAGGCCCGGGAGGGGCCGACAAATCCGGGACCACGCAGAAGACGTCGATGGGCACAACCCAAGGACGGCAAGCGATTCATGGCCAAGCCATGGGCATGGCAACAAGATCGCGGGTTGAGTCACGCCAACGACAGAGCTGGAGGTCCTCGTCTTGCCACGCAATTTACATAGACAGCCGAAATGAATGCCAGCGGTTCAGTCCGACGCACGAGGGGGCGTCCGGACACGACCGGGATGCGGAAAGCAGCGAGGAAGAACCGCAGAAGTCCCAGGAAGAACAGGTCAACCAAGTCGAGCGAGGCTGAACAGTATTGATTCGCTGCGGTGAAGCACCAGCACCGTGGCGATGGCGGCGACCACGTGGGCCAGCATCATGGGGCCGCCATGTGCAAGGTGGCTTGCAGCCAGTGAGCCGGGTGGCGTCATGGCGGCAGTCTGCATGAGATGGTCGTGTTGCGTGTTCATGGCCATTGCCATGCCGTCGTTCTGGCCGGTGCCCAAGGAAAACAGTCCATGGAAGAAGAACTGGCTAACATGCCACGGCAACGGACAACCGGAAGATCGAAAAACGTCGTCCGCTTAGCAAGATGCACACTTGGACGGAGACCGCCAGCGGCAACATGATGCCCAGAAGATCCGGCACCTTGCCGCCCGCCAAAACATGCGAACAAAGAGCCACCATTGTCGCGAACAACGCGGCAACAGCACCTCTCAACGCACGAACTGAACGGGATGACTTCTGCACCCGAACAGTATTCCAGAATTTCGAAATCTCGTGTCATCGGTGTCGAAACAAAACAGTATGGATCGCGCCGGCAAGGTGAGGCCGCCGAGCGCAGCAAAACGTGCGTGTCGTTGTCGCTGGCATGGCAGAAGCAATCGACGATACTCGTTCAAGGACATGCAGCCTGCGTGTTGGACTCGATGCAGGTTGCACGCAGTGTGACGGTGCGCCGTTGTCCGAACCAGGAGCAAGGCGCGCTCTAGCCCGGGTTGGTGCCGGTGCCTGCCGGACCTTGCACAGTGAACATGCCGATCCGGCGGGGGACTAACCCCACCGCCGTCGGTTCAGCCTCCGGCTGTCTGGGAGACGGAAAGGTCACTCCACAAATCGCGGCGGGTTGAATCCAGCGTGTCTTGCGCCCACCTGCCCATGGTCGAGTAGGCAACATCGCGGATGCCCCTCGGGGAGAGGAAGATGTCGTGGAAGGCCCCGTCGATGCGACGGATGCAAACTTCCCGGCCGAGGTCCACGGCGCGCGCCGCGACCGCCTGGACATTTAGTGCCACGTCTGCGGCTTTGGCGTTCTCGCTCCAGCGCGGCTGGAGGTAACTCTTTTGCGAAAGCATCACCAGGGCCGGGCAGTCCAGGTTCAGTCCGCGGGCCACCCGGGCCTGTGCGGTGAACACTGCGTTGAGGAACCCCGGGGTCAGCGCGAAACCCTGTTCGGGACGCCACTCCAAGTCATAGTCCCACTCGCCGCCAAAGGCGGTGGATACGGCGCGCGTGTAGATCCCGGGATCGATGGTCGGCAAGGGCCTCGTGGGATTGATCCGGGAACCGGCGGCCAGCCACGGGGCAACGGCGGCCCGGACAATGCCGCTTGCCTGGAACTCGAGCCAGGGGCTGTTCAGTACCAACGCGCTGACGCGTCCCGGATTGTTGCCCGCCCACAGGCTTGCAGTCAGCCCGCCGGTTGAATGCCCCAGCAGGACGAGCTCCCTGTCGTTTTCCCCGCCGCCGGCATCCTGACCCATGACGTGCAATGCTGCATCGATTTCCTCCCCGTAGTCGGCGAGGTCGGTGATGAATCCGGGGATCTGGCCGGGACGCAGGCTGCGCCCGTAGCGCCGCAAGTCGAGCGCGAAGAACCTGGCCCCCCGCGATGTCCAGAACCTGGCGAGGTCTTTTTGGAAGAAGTAGTCCGACCAGCCATGGATGTAAAGCACATCGATGTTCTGGAATTGATGCACCGGCGCCGTCGGGGCATCGGTGCAGCGAACCAACGTCGCCTCGTCGCCGCCGGGCAGAAGCAGTGTGTGCTGTTCGAACCCGGGGCCGAGCACATCGGCTATCCACTGAACCATGTTCCCTACCCTATGACACCGGTGGCGGCATTGCCCGAAAACCGGTTCGATTGCACCGATGACGTGCCACTACCCAATGGGGCGTGCCAGGGGCATCGCCAGCGGGAATCCCCGAGCATGTGTTGGAAAGCCGCCTGAAGATTCAGGTGTCGTCGTCTTCCTTGTCGTCGGAAGCATCAAACTCGAACGCCACGGCCGATGGTTTGGCCAGTTCGAGCACCAGCGGCTTGAGCAAGACGGGCGGAACCGAAAGCCTGTTCCCGATGGCAACCAGGCCTTCATCGCGGAGGCTCTCCAACCGCCGCCAAGCCTTGGCAATGACCTGTGGGTCTCCACGCGGATCCGCATCATCGAGACCGCGTACCGGGTGCCTGAGTATCTCCACACTCAGGGGTTCGACGCCGGCCTCGAGCAGGAAGTAGCGGGTGAGGTAGCCCAATTCCATGGTGGTGTCGCGGTCATTGGTTTCCTCCGCCACGGACCGGTACATGTGCCGCGCCACCGTCCGCACGGCGGCGATGACATCGTCGGGGTTTCCCGCGAGGAACCTTTCACCGTGTTCGGTGGGGTAGGCCCGTGTCGGCGTCAAGCGGATGAGCTCGGCACCCACCAACGCATCCCAATACAGTTTGAGCCGTGCCACATGGTTGGCGTTCTTGAATACGACCGGGCCGTTTTGGGCGCGTGGCCAGGTGGACGGTGCCACGGCATCGTCCACGGCAGCGACATCCAGGCTCGCGGCGGCTTCCTGGACGTGTTTGCGGTGCAGGACCCTGGTGGAGGTTGTTTCGCGTTTGTCGCCAAACCACGTCAAGAACGACCGCATCCGCGCGGTTAGCTCGAGTTCCTTGACCGCTGACAAGGCTTGTTGGTCGGTAAGTCGGGGAATCTTGATCAGCGCGGCTTGGAGTTCCGGGATGCCGGAATAACGCGGGCCGGGGTCGGGAATCAGGAGGCGGTCGAAGTAGCTCTTGGTCCGGCGAAACTCTTCGCTGGTGCCGCTCCATGTGCCCGTGGTGCTGAGAAAACGAAGATAGGCTCCGATGACTCTCGACATGTCCCGAAAGTCACCGGGTTTCTTTGAGAACATGAAGTCGTCGATCGCGGTGGCAAATGGGTACAGGTTCAGGGCTGTGAGTTTTCGATCGCCGTTGACGGCTGCGTAGCGCCGAAGAAAGTTCGTTATTGATGACCTGAGCAGATCTTTCTGGATTTCCAGCTTCTCTTGTGTGCACCATTTCTCAAATGCGCCGAGAACCCGGGGTAGCTCGCGTCGAATGCGGATGTCATCGATTGAGATGACGGCATCGGATAGGCGCCCACTCGACAGGTGATCTTGGGCTGATTGGTTTTTTGCGGATTCGGGATCTTTGTCCGACATTGGCATTCCACGGGTTGAACGTAGCGGGCCAGCCCGTCAATGAAGCCCGGCCGGTGTTGCATAGAGCGTACTGGTACGAGGTTGCAGATGGAACAGTGCGGTGGATTTTCACGCTCTTGGGCGGTCTTGCCGAAGGTGCCGTCTTTGCGTTTCGTCCTCGGCGCATCAACGGCTGGGACCGATTTATGCCGGGATCTACAGCATGGAGGCCCCGACTCCGGCCAGCGGGGGAGTGCCAAGAATCCATCGAGCGGGGTGAAAACCAGCCTCCTACTGTGACTCGGGAACAGGGACCCTCGCCGGACAGGCCCATAGGTTTCAGCGTCGAAGCCGATGTCCCGAAGCCTTGGAGCGTCGGAGTGTGGCGCGGGACACGCAATAATTCACTCATGACCAAATCGTTCACGCTGGTGCAGCTGAGGTATTTCGGGGCCGTGGCCAAGTTGGAGAACATGACTGCGGCCGCCGCCGAGCTAAACGTCACCCAATCCACCCTCTCTTCGGCGCTGGGCCGTCTCGAACAGGAGCTGGGTGCCTCGCTCTTCACTCGTCTCTCCAGCAAGGGGTTGCGGTTGACGCCGGCCGGCAAGCGGTTGCTTCTTGGCTCGCAGGCGTTCCTCGAGGATGCCGAGCTGCTCTACCAGTCGGTGCGGGATGAAGGGGAAGCCCTGGCCGGTGAGCTTGTGGTGGGCATCTACTTGCCCCTGGCCCCCTTCAAGGCCCCCGTGATTCTGCAGGCATTCGAGGCCGCCTATCCGAACGTGAAAGTCAGCTTCCACGAGGGGGACCAGGAGTCGCTGCGCCAGGCGCTGCTGGACGGTGTCTGCGAACTGGCGCTGATGTACGACCTCGGGGTGGGTCCCGAGTTCGAGCGTCGAGTTCTGGAACGGGTCCCTCCGCATGTGTTGGTGTCGGCGGAGCACCCTCGGGCGGCCGCGCCCGGGGAACCTGTCAGCCTGCTGGACTTTGCCGACGAGCCGTTCATCCTGCTGGACATGATGCACACGCGGGAGTACTACCTCGACATGTTCAAACGTGTCGGCATCAGCCCGCTGGTCAGGCACAAGGTTTCCGGCTATGAGACGGTTCGTTCGTACGTGGCCCGCGGCCAGGGGTTTTCGTTGCTGAACCAGCGGTTGCTCCACGATTCCACATATGCCGGTGGCGCGGTGGTGCCGTTGCGCATCATCGAGGACCTGCCGCCGATCGAGGTGTCACTGGTTCGTCCCCTGGGTGCCAAGCCCACCAAGAAATCAATGGCCTTTGAACAAATCTGCGAAAAGCTCTACGGGCATGGAAGCTGACCAGCGCAGGGTGGCGCGATGATCTTCGATCGATTTTCTCGATTGGGGTAACCGAAATTCTCCGTTGGCACAATGTGACTGCGGTCACGAGGATGGATGCAGGAACCTTAGAGATCGCACCGGAGGTCACCCCCCTTCCGGTACCGCAGATTCAGGAGTGACGATGCAAACCAAGACCGAGCAGCCAGGCGCGCAACCAACGGCGGTCGAAGAACACAAGCCCGCCTCCGGCATGCAGAAGAAGGTGCTCGCCGGCGGCAGCATCGGCCAGTTCATCGAATTCTACGACTTCACCCTTTACGGGCTCTCCGCGGTCGTCCTGTCCCAACTGTTTTTCCCAGGCACCAGCGCCCTGGCCGGCCTGCTGGCCACGTTCGCCACCTTCGGCGTGGCCTTCCTGGTCCGTCCGCTGGGCGGACTGTTCTTCGGCGCATTGGGCGACAAGATCGGGCGCCGCAAGGTCCTGTTCATTACCCTGCTATCCATCGGTGCGGCCACCGCGACGATCGGGTTGCTGCCCACCCATGCGACCATCGGCGCGATGGCACCGGTGTTGCTGGTGCTCTGCCGCATGATCCAGGGATTCTCCGCCGGCGGGGAATCGGTCGGTGCACCGGCGTTCGTGTTTGAACATGCACCCATCAACAAGCGCGGCTTCTGGCTGAACATCACCCTTGCGGCAACGGCGCTGCCCTCGGTCTTCGGCGGCGCGCTGATCCTGGTGCTCTCGAGCTCCATGTCCTCCGAGGCATTCATGTCCTGGGGCTGGCGCATCCCGTTCCTCATCGCGCTGCCCATGGCACTGTTCGGGCTCTGGATCCGTTCCAAGACCGAGGAATCGGACGCCTTCAAGGCCGTGCTGGCCAAGGAGCAAACCAAGGAATACAGCCCGCTCCGCGAGGCGTTCGCCGAGAACAAGGTCCGCATGCTGCAGGTGATCTTCGTGATGGGGCTGACCGCCATGGGCTTCTACTTCCTCTCCGGCTACTTCGTCTCCTACGTCCAGACCACCGGCAAGCTCAGCCGCGAGCACTCGCTGCTGGCCAACGCCGCGGCCATGCTCCTCTACGCGCTGCTGCTGCCCATCGGCGGGATGATCGGCGACAAGGTCGGTCGCAAGCCGATGCTCGTCGCCGGCTCCGCCGCCCTGGCCCTGCTGGCGATCCCCTGCTTCATGCTTGTCACCAGCGGATCGCTGCCGCTGGCGATCGCCGGCCAGCTGCTCTTCGTCATCCCGATGTGCATCTACGGCGGCGGCGCGTACACCTTCTTCGTGGAAATCTTCACCACCCGCACACGATTCACCTCCGCCGCCATCAGCTACAACGTCGCCTATGCGATCTTCGGCGGATCCGCCCCGTTCATCGGCACCTTCCTGGTTGCGCAAACGGGCCTGAGCGCGGCACCCGGCTACTACATGGCGGCGGCCGCGGTGATCGTCTTCCTGCTGCTGACCCTCACCAAGGTTCCCGAAACCCGCCGCCGCGTCGGCTAGCCAAACCTGCACCTCACGCACAAACCCCTGAACCACCGCTAGGAGCACCACCCCATGAGTGACACAACATTCCTCACCGACTTCCACCACGTCGCCACCTTCGGGGCCACGGACAACAACGGCGTCGAGCGCCAGGCCGCCACCGCCGAGGACAAGCTCAGCCGCGACTGGTTCGCCGGGTTCGCCGGGGAACGCGGGTGGGAGGTGCGCGTCGACGGGATCGGGAACATGTTCGCCTTGATCGACCTGGTTCCCGGCGCCCCGTACATCCTGCTCGGCTCCCACCTGGATTCGCAGCCGCTGGGCGGACGCTTCGACGGGGCCTACGGCGTGCTGGCGGGGCTGCACGCGGCCGAACGCGTCGCCGAACGCGTGGCTCGCCGAAGGCGCCGTCCCGGAGTTCAACCTTGCGGTGGTGAACTGGTTCAACGAGGAGGGCGGGCGCTTCGCCCCCTCGATCATGGGCTCCTCGGTCTTTGCCGGGCTCATGGACCAGGACAAGATGCTCGCGGTCAAGGACCTGGCCGGCACCACCGTCGCCGAGGCGCTGGAAGCCATCGGCTACCTGGGCACCGACGAACGCCCGGAACTGGCGGGCTACGCCGAGATCCACATCGAGCAGGGCCGGATCCTGGAACGCGAGGGCATCACGCTCGGTGCCGTGGACTACTCCTGGTACACCCAGAAGCTGGACATCGAGGTCCTGGGCGAACAGTCCCACACCGGGGCCACGGCCATGGCCGACCGCCACGACGCCCTGGTGGCGGCCTCCAAGGTGGTGCTGCTGGTGCACGACGTCACCGCGAAGTTCGCCGAGGAAGCGCTGGTCTCCTCGGTGGGCCAGCTGACCCTGGAACCGAACTCGCCGATCGTGGTGGCGCGCCGCGTGCACCTGGTTGCGGACCTCCGCTCGGCCTCGCCGGAAATCGTCGCCGCGGCGCGGGCCTCGCTGCTGGCCGACATCGCGCAGATCGCCAAGGACCACGACATCCGCATCAACGTCAACGACTTCGACGTCCGCGGGATCCAGTACTACCCGGAGGAGGGGCTGGAGCTGACGGAAAAGGTCGCGGCGAACCTGGGTCTGGGCGTGCGCCGCATCCGCACCATGGCGGGACACGATTCGGTGGCGATGAACAGGATCGTGCCCACGGTCATGATGTTCATCCCCTCGGTGGACGGGGTCAGCCACTGCGAACGCGAGTTCACGACCGATGCCGACATGGTCGCCGGCGTGCGGGCGCTGGGCGAGGTGGCCTGGGAAATGGTCAACGGGGCACTGGCCGGTGCGCCTTCCAGCGAACAGGAACCCGCACAGGCGGGCGCGGCATGAGCCCGGACGCAAACACCGCCGTGGACTCGCTGGCCCACCTGTCCGCGACCGATGCATTGGCGGGATTCCGTGCACTGGAGCTATCCCCGGTGGAGGTCCTGGAGGCACAGATCGAACGCATCGAGACCCACAACGGGGACAGGGACACCGGGATCAACGCCTTCACCGAGACGCTCTTCGCCACCGCACGGCACCGGGCGGCCGTGGCGGCCGACGAATACGTGCGCCTGGCCAGGGACGGCGGCCCGGTTCCCGCGCTGCTGGGCCTCACCGTGGCCACCAAGGAAAAGCACGGCATTGCCGGGCTGAAGCTCGAACAGGGGCTGGCGGCCCACCGAGGCCGCATCGCGGAGGCCGACCACCCTGTGGTGGAACGGCTGAAAATGGCCGGCGGGATCATCCATGCCCGCACCACCAGCCCCGAATTCAGCTGCGCCACCACCACGCATTCGCCGATGTGGGGGACCACCCGAAACCCGTGGAACCCGCAGGCCTCGCCGGGCGGCTCCTCCGGAGGATCGGGCGCCGCATTGGCGGCCGGCTTCACCACCCTGGCCACCGCCTCCGACATCGCCGGTTCGACCCGCATCCCCGCTGGTTTCACCGGGACCGTGGGCTACAAGGCGCCCTACGGCCGGATCCCCGGATTCTCGGCGCTTGCCGCGGACTGGTACCGCGGGGACGGGCCGATGGGCCGGACCGTTGCCGACACCGCGCTGCTGGCCTCGGTCATGTCCGGCCGCCACGCGGCCGACCACGGCTCCTGGGGCGGGAACGGGATCAACCCGTTCGCCGGCGGATCCGTCGAGGGCCTGCGCATCGGGCTTTCAATCACCCTCGGCGACTACCCTGTGGCCCCCGAGATCCGCGAGAACACCCTTGCCGTGGCACGTGCGCTGGAGGCGGCCGGCGCGACCGTCGTCCCCGTCGACCTGCCTTGGACCACTGGCCGGATCACGGAAACGACCTTTGCCCACTTCGGGCACATCCTGGGCCCGGCCATGGCCGTGGAGACCGCCGGAACCGAGGACCGGCTGGCGGCCTACACCTCGCGCTTCATGGCGGATGCAGCGGCCGCCGCCAAGCGGAACACGCTGGTGGAGTCCCTCGGCATGGATGCGGCGCTGCAGGCCGAGCTGGCGGCCGCCATGTCGGGTCTCGATGTCCTGCTCTGCCCGACCTCGGCCGTGACGTCGCTGGCCGCGGACGGGGACTACCTGGACGGGATCGACACCTCCGAACGCCATTTGGGCCACTACTGGGAGGCGCACATGACCAGCCCCTTCAACGTGGCCAACCGTTGTCCGGTGCTCTCCGTGCCCAGCGGCATGTCCGCCGACGGGGTGCCCACCGGGGTCCAGGTCGTCGGGCATCCGTTTTCCGAAGCCATGGCCTTCCGGGTGGCGGCGGTCGTCGAATCGCTGGTTCCGTCCTTGGGCAGCCCGGTGCTCG
>CAWFRB010000005.1:0-210630 GCA_963818105.1 uncultured Actinomycetota bacterium | reverse complement strand
CTCGGCACCTCCAGCCGCGACATCCTCAAGGCCGGCCCCGACGCGAAGTCGCTGCTCGAAGCGGCACTGCGTACCCGGGATTCGCTGGTCTAAACGGCCGGGCCGTCCGACGGCCAGGCCAGTGAGTGTGCGTTTGTCCTTCCGTTCCCTCGCGGGGCGGAAGGACAAACGCACACTGCTTTAACGGTGTTTCAACGGGGTCGACGGGCAGCGTGCGCGAGGTCCATTCCGACCTCGTCCAATGCGCCTGCACGCACTCCCCAAGGCCCGGAACCG
This sequence comes from uncultured Actinomycetota bacterium, assembly GCA_963818105.1. Classification (GTDB taxonomy): domain Bacteria; phylum Actinomycetota; class Actinomycetes; order Actinomycetales; family Micrococcaceae; genus Paeniglutamicibacter. Next base: position 210,354 of record CAWFRB010000005.1, on the reverse strand, counting down.
CACCGGGAGGACGGCCCTGTGCGGATTCCGTCGTGAAGCAGGTCATGAATGGGCGACAATGAACCAATATGACACGGCCACGCGGGATTTTCACAGCATTTTGCCAGACTTCGAGAGGTTAGCTGTTTCGGGTGCGAGATTGATCACGGCCGGGTATATACCGGTCACTGACTGGTACTTATGCGTAAATGCCCACCGCTGCGGATACCTTGGTCAAGACTCCCGAGCGAGCGCGGTTTTCTAGGCATTTCCCGCGTGTTCGGCGCGTATTCCGCTCGTTTTCACCAGGATTTCGCGTTCGTGCAGGTGGGCGCGGAATCCGCGTCGGAATCATGATCTTGCTTACAGCGCTGTAATTATGAATCACGTACGAAACACGGTTTTGACGCGTTTGTCGCATTCGTGGTAGCCACGGCGCAAATACCCATTGCATCGGGGAGTAAGTTTGGCTATCTTCGGTTCAGGGCGCACTGCCCTAGTGCTGAAACCTACAGATGGAATGGCGGCAAGAGCATGGTACTGCGAGAACTCTCGGACGAGGATCGTATTCGAGCACGGGCGAAGGCGCTGGCAGCGCGCACGCGTCGGGCCGACATCAAGAACCAATTTGGCGCCGGCAAGCTCAGCATCACCGAGGTCCTGGATCTGGTTCCGGACGACGAGGCCATCGGGCGCCTGCGCGTGATGGACCTGCTGGAGTCCGTACCGGGGGTCGGGGAAATCCGAGCCCACACCCTTATCGATAGACTAGGGATCTCACCCAGTCGGCGCCTGCGCGGACTGGGGCGCAAACAGCGCATCGCATTGGTGGAACATTTCCAGCAATCGCCTCCCAAAACGAAAGAGTAATGAAGCACACCATGACGCTTAGTGCCCATCCTTCGGTCACAGTACTTGCCGGCCCCACGGCCGTTGGCAAGGGGACGATCTCGACCTACATTCGAGACAACTACCCGGAGGTATGGCTCTCGGTTTCCGCAACCACGCGCGACCCCCGCCCCGGCGAGGTGGATGGTGTGCACTACTTCTTCGTCGGACCCGAAAAGTTTGCGGAACTGGTCCAAGACGGGGAAATGCTTGAATGGGCGGTCGTGCACGGGCAGAACAGCTACGGCACGATCCGCACCAAGGTGGAAGAGGCGGTGGCCGCCGGAAAGCACGTGCTGCTGGAGATCGACCTGCAGGGCGCGCGCCAGGTCAAGGCGAACCTGCCGGAGGCGAAATTCGTGTTCCTGGCCCCGCCAAGCTGGGACGAATTGGTCCGCCGGCTCATCGGACGCGGCACCGAAACGCCCGAGGAGCAGCAGCGACGGCTGGAAACCGCTAAACTGGAACTTGCTGCCGAATCCGAATTTGACGTGACCATCGTCAACGACGAGATTTCGCGGGCGGCTAACGAGCTGGTTACCCTCATGGGATTGACCCCGCACGAGCACTAAAACTTTTTTGCCGGTGGGATCCTTGTGCGCCTTTTGGCGCGCAAACCCCGCTCGCACCCCGACTGATCCACCGACTAGTTATTTGGAGGCTTCGTTGACCACGAACCTTGAAGGCATCATCAGCCCGTCCATCGACTCGCTGCTGACCACCACCGATTCGAAGTACGCCCTGGTGATTAACTCCGCCAAGCGCGCACGCCAGATCAACGCATACTACGCACAGCTGCACGAGGGCCTGTTCGAGTACGTCGGCCCGCTGGTTGACACCCGCCTGAACGAGAAGCCGCTGTCGATCGCACTGCGCGAAATCAACGAGGGCATGCTCAGCGTCACGAAGATCGAAGAAGCAGCAGAGTAATTACCCGGGCCTCCCAGGCTTTTTGAACACAGGGGCCTGGGCCCGGAAGCGGCCGGCTCCGAACGAGAGTATCGGTGGTAGCAGTGAAGCGCATTGTTCTTGGTGTATCCGCAGGGATCGCCGCCTACAAGGCAGCTTTGCTGCTACGGCTGTTTAAGGAGGCGGGCCACCACGTCGACGTGATCCCCACCGAGGCCTCGCTGCAGTTCGTGGGCATCGCCACCTGGGAGGCGCTGAGCGGCAACCCGGTGCGCACCGGCGTGTTCGAGGCCGTCGACACCGTGAACCACGTGCGCCTGGGCCAGCTGGCCGACCTGGTGGTGATCGTCCCGGCAACCGCGGACGTGTTGGCGCGCGCCGCCGCCGGCATGGCCAACGACCTGCTCACCGGCACGCTGCTGGCCACCGGCGCACCCGTGGTGATGGCCCCGGCCATGCACACCGAAATGTGGGAGCACCCGGCAACGGTCGCCAACGTCGCGACCCTGCGCTCCCGCGGCGTCCACGTGATCGACCCGGCCGTCGGCAGGCTCACCGGCAAGGACTCCGGCCCCGGGCGGCTGCCCGAACCCGAGGACATCTATGCGCTGGTCCAGCCCTACCTGTCCGATGCCGACTCCGATGCCGGCGCCCCGGCGGAGCTTCCGCTGGCGGGCAGGATCGTCGCGATTTCGGCCGGCGGCACCCGCGAGCCGCTTGACCCGGTGCGCTACCTCGGCAACCGCTCCTCCGGGCCGCCAGGGCATCGCGCTGGCCAAGGCCGCGATGGCCGCCGGCGCCCGGGTGCGCTTCATCGCCGCGCACATGGACCAGCCGGCGCCCGAGGGCGTCGAACTGAGCACCGCCTCCACCGCCCGGCAGCTGCAGGCGGCCGTGAACGAGGCGGCGCGCGGGGCCGACGTGCTGATCATGAGCGCGGCGGTCGCCGACTTCCGTCCCGCCGAGTACGTGGACTCCAAGATCAAGAAGTCCGACGAGCACGCGGACCCGGTGATCACCCTGGTCCGCAACCCGGACATCCTGGCCCTGCTGGTCGCCGACCGCGCGGCGCAGGGCCCCGCCACGCGACCTGCCGGGCCTGATCGTCGGGTTCGCCGCCGAAACCGGCGACGCCGAAAACAGCGTGCTTGAGTACGGCGCGGCGAAGCTGGCCCGCAAGGGCTGCGAACTGCTGGTCGTCAACGAGGTGGGGGAGAACCTGACCTTCGGGACCGATGAGAATTCCATCACCATCCTGTCGGCGCTCGGGGCGGACCCGGTCCACGCATCGGGGTCCAAGGACGCCGTGGCCCGGACGGTCATCGAGGCCGTCGCCGCCGCACTCGGTCGCTAGACGGCGGCCAGGCCGCATCCGGCAACCTGCCGTGCGCAGGATATGCCGCCGGGTATGCACACCCGTGCGGCGTCATCGTGCGTCACGCCGCGTCACATGGCCGAGCCCGGCGCGTCACATGCGGTTCATGGGATTGACGCATGAATCTGACCGCGCGCCAACTTGACGGTAGAGTAGCTAGGTGACTTTAGAAACCCCGCAGCTGCGCCTCTTCACCTCCGAATCGGTTACGGAGGGCCACCCGGACAAGATCTGTGACCAGATCTCCGACGCCATCCTCGACGCCATGCTGGCGCAGGACCCCAACTCCCGTGTTGCAGTGGAGACGCTGACCACCACCGGGTTGGTGCACGTTGCCGGCGAGGTGACGACCGACGGCTACGTCGAGATCCCGGAGATCGTGCGCCGCACCATCCTGGACATCGGCTACGACTCCTCCGCCAACGGCTTCGACGGCGCGCGCTGCGGCGTTTCGGTGTCGATCGGGCAGCAGTCCCAGGAGATCTCCGACGGCGTCTTCAACTCGCTGGAGGTCCGCGAGGGCACCGCCGTCGACCCGCGCGACGCGCAGGGCGCCGGCGACCAGGGCCTGATGTTCGGCTACGCCTCGGACGAGACCGAAACCCTCATGCCGACCCCGATCCACCTGGCGCACCGCCTCTCCGAGCGGCTGACCCAGGTCCGCAAGTCCGGCCTGCTGGACCTGCTGCGCCCGGACGGCAAGACCCAGGTCACCGTCGGCTACGACGGCGACGTCCCGGTCTCGGTCGAGACCATCGTGGTCTCCTCCCAGCACGCCGCCGAGTTCTCCCTGGAGGACCTGAAGGACGGCCTGCTGGAGCACGTGGTGAACCCGGTGCTGGCCAACGCCCCGCTGGACACCTCCAAGACCCGCATCATCCTGAACCCGTCGGGCCCGTTCATCATCGGCGGCCCGGTCGGCGACGCCGGCCTCACCGGCCGCAAGATCATCGTCGACACCTACGGCGGGTTCGCCCGCCACGGCGGCGGCGCCTTCTCCGGCAAGGACCCGTCGAAGGTCGACCGCTCGGCCGCCTACGCCATGCGCTGGGTCGCCAAGAACGTCGTGGCAGCCGGCCTGGCACGCCGCGTCGAGGTGCAGATTGCCTACGCCATCGGCGTGGCCCGCCCGGTGGGCCTCTACGTGGAGACCTTCGGCACCGAGACCGTCGATCCGGCGAAGATCACCGCGGCGATCAACGAGGTCTTCGACCTGCGCCCGCTGGGCATCATCGAGGACCTGGACCTGAAGCGCCCGATCTACCAGAAGACCGCCGCCCACGGCCACTTCGGCCGCGAGGAAGCCGACTTCACCTGGGAGAACCTGGACCGCGTGGACGCGCTCAAGGCGTACTTCGGGGCCTAGGCACCCCAAACCCCGCCGCACGGGCGCCCTGGCAACCGTGCGGCAGCCGGCCCCCGTGGCGCTTGCCCCCTGGAGGGCCGGCGCCACGGGGGCCGTGCCGTTTGCCCGTGCCGTCTTGGCCAAGCGGTTGCGCCGTTTGCCAAGGCGGCGGCCGGACGTGCCACAATGCTGGTGGGCGCGTGCCCGGTGAACAACGCCGGACAACGGCAAACACCGAATACACCGATTACACCGAAATACACAGGACAACCCGAAGGGAACGCGCCGGCACCGTGAGTGATCCACTTCAGCCATCGCTGCTGGCGGGCTTCGACCTGGGCTCCACGCTGCCCGGAACCCCCAAGACGGCCGAACTGTTGCCGGTGGCCCGGGTTGTCATCGACTCGGCGTTGCCGCATCTTGACCGGCCCTTCGACTACCTGGTGCCGGCGGAGCTCGATGCCCTCGCGCAGCCGGGCGTGCGGGTGAAGGTGCGCTTCGGCGGCCAGGAGCTGGCCGGATTCCTCGCCGAACGGCTTGAACACGGCGAGCCGGGCATGAAATTGCAGCCCCTCGGCTCGGTGGTTTCGCCCGAGGTGGTGCTCAGCGCGCCGGTGCTTGCCACGGCCCGCGCCGTGGCCGAACGCTACGCGGGAACGCTGTGGGACGTCTTGCGCTCCGCCGTTCCCCCGCGCATGGCCCGGGTGGAGAAGGAAACCGGAAGCCGCCGGCGAAGCGCCGGCAACAGGCACGCCGGATGCAAGCCCGCCGGCGGCCGCCACGGGCTCGGCCGACCCGCGTGTCGCGGACCGACACGCCGATGAAGCGTCCCGCGGACGACGCACACGACGCTCCACATGGCGCCGGGTCGCTGCACCGTGGACGCACTGCCCGTAGACACCCTGCACAGCCCGCTGCTGGCCGAATACGACGGCGGGGCGCACTTCGCCGCCGAACTCGCCGCCGGAAACTCCCCGCGCGCGGTGCTCAGCGCGGTGCCCAACCGCCCCGGCCACTGGCCGGCCCTGCTGCTGGAGGCGGCCCTGGCCGCCAACGAATCGGGGCGCGGCGCACTGATCGTCGTGCCCGACGCGCGCGACCTCACCCGGCTGTGCACGCTGCTCGACGAGCGGATCGGCGCCGGGAACTACGTGCGGCTCAGCGCCGAGGACGGGCAGACCCCGCGCTACCGGAGCTTCCTCAGGGTGGCCCGCGGCAACGCCAACCTGGTGGTCGGCACCCGCAACGCGGCCTTCGCCCCGGTGAAGGACCTGGGGCTGGTCGATCATCTGGGACGACGCGGACACCTCGCACGCCGAACCGCGCGCCCCCTACCACCACGCCCGCGAGGTGCTGTTGCTGCGCAGCGAGATCGAGAACGCCGCCATGCTGGTCGCGGCGCCCGGGCGCAGCGCGGAGGCCCAGCGCCTGATCCGCAGCAACTGGGCCGTTGAGCTGCGGGCCAGCCGCGCGCTGCTGCGCGCCCACGCCCCGCGCGTGATCGCCGCCTCCGACGAATTCGAGCAGAACCGCGACCCGCTGCTGCATGCGGCCCGGCTGCCCGCCGCGGCCTGGCGCGAGGCCAAGCACGCGCTGGAACGCGGCCCGGTGCTGGTGCAGGTGGCCCGCACCGGCTTCATGCCCGCGCTGCGCTGCGAACGCTGCAGGACCAGTGCGCGCTGCACCAAGTGCACGGGCCCGCTGGCGCTTGACGATGCGCGCGGCGCCCCCTCCTGCGGCTGGTGCGGGCTGGTGGCGGCCGGCTGGTCGTGCGCCGAATGCGGTTTCATGCGGCTGCGCGCGGCGAGCATCGGCGCGGACCGCACCGTGGAGGAACTCGGGCGGGCCTTCCCCAACGTGAACGTGGTGGCCGCCACCGGCGCCAAGCCGCTGCACCATGTCCCGGACGCCCCGGCGCTGATCGTCGCCACCCCGGGCGCCGAGCCGGTCGCGGAGCACGGCTACGCGGCGGTGCTGCTGCTGGACGGGGACCGGATGATGTCCCGCGAGGGCCTGCGCACCGGCGAGGAGGTGCTCAACCGGTGGATGGGCGCCGCGCAGCTGGCCCGCGGCCAGCAGGGCGCGCCGGGCATGCCCGGCGGCGGGACCGTGGTGGTTGCCGGGGAACCCAGCGAGCCGATGCGCGCGCTGGTGCGGTTCGACGCCGGCGCCTACGCCGATGCCGAGCTGGGGGAGCGCCGCGCAGCTGGGGCTGCCGCCGGCGGTGCGCACGGCCCTGGTCAAGGGCCCCGCGGCGACCGCGGACAAGTTCGTCGCGGCACTGGGCTTCGGGGACGACGTCCGCCTGCACGGACCGGTGCTGGAGGGCGAGGGCGAGCACCGCTGGCTGCTCTTCTACTCCTACGCCCAGGGGCCCGCCGTCACCAGGAAGCTGCGGACGCTGCGGGCCAGCTTCAGCGCCGCGAAGGAACCGATCCTCGCGATCCGGGTGGACCCGGACGGCATCCTCTAGCCGGCAGCCTTCACTGGCGGTCGACCTTAGTCGGTCTGCCGGGCCCCGTGCAGGATGCGCGGCACCGGCTTGGGCACGTACGGGTGCTCGGAACCCAGGAACCCGTTGATCAGGGCGCCGGCCTCCGGCGCCTTCTCGTAGTGGATCAGGTGCCCGACCTCGGGAATCACCCGCATGACCCCGCGCGGGAACGCGCGCGCCAGGGCCTTCTGCGCCGGGATGGAGCCCAGCTCGTCCTGCTCGCCGACCACCAGCAGCGTCGGCTGCGCGATCCGCGCGGCGAAGTCGCGCACCGTCTGGGTGATCGACGCGGCGTAGGCCTCGCGCAGCGTGGCCCGCGAGGTGAACCCGGAGAAGTAGCGGCGGTGCTGGTCAAAGACGTAGGCGCGCATGGCGGGGTCCTTGGACTTCAGCATCGCCAGGCTTGTCACGTCGGTGATGAGGCGCGAGCGCAGCAGCCCCTCGCCGAGTCTTCGCCGGCAGCGCCGCCCCGGCCCGGTAGTAGAGGCTTGCGACGCCGGGACATGAACGCCTGGTCGCCCTCGAGCGCGGGCTCGCAGATCGGGTTGATGAGCACCAGCTGGGCAAACGCCTCGGGGTGCTTGGCCAGGTAGGCGGCGGCGACGATGCTGCCGAAGGAGTGCCCCAGCAGGATGGTTTCCGGGCCGAGTTCCAGCTCCCCGCGCAGCGCGTGGATGACCTCGGCGTACCCGGTGACGTCGTGTGTCGGCTGCGGCTGCCCCGGGGCCGCGGCGAACGGCGTGGAGACCCCGAAGCCCGGCAGGTCCGGGACGATGACCGTGTATGCCGGGCAGCTGTTCGATCAGCCTGACCAGCCCGTGGTGGTCGCCCCGGAAACCGTGCACGGCCAGGATGACCCCGCGGCTGGTTTCCCGCGCCGGGTAGCTCCAGCAATGGACTTGGGAACCGTGCACCTCGTGGATGCTGTGCAGGCTCGGGCGTTGGGGGCTGAAAACTTCGGCTGGCATGCATCCAGCCTAGTGGCAAGCCCGGCTACCGGCGCGCGAGCCGGACGGCCGGCCTAGGCGGGATCGGCGCGCCGGGGGAGTTGAGCAGTTCCAGCGCCGTCCCCTCGTCGAGCACCAGGTCGGTGACCAGCCCGCCGGCCAGCGCCCCGCGCAGGGCCGTGAGCTTGCCGCGCCCGGAGACCACGCACAGCCGCCGCGGCACCTCGCGCAGCGTCTGCAGGCTGGGCCCGGTGGCGCGCTCGTTGATTTCGATGCCCTCGTCGCTGCCGTGCGCGTCGAAGAACATGGTGGCGACGTCGCCCACCACGCCGCGTTCGCGCAGCGCCCGGTCCTCCTCGAGGGTCAGGTAGCCGCCCCGGTAGACCTGCGAGGGGACGGCGGCCGCCGTGGCGCCCAGGCTGAAGACCGCCAAGCGTCATGTTCCGCTGGATCTTCAGCACCCGCTGCACCGAGCCCTCGCGCCACATGGCTTCGCGGGTGGAGGCCCTGTCGAAGAACGCCGGGACGGGGAACTGCTCCACGCGTGCGGTGAAGGCCGCGCCGAAGCGCTGGAGGATGTCCGAGGCGTAGGTCAGCCCGGTGGTTTGCGGGTTGGCCGCGCCGTTGAGCTGGACGATCACGGTGTCGTGGGTGGGCTTGCGGCTCAGCGCGTTGGACATCGCCTGCACCGTGGAGCCCCAGGCGACGCCGACCGTCATGCCGGAGGAGATCAGGGTGCTCAGCACGTGGGCGGCGTGCGAGGAGACGCGCTCGAGGATCTCGCTGTCGCTGAGCGACCCGTCGGTGGGAACCACGAACACCTGGAGCCCGTAGATGCGCTCGAGCTCGCGCACCAGCACCGGGGTCCGGTCGCCGGTGGCGTTGATCTCGATGTTCACCAGGCCCGTGCGCCGGGCCATGCCGAGCAGCCGGGAGACGGTGGAGCGCGAGACGCCCAGCTCGCGGGCTATCGACTCCATGGTCAGGTGCTGCAGGTAGTAGAGCTGGGCGGCGCGCAGGGCGTCGCGTTCCCGGGGCACGACCTGCGCCTGATGCGCGGGCCTGCTGCTTCGCGTGCACGTTTTGAGCACCGGCTGTGCGGGCGGAAAGTCACTGGTTAGGTGCTGTTTCATCGGCTGAAACGGCCTTTCGTGCACATATGTGCATTTCGGTTGACGGGAGTGTTCTGCACTGACCAGACTAGCTCGTATCCGGTGCAATGCGGCTCCCAGAGCCCGCTGGCGATCATCCGGGGATGCTCTGCTCTGTTGCTTGTTCGGTTTCGGTGCCAGAGTGGAATCCCCGGGGTGTGAACCGAGTTGTTCCCGGGTTGTTTGAAGTTTGAGCCACGCATCACAGCACCATGGAAGGGCCTCACAGTGGAAGCCGCAACCCCACATCGTTCACAACTCGCCGCCCTGCGCGAGCGCCCGGGAGCCAAGGTCCTGATAGTGGGTGGCGGCATCAACGGTGTCGCCACGTTCCGCTACCTGGCCATGCAGGGTGTCGACGTCGCCCTGGTCGAACGGGGCGACTACTGCCAGGGCGCCTCGGGCGCCTCCTCGCACATGATCCACGGCGGCATCCGCTACCTCGAAAACGGCGAGTTCCGCCTGGTCCACGAATCCGTGCAGGAACGGAACTCGCTGCTGGAGATCGCCCCGCACTACGTCAAGCCGTTGCAGACGACGATCCCGATCTTCTCCACCTTCTCCGGCATCCTCTCGGCCCCCATGCGCTTCCTGACCCACAAGAGCGGCAAGCACACCGAGCGCGGCGCCGTGCTGATCAAGGCCGGCCTGGTGCTCTACGACCTGTTCGCCGGTGCCGGCGCCTCCAAGCGCAACACCCCGTGGCACAAGTTCCGCGGCGCCAAGGCCTCGCTGGCCGAGCTGCCGCAGCTGCGCGACGACGTGAAGTACACGGCGACCTACTTCGACGCCTCGGTGCACAACCCCGAGCGACTCACCCTTGACGTCCTGCGCGACGGGCTTGCACGCCAACCCCAACGCCCGGGCCAGCAACTACGTCTCGCTGGTCGGCCACGGCGCCCAGGGGGCCCGCCTGCGCGACGAGCTCAGCGGCGAGGAGTTCGACTTCGACGCGCAGGTCGTCGTGAACGCCACCGGCGCCTGGGTCGACCTGACCAACCAGCCATCGGCAGCCCCAGCAAGTTCATGGGCGGCACCAAGGGCAGCCACATCGTGCTGGACCACCCGGAACTGCTTGCCGCAACCGGCGGCCGCGAGATCTTCTTCGAGCACAGCGACGGCCGCATCGTGCTGATCTACCCGATGGGGGACCGCGTGCTGGTGGGAACCACCGACATCGACGCGGACATGAGCGTGCCCGCACGCTGCACGGACGCCGAGGTCGCAGTACTTCTTCGACCTCGTCCACCATGTCTTCCCGCGCATCCGGGTCACCGAGGACGAGATCGTCTACAAGTTCTCCGGCGTCCGCCCGCTGCCGCGCCACGACGACACGGCCCCGGGATTCGTCTCCCGCGACTACCGCGTGGAGCGCACGGAGCTGGAAGACAATTCGGTCATGCTCTCGCTGGTCGGCGGCAAGTGGACGACCTTCCGCGCCCTGGCCGAAACCCTGGGCGGCAAGGTCCTGGCCGAGCTCGGCGTCCCCGAGGTGCAGAGCACCCGCGGCGTGGCGATCGGCGGCGGCAAGAACTACCCGCGAAGCGCCCAGGAAAAGAACGCCTGGCTGGACGCGCGCAGCGACCGTGCACCCCGGGCGCGCCTTGAGGTGCTGCTCGAACGCTACGGCAGCCGCGCCGACACGGTGCTCGAGGCCATCGGCGCCAACGATCCCGTGCTGGCCGAATGCGCCGAACTTTCCGCCGCCGAACTGGTCTACCTGGCCGAACACGAACAGATCGGCACGCTGGTCGACCTGTTCATCAGGCGCACCTCGCTGGCCTTCCGCGGCCTGGTGACCCCGGAGCTCATGGGCACCTGCGCCGGGATCCTCGCCCCGGTACCTGGGCTGGGACTCCGCCGAAATCGACGCGCAGGTCACCGAGTGCACCCGGGTCCTGGAGCAGGAACACGGGGTGCGTTTCGCCCCCGCCGGCGCCTAAACCGCCACGACCCGCGCTTCACCTCACCTTTTAGTTTCCGTCTACCCCTTTACCCACGTTTTCAGACGTGGGTAAAGTGTGCCCAAAAGCGTTTGTGATTAAACTCACGTCAGTAGGGGAATTTCAGCTCAAGGGGCCGCCTTTCGGCGGTGCCTCCGACTGGAAGCTGTTGCAAGAAAATCACTCCACGTTTTTCACTCACACACGAAAGAGGTTGAACCATGTCCTTAAACGCATTCATCGCCGAGATGCTCGGCACGATGCTGTTGCTGCTCGCTGGGCGGCGGTGTCGTTGCCAACGCGGTGCTGGCCAAGACCAAGGGCTTGGCCGGCGGATTCCTGATGATCAACTTCGGCTGGGGCCTCGCGGTCTTCGCCGGCGTCTTTGCCGCGGCCTCATCGGGCGCCCACCTGAACCCGGCAGTCACCGTCGGCCTGTGGGTCAACGGCGATATCGCCGAGTTCGGCCCGGGCATTCCCAAGACCTTCATGGTGGTCCTCACGTACTTCGCGGCGCAGATGATCGGCGCCATGCTCGGCGCGGTGCTCTGCTACCTGGCCTACAAGCAGCACTTCGACGCCGAGGAAGACGCCGGCGCTGAAGCTGGCAGTCTTCTCCACCGGCCCGGCCATCCGCTCCTACGGCTGGAACCTGGTCACCGAGATCATCGGCACCTTCGTGCTCGTCTTCGTGATCGCCGGCCTGGGCAAGACGCCCGCACCGGCTCGGCCCGCTGGCCGTGGCCCTGCTGGTCGTCGGCATCGGCGCCTCGCTCGGTGGTCCGACCGGGTACGCCATCAACCCGGCGCGTGACCTCGGCCCGCGCATCGTCCACGCACTGCTCCCGATCAAGGGCAAGGGCTCCAGCGACTGGTCCTACGCCTGGGTGCCGGTCGTCGGCCCGCTGATCGGCGGTCTCATCGGCGGCCTGCTGGCCGTCGGCCGTGTACTGACACCACGCCGCAAGCCACGGCTTCGTCGCAACGGACCCTTCGCCAGCAACAAACCACAGCAGTCCCCGCCGTGTCCCCCGACGAACGGGGAACACGGAACTCGCCACCGGGCCCCGGCCCGAAGTTGAAAGGACCCCCACAGCATGTCCAAGTACGTCATCGCCATCGACCAGGGAACCACCAGCTCCCGCGCCATCGTCTTCGACCACGCAGGCACCATCGTTTCCACCGGACAGATGGAACACGAGCAGATCTTCCCGCAGGCCGGCTGGGTCGAGCACAACGCCACCGAAATCTGGAACAACGTGCGCGAGGTCATCGCCGTCGCCCTGGCCGGCGGAAACCTCACCCGCCACGACATCGCCGCCGTCGGCATCACCAACCAGCGCGAAACCTCGGTGGTCTGGAACAAGAACACCGGCGTGCCGGTCTACAACGCCATCGTCTGGCAGGACACCCGCACCCAGTACATCGTCGAGGAACTCGCGGCAAACGGGGGACTCGACCGCTACAAGCAGCGCGTCGGCCTGCCGCTGGCGCCGTACTTCTCCGGCACCAAGATCAAGTGGATCCTGGACCACGTCGAGGGCGCCCGCGAGGCCGCCGAGGCCGGCGACCTGCTCTTCGGCAACACCGACACCTGGGTGACCTGGAACCTGACCGGCGGCACCGACGGCGGCGTGCACATCACCGACGTCACCAACGCCTCGCGCACCATGTTCATGGACCTGGAAACCCTGGCCTGGGACGACGAGATCCTCGCCGACTTCGGCGTTCCGCGGTCGCATGCTGCCGGAGATCAAGTCCTCCTCCGAGGTCTACGGCGAGGTCCACTCCTCGCAGCTGCTGCGCGAGGTCCCGATCGCCGGCATCCTGGGCGACCAGCAGGCGGCAACGTTCGGCCAGGCGGCATTCGGCGCGGGCGAGGCCAAGAACACCTACGGCACCGGCTGCTTCCTGATCTTCAACACCGGCGAGGAGATCGTCCGCTCCAAGAACGGCCTGCTGACCACCCTGGGCTACAAGCTCGGCGACGCGGCACCGGTCTACGCGCTCGAGGGCTCGATCGCCGTCGCCGGGTCCCTGGTCCAGTGGCTGCGCGACAACATCGGCATGATCTCCACCGCCGCCGGAGATCGAGACGCTCGCGGCAAGCGTGGAGGACAACGGCGGCGTGTACATCGTGCCGGCGTTCTCCGGCCTCTTCGCCCCGTACTGGCGCTCCGACGCCCGCGGCGCGATCGTCGGGCTGACCCGGTACGCGAACAAGAACCACATCGCCCGCGCGGCCCTGGAGTCCACGGCCTTCCAGACCCGCGAGGTGCTCGATGCCGTCAACGCCGACTCCGGCGTCCCGCTGACCGAGCTGAAGGTCGACGGCGGCATGGTCGCCAACGACCAGCTCATGCAGTTCCAGGCGGACCTGCTCGGCGTGCCGGTCATCCGCCCGAAGGTCACCGAGACCACGGCGCTGGGTGCGGCCTACGCCGCGGGCCTGGCCGTCGGGTTCTGGAACGACCTGGGCGAGCTGCGGGCCAACTGGTCCGAGGACAAGCGCTGGGAGCCGAAGATGGACGACGGCGGAGCGCGCACGCCAGATGCGCCTGTGGCAGAAGGCCGTCACCCGCACCTTCGACTGGGTCGACGAGGACGTCCGCTAGGGCGGACCCACGACCCGCAGCAATGCGGACCGCATGAGCCGGTGCCCGGGTGTTGACCCCGCCATGAAGTGGGGCAATGCCCGGGCCTTGGGGTAGAATGCAGAACATGAACGTTGAGCTCTTGCTAACCTAGCCGTATGGGTTTCACCCCATACGGCCGCCCCTTGCATGCAAGGGGCTTTTGTGTGTCACGGGGTCTTTTGATCCGGCGCACAGGCGGCCCGGCAAGCCTGGAACGTTCCCACATACGCGCACGATTATAAGAAGGCGAAACACGATAGTGAGCACTCAGCCCACCGGCACCGATACCGCGGACAACGAGTCCACCGCAGCGGCCTACAACTTCCAGGAGATGGAAGCCAAGTGGGCTCCGGTGTGGGACGAACTAGGTGTCTTCACCCCCAAGGACGACGGCAGCGCCGAACGCCGCTACGTGTTGGACATGTTCCCGTACCCCTCGGGCGACCTCCACATGGGCCACGCCGAGGCCTTCGCCATGGGCGACGTCGTCTCCCGCTACTGGCGCCAGCGGGCTACGACGTCATGCACCCGATCGGCTGGGACTCCTTCGGCCTGCCGGCGGAGAACGCCGCCATCAAGCGCAACGCCCACCCCGCCGAGTGGACCTACGCAAACATCGACACCCAGGCCGCCAGCTTCAAGCGCTACGCGATCTCCGCCGACTGGGACCGCCGCCTGCACACCTCGGACCCGGAGTACTACCGCTGGACCCAGTGGCTGTTCACCCGCTTCTACGAAAAGGGCCTTGCCTACCGCAAGAACCACCCGGTGAACTGGTGCCCGAAGGACCAGACCGTGCTGGCCAACGAGCAGGTCGTCAACGGCGCCTGCGAGCGTTGCGGCACCCAGGTCACCAAGAAGTCGCTGAACCAGTGGTACTTCAAGATCACCGACTACGCCGACCGCCTGCTCGATGACATGGACGACCTCAAGGGCCACTGGCCCGAGCGCGTGCTGGCCATGCAGAAGAACTGGATCGGCCGCTCCGAGGGCGCCCACGTGGACTTCGTCATCGAAGCCACCGAGGCCAAGGAAGCGCACAAGACCACGGTCTTCACCACCCGCCCGGACACCCTGCACGGCGCCACGTTCTTCGTGGTCGCCGCGGACGCCGAGCTGGCCAACGCAGCTTGTCACCGAGGAGCACCGCGAGGCCCTGGAGGCCTACCAGGACAAGGTCAAGGCGCTGTCCGAGATCGAACGCCAGGCCACCGAGCGCGAAAAGACCGGCGTCTTCACCGGCCGCTACGCCATCAACCCGCTCAACGGCGAGAAGCTGCCGGTCTGGGCAGCGGACTACGTGCTGGCCGAATACGGCACCGGCGCGATCATGGCCGTGCCCGCGCACGACCAGCGCGACCTCGACTTCGCCCGCGCCTTCGGCCTGCCGGTGCGCGTGGTCGTCGACACCGGCGCCGAGGACCCGGCCGAGACCGGCGTCGCCGCCGCCGGCGAGGGAACCCTCGTGAACTCCGGCGAGCTCGACGGCCTGCCGAAGGCCGAGGGCATCGCCCGCGCCATCGAGATCGTCGAGGCCGCCGGCACCGGCGAGAAGTTCGTGAACTTCCGCCTGCGCGACTGGCTGCTGAGCCGCCAGCGCTTCTGGGGCACCCCGATCCCGATCATCCACTGCGAGCACTGCGGCGAGGTCCCGGTTCCGGACGACCAGCTGCCGGTCCGCCTGCCGGACAACCTGCGCGGCGAGGACCTGGCCCCCAAGGGCACTTCCCCGCTGGCCGCGGCCAGCGACTGGGTCAACGTGGACTGCCCGAAGTGCGGCGCCGCCGCCAAGCGCGACACCGACACCATGGACACCTTCGTGGACTCCTCCTGGTACTTCCTGCGCTTCGTGTCCCCGAAGTACACCGAGGGACCGTTCGACCCGGAGGCCGTGCGCAACTGGATGCCGGTCGGCCAGTACGTCGGCGGCGTGGAGCACGCGATCCTGCACCTGCTCTACTCGCGCTTCTTCACCAAGGTCATCTTCGACCTGGGCCTGATCGACGTCACCGAGCCGTTCTCCGCCCTGCTGAACCAGGGCCAGGTGCTCAACGGCGGCAAGGCCATGAGCAAGTCGCTGGGCAACGGCGTGGACCTGGGCGAACAGCTGGACAAGTTCGGCGTCGACGCCGTGCGCCTGACCATGATCTTCGCCTCCCCTCCGGAGGACGACGTGGACTGGGCCGACGTGTCCCCGGGCGGCTCGCAGAAGTTCCTGGCCCGCGCCTGGCGCGTGGCCCAGGAAGTGGCCAGCGAACCCGGCGTGGATGCGTCCACCGGCGACAAGGCCCTGCGCCACGTCACCCACAAGACGGTCCACGAGGCCACCGCGCTGCTCGAGGGCGGCAAGTTCAACGTCGTCATCGCCAAGGCCATGGAGCTGGTCAACGCGACCCGCAAGGCCATCGACTCCGGCGCCGGCGCGGCCGACCCGGCCGTCCGCGAGGCCGCCGAGGCCACCGCGATCATCCTCTCGCTCTTCGCCCCGTACACGGCCGAAGACATGTGGGCAGCGCTGGGCCACGAGCCCGCCGTCGCCAACGCCGGATGGCCCGCCGTCGACGAGGCACTGCTCGTCGAGGACAGCGTCACCGCCGTCGTGCAGATCAAGGGCAAGGTCCGCGCGCGCCTGGAGGTGCCCGTCGACATCACCGCCGAGGACCTCGAGGCGCTGGCCCTGGCCAACGAGCAGGTCATCCGCTACCTGGACGGTGCGGCGATCGCCAAGGTGATCGTGCGTGCGCCGAAACTGGTGAACGTGGTTCCCGCCTCCTAGTCAGGGGCTGTAACCTAACCATATGGATCCTGACCAGTTGCCCGCCCGACCGCCGTGGCAGACACGCACCGGCGGCTGGGTGGGCAAATTGCGCCAGCGCCTGGACCGTCCCGAACACGGCGGCCCGGGCGGGCGCGGATTCATCCCCGTCGGGGTCGTCACCGACTCGGCGGCGGCACTGCCGGCCGACTGGGCCAAGGCCCACGGGCGCTACCTGCGGGTGGTGCCCATGCCGGTGATGATCGACCACCAGATCTACTCCGAGGGCACCGACGACGTGCCGCACGAACTCGCCCTCGGCCTGGCCATGGGCAAGTCGGTGCGCACCTCGCGCCCGGCGCCCGGCCAGCTGCTGCGCGCCTACCAGGAACTTGCCGACGCCGGGGTCAAGCGGATCATCTCCATCCACCTCTCCGGCTCGCTCTCCGGCACCGTGGAGGCCGCCCGGCTGGGTGCGCGCGCAGTCCCCGGTCCCCGTCACCGTCATCGACTCGCTCACCGTCGCCCTCGCCGAGGGCTTCGCGGTGATGGAGGTCGTCGAGGCGGCGGCCGCCGGCGCAAGCGTCGGGGAGCTGGCGGAGATCGCCGGCCGCGCCCCGGAAAACCACGTGTTCTTTGCCGTGCCCTCCCTTGAACAATTGCGCCGCGGCGGGCGGATCGGCACCATGGCCTCGGTGCTGGGCACCCTGCTGAACGTGAAGCCGATCCTGAGCGTCTGCGACGGGCACGTCGTCGCCCACGAAAAGGTCAGGACGCAGGCGCGCACCGTGGCCCGGCTGGTGGCGATAGCCCGCGAGGAGGCCGCCGCGCGCGGCCCCGAGGCGCGCCTTGCGGTGCACTACTTCGGCAACGAGGCCGCCGCCGAGGAAATCGTGCACGAACTTGCCGGCGCCTCGCGCTTCGAGGTGCTGGCCGTTCCCGTCCCCGCGGTGCTGGGCGCGCACACCGGCGCCGGCGTGCTGGCCGTCGCCATCGGCGGCGGAACCGCGCCCCGGCCGCCCGGACCCGCCGAGGCCAAACCCCGCCAGGCGGCGCCGCGCCGCGAGCCGCGGCCCAAGCACGGCGATGATCCCGGAACCCCGGCGCGCCCGGAAGTTCCGGCGGCAACCCCGGAGTAGGGCTCCGCACTCGAGGCTCGAAGCCCGGCTGCCGGCGTCCCACGGTCGGCACGCCGGCTCAGGGCCTGGTTCCCCCGTTGACGTTCCTGTCGTGGCAGGCCGCCGCGGCCTCCGGCGCAACGGCCGGGGCGGGACCGGGCAGGTTGCGGATGCCGATGGCGGAGATCGCGGCACCCGCAAACAGGAGCGCCGCCGTGACCAGCAAGACCCTGTGGAACGAGTCGTAGTCCAGGGTCGCCCCGACGATCGTGCCCGTCGCCGCGACGGAAACCAGCCCCGCAACGCGGGCCACCGCATTGTTGATGGCCGACCCGATGCCGCTGCGGTCCGCCGCGATCGACCCCAGCACGGCCGCGGTCAGCGGCGCCACCGTGACCGACAGGCCCAACCCGAACAGCACCACCCCGGGCAGGACCTGCCACCAGTAGTCCAGCGGCTCCCGGGACGCGAGCATCAGCAGGAACCCGCACCCGCCCAGGAACGGCCCGAGCCCCATGAACAGGCGCGGGCCGTGCTTCCCGGCCAGCGTGCCGAACAGCGTGGAGAAGCTCAGCGACATGATGGTCAGCGGGATGGTCGCCAGGCCCGCGGCCAGGGCGGAGAACCCCGCGACCTCCTGCAGGAAGATCGGGATGATGAACAGCCCCAGCGAAAGGCCCGGCGTAGATCGACGCCGTGGCGAGGTTGCCGACGCCGAAGTTCCGGATCCGGAACAGCCCCAGCGGCATCATCGGGTGCGTGGCGCGCGCCTGCCACCAGATGAAGCCCGGCCAGGCACGCCAGCCCCGCCGCGAAGGGGGCCAGCACCAGCGGGCTGCCCCAGCCCAGCGTGCCCTGCATGATCAGCGCATAGACGGTTCCCGCCAGGCCGAGCGCCGCCAGCAGCGCGCCCGGGAAATCGACGTGCGCATCCGCGGTCCCGCGCGCCGGGTCGTGCAGCCTCGGCCAGCAGCGCCATGGTCGCGGCGATCGGCACCACGTTGATGCCAAAGACCCAGCGCCAGCCGATGGTGTCGACCAGCACCCCGCCGAGCACCGGGCCGACGATGAATGCCGTGCCGGTCCACCCCGTCCACAGGCCGATGGCCCTGGCGCGGGGCTCCTCTTCGAAGGTCGAGGTGATCAGCGCCAGCGAACTGGGCACCAGCAGGGCTGCCGCCGCGCCCTGGAGCAGCCGCGCGGCAACCAGCACCGGGCCCGTGGGCGCCACGGCGCACAGGAGCGAGGCGGCACCGAACAGCACCAGCCCGGCCCGCAGCACCCGGACGCGGCCGTACATGTCGGAGAGCGCGCCTGCCACGAGTATCAGCGAGCCGAGGGTCAGCAGGTAGCCGTCGAGCACCCACTGCTGGATGACCAGGCCGCCGCCGAGGTCCGCGGCGATGGCAGGCAGTGCCACGTTGACGATCGACCCGTCCAGGAACGCCACGAAGGAGGCGAGGATCGCCACCCACAGGACCACCCGTTGATGTGATGTCATGCGGCGTTGCACTCGTCCCTTCCTGCACGGGGCCGTTCCCTTAAGACCGAAGGTAGAACCGTGTGCACGGGGTGTCAACGAAGGGGGACCCGCGGGCGGCGCATCCGGTGGTGCCCGGCCTCTTGCCGGCCGGTTCCACCACCGGGCCAGGGCCGCTTCGACGGAGCCGAACCCGCCAGTGGGAGTGGATTTTCGGGTTGAGCGTTATTGCTTTTGCCCGGTTGCAGGTGTCCACTGTGTATAGGGCCTGCGCCACGGTGAACGTGGCCGTGTGGCGGGGACCGGACAATATTTATGGAACAACCTCCAGGAGGATGCCATGTCCGCAGAATCGGCTGAGCAGAAGACCGTGAAGCCTTGGGTCTACCGGGTGATGCCCGTCGAAGGCGAGGATGACAAGAAGTGGGACCTGCACAAGGTCCGGACCAGCAAGCACACGCACTTCCACACCGTGAAAGAGGCGGTTGCCGCGGCCCACGAGGAAGCCGGCACGCACCCGGCACACATCGTCATCCACGCCCTTGACGGCCATGCCTACCGCGAGTACGACCTGGGCTGACAGCGCATGGAGCCAGCCGGTACCCGACCACGACAAACACGTGGCCGAACACCGGCGGTTCGGACGATGGCCCACAGTGCCGGGCAAACACGCACCTGTGTTTGCCCGGCACCATGGCGTCGGGACTTCCGCTCGGGCCTTGGAGTTCTCCACACCCGGGCCGGGGGAGCGACCCAAGAGCGGAGCAATGCGTTGAACTGGGGCATGGGCAGACACGATTGGGCGGAACGTGCGGCCGCCCCGAACCTGGCGCCGGCACCGGGTCGCCTGCGCGTTCTTGTCGGCAGGTCCGCCGTCATCGTTCTGGTCATCGGGGCGCTGAGCTGGATCTCCGTATCCATCGTTTTCAACCCGCCGCCCGGCAGCCCGAAGCAGATTCAGAGCCTGCCGCTGGCCGTCGACGAAAACTCCGAGCCGGAAGAAAAACGGACCGTCGAGCAAGGGCCGGGTGAACAAAAACGGGCAACCGCCGAGCCGGAACCGTGGCCGCCGGTGCCACGGTCGTCGTGCACGTCATCGGCGCGGTCAAGAAGCCGGGCGTGTATGAGTTGCCTCTGGGCTCCCGCGTGTTGGACGCCGTCAATCGGGCCGGCGGGATGCAAAAAAATGCGGCCCCGGAGGCCGTCAACCTGGCGGCCGAAATCACCGACGGACAACAACTGCGCATTCCGCTCCGCGGGGAGCATTCCGGTTCAGCGGCCCAGACACCTGATGCGGCGGGCCCACAGGCCGGCCGCCGGCGGCATGCTCAACATCAACACCGCCACCAGCACTGAACTTGAAGCGCTGCCCGGCATCGGCCCCGCGCTGGCCCAACGCATCATCGACTTCAGGCAAGCCAACGGTGCATTCAAGAACCTCGCCGAGCTCGACGCCGTCAGCGGCATCGGCCCGGCCATGCTGGCAACGCTGCGCCAAAAGGTGGACTTCAAGTGAGCCGGGGCTCCGGGGACCGGCCTCGGGGGCGTTCGCTGGCCAAGCCGGCTGAGACGGCGTCTGGCCGAGCACATCGGCAGTCGATCAAAGGCGGTTGCGGCCGAGGAGGAGCCGCTCCGGCTGGACCTGCGCGGCCTGTGGTGCCTGATCGGCGCATGGGCCGCCGCGCTGGTCGGGGTGCGCTTGTCCGTGCCGCAGCAGGGAATGGCGGCGCTCATCGCGCTTGGCTTGTCCGGGCTTGGCGTGCTGTTGCTGCTGCGGCCCAGGCACGCCCTGTTCGGAGGGGACACCGCACCGGCCTTCGCGGCACCCGCGCTGCTGTGCACCGCGGCCGGCCTGGTGCTGGCAAACCTGGCGCTCGGCGGGGCCACCGCCGTGCCCGAGCCGCTTCGCCAGGCCGCCGAAGAGTCCGCGGTCATCCGGGTCCGGGTCGAGCTGGCCGGCACCCCGCGCGCCAGCCGCGTGGCGGACAAGTTTTCCGAGGATTCCCGCGGGCACACCCGCTACCAGGTGGAGGCCCGTGCCGGGTCGATGCGCAGCGGCGAGACCTGGCTGCCCGCAGACTCGCCTGTCACCCTGGGATACGGGGAATCGCTGGCCCCGGTGGGCATACGGCCCACGCGCGGCACCCGTCGTGGAGGTGCTGGCCCGCATCACGCCGGACACCGGCCGGGCAACGCAGCCGCTTTCGGCTCACTGCGGTCGCCCCGCTCGTGGTCCTGGATACCGCCAGGCAACCAAGCATTGCCGAACAAATGCGCCAAAAATTCCGCCAGCACGCCATGGTGCTGCCGGAGCCCGGGCGGGCGCTGCTTCCGGCGATGGTGTACGGGGATCGCGGCGGACAGGGCGAGGAACTCTCCGACGCCATGAAGGCCGCGGGGCTCTCGCACCTGAGCGCCGTCAGCGGGGCGAACTGCGCCATGGTGCTAGGCGCGGCCTTTGCCCTCTGCCGCCTTTTCGGCGTGCCGCGACTGCCGACGCTGCTTCTGGGTCTGGCCGCCCTTTACGGATTCGTGCTGTTGGTCGGCTACGAACCCAGCGTGTTGCGCGCGGCCGTCATGGGTGCCATCGCGGCGTTCTCGGTGCACTCCTCGAGGGGCCGCAACGGTCTCTCGGCGCTATGCCTCGCGGTGGTCGTCCTGCTGGCCATCGACCCCTATCTGGCGGGGGAGGCCGCGTTCCAGCTCTCCGCACTGGCCACGGCGGGGATCGTGCTCATCGGGCGCAGGCTCGCCGACAAGTTGGCACGCTGGCTGCCGGAATTCCTCGCCGAGGGAACGGCCATCGCCGTCGCGGCGCAGATCGCCTGCCTGCCCGTGTTGGTGGCCCTCAGCCCCTCGTTTTCGCTGTACTCGGTGCCCGCCAACCTGCTGGTTGCCCCGCTGATTCCCTGGATCACCATCACGGGCACGCTGGGCATCGTGGTGCTCATGTTCTCCGCACCGCTTGGCGCGCTGCTGATCTGGGCCGCCGGCATTCCGGCTGCCGGCGTGGGACTTGTCGGCATGTGGGTTGCGGCATTGCCGGGTGCGCTGAGGCCCTGGCCGGCGGGCGTCATGGGCATCGCCCTGGCCTGGACGTTGTTCATTGCCGTCTTCTTCTCGCTGGGCTATGCACCCGAGCGTCCGGAGACCTGGCGGTCGCGGATCCCGATGGGTGTCCAAAGCGTGGCAATGGGGCTGCTCCTGGGCCTGACCCTTCCCGTGACGGCACTGGTCCCGGCTCCGGCCGTGGCATGGCTGGTGGTGGCCTGCGACGTGGGCCAGGGCGACGGGCTGGTGCTCAATGCCGGAGCCGCCGGCGCGATCGTCATCGACACCGGCAGGGAGCCTCCGGACATCGATGCCTGCCTGCGCCGCCTGCGCGTCGAGAAGATCGCCGCGCTCTTCATCACGCACCAGCATGCCGACCATGACGGGGGGATCGCCGGAGCCGGGAAAAACCGCGAGGTGGCACAGTTGTTCTATTCGGTGCTCGATGACCCCGCGAAGCCTCCGAGTAGTCAACGGGCTCAGGGGCGAGCAAATGGCGACCGGGGACCACGGCAGTGCCGGGACGGTGAGCTGGCGGGTCCTGGCACCAAGCCGGACGGATACCAAGCTGGACGAAAACGATGCCTCGCTGGTGATCCGCTTCGAAATGCAGGTGCCCGGAAGCAAGCAGACCGTTTCGATGCTGGCGACCGGCGACATGCAGGAAACGCCGATGGGGACGTTGCTGGCCTCCGGGGCCGTGCAGCGGGCCGACATCTTGAAGATCGCCCACCACGGGGCGGCCAATGGCGGCACGGAAATCATCGACGTGGTGCGCCCCGCGGTGGCGCTGATCAGCGTGGGAAAGGAGCAACACGTACGGGCATCCGAGCCCGGACATCATCGGAGCCCTGCAGCGCAGGGGCGTGCCGGGCCTGCGCACCGACGAGCACGGGACGCTCGTCGTTGGCTGGGAAAACGGCGGACTCAGCGTTTCGGCGCTGGAAGCACTGCGACCGGCGCCATAGTTCGTGGCGGCAACCCCTCCGAAAATCCCGAATGCGGGCGTTGCGGATAGTATTTATGGGGTTCTCCATTCACTACGTAAGGGTTCGGTCATGGCTGCGGCACGAGGCACAACTAAGAGCGCCGGAATTTCCTGGCGGGACGTCTCCCCGGCGGCGATCATCCTGTTGCAAGGATCCGAAGAGCTGCTTGCCTCCCGTTCCTTCGAAAAGGTCCGGGCAGCCCTGCGAGTCGGCGCGGAAGTAGAGCTCACGCGCTTTGAAGCCAACTCGTACGAGCGCGGCGAATTGTTGCTGGCTTCCAGCCCCTCGCTCTTCAGCGAAACCAAACTCATCGAGGTCCGCCAGCTGGCCAACATGAACGAGGATTTCCTGGGCGATGCCCTCGAGTACGCCAAGGCCCCGGCACCGGACACCACGCTGATCCTGCACCACGGCGGGGGAGTGCGCGGCAAGAAGTTGCTGGACGCGCTCAAGGCCGCCGGAGCGGTGCTGGTGGACTGCCAGCCGCTGAAAAAAGATGCAGAAAAGATCGACTTCGTCACCCAGGAATTCAAGGCGGCCAAGCGCCGGCTGAGCCCCGAGGCTGCAAGGGCCTTGGTTGCGGCACTGGGCAGCGATCTTTCCGAATTGTCCGCGGCCTGTTCACAGCTGCTGCAGGACACCACCGGGGCGATCGACCAGGACATGGTGGACAAGTACTACGGGGGCCGGGTCGAAGCCACGGGCTTCAAGGTTGCCGACGCAGCGATGATGGGACGTGCCGACGTGGCACTTTCCACGCTTCGGCACGCCTTGGCCACGGGAACCGATCCGGTGCCGATCGTCGCAACCCTGGCGATGAAGCTGCGCCAGGTTGCCAAGGTGGCAGGGGTCCGAAAGTCCGCCGGCCAGCTCGCAAGCGAACTGGGCATGCCTCCGTGGCAGGTGCAGCAAGCCCAGGAGCAGGCCCGCTATTGGAACGCGGACGACCTGGGTCGCTGCATCCGCCTGGTTGCCGAGGCCGACGCCCAGGTGAAGGGCGCCTCCCGCGACCCCGAGTACGCCGTCGAACGCGCGGTCACCCAGATAGCCCTGGCTGCCAGGCGCTAGGACTTCCGGTCCGCAGTTACCGCTGGATTCCGGCCTTGCGGCGATCGCGGCGGGGGTCCAGGGGAATCGGGCCGAATCGTTCCAGGAAGCGCAATCTCGCAAGGATTCGTGCCGCATGCCGGTTCCACAGGCCGGAGAAGAACATCACTGCGGCCGTGGCCGTCACGATGGCGGCCACGACATCCGTTGGATAGTGCACTCCGATGTAGATCCGCGAGAGAGCCAAGGCGACGACCATGGCCGCACCCAGAATTGCCGCCGCATTCCGCCACCGGGTTCCGCGGGCCAGGTAGTAGACGGCGAAGGCCAACCCCACTGCCAGGCAGACGTGGCCGCTGGGGAAACTGTCGAAGCCCGTTTCCGGGGCCAGCGGATCCACCAACAGGGCAGGATTTGGGCGGGGCCGCTCCACGATCACCTTGAGAACCTGCGACGAGAGCCAACCCACGGACGCGACGGCCCCGAAGCCGATCGCGTTCACCGGTGAGCGCCTGAGCAGCAGGAGGAACATGCAGATTCCGGCCAGGAGGACCGCGCCGCCGAGGGGGCTGAAGATGGTGCTGAGCAAAAGCGCCACGCCGTTGAGCAGCGTGTCGTGGTGCCGGCTGAGCTCCTGGTCGACCGCAAGTTCGCCAGTGGTGTATCCGGGCAGGTACTTTGCACTGAATCCAGCGGCCAGCACGAGCGCCAGCATTGCGGAGGGGACCAGAACCCATGATTTCAGCTGCGGCAGAACCATCATCCGCATGCGTTCGTCGATTGGTGAATGCGAGGCCGCTGTCCGGGTCATGCTGGCTTTACTCATCTGGCGGGGCGCTCATTTCAGCATCCGGGATCAAGGGGTAAACGGCACCCTCAACGGATGCCGACTTGACGAGGTTACCGGCCCATTCCGTACGTTCGCCCTGAGGGAGCCGCTGATCGGCTGGGTGCCACCCTCAGGGGGAGTCGGCGAAGTCCGGTGCGCGGTTCCCGGAATCCAGCGAGAAACCGGGATCCACGTTAAACAAGTAGGTCCTCCACCCAATTGGGTGGAGGGCCTACTATGCAGTGAAGCAATCCTTAGAGGGCGTTAACCTTCTTGGAGATGGCCGACTTGTGGTTTGCTGCGTTGTTCTTGTGCAGCACACCCTTGGTGACGGCCTTGTCAATCTTGCGGCCAGCGGTTACCAGTGCGGTAGAGGCTGCTTCCTTGTCCTCGGACACAACGGCAGTGTTTACTGCGCGGATTGCGGTCTTCAGCTCGGACTTGATTGCAGCGTTACGCTGGCGTGCCTTCTCGTTGGTGAGAATGCGCTTCTTCTGGGACTTGATATTTGCCACTGTTTTAAACTCTCTTGCTCATCGCTTATATGGTCGGTGAGGGATATCTTCCGGGCCATTGACTGAGCGGCGTGGGGATACCTATGGCGACCCGGGAGAAGTGCCCGTCGACCTGCGCGGACACACAAGAAGTAATACTATCAGGTTCACATCGAACTCACGATTCATTCGCGGATTCACCGACGTGATGCGGGT
This sequence comes from uncultured Actinomycetota bacterium, assembly GCA_963818105.1. Lineage (GTDB taxonomy): Bacteria > Actinomycetota > Actinomycetes > Actinomycetales > Micrococcaceae > Paeniglutamicibacter. Next base: position 184,708 of record CAWFRB010000005.1, on the reverse strand, counting down.
CAAGTTTCCCTGCCTGTGCCGACCTGCAATTTGCAGCGAAACAGCTCCTCAGGCCGGAAATTCCAGGACGAAATGCCCGCCGACTTAGGAACCGAGTCGGTCCGCGACACGCGAGAAAAGCTGCTTGTTCAAGACGGCCCCCTCGCGCCTGATGCCGGAAGGCATGAGGCGGATCAGCCGGTCAACCTTGACTTCGCTGGGCCGCCCCTGCTTGTCCCACGGGCCGGATCCGATGTCGACGTAGTCCCTGTCGGAGCGTCCCGGGTTGTTGTGGTCCTTGGATGTCAGCATGAGGGCCAGCAGGTATTTCCCGTCGTTTCCGACCAAGAGAACCGGGCGGTCCTTGCCCTGGCTGTAGTCCTCTTCATAGGGGACCCATGCCCAGACGATTTCCCCGGGATCCGGCTGACCGTCGGCCTCGGGGCTGTAGACGGGCTTCACCGCACCATGGAAGTCGCCCGGGTAGTCGCCGTTTTCCCACCCGAGGGCCGCCGCTGAATCGGTGTGCACCGGCTTGGATGCGTTGCGCGCACCGGCCGGGGCCGCGGGCCGGGCTTGGTCCCCGGCTTTGCTTGGGTTGCGGTCTTCCGGGAGGGAGCCGGGGCGCGCTTGGTGCCCTCTTTTACGTTCGTGTCGTTCTGGGATTTCAGGAATCCTTCAAGGACCCGACCGAGAAACCCGAAGAATTTATTGGCGTTGAACTTCATTTGGCCAAACTATCAGGAGCAACACCTCGGCCGATTGTGCGACACCGGCGCCGCGGCATGGGAGAATGGCCATTGCGAAGCAATTCGCTGCCAACTTACTTTTCCACTCCCTTATTAGCGAGGTCCCTTACGTGTCACCCATGGCCCGCACCGCACCGGTGCCTGCCGCGACTGATCCGGCGATCATCAGAAACTTCTGCATCATCGCCCACATCGACCACGGCAAGTCGACCCTGGCCGACCGCATGTTGCAGCTCACCGGAGTCGTCTCCTCACGCGATATGAAGGCCCAGTACCTGGACCGGATGGACATTGAACGCGAACGCGGCATCACCATCAAGTCCCAGGCCGTACGCATGCCATGGGAGGTCGATGGCCAGTCCTACGCACTGAACATGATCGACACCCCGGGGCACGTCGACTTCACCTATGAAGTATCGCGCTCCCTGGCCGCCTGCGAAGGCGCCATCCTCCTGGTTGACGCGGCACAGGGCATCGAAGCCCAGACGCTGGCCAACCTGTACCTGGCCATGGAGAATGACATGACGATCATTCCCGTGCTGAACAAGATCGACCTTCCCTCGGCGCAGCCCGAGAAGTACGCTGCCGAAATCTCCAAGCTCATCGGCTGCGACCCGGAGGACATCCTCCAGGTTTCCGGCAAGACCGGCATGGGCGTCGAAGCCCTGCTGGACAAGGTTGTTCGCGACCTGCCGGCACCGGTCGGCGACCCGAATGCCCCGGCACGCGCCATGATCTTCGACTCCGTCTACGACACCTACCGCGGCGTTGTCACCTACGTGCGCGTGGTTGACGGCAAGATCTCGCCGCGCGAAAAGGTCCAGATGATGTCCACCGGCACCACCTATGACCTGCTGGAAATCGGCGTTTCCTCACCGGAACCGGTTCCCACCAAGGGCCTGGGCGTCGGCGAGGTCGGCTACCTGATCACCGGCGTGAAGGACGTGCGCCAGTCAAAGGTCGGCGACACCGTCACCAACTTCGCCAAGCCGGCGGAGAAGTCCCTGGGCGGCTACCAGGACCCGAAGCCGATGGTCTTCTCGGGCCTGTACCCGATCGATGGTTCGGATTACCCGGCCCTGCGCGATGCGCTGGACAAGCTCCAGCTCAACGATGCGGCCCTGACCTACGTCCCGGAGACCTCCGTGGCACTGGGCTTCGGCTTCCGCGTCGGCTTCCTGGGGCTTTTGCACCTGGAAATCACCCGCGAACGCCTCGAGGCGGAGTTCAACCTCGACTTGATCTCCACCGCACCGAACGTGGTGTACGAGGTCATGACCGATGACAAGAAGCTGCGCACCGTGACCAACCCGAGCGAATTCCCCGACGGGAAGATCCTCGAGGTCCACGAGCCCATGGTTGCTGCAACCATCTTGGCACCGCACGAATTCGTCGGCGCCATCATGGAACTGTGCCAGTCACGCCGAGGCGTCATGCGCGGCATGGACTACCTCTCCGAGGAACGCGTGGAGATCCGTTACTGGCTTCCGCTGGCCGAGATCGTCTTCGACTTCTTCGACGTGCTGAAGTCCAAGACCCGCGGCTACGCCTCGCTGGACTGGAAGGCCGACGGCGAACAGATCTCGGATCTGGTCAAGGTCGACATCCTGCTCCAGGGCGAACAGGTCGATGCGTTCAGCGCCGTCACCCACCGTGACAAGGCCTACGCCTACGGAACCATGATGACCTCGAAGCTGCGCGAGCTGATTCCCCGCCAGCAGTTCGAGGTGCCGATCCAGGCAGCCATCGGTTCGCGCATCATCGCCCGCGAGAGCATCCGCGCCATCCGCAAGGACGTCCTGGCCAAGTGCTACGGCGGCGACATCAGCCGTAAGCGCAAGCTGCTGGAAAAGCAGAAGGCCGGCAAGAAGCGGATGAAGATGGTCGGCCGCGTGGAGGTTCCCCAGGAAGCCTTCATCGTTGCCCTTGTCGTCCGACGAGCCCAAGAAGAAGTAACAATGCCAGGTGCTTTGCCCCTCGGGGATCCGGCACCATCGGACGGGTTGCTTCCGGCAACCTGCGCCGATGGTGCCGTGGACCGGACCTTTTCGGTCTACGTCCACATTCCGTTCTGCGCCGTGCGCTGCGGATACTGCGACTTCAACACGTACACGGCCCACGAGCTCGGCTCGGGTTCCAGCCAGGACACCTACGCGGAGGCGGTCTCCTCGGAGATCGCCTTTGGCGCCAAGGTCCTGGAGGAATCCGGCGTGCCGCGGCGCAGCGTGTCCACCGTCTTCTTCGGCGGCGGAACCCCCACGCTGCTGCCCGCCGAGGACCTGGTCCGCGTGCTGCGTGAAATCCGCACCCAATGGGACCTTGCTCCCGACGCGGAAATCACCACCGAGGCGAACCCGGATTCGGTGACGCCCGAGTCCCTGCAGCTGCTGGCCGACGGCGGGTTCACCCGCGTGTCGATCGGCATGCAGTCAGCGGTCCCGCACGTCCTGAAAACCCTTGACCGCACGCACAACCCCGAGCGGGTCGGCCTGGCCGTGCAATGGGCGAAGGCTGCGGGCCTGCAGGTGAGCGTCGACTTGATCTACGGCACGCCGGGGGAGTCGATCGAGGATTGGCGCACCAGCGTCAACACCGCGCTGAGCTACGACCCCGACCACATCTCCGCCTACGCGCTGATCATCGAGGAGGGCACCCGGCTTGCCGGGCAGATCCGCCGCGGCGAGGTCGCGAACATCGACGATGACGACCACGCCGACAAGTACCTGATCGCCGACGAACTTTTCGCCGCCGCCGGGTACAACTGGTACGAGGTCAGCAACTGGTCCAAGGACGAAGACACCCGCTGCCTGCACAACCTTGCCTACTGGCGCGGTGGCGACTGGTGGGGCGCGGGCCCCGGGGCGCACTCCCACGTTGGCGGGCTGCGTTGGTGGAACGTCAAGCACCCGGCCGCGTACCAGCAGCGCATCGACGCGGGCACCTCGCCCGCAGCGGGGCGTGAAACCCCGGACGAGGACGCACGCTACCTGGAACGGGCCATGTTGTTGACCCGCATCGTCGACGGCATGGACACCGCCGAGCTGAATCCCGAGGGCCGGCAAGGCAATTGCCGGCTTGATTGCCGATGGCTTGGTGGTACCCGAGGCGGCGTTTGCCAAGAAGGTTGTCTTGACGCTGCAGGGTCGGCTGTTGGCCGATGCCGTGTTGCGCAGGCTGCTGGATTTCTAGGAACCGCCTCGCAGCGATAGCAGGTGGAATCCTACAAAGGTGGGTGGTGGGTTGGATGAATTTCCAACCCGCCACCCACCTTTGTCGTTCTGGAGCAGGTGGCCTTGCCGACCCGCTGCTGCAAACCGGGGCCGCAGCGTCGATCCACGTGGCCAAGCTCAACAGTGGTTGTCCACGGCCTGCCGGTGCCGCCCGTCGGCGTCATTGGCGCACCGGCCGCGGATCGCGTTCGGTGCGGCCCGGCATGCCAAAACCGGCCCGGGTAGCCGGCAACGGAAAAGGGCACTGCCTTTCGGCAATGCCCTGGGTTTCCGGCCGGCTCTTTGCTACTTGAACAGCCGAAGGTTGAACGGGTAGCGGTAGGGGCGGGACTTGTTCGCGTTGATGCCCGCCTTGACGCCGCTGACGGTGAGGAAAATCCAGATTGCGACCACGAGAACCGCGAAGACCCACCCGATGACGGGAATCAGCGAGAGCAGGTTCAGCACCACGGCCAGGACCGTGAGCGGGAACGTGAAGTTGAGTGCTTCCTTGGATTCCTGCGCCGTGAACGGCCCGCGCGAGCGGTACACGTAGTAGATGATGGCCGAGGGGATGCACCCAAGGATCGCGCCGAAGTGGGCGATGGTTGCCCACTGGCGGTCTTCGGTGGGCGTCAGTGGCAGCGGGGCGTCCGAGGAACCTTCGAATCGGTCCGGCTGGCCATCGCCTGCGCCGGATGGCTGTCGTGCCTCGTTGACCACTGCTGGTGTCCTCTTCGTTGCTGTTGGTGAATCGTTGGACAGTTTATCGCCAATCCAACGGCTCCAATGAATCGAACCGCGGCTTTGGGCGAGTCCCGGCCGAAAGGTGAACGGTTTTCCATGCAGCTTGCGACATCTTCAGGCTGTCCACGTGGCACGATCGGCGGGCGGGGTGAGCATTCTCACGGCCCGGACATTATTCCGGCCGGGCGCGTCGCGCGCGTAGACGGACAGCTATTCGGGCCCGTGGTCGCCGGCCGTGAGGAAGTCGATGACCTCTTCAACGCGGCCCAAAAGCGACGGTTCCAGATCCGCGTAGCTTCGCACCTGCCCCAGGATGCGTTCCCATCCCTGCGCCACGTCGACCTGTTCCTGGTGCGGCCAGCCCAGGCCCTTGAGGATGCCGGTTTTCCAGTCGGTTCCGCGCGGCACCACAGGCCAGGCCTTGATGCCCAGCACCGTGGGGCGGACGGCTTGCCACACGTCGACATACGGGTGGCCGACAATCAGCACATTGCCCGCGGCGCCCGGCACGCGCATGGCCTCGGCGGCGATCTTCGCCTCCTTGGTGCCGGACACCAAGTGGTCGACGAGGATTCCGAGCTTGCGCTGCGGGCCGGGGGAGAAGTCGCGGATGGCGGCAGCCAGGTCATCGACGCCATGCAGCGGCTCGACGACGATGCCCTCCACCCGCAGGTCGTGGCCCCAGACCTTTTCGACCAGCTGGGCGTCGTGCTTGCCTTCGACCCAAATGCGGCTTGCCCGCGCGGTGCGGGCCCGCAGGTCGGTGACCATGCGCGAACCCGAGGCGCTGCGTGCGGTGCCCTGGTTTGCCGGCGGCGCGGCAACCGGTTCGGTGATTTCCACGGGCTCGCCCTCGAGCAGGAAGCCGAAGCCCGTGCGGAAGGACTTGGTCCGGCCGGCCCGGTCCTCCAGGGCCATCACGCGCATGCCGCCGGATTTCTCCATGCGGACGACCTCTCCCACCCAGCCGCTTTCGACGTCCTCGAGCAGCAGGCCCAGGCTCAGCGGAACCTTGCGAAGCTGTCGTCGTACGGGGGCGCTCATGTCTTGGGCGCCCCAGGTGTAATTGGTCATGGTTTCACTTTCCGGTGCCGGTGGTCGCGTGCTGCGGTGGTGAGGTCGTGTGGTGAACGCGGCATCACCGTGTTTGAACAAACCATGCTAACAACCCAGCCGGACGTATTAGACTTAGCACTTGGACATGTCGAGTGCTAAGAGGCCGCAATTTCGCGGGCCCCGGGCGCCCGGACACGTCGTCGACCGAATCAATCTGGTAGTCCAGGAGGGGAAGTATGACCGAACCGCGCAGGCTCGAGGTCCTCCGAGCCATCGTTGAAGACTATGTCAAGTCACGGGAACCCGTGGGTTCACGCGCCCTGCTGGAACGGCACAACCTCGGCGTCTCGGCCGCGACCATCCGCAACGACATGGCATCGCTTGAGGAAGAGGGCTTCATCGTCGCCCCGCACACCTCCTCCGGGCGGATCCCCACCGAGAAGGGCTACCGCCACTTCGTGGACCAGATCGGCGACATCAAGCCGCTCTCGCCGGCCGAACGACGTGCCATCGCCGCACTGATCGAAGGCTCGCACGACCTCAACGAGGTCCTCGAAAACACCGTCCGCCTGCTGGCCAGCATCACGCAGCAGGTGGCGCTCATCCAGGTGCCGCATTACTCGAACGCCACGGTTCGCCACATCGAGCTGGTGGGACTTGGCGCCGGGCAGACACTCGTTGTCCTGATTGCCTCCAGCGGCAAGGTCGAACAACGGGTCATACTTTTGCCCCCGGACACCAGCGAGGAGGACCTCCAGCGCCTGCGCGCGGTGTTCCTCGCCGTGTTGGACAACCGCCCCATCGCCGATGTCTCGAAACTCTGCGGGGGCCCCACCGACCTGGTCGAACCGCGACTGCTGCATGCGGCACGGGCCATCGCGGAGTCGTTGGCCGCCCTGGCGCGCAACAACACCGTGGACCGCATGGTCATGGCCGGCACCGCCAACCTGGCCCGCGCAAACCGCGACTTCCCGTTGAGCATCACCCCGGTCCTTGAGGCGCTCGAGGAACAGGTGGTGCTGCTGCGGCTGTTCTCCGAACTCGAGCAGGACGCCCACGGGATCGCGGTGGGCATCGGCACCGAAAACCAGTACGGCGCGCTGACCGAGGCCTCGGTGGTCGCCACGGGTTACGGGCCGGGCGAACAGTCGATGATCGGCGTGCTGGGCCCGACGCGCATGAACTACCCCACCTCGATGGCCGCCGTGCGCGCCGTCGCCAGATATCTTTCCCGCATCCTGGCCGGCTAACGCTTCGGCCATTGTCAATTTTTGAAGTACGAAAGGACACAGCGAGCACTGTGAGCACTCACTACGAAGTTCTGGGCGTCAGCAAGGACGCCACGGGCGAAGAAATCAAGAAGGCCTACCGAAAGTTGGCCCGCAAGCTGCACCCCGATGTGAACCCGGGGGAGGACGCCTCCGAGCAGTTCAAGCAGGTGACCCACGCCTACGAGGTGCTCGCCGACGCGGACAAGCGCGCGAACTACGACGCCACGGGCAACGAGAACGGCACGGGCCAGACCGGCTTCGGCGGAGGCGGCGGTTTCGGCGGAGGCTTCGGGGACATCTTCGAGCAGTTCTTCGGCGGCGGCCAGGCCCAGGGCCCGGCCTCGCGCACGCAGCGCGGACGCGACGCACTGATCACCGCGACCATCGACCTTGCCGATGCGGTGGCCGGCACGGTGTACCCGCTGGAGATGGAAACCGCCGTCACCTGCCCCACCTGCGAAGGCACCTGCTGCCGCAAGGGCACCTCGCCCGTCACCTGCAGCATCTGCCACGGCGCCGGCCAGGTCCAGCGCCCGGTCCGTTCCTTCCTGGGCCAGATGATGACCGTCGAGACCTGTGCGGCCTGCCGCGGCTTCGGCACCACCATCCCGGACCCCTGCATCGACTGCAGCGGCCAGGGCCGCATCCGCGAACGCATCTCCAAGCAGCTCAAGGTCCCCGCCGGCGTTGCCAGCGGCACCCGCATCCACCTGGCCGGCCAGGGCGAGGCCGGCCCCGGCGGCGGCCCCAACGGCGACCTGTACGTGGAGATCGAGGTGCGCCGCCACAAGGTCTTCGAACGCGAGGGCGTCGACCTGCACGCACGCATGAACGTCCCGATGACCGCGGCCGCGCTCGGCGCGGACCTGAAGCTTGAGACCTTCGACGGCACCCAGGTCATCGAGGTCGAATCCGGCGCCCAGTCCGGCGACACGGTCCGCCTGGCCGGCTACGGCGTCCCGCGCCTGCGCGGCGGCAAGCGCGGCGACATCATCGTGCACCTGCACGTCGAGACCCCGACCAAGGTCGACGCGGCACAGCGCGAGCTGCTCGAGCAGCTGGCCAAGCTGCGCGGCGAGGAATTCGCCGAGGGCCGCATGGAAAACAGCGGCGGGATGTTCTCCCGCCTGCGCGGCAAGCTCGGCAACCTGGGCTCATGAGCAACCAGTGCTTCTTCATGGAGCGCGGTTCCCTCGGCGACCCCGCCGTGGGAACCGTCCTCACCCTTGAGGGGCCCGAGGCCCACCACGCGGTGAACGTGAAGCGCGTGCGCAGCGGGGAGATGATCGACCTGGTCGACGGCACCGGCGTGCGCGCAAGCGTCGAGGTGCTGGACACCGACAAGTCCTCGCTGCGGGCCACCGTCGCCTCCGTCGAGCACGAGGCGGTCCTGCCGGTCCGCATCACCCTGGTGCAGGCGCTGGCCAAGGGCGACCGCGACCTGCAGGCCGTCGAGTCCGCGGTGGAGCTCGGCATCGACGCGGTGCGCCCGTGGCAGTCCGAACGCGCCATCGTGCGCTGGAACGAGGCCAAGGCCGCCAAGGCGCTGGGCAAGTGGGAAGCGACGGTGCTCAGCGCGCTGAAGCAATCCAGGCGCACGTTCCTGCCCGAGGTCCTGCCGATGGTTTCCACCCCGGCCCTGGCCAAGTCCATGGCGGCCGCGGCGGACGCCGGGACGCCGGTGCTGGTGCTGGTGCTGCACGAACGCGGAGCCGACTCGGTGGCCGACGTCGTCGGCGCCTGGGCCGCCGAGCACGCCGAGGCACTGGCCGCCGGCGAGAACCCGCGCGCCGAGGTCCACCTGGTCGTCGGGCCCGAGGGCGGGATTTCCGACAACGAGATCGACCAGTTCCTGGCCGCCGGCGCCAAGGTGGCGCTGCTGGGCCGGCACGTGCTGCGCGCCTCGACCGCCGGGCCCGCGGCCCTGGTGCTCGTCAGGCACCTGCTCGGACAGCTCTGACCTGTAAGCAGTCTTGAAGCCGCACGGCCACAGGCAAAAGGATCCCTGTGTCGGATCCTCCCGTTCCATTTGGAAGGGGGAAACAGCACAGGGATCTTGCGTTGGCGGACTTGGTCGGGGACTGGTCGGCGGGACTCAGTCCTTCACCGTGAAGTCCTTGGATTCGATGGCGATCCGCTTGTCCGTGGTCGCATCGACGCCCCATGCGGTGAATGTGTACTCGCCGGCCCCCAGCTCGTGGCTGAAGGAAAACTCGTTGGTGTCCCGGGCGTCGCCGCCCGTGGGCAGCTGGCCGGAGGCGACGGGCTCGGTCGACTCGCTCTTGGTCTTCAGCGGGTTCATGGCCTTCTTCCGCCGGATCTCCCAGAACTCCCCGCCGGAGAAACTCGCGCTCAGGCCGCGGAAGTCCACGCTGCCGGCGGGCACGGAACTGCCGGCCTGCGGGTCGATGACCCACAGCGGCGCCGCAAGCGTGGCGTCGCGGGTGAAGGTCTGGTCCAGCGGAATCTGGCCGAAGGCCAGGAAGTCGCTGGATCCGTCGACCTGGATCCTGCACGCTTGGTTCGATGCCGTCGGAGAGGATGCCGGCGTTGGCCGCGGCGGCAGTGGCCGTGTACACCAATTGCGCGATCGACCGTTCCGCGAGGCCGCGATCCAGCGATGCGCCGAACGCCTTTTTGCCCAGGTCGATGGTGATCAGGTTCTGCGGGCTCACCGAGGCGCCGATCGAGGTGCTCGGGCGCCACAGGTTGAAGTAGTCGGTGTCATGCGGCTTCGAGGACAGCATGTAGCGCACCGATGCGGCGATCGGATCCCCGGCCCCGGGGATCTGCACGAATTCCCGGTAGAGGCGCACCGTGCCGTCCGATTCCGAGAGCCAGTAGACGGGCATGCTCCGGTCGGTGCTCAACGGTTCCATGCTCGACCGCCGACAACGGGGCAACCGAATGGATGTCGGCGTTCGATGCGGGCATCGAGAACTGTTCGGCGCCGGTCCCCAGGCCGCAGGAGGCCGTGGTTCCAAGCAACGCCATGAGCGCCAAAACCGCAATGCGGGAATGGGCGGTGCGACGGGAACGGGACATCGGAAATAGTGGCTCTCTGGGAGAAAGGGAACTGAAAACGTGGGTGGAGCCGCATCGGGGGAGACGATGGACTTCCCCAGCCTTGCACAAAATTCCGCTCGAGGGGGTTTCGATCCGGGTTTTGCGGGGACTGTTGCCTGATTGATATGTTCCGGGGCCGGCAGTCGGAGCCGCCAGCGCGCCAATGGCCGGTGCCACAAGGGCAGGATAAGATGGACGAGGTGCAGGGACCATTGGCCGCGGAAGGACCGCAGGCCTCAGTCGCCCACACAGAATGCGGAGGCGGCAACAGTCGTATGGATCCAGAGATGAGCCAATCAGGGCAGCCACGGGAAACCGATGCGCTGGTCAGCTTCGACAGTTCCGACCAAATGGTCGCCACCCTGGGTGCACACGATGAACTCTTGCGCGTCATCGGCGGCGCCTACCCGGGCGTTGAGCTCCACGCCCGCGGCAACGACCTGCGGGTCACCGGCGAACCGGGCGCCGCACACAGGGCCCTGCGGGTGATCACCGAGGCCCGCACGCTCGCGGCCAACGGCACCCGGATTTCCGCGCAGACCATCGAACAACTGGTGCGCATGCTCGAGGGCTCCGGCGCCGGCGACGCCCAGTCCGTGCTCGGGCTGAAGATCCTCTCCGGCCGCGGCAAGGCCATCCGGCCCAAGACCGTGAACCAGAAGGCCTACGTCGATGCCATCGACGAGAACACCGTGATCTTCGGCATCGGCCCCGCCGGCACCGGCAAGACCTACCTGGCGATGGCCAAGGCCGTCGCGGCGCTGCAGGCCAAGGAGGTCAGCCGCATCATCCTGACCCGCCCGGCCGTGGAGGCCGGGGAGAAGCTCGGCTTCCTGCCGGGCACGCTCACCGACAAGATCGACCCGTACCTGCGCCCGCTCTACGACGCGCTGCACGACATGCTGGAGCCGGATTCGATCCCGCGCCTGCTGGCCGCCGGCACCATCGAGGTCGCCCCGCTGGCCTACATGCGCGGACGCACGCTCAACGACGCGTTCATCATCCTCGACGAGGCGCAGAACACCACGCCCGAGCAGATGAAGATGTTCCTCACCCGGCTGGGCTTCGGCTCCAAGATCGTGGTCACCGGCGACATCACCCAGGTCGACCTGCCCGGCGGCACCAAGTCCGGGCTGCGCGTGGTCACCGAGATCCTCGAGGGCGTCGACGACATCGCCTTCTGCGAACTCGACGCCTCCGACGTGGTGCGCCACCGGCTGGTCGGGGCCATCGTCGGCGCCTACGAGCGCTGGACGGCCCGCCAGGACCCCAACTTCAACCGCTCGGCCGCCCGCGCGCGGCGCCGGGCGGCCGCGGCCCCCGGCGCGGGCCACGCAGCACACAAACAGCACGGCAAAACCACAGGGACACGGTCCCGACAACCAGGAGAACGCATCATGAGCGTAGAGGTCAACAACGAGTCCGAGATCGCAGCCGATCTCGAACGCATCAGCGCGTTGGGACGCCACATCCTCGCCGAGCTGCACGTGCACCCGGAAACCGAGGTCTCGATCATCCTGATGGACGAGGAACCCATGAGCGCGCTGCACGTCGAATGGATGGACATCGACGGGCCCACCGACGTGATGAGCTTCCCGATGGACGAGCTGCGCCCGGGCCGCCCCGGATCGCCCACCGAGGCCGGCATGCTCGGCGACATCGTGATCTGCCCGCAGGTCGCCACCACCCAGGCCGCCGCCGGCGGGCACAGCGTCGAGGACGAGATCCTGCTGCTGACCACGCACGGCATGCTGCACCTGCTGGGCTTCGACCACGCCGAGCCCGAGGAAAAGGACATCATGTTCGCCCTGCAGCGCCAGCTGCTTGAAGGATTCCTGGGCCGCCCGGCTCCGCGGGAGACGATGAACTAGTGACCGCGATTGTTCTCGCGCTCTGTGCACTGGTGTTCATCATCTGTGCAGCAATCCTCACCGCGGCCGAATCCGCCTACCTGTACCTTTCCAGGCAGCAGGCGGAGGTGCTGCGCAACGAATCCGCGGCCGGCCACCTGAGCCGCATCCTCGACGACACGACCAGCCACACGCACGCCGTGCGTTTCTGGCGCATCTGGTTCGAGACCGCCTCCGCCGTGGCGGTCGGCATCCTCTACCACGACAGGCTCGGCAACGTCTGGCTGGCCGGCCTGCTGGCCACCGTCACCATGGCCGCCGTCAGCTTCGTGCTGGTCGGGGTCTCGCCGCGCCGCTACGGCCGCACCCACGCCGATGCGGTGGTGCGCCGCACCGCGCCGCTGATCCGCTTCCTGCGCCTGGTGCTGGGCCCGGTCCCGTCCTGGCTGGTCGGCATCGGGCAGGCCATCTCCCCGCGCGCCGTCGCGGAGGACGAGGGCTTCCTCTCCAAGGAGCGCCTGCGCGACCTGGTCGACCGGGCCTCGGAGGGCGACGGCCTGGAGGACGAGGCCGCGGAGATCATCAACTCCGTCATGGACCTGGAGGACACCTACGTGCGCTCGGTCATGGTGCCGCGCACGGAGATGGTCACCATCGACAAGGGCCGGGACCTCAACGCGGCCATGGAGCTGTTCCTGAACTCCGGGCTGCTCGCGCGTGCCGGTGATCGGGGAGGACGCCGACGACATCTTCGGCATCATCTACCTCAAGGACGTGGCCTACAAGCTGCACAAGGAGCCCGGATCCCGGGCGCTGGTCGAGGATCTGGCACGCCCCACCCGGTACGTGCCCGAATCCAAGCTGGTCGGCGAGCTGCTGCCGGAGCTGCAGCGCGAATCGACCCACATGGCCATCGTCATCGACGAGTACGGCGGAACCGCCGGGCTGGTCACCCTCGAGGACCTCATTGAGGAAATCGTCGGGGAGATCGATGATGAGTACGACAGGCAGCGCAACGAGATCGAGGACCAGGGCGACGGCAGCTACACCGTCACCGCCCGCACCTCCATCGACGAACTCGGCGAGCTTTTCGACATCGACATCGACGAGGACGAGGTCGACTCCGTCGGCGGGCTGCTGGCCAAGGAACTGGGCAGCGTCCCGGTGCTCGGCTCGCACGCCGTGGTCCACGGCATAGAACTGAAGGTCGTCTCGCTCAGCGGGCGGCGCAACCGCATCGGGAAGATCCTGGTGCGCAAGGTGGAAGTACAAACGACAACCGGCGAACAACCCGCCGTGAACGATGCACCGCATCACAAGGAGCAAGCATGAGCCGGAACACCAAAACCCCCGCAATGATGCCCGATGGCGGCTGGCCGAAGGACTTCCGCTCCGGCTTCACCTCCTTCGTGGGCCGCCCGAACGCCGGCAAGTCCACGCTGACCAACGCCCTGGTGGGCCAGAAGGTGGCCATCACCTCCTCGAAGCCGCAGACCACCCGCCACACCATCCGCGGCATCGTGCACCGCGAGGACGCGCAGCTGATCCTCGTGGACACCCCGGGCCTGCACCGCCCGCGCACCCTGCTGGGCCAGCGCCTGAACGACCTGGTCGCGGACACGCTCTCCGAGGTCGACGCCATCGGCTTCTGCCTGCCGGCCAACGAGAAGATCGGCCCGGGCGACCGCTTCATCGCCACCCAGCTGGCGCAGCTGCAGAAGAAGCCGATCGTCGCGATCGTCACCAAGGCCGACACCGTGGACAAGGCCGCGCTCATGCAGCAGCTGATGGCCGTGGCGCAGCTGGGCGTGGACACCCTCGGGGAGGGCGGCTGGGCCGCCGTCGTGCCGGTCTCCGCCACCAAGGACTTCCAGGTCAAGGAGGTCGCCGACGTGCTCGCCGCGCAGATGCCGCTTTCCCCGCCGCTGTACCCGGACGGCGAGCTGACCGACGAGCCGGAGGCCAAGATGGTTGCCGAGCTGATCCGCGAGGCCGCCCTGGAGGGCGTGCGCGACGAGCTTCCGCACTCGCTTGCCGTGGTCGTCGAGGAAATGGTCCCGCGCGAGGGACGCCCGGAGGACAGCCCGCTGCTGGATGTGCGCGTGAACCTCTACGTGGAGCGTTCCAGCCAGAAGGCCATCGTCATCGGCAAGGGCGGCGCGCGCCTGCGCGATGTCGGCACCCGTTCGCGCAAGGGCATCGAGGCGCTCCTGGGCACCAAGGTGTACCTGGACCTGCACGTGAAGATCGCCAAGGAATGGCAGCGCGATCCCAAGCAGCTGGGCAAGCTCGGCTTCTAGTCTCCGGCTTCACCATGCAATGCAGAACGATCCCGGGCGCGGTTTGTGCCCGGGATCGTTCTGCGTTTCTGCGTTCGGCTGCCCGATGCGCCTGCCCCTATGCGCGGTTCACTGGCCGATCCTCTTGCGGATCTCCGCGGCAATCGCTTCCGACCTTGCGGCGATCTTCGCACGGAGGTCCCGCTCCTCCGGCGGCAGGGAACCGTCGTTGGCCAACATGCGATCGGCTTCCACGTCCGCCGAGGGCATCGATGATGAATGACCATGTTTCACGGGGAAGCCGTATCTCCGGGATCCGGCCCTCGGCCGGCCAGCTCTCGAGCCCCTCGAGTTCGGCGGGCCAGTCCGGAATGTCGCGCCACCCGGCTTCACGGATCGTGCCGCACCATTGGACCAGCGAGGGATCCCCGATGGATAGGGCACCCAGGTTGTCAGGGCCCCGTCGATGAGAAGCCAGTCCGTGGTTGGAATGGAAAGCCCGATCCGGGCGGGCGATTTTTCTTTCATGGGTCGATCGTAGCGGAGCCGCGCCGGCCGCTGAACGCGAGTTGACTTGGTGCTGGACATCGACAGTGGGCCGCATGCGGTCCGGGCGCCTGTCCGCTATGTGACACAATTGTTCAACAAATCACACCGGGCGCGGGCGCGGTGCTATGTTAAACAAATGCATTTCGGACTACTACTACTAAGCCGCCGCGGCGAGACCCAGACAGGACTCTAAGCGTCCTTAGGCCGACCCCTCGCTGCGGAGTCAACCACCGTCCCGGCCCCCTTTCTCACCCACTTAGAAAAGGCCCACTGAAATGCAAAACATGCAAAAGCCCTCCGGAATGCCGATCCACAAGTACGTGCCGTTCCAGGACCAGATCAACATCTCCCTGCCGGACCGCACCTGGCCGGACAAGTACATCACCGCAGGCCCCGCGCTGGTGCGCGGTCGACCTCCGTGACGGAAACCAGGCGCTGATCGACCCGATGAGCCCCGAGCGCAAGCACAAGATGTTCGACCTGCTCGTCAAGATGGGCTTCAAGGAAATCGAGGTCGGCTTCCCGTCCGCCTCGCAGACCGACTTCGACTTCGTGCGCCAGCTGATCGAACGCGGCATCCCGGACGACGTCACCATCCAGGTGCTCACCCAGGCCCGCGAACACCTGATCGAGCGCACCTACGAGTCGCTCGAGGGCGCCAAGCAGGCCATCGTGCACCTGTACAACTCCACCTCCGTGCTGCAGCGCCGCGTCGTGTTCAACCAGGACCAGGACGGCATCATGGACATCGCCCTGACCGGTGCGCGCCTGTGCAAGAAGTACGAGGAGCAGCTGGTCGGCACCAAGATCACCTACGAATACTCCCCGGAGTCCTTCACCGGAACCGAGCTGGAGTTCGCCAAGCGCATCTCCGACGCCGTGGCCGAGGTCCTCGAGGCCAGCCCCGAGAACAAGATGATCCTGAACCTGCCGGCGACCGTCGAAATGGCGACGCCGAACGTCTACGCCGACTCGATCGAGTGGATGCACCGCAACCTGGCGAACCGCGACTCGATCGTGCTCTCCCTGCACCCGCACAACGACCGCGGCACCGGCGTCGCCGCGGCCGAGCTCGGCTACCTGGCCGGCGCCGACCGCATCGAGGGCTGCCTCTTCGGCAACGGCGAACGCACCGGCAACGTCGACCTGGTCACCCTGGGCATGAACCTGTTCGGCCAGGGCATCGACCCGCAGATCGACTTCTCCGACATGGACGAGATCCGCCGCACCGTCGAGTACTGCAACCAGCTGCCCGGTCCCGGAACGCTCCCCGTACGGCGGAGACCTGGTCTTCACCGCCTTCTCCGGCTCCCACCAGGACGCCATCAAGAAGGGCTTCGAGTCCATGGAGGCCGACGCCAAGGCGGCCGGCAAGACCATCGACGAGATCGAGTGGGCCGTGCCGTACCTGCCGGTCGACCCGAAGGACATCGGCCGCTCCTACGAGGCCGTCATCCGCGTGAACTCGCAGTCCGGCAAGGGCGGCGTCGCCTACCTGCTCAAGAGCGAGCACTCGCTGGACCTGCCGCGCCGCGCGCAGATCGAGTTCTCCGGCGTCATCCAGCGCAAGACCGACGGCGAGGGCGGGGAAATCTCCTCGGCCGCGATCTGGAACGTCTTCCAGGACGAGTACCTGCCGGTCACCGAGGGCTCCGACCACGAGCCGTGGGGCCGCTTCAAGCTGGGCTCCGCCACCGCCGACACCGCGGAGGACGGCAGCTTCGAGCTGACCACCACGCTGGTCATCGACGGCACCCCGCACCGCCGCTCGGCCACCGGAAACGGCCCGATCAACGCGCTGGTGAACATCCTCTCCGCCGAGGGCGTGGACGTGCGCGTGCTGGACTTCACCGAGCACGCACTCTCCGAGGGCGGCAACGCCCAGGCCGCCGCCTACGTCGAATGCGCCGTCGGTGAACGCGTGCTCTGGGGCGTCGGCGTCGACACCAACACCACCATGTCCTCGCTGAAGGCAGTGATCTCCGCGGTGAACCGCGCGGTGCGCGACACCAAGTAGAGTCCCTTCGGGGTGAGACAGCCGTGGGTCCGGTGCATCGGGTTGATGCACCGGACCCACGGTTTTGTTTGAGATGATGGGTAGCGTGTCACGATCAGGTTTTGCAGCAAAGAGCTACCGCACGCGCGGGATCATCTTGCGCACCCAGAAACTGGGGGAGGCGGACCGGATCATCACGCTGCTGAGCCCCGAGCGCGGCGTGATCCGCGCCGCCGCCAAGGGCGTGCGCCGCACCAGCTCCAAGATGGGCGCGACGCTCGAACCCTTCATGGAGGTCGACGCCCAGATCGTCGAGGGCAAGTCGCTGCACACCATCATCCAGGCGCAGCTGCGCAACCCCTACGGCCAGGCGCTGGTTGCCGACTACGCCGCCTACACCGCCGCCCACGCCATGGTGGAGACCGCCGAACGGCTCACCGACTCGGAGGCCGAATCCATCGCCCCGCAGTACCGGCTGCTGCACGGCGCCATCGCGGCGCTGGCCCGCGGCGGCCACGAGCCCGGCACGGTGCTCGACTCCTACCTGTTGCGGGCCCTGGCCACCGCGGGCTGGGCGCCGAGCTTCACCCACTGCGTGCGTTGCGGGGCCGTCGGCCCGCACCAGGCCATCAACATCCCGCTGGGCGGGGTGGTCTGCCACGATTGCCGTCCCGCCGGCTCGCTTTCCCCCTCGCCGCAGACCGTCGAATTGCTGGCGGCCCTGCTGGCCGGGGACTGGGAGACCGTGGATGCCAGCGACATCGCCTCGCGCACCCAGGCCGCCAACATCGTGGCGCAGTTACCTGCAGTGGCACCTTGAACGTGCTAGTCAAATCCCTCAAGCTCGTGGAGAGAAGATGAGAAAACCCACCAAGATCACCGGGAATCCCGGACGCAGCCACCCGGCACCGCACCCGGCGGGTTTCACCATGCCGCAGATCCCCGCCGAGTTCGTGCCGCAGCACGTGGCGATCGTGATGGACGGCAACGGCCGCTGGGCCAACCAGCGCGGGCTGCCGCGCACCGAGGGGCACCGCGCGGGGGAGGCCGCGCTGCTGGACGTGATGGCGGGCGCCATCGAGATGGGCATCAAGTACGTTTCCGTCTACGCGTTCTCCACCGAAAACTGGAAGCGCAGCCCGGAGGAGGTGCGCTTCCTCATGGGATTCTCCCGCGACGTGCTGCGCCGCCAGCGCGACACCCTGAACGAGTGGGGCGTGAAGATCCGCTGGGCCGGGCGCGAACCGCGGCTGTGGAAGTCCGTGGTCAACGAGCTCAAGGCCGCCGAGGAGCACACCGCCGGCAACGAAACCTGCCAGCTGACCATGTGCGTGAACTACGGGGGCCGGGCCGAGATCGCCGACGCCGTGCAGGCCATCGCCGCCGAGGTCCAGGCCGGGCGCCTGAAGCCGTCGCAGGTCAGCGAGAAGACGGTTGCCAGGTACCTGGACGAACCGGAGCTGCCGGACGTGGACCTGTTCCTGCGCACCAGCGGGGAACAGCGCACGTCGAACTTCATGCTGTGGCAGTCGGCCTACGCGGAAATGGTGTTCATCGACGAACTCTGGCCCGACGTGAACCGTTCGACGCTGTGGTCGGCCGTGCAGGAATACGCAAGCCGCGACCGCCGCTACGGGGGAGCCGTGGACAAGCCCGAGGCCGGCGCCTAGTCCGGTTTCCACGCCGCTCGCAGCCAGTACCGGCTTTGCCGGGTGTCAAGCCGGACGCTGGCTGGCAGGAACGATCGGGCGGGGTGCCGTTGCCCAGGCGAGGACCTGGTCCATCCGGGCTTCGCGCACACCGAATGCCGCGCTGGCGCCGTTCACCGGTCCGACGAGGAAGACGCGAAACACCGGATTGTCGTTTTCCCGGCTCGTGTCACGCTCGTCTGCAAGCATGCGACTTCATTCCGAGGGCCCGTTCGTCTTGTTCCGCCGGATCGTTGGGCCCGCGGAAACAGCGGCCCGCGCGAAGCTATCCGGCTGGTCGTTCGTTTCGGCAGGTATCCCGCGGCCCAACGGTCGATTGCCGCGTAGGCCGCCGCGCGCGGGGCCGGCAGGGAGGTGAACACATCGTGCATCGAACCGTCGATGATGACGTTCGTGACCTCCGAGCCCAGGCCCAGGCTGCGTTCGCGCACCACCTGCACCTCGATGACCGAGTCGTTGTGCAGCATCGATTCATCGAAGCTTGTGCCGAGGTGGGTTGAACGCGAGGTCAGCACCAGGATCGGGATCTTCACGGCCAGCCCCCGGGCGACTTCCCTGTGCCCGGCCAGGATTGCGGTGATCCACCCGGCCGTGGCCGGGAAGGAAACCGGCGGCCTCCACACGGGATGCAGGTCCCAGGAACCGTGGGACAGCCGGCTGAGCGACCGCCAATAGTGGTCGAACTCGGGCAGGTGCAGCTTGGCGCGCGGCCTGACCCTGGCGATCGGTTCGAAGACGCCCTGGGTTGCGTACCGCACCAGGTAGCTGCCCTGCGTTTCCAGCCACGGGCTGTTGAGGATCAGCGCGGAGAACGCGTCCGGGTTGCGGTTGACCCACAGGCTGGCAATGAGCCCGCCGGTGGAGTGCGCGACGCAGATGCCCGGCAGATCTTGGCCTTCCAGTTCGCGGATGGCGGCAAGCGCCGCGGCAAGGTCCGCATCGTATTCCTCGAGGTTGTTGGTGAACCCCGGGTTTTGGTGGTGGGCCCGCATGCTGCGGCCGTACCGGCGCAGGTCCAGGGCGTAGAAGGAGTATCCGCGCGAGGTCCAGTACCCGGCAAGCTCCGTGTTGTAGAAGTAGTCGCTCCACCCGTGGATGGCGAGGACAAAACCGTTGGGATGGCTTTCGCGGCCTTGCGGCTCGGCGCGGAAGCGCCCGATGTCTTCGCGCAGCGGGGCGAGCTGGTCGGCGATCCTGCGCAGCCATCCGGTCGGCTCGGTCAGGTGCCGGGGATGTTCATGGGGCTGGTAGCGAACGAGCGTGGCGCAGAGTTCGCCCTCTTCGTCGGTTCCCATGGGCAGGGTCGTATAGGAAAAACCGGCGCCCAGGATATCGGGGAGCCACTGGCCGGGAAGCGTCGTTTCGCAGTAGTCGGGCCAGGTGGCGGTGGGGTCGTAGTCCGGCGCTGCGGGGAACCTCGGAGGTTTGTGAAGACGCGTGCGACATGTGATGAGCATAACCGGGTTGAAGTTGTTTGGATGGAGCGCAGAGGGAAGACTGGAGATTATGCGCATCTATCCCACGATTTTCCGTGTGCTTTTCTCGGGCATGGACCCCGAAAAGGCCCACCACTTTGCCTTTAACGCCATTCGACTTTCCGAAAAGGTCGGGCTTTCGAGCGTCGCCCGCATGATTTGTTCCCCGGATTCTTCCTTGCGCCGCACCGTCATGGGCATCGATTTCCCGTCGCCCTTCGGCCTGGCCGCGGGTTTCGACAAGGAAGGTGCCGGCATCGGCTCCCTCGCCGACCTGGGCTTCGGCCACGTGGAGGTCGGAACGATCACCGGTGCCGCCCAGCCCGGCAACGAACAGCCCCGCCTTTTCCGCCTGATTGAAGACAAAGCAGTCATCAACCGCATGGGCTTCAACAACGACGGCGCCCACGCAGTGGCCCCGCGAACCCGCGCCGCCCGCATGCTGCTGAACCGCCGCTTCGGTGCACACCGCCCGGTCATCGGCATCAACATCGGCAAGACCAAGGTCGTGGAGCTCGAGGACGCCGTGGAGGACTACCTGGTCTCCACCCGCGAGCTCGCCCCGCACGCCGACTACCTGGTGGTCAACGTGTCCTCGCCGAACACCCCCGGCTTGCGCCTGCTGCAGAGCGTTGAATCGCTGCGTCCGTTGCTCAGTGCCGTCGGCGCCGAGGCCGACCGCGTGGCGGGGCGCCACATCCCGCTGCTGGTGAAGATCGCGCCCGGACCTGACCGATGAGGACATCGCGGATGTCGCAACCCTGGCCCAGGAGCTGAAGCTCGACGGCATCATCGCGACCAACACCACGATCTCGCGCGAGGGATTGACCTCCGATGCGTTCAAGGTCGCCGAGATCGGGGCCGGCGGCTTGAGCGGCGCACCGTTGAAGGCCCGCTCGCTGGAGGTCCTGAAGGTGTTGCGCGCCAAGGTGCCTGCCAGCATGGCGATCATTTCCGTCGGCGGCGTCACCACCGGCGAAGACGTCATCGAACGCCTGCAGGCGGGCGCGGACCTGGTGCAGGGTTACACCGCGTTCCTCTACGAGGGACCGCTGTGGGCGCGCAGCATCAACAAGACCTTGGCCAAGGCCGTTGCCAACGGGGTCAGCCTGCGCAACTAGTGCATTGGCCACCCCGGGCAAGGTGATGGGTCGGTTGGGTTTTCCGCGGGATTTGCGCGGACAACCCAACCGACCCATTTGTCTATCCCGTCCGTGAGGCCATGAAAAAGGCGTGTGTTGCACCGCTTCCGGTGCAACACACGCCTTGTGTGGATTGTTGAACGCTTGTGCGTTTAGCGCGGGTCGTCTCCGCGGCGTACCTGGGGCTTGGGCAGGCGCAGCTTGCGGAACTGCATGCCGCGCATGACGCCGTACCAGACGACGCCGCGTTCGACGGAGCCGTAGCGGGCAACGAGGCCCTTCTTCAGTCCGCGGGACATGAAGAACGAGTCGACGACCACCAGGGCGACAAGGACCCACAGCGCGAAGACGATGATATGCCTGGATCGCCACGATCTTTGCATGGTCAGCGAGATGATCAGGAAGCCGAAGACGGCGAACATCAGGTATTCGCCGATCATGAAGCGGCGGTCCACGAAGTCGCGGGCGAAACGCTTTCTGGTCGCCGCGGTCGCGCAGCGCCATGTAGCGCTCGTCGCCGGTTTCATTGGCCAGACGCATGCGGTTCTGCGCTTCGAGGCGCTGGGCGCGCTCTGCTTCACGCGCAAGCTTGCGGTCGGTGGGAACCAATGGCCGCTGGCGGCTTGCTTCCTGGGCCTTACGCTTGGGAGTCGGGGCATTTTTGCCGGTGGGCTTGATGGTCTCTTCTGTGGGCGCTTCTACGGAAGCTGCCTGATCTTTCTTGCGTCCAAACACCCATATAGTCTACCCGCGCGTGGCACGCCTCCCTCATCCAAGACACGGCACGGTTGTAGGCTTTCGAGTATGACTACCAAGAACACCGCCGATTCGGCGTCATTCGGTGTGGATCGCGAAGCACTGAGCAACCACATCGACGATGACTTCGGACGAATCGTTTCCGAACTAAGCAACCTTGTGGCAATCCCGGGCATCGCCTGGGAGTCGTTCGACGCCGCGCAGCTGGACCGAAGCGCCGAGGCCGTGGCGCAACTGGTGCGCGACGCGGGGATGGAACAGGTCGATATCCTGCGCGTGCCCACCGAGTCCGGCGCCATGGGCGGACCCGCCATCGTGGCAAACCGCCCCGCCCGCGACGGCAAGCCGACGATCTTGCTTTACGCGCACCACGACGTGCAGCCTCCGGGGGATGAAGCACTCTGGAACACCAAGCCCTTCGAGGCCACCGAGATCGACGGACGCCTTTTCGGCCGCGGCGCAGCCGACGACAAGGCCGGCATCATGGTCCACATCGCGGCCCTGCGCGCGGTGCTGGCCAAGGTCGAGGAATTCGGCCTCGGCGTCACGTTCTTCCTCGAGGGCGAGGAAGAGGCCGGTTCCCCGAGCTTCCGCAACTTCCTGGAGACCCACCGCGACCGCCTCGCGGCCGACGTGATCGTCGTTGCCGACTCCAGCAACTGGAAGGTCGGCGTCCCGGCGCTGACCACATCGCTGCGCGGCATGGCCGGGGGAGTGGTTGAGGTCCGCGTTTTGGACCATGCCGTGCACTCGGGCATGTTCGGGGGACCGGTCCTCGATGCCCCGACGATCGCCGCCCGCCTGATCTCCACCTTCCACGATGCCGAGGGCAACGTGGCAATCGCCGGACTGGTCGCCCACGAGACCGCGGAGGTCGAATACCCGGAAGCCGACTTCCGCACCGATTCCTCGGTCTTGGATTCGGTTGCGCTTGCCGGCAGCGGCAAGATCTCCGACCGCCTGTGGAACAAGCCGGCGCTCTCGATCATCGGGATGGACATCCCGACCGTTGCGGTCTCCTCCAACACGCTGATCCCGTCGACCCGATTCAAGCTGAGCCTGCGCCTGGCCCCGGGCCAGGATCCGCAAGAGGCCGTGGAAGCGGTCCGGGCCCACATCATGGCCCAGGACCTGCGCGGCGCGCAGGTCAGCTTCGAATCCGACGAGGCCGGACAGGCCTTCTCCACCGACACCTCGGCACCGGCCGCGCAGGCAAGCCTCTGGGCCCTGGGCGAGGCGTGGGGCGTGCCGGCCGTGGAAACCGGCATCGGCGGCTCCATCCCGTTCATCTCCGACCTGCTCGAGGTCTTCCCGCAGGCGCAGATCCTTGTCACCGGCGTCGAGGATCCCGATTCGCGCGCCCACTCGGCCAACGAGTCGCTTCATTTGGGTGACTTCCGTCATGCAATTTTGGCTGAGGCGATGCTCTTGGCACGCTTGAACAACCACGGGCTCTAAGTCACAAGGGGCGCCGCGACATCCTTTGCGGCGTCGACGTACCATAGAAGATGAGGGGCGACGCTTGAGGCGTAGCCCAAGTTGAGCAGTAAATGGAGGATCAAGCATGACAGCTGCACCCAACGAAACCACCGCCGATGCTACCGAGTTGCCGACCCACGAGGTCAAGCTCTCCGATGTCGCTGCAGACAAGGTCCGTTCACTGCTTGAACAGGAAGGCCGCACCGATCTCCGGTTGCGCGTCGCCGTTCAGCCAGGGGGATGCTCGGGCCTGATCTACCAGCTCTACTTCGACGAGCGTCTGCTCGAGGGCGACGCGGTCAACGAGTACGACGGCGTTGAAGTTGTCGTGGACAAGATGAGCGTCCCGTACTTGGCCGGCGCTTCGATTGACTTCGAAGACACCATCTGCCAAGCAGGGCTTCACCATCGACAACCCAAGCGCCGGCGGCTCTTGCGCCTGTGGAGATTCTTTCCACTAAGTCGGAACCAAATACACCGCCCACGCGTTGAGACATCTTCACGCGTGGGCGGTGTTTTGGTCGGCATTCGAGCGCCCGAGAGGGTAAGCTCTACGATAAGTAGTAAAACTATGGTTTTCTTCGACCTCATCAGCGTTGATTCACTTGAGTCCGGCCGCTGAGCGTCGAAGACTCATTCAGCACCAACAAAGAGGAAGGGCCGTCTGTGAGTTCGCAAGACCGAACCAGCAGCCGCCGCAAAGGCAGAGCCAAAGTCTTGGCTATTGCTGGCGCTGGCGCGTTGTTGTTGACGGGATGTTCAGCGGAAGCCCAGCGAGGTTGGCTCCCAAACGTCGAACGTGACACCACCAACCACACCGGTATGATCCAGGATCTCTGGGTCAACTCGTGGATTGCAGCGCTTGTCATCGGCATTTTAACGTGGGGCCTGATGCTTTGGTGCATCATCGCTTACCGCCGTCGCAAGGGCGATACTGGCTACCCGCGCCAGCTTAGCTACAACTTGCCAATCGAAATTTTCTACACGGCCGTGCCGTTGGTCCTGGTCCTGACGTTCTTCACGTTCTCGGACCAGACCGAGAAGACGATCAACACCAAGGTCGACTCCGAGCTCGTCGTGGACGTCCGTGCCAAGCAGTGGGCATGGGACTACAACTACACCTACAAGGGCGTAGAGAAGTACGACGCAACCGTTCAGGCTCACCTCACCGGTAAGCCGGGCGTTGAAGAGACCCTGCCGACCCTGTACCTGCCGGTTGGAAAGAGCGTCGAGCTCGAGCTGAACAGCCGCGACGTCATCCACTCGTTCTGGGTCCCTGCGTTCCTGCAGAAGCTGGACATGATCCCGGGCAAGACCAACTACATCTACCTCACCCCGCAGGTCGAGGGTCAGTTTGACGGCAAGTGCGCAGAACTCTGTGGCGAATACCACTCGGAGATGCTGTTCAACGTCAAGGTAGTTTCCGAGGCCGAATTCCAGGCACAGCTGGCCACCATGAAGGATGGCCACTTGGGCGAGGAATACGATCGCCAGCCGGGCAAGGTCAACCAGGCCGCCGCCCACGCCGCGGAAGGGGAGTAATCCATCGTGACTACTTACGAATACGCAACCGACGGGGCCAGCTAGCCTCGCACCGCGCGTGGTTCCGGTTTCCAAGGGACGGATCTTCGTCAACTGGATCACCTCCACCGACCACAAGACCATCGGGTACATGTACCTGATCATGTCGTTCATCTTCTTCTGCATCGGCGGCGTGATGGCTTTGATCATCCGTGCCGAGCTGTTCGAACCGGGTATGCAGATCCTGCAGACCAAGGAACAGTACAACCAGCTGTTTACCATGCACGGCACGATCATGCTGCTCATGTTTGCAACCCCGCTCTTCGCAGGCTTCGCAAACGTCATGATGCCGCTCCAGATCGGCGCACCGGACGTGGCCTTCCCACGCCTGAACGCACTGGCCTTCTGGTTCTTCTCCTTCGGCTCGATCATCGCGCTGTCCGGTTACCTGACCCCGCAGGGTGCTGCATCCTTCGGCTGGTTCGCTTACGCACCGCTGTCGAACACCACCTTCAGCCCCGGCGTCGGTGGAGACCTCTGGGTCTTCGGCCTGGCACTGTCGGGCTTCGGCACCATCCTTGGCGCCGTCAACTTCATCACCACGATCATCTGCCTGCGTGCACCGGGCATGACCATGTGGCGCATGTCGATCTTCACCTGGAACACGCTGATCACCGCGATCCTGGTCCTGATGGCATTCCCGCCGCTGGCAGCCGCGCTGTTCGCACTGGGTGCGGACCGACGGTTCGGGGCGCACGTCTTTGACCCGGAAGCAGGCGGGCCGGTTCTCTGGCAGCACCTGTTCTGGTTCTTCGGCCACCCCGAGGTTTACATCATCGCGCTGCCGTTCTTCGGCATCGTGTCGGAAATCTTCCCGGTCTTCAGCCGCAAGCCGATCTTCGGCTACAAGGGCCTGATCTTCGCAACCATCTCCATCGCGGCACTGTCCGTGGCGGTTTGGGCGCACCACATGTACGTCACCGGCTCCGTCATGCTTCCGTTCTTCGGCTTCATGACCATGCTGATCGCCGTACCAACCGGTGTGAAGTTCTTCAACTGGATCGGTACCCTCTGGCGCGGATCGATCACCTTCGAAACCCCGATGCTCTGGAGCCTCGGATTCATGGTGACCTTCCTCTTCGGTGGCCTGACCGGCATCATCCTTTCGGCTCCGCCGCTGGACTTCCACGTTTCGGACACCTACTTCGTGGTTGCCCACTTCCACTACGTGGTCTTCGGCACCGTCGTGTTCGCAATGTTCGCCGGATTCTACTTCTGGTGGCCAAAGTGGACCGGCAAGATGCTCAACGAGCGCCTTGGCAAGATCCACTTCTGGCTCCTGTTCATCGGCTTCCACGGCACCTTCCTCATCCAGCACTGGCTGGGTGTCATGGGTATGCCGCGTCGTTACGCCGACTACATGCCTGAAGATGGTTTCACCACCATGAACCAGTTCTCGACGATCTTCTCCTTCATCCTGGGCATGTCCATGATTCCGTTCTTCTGGAACGTATGGACCACCCACCGCAAGGGCAAGAAGGTTCTCGTGGATGATCCGTGGGGCTTCGGTGCGTCGCTGGAATGGGCAACCTCTTGCCCGCCGCCGCGCCACAACTTCCACTCCATCCCGCGCATTCGCTCCGAGCGTCCGGCTCTTGACCTGCACCACCCGGAACTGAGCGCACGCTCGACCCCGGAGAACGCAGTGGCCAAGATCTTCGGCCCGGCTGACCAGAAGGACAAGTAGACGATGAAAGTTGAGTCCTGGCTCTTCCTCGGTGGCATCTTCTTCTTCACCCCGGTAGGAATCGTTTACGGCATCATGGTCGACTGGAAGGAACCTGTAGGTTTCCTCGGATTGTTCATGCTTTCCGGTCTGTCGATGATGGTCGGCTGGTACCTGTTGCACACCGCTCGTCGCGTGGGCGCACGCCCCGAAGACCGTGTTGACGGCGACATCCACGAGAACGCCGGCACCATCGGCCTCTTCTCCCCGTGGAGCTGGTGGCCGTTGTTCCTCGGCTTCGGTGCCGCAACCGGCTTCGCCGGCCTGGCACTGGGCTGGTGGGTACTGTTCATCGGTGCCGGCATCGCCGTCATCGGCTTGGTCGGTTGGGTTTACGAGTACAGCCGCGGTGCCCACGCCCACTAATCCGGGTGCGTTCTAACCGCAGTTTCTGAAGAGTCGGTGTTTCCCCGTCGGGGGAAACACCGACTCTTTGCGTTTAACCCCGGCTTTCATGCGCGAGAATTAATGCAGGCAGTTCCTGGGCCTCAACCAATGGAGTAGACGTGAAACCCTATGCGCCACAGCCGCCGGTTCTCGGTGCCATCGATGAAGGCTCACCCCTTGGCAAGTACCGGCAGATCCGTGAAATCCTGCGCACCCATGCCAAGACGGTGTGCCAACCCGGATTCAAGCTCCCGCCCGAGCGCGAGCTTGCCGCCTCGCTTGGGCGTGGCCCGGAAAACGCTGCGGCAGGCCATCGATTCATTGGTTGAAGACCAGGTCCTCAAGCGCGTCGTGGGTGTGGGCACCTTTGTTGCGCACCCGAAGGTCGACCTGCAGGTCCGCCTGAACTCCTACAGCGAAGAGATGATCAGGCGCGGCATGGTCCCCGATGCCCATGTGCTGCGCTTTGACGAGGTCCCGGCCTCCGGCAGCCTCTCGCGGCACATGCAGATCGACGAGGGCGCGCCGGTCATCCGCTTCAGGCGCCTGCTCCTGGCCGACGGCAAACCCATGAGCCTTGATGAAAACTTCATGCCCAGCGACCTGGTGCCCGGTTTCCTCAACGACCCGCCGCCGATTTCGCTCTACCAGTCGTTGCATGAGCGCTATGGCCTGGTCCTGGAATGGGGCGAGGACCAGATTGAAAGCACGGCGGCCACCGCGGCGAACGCCGACCTGCTCCAGGTCGAGGTCGGGTTCCCGTTGCTGAAGATCACCAGGTACGCCTTTGTGGGGGACGGGCTGGTCGACTACTCGGTCTCCCTCTACCGCTCCGACCGCTACAAGCTCTTTGTGCCGCTGCAGCGCCAAGGAAGCCGCACGCCGCGCTACACCACCCTGTAGGCGCTAGCGAGCCGCTTAGAAGGCCGCTCAGGTGGGTGCTGAGCCGTGCAGTGCGAGAACTCTCGGAGCGCTTAACCGCGCAGAGCAGAGCGCCGCGCTTCGACTCCACTGAAATGACACGGTTAGCGGTGGTGACCGGCGGCGGCAACATGGCGCTGAACATTTGGATCCTGGGAGTTGCCCAACAGCGGGGGATGGGCAGCATTGGACCCTAACGCTTGAGGCCTTGCATCCGCACACCCTTGACCGTGTCCAACGGACTCGGGCCATCCAGTCGCAAGTCGCGCCACCTCTGGTGGCCAAGCGTACTGCTGCCGGATGACGTAGCGGATGTGCCGACTACTAGCTCGGCAGCAGGATTACCTGGCCGCGCTTCGACCGGTCTTCTTGATCTGCTGCAGGACGAATGCCCCAAGATGATCTTCGGCCAGGCCGACTGGCATCGAACCAGCAGCGGCATTGGAAGGCCTTGGGTCTTGGCCAGGTCCGGATCCGTAGCCTGGCGAGGCGGAGGTGGTGCCTGGTACCGAGGAATGCTCATCTGGCGATGCCCTCCATGTCCGTATCGTGGTTCGCTCGCCGGCTACAGATGCCGAGCGGCCATCCAAGGTGGCAATCGAGCGGGTTCGGCGGCGGATCGGGGCAGGAACTGCTCAGAGACCTGCGTTGGTGCTGGATGATGCCGAAACGTCGAAGGTCCTGTCCGGGCGGTGCTGCACGAGACCTGCCGCTTGCAACGGCCATGCCCGGCACGGCGCCGCACGTCCGGAGCGGCTGGCCTTCTGCCGGCGTTTCAGGCCAGTCCGCCACTGCACAGTGTGTCATGCGAAGCCTGCTCCGGAGGATACGCTCAACCCCGATGGACCGTCAGCATGGGCCATAGTCGCGCCGAACAACCCGATCTGCGACGCGGCTCCGGGATCGTGATCCGCGGGGAGTGGGCTTCGTAGGGAACGGCAGAAGCCGGCCCGCACATGAATCATGCGCGGGCCGGCCTTGCCGTTAAACGGCTGTGGGGCCCGTCCGAAGACGGGCCCCACAGCTTGGGCTGGTTCCTGGTGGAACCTAGTGACCGATGGAATCCTGTTCGGATCCTTCGATCTCTGCATGTCCATGTGCAGCCTTGGCGGCTGCCAACTCGGACGGAGTCACCGGAGCAACGCGATCCTCGAAGAAGAACTTGGACAGTGCGCCACGGCGCTTCTCCTTGCCGGAGATGTGGCCAGCTGCATCCGGCTGTGCCGGAATGACCTTGCGGTCTTCGAAGGTGGCCAGGTGGTACTGCTGGTACACGTCGAGTTCCTCGTGCTTCTCCGAGAAGCCGCCTTCCGGCGACATCTCGATGATGCCCGCTTCACGACCGTGCAGGACGATCTCGCGGTCCTTGCGCTGCAGCGACAATGCGATGCGGCGGGCAAGGATGAAGCCGAGGATCGGGCCAACGATGAACAGCGTGCGCAACCAGTACGTCACGTCGTTCAGCGACACGTGGAAGTGCGTTGCGATCAAGTCGGAGGAAGCCGCAGCCCACATCACGCAGTAGGAGACGACGCCTGCAACACCGACGGCCGTACGGAACGGTGCGTTGCGCGGGCGATCCAACAGGTGGTGTTCGCGGTTGTCCTTGGTGAGCCAGCGTTCGATCCACGGCCAGGTGAACATCAAGGTGAAGATGATGCCGGCCGGAACCAGTGCCGGAAGCAGCACGTTCAGCGACAGGGTGTTGGTGCCCCACGGGAACGGGATGTTGAACTCGAAGGAGAAGTTGCCAAGCACACCGGGCATCAAGCGCAAGGCGCCGTCAACCCAACCGATGTACCAGTCAGGCTGGGTACCGGCGGAAACCGGCGACGGGTCGTACGGTCCGTAGTTCCAGATCGGGTTGATCGTGAAGAAGCCCGAGATGAAGGCAACGATGCCGAAGACGATGAAGAAGAAGCCGCCGGCCTTCGCTGCGTAAACCGGACCAACCGGGAAGCCTACGACGTTGTCGTTGGTGCGGCCCGGGCCGGGGTACTGGGTGTGCTTGTGCACGATGACCATGAACAGGTGCAGGCCG
Source organism: uncultured Actinomycetota bacterium (assembly GCA_963818105.1). GTDB lineage: Bacteria > Actinomycetota > Actinomycetes > Actinomycetales > Micrococcaceae > Paeniglutamicibacter. Next base: position 154,740 of record CAWFRB010000005.1, on the reverse strand, counting down.
ACCATCAGAAGGATGATGGCAGGCACGATCATGATGTGCAGCGAGTAAAGACGCGGGATGACAGCAGTACCCGGGAATTCCCCACCGAAGAGGAAGAACGAGATGTACGTGCCGACAACCGGGATCGACTTCATGACGCCGTCGATGATGCGCAGGCCGTTGCCGGAGAGCAGGTCATCGGGGAGCGAGTAGCCGGTGAAGCCCGCAGCCATCGCCAGGATGAGCAGCACGCCGCCAACAACCCAGTTCAGTTCGCGCGGCTTGCGGAATGCGCCGGTGAAGAACACGCGGAGCATGTGGACCGACACGGCCGCAACGAAGAGCAGTGCGGACCAGTGGTGGACCTGGCGCATGAACAGACCGCCGCGGATGTCGAAGGAGATATCCAACGACGACGCGTATGCGGCGGACATGCCGATGCCCTTGAGCGGGTTGTACGAACCGTCGTAGATGACGTGGGTCATCGACGGGTCGAAGAAGAACGTCAGGAACGTTCCCGAGATCAGCAGCAGTACGAAGGTGTACAGCGCCACCTCGCCAAACATGAAGGACCAGTGGTCGGGGAAGATCTTGCGACCGAATTCCTTGACCATGGCCGAGCCGCCGGTGCGCTCGTCAACAAAGTTGGCGATGCGACCCGTGGCGGTCTTCGGAGTGTATTCAGTAGTGGTGCTCATGGATTAGCCACGCTCCCAGTAGCTCGGTCCAACAGGCTCGTGGAAGTCGCTTTGGGCGACCAGGAAGCCGTTGGAGTCAACCGTGATCGGCAGCTGTGGCAGCGGACGACCGGCCGGACCGAAGACAACCTTGCACTCGCTGGGTGAGGTCGAAGGTCGACTGGTGGCACGGGCACAGCAGGTGGTGCGTCTGCTGCTCGTAAAGAGCAACCGGGCAACCCACGTGGGTGCAGATCTTCGAGTAGGCGACGATGCCGTCTACGTGCCAGTTCTCGCGGCCGGGGGAGATGTTCATCTTCGTCCGGGTCCAGGCGCATCAGCAGTACGACGGCCTTGGCCTTTTCGTTCAGCGGATCTTCGGACTCGTTCAAGCCCTCGGGGATGACGTGGAAGACCGAACCGATCTGAACATCCGAAGCCTTGATCGGGGTGCCGGACGGGTCGCGGGTCAGGCGAACGTCCTTGTCCCACATGGTGTGACGCAGCTGTTCGATCAGCTGGCCTGCGGTCTTGCCCGAACCCTCAAGGTCGCGGAACATGAAGATCGCCGGAACCGGAGCCAAAGCGATGGCACCGATCAGGGTGTTGCGAATCAACGGGCGACGCTTGATGCCGGTTTCTTCGATGACCTGGTTGATGATGTCTTCGGCGTCCTGGCGATCCGCTTCGGGGCGGATCTCGTGGCGCATTTCCGAGACTTCGTGGTCCGGCATCAGGGTCTTGGCCCAGTGGACGATGCCGATACCGATGCCAAGCATTGCAAATGTGGTGCCAAGGCCGAGCATCGAGTTCTGTACGCGGATTTCCGAGATGTTATCCGGACGTCCGAGAACGAAGTAAGCAATGAAGAACGACAGCGTTCCGATGATGGAGATGATAAAGAGCAGCGCTACCTGACGCTCTGCTCGCTTCTCTGCTCGCGGGTCGGTATCTGCCAAGCGCTTCCGATGCGGCGGAAGGCCGGGATCCTGGAACTTATCCAGGGTTCCCGTGCCAGCCTTAGCAACGGTGCCCGAATCGTCCGGACTGCCGTGACTATGGTCGCCCATGTTGTCTCTCATCCTTTTCTCAAGATTCATTAGTACGTAGTGATTTCGACGGGGTTAGCCGTCTGCGGCCTTAGGAAGGACGCGAAGTGAGCCAGATGGTGAAGGCGATGATGATGCCCAAACCAGCGGTCCAGATGAAGAGACCTTCAGAGACCGGACCCAACGAGCCAAGCTTGGCTCCGCCGGGCGAACCCTGGGATTCGATTTCCTTCAGGAAGGTGATGACGTTGCGCTTCTCTTCGGGGGTGATGTTCGAGTCGTTGAAGACGGGCATGTTCTGCGGGCCGGTGATCATGGCCTCGTAGATGTGCTTTTCCGAAACCCCAGCCAAGGACGGAGCGAACTTTCCGCGCGTAAGAGCACCACCCGCTGCGGCGGCGTTGTGACACATTGCGCAGTTCACGCGGAATACGGTGCCGCCTTCGGCGGCGTTGCCCTTGGAAGTATCAAGAACTTCCTCGGAGGGGATGGACGGTCCGGCACCCAAGCTCGCAACGAATGCGGCGAGCTGGGAGATCTGTTCGTCATCGAACTGCACCGGCTTGACCTGAGCCTGGGGGCCCTGCATCTGCATCGGCATACGGCCGGTACCGACCTGGAAGTCGACTGCAGCGGCGCCAACACCAATCAGCGAAGGACCGTCTGCGGATCCTTCGGCATTCATACCGTGGCAGGTGGCACAGTTGGCGACGAAGAGCTTGTTGCCTTGTTCGATGTCGCTAGCGGTGTAACCCGTGGCTGCCTTAGCCTCGTTGACGCTGCCGGCTGCCACATACAGGCCTCCGGTGATGAGCAGGCCCATCAAAAGCAGCGCGACGGCGGCGAGTGGATGGCGGCGCCTTTGCGAAAGAGCCTTCACTTGCTGGTTCCTCACTTATTTCTTAGAACTGGGAGTTGCCGTAAAGTAGGCAACTTTTGGAGTGCGCTACTTCAGGAAGTAGATGATGATGAACAGGGCGATCCACACGACGTCGACGAAGTGCCAGTAGTAGGACACCACAATCGCACCGGTTGCTTCGTAGTGACCGAACTTACGTGCAATGAGTGCACGACCGATGATCAGCAAGAAGGCGATGAGGCCGCCGGCCACGTGCAAGCCGTGGAAGCCGGTGGTCATGTAGAAGACAGAGCCGTATGCGTTGGAGTTCAACGCAATGCCGTGAGCAACCAGTTCGGTGTACTCGTAGGCCTGAACGGAAACAAAGATGGCACCGAGGATGAAGGTCAGGACGAACCATTCGACCATTCCCCATTCCTTCAAGTTGAACAGTCCGCCGGTGCGGCGAGGCTTAAGATCCTCGGCACGGAAGACACCCAACTGGCAGGAGAATGAGCTCGAGACCAGGATGATCGTGTTGATAAGTGCGAACGGAACGTTGAGTTTCGCGGTTTCGGTCGCCCACAGTTCCGGCGATGCAGCACGGAGTGTGAAGTACATGGCGAATAGCGCGGCAAAGAACATGAGCTCGCTGGATAGCCAGACGACAGTTCCTACCGACACCATGTTGGGACGGTTCGGCGCAGGATGCGCCGGGGCATTTAGGGCATGAGTCGCAGTTGTCACAGAGCCATTATGTCTATAAAAGTGCCTCTGACACCAATGCATTGCCCCCCGCGTGGCGCGAATTTTGGGCACTTCACGCCTACAACCGCGGAAACACGCGGGATTAACATTTCAGACTTTCTACGATTCGTAGATAACCTAGAGGCGTGTCAACGATTCGAGCGCAGCAAAAGTTCCCCACATGGCCAACAATTCTCTCGAGCCTGATCGCCGGCGGCGACCTGGATCGGGACCAAGCGTATTGGGCCATGGGCGAGGTGATGACGGGCAATGCCACCGATTCCCAGGTGGCTGGCTTCCTTGTTGCGCTCCGCTCCAAGGGCGAAACAGTCGACGAACTGACCGGGCTTGTGGAGGCAATGCTGGCCAATGCGAGGCCGCTCACAATAGAGGGTGACCGACTAGACATCGTCGGAACCGGCGGTGACAGGCAAAACACCGTGAACATCTCCACCATGGCCTCCCTGGTGTGCGCCGGAGCCGGTGCCAAGATCGTTAAACACGGAAACCGGGCCGCGTCATCTTCCGCGGGCTCGGCGGACGTGCTTGAGGCCCTCGGCGTGCGGCTTGATATGCCTATCGACCGGCTCGAGGACGTCCTTGACGCGGCCAACATCACTTTCTGCTTCGCCCAGGTGTTCCACCCCTCCATGCGCAATGCCGCGGTGCCCCGTCGGGAGCTGGGCGTGCCGACGGCATTCAACTTCATGGGGCCGCTGACCAACCCCTCCCAGCCAACGGCATCCGCCATCGGCTGCTCCGACCTGCGCATGGCTCCGCTCATGGCCGGCGTCCTGGCCGCACGCGGCGTTCGCGCGCTTGGTGTTCCGCGGAGAGGACGGCCTGGACGAGTTCACCACGACCGCACCGAACCGTGTCTGGGAGGTTCGTGACGGCAAGGTCACCGAATCGCTCTTTGACGCCCAGGACATCGGGATGGCCCGGGCCACCCTGGATGATTTGCGCGGGGGAGACTCCGCACACAACGCACAGGTGGTTCGCGAGATCCTCGACGGAGCCCGCGGACCCGATCCGCGACGCGGTGGTTCTCAATGCGGCCGCCGGCCTGGTGGCGCTGGATGCATCTGCCGACGGCACCTTGCAGGAACGGCTCACTGGCCGCCAAGGCCAAGGCCGAAGATGCGATTGATTCCGGCGCAGCCAAGCGCGCGCTTGAGGCTTGGATCGCAGCGACCGCCTAGTTCCGGGGCCGCCATATCCAAAGTATTGATCCGTGGCACGCCTGTCCCCAAGGGACGCAAGGCGTGCCACGGCTGTTTCTGGGGCCTCTGGCGTCGAATGCAGCACGGAGGCACGGATCCGGCTGCAGGGACGCAGGGAGGTCGTGGAGCCGCCGGATGACTGCGCGGTTGCGTTCGGTCACGGGGACTGCCAAGGCTACGGAAGGCGTCCATGTGAACGAAGCGCGCCCCGAGTCGGCCAGGATTGCCGATCGACATCCGCCGACCACGGAGCCCTCCTCGCCGCCCGCTTTCATGGTGCCCGGATTCCGCTTAAACAATGGGTGGCTTGTCGCTGATCAGATTTGATCGACAACAAGCCACCCACGTGGATGCTGCTGAGGCTGTGGGGCCGCGGCTTACTCGAGGCCGAGCGAGAACGCCGCATCGAGGTCGTGGCTTGAATATGCCCGGAAAGCTATGTGGGTCTGTGTGCCCTTGATTCCAGGGACTTTGGAGAGTCGGTTGGCAATGACTTCGGCCAGATCCTCGTGGTGACGCACACGCGCGATGGCAATGAGATCCCAGTCGCCGGCCACCGAGTAGACCTCGGAAATGCCCTCGATGTCTGAGATCTTCTCTGCGCACTCGGGGATGCTGTCAGAAGCTGTTTGGATCATCACGAATGCAGTGACCACGGTGTTACCTCCAGTAATTGAATGAGTGTCGGTCCGAAGCTTAGGCCGAGCCTAGTTCAGGACTTGGCGGAGCGCACACGGCGGCGCGCAAGAAGTGTGGTGATGACCCGTCGGCCCATCAGGAAAACGCCGAGGACGATCGTGGCAACGACGATGAAGGGAACTGCGGCGGTGCCGCCAAAGAGCACCCGGAACGCCATCCCGAGTGCAACCGTTCCGATCCACACCAGGACTCCGGTGGGCCAGATGCGCGAATGGTTGGTCCATGGGCGCGAGAGCAGGCTCAGGATCGTCAGTGCGATGAGGAAGGGGGCGGCGGTTTGCAGGACGCCCAGCACTGTCAGTGAATGCTCGTGTGATTGCCGCCCGCTCAAGGCAAAGAGCAGAACTAGAACCACGTCGATCGCGAAATAGGCGATCCAGGTCTTGCGAGAGGTCATACAGCTATTCTACGGCCAGTAGTATCCGGTGCCAGACGGCGCTTTCACGAGCCCCTGCAGCATGAAGCCGTCCCGGGCGCCCGGCGAGCGCCGGGAAAGCGCAGGGATCTGGAAGTCGGGGCAACTCCTGACGGTGAAGCGGTTGGGCAATTTGAATGCCGCCGAGGACGTCGGTGACAGCGTTCAGTACCCTGCCCGTGCGTGTGCCGGGGACACGGTGCGACTTGCCACGTTGGTCGCGACGGATCGGGCGATGTTGGGTTGTCGAAGGATGGCGTCCGGGTGGGTTCATTCAACAGGCAGTCGTTCCCTCTTTGCTCGAGGCGCCACGGATGGCTCCGGAGTCGTACTCTCCTATCCGAGGTCGAGCTCCAGAATGATTTCCAATCCGTCTTCTTCATCCCATTGTTCGCCGACTACGCGGAAACCGTATTGATCCACGAGGTTGCGTGACGGGACGTTGTCGGGGCGAATGCATGCTCGTACATTGTGTACGCGGGGATCGCTTCGGGCCGTGTCAATGAGTGTCACCAGGGCGGCCCGCGCGTAGCCTCGCCGTCGGTGCAAGGGGTCTATCGCGTAGCCGATTTCGACCATGCCCGTAGCGTCCGGTTTGCCGTGGAATCCCGCCCGTCCAACGACCGCCCCCGTTTGGGCGTCGATGACAAGCCGGGTGACCCAGGGAGCTTCGACGGGGTCGAGGGCAATTTGCCTTCGCCTCCTGAGCCATACGGCTTGGCATTCGGTGGTCGTCAGGTACGGCGTCAGGTCAAGTTCCGTCAGGGACCTGGCTTTGGCCAAGTGGCCGTCCGCCAGGGCATCGAGTACGTCCCGTGGTAGCTGCACGAGTTTCACTCGCGCAGCCGGGGGAGGGAAGTCCGAGGTCCACGGATCAGCAGTGATGGTCATGAAAGTATGCTCCCATGTCGTCATCGGGCTCGCGCGGAAGGCAGGGGGATTCGCGACGGTTTCGCCCGTTCACGGCACTGCGCTCGAATCTATCTTCGAATGCAGTGGTTGGATGTCATGACGCTCCCATGGATTCCCCTCCCGTTTTCAGGAAATGCCGGCAGGGCGTTGTGGATGTTGGGAGGCGGCGGACTTGGGATCCAGTGTCATCAGCCGAAGCGGGGTTTTGGGCAGGGGGAAGGTCGATTCCACGCCGAGCGTCCTATCGACATGCAGCATTTCCCCCGGTTCCATCAGGCGCCAGGCGGGATCCGCGTTCATCTTCTCCGTCGCCACGATGACGGACGATCGTGCGGCCAACGCCGGGCTGTGCGCATGGATTCGGCCGCTGTGCATCACGAGGGTTTCATGGGGCGAGTTGTTCTCGATGCGTCGCTCCAGCACGTAGAGCTCGTGCGTGAGTGGATAGCGAACCGCCCAGAGGTCGCTTGCGGTGGTCAAGATGAAATTCAAGCTGTACACGGGAAGGTTCCCCGAGATCCAAGTCAGTGCCGCGGCGATCCCCGCAGCCACGTCGCCTGCGGCCCGACGGATCTCTGCGGTGATCAAGGCAAACATGCGTTCGCTATCGGTCTGGCCCAGGACCAGTTCCGAAGCGCCAAGCAAGGCCAAGCGCCTGTCGAGTTCGTCGAGACCTCCCAGTACGCCGTTGTGGGCCAAGAGGCGCCCGTCCTGGGCAAACGGATGGGTGTTCTCGGGGGTGTGTCCGCCGGTGCTCGCGTAGCGGACATGGGCGAGGAAGGTGGTGCTCTCCAGATGCTTGGCTTCGAAGGCGAATTCGGGGTCATGCCACGCCGAGATCGGCTGCTTGCTGATGAACGGGGTGCCGTCCGGGGCGAATGAACCGATTCCCGTCCCGTCGGGTTCGTAGTGGCTTTGGCGTTCCAGGCTGTTGGTGGCCCCAAGCAGCCAGAACGAGGCCTTGGCGGGGTGGCTGCCCGCATGCATCCCAAACAGTCGGCACATGATTGTTCCCCTTTGGTTGAGGGAGTCGGCCCTTCCCTCATTGGCTTGCCGGCCTCGCGCTTCGAACCAACATTGTCCCGTCGGCGTGGGTTTATCAAGTGGCAACGGGACGAGGTGTCCCGAAGCATCGGGAGCATCCATTCGGCGGCGTCGCTTTCCGGTGGTGAATCGGCGAGCGCCCCGGCTTGAACGGGCCAACAACGAATGCCCTTCGATGCGGTCGCGGGGATCGGATCACTCGGATTGTTTGGGCCGCCAGACGCCGAACCGGTTGCCCCGAGGGTCAAGAAGGTGGGCGAACTCGATGGAGCCGTTGTCGACGTAGGGGAGTGCGACGCTGGCGCCGAGCGTCTGGGCCCGGGCGATCGACGCCTTGACGTCGTCGACTTGAACATAGAAGACCGCCCATGAGCCTTCTCCCATCGCTGTGGTGTCCCACAGGCCGCCCTTGCCGTCGTTCACCATGCTGTACCCGAGCGGCGAGGGCTCGCCAAAGGTCCAGTCGAAGAGCGATCCGTAGAACCGTTGGGCTTCCTCCGGGTCGGGCGTACCGATCTCGAAGTAATTCGGAATGTCGGCCATGGCCGTCCCCCTGTCTGTTTATGCCGTTACGCGCAAGAAGGCCGCTGCCAAATTGATTGGCAGCGGCCTCGCGCACCGCTAAGGCATGACGTTGGTTAGATCGATGCCCGTCTCTTCGGGCGGCGACGTGAACCCGCCTTCGATGCCTTCCTGCATGCGGGGAAGGAGAATGCCGTCGCGGAACTTCTCCCAGCTCTCCTTTGATTCGTGGACGGCCATGATCGTCCAGCCTCCGGCGGAGGCGCCGCCGGCGTGGAAGATCTGGCCTTCCGGCAGGCTGCCGTCGGCCGGGTGGACCGCGGCCAGTGAAACGTCGTATTGCTCCTTGGTGCCTCCCGGGAAGAAGTGCACAACTCCGTAGGGCGTGGATCCCATGATTGTTCCTTGGACGAAAAGGGAAGTATCGGACACCCTCAGTAATAGACCCCGCCAATTTGGGTGTCAAGGAGTTGGCCGGCGGTGGCGCCCAGACCCGGGGCCATGCGTGCCGTTGCACCTGCCGACGGCTTCCGCGCGGGGCTTTCCGGCTTCCGAACCGATTCCGTGCGGTCGGTTGAAGTCGTCACATGCGGTCGCTGCATCGTTGCTCCGGAAGGATGGGAAAGGTACGGTCGCCCGGACTAGTATCGGGTGATGGGCCGGAAAAACAGATTCCTTGTTGCCGTTGCGATCGGATGCTTCGCGGCGGGACCGCTGCTGGCGGGTTGCACTTCGCAGGAGCCCCCTGCCGGACCGTCGCCGTCGGCCACTGCGCCCCGGCCAAGTGCAAGCCCAACTGAAAGCCCAAGTCCGAGCCCCTCGGCGGGTAGTCCCGAGTCCACGGCGGTGCCTCAAGCAGGGCTCGACCATGTTGTCATCATTGTCGAGGAGAACCACTCGCGCTCGAACATCCTGGGCAACGATGCCGCCCCGTACATCAACAAGTTGGCCCGCAAGAATGCGCTGGCAACGAACTACCATGCCGTCACGCACCCGAGCCTTCCCAACTACCTGGCCATGACCAGCGGCACCAACGCCGGCATCACTGACGACTGCGAACCCGGGGACGGCTGCATGGCACAGGTTCCGAACATCACCGATGCCATCGAGAAGTCCGGGCGAACCTGGAAGATGTATGCGGAGAGCATGCCCGCCCCGTGCACGGCCACCAACACGGAGCTGTACGGGGTGCGGCACAATCCCTTCATGTACTACCCCGGAGTCACCGACGACAAGGCCCACTGCGAGTCTCACGTCGTTCCCCTGACCCAGCTCGGTGAGGACCTGAAATCTGCCGAGGGGCTGCCCGACTACGTGTTCATCAGTCCCAACGTCTGCAACGACATGCACGACTGCCCCGTAAAAACGGGAGATGAATGGCTGTCGCGCCAAGTGCCCAAGATCCTGGCGTCGCCCGCCTTCATGACCCGGAACTCCCTGCTGGTGATCACCTGGGATGAGGACGAAGACGAGGGCGGGAACAACTCGGTGCCAACGATCTTCGCCGGACCGGCCGCCCGGCAGGCCTACAAGTCCCACCGGAAGTACGACCACTACTCCCTGCTGCACACCATTGAAAGCCAGTGGGGATTGACTCCGATGACGGCGAACGACACGAACGCACCGGTCATGAGCGACATGCTCAAGTAGGAAATGCCGGTTCGTTCCTCGCCGGAAACGACAGGGAACGAACCGGCATCGACAGGAAACCCGTTTCTCGGGGTTCCTGCTAGGACCCCGTGCCGTAGCCCAGGCCGTGGCCGAACCGGAACAGCGGGTCGACGGTGTCGAACGGAACGTCCGGAAGATTCGCCTTCACGGCGTCCATGGAACGCGGCAGGTCCATGGGCAGCCTTCCCTGCGGTTCCGCCTCGCCAAAGAGCACGTCGAGCAGCGCGCGGCCGCCGGCGCCGAAGTTGGCGGTGATGGCAGCGGCCACGTCGGCCAGCGGCGTGAGGATGGCCGGGCGGTCCAGGAACACGTCGATCACCGTCGGGACCGTGCCGCACAGCGCGACCAGCTCCTCGATCTGCTCCGCCGGGTAGTCGAGGGAGCCGGCATGGAAGAAGTTCTCGAACATGGTGTCGCGCTGTTCGAACGGCGCCTGCAGTCGCACGATGGCGACGTCGGCCTCCTCCGGGGAATGGACCACCGTTCCGTAGCCCGCGGCGGCCTCCGCGGAGACGCCCCGCAGGTACACCTTGGTGCCGCGGGCCAACGGCAGGACGGGCGCGCCGGAGGCATCGGGCCGGTTGGTGAGCAGCGTGAACGATGCGCGCTGGGCGGCCTCGCCCGCGGCCCGGAATTCCGCGCTGCCGACGATCGATTCGGCCCGTTCGACGTCGACCATGGGGGAGTCGAAGAGCCCGAGCACGAACTTCTCGCGCAGGATCCTGCGGGCCGACACGTCGATCCGTTCCTCCGTGATTTCGCCGCCGCGGACCAGGTCGACCAGGAGCTCCGGGATGGCCTCGCCGCCGAACTGGTCGGCCCCGGCATTCAGCACGGCAAGCATGCGGTCGCGGGTGGAGAGGTGTTCCACGCCCCAGGCCCGCGCGGGGAAGGGCTCCCCGGCGATGACCGCATCGCTGAGCAGGCCCCAGTCGGTGCAGACGACGCCGTCGAACTTGTAGCGCTCGCGCAGCAGGCCGGTGATGACCGACTTGTTGAAGCCGAAACCGACCTCGTCGTACTCGGTGCCCACGGGCATGCCGTAGTAGGGCATGATCTGGCTGGTGCCCGCATCGAAGGCGGCCTCGAACGGCAGCAGGTGGTGCTCGAAGTTGTCACCCGGGTAGACCTGCTCGCGGCCGTAGGCGAAGTGCGGGTCCTCCCCGTCCTTTTGGGGTCCGCCGCCGGGGAAGTGCTTGGTCATGGTCGCCACGGAATCGGCGCCCAGGGTTTCCCCCTGGAAACCGCGGATGTAGGCGGCGGCCAGCTTGCCGGTCAGCTCGGCGTCCTCGCCGAAGGTCGCCACCTGGCGGGCCCAGCGCGGTTCGGTGGCTAGGTCGATCTGCGGGTGCAGCGCCACGCGCAGCCCGACTGCGGTGTACTCCTGGCGGGCGATGTCGCCGAAGCGCTCCACCAAATCCTCGTCGCCGATGGCCGCCAGGCCGAGCGGTTCCGGCCACTGGGAGAACGGGCCTGCCAGCATCGCGGTGCCGGGGTTTTCCGTGAACGAGTGCCGCGGGTCGGTGGAGAGCGTGACGGGGATGCCGAGCCGGGAGGAGCCGGCCAGCTCCTGGAGCTTGTTGTGCCAGAGAGCCATCTGGGTGGCGCTGTCGGCGGCACCGAACACGTTGAAGTGGGTCATGCGTCGGCCTTCGACCAGTTCCGCGGTGGAGGGGATGCCGAAGACGGGGTTGGCTTCCGCAAGTTCGCCGTCCTCGCCGATGGTGATCATGGTGTGGAAGAACAGGCCGGCTTTTTCCTCCAGAGTCATCTGGGACAGCAGGTTCTCGACCCGCTCACCGACCGGAAGGCTTGCGTTGCGGAAGGCCGGATCAACCGGGTTGGTTGCCGTGGGATCGCTCATGAGGTTGGTTCCTTTGCGTCGGAGAGTTCGGTGATCGGGGCGGGCGTTGCAAGTTTGCGCAGGTTGCGTCGGGCGTCATCGCGGGCGAGCAGGGGAGCGCACAGCCACCACAGCATCAATGCCACACCGGCACCCAGCACGGCGCCGGCCGCGGTGTCGGTCAGCCAGTGGGCTGCAAGGAACGTGCGGCTCCACATCATCACCAGCACGAAGGCCACGGCCACAGGCCACCAATAGCGCCGCACGCGCGGGGACAGCAACGCGATGAACATGACCATGAGGGCCGCAGTCAGGGTGACGTGCCCGGACGGGAACGAACCGTGGTCCACCATCACCAGTGGGTTCTCCGGGCGGGGCCGGTCCACCACGTTCTTGAACACCTGGGCGAAGACCATCGGCACGATGTAGACCAGGACGGCGAACAGGACCGCCCACCGCCGTCGGGCAAGAAGCAGGCCGATGATCAGCAACGGCAGCATGACGATGCCCGGCGGTCCGCCGAAGGCGTTGAGCAAGGCCACTGCGCCGGAGGGCTCGTATCCGGCCGGACCGGCCACTGAGCGAGTGCCACCACTCGTCGAATCCCTGAAAGAACGGGGTCGCGGGTGCCGGCATCAACGCAAGCATCATCAGCACGGCAGAGGCCACGGATATCACCGCGGCAAGCCATTGCCAGTGCCTGCGACCGTTGTCGGGCATGCGCTGCGTGGCGTCTCGGCCGACCCTCACCGAGGCCTCTTCGTCGGACGGATCAGTCTGGGCGGCCACTACGCGATCGACCTGTCCGACAGAGGGCCGCGGGCATCCGCGGCGCGTGGTGTTCTCATGAGATCTTGTCCTTTCGGATGGGCGCCGATCTTGGGCGCGAATAGCAAAAACATACATTGAGCTGTTTTATTGCACAAGAGTGAAATTCAGGATCGACAAGTGTTGTATGATCAGGGGCATGTCTCCGAAAGGCCCCTACCCCAAAGGCGTTGCCAAGCGCGAGGAAATCCTGCGCACGGCCCTGGAGATCTTTTCCCGGGAAGGCTACCGCGGCACCTCGTTGCGCGAGGTGGCTCGTTCGTGCAGCCTGAGCCTGCCGGGGCTAATGCACTACTTCGACTCCAAGGAAGACCTGCTGGCGGCCATCCTGAAAAAGCGCGACGAGGACGACTTCGCCAGGCAGCATTCCGCCGGCGGCGATCCGTTCGCCACCCTGAGCGCGATCATGCGGCACAACGCCGAGGTTCCTGGTCTGGTCCAGCTCCACGCAACGCTCTCCGCGGCAGCCAGCGACCCGGCCCACCCCGCCCATGACTTCTTCGTGGGGAGATACCGGGACTTCCGTGCCACACTCGCCGAGGCGTTGCGGGAAAGGCAGTCCGCCGGGCTGCTCGCCGCGGATCGCGACCCGGAGAAAATGGCGGCGATTGTCATTGCCGTCGCCGACGGCCTTCAGGTGCAGTGGATGCTGGAGCCCGGGATCGACATGGCAGGCCACATAGATTATTTGGTATCGCTCATCGACGCAGTGGCTCCGTCCGCGTCATCGGGGGAGTAGGTTCCACTTTCCTGTGGCTAAACTCGGGCCATGGCACTTCGAAGTTCCCCCGCCCCCGCGGAGTCCGCGGGGACCCTTGTCAGTGGAGACGTGCGCAGGCACAACCTGAGCATTGTGGTCCGCTACCTGCTGGAAAACGGACCCAGCTCCCGCAGCCAGATCGCCGACGGCACGGGCCTGACCCGTGGATCGGTGACGGCGCTGACCTCGGTGTTGCTTGATGCCGCGATCGTCCATGAGGCCTCCCCTGAGAACGCGCGCGGCAAGGGCCGTCCGCTGACGCTGCTCAACCTCGCCGCGGACCATGCGGCGATCCTGGCCCTCCAGCTGGACGCCGACCAGGTCACCGGATTACTCACGACGATCACGGGCGAGCCGCTGTTGCGCATCGCCGAGCAGCACGGCCGGCCCATGGGCCACCCCGAACCCATCCTGGATGTCATGGCCTCCGTCCTGGGACGGACCCTCGATGCGTGCCGGGACCTGGGCCGGCGCCTGGCTGACATGACCGTCGTCGTCTTCGCCCCGGTGGGCGGGGAGCCACTCGTGGTCATCGCGGACACGGACCTGGGCTGGGGAACGGTCGACGTGCTGGGTGGGCTTCGGCGGCGGGAGCCCCGCATGCCCGAGGACGTGTCACTGGTGTCCGATGCCCCCGTGGCGGCGATGGCGGAGCTTGTGCGGCTCAAAGACACCCTGGACTTGATCTACATCAAGAGCAACTCGGGCATCGGAGGGGCCATCATCCTCAATGGCGCGGTCGTCGAGGGCGCCCACCGGTTGGCCGGGGCGTTCGGGCACATGCCGATCGTGCCCGAAGGAGAGCCTTGCGGCTGCGGGCAGCACGGATGCCTCGTGACGGTTGCCGGACCCGATGCCGTCCTGCACGCGGCGGGCCTGGGGCCGCTGTTGGCCTCGAGGGGGCTCGCGGTGGCTCTTGACGAGTTCACCGATCGCGTCCTGGCCCGCGAGCCAGCGGCACTGGCAGCCTGGGACGGTGCGGCCGGGTGGATCGCCCGGGCACTGCAGATCCTGGCCATGTCGTTCGACCCGCAGACTATTGTCCTGGGCGGCTTCTGGGCGCGGCTGGCGGACTCCGTGTCGGAACATTTTGCCGGCATCCGACCTTTGACTTGGCCTGATGCTGCGGGAGAGGGGACCGTCGTGGTGGCAGGCCGGTCGGACGGGGACGCCGCACTGCTGGGCGCGATCTGGAGCGCCAGAGACCGGCTGCTGCTGGATCCCCTTCGAAAATTAATATAGTTCAACCCTTGAACTATTGACTTGTGGGCCGCATACTCATCAATTAGCACCGTCAATCCCCGACGGCCGGAAGTTCGATCCCGGGAAACTCAACGATGAGGAATATCGTGTCCACTCCAGCTCCTTCCTTCGACGCAGGCCCCTCCGGCCAGACCGTCCTGTCCGACGCCGCTGCCCAGGCCGGCGATTCCCCAGCGCGGCCGCCGGTCAGCCGTTCGCTCCTGCCGTCATTGGCCATCACCTCGATGGTGCTCTTTGCCACCTACAGCGGCCTCATTTCCGTGTTGCTGCCCAACCAGGTCGCGGCCATCGACGAGGCAAACAAGGTCTCCAACCTGGCCATCGTCAGCACCGTGTCATTCATCTTCACGCTCTTCGCCCAGCCGCTGGTCGGCGCGTTCAGCGACCGCACCCGCAGCCGGATGGGCAAGCGGGCGCCCTGGATGATCATCGGCGCCGCGGCCGGCGCCGTGTTCCTGATGGGTCTCTCCGGATTGCAGTCCATCGTGTGGATCGCCGTCTTCTGGGCAACCATCCAGGTCTCGCTCAACGCACTGCAGGGGCCCATGACGGCGATCGTGCCGGACCGCTTCCCGACCTCCCGCCGTGGCGTCGCCTCCGCCATGGTCGGAATCGGCACCATGGCCGGAAGCACCATCGGCGTCCTGGTAGCCGGGGCGCTGGCCAGCAACGTGGGCCTGGGCTACACGGTCTTCGGCATCGCCGTGCTGGTGGCAACGCTCCTGTTCGTGGTGTTCAACCGCGACTTTTCCAGCAAGGACATGGCCGCGCACGCCGTTCAGCTGGAAGGAGTTCTTCGCCGGATTCTGGATCAACCCCAAGGAGAACCCCGACTTCGCGTGGGCCTTCGCCGCACGGTTCTTCTTCATCCTCGGCTACTTCGTGGTCTTCGCCTTCCAGCTGTTCATCCTCACCGACTACATCGGCCTGAGCCTGACGGAGGCCAACGGATCCATCGGCCTGGTGGCGCTTTCCGGCATGGCCACCACGCTGATCTCGATCTCCCTGGGCGGCTGGTGGAGCGACAAGATCGGCAAGCGCAAGATCTTCATCTACGCGGCCACCGTGTTCATGGTCATCGGGCTGGCCTTCCCGCTCGTGATGCCGAACATGACGGGCATGTTCATCATGAGCGCCATCAACGGGTTCGGTTTCGGACTCTACATGGCGTGCGACACCGCACTGATGACAGAGGTCCTGCCCGGCGGCGGCGCCGCCGCCGGCAAGGACCTGGGCATCCTCAACGTTGCAACGAACATCCCGCAGGCCCTGAGCCCGGCGATCGCCGGCATCCTCATCGGCTCGCTGGGCGGATACCCCGCGTTGTTCATCTTCGGCATGGTCTGCGTGGTCGTTGCCGCGTTCGTGCTGGTTCCCATCAAGAGCGTTCGCTAGGAGCACCGATCATGACAACCACTTCTCAGCAGCCCGTCGTTGTCACCCGGTCCGGTGCGGTTCGCGGCATCTGGCGCGACGGTTCGGCCGCCTTCCTGGGCATCCCGTTCGCCGAGCCTCCCGTGGGCGACCTCCGCTTCCAGGCGCCCGTGCCGCACCGCCCCTGGGAAGGCGTGCGTCCGGCCGACGAATACGGCGCCACGCCGCAGCGCAAGACGCTGGCCGAGGTGACGCTCATCCCGGAGCCGTCGATCCCCGGCGAATCCACGCTGAACGTCAACGTGTTCACCCCGAACCCCGTGGACGCGGGCGACGCCGGCCTGCCGGTGCTGGTCTGGATCCACGGCGGCGGCTACGTCGCCGGATCGCCCGCCAGCCCCTGGTACGACGGCGCGGCGTTCAACCGCGACGGCGTCGTGACCGTGAGCGTGTCATACCGCCTCGGCTTCGACGGCTTCGGCTGGATCGAGGACGCCCCGCGCAACCGCGGCGTCCTGGACTGGCTGCTGGCGCTCGAATGGGTCCGGGCCAACATCGCGGCCTTCGGCGGGGACCCTTCGAACGTCACGATCTCCGGCCAGTCGGCCGGCGGCGGTGCCGTGCTCACGTTGCTGGGCTGCCCGCGCGCACAGCCGCTGTTCAGCCGCGTGATTTCACTTTCCGGCCCGCCCACCAACGTCACGATGGACGCGTCCGAGGCGCTGGGCCGAAAGTTGGCCGAACTCGGCGGTGTCGCTCCGACGGTGGCCGGGCTGTCCACGCTGACCGAGGCCGAGATCCTTGCGCTGCAGGGCCAGGTTTCCTCGGTCGGCGGCAACGACGGCGAGGCCGACCCCATCGCGGGGCTGGCTGCCATGCTTGACGGTGGCCTGACGCTCGGGCCCGTCGTCGACGGCGACCTCATCCCGCTGCCGACGAACGAGGCGCTGGCCTCCGGCATCGGCGGGGACAAGGAACTGATCCTCGGCACCACCGACCACGAGTTCGGAATGGTCCTTGCCGGCGCGGGGGAGGCGCTATCCGGCGTTCCGGCCGCGGGCGTCCTCGCGCGCCGTGGGTGCCGACCCCGAGGTCATTGAGGCTTATGTAGCCGACCACCCGGGATTGGGGACCGCGGACCTCGTGGGCCAGTACGTCACCGACCACATGTTCCGCGCCCCTGCCCTGAACCTCGCGGAGCTCCGCGAGGGCGTGCAGGCGCCGACCTGGCTGTACCGCTTTGCCTGGAACTCTCCCACCATGGGCGGCGCCTGCCACTGCCTGGACGTGCCGTTCATGTTCGACTGCCTCGGCGCCGAGCGCATCGCCCCGCTGGCGGGGACCGAGCCGCCGCAGGCCCTGGCCGACGAGGTCCACGCCAGCGCCGTATCCTTCATCGCCACGGGGGATCCCGGCTGGCCGGCCTGGGACGGCTCCGAGCGTGCAGTGCGGGTCTATGACGTCCCGACGACGGTTGTCGCCGACGGCTATGCCGATGCCCGGGCCCTTCTTCCCGAACGGGCAACCAGGTAGGCACCGGGCACGGTCTGCAGAGACCGTGCCGCCGAGGAAGGGCTTGGCCCGCGCATTTCTTGCGCAGGCCAAGCCCTTTTGCGTCGAACCACCGCAATGGGGAATGCTGTCAGTCGATGACGCCGTCGTTTCGTTCGGCCGGGTCGCGTGCGTCTTCCATGGTTTCCCTGGCTGCCCTGTAGCGAAGGAACCTGCCCGCAACCAGATAGGTTCCAAGGAATGAAACCAGAGAGAAAGCAATGCCGACCGCCAGCACTGCCGGCACGTTTGCGTCCCTCAGAAACAGGGCGGCACCGGCAACCAGGGCCGACGTGGCACCGGCACCCACGCCGGCTGCCAGCGATTGGTCCCTGGCCGAAGGAAAGGGGACCTTCCCGGCATGGACGTACAACCCGGCCAACGCGCCGACGGCGGGAACCAAGCCAGCGAAGCCGCCGACGGGAATGCCGTAAAGTATCGGGATCATGGCCCAGCTCCCTGGGTTCCCGACGCCCGGAACCTCGGGATTGGCGGCTATCGGAATGGCCAGGAACAGGCCAAATACTGCACCTGCACCGGCGCCTGCCAGCACTCCGGTGAGTATCGCCAATACGAACAGCGGAATGACCAACGATCCGAGCTTTTCTCCAGCTGTCCTTGCCATGGGCCCATCCTATCGACAAAACACCGTCCGACTTGGGCCGCGTCTGGTTCAGGCAACGGCACCCGGGCGCGCCACGGTTCCATGAATTCAGCACGCTGGCCCCGCCCTGCATGAAGCGGAACGGTTGGGAACGCACGGCAGGGCAGCTGTGCACCGGCATCAATGCACAGCTCTGGCAGGGGCGTTCTCCGAGTCCTAGAATCGGGGTGGAGGCAACCGACGACCGCACCCCGGGACTTGCCTGTATGCACCACCCAATGCCCCTGCAGTTCCGGGAAAGGACGGCTCGCGTGAGCAAGATCCAAAGACACATCCGCACCCAGATTCTCGGGGGTTCGGCGGCGGCCGGGCGGCCCGACATGACAGGGCCGGGGTCCGGAACGCCATGAAACCCGACCGATACGCCCGAGCGGAACTCGCCTACGAGGTCGGCGCATCAACACCCCTGCCGGTGTTCCTGGACATTCCGGACGTGGAACGGGTGGCGGACCCGGTCGATTCCCGACTGGACGCCGTCTATTTCGACACGGCGACCCTGGCACTGGCCATCCGGCGCATCACCCTTCGACGCCACACCGGCGGGATGGAACACGGGTGGCAACTCCGCATCCCCGACGGGACAGCCCGGTGGCAGGAAATCAACGCCCCGCTGGGGCAACCCGACGTAGTACCGGGGGAGCTGCTCACCCACGTGCTGGCGTACACCCGCGGCAACAGCCTTTCACCCATTGCACGTCTGGGTACCCGGCGCAGCACCTACCGGCTCTACGGAGCCGGAGGGAAACACCTCGCAGACTTCACCGACGACCGGATCCATGCCGAAGCGACGCACCCCGAGGGGTCCGGCCTGGAGTGGCGCGAATGGAAGCTGCTGCTCGTGCATGGAGACAGTGGCCTGCTCGCCGCGACCGAGGAAACGCTGGCCGCGACCGGTGTCGGCCGTTCCCGGCAAGGCTCCGAACTGGCCCGCGCGCTCGGTGGAACGTTCCCTCCCGAACGTGCCACCGGCACCGGAAAGCCGCGCAAGAAAGGGCCTGTCATCGACGTCGTGACGGCCTATCTGGAGGCGCACATCAACGAGCTGCTCAGCAACGACGCCGGGGTGCGGCTGGAGCTTCCGGATGCGGTCCACCAAATGAGATCCGCGACCCGACGGCTGCGGTCGGCGCTTTCAACGTATGCCGACCTCTTCACCAAGGGCACGGCACAGGGGCTCGGTGCCGAGTTGAAATGGTTCGCCGGGATCCTGGGCCGTCCACGCGATGCCGAGGTCATGCGCGAACGGCTCCGTCGGCACGTCGGCGACTTGCCCGAGCCGCTCCGGGCGGGGCCCGTTTCCGAACCCATGGAGCGAGAAATCGGCACGGCCTACAACGTCGACTACAGGGAGCTGCTGAAGGTTCTTGAATCCGATCGCTACTACCGGCTGCTGGACGATCTCGAGCGGTTCCGCGACGATCCGCCGGCAAGGCCCCGGGCCTCCAGGCCCGCCCGCGGCGAGACGGCAAAATTGGTCAACAGGACGGCCAAGCGCCTGGATCGTGCGCACAAGTCCGTTGCCAGAACCAAGGCCGGCAGCGCCCGGGACGTTGCGCTGCACCATGTCCGCAAGGAAGCCAAACGGCTGCTGCACGTCGCCGATTCCGTAGCCGAAATCCACGGAAAACGCGCCCGCAAGATCTCCCTCCGCGCCCATCGGCTCCAGAGGATTCTGGGGGACCACCACGACAGCGTCATGGTCCGCGCGCTCCTTGACGAGCTGGTCACGGACCCGACCTTGCCCGAGGGAACCGTCAAGGCCTACCGCCGGATCCTGAAAATCGAAAGAGGCCTCGCCCTTGCCGCGGCGCAGAAATACCCCAAGGCCAGGAAGAAGCTCGCCGCCCTGCGCCTGCGCCGCTGACCGGAACTTCACCATTGGCCGATGCCGGCAAACCCGGCCGAAGTCGCCCCGTCGCCGGGAACGAGGCGACTTCGGCACGCATTTCGATCCCGAGGGGTCCGTCGACGATCCGTGCTTGGCTTGAAAGGCCGACGGGAGCCGGAACTTGCCGCCCGCTATTTAGCGCCCGGTTTGTTCGCCGACCAGTTCGGCGTGCCCGTGCAGGGTGCCGGTGGCGAACCCGATGGTCACCGGTTCGGGGGCGCCGCAGCAGGAACTCGGCTTCCGGTTCCGGGGTGCCGCAGCTGGCTGCCGGTTCACCTGCTGCCGGCAGGTCGCAGGAGCCGCCCAGATCGGTGGAACACACACCGGTTTCGGGCAGTTCCAGCTCCACGAGGTCAGCAGCCGCGCGGTCCCCGGCCAGGGCCGCGGCGATCGAGCGGACCTGTTCGTAGCCGGTGGCCATGAGGAACGTCGGGGCACGGCCGTAGCTCTTCATCCCCACGATGTAGAAGTCGGTTTCCGGGTGCGCCAGGATGCGTTCGCCGTGGGCGGTGACGGTGCCGCAGCTGTGGAACTCGGGGTCGATGAGCGGGCCCAGTTCGCGCGGGGCCTCCACGATCTGGTCCAGGTCCAAGCGCAGTTCCGAAAGAATTGACAGGTCGGGGCGGAAGCCCGTGGCCGGAACCACCAGGTCAACGACGAGGCTGCTGTTATCGGCGAGGTTCACGGTCAAGCGGTCGCCCGTTTCCAGGGCGGCGACGGAGACGTTTTCGAGGATGGTGATGTCGCCGTTCTCGACGAAGCGGCGCAGGGACGTGCCCAGCTGGCCGCGGGCCGGCAGCTCGTCGGCCGCCCCGCCGCCGTATAGGCGAACCGGGTTGGCGGTACCGCGCAGACCCCAGAGAACGGTGGTGTCCGGGTGCTGCTGGCGCAGCCGGCCGAGGCTGATCAGCGTGTTGGCCGCCGAGTGCCCGGCGCCCAGCACGAGGACGGTCTTCCCGGCAAAACGTTCGAGGTCGGCGCCCAGGGGATCCGGCAGCGGCGAGGTGACGAAGCCGGCTTCGCGGGCCTCGGCTTCGCCGATGGCCTCGATGCCCGAGCGCCCCACCGGGTTGGGCATGTTCCAGGTTCCCGAGGCGTCGATGACGGCGCGGGCCAGCACGTCCTCGGTTCCCGTGGCGGTTTCGGTGCGGACCAGGAAGAGGGAATCCTCGCGATTCTTTGAGCGTGGTCTTGTCCACGCCCATGCCGTCTGCCCGGATGCGGGTGACGTTGGTGACGCGGTGGCCGTAGCTGATCTTGGGGGCCAGCGCCGGGTGGTTGGCCAGGGGTGCCAGGTATTCGGCGACCATGTCGGAACCCGTTGGGAGGCGGGTTTCCCGGGGCGCTTCCCACTCACCCGCGTAGCTGTCGGTGGGGGTTTCCAGGAGACGGCGGGCGGCGGCGTCGATGTTGTAGCGCCAGGTGGAGAAGAGCTTGATGTGGCCCCACGCGGCCATGGCGGCACCGGCGCTGTTGCCGGCCTCGAGGATGCGGACGTCCTGGTTGCGTTCGATGAGGTGTGCGGCGGCGGCCAGGCCGATGGGTCCGGCGCCGATGACGATCACGGGGTAATGTCTGGTTCATGGTCTTCTACTCCTGGGATTCGAAGGGGTGTTACTTGGTGGCGGGCAGCAGTTCGGAGATGAGGGTCTCGATGCGGGCGCGGATTTCGTCGCGGATCGGGCGGACGGCCTCGACGCCCTGGCCCGCCGGGTCTTCGAGCTTCCAGTCCTCGTAGCGCTTGCCCGGGAAGATCGGGCAGGTGTCGCCGCAGCCCATGGTGATGACCACGTCGGATTCCTTGACCGCCTCGGTGGTCAGGATCTTGGGGACCTCGGTGGACATGTCGATGCCGACCTCGTTCATCGCGGCGACGGCGGCCGGGTTCACCGTGTCCGCCGGGGCGGATCCGGCGGAGCGGACCTCGATCTGCCCGGCCGAAAGGTTGCTCAGGAAGGCGGCTGCCATTTGGGAGCGGCCGGCGTTGTGGACGCAGACGAACAGGACGGAGGGCTTGGAAGCGGTGGTGTTCATGCGGAGACCTTCTGGGTGGTGAGGGACGGGGTGTTGGTGAAGAACTTGCGGGACCAGAGTGCGACATAGACCAGGGCCACGAGGACGGGGACCTCGATGAGGGGTCCGACGACGCCGGCCAGGGCCTGGCCGCTGGTGACGCCGAAGGTGGCGATGGCGACCGCGATGGCCAGTTCGAAGTTGTTGCCCGCGGCGGTGAAGGCCAGGGTGGTGGTGCGTGCGTATCCCATGCCCAGGGACCGGCCGATGAGCATGCTCGCGCCGAAGACGACGATGAAGTAGACCAGCAGCGGCAGGGCGATGCGGGCGACGTCCAGCGGCTTGGCGATGATGGCGTCGCCCTGCAGGGCGAAGAGCACGACGATGGTGAACAGCAGGCCGTAGAGGGCCCAGGGGCCGATCTTGGGCAGGAACTTGTTTTCGTACCAGTCGCGGCCCTTGGCCTTTTCGCCGAGGGTCCGGGTGAGGAAGCCGGCGATGAGCGGGATGCCGAGGAAGACCAGCACCGAGAGGGTGATGGACCAGACGGAGAATTCGGCGCTGGTGGTCGGCAACCCGAGCCAGCCCGGCAGCACCTGGAGGTAGAACCAGCCCAGGGCGCCGAAGGCGAAGACCTGGAAGACGGAGTTGATGGCGACCAGCACGGCCGCGGCCTCGCGGTCCCCGCAGGCCAGGTCGTTCCAGATGAAGACCATGGCGATGCAGCGGGCGAGCCCGACGATGATCAGCCCGGTCCGGTATTCGGGCAGGTCCGCCAGGAAGATCCAGGCCAGGACGAACATGAACGCCGGGGCGAGCACCCAGTTGATCACCAGGGAGGTGATCATGAGTTTCCTGTCGCCGATGACGCGTCGGGTTTCGTTGTAGCGGACCTTGGCCAGCACCGGGTACATCATCACCAGCAGGCCCAGGGCGATGGGAAGGGAGACACCGGCGACCTTGATGGAATCCAGCGCGTGGCCCAGTCCCGGAATGAGTCGCCCGAGGCCGAGGCCCGAGAGCCATGGCCGCCAGGATCCAGACGGCCAGGTAGCGGTCCAGGGTGGATAGCTTGGCGGTGATGTGCCCCGTGTCGGCGGGTGCGGCGGTATTTGTCACGGCAAATTCTCTCCAAAAACTAGACATCGACGAACCTCGATGCATCGAGTATGCTTGCATATATCGACGATTGTCAATCTCCCGTTGGGGAGTCGAATGAAAGCGAGGGTGGGCACATGCCTACACCGGTGGCCACAGAACCAAGCGAAAACATCCCCATGGTTTCCGCTAGTGAAACGGAAGCCCCGTGCTGCGTTCCCTCCCAGGGGCAGGAGGCCCTGCTCGCCACGGAAGCCGAAGCCCTCGCCGCCCGCTTCAAGGCGTTGGCGGACCCGAACCGCCTGCGCATCCTCTCCATCGTCTCTGCCAGCCCCGCCGCCGAGACCTGCGTCTGCGACCTCTCCGAGCCGCTGGAGCTTGGGCCAACCCACGGTCTCGCACCACCTGAAAATCCTGGTGGAGGCGGGCCTGCTCAACCGCGAAAAGCGCGGGGTGTGGGCCTACTACTCCCTGGTTCCCGGCGCCCTGGATTCCCTGGCCGCAACCCTGACCCCGAAGGCCTGACCCATGAGCGACACTTCACCGGATGCACAGCCCGCTGTCCTGTTCGTCTGCGCCAAGAACGGCGGCAAATCCCAAATGGCCGCCGGCCTCATGAAACTCGAGGCCGGCGATAACATCACCGTCACCTCGGCCGGCACCAAGCCCGGGGCAGCCATCAATGCGCTCTCGGCCGAGGTCCTCCTGGATCTGGGCATCGACATCAGCGCGGAAAAGCCCAAGGCATTGACCGAAGAGAACATGCGGGCCGCCGGACTCGTCGTGGTCCTGGGCACCGAGGCCAAGGTCCCCGCCGTCGACGGCGTCCTGATCGAAATCTGGGAGACCGACGAACCCAGCGTGCGCGGCATCGAGGGCCGGGAACGCATGGAACTGGTCCGCGACGACATCCATGCGCGCGTCAAGGACCTCAAGCACCGACTCCTCGCCTCGCACTAAACCCACGCGCAACCCCGCACGCACCAACGCTGCACGCTTCGTTTCCCGCCCGTCTTGAAAGGCTTCTCCATGAGCACCGGCACCACCGAGACCATCCGCAACGTCATCATCATCGGCTCCGGCCCCGCCGGATACACCGCGGCGATCTACACCGCCCGCGCGGATTTGGCCCCGCTGGTCATCGCCGGCTCGGTCACCGCCGGCGGGGAACTCATGAACACCACCGAGGTCGAAAACTTCCCCGGCTTCACCGACGGCATCATGGGCCCGGACCTGATGGAGAACATGCAGCAGCAGGCCGAACGCTTCGGCGCCGAAATCCTCTTCGACGACGTCACCCACGTGGACCTGAAGGGTGACATCAAGAAGGTCACCGCCGGAAACGGCACCACCTACCTGGCACACACCGTCATCCTCTCCACCGGCTCGGCCTACCGCACCCTGGATGTACCGAACGAAAAGCGGCTGACCGGCCACGGGGTGTCCTCGTGCGCAACCTGCGACGGATTCTTCTTCCGCGGACAAGAGATCGCCGTGATCGGCGGAGGCGACTCGGCCATGGAGGAAGCACTCTTCCTGACCAAGTTCGCTTCCAAGGTCACCGTCGTCCACCGCCGCGAGACCCTGCGCGCCTCCAAGATCATGGCCGACCGGGCACTGGCCCACCCGAAGATCGACTTCATCTGGAACAGCGCCGTCGCCGACATCGAAGGTGAGGACAAGGTCACCGGCCTGCGACTCGAGAACCTGCTCACGCACGAAGCCAGCAGCCTCCCGGTGACCGGGGTGTTCGTGGCGATCGGCAACGATCCGCGCACCGACCTCGTCAACGACCAGCTGGAACTCACCGCGGCCGGCACCATCGCCGTGAAGGACCGCACCTCCAAGACCTCCCTTCCCGGCGTCTTCGCCGCGGGCGACGTCATCGATGCGACCTACCGCCAGGCCATCACCGCCGCCGGATCCGGCTGCGTCGCGGCCCTGGACGTCACGCACTTCCTGGCCGCCGGCGAAGACACCGAAACCCTGACGATCAGCAACGCCCCCGCACTGGTCTAAACATGGCCCTCACCCAGCGATTCACGACCAGGCGCGGCTACGTCATCACCGGCCTGGGAATAGGGCAGATCCTCTCCTGGGGTTCGACCTTCTACCTGCTGGCGGTACTGGCCGGGCCCATCGCCACGGATACCGGCTGGCCCAGCGCCGTTGTGGTGGCAGGCGTGTCGGTGGGCCTCGTCATTGCGGGCCTCGGTTCGCCTCGGGTAGGCGCGCTGGTGGCCGGCAACCACGGGCGCGCCGTCCTGATTGCGAGTGCGCTGTTGCTCGCATTGGGCCTGGCCGTGCTCGGCATGGCCCCCAACCAGTGGTGGTACCTCGGCGCATGGCTGATCCTCGGCTTGGGCATGAGCGGCGGACTCTACAGCGGAGCATTCGCGGTACTCGGACACACCTATGGTTCCTCGGCGCGCTCGGCCATCACCCTGCTCACGCTGTTTGGTGGGTTCGCCAGCACCATCTGCTGGCCGCTGAGCACCTTGCTGGTCGACGTGGTCGGGTGGCGGTGGACGGCCCTCGTCTACGCCGGGGCGCACCTGGTGATCACCGTACCTCTCTATGCGCTCACGATTCCGAGACAACCATGTGGACCAACGCCCGGTGGCGGATCACCAGCCTCGAACCACGCGACATCCGGAGCCTCGGGCCCCAGATGGTTGTTGATCATCCTGGTTGCGACCATCTCCGCGCTGGGTACGTCCATTGCCGCGTTGATGTCGGTCCACATGTTCTCCATGTTGGCAGGTATCGGGATCGCGGGCACCGCCGCCGTCGTTCTCGCCGCAACAATCGGCCCCTCACAGGTGGGTGCCCGGTTCCTGGAATTTGTCATCGGGCGAAAACACCACCCACTTTGGACGCTGCTGACCGCGACCTTCGCGATGGCAGTGTCCATCGGGTTCCTTGGCATGGGGATTTTGGCGCCAGCGATCCTTGTCGTTGTCTACGGGGTCGGGATCGGGTTGAATTCCATCGCCCACGGGACAGTGCCGTTGGCGATGTTCGGCCAAGACCAATACGCGCGAATCATGGGCCGCATCGCTTTGCCGTCCCTGCTTGCCCAGGCAGCAGCGCCCATCGTCGGTTCGGTGCTCATCCACAACCTGGGGCACAGAAACACCTTGATTGCACTGGGACTTCTTGCATTCATGGCCTTTTTGCTGGCGATCTGGCTGATGCTTCTTCACCACGGCAAACGAAGGAACCAAGCACATTTGCTCCGGCGAAGACCTGCCCGCTCAGAGGCCCCTCCTTCTGGGGATGCGGTCCAGGCGTCGCCAAATGCATCCCGCTTGTAGGTTACCGCGGGTTCCGGCGCCTGGAGCCGCCACAGTTGGCGTCGAAGACCGCAGCTCTTCCGAGGGAATAGAACCAAAGTCATGTGCTCAGGCGAAGCGTGCGCTCCAGCGCGCGATTTCAGCCGCGAACTCCTCAGCCTGACCCGATTCGGCCCACAATTCGGCCAGCTCGTTCCCTTCGGCTTTTTTCATGCGGTCAAGCACGTTCGCGGCTTTCGCCCTCAGCTGGCCGGGCAGGGGATCGCCGGTGCGCGGCCACGGCTGCGGGGCATAGTCTTCGTCGTCCTCGAGCATCTCCGGTTCACTCCACGCAACTACAAGTGCAGCGGCGGCCAAACCTGCCGCACCGTCGGAAGCGTCAACTTCCGGAGCCGAAAGAAGGACCGCGTCCAGCGCGTCCTCAAGGACAGGCGCAACCTGGGCCACGGTGTTGGCATCATCAAACTCGTACATGAAGTCCGCGGCGTCGTCGTTGCCAAAGACCGATACATCCCATGCGCCCATGCGTAGTGCTCCTAAGTCGATTCATTGGCCGACGATCAGCGGCTCAACTGTGATTCTTGCATATGCACTTGAGCAGGCCAACGAGTTCAAAAAGTGGGTCCGGCAGGTTCCGTTCGGCACCCCTTTCAGGGGAACCGCCACCGGAATACGTATATCCGTTCCCTAAACAAGGCGCACCCTGCAGATGATTTGCGCTGCCCGAAAACGTCAGTGGGCGCGTCGTAGGATTGAATCCACGAAATCGGAAATAGGGGAACAACTGCTATGGCGAAATCTTCCGAAGGCAGCCTTTGGGCCCTCATGCATGCCGAACGCGCCGCGCTGGCGGATGACCTATCGGCGCTCAGCACGGAGCACTGGCATCGCGAGACGCTATGTGGGCGGTGGGATGTCGAGCACGTCGTCGCGCATCTCACCGCCGCGGCGAGCCTCAACCAGTGGCAATGGCTTCGCAGCATGCTCGGCGCGCGTTTCCAACCCGATGTGCACAACCAACGCCGGCTACAGGAGCACCTAGGCACTACCCCGGCCGATACCCTGGAGCGGTTTCGAGCCGTTATCACTAGCAACATCGCACCGTCCTCCCACACCCCGGCATATCTGGGAGAAGTTGTCGTGCATGCCCAAGATATCCGCCACCCACTGGGGATTTCCCGTACCCCGAGCATTGAGGCGTTGACACCCGTCGCGGAATTCTACGCGAGCCGCAACTTTGCGGTCGCCAGCCGTTCGAACGCTACGGGCCTCCAGCTGAGGGCAGACGACGGGCCATTCGCAGCGGGTTCAGGCCCACTAGTTAGCGGGCCGACTCTTGCCTTGGTGATGACGATGTCCGGACGCGATGCCTACCTTGAGCACCTGCAAGGTCCTGGAGTGCCTATTCTTCGGGCACGCATCGAAAACACCGTGCCTGAACCGCCCCGGTAGCAAAATGGCGGATCCTGCCGGTCGCCCGTCACCGGTCAGACAGCCGTGACAACACCCATCGGGCTTCTGTCCGTGACGAGCTCGATGGGTGCTTACGACAAGTTGGTATCCAAGCGCTCGAGAAACTGCCGAATCCAGAGTCATGGGTGTTTGCCATGAGTAGGGTCCTCGCTGGGAACCACCGGGGACGAGTCTGAACCGTTCGCTCCATTAGTCAATGCCGGTATCCAACACGGTGGGTTTCACTGGGTTGCCTTTGCCGTGGCGGGAGCGTGCTCGCCCATATGCGCTGTGTGAGTTCTGTTTCCACCACCACTCGTCAGCATTGGCGGCGATCCTGCGCAAATGGTCTTCACTGAGCGGAGCAAACCCCATTGCGATCAGTTCTTGGTGAATATCCTCGGCTGCTCCATAGGCCATCTTCTTCCACTGCTCGCGGCTGCGCACACCGTGACGGTGGTCCTTGCACCACGCGCTGAGCTTGCCAAACAGCTCTGCTCCTGTATCCATGGCTGCTTCTCCTTGCGGCCCGGGAAATCCGAGCTGGAGCACTCCGTGATTCCTTCCGGTGCGGCCTCAGGTGGTGTTCAAGCTGATTCTTGGGCTTGATCCCATCATAATGACCAAGGATCGCCTCCGTTGCCCCGCATCGGGCGTTCCATTTGGGTTTCACGAAAGACCCTGCCTGTGTTGGCTTGCAACGGACCCACTTCGGGCCATAAGACTGGCGCGGATGGTCGAAGAAACCCGGCTTTGTGCGCAGTAAGTGGTCTAGGCGAACCCGAATTCGGGGAACCGGCACATCGCTTCGAGGACAAGGGGAGAGAGCTCTTCCAAGGAATGACGGCTTCTGTCGAATAGTTCAACAGAAGCTACATCCTCAAAAGCGCCGAGGTGCCGGATCCGGCCGAATACGTTCACTGACTTTATGAGCCCGCTGTGCGTGAGATCGATTGCGTCTCCCGTACTGGAATGATCAACGTGAATGGTGAAGCGTTCTTGCCGATGGATTGAGTCCAGCAGCACGCCGCATTCCTCTTCCAACTCGCGCGCCAGCGTCTGATCTTCTGTTTCGTTGATTTCGGGCGAACCTCCAGGGAGATCGAGGAGGCCGGCGTACGGCCCGCGCGACTTGCGGATGAGGACCATTTGACCATCCTGTTTCCAAAGGCCGTACACACCGAAATGAGTCGTTGCATCCATCGGGATCCATCCTTGTATATCGCATTCTGAATCGGTGTCGCAGCGTGGGCTGCCTGCTGGCCCATTGATCGGGCTTGGCATAGCCAGAAATTGGCGTCCAACGGTCCACCGCCAATTGGCCACTCGATCGGGCCAGATGGACGATCAATGGCTCAGTTCTGGAGGGGCATTCGGCGCCTTGGGCTTCGTGGACTGCAAAAAGAGTGCGATGAAAGCGACGCCGGTGGCCGGGAGGTAAAACCAACCGATACTTAGAGCTCCTAGAACCGTGAAGATGGCGAGGGCAATGACGGCCGCGACCGATGCATAGCTCTGTGAGCGTCCTCTGAACACGAGAGGCAACCCGGTGAGCACGACGGGGATGAGCAACGGCACGAAGATCCACGGTCCCACGGTCTCGAGCAACGTCGAGGTCTTGACCTGCTCTGGCCCGTCGCTTGACTGTGTTACTTCGGTGTATCCGGGGACCAGCAGGAGGATAAGCGTGGCAGTGATCGCGAGCGTGAAGGCAACGGCCTGAAGGACAAGCTTCCGATCATGGTGGCGTTTCATGTGGCCTCCTGGCATCCCCTTGAATCAAGAAAAGCACGGTTCAGTGGTTTCAACCAGCTTGGAGGAACGACGACAGCCTCTCCGAGGGATGAATTCAAGCAGCCGAATAGGGGAGTGCGCCAGGTGCCGCGTTGGGCAACTTGCCAGGATGCTTTTAGGCCATTCATGTCGGGCCAGGACCCCGCACGCATGCAAGGATGAATCCATGACCCAGGAAATCTTCACTTTGTCCGGCGAAAACTTCCATCTGCGCAGGGCAGTTGAATCGGACGTCGTCCCCATTGTCGAACTCATGGTCAACGACGTGCTGAGGCGGGCCGAAAACACAGCTACGGCCGAAGACCGCACTGAATACATTGACGCTTTCCATGCGATCGACGCCGATCCTGCCCAATTGCTGGTTGTCGTGACTGATGACGCGGCCACCGTAGTCGCCACCATGCAGTTGACCATCATTCCAGGCCTTGCACGCAGGGGTGCGACGCGCCTGCTGGTGGAAGCGGTGCGCGTGGATGAGAAATTGCGTGGCAATGGTTTGGGAACGGCGATGATGGAGTGGGCCATCGCGGAAGGTCAGAGGCGAGGAGCCGCGTTAGTCCAATTGACCAGCGACAAGTCCCGTGAAGATGCACATCGGTTCTATGAGCGCCTTGGTTTCGAACCGTCCCATGTGGGGTTCAAGCTGTTCCTCTAGAACCATTCACACGTGGTGATCAAGTGCTCCGGATGACCTGCATCGAAGTAGCCACGTTCCCAGACACCGTTGGCGGCGTGATCCGAATTGAAGTCGAGCTTCCCACGGACGCAACCTTGTGACTGTTAACCTCCAACTTCGTTTGGCGGTTGAATATCAGCGTGGAATGGCGGCTCTTGTCGGCGCCGTGCCCCCATGGGGTTCGCGCTGAGATTCTGTGCCGGGAGCTTTCCCCTCTGCGGATGAAGCCGACCGCCCTGAATTCAGCGACGGTCAGCTTCATCCGCGGATGAAGCGGTGTTTAGCTGTCGATGCTCGCCATGTTTGCTTCGTCGTGGCGTGCGCCGGCTGCGGGCGTGAGCTTGTTGAGCCGGTCGATCTGCGCCGCGCTGAGCTCGATGCCGTCGGCCGCGGTGTTCTCCTCGACGCGAGCCACCCGCTTGGTACCAGGGATCGGGGCGATGTCGTTGCCTCGGGTCAGCAGCCATGCCAGCGCGGTCTGGGCAGCGGTCGCCCCGGTTTCGGCGCCGATGGCCCGGACCTCCTCCACGATCCGCAGGTTGCGCTGGAAGTTCTCACCGGTGAAACGCGGGTTGGACTTGCGCCAGTCGTCGTCGGCGAAATCGTCAACGGTGCGGATCTGCCCTGTCAGAAGTCCGTGCCCGAGCGGTGAGTACGGCACGAGGCCGATACCGAGCTCGCGCAGCAACGGGAGGATCTCTGCCTCGGGGTCGCGCGTCCACAGCGAGTATTCGGTCTGCAAAGCTGCCAGCGGATGGACCGCATGGGCGCGGCGGATCGTGGCGGGGCTGGCCTCCGACAGGCCAAGGTGGAGGACCTTGCCTTCAGCGACCAGTTCGGACAGAGCTCCGACCGTGTCCTCGATGGGGGTGTTCGGGTCGACCCGGTGCTGGTAGCAGAGATCGATGTGGTCTGTACCGAGGCGCTTGAGAGAACCCTCCACAGCAGCACGGAGGTTCGCCGGGCTGCTGTCGATGAGACGGTGCTCCTTGGTGTGGGAGAACAATCCGAACTTGGTGGCGACCACGACCTGGTCGCGGCGGCCCTTGATCGCACGGCCAACGACCTCTTCACTGTGGAACGGCCCATAGATCTCGGCGGTGTCGATGTGAGTGACACCGAGATCGAGCGCGCGATGGATGGTGCGGATCGACTCATTGTCGTCGATCCCGCCGCCGGTGGTGTAGGTCCCCGCCATGGTCATGGCGCCCAGGCCGATCCGGGAGACGCTCAATGCGCCCAGTGCTGCATTCTTCATGGGTAAATCGCCTCGATTCTGTGAGGTGTGTGTTTGTGGTTTAGGTTGGCCCTGCGCCATCAACCCCGGGGTGCGCCCGGAGCACGGTATTAGGTGCCGTTGTGGGCGAGGTTGCCCGAAAGCTGGCGGTGGGCGTCAACCTGGTCTTGGAGTTCCCTGGCCCGGGTCTCGAACACCCCGACGGCGTCGGCGCCGGCAGCGAACCGCAGTGGCGGCTCGTCCAGGGCCGCGAGCCGGATCAGGGCATCGGCGAGCTTCGTCGGGTCCCCGCCCTGCTGTCCATCCATGCTTCGCCACGCGGAGACGGTCTGTTTGGTCCGCTCGGCGTAGTCCTCGATGGTGGAAGCCGCATAGCGTGTGGATGCCGGGCTGAGCAGCTCGGTGCGGAAGAACCCCGGCTCCACGAGCATGGTGCGGATGCCGAACGGTGCGACTTCGGGTGCCAGGGACTCCGCCCAGCCCTCCACCCCGAATTTCGATGCGGCGTAGGCCGTCAGGAATTCCCCGCCGGTGATGCCAGCGGTGGAGGAAATCGTGACGACCAGGCCCGAGCGTTGGGCCCGCATGACCGGAAGGGCCGCACGCGTGACGTTCATGGGCCCGAACATGGTGGTTTCGATCTGGGCCCGGAAGTCCTCCGGGGTGATTTCCTCGAAGAACCCGGCGTAGAAGTTCCCGGCGTTGTTCACGAGCACGTCGATCCGGCCGAACCGGTCCACGGCGGCCCGGACGGCTGCTTCGGCAGCTGCGGGGTCGGTGACGTCGAGTTTCACGGCCAGCAGGTCCTGGGTTTCGCCCACGGCCCGGATCACTTTTTCCGGGTTGCGGCCGGTGGCGACGACGGCGTGGCCGGCCGCCAGGGCCGCCTTGGCGATGTCGGTTCCCATGCCGCGGGCGGCACCGGTGATGAACCAGACTTTCTTCTCGGTCGTGTTTTTCTGTTGCTCACTCATGTGATGGACCGTTCTTTCCGGTGTTGTGTGTTTCAGGCTGCGCGTGGGGGCGCTGGCCAAGGCGGGGGGATCCGTCGGCAGCATCGCCGGCGGTGGAAGGTTGGGGAGGCGACGCCGCCCAGCTGGCCAGGAATGCCAGGGCGTTCGCGGACGAGGATCCGGGTTCGGCGGTGAAGGTGAAGAGGGTTTGCCCTTCGTCGCCGGGAAGGTCCAGCGTTTCGTAGTGCAGGGACAGGTCCCCGGCGACCGGGTGGCGGAAGCGTTTGGTCCCCTCGGTGTGGATCCGTACGTCGTGCCCGGCCCACAGGGCGGCGAACAGCCCGCTGTGCGTGGCCAGTTCCCCGATCAATTCGTTCAGCGCCCGGTCATGCGGGTTGCGCCCGGCTTCCAGGCGCAGCATGGCGACCGTGGTGGCCGCGATGGTGGGCCAATCGGGGTAGAAGTCGCCGGCGCCGGGATCGAGGAAGAGGTAGCGTGCCTGGTTCGGCCGCCTCCCTGGGACGTCGGCTCCCGGCGAAGCGGGTGAGCTCAAAACCGGTGCGTAGAGGGCCCGGCCGAGCAGGTTGGCAGCCAGCACGTCCGAGCGGCCGTTCTGCACCGTGGCGGCCACGCCCGTCATTCCGTCCAATAGCCGCATCACGCCGGGGCGGACCCGCTGCTGCGCAGGCCGGAGGGGTCCCCGTCGCGGCGGCGTGTGGGTCGACCGTGCCAGGTCCATCAGGTGTTCCCGCTCGGCCTGGTCCAGCTGAAGCGCGGTGGCCACGGCCTCGAGCACCGAGTCCGAGGCGCCGCTCAGGTTGCCGCGTTCCAGCCGGGTGTAGTAGTCGGTGCTGACCCCGGCGAGCTGTGCCACTTCCTCACGGCGCAGGCCCGGAACACGTCGCAGTTCCCCAAATCTGGGGATGCCTGCTTGTTCCGGGGTGATCTTCGCCCGGCGCGAGATCAGGAACTCACGGATTTCGTCTTTTCTGTCCACGTCCACCACGCTACGCAGCCCGAACCCTTGGTGGCAGTGTCTATCGGACACCCCCAACCCCGCCAACCCGAAACAGCCGGTCGCAACCAATGCACGGAACATCTTCCCGGGGGAGTAGCAGGGCAATCGCCAACTTCGTCAAGCAAACCGCCTACGCTGCTTGCTGGAATTCAGCTGCGTTCCCCGATCACGGCACGCGTGGATGCTGGGGAACTACACCGGCCCAAGTAGGTCGCTAGACCTCACTGATGTCGACGCCCGTGATCGGATCACCGGCACGTTCATAGGAAAGCAGGATGGCGCCATTCGGGAATGTCCTGGGTGGCTGCGCAAATCGGAACGCCGCGGGCACGCCCGCACCATCAGGAAACAGCCTTTTGCCCGATCCGAGGATCAGCGGGTAGAGGAACAAGTTCAGCCGGTCGACGAGGTCCGCATCGAGCAACGACCTCACGAGGTCGCCGCTGCCAATGACGTGGATGTCGTTGAACTGGTCCTTCAGCGAGGCAACCTCCGCCACGTCCGACAGTGCCGTGGTGCCCCGCCAGGCGGGGTCGGCCAGTGAACGTGATACTACGAACTTCGGCAGGGCGTTGAAGGTCGCGGCAATGGGATCGTCGTCGCCCCGTGTGGGCCAGTAGGACGCGAAGATGTCGTAGGTCTTGCGTCCCAGCAGCAGTGCGTCCATGTGGTCGATGCCGGCACCGATCGCCTCACCGGTCTCGTGGTCGGAATACGCACCCTGCCAGCCGCCGAGTTCAAAGCCGCCCTCGAGGTCTTCGTCGGGGCCGCCCGGCCCCTGGTAGACACCGTCCAAGGTGATGAAAAGGTCGACGGAGAGGATTCCCATGGCGTGCTCCTTCGTGTGAATGGCTACCTGAGGCCGCTCTTGCTCGTCCGTTGGTCCGGACGGCTCGAACTCGGCTTCGCTGCGTTTCACACTAGCTACAAGCGCACGGCAGGTCGAGAGTCGGAGCGCCATATCGACGAGCAGAGTCCTGCAGCGGGGCTTCAATCCTGGAAGTACAGCTCGGTGTGCAGCTTGCATCCCGGGTTGAACGCCGCGGCGCACCTCGGGCACGAGTCGACGCCGAGGTACTCGGCGATCGCCAAGAGGTGCCCGCAGACGCCGCAGAGCACGGCCGGCTCGTCGCGCGAATCGACGGGCCACTGCGCCGCCTCGTGGTCGGCGGCCTCGGCGTGGCAGAGGTGGCACGGGTAGAACTCGCGGCAGCACGCGAACTTGATGGCAATCACGTCGAGCGGGGTCCGATAGTGGACGCAGCGCGTCTGGCCATCGACGACGGGACCGAGTACGTTTGGCCGGCCGTCGTTGAGTTGCACGGGGTTCATCGCACGCCCCTCGCGGTGAGCGCGTCGCCGAGCTCGTCCGCGTGCTTGAGCGCCACGATGAGGAACGGGACGACGAAGGTGCGCGGGTTGTTCCGTGCCCCGCGGGCCCGCTGCGCATCGCGCACCTCGTTGGCCCGGCGGCCGAGCACCGGGATGGTGCTGATCGTCACCGTGAGCAGCAGCGCGATCCGCTGCGGGTCCAGGCCCACCCGTTCCAGGGGGCGCAGCCCGCGCTCGATGGCATCCAGCAGCGCGGTCACCCGCGTGGTGAGCGCGAGCAGTGCGGCGAGCACGATCGCTGCCGTGATGCGGGCGACGTTGGCGACCGCGGGCTCCGGGCCCATGAAGACCAGCTGGCTGGCGAGGGTGATCGCGATGACCCAGCGGACCGAGTACACCTGGCGGCCCAGTTCCCGGATCCCGCCCAGGCCCGGGCCGAGGCCGGAGAGCGCGTAGACCAGGAGGGCCACCAGTGCGGCGACGGCCGCCGACCACCAGTGCGAGGGCAGCAGCGACACGGCGAGCACCACGGACAGGACCAGCAGCAGCTTCGGGCCGGCGGGCATGCGGTGCAGCCAGCCGCTTCCCGGCCGGTAGAGCGTCAGCATCGCAGCACCGCCTCGTACCTGGCGATGATCTCGTCCGGTTCGCCGACCGCGGCCATGCGGCCGCCGGCGAAGAGCACCGCCTGGTCGCAGCGCGCGGCCAGTGCGAGGTCGTGGGTGACGAGCACCAGGCGGTGCCCGGCGTCCTCGAACAGGTGGTCGGCGACCCGCCTGGCGTTGCGCGCGTCCAGGTAGGCGGTCGGCTCGTCCGCGATGACCAGTTCCGGGTTGCGCACGAACGCGCCGCAGAGCGAGAGCAGCTGTTTCTGGCCGCCCGAGAGGTCGTGGGACGGCCGCTCGGCCAGTTCGGTGAGGCCGAACCGTTCCATGGCCGCGGCCACCCGTGCCTCGAGCTCGGCCGGGCGGAGCCGGTCCGCGCGCAGCGAGAAGGCGACGTCCTCGGCGACCGTCGGCATGATGATCTGCGCGTCCGGGTTGCTGAACACGATGGCGATGCGGCGGCGCAGCTCGGCGGCCCGGCGGGCCGGGTCGATCCCCAGGATGCTCAGGTCGCCCGAGGTCCTGGTGATGAGGCCGCCGAGCAGCCGGGCGAACGTGGATTTGCCGGAGCCGTTCTCCCCGATGACGGCCACGGTGCGTGCGTCGAGATCGAGGGAGACGTCCCGCAGCACGTCGGTATCGCCCAGGCGCACCCCGACGCCGTCGAGGTGGATTCCGTTCGGCTCATCGGACAACCTCCAGCACTGCGGCGATCCCCATGCCGCCGCCGATCGACGCCGCGGCAACGCCACGGGTCCCGGCCGGGGCACCGGCGCGCACCAGGCGGCTGAAGAGGCGCACCACGGCGATCGCGCCGCTGGCGCCCCAGGGGTGGCCGAGCGCCAGTGCACCGCCGTCGGCGGACAGCCGCGGGTCGTCGTCGGCGATCCCGAGCCGGTCCAGCACGGCGAGGCTCTGTGCGGCGAACGCCTCCACGATTTCCAGCGCGTCGATGTCCGCAAGGTCCAATCCGGCCGAGCGCAGGGCGGCTTGGACCGCGCCGGCGGCCCCGATGCCGGGAAGCGCCGGATCGCAGCCGACCACGGCCGAGGCGCGGATCGCCAGTCCGGGTGCGGTCCCGGCCGGGGCGAGCACCAGGGCGGCGGCGCCGTCCCCGATGCGCGTTGCGGTGCCCGCGGTGAGCGAGCCTCCGGGGAAGAGCGCGGGCAGGCGGGGGAGCAGCCGCTCGGCGCCGCCGATCGAGTCGTCGTGCAGGAGCCCGGCCATCGGAACCAGCTCGGCGTCGAACCGGCCGGCGTCCCGTGCCGCGCGTGCGCGGGAGTGGCTGCGGGCCGCGTGGGCGTCCTGGCGGGCGCGCGGGATGCCGTCGTGCACGGCGAGGTCCTCGGCGGCTTGGGTCATCTCCGGATCGTCGAAGCCCGCGGGGGCGAACGGCGCCCGGCCATAGGCCACGCCGTCGACCGAACGCACCGGTGCGGTGGAAGCACTCTCCACGCCGCCGGCCACGCGCATCCGATCGTCACCGGCGCGCATCGCGGCCGCGGCATCGAGCACGGCCGCCAGGCCGCTCCCGCATTGCCGGTCGACCGTGACGCCGGGGACCTCGTGGCCGAGCCCGGCAGCCAGCGCGGAGATGCGGCCGGGGTTGCCGCCGGGTCCCATGCAGTTCCCGAGGAGCACGTCGGCCACGGTGATCGGCGAGCCGTTCGCCGCCTCGGCGTCGGCCAGGGCAGCCCGGATCACGGGTGCGGCCAGCTCCTCGACGCGCAGTTGTGCCAGGGCGCGGCCGCGGGTGCCGATCGGGCTGCGCCGGGCGGCGATGATCACTGGATCGCGGTCAGCTTGCAAGGGACGCCACCTCCCCGGCCAGGACCGAACGGACGGCTTCGGCGCGCGCGGGCTTGCCCGAGGCGGTCCGCGGGATCTCGCCGGCGAACCAGCGGCGCGGCCGGTGTGCGGGTGCCAAGCGGGCGGCGGCAAGCGGCCGGAGGTCGGCCGGCGCATCGCCGTCCAGCTCCAGCAACGCCGAGACCAGGGCGCCGACGGGGCCGCTCGGCAGCCCGAAGACGATGGCGTCGCGGACGCCGGGAATCGAGCGCAGCACCGCCTCGACCTCCTCGGGCACGATCGTCGCCGAAGCGCTCAGGATCGCGTCGTCGGCCCGGCCCAGCAGGCGCAGGCGGCCGTCGATGAGTTCCGCACGGTCGCCGACCGTGGCCCACTCGCCGTCACGCCGCAGCGGACCGGGGGCGCCGGCATAGCCGGAGGCGATGAAGGTGGAGCGCACCCACAGTTCGCCGTCCCGGATG
Source organism: uncultured Actinomycetota bacterium (assembly GCA_963818105.1). Classification (GTDB taxonomy): domain Bacteria; phylum Actinomycetota; class Actinomycetes; order Actinomycetales; family Micrococcaceae; genus Paeniglutamicibacter. Next base: position 117,049 of record CAWFRB010000005.1, on the reverse strand, counting down.
TCGAGGTCGACCCCCGGGAACGGCTTCAGGCCGTCGCCCTCGTCGCAGGCCACGAAGGACAGTTCGGCCGCACCGTAGTAGGCGGTCACCCGGATGCCTGCCGCTTCGGCACGCTCACGGAGCGCCGGGTCCAGGTGGGATCCGCCGATCAACGCGGCGCGCAGCCGTGGCGGCGCTCCCGCGTCGAGCACGGCCCGAAGCGCCTGCGGGGTGCCGTGCAGGGCGTCGGCCTCCGGGGTGACCCGCAGCACCGGGCGCGGGCCGCCGGAGAACGAGTGCGCAAGGGAAAAGAGGGTGAGCGAGGACGCGGGCGGGGCCGGGAGCGCCACGGTATCCCCGTGCCCGGCGTCCAGGAACTGGCCTACGGCAGCGAACGAGTCGGCCCACGATTCCGCGCTGCGCAGCACGATCCGCGGCGCACCGCTGCTGCCGGAGGTGAGCGTCGCCCAGGCGGTTCCGTCGGGAAGCTCCGCCGTTGCGGCGGCCGCGACCATGGCGTCCCGTTGCGCGTTCGGCCACCGGGGATCACCGACGAGGGGGACGTCGCCAGCCTCGCGGATCCGTTGGAGATGTTCGAGCAGGCGGGGTTCCCCGCCGCTCACCGGGATAATCACTAGACCTGCTCCAGGACCGGAGCCGTCTTCGAGGCCCAGACGCGGCGGAAGGCGCGGGGGTATGCCCGGACCAAGGTCATCACGATGATCGCCGCGGTCACGGCCTTGATCAGGTCGCCGGGTATGAATGCGAGGCTCATCAACGCCGTCTCGCCGATCGGCAGGCGCGTGACCATGCTCTGCACCGGGATCCCGAAGGCGTAGATCACCAGGATGCCGCCGGTCAGCACGCCTACCAACGTCCGCCACAGCACCGGCTTGCGCCCGCCCGCATGCACGATCAAGCCGATGACGAACGCGCCGACGATCCAGCCCACGAGGTAGCCGGCCGAGGGGCCGAAGAACACGCCGATGCCGCCGCGGCCGCCCGCCAGGAGGGGCAGGCCGAGCGCGACCAGCGCCAGCAGCACGGTCATCGAGAGGGCGCCAAGCCACGGTCCCAGAACGGCGCCAGCGAGCATCACGCCGAGCGTCTGGACGGTGATCGGGACGCCGCCGGCGACGCTGAATCCGCCCGGAAGGCCCAGCACGGCGACAATCGCCGCGAAGACTGCGACACGCGCAAGGCTGGTGGCGTCGAGCCTCCGGCTGCCGGAACTGTTTGGGAGAGTACGGTGATTGCTCATGGGATAGATCCTTTTACGTTTCAATCCTGAACGGCGCCCTATTGAACACCGTCCAATTGAACGGCGTTCAGGTGGACGATGTTTACTATAGTGATGCCATGGCGCAAGCCACAACTACCGCGGTAACACTTCGACCCCGCGACCCTGTGCATTCACGACAGCCCAGGCCCGGCAACCTCACGATGCGCCGCCGTCGGTGCCGGACCGCGTGATTCATGACCCGCTTGGCGAGCCTGGCCCGAACCCGCAATATTCGGCTCCATCCTTGCGATGTCGCGGCACTCGGGACGCCCTTGGCTGGAGATCCAATGCACGTTGGCGGCCGTCCGGCGGGGGAGCAGTACTACATTCCGCGGGATCGGAGAAGACTCTTTTGTGGTTCACCGTGATGCGCCCATCGAAGGGACGCATTACGGCCCTGGCCAGCCGGCGTCCCATGGTTCAACCGGGATTGCCAAGGCCAAGAACCGGTGGATCCCTGAATTCCGCTGGTAGTCAGCCGGTCCCGTATGTGAATTCGTCAAGGATCCGACGCTAAGCATTTTCGGCATTCGGTAACGATCATTCGCAATACAAAGCCCAAAGTCCCGCACACACCTGGAATTGTGGGCCTGAATCCGCATCAGGCGCTGTGCAAGAACCAACGACTATAGATCTTTGCGATCACACCGCGCCCGCGAAGATCCGTCCGCCGGCTACGAACGGGACGGGTTGCAGGCCTGACGCCGGACCGTTCACAGCCGAGAATCACGCTACCGTCGGATGTTTCACCTTTTCACATACTGGCTCGCCGAGCAGTCCTTTCCTGCCCTTGTTACACTGAATGATGGATCCATAAAATAGTCAAGCAACGATCGATGTGACGGTCAAAAGGAGCAAACCATGGAAGGAATCTCGAATTTCAGGGCACCGTTGTATGAGGTGAAGGCCAATCTGTTCAAAGGCCTGGCTCACCCGGTCCGGATCCGGGTACTGGAATTGTTGTGCGAGGCGCCCGAGGTGTCGGTGACGGAGCTTTTGACCGCCACTGGGCTGGAGGCATCACACCTGTCCCAGCATCTGTCGGTGCTGCGCCGGTATCACCTGGTCAGGGGAGAGCGACGGGCATTGCAAATGTTCTACACACTGGCATACCCGCAGGTCGCTGAACTCCTTTCCGTGGCAAGATCGCTGCTCAACGACATACTGGGCACCACCCGGGCGCAGCTTGAATCCTCAGAAGCGGTTCCCTCCGCAGCGACCAGCGCGCGATGAAGGCCCTCGCTGCCGTCCGGGCCTTCCTGCCCGGACGGCAGGACTACGCGCTGGTGCCTCGAACCTGGAAAGGAGACCTGGTTGCCGGTGTCACCGTTGGTATCGTCGCGTTGCCGCTGGCATTGGCGTTCGGTGTCAGCTCGGGCGCGGGTGCGGCCAGCGGCCTGATCACCGCCGTTGTCGCCGGCGTGATCGCGGCAGTGTTCGGCGGTTCCAACATCCAGGTCTCCGGACCAACCGGAGCCATGGTGGTGGTTCTGGGCCCGGTCATCGCCACCCACGGGATCGGCGCACTGGCCGCGGTCTCGGTCCTGGCCGGGGTGATCGTGGTTGCCGCCGGGCTGCTTAAACTCGGGCGGGTCGTGACGTTCCTGCCTTGGCCTGTCATTGAGGGCTTCACCGTAGGAATCGCGGTGATCATTTTCCTGCAACAAGTCCCTGCCGCGTTCGGCGTCAAGCCAGGGCCCAGCAGCAATGCCGTTGTCTCGGCCATCCAGGCCCTCGGTGCAGTGTCCCTGCCTTCGATGCTGGCCCCGGCTGCCGTGGTGGGCCTGGTCGTAGTGATCATGGTTGCCGCCCCTCGAATCCACCCCCGCATCCCGGGCTCACTCATCGCGATCATCATCGCCAGCGTGGCCGCGCAGCTGCTCGAACTGCCCGTAGCCCGGATTGGGGTCCTGCCCGATACCCTGCCGGTGCCGGTCATGCCTTCCCTGGACTTGGGAACGATCACCGCGTTGGCAGGTCCGGCTGCCACGATCGCGGCTCTGGCCGCGATCGAATCGCTGCTCTCTGCACGGGTTGGCGCGTCAATCTCCGACACCGGCCCCTACGATGCGGACCGCGAACTGCTTGGCCAGGGTCTGGCGTCGGTCGCGTCCGGATTCTTCGGCGGCATGCCCGCCACCGGTGCCATCGCCCGCACCGCGGTGAACATCCGCTCGGGCGGCCGGACGCGCCTGGCCGCCATCACCCACTCACTGGTCCTGCTGGCCATCGTGTACCTGGCCACGGCCCGGTTTCCCGCATCCCCCTTGCCGCTTTGGCCGGGGTGCTGATGGTCACCGCGACACGCATGGTCTCCCTCACTACGCTGCGCAGCGTGGTCGGCTCAACCCGAGCCGACGCGGTCGTGTTCTTCGTTACCGCGCTGATCACCGTGTCCTTCGACCTGATCGAGGCCGTGAAGATCGGGGTCCTCGCCGCAGCCTTCTTCGCTTTGCGCGCCCTGGTTCGGTCCAGCGGCGTGCACCGGGAGGAAATCCCCGGCCCTCTTCATGATGGTGATGAGCACATTGCCATCTTCCGGCTCGATGGAGCTCTTTTCTTCGCTGCCGCCGAACGCGTCCTGGAACGGGTCAGTGCCATCCGGAATGTTGATGTGGTGATCCTCCGCATGTCACAGCTGCAGATCCTGGACGCAACCGGGGCCAGGACCATCACGGACATCGTCCACGCCTTGGAACGCCGCGGAATCACCGTGCTGATCAAGGGAATCCAGGACCGCCACCTCCGGCTTCTCACCCAGGTCGGAGTCCTGGATTCCCTTCGCCACCACAAGCACCTGTTCACCGAACTGGCCCCCGCTGTGGAACACGCCCGCAGCCACGTCGCCCGCGCCGCCACTGCGAGGGCTGCCCGCGGCCCCGGCGCGAACCCGTCACCGCATCCAGCCGCCGCGCCCGAGCCCACCGAGGAACAAAACTGATGGAACCACACCTAATAGCCATCCGCACCGCCGTCTCACACCTGGATAGGGCGGAAACCCACCAGCGCACCCAAGCCCACTCAGAGCTGGTCCAGGCCCTATGCAAGGCCATGTCGGCGCAAGTGCCGCCCGCAGACGCCGCGGCGGCAGCCAACATGAGCCTCGGCGAAATGTTCAATGCGCTACGCAGGGACTGCTCTGAGGCCCCCATCGGTTGACTGCCACTTTCAAACGCCCGCAAGACCACCCCCCACCTAACACCAAGAGCGATACAACAGCCTCGCTGCACCAGCAGAAGGCAAAGTTCCCCACGACCGGCTCCAGACACGACCGGACGCCGATGCGCGCCCGCGTTCGCCGCGCCCGTGGCAAGCATGGCAACGGACACGGCGAAATCATTGATCCGAGTGGCCGGGTCGTTCGCATCGCCCGGAACAAGCAAAACCAGAACGCCCTGGCTTCCAGCGGCACCAGGATCGCCGTCGAAGCCGGATCGCCCTGGACTGGCAACGCACCATGGGTTAGGCCAGCCAGGTGCGTACCAATACGCCCTGCGACGCGACGGCGCCGGTCAGTTCAGTCTTCCCCGAAACCGGACGCCAGCAAATCTGCGAGGGCATCAACGGCCTCCCTGCCGTCGGGGTCCTCGGTGGCAATCTCCACGTCGCTGCCGCGGACGAGGCCAAGGGCCATGATCGCGAGCAGGCTCGTCGCATCCACGCCGTTCACCGTGACCTCGGACGGAAAGGTGCCGGCGAGAGTCACGAAGTCTGCCGCCGGACGCGCATGGAGGCCGTCGCGGTTCACGAGGGTCACCACCCGAGAGTACCCGGAGGATTTTGCGGCCCCATCAGTCGGCGAAGGTGTTGCGGTCGGCGAGGCCACGGCCGGCGGAACAGCGGTCCGGGCGGCCGCCGCGACGCCGTCTCGGTCCTGCGCCGGTCTGCGCCGCGACGGCGGCGGCGACCCCGCCCTCGACCAGCGGTGCGTCGACGATGTCCACACGGGAGCGTTCGTCGTCATCGAGGAAGTCGAGCGCGGTCTCGGCGGTGAGGATGGCGGAGCCCAGGTCGCAGAGGATGACCACGCCGTCCCCGGACTCGGCCCGCGCGATGGCGGCGGTCACCAGGTCGAAGCTCGTGCCGATGCCGCCGTCGTCCATTCCGCCCGCGGCCACCAGGGCAACATCCGGCGCCATCTGCCGGGCCAGTTCGACCAGGCCCTCGGCGATCTTGGCGCTGTGGGAGACGAAGACGAGGCCGACGGTCATGGTGCCGCCACGCCGCCGGCGACGTCGGCCGCCGCCCGCAGCAGCAGGGCCGTCGACTGGGCGCCGGGGTCTCGGTGCCCGATCGCACGTTCGCCCAGGTAGCTGGCGCGCCCCTTGCGCGCGATGAGCGGCTCGGTCGCCACCGCACCCCGCTCCGCGGCGTCCGCGGCCGCAGCGAGGACTGGCGGCGACGTCGGCGCCCTGCCCGACGGCGGCATCGGCGGCGTCGACCGCGGGGGTCCACGCGTCAACCATGGTCTTGTCGCCGCTCTCGGCCTTCCCCCGGAGCACGATGCCGTCCCTCGCCGCCCGGAGCAGCGCGGCGAGGGCGCTGCCGTCGAGTTCGGCCAGCCCGGCCACCGCGCCGGCCGCCTTCAGGTACGCGGTTCCGTACAGCGGTCCCGCCGCCCCGCCGACCGTGGAGATGAGTGTCGTCGCCACGAGCTTGAGCACGTCGGCGGGGATGGCATCGGCCGGCAGGCCGTCGAGCTTGGCGATGACGGCGGAGAAGCCGCGGTCCATGTTCTCTCCGTGGTCGCCGTCGCCGATGTCCCGGTCCAGGGTGATCAGCTCCACCCGGTGGGCGGCGATGACGGCGGCGCTCGTCCTCACCCAGTCGATCATCCAGTCGACACCCAGGCTCATGGGGTTTCCTCTCCTCTTGTCGTGGTCACTTTTGTCGTGGTCACGGGTTGTCGTCACAAGTCAGCGGCCCCAGCGCAGGGCGGCGGTCTGGACGGGGGCGTCCCACAGTTCGGTCAGCGCGTCGTCGAGCTTGAGGACGGAGATCGACATGCCCTGCATCTCCAGCGAGGTCGTGAAGTTGCCCACGAGCGACCGGGTGACCTCGATCCCGCGCTCGGCAAGCACCTTCGCCGCGTGGCGGTAGACGATGTACAGCTCGACCTGCGGGGTCCCGCCCATCCCGTTCACCATCAGGAGCACCTTGTCGCCGGAGGCGAAGGGGATGTCCTCGAGGATCGGGCCCAGCAGGCGGTCGACGATCGCGTCGGCCGGCTGCAGCTTGACCTTCTCCCGCCCCGGTTCGCCGTGGATGCCGATGCCGATCTCGATCTCGTCGTCCGCCAGCGTGAAGCTCGGTTCCCCCGAGTGCGGGACGACGCAGGGGGTCAGCGCCACGCCCATCGAACGCACCTGGCCGATCACCTTCTCGGCGACGGCGGTCACCTCGTCGAGGGAGTCTCCGCGCTGGGCGGCCGCCCCGGCGATCTTCTCGACGAGCACCGTGCCCGCCACGCCGCGGCGGCCGGCGGTGTACAGCGAGTCCTTGACCGCGACGTCGTCGTTGACGATCACGCTGCGCACCTCGATGCCGTCCGCGCCGGCGAGGTCGGCCGCGGTCTCGAAGTTGAGCACGTCGCCGGTGTAGTTCTTGACGATGTGCAGCACCCCGCGGCCACCGTTCACCGCCGCCGTCGCGGCGAGGATGGGATCCGGGGTGGGCGAGGTGAAGACGGCGCCGGGGACGGCCGCGTCGAGCATCCCGTATCCGACGAATCCGCCGTGCATCGGCTCGTGGCCGCTTCCGCCGCCCGAGACGATGCCGACCTTGTTTGAGGGGGCGTCGGACCTCACGAGGTAGATCGGATCGGTTGATGCACGCACGATGTCGGCGTGCGCGGCAGCGAATCCCTCGACCGCCTCGGTGACCACGTTCTTGGGGTCGTTGATGAGCTTCTTCATTGAACTCTCCTAGAGTGAGCGTGCCGGGCTCAGGGCCGGCCGGGGCATCTTGCACTGAGCCTAACCGCCCCGCGCCCGCGCGGGGAAGAGGTTCGCGCGTAGAACAAACGGCCCTGGGTTGCGACGATCCGGTCGATCGGTCTCGAATCGAGTCATCACGATGACCGCGCTCAATCTTGTCGGCCCTTCCGGACCGGAAACAGCACCAAGCCCGGATGCTTCGCACGCAGGCCATCAATAGTTCCGAAAGGGCATCGGCGGATTCTGGCGGGCGTTGCAGGAGGTTGCTGTCGATCGGTTCATCCCTCAGACAAACACAACTCTGCTCTCGTCAACCACCGTGGAGTGGCAAGCAGAACCGCATTGGCGATGCATCCAAAGCGGCTCGAAACCCCGGGCGCGAAGCCGGGGCGGGTTGGGCATATCTTGCTCACGTGGCGTGCGTAGCGGGGGAGCGGCACTACTCAGTGACAGCGGGAGTGCACCCGGCATGGGTGAAGTGCCGCGCATCGTCGACAACCTCGCTGCCGACTCCAACTGTCGCGTTCGGTTGCCGCGGCCGTGGAGTCAGGACATTCTCGCGATGAGTGGGGAATAATGCTCTCCATGACCAGCAGGGAGAACGGTAAGAAGGAAGCCCAAAAACCGGCAACGCGCACGGCGGCACAAGTCGACGGCGCCATCACGCTGCCGGAAGCCATGACCGGCAGGGCAAGCCCCGCGAAGGCGGCGGTCGGCGACAAGCCGGTCTTCGCCTACATCGCCAGCCTGCCGCAGCCGCAGCGCGGCATCGCGGAAGCGGTCGATGCGCTGGCAGCCAAGACGCTGCCCGGCCTGCAGCGCTCCGTGAAATGGGGCATGTCGTACTACGGCGTCGGCGACGGGTGGTGCTTCAGCTGCGGCGGCTTTGCCGGCCACGTCAAGCTCATGTTCGTGAATGGTGCGGCGCTCGAGCCTGTACCGCCGGTGACGCCGGTGGGGATGGGCAAGTCGACGCGAGGCGTGGAGCTCGAATCCATGGACGACATCGACGAACGCCAGATCGCGGCGTGGATGAAGCAAGTCGCGTCCGTGCCGGGTGTCGGAGGCAAGAAGCGTTGAACCCGAGGCTTGCTGTCGAGGCAAACGGTCGCCGGGAAACCCATGACACGCGGGCCGAACAATATGTGCGGGCGAAGACCGCTATCTGTTTCGAACCATTCGGGTTGACCATCGCGTGCCCGTAGCGGGATCTTCATCGGAATTTGGCGGAAATTGCTGCGTGAGGCCGACTGCCGGGATCTTGGCGCGTTTCGACGTCGATCACTTCGAACCCGGCGTCGTGCAGCATGGAACTCATCTGATCGACAGACCAGTAATAGGCCTTGGCGACCGCATGGTCAAAAGGTTCTGTGGGTTCGCCCTCGAAGAAGCCGACGAGCAGGTGTCCTGGAGGTTCAAGAACGCGTGCAAGCTCGGCGAGAACTTGGGGTAGTTCTGCCGGGGGCAAATGAATCAGTGAATACCAGGCAAGTACTCCATTCACGCTGCCATCTGCCATGTTGAGGGCACGGAGTGAAGCGACCTGGAACGATACATCGGGGAAGCGAATGCAGGCGCTCTGTATGAATTCGGGAACGAGGTCGATGCCTGAGACATCGACACCCAGCTTGTGGAGAAAATCCGTCCAATGTCCTGGGCCGCATCCGGCGTCGAGGACACGGCCACTTGTCTGCCGAGCCCACCGTTCTATGCGATTCCGATCAAGCTCGTGCATGCCATCGATTGACCCAAGAATGGCCGTGTACTCGGATGCCCGCACGGCGTAGGCCTGCCGGACTTGGGAGTCAGTCATGCAACAAGTGTAGGAACTTGCAATCCCTATCAGGCCAAGATTCCCTTGGATGTTGTTGTGCAGCACTGGTTCACCACCACGGCTCAGTGCAATCTCATGATTTCGATCTTTGCCGGTCGGCCCCATGAACCGTCAGCCAGGAAAGTCATGACACCAGCGGCTCCACGGGTATCACCGGCAAGGAGACCTGGCGAGAGTTGATTCAAGCCCTCCGGGATTGAGTCGATGTGGAATCCATCGGGAACGAGATACGCCTCCGAGAACTCGCTTGGGATGCTGGCCGTCCCGGAGGCGTTCACCGCATTGTAGAGAGCGGATTTTGCGAACCTTTGGGGTTCGGTGCACGAGCTGGTGGCAGACAGCGACTTCTTGAGCAGTTGCACCAGACAAATGTTGCCCTTGGTCATCAAGTGCGACCCACAGATCTGCGCTACCGCTGTCTCCGAGGTATCGAGACGACGCGCTGATCACACTGGGTATCAATGCAGTTTCCGAGCCATCCATGGGGATGCTGTCGCGTTCCGATTGCTCCTTGGACAGCACGCCGAGCATAGCCCCGGGATCTTTGGTGGAACCGCTTGAGAATGCCCCGATCATTGCCAGCGCAATGGTGATCGCAGAAAGGCCGGCAATCGCAACGCCCAAGGCCACCCGTACTTTTGTTGAAAGGTTCCTCATTCATTCCACCTAGGGTTGTGTGCATCGCAGGACTGGGCAACAGCGGTATCAAGCTACCAGCGGGTCCGGGTCCTGTACATTTCGGCTTTTTTTGGCGTTTGACTAGTGGAAAGGCGCGTTCCTCAGTCTCCCGCATGTTCAAGTTCCCAGGGGGAGTCGTCTGAGGTCCAAGAGCGGAAGCTTCTGCGGGACATCCCCAACGCCCACGGGAAGATCCTAGAACGGACCAGAGCCTCCGGGGTCACGATTGGATTGCTCTGGTCTGTCCCATGGGGTTTGCGGAGTGGGTGGGTTGGTTAGGGGGTGACGATGAGTTTGCCGATGGTGTGACCGAGTTCTATGTGTTGGTGGGCGGCACTGATGTCTTCGATTGGGTATTTGTGTTCGATGTTCAGGGTGAAGTGGGGAAGTGCGGTTGCTTCTGCGAAGGCGTCGCGTGGGTTGGTGGTGCGGGTGGCGCTGGATGATATGCGGGCGCCGTGGCGGGGTGCGGTGAAGTCCGCGATGGAGATGACCCTGGCGGCATTTCCGACGATTGTGATGAGGTCGTCGATGACGCCGGAGCCTGAGATGTCGAGTGCGCCGTCGATGCACTCTGGTGCAACCTTTGCCACTCGTGTTGCGAAGCCTGATCCGTAGGTCACAGGGATCGCACCGAGACTGGAAAGGTAGTCGTGGTTTCGTTCGCTGGCCGTGCCGATGACTTTCAGGCCTCTGCCGAGAGCGAGTTGGATCAGTGCTGATCCGACTCCTCCTGAGGCGCCGCTCAGGAGGATTGTGCCTTTTTCGAGGTTGAGTTCGGTCAGGAGGCGGCCTGCTGTTTCAACGGCGACTCCCCAGCCGCCTGCATCGATTGGATCGATTCCTTGGGGTACTTTGGCCCACTGGTTCAGGACCGCTTGTTCTGCGACGGTGTTCTTGCCGATGCCGAAGATGGCGTCCCCTGGTGCGACGTCGTCAACGCCGTCTCCGACGGCGAGAACGGTGCCGGCGGCGTCGAAGCCGGTACCGGAGGGGAAGGACAGTGGCATCGCCGTTGCCATCGCGCCGGAGCGGATTTTTGCATCGAGCTGGTTGATGCCGGCACTGGCAACCTGAATGAGGACTTCTCCGGGCCCGGGAACAGGGCTCTCGGTTTCTACGGAGCTGAGTACCTCAGGTCCGCCATAGGCATTGAACTGAACGGCTTTCATGGGGATTCTCCCTGGATGAGTGGCTGGATCAAGAATTGATGTTGGGGCGGCGGGGCCGCCGGAACGGCCCCGCCCGTAGTGTCAGGAGGACGGAACGTAGTTGCTGGCCGTGAGCCAGGCCTGCAGAGTCAGGGCGTCAGGAGCGATGCGGCGGGTCTCGTTGAAGTCAGCCTGATAGGCCGGGGTATCGGCGAACCAGCGGAACATCGCCTGCATATCTTTCTGCCCGTCAAGGACGGCCAAGGGCAGGGCTTCGTAGCGGGCCTTCATACCGGTCTTCTCGGCGAAAGCGGCTGCGATCTCGCTGCCGGTGAGTTCGTCACCGGCAATCTCGATAACAGAGGGAACAGACAAAGAGTCCAGGAGGGCAGCGGCGGCAGTGATGCCGACGTCGCGCACGGAGATCACTTGCAGTTTGGTGCCATCGGGCAGGGGCAACCGCACTACTAGGGTGTCATCTTCGGTTGCCGGCGCGAACCAGTAGAAGTTCTCAATGAAGAACACCGGGCGAATGACGGTTGTGTGAAGATCCAAGGTGGCGAGGTGTTCTTCGACGCGATACTTGGAGTCGAAGTGGGGGACCTTGGAATCGCGTTCAGCACCGCCGACGGAGCTGAAGACAGTGTGGGGGACCTGGGCGGCTGCCGCAGCGTTCGCCAGTGCGATGCCCTGCTGGACCTCTCCGTTGATGTCAGGGTTTTGCATCCCTCCGGGGGGAACTGTCATGAACCAAAACGCGTCGACGCCGTCAAGGGCCTCGGTGAGAGACTGGGCGTCATCGGTGTTCACTGCAACGAGTTCGACGCCCCGGGCCGCGAGAGCCTGGGCTTTCTCGGACGTGGTGTCGCGCAGAAGAGCCCGAACGTGGGCACCCTTGGCCAAGAGGGCCTCGGTTACGGCTCCTCCCTGGCTGCCGGTGGCTGCGAATACGGCTATTGTCGTGGTGGGTTGTGCGGTCATGATTGACTCCTTCGTAGTTGGTCATAGACTAGAGCATTAGCCGGCTAACTATTATTCCCGAAGGGTAAAAATGATTTCGCGAAAGACGTCCATGGCCACGGCGGAGCGCAACACCGAACCCATTAGCTCCCTGATCCCCGCCGTTGCTAAAGCTCATCGCAAGCTGGCCGGATCTCTCCTGCAGGAGCTGGGCCTTTCTGCGGGGCAGGAGTTGGTGTTGATGCTGCTCTGGGAATCATCGCCGCAAGCACAGGCGGATCTGACCAGGCAATTGATGGTGGAGCCGCCCACCACCGCGAAGACGCTGGCCCGCCTCGAGAAGGCAGGATTCGTTCAGCGCCAGCGATCCGAAGCGGACGGACGAGTGGTTCTGGTATCTCTGACAGATTCCGGGCGAGCGCTCGAGGCTCCGGTAACCTCGGTCTGGAAGGAACTAGAAGAGCGGACCACCATTTCCTTGACTCCTGCTGAACAGGATCAGCTCCGTTTCCTGCTGTCCAAACTTGCCACATCACTGGGTAAAGGCGCATCGGCGGGAAGCGACAGGACCTAACACCCACCCACTATGGAACGCAAAGCCATTTAGTGAAGGAGACCTCATGGACGGCAAGAAACTGCAGGAACGAGCCGCCGAACGCACCCAAGAACTGCCCGGCGCCGAACTTACCTTCCCGTTCGGGGAAGACTGGGACGTCTACAAAGTCCGCGGGAAAGTCTTCATGCTCCATACCGCGGTCACTGGCGAGTCGATCGTCATCCTGAAAGCCACACCCGCAGACGCACGCAGCCTGCGAGAAGCGCACCGGGACATCACTCCCGGGTATCACATGAACAAACAACATTGGATAACCCTCCACCCCGGCGGAGACCTGAACGGACCCTCCATCGACGATCTGGTCACCGAGTCATATTTGCTGGTCGTGGAGAAGCTACCCAAAAACCAGCGTCCTGTAGACCCGGACCTGTTCGGGAAGGCCGAGTTGTGACCCTCAGCAGCAGGAACCTGCAGGATTTCGCGCGGAAGACTGCCCGATCGCTCCCGGAGGTATCCGAGGGTTATCCCTTCACGAACAAACTTCTCGTATTCAAGGTCAGTGGAAAAGTATTCCTCATCATCACCGAGGAGCCGGCAGAGCCGGTCATTACCCTCAAAATCGACCCCCACCACGGGGACGCCCTCATGCGTGACCATATATCCATCACCCCCGGCAGGTATCTGGATAGATACCACTGGATCACCATCGCCTCTGGCGAAGGGATCAACCAGGATCTCGTGGCCGACCTCGTTACCGACTCGTACGACCTTGTGGTGGACGGAATGCCAAAGGCCAAACGTCCCGCCCGTGCCCACAACACCGAACCTGACCTCGGTAACCGACCGCGAAAGACTTAAGCGGTGTTTGGCCTGCTTTGGATACTTCGGACAGTGATACCCATCGAATGATGGAGATTACTGGAATACGGAAGCGCCAGAATGCCATCAACGCGACACGGCTTCAGCCAGGTCAGGGTCCTACATTTTTCCAGGCTCTCGTTTTGGAAGTCACTTTTCTCAGTTTCGTGTCACAAGCCATCAACCCGGGCATGGTCGTCAGCACGACCAGGAAATTCGGGCTAGTCGAAGTCCTGTGCATCCCGTAAGTCGAAGGCGACCAGCGGTGCAAGGGCTACCGAAATTTCCAGGATCACGAATCAAAGTGTCTCCGCGGAGGCTGAATTCCCGCATGACCCGCCCGCAAAAATGCCCGATGCGGGGGCGGCGGGCGTTCTGCGGGACACGATTTGAGGCGAAATGAGGTCTCCAATGGCAGTACACCGAGTCATCGGGATCTGGGTGCAAGAATGGTGCAGGACCAATCGAAACCGTGGATTCGTGGCACACACAGGGGAGTGGGCACCAAGTCTGAGGCCACAGGGGAGTGGGCACCAAGTCTGAGGCGATCGGGTGACGCCACATCATATGAAACGTGGTTGGCATGACACAGACGGGGTCTCCTTTTGCAGCCACTAGTTTGCGGATGGATTTCGGTCCCTTGGATTGCAGGTACGCGAGTCCGTCCGGTCACACCTCATCCTGATTGCATCTCGGGTGGCGGTAGTCGGCGATCCATCGAAGGCCGGCTGCGTGAACCGGGGCCCCGGACCTTCTGGTAGTCCTAGCCCACTGAGGCGCACAATGTTGCCGTCGCTTCTAAAATTTCCCGGTCAGATGCTTTCACCAACGCATCGGGGCGGATGCCGATGATGGTTCCCGTGCCGTCTGATTTTCGAACGAAGTAGTCGGGAACGAAAGAAGACTGGGTGATCGACTCCGGAGGACGGATCTTGAATGGCTGTGAGGCCAAGCCTGTCAATTCGGATTCAAAGTCCAGGCGCATGAGCTAATCGTGTTCACACCACGATTCGAACCCTGACATGACACTGATTCGTCGTGCACCGCCACAGGCTTTCAACATCGCGCTGCCCTCTAAAAGCGGCGATGTGTCGGATCGGCTTGCAATCTTCGAACGGGGTCATCCCGAAGATTGCAAGCCGATCGGCGGTTGTGCCGGAAAAGTGTTGGGCCCTGAGGCTCAGGGTGCCTTTGGCGTCGGGAGATGTGCCCACAATCTCGGGCACGGCCGGCTGGCGTCCCATGTCTCAACTTGCATGGCAATGCTTCACCTTGAATGACAAAGGACACCAGGCAACCAAGGGCCGTTTCACCCGAGCCAAGAGGGGTTCTCGAAACATTAGTTGACATAATGTAGATTATCGGCGCAATGGATTGGTGTCCGGAAGTGGGTAAATATCAGATTTTTGAACATTGAACGCAAACCGGCCTAATTGGCCCGAATCCCCCGTTTTTTCGTTTTTTCGACTTTTTGACGCCTCCGTCGGATTTCCACCGGCGTCGACGGCGCGTCCCGCCGCCACCCGCGAGACGCGCGGATTCTCGGCCGGACTCGGAGCAGGCGATTTCGAGCGCAAATTTCGCGGAGTCAACTCTCAAAAAATCACGACCTAACACTCGCCCACCGCCACCCTCCGAAGGATAACTTTTGGTTGACATAACTACATGTCGAGTGCATTCGGTCACGGTTTGGTGGTTGCATAGTTATTCAGGGAAACTCGATGGTATGCCACATCAATATTCGGACGTCCAGGCTTCCTCGTTGTCCGGAGCACTCGGACGGACTGAACGAAGACCTTCAGCGAGCCATCCTTGATCGCGCAACGGTCGAACGCCTGGATCTTGACGAGCAGCAACAAGCAGCCGTGCGGCTGCTGAGCAACAACGTGGCGTCCCACCTTGGCCCGGGGCAGCAGTCCCCCGCTGGAAAACACGTTTATCTCTGGGGCCCTCCAGGACGCGGCAAGACCTGGATTCTCGGCGCGTTCTATGACGCCCTGCCCACGGCAAAAAAACGACGCGTCCATTTCCACGATTTCTTCCGCGAACTGCATTCCACGGCGCACAAGGCGACGGCGATTGCGTTGGCGCAGGTGGACGAGCCCGGCGCCCTGGGTTCATCCCGCGGCCGCATGGATCGGGTTGCGGCACGCACCAGCGCCATAGAGCAGGCCATCGAATCGATGCTGGGCGATGTCGAGGTGCTCTGCTTCGACGAATTCCACTGCAACGACCCGGGCGATGCGATGCTGCTGGCCCGGATGTTCAAATTCATCATGGGCAGGAGGATCCTGCTGATCACCACCTCGAACTATCCGCCGGAGGAACTGCTCGCCGACGAGTATTACCACCACCTGATCCTGCCAACCATCGAAGCCATTCGTGAGCAGATGAACGTCCACGAACTGGATGCCAAGCTGGATTACCGCTCGCTTGCCCGGGATGAGGCCGACAGGCAGGGTTTCGCCACGGGCACGCTGGCACTCGCTCCATCGGAATCGGAACTTCGCACACTCGGCATTACGCAGCCTGAAGCCTGGGAATCGGCACTGCTCAAACCCACCAGCCATGAGATCCGGGCCCTGCGGGTTGCCGACGACCAGGTCTGGTTTGATTTCCGCGATCTCTGCGAGGCGCTGACGTCCACGTTGGACTACCTCGAGCTGGCCAAGGACCACCGCCACTGGGTTATTTCTGGCGTCCCGGGTTCCGCCGACATGACGCCCTTCGGGCTTCGCCGTTTGGCCAACGCCATCGATGTTCTCTACGATCACGGTATCCGGCTCGATCTTTTGATTGACGGCGACTTTGCCGATTCGTTGTCGCTGCTGCCCGAACTTGATGCAGCGCGGCTGGAAAGCAGGCTGAACGCACTGCGGCCATACGTCCCTGGCAAAGAAGCCACTGAACCACTAGCTGAAGGTGTGAACGCATGAGCCAGAACCCGGAATACGCAGAAGAGGACTTCCTCTCCCCCGATTGGATCCGTGAAGAGGTCACCCGACTCGTACAGCTTCATGAATCGGGCACGGTTCCGCCCATAGTCCAGCTCGGCCACCCGGTGCTTCGCATGCCGGCACAGGAATTCACCGACCAGCTGGATGCGACGCTGCTTCGCGCCTTCCTCGACACCATGAAAGCCGTCATGCGCGACGCGCCCGGAGTGGGACTTGCCGCGCCGCAACTGGGCATTCCCTTGCGGATTGCCGTGCTGGAGGACATGTACCCCACCAACGACGACGTCGCCGCCCTACGCGAACGCATGCCCCTGGAGTACTTCGAGGTCCTGAACCCGACCTATGTTGCCGGCAGCGAGCGAACCGCGGCCTTCTACGAGGGATGCCTCTCCTTCAACGGCTACCAGGGGGTCGTTGACCGCCCGGCCGACATCGACACCACCTACACGGATGCCGACGGCGTGGCCCACAAGCGCTCGTTCAGCGGCTGGCAGGCGCGGATCTTCCAGCATGAAACGGACCACCTGGACGGTACCGTCTACATCGACAAGGCACTGACGCGTTCGTTGTGCGCCAGCCACGAGTACGTTCGCTGGGCGAATCCCGGCATCGAGGAAGCCCGGGCCGGGCTGAATTTCTGAGCAGCCGGGCATTCACCGGGCATGGGAAATACGCGATCGCCCGCGGGCGACTGGATCCCCACGGCAAACCGGGATCTGTCCTGCTAACTTGCAGATTTCTTCTTGAGCACGGCGACTGAATCGGCAAGTTGTTCGACGGTGGTGACTGCCGCGGGGAACAAGTCCTCCCCGAGCGCCGCCCAGCACCGTCGTGAGCTTGCCGTCGGCGGTGCTTCCGATGATGCCGTCACGCGCCGTTGCGTACATGATTCCCGGCTCCTCGCTGGGCGTCAGGTACCAAACCAGCTGGTCCGCGGGCATCAAGGCCGCCGGGGCGTCGTTGACCGAACGGTTGGTGCTCGAGATCCACACCTTGACCTGTTCTGTCGCGGGTCCCGCAAGAACCTCGTCCACCCCAACGGTCAGGATCGTGGTTCCGTTCTGGTCGGTCGTTCCGTCATCCAGGCGCACCGGGTTGGATGGCCCGGGCTCGGCGTCGATGACGGAACCAAGCACGATCAGTTCGGATCGCTCGTACAGGTCCGCGAGGGACTGCGCGGGATTTACTTCGAGTGCGGCCATCCGGTAATTGCCCCAGAACTCGTCAGCGGTATAGGCCGTGGTGCGGGACGAAGCGGTCCCCCGGGCCGCCCGGGCCCGTGTCCGGAAAACCGGCGCATCCGGCCAGGACAACGGCCGCGATTGCGCCGATGAGCAGGCGCGCCTTGTGGTTGGTCGTCATTTCAATCCCCTCGCGCTTGCGCCAAACCTCTCCCGACTTCGGACGCATGCTCAAGGGCCCGGCACGAATTGTTATCAACGAACGGGTTTCACCGTGTCGCGCGTTTGCCTATGTCGCTGCATCGGCGGTGCGTGCGGTGTCCACCGGCAAATAGCGGTTGAACCACTCGAGGATCGCCTCGAACCGCTGGCGCCGGTGCCACGGGGAACCCCCGCGGCTCAGTCCGTGGCTTTCGCCCGGGAACAGCACGAACTCGGTCGGGACGCCGCGCTGCTTGAGGCCCACGTAGTAGCGTTGGGCCTGCTCGAGCGGGCACCGGTAGTCGCCCTCCGAATGCATGACGAGTGTCGGGGTGCGCACCCGGTCCAGCCTGGCCATGGGAGACTGGCCGGCCATGTGTGCCGGATCGGACCCGGTGTAGGCGTCGGCAAAGAACCATCCGATGTCCGAGGTGCCCACGAACGAGGCCGGGTCCAGGAAGCCGCGCTCCACCATCGCCGCCGCGAAACGGTGCTCGTGGGCGATCGTCCAGGCCGTCAGGTAGCCCCCGTAGGACCCGCCCAGGACGCCCGTCCGCGTGGCGTCCAGGTCCGGGTGTGCCGCGCAGGCGCCGTCGAGGAAGGCCATCACGTCGAGCAGGTCGACGGTGCCCATGGCGTGCCGGATCGCCAGCCCGTGCTCGCGCCCGTAGCTGGAGCTGCCCCGCGGGTTGCACTGCAGCACCGCGTACCCGGCGGCCGTGTAGACCTGCGCCTCGTCGAAGTAGCCGGGACCGTATTGGGAGAACGGGCCGCCGTGGATGTTCAACAGCACGGGGTGCGGGCCGGGACCTGACGGGCAGGTGGATCCAGCCGTGCACCGGGTATCCGTCGGGCGAGGTGAAGGTGGCCTCCCGTGGCAGGCTGACGCCGGTCTGTTCCCGCAAGGGCGCCGCGAAATCGGTGAGCCGGCGCAGCCCGCCGCCTTCCAGCACGGAGCACTCCCCCGGCGAATCCTCGGAAACATGGGAAACGACGACCGTCCCGCCGCCGGCTGCGGCACCGTGGATGATGCGCGGCCCCGAGCTGAGCACGTCCACCGTGCCGTCGGCGGCGATCCGGTGGAGTTCACCGGTGCCGCGCACGCGTGCACAGGCCAGCACCGCATCGCCGCCGTGCGGCACCAGGGACTCGGTTTCGGTGTAGTCGGCCTGCTGCGAATCGGCCGGGGCGGGCGCGCTTGCCGCGGGCAGCGCGGCGGCCGGCACCGAAACCACCACCGTGTGCTTGGCCAGGAAGTCGGTTCCGGATTCCCCCACGTGCTGCGCCAGGGCAAAAAGCGTGGATCCGTCCGGGCTCCAGCAGGCCGAACGGTAGGCCCATTCCCCCGCCGGGTCGCCCAGCACCAGCTCGGGTTCGACGGGCTCCGGCGTTCCGGCCGGAACCCGGTGGATCATCGATCGCAGGTCCGAATCGTGGTTTTCATGCAGTGCGGAGGTGAAGTAGATCCACGCACCGTCGGGGCCGTAGACGGGTTCGTCGATGTCCTGGGCGGCCACCGCAAGCTCGCGGACGACGGGCAGGCCCGTGGGCAGCGGGCTCACCCCGTGGGCTTCACGTCCGCGCGGCTTGACGAACGGCTCGGCATCGGGCCCGGGCACGTCCAGGCTGAACAGGCCCTGGACCTTGTCCCGGCCGAAGCCCACCCCGTCGCCGCGGTAGTTGAGGGTGGTGATGCGCCGGGGCGCCTCGTCGCCTGCCCCGACCCCCTTGATCGACCCGTAGCGTCCGGGTTCGGCGGTGCGGGAGGTGAAGGCAATGGCCAGCGAATCGGGAGACCAGGTGAAACCGCTGACTCCCATCGGCCGGTCGGTGAGCACCCGGGGTTCGCCGCCGCCGGCCTCGACCACCGCAAGCTGCGCCTTGCCCTTGGCGTCGGGGCGCAGGAAGGCAATGCTCAGATCCGTCGGGCGAGTACCGAGGCTGGCGATCCGACTCCCCGCGGGTGAGGCGCCGCGGCGGCACGGAGCCGTCCACGCGGATTTCCCACAGCTGGCCGACGTAGGTGTCGCTGGCGAAACTCGGCCGCGAGGCGGCCACCACGGCACGGGTGGAATCGGGGCTGAGGCTTGGCGCCGATACAGTAGTGAGTAGTTCTAGTTGCACTGGTTTCACCGCGCTAGCCTATCCAAAGCCCCCAACCTGAAGGAAGCACGTGGCGCAGCCGACAAACCTGGATCTGGGACTGGTCTGTCCCGTTTGCCGACTCGAGCTGCGTTTGCGCACCCGGCCGGGCCGGCCCGCCCAGCTTTCCTGCCCCGACCTGCACGCATTCGACGCGGCCAAACAGGGGTACTTCAACCTGCTGACCGGCAAGGGAACCGCATTCCGCGAGGACGGCTCCGCGATGGTCGCAGCCCGGGCTGCCTTCCTGGACGCGGGCCACTACGGGCCGCTGGCCGCGGCCCTCGCCGAATCGGTTGCCGCCGCGGTCGAGGGAAACCCCTCACCGCGCATCCTTGATGCGGGCGCCGGCACCGGCTACTACCTCGGCCAGGTCCTTCACGGCCTGCCGGAATCGGCGACGGCCGTTGCCATGGACATTTCCAAGTTCGCCATGCGCCGGGCCGCAAAGCTTCCGGGCACCCTCGCGTTGGTCTGGGACCTGTGGCGCGAGCTGCCGATGGCCGATGCCATCCTTTGACGCGCTGATCAACGTCTTCTCCCCGCACAACGGGCAGGAATTCGCGAGGGTGCTTCGCCCGGGCGGAGTGGCCTTGGTGGTCACTCCCCTGCCCGAGCACTTGGCCGACGGCGCGCAGCTGCTGGGCCTGCTGGGCATCGCCGGCGACAAGGCGGCAGGAGTCGTCGCCTCCATGGGCGAATCGTTCACGCCTGGAGGACACCCGGGAAATCCGCGTGCCGCTGGAGCTCTCCCCCGAGCAGGCCTTTGACTTGGCGATGATGGGACCGGCCGGCCACCACCTGGATCCCGCAGTCCTTCGCGAACGCATCGAGGCCCATCCCGGGGCCATCGAGCTTACCGCCGCTTTCAGGGTCCAGGAGTTCAGGCGCCGCTGATTCCCGCCGCCAATCCGCGGCTGGACACCTGAATGATGAGGCGCAACGGCCCGAACATACTCCCTTGTGCTGATTCGATTTGGGTACCCCGTCGGGCAAAATGGAAGCAAGAGTTGGTGTGGATCCAACGCATCACGCCTTGAGGGGAAAAAATGATTGAGTGGGCAGTATCAAATGCCTGGGTGGTTTGGCTGGCGCTATTCCTGTTGCTGGCCATCATCGAGATGATCTCCCTTGATCTGTACTTCATCATGCTGGGCGTTGGGGCGCTCGGCGGTGTAGCCGTCGCATTGGTCGGCGGGGAGACTTGGCTGCAGGTCGTCGTCTTCTGCATGACGTCACTGGCCATGATCATGCTGGTCAGGCCGATCGCACTAAGACACCTGCGCAAGGACCCGGAAGGCCTTCGCACCAACGTGGATCGCCTCATCGGCGAGGACGCCTTGGTGCTGGAACCGACCAACCGGATGAACGGCCGCGCAAAAATCGGCGGGGAAACCTGGTCCGTCCGCACGGACGATGAGGTTGCGCTGCAACCGGGAACCTACGGTTCGGTGGTGCGCATCGAGGGTGCCACCGCCTACATCACCCGGCGGACCCGCATGACCGGGTTGGACTAGGTCTTGGGCCACCCGCACTTTTAGGTTTATTGGCGCCCGTTTCCGGGTGCCCCAACGAAAGAGAGAAGAGATGCAAACATCGGGTCTGGGCTTAACGGTCGTCCTGGTTGTACTGGCAGTCTTCGTGATCATCGTGCTTTTGCGCGCCGTGCGGATCATTCCGCAGGCACGGGCCGGGATCGTGGAGCGATTGGGCAAATACCACCGCACCCTTCTACCGGGTTTGACCCTACTGATCCCGTTCGTGGATCGCCTGCTCCCGATCTTGGACCTGCGCGAACAGGTCGTCAGCTTCCCGCCGCAGCCGGTGATCACCGAGGACAACCTGGTTGTCTCGATCGACACCGTCGTGTACTTCCAGATCACGGAGCCCCGCGCGGCGACGTACGAGATCGCGAACTACATCCAGGCCGTTGAGCAGCTGACCACCACCACTCTCCGCAACGTCGTGGGTGGCTTGAACCTGGAAGAGGCGCTGACCAGCCGCGACCAGATCAACGGCCAGCTTCGCGGGGTGTTGGACGAGGCCACCGGCAAGTGGGGCATCCGTGTCTCCCGTGTCGAGCTCAAGGCCATCGATCCACCCCTGTCGATCCAGGACTCGATGGAAAAGCAGATGCGCGCCGAGCGTGACCGCCGGGCAGCCATCCTGACCGCCGAGGGCACCAAGCAGTCGGCGATCCTGACGGCCGAAGGCCAGCGCCAGGCCTCGATCCTGAAGGCCGAAGGCGACGCCAAGGCCGCAATCCTGCGCGCCGACGGCGAGGCACAGGCCATCCAGAAGGTCTTCGACGCGATCCACGCGGGCAAGCCGGACCAGAAGCTGCTGGCCTACCAGTACCTGCAGATGCTGCCCAAGATCGCCGAGGGAACGTCCAACAAGCTGTGGATCATCCCGAGCGAAGTGGGCGAGGCCCTGAAGGGAATCGGTGGCGCACTGGGCAACTTCGGTGCCCCGAGCGAGGACGAGAAGCCGCCGGCCGGCGGCAGCACCCTGATGTAATCACTGGCCAGAACGGCCAGATTTTCGGGCGGGCGACCTCACAAACGAGGTTGCCCGCCCGAAGCCTTGTCGGGGCCGTATAATAGAAACTTCGAGACTTGCGCCCCGCGGGAATTTTATGCTGAACCGGGACGTTGAAATCGGTAGCCGAACCCGTTTGTAATCGCAGTAGGGAGACAACATGAGCGATCGCAGCCTGCGTGGAATGCGCCTTGGCGCACAGAGCATGGAAACTGAGGCTGGCGTCGAGCCAGCAGCGCGCCAGCGCGTTGAATACCGTTGCGAGGACGGCGAACAGGTGTTTGTGATCTTTGCCGCCGAGGCAGATATCCCGCAGACCTGGACCTCCAAGACCGGCAAGGAAGCAACGCTGGTCAATGGTGAGAAGCAGGTAGAGGAGTCGACCGAGAAGCCGGTTCGTACTCACTGGGACATGCTCCTTGAGCGTCGTACCCCGGAAGAACTTGAAACGATCCTCCAGGATCGCTTGGACAAGTTGCGTGCCACCCGTGGCGCAGCCCAGGCAGCAGCCAAGTCCTAAGCAACAACAGCATTAAAAGCCTGCGGGGCCCGGTGGATTTCCACCGGGCCCCGCAGGCTTTTAATGCTTGTGGCTGAGCCGCGTGCCTACTTCTTGCCGCCGGTCAGCTTCTTCCAGCGTGCGCCAAGTCCCCACTTGGTGACGTTGAGCATCGCCTCGACAACGATGTTGCCGCTCATCTTCGAGACGCCGAGTTCGCGCTCCACGAAGGTGATGGGAACCTCGACGATGTTCTTGCCCAGCTGGGCCACGCGGAAGGTCATGTCGACCTGGAAACCGTAGCCGACGGACTCGACCGCGTTGAAATCGAGCGCCTCGAGGGTTTCGCGGCGGAACGCGCGGTAGCCTGCGGTGATGTCGCGAAGGTTTACGCCCAGCATCATGCGGGAGTAGAAGCTGCCCACGCGCGAAATCGCCTTGCGGTGCAGCGGCCAGTTCACGACGGAACCGCCCTTGACCCAGCGCGAGCCAATGACAAGGTCGGCGCCCTTGGGGATTTCGGCCAGCAGCAGCGGCAGCTGCTCGGGCTTGTGGGAACCGTCGGCGTCCATTTCAACGAGCACGTCGTAGCCGGCGTCAAGGGCCCAGCGGAAGCCCGCGAGGTATGCGGCCCCCAGGCCTTCCTTGCCGGTGCGGTGCATGACGTGGATGGCGCTGTCTTCGCTGGCCATCTTGTCGGCCAGGTCGCCGGTGCCGTCCGGGCTGTTGTCATCGACGATCAAAACATCCGAGTCAGGGACTGCGGCACGTAGGCGACCCACGGTGATCGGCAACGATTCGAGCTCGTTGTAGGTCGGAATGATCGTGACTACGCGCACGCGAAAGTCCCTTTCTGCTGAAGAGGTGATCCACATGGAGGCGGGAGCTAAGCGCTTCACCGAAATTGTTCCGAACACGATTAAGTGTCAGGACCATGAATGTCAGGATCTTGTTGAGGTCAAGTCACAATTATACGCGCGCTTGAGAGGGCCAGGGATGATCGGCTCGTGTGATGCCCAAGACCCCGGCGGGAGATCCGCCACAAGACACAGATTTGCCCCCGGAGCTTCGGTCCATTCCTCGACGGCATGCGCCGAGGTGTTATCTAGTGCTCCGGGGGCCAACCCGTCAACGCGCGCCGGAAAACCAGCAAGTCCGAGCTTAAAACCGGACAATGATTACAGCCTACCGCCACCGGCCGCGCTGTCAACCGTTTCTAAGTCACAATATCTTCAAAGAGTATGAGGTCAGATGCCATTTATGGGGCAATTTCGACGCTCACGCCGGCGTGCCGGCCGCTAAACGCCCATGCCGTCGAAGATGACGCGTCCGGCGCGGACGGTGCGAAGGCACGTGGGCATCTCGTCTTCGAGCACCGGCAGCATTGGCGTTCCGGCCCGGGCATCGGTGCTCCAGGAGGAAACCCGGACATCGGGGGTCTGGACGGTGAGTTCCGAGGCGTTCCAGATCGCGAACGTCGCCTCGGCACCCGTCACCAATTGGCCGGCCAGCGGGTTCGACTCCCCCAAGGCACGGAACCCTGAGCGCGTGTGGGCCATGAATGCGGCCTTGGCGGAAATCCGTGCCTGGGCATCGTTGAGCTCAAGGCAGGCCTTGATGGTTGCCCAGGGGTTCGTCGGCGTCACGGGGGCATCCGAACCCACCGTCACCGGTACGCCAGCGGAAAGGAACTTCCCGATCGCGTTCATTCCGGTGGCCCGCTCGGCTCCCAGACGCTGCTCGTAAAGTTCACCCGGTCCACCCCACAGAGCATCGAATTGCGGTTGCAGCGAAGCTGTCAGGGAGAAGTTGAGCATCTTGGTGCGCGCCTGCTCATCAACCATTTCGACGTGCTCCAGGCGGTGGCGACCGGCCTGCACCGCTGCAAGGCCGACGGTTTCCGCGGCCTTGGCGAAGCCCTCCAAGGCCGCATCCAATCCGGCGTCCCCGATCACATGGAACGAGGCCTGGATGCCGGCAAGCGAACAGGCGCTAACATGCGCACTGATCTGGTCGACGGACAGGTACGAGCTACCGCGGTTTCCCGGGGCGTCCGCGTAATCGGAACGCAACAGGGCGGTGCGTGAACCGATGGAACCATCGATGTTCAAGTCGCCGCCGAGTCCGACGACTGCCGGGGAACCAAAGGAAGCCAGCAATTCACGGGCTTCCGATTCCTCGGACACGGCCTGCGCCCAATAGGCGTAGACCTTGGGGCTCAGGGCGGCTTCTTCTTCGCTTCGGGTCAGCAGGGCCTGCAGGTCGCTGCGTCCTGAGATGTGCTCGGCCGCCATCTCCACGACGGTGCCGTGGCCGGTGGCTGCCAAATGTGACAGTGCGCGCTCGCGATGGGCCGCGTTCACCGATTCGTCGTAGGCGAAAACCGATGCGCGAACCTGGGCGTGGACGCTGCCGCGCACCAAGGCTCCGGAGAATTCCGAACCGGCCACGAGCCCGAGGCGCTGGGCCAGCTGCGGGCTGACCAGTGCCGAGTGGACGTCGATTCGGGACAGGTAGACCTCGCGGCCCGGTGCCGCGCGCTCCAGCTCTTCGAGTGTTGGAAGGGATGCATCGGCAAACTTGGTTTCATCCCAGCCGAACCCCTGGATGATTCCGGCTCCCGTGCCGGCTGCGGCGGACACCAGGTCGAGGATGTCCGCGGCGCTCGTTGCACCGCCAGGTCCAGGCCGGCCAGGTTGGCGCCGAGTGCACCGAGGTGTACGTGGGAATCGACGAAGGCCGGGGCGACAAGTGCACCCTGCAGGTCGATCTCGGTCATCCGCGCATCCAGCAGCGCACCTGCAGCCGATTCGGAACCGATCCAGGCAACGGTGCCGTTTTCCACGAGCATCGCCGTCGCAAACGGGTCCGCGGGCGAGTAAATGGATCCGTTACG
This sequence comes from uncultured Actinomycetota bacterium, assembly GCA_963818105.1. Lineage (GTDB taxonomy): Bacteria > Actinomycetota > Actinomycetes > Actinomycetales > Micrococcaceae > Paeniglutamicibacter. The sequence goes on along the minus strand of CAWFRB010000005.1, from coordinate 91,398 downwards.
ATACAAATCAAGAGACATTGTTTACCTTTACTTTATAGAACCGCGCACGGGAAACCAGGGCGCTGAAAGCCGAAACGGCAAGACTCGGTCGGTTAGTCGACAACATTCGAATAGGCCACGACGCCGCGCCGGATCCGGTCGACGGCGCGATTGCAGGAACGGGCAAGGCCGCTGTTCAGGTCGGGGATCTTGGCCAGTTGGTCAAGGACGTCGATAACCTGCTTGGCCCACCGCACGAAGTCCCCGGCTGCAAGGTCGGTGCCGCGCAGGCACTCGCGCAGGTCGGAACCCTTGGTCCATTTGTACATGGGCCAGATGAGCCCGGAATCCGGGGCCACCGTTTCCGGAAGCCGTGCAATGACTTCCGCATCGCTGAGCCGGGACCACAGGTTGACCGATGCTTCCCAGGCCAGCTGCACCTTGGCGCTGGGCATACGTGGCTCGTCGGAGTTGTCCTCGCGGCGCGCCTGGAAGACCAGGGCGGAGATGAATCCGGCCAGTTCTTCCGCGTTCATCTCGTTCAGGACCCCCGATTCCATGACCAGGGAGGTCAAGAGGTCGCGTTCGCCGTAGATGCGCCGCAGTCGCTGGCCGGCCTCGGTGATTTGGGCCTGGTCGTTGTCGTTCGAGGCGGGAATCATGTACTCGAATTGCTCGAGCACCGATGCCACCCGGTCAAAGGTCTTCGCGATGGTGTTGGTGCGCCCGCTGATCTGTGAGCGCAACTTGTTGGTGTCCTTCAACAGCTTCGTGTAGCGCTCGCCCCATCGTGCGTGGTCTTCACGCTCGGAGCAGCCGTGGCAAGGATGCGCCTTCAAGGCAGCGCGCAACTCGGCAATCTTGGCCTCTTGCTCCTGGCTCCCGGAGAAATTGAAGCCCGCGGCGCCGCGGCGCGGCGGCCGGGAATCGGCGATCGCGTTGTGCAGCGATGCCGCAAGGTCCTTGCGTTCCTTGGGGCTTCGACCCGTGAATCCCTTGGGGATGCGGATTTGCGAGATGATCTCGACGGGACCGTCCAGGTCCTGCACGCCGATGCGCCGGATCTGCTTTTCCTCGGTGAGCACCGTGGGGCGCGGATCGTTCCAAGCCGTGTCCAGTTCAACGACCACGCAGCGTCCCAGCTTGCGGGGGCCGTGGACCTCGATGATGTCGCCGAGCATCAACGACTCAAGCGATTCGCTGGCCGCCGAGCGCCGTTGGCGGGAGATGGTTTTCGACGCCTCCTTTTCGGCCTCGGACAGCGCGTTGCGCAGTGCCGCATATTCGCTGAAGTCACCGAGGTGGCAGGTCATGGCCTTCTTGTAGCCTTCAAGCGATTCCTCGCGGGAGCGAACCTGGCGAGCCAGGCCAACGACCGAGCGGTCGGCCTGGAACTGCGCGAAGGACGTCTCGAGGATGCCCCGGGCACGTTCGCGCCCGAATTGCGACGGTCAGGTTCAGCGACATGTTGTAGGTCGGACGGAAGCTGGAGTTCAGCGGGTAGGTGCGCTTGGACGCCAGACCGGCGACGGCGGCCGGATCGGTGTCGTTCTGCCAGAGCACGACCGCGTGGCCTTCCACGTCGATGCCGCGGCGACCGGCACGACCGGTCAGCTGCGTGTATTCGCCGGCGGTGATCGATACGTGGGATTCGCCGTTGAACTTTTCGAGTTTTTCCATGACAACGGAGCGTGCGGGCATGTTGACGCCGAGCGCCAAGGTTTCGGTGGCGAAAACGGCCTTGACCAGGCCGCGGGCGAAGAGGTCTTCGACGACTTCCTTGAAGATCGGAAGCAGCCCCGCATGGTGGGCGGCGAATCCGCGCATGAGCCCTTCGCGCCAGGGCCAGAAACCGAGGATCTCGAGGTCGTCGGCCGGAAGTTTGTAGGCGACCATGTCGATCGCCTGCTCGATCTCCGTTGCCTCGGCCGTGGTGGTCAGCGCAAGGCCGGAGCGCACGCATTGGGCAACCGCTGCATCGCAGCCGTTGCGCGAAAAAATGAAGACCAGCGAGGGCAGCAATCCGGCCCGGTCCAGGGCCATGATCATGTCCGGACGCGAGACCTTGGTGCTTAGCTGTTCCCGCTGGCGGCCCCCGTTGCCGTTGCCTCCGCGCCGTCCGCCGCGCTGGGACGAGCGTGAACGCGGGCCGTGGAATCCCCGCTGCGCGAGCTTGCTCAGTTCGGGGTTCACCGCTGCGGAGCGTTCGGGGGTTTCGGCAACCTGGTCGAAGGCTACGTCCTCGGCGAAGAGGTCCATGAGCTTGCCGCCGACCATCACATGCTGGAAGAGCGGGATCGGGCGGTGCTCGGAGACGATGATCCGGGTGTCGCCGCGCACCGTGTCCAGCCACCCGCCGAATTCCTCGGCGTTCGAGACTGTTGCGGAAAGCGAGATCACCTGCACGTCCTCGCGCAGGTGGATGATCACTTCCTCCCACACCGCACCGCGGAACTTGTCGGCAAGGTAGTGGACCTCGTCCATCACCACATAGCCCAAGCCCTGAAGGGTGTCGGAATCCGCGTACAGCATGTTGCGGAGGACTTCGGTGGTCATGACGACCACGTCGGCTTCGCCGTTGATCGTCATGTCGCCGGTGAGCAGTCCGACGCGTTCCGGGCCGTAGGTGGCAACAAGGTCGCTGTACTTTTGGTTGCTCAGCGCCTTGATGGGGGTCGTGTAGAACGCCTTTCGACCGGATCGAAGGGCCTCGAAGATGGCGAACTCCCCCACCACCGTCTTGCCTGCACCGGTGGGTGCAGCAACAAGAACGCCGCTGCCGGAGGCAACAGCCCGGCAGGCTTCTTCCTGGAATGGGTCTAGGTCAAAGCCAAGTGTGGCCCGGAATTCCGGAAGGCCGGTGTCGGCTTCCTTTGTCCGTTCCTTGGCTGCGGCGTAACGCTCGGCCGGCGTGTTCACGCTGCGACCCCTTTCAAGATGGTGGTAAGTGGTCCCGCGTTGATGCGCTGTATTGGGCACTGCTTATGGAAGATCCGGCACCTCGGGAAGGGATGAACCCTGTCCGGCATTCGCCGCATTCTCCGCTTCCAGGGCAGCGAGCTTCTTGTTGCGCTTGCGATCGTTGAGATGGCAAATCAGCGTGGCCGCTGCGAAGGTAAGGAAGAGCGGACCGGCCAAAGCGAACATGGTGATCGCGTCGCCGCCGGGTGCCGCCATGGCAGCCACCAACGCGATGAGGAACACCGTGATGCGCCAGTGCTTCATGATCGTCTTGGCCTTCAGCACGCCAACCATGTTCAACCCGACCATCAACACGGGAACCAACATGGCCAAGCCGAAGGCAATCAGCAACCGGAAGACAAACGGAAGGTAGTTGTCGGAAGAGATCAACGCTTGGCGTGTTTGCCGGCGTCAACGAGATGAGGAACTTCAGGGCATGTGGCAGGACCCAGTAGGCCATTGCGACACCCATGACAAACAGCGGGGCTGCTGCCGCGGCAAAGGCGAGCGCGGTATTCCGTTCCTTCTTCTTCAAGCCGGGCACGATGAAGGCCCACAGCTGGTAGATCCAGACAGGAGCGGAGAAGACCAGGCCCAAGAGCAGCGATGTCTTGAGCATGAGGTCGAACGGAGCCATCACCGAAGTGAAGTTGACTTCTCCCCCGTACTCGCGCACCGGGGCAACGAGAAGGCCAAGGACGTCGTCGTACAGGAAGAACCCGCCGATGGTGCCCAACACCAAGGCAATCAGTGAAATGAAGAGGCGGTTACGCGCCTCCACGAGGTGTGCCTTGAGGGCCATGCGGCCCTCTGGATTGTCCTTCCGCCCCTTTTTCTGGGCAGTTTCCTTGTCGCTCACGAAATATTAGGCGTTGTTCTCACGACGGTCGGGATCAACGATCTTACCCTCAACGGTTTCATCCGCTGCAGAAGGGTTCTTCTCATCGTCCTTCATCTGACGCACTTCCGACTTGAAGATACGCAGGGACTGTCCCACGGAACGGGCCAAGCCCGGAAGCTTCGGGGCACCGAAGAGCAACAAAGCCAAAATAATGATGATGACCAGGTGCCATCCTTGCAGTCCACCGAGCATGGGGAACCTACCTTTCAATTGGTTTAATTCTACGTCAGAACAGGTCGAGATCGGCCACGCGTTGCGCTTGTCCGCGCAGAGCTTTACGCTCCACGCGGCGCACGCGCCGGACTTCGACGCGTCGGGCCTTTCCGGCTTCCAATGATGCGCGTGCATCATCGGGGTCCTGGAAGAGCGCGGCAACACCGCTCGGTCCTCGATCGGGCAAAACCCCGTAGTCGATGGGCCCTGCAGGTGTCTCCATTGCCGTTCCTATCCGGTCGCCGGCTTCGCCCACTTCATCCATGAGTTTCATGAATCCGCGGAAAAGCCTGATGCCGGAAAGAACCAGAAAAAGCAGCATTCCAAGAATAAGGACTATCCAAAGCAATACCCAAAACCACCATGGCAACATGCTCAAGCCACCTCCGCGATCGACAAAGCGTTCTGCAGCCAGGATTCGACTTCTTCACGCACGTTGTCCGGGGCAAGCACCCGCAGGTCCCCGCCGTGGTAGGCGATCATGCCCGGAAGGACGGCCGTGGAGGACATGCGGATTTCGGCGATCAGTTCATCGCCGACCTTGGCCCATTGCTCCGGCGCGTACTCGTCGGCCACCAGGGCCAGGCGTTTGCCGAAGCCAAGAACCACCTGCACGTCGTCGGCACCAGGGGTGAAGAAGATGTCCTCGGTGTCCTCGTGCTTGCGCGGATCCACTTCGAAAGCTGCACCTGTTGTTTTGGCTGCCTGGATGCGGTCGACACGGAAACTGCGGATCTGTTCATTGCGTTGGCTCCAGGCCCGCAGGTATTGCCGGCCTGCGTGTTCCACGAGGCGGATGGGTTCCACGAGCCGTTCGCTGACGGCGTCGCTGGAGGCGCTGTAGTACTTCAGGTTGACGACCTGGTTTTCGCGGATCGCATGAAGCAATACGGCGTAGTTCGCGTTCTCCTCGGTGGAGCGCAACGCGATCGACAGCACCGATTCGAGCCCCTCGAATCCGACTGCCGCCTGTTGCAGCTTGGCGAAGGCGCCCTGGATCGACGCCGAGTGCTCAAAATCGGGCAGCTGGCGCAGGGAAGCGAGCCCCGCGAGCATCGCCGCCGCCTCCTGAAGGCCCAGGCGGATCGGGGCATTGAGGGCCTCGGCGTTGTTGATGCTGATCGCACCGGTTTCCCATTCCACGTCGATCAATTCGTCGGGAAGGCCATTGGGCACGCCGCACATCATGATCGTCTGCAGGTGCTCCAGCAGCTGCTTCTCGCTCAGCCCGAAATGCGTGGCCGTCTGGGCCACGGTCGGCGACCCGAGCTTGGCGACGTAGGAAATGATGTCGAGGTTGCGGGCAACCGCGTCGGTGGACGGCGGCCGGCCAAGGTTGCGCCGCTTGCTGAGCTTGAAGGCGGGCACCGAATCACGCTGTTTCACCAGGGCATCGGCGAGCTTTCGCTGCACCGCGTCAACCAGCCCGGCGGGCTCGATGACCTTGGCGTTCGGGCCGAGCTTTGCGATGTCGGCAGCCAGGGTCACCAGGTCGTGGAATTGGAGAAGGATTTCGTCGTGCTCATCGCCCGGGATGATGGTTGTCGCACGGGACCGCAGGGACCAGCCGGTGTCCTTGACCAGGGAAACCCGGGCCGTTTCCCCGGCAATGTACGGGTCGAGCCGGTCCAGGGCTTCGGCCATCTTGAATCCGGCCGGCCGCGATGAATGGGCCTTGCCGGGCGTCACGTCGCTGAGGATCCGTGAAAGGCGGAACATCCGGATGTCTTGACGGTTGTGGTCGAAGCCCACCAGGTACCAGTTGCCGAAGCGCGAGCCTATCCCCCAGGCGTCCACGGTTCGTTGGCTGGTCTGCCCTTGGGCATCCAGGTACTCGAAGTGGAGGATCTCTTGCGACCATACGGCGTTCAGGCAGGCGCCGAAGGAAGGGCCCGAGGCGTGCAGGCGAGGCACATACTCGGTGAATTGCGCTTCCTCGCCGGCGTCGCGGTTTCCGACGGCAAGTCGCCCGGTGGCGCGGGCGGCAAAGGATTCAAGCTCGGTGTCTTTCCAAAGCTGTGCGGCCAACCCGAGAACCGCGGATTCTTCGGTGGTGAACCGGACTTCCGGAAGCCTGTAGCTTTCGGGCGGGATGAGGTAGCGTTCCTCGCCCCCCTCGCCCAGGGTCTTCAAGGGAATGCCCATGTCCCTGAGGTCCTTTTTGTCCCTGTCGAACTTCCGGTCGAATGCGGCCTCGGAGAGCCCCTTGTAGTCATCGACGATCTTGCGCAGCTGGCGCTTGGAATAGCCGTGGGGCGTATTGATCAGGGCATAGGTGAGACTGACAAGCTTCTCGGCCCGGGAGGGGCCGCCGGAGTTAATTTGAGCCACGCTCGCAAGATTACCCCGTGGCCGTCACCGCGTGCCAATGCAACGCCGGTTAAACGGACTTTGGCCGTGTTTGCCCTGTTGAAAAGGGAAAACACGGCCAAAGGGCGACTCGGAAGTCGCGAATGCCTAGCGTACGGCTACGAGGTCCACCACGAAGATCAGTGCTTCGTTCGGGCCGATGGCTCCACCGGCGCCACGGGAACCGTAGGCAAGCTCGGAAGGGATGTCGAGGCGGCGACGGCCGCCGACCTTCATGCCGATCAGGCCCTGGTCCCAGCCCTGGATGACCTGGCCGACGCCTGCACGGAAGTCCAGCGGGGTGCCGCGGTTCCAGGAGGAGTCGAATTCTTCGCCGGTCGACCAGGCAACGCCCACGTAGTGGGTCGAAACGGTCGAACCGGGAACAACCTCGGCGCCGTCGCCGACGACGATGTCCTCGATCTTCAGCTCGGTCGGGGCATCGGTGCCCGGGAATTCAATTTCCGGCTTGGTGCGGTCGTATTCACGCTGTCCAAATGACATGCTTGAATCCTTTCGGTTGATTGCTTGTAGCGTCGTAGCTACTTTACTTCCTTGAGTTCAACGAAGAACACCAGGGTGCCGGCGGGGCGCCCCTGCGAGGCGGCATCCGGGCCGTAGGCCAGGTCGGTCGGAATGGTCAGCATGACCTGGGTTCCGGCCTTCAGGCCGGACAGGCCCTGCGTCCAGCCCTTGATGACCTGTGACAGGTTGAAATCGGACGCTGCGCCGCGGTCGTAGCTGGAATCGAACTGCTTGCCGTCTTCCCAGCGCACGCCGGTGTAGTTGGCAGAAACATCGGAGGTTGCGGTGGCGACCTTGCCGGTGCCTTCCTTGACGACGTCAACGACCAGGCCCGCAGGCTCGTCCTTGTCCTTCGGGATGGTGATGGCCGGCTTGCCGTCCTTCATCTCGAACGTCGGCAGGGCGCCGGAGTCCTTGAGCTTCTTGACCTCGTCCGGGCCGAGCTTCTCGGAAGCCGGAGGAATGTCTTCGGCGGAGATGACCTTCAGGACCACAAGGGTCTTGGCCGTTGCGGGCGATGCCGAAGGCGACGCCGATTCGCTTGGGGTTGCAGCTGCCTCGGCTGCCGGCTCGACGAATGCGATCCAGGATCCGACCTTTGCGCGCCAGGAAGGTGTCATAGAGCGCAGGCATCTGGGTCTTCATCTCGCCGGTGGTCGGCAGGGTCAGGGGTGCCTGGCCGAAGCCGGAACCGAGCAGGCTTCCGTCCTCCGCGTTGTAGGCAACCGACTTGAACTTGACGTTCTGGTTCTCCTTGATCGCCTCGCCCTTGCCCTCGACAACGACCTTTGCGGCGGTCTCGGTGGCTACCAGCGGGCTGTCGAAGGTGACGGTTGGATCCGATGAATCGTCCTTCCCGGGCGTGACCTTGAGTGACGAGAACGGGGCGGTATCACCGCTGGAAGCCGGGGTGGCTGAACCACAGGCGGAAAGCAGCAGCAGTGAAGCCGCCGCGGCGAGTGCCATAACTTTGCGCACGAAATCAACTTTCAGTTGGGGCATGGAGACAAGGCAAACCCACACACGGTGGTGAGTAGATGTCAAAGTATTTGTTCAGCTTAAACGCTGATTCTGTGAAATTCCTTATCGAACGGTGTATTCGAGCCGCATGTCGGCTCAGATGCTCTGGATCAGCGCCGCCACCCGGGGATCCTCGTTCAGGAACGGATCCTTGCACAGCACGGTTTGGCCGGGGTGGTCGTTGAGCTTCAGGTGCACCCAGTCGACCGTGAAATCGCATTCGGCGTCCTTGGCCGCACGCACGAAGTCGCCGCGCAACTTGGCCCGGGTGCTCTGCGGCGGGTTGTCCACGGCGTAGGCGATGTCCTTGGCGTCGACGACGCTGGCCGCCTGCCCCCGGTTGCGCAGCAGGTGGAAGAGCCCGCGCTTGGTGTCGATGTCGTGGTAGGTCAGGTCCAGCTGGGCCAGCCGGTGCGAATCGAGGCCCAGGCCGTGGCGCGCGGCGTAGGAGGAGATGAGCTTGTGCTTGATGGCCCAGTCGATTTCCGTGTCGATCGTTGAGAAGTTCCCCGACTCCACCGCATCCAGGGTCCGCTCCCACAGGTCCAGGACCTGCGGGACCCGCTCGTGGTGTGCGCCCTCGCGGGCGACGAACTCGGTGGCCAGCGCCAGGAACTGGCGCTGCAGTTCCAGCGCCGTCATTTCCTTGCCGTTGGCCAGCTTCACGACGGTCCGGCCGTTGAAGTCGTGTGAAATGTCCCGGATGCTGCGGATCGGGTTTTCCAGCCGCAGGTCCGTCATGATCTTGCCGGATTCGATGATCCGCAGCATCAGGTCGGTGGCGCCGAGCTTCACCAGCTGCGTGGTTTCGCTCATGTTCGAATCGCCGACGATCACGTGCAGGCGCCGGTAGTACTCGGCGTCCGCGTGCGGCTCGTCGCGGGTGTTGATGATCGGGCGCGAACGCGTGGTGGCCGAGGAAACGCCTTCCCACACGTGGTCCGCGCGCTGCGAGAACGCGTAGAGCGACTCGCCCTCGACGTTGACGATCTTTCCGGCCCCGGCGATCAGCTGTCGGGTGACCAGGAAGGGGATCAGGATTTCGGCCAGGCGCGCGAATTCGAGCCGGCGCGGAATCAGGAAGTTCTCGTGGCAGCCGTAGGAATTGCCGGCGGTGTCGGTGTTGTTCTTGAAGAGGTACAGCTTGCCGTTGAAGCCGTCGGCGGCCATGCGCTGTTCGGCGCTGGCGACCAGGTCGTTGAGGATGGATTCGCCCGGCGCGGTCGTGGGCGATGAGCTGGGCCAGGTCGTCGCATTCGGCCGTGGCGTATTCGGGGTGCGACCCCACGTCCAGGTAGAGCCGCGACCCGTTGGTCAGGAAGACGTTGGAGCTTCGGCCCCAGGCCACCACGCGGCGGAAAAGATAGCGGGCCGATTCCTCGGGGGTGAGCGGGCGCCCGGTCGGGTCCGAATAGTTGATTCCGTACTCGGTCTCTATGCCGAAAATCCTGCGGTCCATGAACCCGTTATTCTCCTGAACTCAATATCGCTGCAATGGTTGGCTTGTCGAGCCGGCGGAAATGCCTGTGGGTGCCCCGGGAGTTGATGCGCTCAAGCACCGCGACCTCCAGGAAGCGCGGCGCCGTCCGGGCCCTCGCCGACGCCGGGCAGGACGGCGGCGGCGGCACGGATCACGGCGGCGGCACTCGACTCGGCCAGGACGCGCTCGCCCCAGGCGGCGGCCCACGCGGCCCGCGAGTGCCGGGGTGTCGCCGCCCATGATGATCAGCCCGGGCTGTTCGGCGATCGAACCGTCGAAGTTCAGCGAGAACAGCGTGTCCTCCTCCTGGGTCTCCCCCAGCTCCAGGACGGCGAGCTCGACCTCGAAGGGCTTGGCCTCGGCCGTGAACACCGCGCCGAGGGACTGCGCATACACGCTGGCCAGGCCACGTCCGGTGACGTCCTGGCGGGCGTAGGAGTACCCGCGGGTGTCCGCGTAGCGCACGCCGGCCTGGCGGAGGGACTCGAACTCGTTGTACTTGCCCACCGCGGCGAAGGCGATCCTGTCATAGATCTCGCCGATCTTGTGCAGCGAGCCGGAGGGGTTCTCCGCGATGAGCGCGATTCCCTCGGCGCAGGAGGCCACGATGACGGCACGCCCGCGGGCGATGCCCTTCCGGGCGAAATCCGCCCGGTCCTTCATCAGCTGTTCGGGGGAAACGTAATACTGGGCGCTCATCTAGGCCTCCATTCCCTGGCTGGTTCGTTCGTCGATGATCTGCTGGGCCATGGCCGCGAGCACCGGTTCGGCGACGCGGGTGGCGCCCTCCGCGCGTGACCGTGTAGACCACCGGCCACAGCTTGCGCACCGTGTCCGGGCCGCCGGTGGCCGAATCGTCGTCGGCCGCATCGTAGAGGGCCTCCATGGCCACGCGGATGGCGCGCACGGCGTCCATGTCCGGCTGCCACAGCTTCTTCAGCGAGCCGCGGGCGAAGACCGAGCCGGAGCCGATGCTGTGGTGCTCGACCTCCTCGTAGAGGCCGCCGGTGATGTCGAAGGAGAAGAGCCTGCCGGTCTCCCTGGCCGTGTCGTAGCCGGCGAACAGCGGCACCACGCTCATGCCCTGCATGGCCATGGCGAGGTTGGAGCGGATCATCGAGGCCAGCCGGTTGGCCTTGCCCTCCAGGGAAAGCAGGGTTCCCTCGATCTTCTCGTAGTGCTCGAGCTCGACCTGGAAGAGCTTGGCGATGTCGATGGCCAGGCCCGCGGCACCGGCGATGCCCACCACCGAGAACCTGTCGGTCTCGAAGACCTTCTCGATGTGGCGGCTGGCGATCACGTTGCCCATGGTCGCGCGCCGGTCCCCGGCCATCACGATGCCGTCGGCATAGCCCAGCGCGACGATGGTGGTGGCGTGCGGAACCCCCGCCGCGGGGGCGCTGGTGTGCGGGAAGCAGGTCCGGACGGTCCCGGTTCAGGTACTCCAGGAAGGAAGGTCCGGGACCGAGCTCAATCACTGCCCGCCCTTTTGCACGAAGCCGCGCACGAATTCCTCGGCGTTTTGCTCCAGCACGCCGTCGATCTCGTCGAGCAGGTCATCCACGCCGGCATCCTGCGTGGTGGCCTTGACGGCCTCGGTTTCCTGCTCCTGCTCGGTGGTTTCCTCGCTGCGTCGTGCCGAAAAGCTTTCCTGCGTCATGGTCCTGCCCCTTTGTCGTCTGATCCGGATGGAACGTGCCTGGCACGTGCCGTGGTCGGGGGGCCGAATGCCGGTGGCGGCACCCGGCCCGAAATTCAGTTATGCGTCCATCTTGCCACTGCCCAGGCGCTTTAGCGCTTCAACGTTCCAATGAACTCGCTGATCGAAAGTTCCGCGTCAAACAGCCCGCCGACCAGCTTCTTGGTGCCGCGCAGCGGTTCCAGGGTGGAGATCCGTTCCAGCTTGCGCGCCCCGGGGACGCTGAAGGACACCGAGTCCCAGCTGGCCGCCACCACGTGCTCGGGGTACTGGCTGAGCACCCGGCCGCGGAAGTACGCCCGGGTGTCCTCCGGCGGGGTGGTGGCGGCGGCGGCGATCTGCGCCGGGGTGTAGAGGGTCTCCATCAGGCCGCGTTCGGCCAGCCGGTAGTACAGGCCCTTTTCCGGGCGGATGTCCGCCCACTGCAGGTCCATGAGCGCGATCTTCGGGTCGGTGAAGTCCAGCCCGTGGCGATGCGGCGTAGCCGCTCATCAGCTTGTACTTCGCCACCCAGTCCACGGTGTCCGCCGCGGCGAAAAGGTCGGTGCCCAGCGTGGTGAGCGTGTCTGTCCCAGCGGCGCAGGATCTCGGTGGTGGCTTCGTCGTCGGCGCCGGTGCGCGCGCAGTGCGCGACGGCCGCGTCCAGGTAGATGCGCTGGATCTCCAGCGCCGTGAGCCGGCGCCCGTCGGCCAGCTCCACCTTGGCCTTCAGCGTCGGGTCGTGGCTGATGGCCTGCAGCGCCGCGACGGGTTCGCGCAGCGCGGGTTCCGGGGCGGTGCCGGCCTCGATCATCGACAGCACCAGGGCCGTGGTGCCGGTGCGCAGCAGCGTGGACACCTGGCCGAGGTTCGCGTCCCCGATGATCACGTGCAGCCGCCGGTACTTCTCCCAGTGGGCGTGCGGCTCGTCGCGGGTGTTGATGATCGGGCGGCGGATGGTGGTTTCCAGGCCCGACCTGCGCCTCGAAGAAGTCGGCGCGCTGGGAGACCTGGAAGCCGTCGTACTGGCCCAGCATGCCCCGGCCCACCCGGCCGGAGGCGCAGATGACCTGCCGGCTCACGAAGAACGGGATCAGGTGCGTGGCGATCGACGTCGAAGGGAACGCTGCGCGGCATGAGGTAGTTCTCGTGCGCGCCGTAGGACACCGACTTGTTGTCGGTGTTGTTCTTGTACAGGTGCACCGGCACGAAGCCCGTTGGTGGCCTCGATGCGCCGGGCGGCGGTGAGCGCCACGTGGTCCCCGGCCTGGTCGTAGAGCACCGCGTCGAACGGGTTGGTGGTTTCCGGGGAGGAGTACTCCGGGTGCGCGTGGTCGACGTAGAGGCGCGCCCCGTTGCCCAGCACCATGTTCATGAGGACCTCCTGGCCCTCGTCCGGCTCGTCGTAGAGCGTGGAGCCGATGGTCGCGTCTCCCCCGGCCAGGGCCACCTGCTCGGCGTCGAGCTCCGGTTCCACGTCGGTGAGCTGGGAGGGGTCGGCCTGGGCGCGCGGCTGGGTGAAGCCGCGCGCGTCGTTCAGCGGGGACTCGTCGGAGTAGTCCCAGCGGGTGCCGGCCAGGTGCCCGTACCCGGCGCGGACGGAGGCCGCATAGGCGTTGATGACCTGGGCCGAGAGCATGGTGGCGTTGGCGCCGGGCATCGCCGGGGCCAGCACGCCGTATTCGGTTTCCAGGCCCATGACACGGTTCACGCTCACAGGTACTGCCCCGTCTCTTCGCCGGCCCCGGCGGGCAGGGACTTCCCGCGCCCGTTCTTGTCCGCGACGATGGTGCGGATGAAGGTGATGCGTTCGCCCTTGCGCCCGGAGATCCGGGCCCAGTCGTCCGGGTTGGTGGTGTTGGGCATGTCCTCGTGCTCCTGGAACTCCTCCACGACCGCGCCCAGCAGGTACTCCATGCGCACGCCGCGCTCCCCGTTGGTCAGGAACGCCTTGATGGCGGACTTCTTGGCGCGGTCCACCACGTTGCGGATCACCGCGCCGGAGGAGAAGTCCTTGAAGTAGAGGATCTCGGTTTCCCCGTTGGCGTAGGTGACCTCCAGGAACTGGTTCTCGGCCCCGGTGGAGTACATCGAGTCGACGGTGGCCTGGATCATGGCGCGCACGCAGGCCGTGGCGTCGTTGCCGTGTTCGGCCAGGTCCGCGGGGTGCAGCGGCAGGTCGTCGGTGAGGTACTTGGCGAAGATCTCCGCCGCGCCCTGGGCGTCGGGGCGGCGGATCTTGATCTTCACGTCCAGGCGCCCGGGGCGCAGGATGGCCGGGTCGATCATGTCCTCGCGGTTGGAGGCGCCGATGACGATGACGTTGTCCAGGCGCTCGACGCCGTCGATCTCGGCCAGCAGCTGCGGCACGATCGTGGTTTCCACGTCCGAGGACACGCCGGTGCCGCGGGTGCGGAAGAGCGAGTCCATCTCGTCGAAGAAGACGACGACGGGGCTGCCGCCGGCCGCCTTTTCGCGGGCGCGGGCGAAGATCAGCCGGATGTGGCGCTCGGTTTCGCCGACGTACTTGTCAAGCAGCTCCGGGCCCTTGATGTTCAGGAAGAAGCTGCGCGCGCTGTCCCGCGTTGCCGTTGCGTTCGTTGGTGCGTTCGGCCAGCGAGTGCGCCACGGCCTTGGCGATCAGCGTCTTGCCGCAGCCCGGGGGGCCGTAGAGCAGGATGCCCTTGGGGGCCGTGAGCCCGTGTTCGCGGTAGAGGTCCGGGTGCAGGAAGGGCAGCTCGACGGCGTCGCGGATGGCCTCGATCTGGTCCGACAGCCCGCCGATGTCCGCGTAGGAGATGTCGGGGACTTCCTCCAGCACCAGGGACTGCATGTCGCTCAGGTGGATCTTTTCCATGCCGAGCCCGGTGCGCGAGTCGAGCGAGAGCACGTCCCCCACCCGGACCTTGTCCTTGAGCAGCGGGTCCGCGAGGCGGATGACGCGCTGGTCGTCGGCCCGTCCCATGGCCACGACCCGGTGGTCCTCGAGGACTTCCTTGACCGTGACCAGTTCCCCGGCCTGTTCGTAGCCGAGGCCCGCGACGACCACGAGGGATTCGTTGAGCAGGACTTCCTGGCCGACGTGGAGCTTGTCGAAGTCGAGCAGCGGGCTGATGGCCACGCGCAGCTTGCGCCCGCCCTGCAGGATGTCCACCGACTGCACGCCGGTGGCGGAGATCGCCACGCCGCCCTGCGGGTGGCTGCGCGGGTGCTTTTCGACGATGGTGCCGTGGCTGAAGGGGGTGTCGCCGTCCTTTTCCAGCCCGGCCTTGAGGTTGATGATTTCCTCGCGGGTGCGTTCCAGCATGGCGACCAGGCGCGAGTTGTTGGTCCCGGCCGAGGCCAGTTGGCGGTCTAGTTGGCGGTTCTTGTCACGCAGCACGTTCAATTGCCGTTCGGCGGCCGTTACCTGGCCCTCTAACCGTGTGCGATCTGTATCTTCGCTCATCATCAACCCGTTTCGCATTCTCTGAGGTCTGCGTCCGCCGGCACCGCCGGCGTCACGCAACTACACACTCATACTATGCATGCCCCCGCGTGATCCGGCGGTTTGTGACCGCCGGACCACGCGGGGCGGGGATTACTCGCCCGAGGGCTCTTCTTCTTCGAGCTCCGCCTCGCCCTGCGGCAGCGAGCCGCGCTGGGTCATCGACTTGGCGTCCTTGGCGGCGCGGCGCAGCTTGCGTGCGGAGACGCCGCGTTCGCCCAGGGCCTCGTGGTTCCAGGCCTCCGGGTTCTCCGAGCGGGTCCAGGTTGCCAGGTCCTCGGCGGAGTAGGTGTGCTCCTTCACGCGCTTGGCGCCCGGGATGCCCACGGCGCCGTCGGCCAGCCGGCGGCAGGTGATCAGGAACGCGGTGTGCGCGACCATGCGGTGGTCCGGGCGCACGGCCAGGCCCTCGACGTGCCAGCCGCGGACCATGGTCTCGAAGGACTCCGGCTCGGTGTACAGGCCGGTGGCGCGGATGGCCTCGACGGTGCGGGACATCTGGGTCACGGTGGCCACGTAGTTGACCCACACGCCGCCCGGTGCCAGCACGGTGGACACCGCGTCGACGCACTCCCACGGGGAGAGCATGTCAAGGACCACGCGGTCCACGGAGCCCGGTTCCTCGGTCTCCAGGACCTTTTCCTGGAAGTCGCCGATGGAGATCTGCCAGGCCGGGTGCGGGCCGCCGAAGACGGTGTCCACGTTGCCGCGGGCGATCTCGGCGAATTCCTCGCGGCGCTCGAAGGAGTGCAGGTAGCCGGCATCGCCCACCGCGCGCAGCAGCGACATCGACAGCGCGCCGGAACCCACGCCGGCCTCGACCACGCGGGCGCCCGGGTAGATGTCGCCCATCTGGATGATCTGGGCCGCGTCCTTGGGGTAGACCACGGTGGCGCCGCGCGGCATCGAGAGCACGAAGTCCTTCAGCAGCGGGCGCAGCGCCTGGTAGCGGACCTCGTTGGTGTTCTCGACGATCGAGCCCTCGGGCTGGCCGATCAAGTCGTCGTGGAAGAGCACGCCCTTGTGGGTGTGGAACTCGCCGCCCGGGGTCAGGGTGATGGTGCTGATGCGGCGCTTCTGGTCGGTGAGCTGGACCCGGTCGCCGGGACGGAAGGGGCCGCGGCGGTTCGTTGCGCCGTGCGGCGCTGCTGGCATGTCACTCATGTGTTGCTGGGTGTCCTTTGTGCTTGGGGATCTTGTCGTTTGTTTGCCTGCTTCGCCCTGCCCTTCCGGGACGGCGGCGCGGCACAGGTGTTGGGCGCCTAGTGCGCGTGGGGTTGCTGCGGCTTGCCGGTGATCGCGGCGACGATGTTCGCCTGGTCGAGCAGCCCGATGATGCGGTTCTGCTCGTCGATCACCGCGTATTCGCTGCCTTCAAGTGTTGCAAGGTAGCCGATCAGGGCGCGGCCGTCGGCGCTGGCGCTGACCACCGCGCCGGGGCTCAGCGCCCGGGCAGCGGAGAGCGCCGGGCTTCCGGCCAGCAGGCCCGGATCGACCTGGCCCAGGGTGAATTCGTCGATGACCCCCTGCGGGGTGCCGGCCTGGTCGATCAGGATGACGCGTCCGCCGCGGCTGGCGATGCGGGCGGAGACATCGGCCAGCGTGGATTCCACGGCCAGGGCCGTTGCCGGCTCCATCAGTGCCCGCACCGACACCAGCGGCAGGCGCAGGCGCAGCTTGGCGTGGGCGATGATCTGGGACGCGCCGGCCCACATGAAGCCGCCGATGAGGATCGCCACCAGCAGCACCTGGAAATCCAGCGGTTCGTTGCGGGTCAGCGGGCTGATCACGAAGTAGCCGACGATCAGCACCACGATCACGCGCCCGGCCCAGCCGGCGGCAACGGTGCCGCGGTCCTGCGAACCGGTGGCCTTCCAGACCGCGGATTCGACGAGCCGTCCGCCGTCCAGCGGCAGGCCCGGCAGGATGTTGAACAGCGCCACCAGGAGGTTCGCCCAGACCAGGATGTCCCACAGGAGGAAGGTGACGCCGGTGGGGTTGACCAGGTGCAGCAGCACGTAGCCGACTCCCGCGATCACGAAGTTTGCGGCGGGTCCGGCCATGGCCACGGCCAGCGAGCGTCCCGGCGTGGCGTTGAACGACGAGAACTGGGTGTGCCCGCCCCACAGGTTCAGCACGATCCGGGCGCCGGGCCAGCCGAAGGCCTTGGCGGTCAGCGCGTGGGCCAGTTCGTGCACCAGCACCGAGAGCGCCAGCAGCACCGCGTAGGCGAAGGCGACGACGTAGGCGCCGTAGCCGAGCCCCGGGATGGCCCGGTCGACCTGCGGCCCGAAGACCACGACGATGAACGCCGCGATCAGGAACCACGACCAGGCCAGCGACACCGGGACGCCAAAGAAGGATCCCAGCGGGATGCCCTCGCGCTTGGCTGGTGTTTCAGTCATTTAGCGTGCTCCGATGCCGATCAGGGACGAAAGTGTAGGGAGCCCGACCTGTTCCAGCGAGTCGATGCTGTGCCACAGGTCCGATTCGGGGACGTGGCCGAGGTGCGGGACCAGCACGGCCGTCAGGCCGGCCGCGGCCGCCGCGGTGATGCCCGGGGCCGAATCCTCGATGCCGACGACGCGGTGGCTCTCAAGGTCGGGGACCAGCTCCGAAAGTTTCTCGAGGCCCAGCAGGTACGGGTCCGGGTGCGGCTTGCCGCGCGCCACCTGGTCCCCGGTGACCTGGAAGGCGAAGTACTTCTTGGGCAGCAGCGACAGCACCAGCGTGGCCATGGGGCCCTCGGACATGGTGACCAGGCCGCAGGGAATGCCCGCCTGGTGCAGTTCCTCGAGCAGTTCCAGCGCACCGGGCCGCCACTGGACGTGGTTGCTGATTCCCGCCATCACGCGCTCGTTCAGCCAGTCGATGATTTCGCGTGCGCCGAGGTCGACCCCGGCACGTTGCAGCACCGCGGCGGAGTCGGGCAGCGCGCTGCCGACCAGCGACAGCGCGTCCTCGTGCGACCAGCGGCCGCCGTGCTCGGCCACCAGCTCGCCTTCGGCGGCCATCCAATACGGCTCGGTGTCCAAGAGGGTCCCGTCCATGTCCCAGAGCACACCCTGGACGGCGGTGTTGCGGGCAGTCGCGGGCAAAACGGCTAGATTCGCGGTTGGCATGAGCCAATTCTAATCGGCTTGGGGTTCACATGCTGACGACTTCGCGCGCTAGTGTGTGGTTGTGAGCGAAGATATGAACGATCCGGTGACACTTTCGTCCCTCGCGGCCTCCGCCCCCGGGGACGGAACAGTTCGTCCCGCCATCATGATCGTGGCGTTTGAGGGCTGGAACGATGCCGGCGATGCAGCCAGTGAAGCACTGCAGGCTCATCCGCCGCGCCAGCGGTGCCAAGAAGATCCCCGGCATCAGCGACGACGACTTCTACGACTACCAATTCTCCAGGCCGCAGGTGCGCCGCACCGCATCCGGCAAACGCATCATCAAGTGGCCGACCACCCACATGTACCGCGCGGAGCTGGAAGACAGCCCCGTCGACCTGGTGCTGCTGCGCGGGGTGGAACCGACCTACCGGTGGAAGGCCTTCATCGCCGAAATCCTCACCCGGGCCGAGGAGGAAAACGTGCAGGCGGTCATGGCCCTTGGCGCCCTGCTCGCCGATGTCCCGCACACCCGCCCCATCCAGGCATCGGTGACCAGCGGCGATCCCGGGGTCCGCAAGGCCCTAAGCGTCCAGGAATCCGGCTACGAGGGCCCCACCGGCATCCTCGGGGTGCTGGCACAGGTGGCCGAGGCCTCGGGCTTGCCGACGTTGAGCATCTGGTCGGCGGTTCCGCACTATGTGGCCCAGGCGCCCTCGCCCAAGGCCGAGCTGGCGTTGCTGCACAGGGTGGAGGAGTTCTTCCCGTTGACGATCGACCTGGAGGAGCTCACCGAGGACGCCCTGGCCTGGGAACGCGGGGTCAACGAACTCGCCAAGGGCGACAGCGACATTGCCGCCTATGTGCACCAGTTGGAGAAGGCGCAGGACGAAACCGAGCTGCCCGAGGCCACCGGCGAGGCAATCGCCAGGGAGTTCGAACGCTACCTGAAGCGCCGCAACCGCCCGGACTCCCCCGATGCGACTCCCCCGATGAGCCCGGCGGGCAGGAAAACCCGGAAAGCCCGGAAAGCCCTTAGATCCCGGGCTTCCGCATGCATGTCGGCCGGACACCGGCTTCCCGCACCGTCCTGACACTGCTTCTGGCAGAGTCGGGACGGTGCGGCCGTTAAGGATTCCAGCGGCTCCTCGCCTACCGTGACCGGGCCATGGGGCCGCAGGGTGCGTCTCAACTGCAACCTGTATGTGACTTGCTGCTTTGCATGAAAGGTGCACAAGGATAGGTTTGGGGTAATGCTTGAACTCACCGATGTATGGCCGCTCTTTGGCCTCACGATCAACAGCCCGCGCCTGGAACTGCGGCTGGTCCGGGACGAGGATCTGCCCGGGATCATCGAAGCAGCCCTCGGCGGGATCCATGACCCCGCCGTCATGCCATTCTCCACACCTTGGACCGATGCGCCCAGGGAAGAACTCATGCGAAACACCGCCAGGCACCAATGGCACGTCCGCTCCGGCATTTCCCCGGACAACTGGACGTTGAACCTGGTCGTGAGTCACGAAGGAGCCCCGGTCGGCATGCAGGACATCGGTGCCCGCGATTTTTCAATCCGCAAGACCGTGACCACTGGTTCATGGCTTTCACGCCGGCACCACGGCATGGGTTTCGGCAAGGAAATGCGTGCTGCAGTGCTGCTTTTCGCCTTCGACCACCTCGGTGCGGAAGTCGCCGAATCCTCGGCGGCGGTCTGGAACCATTCGTCTTTGGGGGTCTCACGCAGCCTCGGATACTCCTGGGGCAGCGTCAAACGCGTGGTGACGCGCCCCGGCGAACTGGCGGAGCAGCAGGAAGTGAGCGTCACGCCGGACGATTTCAAGCGTCCCCGGTGGACAGTTGGCGTCTCCGGTCTCGAGGCTGCGCGGAAGGACCTGCTGGGATAATTGCGCGATTGGCTGCGCTGCGGGCCGACGCAGCCGAGATGACGCCAGCCGTGGTCGTTGACTTGCCTTGCCACGCGGGCCTCGACGTCCACCCGGCGCAGCAGGACGGCGGCATCGCGCAACTTCAGCTCCGGACCGTTCCCGCCGCGTCAAGGGCCACCAAACACCAATTGCTAGCTATTGGCCGGGCAGCGTTGCCACCTCGCCGTCCACCGCCAGCGCTCCGCCGGTCACGTAGTTGGGCTCGTCAACCGGGACGGCCTGGCTTTCCGGTGAAGAAAAGGCAGCAGCCTTCTCCTCCCGGGAAACGAAGCCACCCTCGAACACAGCGAAATGCGGCGATCCGGCACCGGGGACCCCGAAAAAGTATCGCGAGGCCTTCATCTCTGGAAGCGTGGCGGCCAGGGGCAGGTGCATGTTTGCGTAGCAGTCCTGGAATGCTGACCTGTCGGTGGGCTCACGGTAGAGGACCAGAAGCTGTTCATGGCTGCAGTTCCTACCAGAGGACTTCGCCGGTATCGGCGTGGGAGTTCGCGCTGCCCGGCACGTCACGCCAGCGCGACGATGCCGAGCAGTCAGACCATGATGACGGCTCTCCGTAGCGCGTACGCGCTACGGAGAGCCAGAAAATGTTGATGATGGGCAGGGGCGGCGTACCCGGAGTCCGGAAACTGGCCCGGGGCGTAGGACCAGATTGCATCCGCAGTGGGATTTCGTGGACGCGGGCGTGACACCGGCGGCATCTCATGGCCCGTATTCAACCCTCACGGTGCCGTTATTGGGCAGCACCACAACCGTTCCGCTCCCTGCTTTCCACCCGTCTGGCAGAAAAAACAGGTTCCCGCCACTGAGGTCCAGCAGGCGGAGCCCGGCGTAGCGGTAAAGCGGGGCGGTGCTGGTGCCCAGAGCCTCTTCGGTGACTCCCTCGGCGCCGATCGCCAACCGCCCGGTGCTGTACAGCTCCACCTCGGGCAGCGAATTCACGTGCTGCTCCAGATCCGAGGCTATGCGCTGGCCCACGGTCCGGGCATGGTCCGAGGCACCCCAGAACAGCAACACAGTCACCAATCCGAGCAGCAGCGCCGCCTCGCCCGCGCGCTGTTCGATGGACAGCGGCGGCGCCGGAACGGCCTGTGCCAGACGACGCACCCGCGCCGCCCACGCGGCCAGCAATACCCCCGCTGCCACCACGTATGGCGCGTACAAGACAGTCTGGTCGGGGTCCAACGCCACCATCAACAGTGCGCCACCGGCCAGCACGAATCCGGCGACGGCTGCGACACCGGCGATGCGCCGCACCCTGGGCCAGGCGCGCCCGTCCCTCAGCCGTTCGGAGAGCCTCCGGTCCAGGCCCATCCAGAAGAGACCGACAAGCAACAAACAGACCAGCGGGATGGCCGAATGCATCATGCTGATGCGGACATAGTCCTGGGTGGTGTACCCGAACAGCGCCACGTTCAGGCCCAGTGATTTGGCCTCGGCATCGGCCTTGACCCAGCCGAAATAGATCAGTACCGAGCTAATCATCGTGATCGGTGGGCCGATAGTGGCAATGATAGCCAGCATTCGGGCCTTGGATGGGCTACTGGCCGCCTGCGTCATGGCGTTTCTCCTCTTTACCGACGTGCCATGGCCAACTTCAGCCGGTCCTCGGCGTGATGAAGTTGGCCCGGCTGTCATATTCGGGTTCGATCTGCACCCGTTCGATCTCCCCGCTGAAGCTGCTGTCGGAATCTGAGTACCGGTCCGAGACGTGCAATCCGTGACCGATGCCGATGTCAGCCGTTTCGTCTCCCGAGAAGATCAACGATTGAGTGCGATCAGACGTGGCCGGCTGCTAAAGGGCTGTCGTCCACGAGCACTGTGATGCTCGCACCTTGGCCCAGTCTGATTCCGCCTTCGACGGAGGGTGCCCACCCGCCGCCCTGAACCCTGATGATGTTGCGCGAATCTGACTGGCGGATGGCAACTGCGTCGGTGATGTTGCGTGACATGTTCTGGGTGTCAATGACCGAGTGCTCGTTCAGGGCCGTTGTGCCTCGGAAGAGCCGCCGGGTGATACCGCTCATCCCGGCCGTGCGGTGGTTTCGCCCTGACAAAACAGCGGCTCCCGTCGGGGAGCACGGCGCAGTGGTGTGGAAGCGGACGAATCTCAGGCCAGCGGCGGCAAGCCGATCTTCGGTCGGGGTGGCGCAGGGTGCCCCGTAGGTGCTGGCGGTACCGAATCCGACATCATCCCACAAGGCGATGCGCACGCTTGCCGCTCCGGGCGGTGGAAGTGTTGACCGGATTGGCGAGAAATGCGAATGCGGGTCCGTGGCATCGTAGGCCGGGAAACCGCAAAAACCCCGATTCGGAACGTGAAGGGAGGCGGCAGTTGTTCGGTCGTTTTCCATGTCGGTGACCTCGAATAGGCTAGAACGAGCCCAAAACTAAGGCTCATCATAGGCTCGGGGCCGAATCCTGTCTACGCACACAGAGCCCCTGATACGTCTTGTTGCTTGCCTTCCATGGGGAACATTTGCTCACTCCATTCGGCATGCGGGCCTCTGTCCGGGATGCCGAAAGGCGTCTGCGGTCGGCCGCGAATCCTCCTGGACCTGGAATTCCTGGTGGCCGCCGACCCTACCCGCACGGTTATCGTGGCCCCCAGCAGGTCGTTTCATTGCTCCGGTCGAGGCCTTGCCTGGTTGAGGCCAGCCTCGAAACAGGGCCAAGTTCGCGAAGTGGAACTTTTTGCAACTCAAAAGGCGCGTTCCACGAACCGTTACCTTTCCCGCTAGCTGCGGGTCCGGAGGCGGAACGCGAAACGCGCCACTTGGGTTGCCGGCACGCGGCCGGAAACGGAACCTAGAACAGCTTGAGTCCCAGCAGGGCATCAAGCGCATCGGCCAGCAGTTTCCCGCCGGCTCCCTGCGAATCGTCCTGCGCGGCCGGTTCCTGGACGCTGAAGGCGTCAAGCACGGCAAGGGCCGCCGGTGCGTTCAGGTCGTTGGCCAGTCTGGCACGGATCCGGGTGATCACGGCGGTGGCCTCGGACAGCGTGGTGCCCGGGATGCGCTTGCGCCAACGCTCGACGCGGCGCTGGCCCTCGACGAGCAGCTCGTCGGTCCAGAACCAGTCCGAACGGTAGTGCTGGCCCAGCAGCACGGCGCGAATGGCAACGGGCTCCACGCCGGCTGCACGCAGCTTGGAGACCAGCACCAGGTTGCCCAACGACTTGCTCATCTTTTCGCCGTCAAGGCCCACCATGCCGGTGTGCACGTAGGTTTCCGCCAGCGGCTTGCCGTCCAAGGCGGACGCGTGGCCCGCGGAGAATTCGTGGTGCGGGAAGATCAGGTCGGATCCGCCGCCCTGGACCGTGAACGGCGCCGGCAGCAAGCGGCGGGCGATGACCGAACATTCGATGTGCCAACCCGGGGCGGCCCTCGCCGAGGCTTGCGCCGTCCCAGCGCGGTTCACCCTCGCGTGCGACGCGCCACAGCAGCGGATCGAGGGCGTCGCGCTTGCCGGCGCGCTTCGGGTCCCCGCCGCGTTCGGCGAAGAAGCCCATCATGGTCTCGCGGTCGTAGCCGCTGACGGTGCCCAGTTCCCAGGCGCTGTTTGCCGAGCCGATGGCGTCGAAGTAGACGTCCCCGTCGGGCTCGCCGTTCTCGCCGGGGACCCGGTAGGCGAGGTCCTTGGCGACCAGCTCTTCGATGAGCGGGACCAGCCAGGAGATCGATTCGACGGCACCGATGTAGTGCTGCGGCGGAATCACGTTCAGTGCTTCCATGTCGGCGCGGAACAGGTCGGTCTGTTCCTCGGCCAGGGCCACCCAGTCAACGCCGGTGGCCGCCGCGCGCTCGAGCAGCGGGTCGTCGATGTCGGTGACGTTCTGCACGTAGGTGACTTCGCGGCCGGCATCGCGCCAGGTGCGCTGCAACAGGTCGAAGGCAACATAGGTGGCGGCGTGCCCCATGTGCGTCGCGTCGTACGGGGTGATGCCGCAGACGTACATGCTCGCCGGCGCATTGGACTTCTCCGCCGGGGCGGTGTCCACGAGCGAATGGCTGGAGGTGTTGTGGACCTCAAGAATCGGTGCGTTTCCCGGGATATGCGGGATGGTGGGCGCGGACCATGCAAGCACGGGGCGTCCTTTCTCTTGGGAGTTGTCCCATGTGGATGGGGAGTACTTACTTTCAACAAGCCCGTTCGGGGCTCAGTTATTCCGCCGGAGATCGGTTTCCGGCGGGATCGCCGGAATCAGGCGTGGATGACGCCGAAACCCAGGCCCAGGTACAGGGCCAGGCCCAGGGCGATGCGGTACCAGACGAAGAGCCGGTAGCTGTGGGTGGAAACGTACTTCAGGAACCAGCCGACAATGACAAATCCGACGACAAACGCGATGACGGTTGCCAAGCCGGTCTGCGGCAGCGTGTAGACGCCAGGCTCGTCCAGCGACTTCACGAGCTTGTAGAGCCCCGAGGAGAACACCGCCGGGATGGCCAACAGGAAGGAATAGCGTGCTGCCGCTTCGCGGGTGTAGCCCATGAACAGGCCGGCGGTGATGGTGCCGCCGGAGCGGGAAACACCGGGGATCAGGGCCATGGCCTGGGCGAGCCCGAAGATGATGCCGTGCTTGGGGGTCAGTTCTCTGAGCTCGCGGTTCTGCCGGCCGTAGTGGTCGGCGACGGCAAGAATCAGGCCGAAGACGATCAGGGTTGTTGCAACGATCCACAGGGAACGGAGGGTCGTGTCGATCTGTTCCTCGAAGAGCAGGCCAAGCACCGCGATAGGCAGCGAGCCGACAATGATCAGCCAGCCCATCTTGGCGTCGGGGTCGCTGTGCGGGACCTTTCCGCGCAGGGCGTTGAACCAAGCACCGATGATGCGGACGATGTCTTTCCAGAAGAACACCAGGACGGCCGTTTCCGTGCCGAGCTGGGTAATGGCGGTAAATGCCGCCCCCGGATCCGCCGCATTGGGCAGTAATTCCCCGACGATGCGCAGGTGCGCACTCGAGGAGATGGGGAGAAATTCTGTCAGACCCTGGATCAGCCCAAGGAAGGCTGCTTCAAACCAATTCACGTACCGACATTACTTCACCGAGGCACCTTGGGTCTTACCGGCGCCCCTTGCAAGGCGAAAGTTAATACCAGGGAACTACCTTTTGCCGGCGGAACCGCAACCCGTAACGGCCCTACTCGCGCAACGCATCGGGGCCGGATTCGAAGTCCCTGAAACCCTCGTCATCGTCGTCTTCATCAACTACGCTCAACGGTAAGAATTCTTCGTAGGCTTCATAGAGTGCATCCTCATATTCCTCGAAGGCATCTGCCACGGCAAGAAATGCGGAGCTGAGATTCGCATCCTCGGCACCGCGTTTCGAAGCCACGGCGGCCAGGTGCTCTTCAAGGCAGCTAATCAAAACGCTGAGGGCAACGCGCGGGTCTGTACTCATGGGCTAGACGTTACAGGCACAGCCACACGATGGACAGGGACATGATCGAAAAGATAATTCCGCCGCAGCAAATCATTGCCGGTTCACCAGACGCGGCAACCCAGAGATATGAATACCTGGTGATCACCACGCTTCCCCATGAACAGAGGTCGATGGTGCGCGGCGCCCTGCGCGAACATGCGGAGTACGGGAAATGGGAGCTCATGCGCAGCTGCCTCTACCAGGGCGGCGGGCAAAAGTACTGGATGCGGCGCCGGGTGATGCGCGTGACCCCGACCCTGAACATTCGCGCCTAGAACCGCTGACGTGGTCGGGCGGCCGTCCCTACCGAGACGGTCACACCCCACCCGGATCGCGTGCCTCCCACGCGAGGCAGCGGCTTGGCCCTACGACTGCACGGGGCCCAACAGCCAGGATGCGACGGTCGAGTGCGCGGATTCCGCGTTCGAGGGATGGTAAAGGCTGGCCAGCGCATCGCGGTAGAGGCGCTCGAGTTCGGAGCCCCTGAAGTACTGGCCGCCGCCGGAGACCTTTGCCGCGATCTCGACGCACGCCCGGGCGGCGTCCCCCGCCTGCGTGCGCAGGGTGACCAGCCGCGGGAACCACGCCGGACCGTGGTCGATGAGGTCGTCCAGGTCGCGGGTGGTCATCCGCAGCATCGCATCCAGCTGCAGGACCTTCATGCCGGCGTCGGCCACCTGCCAGCGGATGTCCGGGTCCTGGTCGTAGGTTCGCCCGTCGTTCTTGAGCGATTTCCGTTTGGCGGGCTGGGCTGCGGCCAATTGCATGCCGCGTTCGGCCAGCCCCACGTAGACGGAGGCCGTCAAGCGACAGGAACGCCGCGAAGATGCCGAACACCAGCGGATCCGCCACCGGGCCCACGGGCAGCACCGTGTGGATCTGCTCGGCGGGAACCCGCGCGGCGGTGAGGATGGTGGTGTTCGATTGCGTGGCCCGCATCCCCAGCGTGTTCCAGTTCTCGGGGATTTCGATCCCCGGGGTTTCCCGGTCGAGGAAGCCGTGGACCAGGGACGGCGCCTCGCCGCCGGAGTCCTTCCCGAACACCCCGAGCTTGGTCCAGACCGGCGCCAGGGAGGTAAAGACCTTGACCCCGGTGTAGGCGTAGGAACCGTCGTCCGCGGGAACGGCGGCGGTGACCGAGTCGAAGAGCACCTCGTCGTTCCCGGCCTCCGACACGCCAAAGGCCATCACTTCCCCGGCGGCGACCCAGTCGAGCACCATGTCCAGCCGGTTGTCCCCGCGTGCGGCAAGCAGCGTGGCCACGCCGGTCCACACCAGGTGCATGTTCACCGCCAGGGCGGTGGCGGGCGCGTGGGAGCCCAGGAGCCGCTGGGCAGCCGTCATGGTTTCCATGCCCCAGCCGAATCCGCCGCGCTCCACCGGCAGCATCGCCTTGAGGTAGCCGCGCTCGGTCAACTCGTTGAAGTCGTCGCTGCAGAAGGTGTTCTCGGCATCGTAGGTGGCGGCTCGCGCCCGGAAACGCTCAAGCATCTGCGTGTCGAGCACGTCGGCAATGGTTTTCACCTGGGTCATGTTCGCTTTCAATGAAGAAGCCGGGGTCGCACCGCACCTTGGCGTGCGGTGCGACCCCGGCCGGTCGGTCCTAGTAGGTGGTCAGCAGGTCGCGCAGGACCCGGGTCCCGAACTTCAGCGAATCGACGGGCACGCGCTCGTCGACGCCGTGGAACATTCCGGTGAAGTCCAGTTCCTCGGGCAGGCGCAGCGGGGCAAAGCCGTAGCCGGTGATGCCCAGGCGCGAGAGCGACTTGTTGTCGGTGCCGCCGGAGAGCATGTAGGGAAGCACCACGGCCTCGGGATCCTCGCGGCCCAGGGCCGCAACCATCTGGTCGACCAGGTTTCCGGCGAAGGGAACCTCCAGGGCGCGATCCTGGTGGACCGAGCTCAGGTGCACGTCGGGGCCGGCAAGCTCGCGCAACTTGGCGATGACTTCCTCGTGCTGGCCCGGCAGGGTCCGGACGTCGATCAGCGCCTCGGCGGAACCCGGAATCACGTTGTGCTTGTACCCGGCGGTCAGCGCGGTGGGGTTGGAGGTGTTTTGCAGGGTCGCGCCGACGAACCTGGCCACGTTGCCCAATTCGTCGAGCAGCACCTGCGGGTTGTCGTCGGTGAATTCGATCCCCGTCATGGCGGAGACGCCCTCGAGGAAGGCGCGCGTGGTGTCGGTGTAGGAGATCGGCCAGTCGTGTTCGCCGATGCGGGTGACCGCGGCGGCGAGCCGGGTGACGGCATTCGCGTCGTTGATCTGCGAACCGTGGCCGGCACGGCCCGCGGCGGTGAGCTTGAGCCAGGCGATGCCCTTCTCGGCCGTTTGCAGCAGGTAGGCGCGCTTGCCGTCGATGGTCGCGGAGAAGCCGCCGACCTCGCTGATGGCCTCGGTGGCCCCCTCGAAGAGTTCGGGGTGGGTCTCCACCATCCAGCGGGCACCGTAGTCTCCCCCGGCCTCCTCGTCGGCGAAGAACGCAAAGATCAGGTCGCGGCGCGGGCGGATGCCGTCGCGCTGCATTTCGCGCAGCACCGAAAGGATCATGGCGTCCATGTCCTTCATGTCGACGGCGCCGCGTCCCCAGATCATGCCGTCCTTGATTTCGGCGCCGAACGGGTCGACCGACCATTCGTCCTTGAAGGCGGGAACCACGTCGAGGTGGCCGTGGACGATCAGCGCCGGCAGGGACTTGTCGGTGCCTTCCATGCGGGCCACGACGTTGGCGCGTCCCGGGGCTGATTCAAGAACGGTGGTTTCCAGGCCCACCTCGGAGATGAGCCCGGCGACGTATTCGGCCGCGCTGCGCTCCCCCGGCCCCTCGTTGTTGCCGAAGTTGCTGGTGTCGATGCGGATCAGCGCTTGGCAGATGCCCGCGACTTCGTCCTCGGCGGCGATTCGGGCCGAGGCGCTCTCTTCAGCTGACATGGTGTGATCTGCCTTTCGCGGGGTGGCTAACGACTTCAACCATATCGAGTTTCATGCTCGGAGTGCGAGAGCACGACGCGGGTCGGACCGCGGTTAATACAAGAAAACCCCTGATCAGATTCTCATCTGATCAGGGGTTGATCTGTGCGAAGGAGGGGACTTGAACCCCCACCCACATAAGTGGACTAGCACCTCAAGCTAGCGCGTCTACCATTCCGCCACCCTCGCTGGTGACTGTCGAACCGGATGAATTTCCGAAGAACTTTATTTCCGTTGTTCGCAGCGAGATAAAATACTAGCACGATTTTGGAGCGTCTGCGTCCACCCCGCATCGCATGGCGAAAGCGAGGCCGGCGGCAAGGCGCCACTGCGCAAAATACAAGAAAACCCCTGATCAGATTCTCATCTGATCAGGGGTTGATCTGTGCGAAGGAGGGGACTTGAACCCCCACCCACATAAGTGGACTAGCACCTCAAGCTAGCGCGTCTACCATTCCGCCACCCTCGCTGGTGACTGTCGAACCGGCCAAGTTCCGAAGAACTTTTTTTCCGTCGTTCGCAGCGAGATAAGACTCTAGCACGGCTTTGGCGCACACTCCAATTCGGTGCCTCCCGCGGCCAAAAATGCCGTATTCACAAGGAATTTCATGCCATTTTCGGGGCAAAAAACCGGGATTGCGCACAAAAGTGTGGGGAGCGTCATAGCGGGCGGGTTGTTTTCACTTTGATGGCCAGGAACGGGCATCAATTTCCGTTCCCCGGTGTTATTAGGATTAGCAGTGTTGCACCCGCCCAGGGCCTCCGTCCCTGGACGGGCGCAACCACCCGAATCCCCCATACACATTCAGTAGGCGGCCCGCACCAATGTTCGATCCAACGATCCACCCCCGGCGCATCGCGATGGTCTCGCTGCATACTTCCCCGTTGGAGCAGCCCGGCTCCGGGGACGCGGGTGGGATGAACGTGTATATCCGCCATCTTGCCCTCGCGCTGGCGAAGGACGGCGCAATCGTCGACGTCTTCACCCGCGGCGCCACCGAATCCCGCGCCACGGCCATGGCACCCGGCGTCACCTGCCACGAGGTGCAGGGCGGACCGCCGGGCAAGCTCACCAAGGAGGAACTGGGCAACCACCTCGATGCGTGTGCGGAGGCGATCCTCGACTACGCCGCGGACTTCGCCGCCTACGACGTGATCCACTCGCACTACTGGATGTCGGGGATCGTGGGCCTTCGGCTGCGCGAAACCTGGGGCGTTCCGTTGGTGCACACCATGCACACCATGGGCAAGGTCAAGAAGGCGTCGGCCAAGACCGAGGAATCGGGGGCACGGATCGCCGGGGAAATGCTGATTTGCGCGCAGGCCGACCGCCTGACCGCCAACACCCCGGCCGAGGTTGCCGAGCTGATCGACCTGTACGGCGCGAAGGCCGACCGGGTCGACGTGGTGGCGCCGGGCGTCGACCTCGAGACGTTCCATCCCCGGGTGTGCACCGAGCGCACCGGCGCACCGGATTCCCTGCGCGTGGTGTTTGCCGGCCGGATCCAAAAGCTGAAGGGCCCGCAGATCCTGGTCCGCGCCCTGGGCATCCTGGCCCGCGAACGACCCGAACTGGACGTGAAGCTCTCGGTGATCGGTGCCAGGTCCGGCGCCAAGGAGCTGAACCTGCAAAAGCTCGTGGAGGCCGAGTCCGTTGAGCATTTGGTGCGGTTCTCGCTGCCCATGCCCGCCGGGCACCTGGCGCGCGCGTTTCGGTGCGCCGACGTGGTTGCGGTCCCGTCCTACAGCGAGTCGTTCGGCCTGGTGGCTCTCGAGGCGCAGGCCTGCGCAACGCCGGTGCTCGCGCACCGGGTGGGCGGCCTGCCCTACGCGGTGCAGGACGGGGTGACGGGAATCCTGATCGATGACACCGAACCGGAGTCCTGGGCACGCGAACTGGCCAGATTGGCGGAAGACCCGGGGCTGCGCCGGACCCTGGGCGGGCAGGCCGCGGCCTTCGCGGCCGCCCACGGGTGGGAGCAGACGGCCGCGGCGTCGATGGTCTCCTACGACCGGGCCCTGCACGGCAGCCCCCGGGTGGGGCCGCGCGAACTGCACTCCCCGCCGGCCGCATAGGACATGCCCCGGAGGAACGGATAGGCTCCACCTATGACCCAGAATCCGAATCCGCCGCGTCCGGTCATCGTCGGCGTGGCACCCGGGCAGCCGCCCCGCATCCTGGAGCAGGCAGCAGACTTTGCCCTGCGCTTCGGCGCCGAATTGGTGTGCGTGTTCGTCGACCAGGCCCGCCTGCCGCTGTCGGAGGGCCCCGACGGATCCGTGAGGTCCGCATCGATCGATCCCGACCTTGCCGACGACACCGAGGAAACCTTCGACGCCGGGCTGGCCTCGGAGCTGGAACACATCCTGAAGGACTCGGGCGTCAGCGTGGCGCACCCTGGTGCTGGCGGGCGAGGTATCGGCGGCCCTGGGGCGCCTTGCGGAACGACTCGACGCAGCCATGATCGTGGTCGGAACGCACGAACATTCCGTGGGCGGAAGCATCCAGGAATTCTTCAACCGTTCCGTCGCCACGCACCTGGCCCACCGGCAGGGCAGGCCCGTGGTCGTCATCCCGGCCCGTTCGCCCGGCGTGCAATCGCCGCTGCCGCGGCGGGAGGCCTGATGGGCGGCGCGGACCGCCCCAACCACCTGAAGTGGCGCATGTGGGCGGTTGTCGCCGTCGGCGGCGCCCTCGGGGCCGCCTCCCGCGAGGTGTTTTCCCTGCTCATCCCCGCGGCGGGTGGCGTGCCCGTCGCCATTGCCATCGTCAACATCCTCGGCGCGTTCCTGCTTGGCTTCCTCTACGAGGCCCTGACCCGCCCCGGGATGTCCGGCGACCGGGCAAGCCGCCTGAAGTTGCTCCTTGGCACGGGCTTTTGCGGCGGGTTCACCACCTACAGTTCCCTTGCCGTGGACACGGCCCTGCTCGGCATCAACGGGCGCCCCGGAACCGCCCTGCTCTATGTGCTGGGGACGGTGGTGTTGGGCGCCTGCGCCACCTGGGCGGGCCTCGTTGCCGGCTCCCGATCGGCCAGGGCCGTGCCGGAGGGCAGCCGATGACGCCCCTGTTGTTTCTTGCCCTTGCCCTGGCCGGCGGCGTCGGCGCCTCCGTGCGCTACGTGGCCGACGGGTTCATCCGGTCCAAGGCGCCGGCCGGTTACCCCTGGCCGACGACCCTCATCAACGTTTCCGGCTCCTTGGTCCTCGGGTTCCTGACCGGCCTGGCCATGGGTTCCCGCCTTTCGACCGAGCTCCTGGTCGTCCTGGGCACGGGTTTCCTCGGCGGATACACCACGTTCAGCACGGCCAGCTACGAAACCGTGCAGCTGATTCGGGACCGCCGGTACGCAGCGGCCCTCGGCAACGGCCTGGCGCTGGCGGTCGCAGCCGTCGCCGCCGCCTGGCTGGGCCTGTGGCTGGGCATCTCGCTCTAGCCAGAAGCGCCTCGCCCCGTCCTAGCTCGGCGCAAGCGGGGCGCCAGCTGGACCAGGACCAGCCCCAGCCACGTGGTGAGGATGTACGGCCAGGTGTAAGTCGGCCCCGGGAGCTGGTGCATCACCAGTGTCACCACGGCCGTTATCGCCGCACCGGCAACCGCAAACACCCAGGGTTCCCAGCTGCCCTTCATGAAGACCACGGCGAAGGCGATCGCCGTCAGCACACCCGAGTATCCGCTCAAGCCGTTGGCCGTCCGCTGCAGGTTCTCATCCATGGCGATGGCGCACAGGGTCCCCACCAGGCTTCCAATGATCGCGGCAACTCCGACTTGCCAGTTCGCGATGAACAGCCCGACCAGGATCAACACTCCTCCCCAGATGCTGTCGACCAGGACCACCTGGGAAATGTTGGTGAACAGCGACGCGAAGAACTCCTGGGTATCGGTTCCGGACAACCGCAACGGCGAATCCAGGCGAAGTCCGGCGGTCCCTACCCAGATCAGGGTGCCACCAGGCAAAACGGGGCAGTCGTGGAGGGAAGGTCGAATCTCTTGAACGGCTTGGTTTCAAGGAGCCGTACAGCAATCCCTGGTCACCGGGGCGCACAACAGTCCCCCGGCGATCGCGATGGGATAGGAGAACCACGGTGCGCCCAGGGCCGCGTAGGTCGAGGCGCCGACCAGGGCGCCGCAGAACCCCTGGCAACCCGCCAGGATGTCCGTGCCCGGCACGCCCATCAGTCGCCCCGCCGCCGATGATGCGCCCGAACCAAGCACAACCAGAACGGCCATCCGCCAGTCCTGGACGACGAAGGCCGCCAGGATCAGCAGTCCGGTCAAGAGGTTCGTCTGGAAGAAGATTTGCGACAGGCCGTGGAGGAGCGCTGCCACCGCGCCCGGCACCTCCGTTGCGCCGATGCCTCGCCCCGCCGCCGTGCCGCCCATTTCTAGCTCCGCTCGCCCACAACCTCGACGGGTTCGTTCTTGCGGGCCCAGCGTTCCTCGACACGCCCGAACTTCCAAAAGGCCGTGGATCCCAACCAGGCCGCCACGAGGACGCCCACCACCAGGTATCCGATGTTTTCGAGGTCGAATCCGGCAATCCACAGGGTGAAGGGGTCGCTCAGGCCGAGCTTTTCATTGAGCAGGCCGATCAGTTCCACGCCGCCGATCACCACGGCAACCATGACCGAGATGCCGGTGACCGTCAGGCTGTAGTACACCTTGCGAACGGGGTTGATGGCCGCCCAGGAGTATGCCTTGACCATGACCGCGGAATCGAGCGTGTCAAACAGGCTCATGCCGGCCGCGAAGATCACCGGAAGGCACAGCACCGCGTACCAGGGCAGGCCGCTGGCGACCCCGGTTCCGGCCAGGAGCAGCAGGGCGATCTCGCTGGCGGTGTCGAACCCGAGGCCGAAGAGGAACCCGACGCCGTACATCTTTGCGGGGCGGTCGACCGACTTGACCAGCGGCCGCAGCAACCTGTTGATGAAGCCGCGCCCGTCCAGCTGCCGTTCGAGTTCCTTTTCGTTCAAGGTCCCCGTCCGGGCCCGGCGCCACACCTTGAGGATGCCGAAGAAGGACACCGCGTTGATCAGGCCGATCAGGATCAGGAACACGCCGGAGACCAGCGTGCCGAAAACACCCAGGACGGTGCGTATGCCGTTGCCGTCGGAGGCCAGCCCGACCGCCCAGGAAACACCGAGCGCGAGCATCGCCGCCATGAGGAAGACGACGCTGGAGTGGCCCAGCGAAAAGTACAGTCCGACACCCGCGGCCGGCTTCTTCATGTCGACCAGCTTGCGCGTGGTGTTGTCGATCGCGGCGATGTGGTCGGCGTCGAAGGCGTGCTTGACGCCGAGGATGTAGGCCGTGACGGCCACGCCCACGCCGAAAACGGATGACCCCCATTGGATGTGTTGGGGATAGACCACCACGAAGAACGTCCCCAGGCCAAGGACGTGCAGCAGGACGACGGGGATGAAGACCCGGACGACCTCTCGCGCGTAGGAGGTTGGGGAAGACATGGCATCAGCTCTTTCGAATCGGGGTGCCGCGGCGGTGGCCAGGCGTTGGTGCACAACAGCCGAGGCCAGGGTATTCGCCTTGGCAAAATCATGAGGGTCGTCCCCCATGATACTCAGCCGCGTGCCCGGTGCGTATGCCAGGCTGCCGACGCCGAACATGCCCCTCGCCCCCGGCATGGGATCCTTGGAGCGCGGCATGGATTTCGTCGGCACGTTCCCGTGCCTGCACCTCGTCCCTGACCACATGCAACACGGCATAATGGCGCCCGACCAGGCCGGCATGCCGACCCTTGGCAAACCGGACAGGCGGATCGGCCGGAACCCGGCGGCTCGAACGTCCGGACATGACACGGGTGTCCGGTCCCCCGAGGGAACCGGACACCCGTGCCGCAGTGGATCGTCCTTGCTAGGTGCGGACGACCGATCCGGCGAAGTGCGGCTTGCCGCTGCGCGCACCCCAGCCGCTGAACTCCGTCCTCCGCCCCTCGTC
This sequence comes from uncultured Actinomycetota bacterium, assembly GCA_963818105.1. Classification (GTDB taxonomy): domain Bacteria; phylum Actinomycetota; class Actinomycetes; order Actinomycetales; family Micrococcaceae; genus Paeniglutamicibacter. The sequence goes on along the minus strand of CAWFRB010000005.1, from coordinate 57,412 downwards.
GCTGAATGCGACATCAACGGTCGAGGGCAGGAACACGGGGGTGGAGAACTCGATGTTCCACGAGTACCCCGCACCGTGCGGCGCGGCTCCGGCCAGCGCCCGGCCGGCCAGGTACATGCCGTGGGCGATGGCCCGCTTCATGCCCAGCGCCTTGGCCGTGGGGGCCCAGAGGTGGATGGGGTTGTAGTCGCCCATGACGGCCGCATAGGCGCGCCCCGCAGTCGGCCGGCAACACCCAGGAGCCGGTGCGCGTCGGCGGCACGAACGGATCCCGCGGGGCATGCTCCGCGGCAGGCTTGGTCCCCGTCCAGACGCCGCGGGCCAGGTAGGTCGACACCCCGCGCCAGACAAGTTCCGGGCCTTCGCGCACCTCGGCGACGAGATCCAGCTGGGTCCCCGCCCGGTGCTCGCGCAGGTCCGTCGGATAGGCAAGCACGCTCGAGCTCCGCCGCCGGGGAAATCGGGCGCAGGTGCTCCGCCGAGTTGGCCAGGTGCACCATGCCCAGCAACGGGAGCGGGAAGTCCCCGCGCACCATCACCGACATGGCCACGGGGAAGGCCAGCCCGTGCACAAAGACACTGGGCAGCTCCTCGCGCACGGTGTCGCCCATCAACCGCTGGTAGGCGACCAAGCTGGTCCCGGTCCACGCGCAGCCCGGCAACCCGGTGCTCAACCTGGGGCAGGACCAGCAGCGGCGAGTCCTTGCCCGGGAGCAGGCCCTTGGCCTGCATGCCAAGCGCCTTGGCGTAGAGGGAACCCAGCGACGGGACCTGGGCCAGTTCCAGGGTGCTGCGCATGCTCAGGCACCAACCAGCGACTGGCCGCACACGCGCAGCGTGGACCCGTTGATGCCCGCCGCCGCATCCGAGGCCAGGAAGCCGATGGCCTCGGCGACATCCAGCGGCAGGCCGCCCTGCATCAGCGAGGGCATGAGCATGCGGGCCACGGTGCGGGTCGCCACCGGGATCCTGGCCGTCATGTCCGTCTCGATGAAGCCGGGGGCCACCGCGTTGATGCCGCCGCCCTGCGCGGCAAAGGCCGCCGGCGCTGGCGCGCACCATGCCGATGACACCGCCCTTGGAGGCCGCATAGTTGGTCTGGCCGCGGTTCCCGGCAATGCCGGAGGTCGAGGCCAGCGACACGACCCGCAGGCCCGGAAGCCCCGCAGCCAGGAACGCCTCGTTCATCCGCAGCTGCGACTCCAGGTTCACGGCGATGACCGAGTCCCACTTGGCCGCGTCCATGTTGGCCAGCAGCTTGTCGCGGGTGATGCCCGCATTGTGGATCACGATGTCCAGCTTCCCGTGCCTGGACGTCGCATGCTCGATGATCACGGCCCCGGCGTCCTCGCGGGTGATGTCCAGCTGCAGGGCCGTTCCGGAAACCTGGTTGGCCACCTTCGCCAGCGCATCCCCCGCCGCCGGCACGTCGACGACGACGACCGTCGCGCCGTCGCGCCGCAAGCGTCTTGGCGATCGCGGCGCCGATCCCGCGCGCCGCACCGGTCACCACGGCGACCTTGCCGGCCAACGGCTTCTCGAAGTCCGCGGGAAGTACGCCGTCGTCGGAAGAAACGTGCAGGAACTGCCCGTCGACGTAGGCGCTGCGCCCCGAGAGCAGGAAACGCAACGCGGCAAGCGCCGAGGGGGCCGTGGCGTCGACGCGCTCGCCGAGCACCACGCCGTTGGCCGTCGCCCCGCCGCGCAGTTCGCGGCCGAGGGAACGCACGGATCCGTCGATGCCCTGGCGGGCCGCGGCCTGGGCCGGCGCGTCGGTGGCAAGTGCCGGGCGGCTGAAGGAGACGACGCGCCCGCCCGGGGCCAGCTGGCGCAGCGCGTGCCCGGCGGCGAGCATCGGTTCGGAGAGCTCGCCCGGGGCGGCAACGTCGTCGAGCATCAGGATGATCGCGCCGATCTTGCCTTCGCCCACGGCGTGCCTGCGCACATCGAGGCCCCAGCCGAGCATGGCGTCGGAGAGCCCCTGCGCGGCCGGGGAGTTGCCAAGCAGCAGCACGGGGCCGGGCACCAGCGGCGCCCCGGGGGCGTGGCGGCGCAGGATCGAGGGCCGCGGCAGGCCCAGGGTCTTGGCGAGGTTCTTGGTGAAGCCGGAGTTGACGAGTTCAAGGTACTTGTCGGCCATGGTTAGCGCGCCTCCAGGATCGCAACGACGCCCTGTCCGCCGGCGGCGCACACCGAGACGAGTCCGCGGCCGGACCCCTTTTCATGAAGCATCTTCGCCAGCGTGGCCACGATGCGCCCGCCGGTGGCGGCAAACGGGTGGCCGGCGGCCAGCGAGGAGCCGTTGACGTTGAGCTTGGAGCGGTCGATGGCACCCAGCGGCTCGTCGAGTCCCAGCTTGTTCTTGCAGAATTCCGCATCTTCCCAGGCCGCGAGCGTGGCGAGCACGGTGCCGGCGAAGGCCTCGTGGATCTCGTAGAAGTCGAAGTCCTGCAGGGTGAGGTTGTTGCGCTTGAGCATGCGGGCCACCGCGTAGGCGGGCGCCATGAGCAGGCCCTCGGCCCCGTGCACGAAGTCCACGGCGGCGGCCTCGAAGTCCACGAAGTTGGCGAGCATCGGCAGGTCGTTGGCGCGCGCGTAGTCTTCGCTGCCCAGCAGGACCACGGAGGCGCCGTCGGTCAGCGGGGTGGAGTTTCCCGCGGTCATGGTGGCGGCCTCGCCCAGGTTCTTGCCGAAGGCGGGCTTGAGGCTCGCGAGCTTTTCGATGCGTCGAATCCGCGCGCAGGTTGGTGTCGCGGCTGACCCCGGCAAACGGGGTGATCAGGTCGTCGAAGAAGTTGCGGTCGTAGGCGGCGGCAAGGTTCTTGTGGCTGGCCAGCGCCAGTTCGTCCTGCGCCTCGCGGCTGATGTCCCACGCCTTGGTGGTCAGCGCCTGGTGGTTGCCCATCGACAGGCCGGTGCGCGGCTCGCCGGTGCCCGGTGCGTTGGGGGCCAGGAAGCTGGGCGGAACTTGCTCATGGCCTTGAGCTTGGCCCCGGTGGTGCGGGCGCGGGAGAGGTCCAGCAGCATGGAGCGCAGGCCCTCGGAGACGGCGATCGGTGCATCGGAGGTCGTGTCCACGCCGCCGCCGATGGCCGAGTCGATCTGCCCGAGCTTGATCTTGTTGGCCAGCGAGCCGATGGCTTCCATGCCGGTGGCGCAGGCCATCTGCACGTCGTAGGCGGGGGTTTCGGGGGAAAGCGAGGTTCCCAGCACGCATTCACGCACCAGGTTGAAGTCCTTGGAGTGCTTGAGCACGGCGCCGCCGGCGACGGCGCCCAGCCGCTGGCCCTGCAATCCGAAGCGGGCCACCAGTCCGTCGATCGCCGCGGTGAGCATGTCCTGGTTGCTGGCCTTGGAGTAGGCGCCGTTGGAGCGTGCAAAGGGAATTCGGTTGCCGCCGATGATGACGGCCGGGCGGACCAGCTGGGTGTCGGACTGTGCAGACATGTAAAAACTCCTCGAGGAGAAATGTGAGATGCATTACTGATACCCAGCGTACCTGATACGCTGGGTATCGTGAACAACCAACCCGCCGACGTGAGCACGTCGCAACAGCTCGAAACCAGTGGCGATGGCCGCTCGGCACGCTGGGACGCGCACCGCGCCTCCCGCCGCCTGGAACTCATCAAGCTGGCCCGCCGCGCGATCCATGAGCTGGGGCCCAACGCCTCGATGGATGACATCGCGGCGCAGGCCAACACCAGCAAGTCGGTGTTCTACCGCTACTTCGGCGACAAGGACGGGCTGCGCCACGCCGTCGGCGAATACGTCATCAAGAAGTTCCGCGCCGGGGTGATCGCCGCCGGACGCAAATCCAGCAACAACGGCGATGCGCTTCACGCCATGATGCTCGCCTACCTGCAGATGGCGGCAAACTCGCCGAACATCTACTTCTTTGTCACCGCGGGCCCCTCCACCGACGTGCTCACCGATCCCGCCGGCGCGGGCGGAAAGGTGCGCGAGGGCGCCCTGAACGACTTCTTCGAGGAACTGACCTCGATGATGCGCGAACGCATGCACTCCTACATGGGCATCGCCCCGGGCGAGCTGGCCAGCCCGGCGCTGGAACTCTGGCCGCGCGCCTCGATCGGCATGGTCCGCGCGGCCGGCGAATTGTGGCTGCGGGCCCCGGACACCAGCCAGCGCCCGAGCATCGAGGAACTGGCCCAAAGCATCACCGGATGGCTGACCCACGGCGTCGCCCACCAGGCCTCCGCGGAAAGCCGCTAGCCCCCCAGGACTTGCCCGAAGCGGCAAACACCAAGCGAAACACCAGAACACGAACAAACCACCAACCAAAACACCTCAAGGATCCGACGACAGTTACCCCGCATGGCGAGGGCAGCACAACCGAAAGGCAAGAAAGCCAGTGACCCAGGAACAAATGACCCTAGACACCGCCGACGCCACCATCGATGTGGCGGCACTCGGCGAACAGCTGCTTGGCCGCTGGGCCGACATCCGCAAGCAGTCGCGCGCCCTGGCCGGCACCGAGGCCGTGCGCGGCACCCCGGGCCTGGGCATGGACGACCACCGCGAACGCGTCTTCGGCCAGCTCAAGGTGCTCGTGGATTCGGGCGCCGTGCACCGCGCCTTCCCCAAGCACCTCGGCGGCGAGGACAACCACGGCGGATCCATCGCCAGCTTCGAGGAACTCGTCGTGGCGGACCCGTCGCTGCAGATCAAGGCCGGCGTCCAGTGGGGCCTCTTCGGCTGCGCGGTGCTGCACCTGGGCACCGAGGAACACCAGGACAAGTGGCTGCCGGGCATCATGAGCCTGGAGATCCCCGGCGCGTTCGCCATGACGGAGATCGGCCACGGCTCGGACGTCGCCTCCATCGGCACCACCGCCACCTACGACGCCGACACCCAGGAATTCGTCATCCACACCCCGTTCAAGGCCGCCTGGAAGGAATTCCTCGGCAACGCGGGCCTGCACGGCAAGGCCGCAGTGGTCTTCGCCCAGCTGATCACCCGCGGCGTGAACCACGGCGTGCACGCGTTCTACGTCGACATCCGCGACGAGAACGGCTTCCTGCCGGGCGTCGGCGGCCAGGACGACGGGCTCAAGGGCGGGCTCAACGGCATCGACAACGGCCGCCTGCACTTCACCAACGTGCGCATCCCCCGCACCAACCTGCTCAACCGCTACGGCAACGTCGCCGAGGACGGCACCTACTCCTCCCCGATCCACTCCCCGGGCCGCCGCTTCTTCACCATGCTCGGCACCCTGGTCCAGGGCCGCGTCTCGCTTGACGGCGCCGCAACCGCCGCCTCCAAGGTCGCCCTGCAGATCGCCGTCACCTACGCGAACCAGCGCCGCCAGTTCAACGCCTCCTCGGACACCGTCGAGGAAACGCTGATGGACTACCAGCGCCACCAGCGCCGGCTGATCCCCCGCCTGGCCCGCACCTACGCGGCGTCCTTCGCCCACGAGGAACTGCTGGCCAAGTTCGACGGGGTCTTCTCCGGCGCCACCGACACCGACGAGGACCGCCAGGACCTGGAGACCTTCGCCGCCGCGCTGAAGTCGCTGAGCACCTGGGATGCGCTGGACACGCTGCAGGAATGCCGCGAGGCCTGCGGCGGCTCCGGTTTCATCGCCGAGAACCGCTTCACCCAGCTGCGTGCCGACCTGGACATCTACGTCACCTTCGAGGGCGACAACAACGTGCTGCTGCAGCTCGTCGGCAAGCGCCTGCTCACCGACTACGGCCAGGAATTCCGCGAGCTCAACGCCGGCGTGCTGGCCCGCTACGTGGTCAAGCACGCGGAAAACGTCGCGCTGAACCGCTCGGGGCTGCGCTCGGTGGCCCAGGCCGTCGCCGACACCGGCTCGGAGCGCAAGAGCGCCAACTTCTTCAAGGACGAGGCCAACCAGCGCGCCCTGCTCACCGACCGCGTCAACGCCATGGTCGGGGAAATCGCCGACGCGCTGCGCGGGGTCTCCACCAAGGACCGCGCCAAGAGCGCCGCCGCCTTCAACGCCAACCAGGACCAGCTGATCGCCGCCGCCAAGGCCCACGGCGAACTGCTGCGCTGGGAGGCCTTCACCCGGGCCATCGCGGAAACCACCGACACCGGCACCCGCACGGTGCTCACCTGGCTGCGCGACGTGTTCGCGCTGACCCTCATCGAGGAGAACCTCGGCTGGTACCTGATGAACGGCCGCCTCTCGATGCAGCGCGCACGCACCCTCTCGGGCTACGTCAACATCCTGCTGGACCGGCTGCGCCCGCATGCCCAGGACCTCGTCGACGCCTTCGGCTACGGCCCGGAGCACCTGCGGGCCGCCATCGCCGGCGGCGGGGAAAACGAGCGCCAGGACGAGGCCATGGAGTACTACCGCCGCCTGCGCGCCAGCGCCGATGCCCCGGTGGATGAAAAGGTGCTCATCGCCCGCGAAAAGGCAGCCAAGAAGGCAGCCCACCACGGCGCAAAGAAGTAGCACCCGGATTCGGACGGAACGCCGCGGGGCGTGTGTTGCGGACCTTCGTCGCAAGACGCCGGATCCGCACCGCACGCCCCGCGGTTTTTTGGCGGGGCGCCGGAGTCGCGGCAATTTGGCCAGGAGCGCACACGGCCCGCCGCGTAATACCGTTTATTCCGCGGCCCTCCGTCGCATAGAGTTAATGGCTGCGGCACTTGAAAGGGAGCACCCATGGCGAAGAACTCAATTTTTTCCCGACTGTTTCAAGATCGGCAAGTCAAACGCGAATGCGGCGTTGGACGCACTCGAGGACCCACAAAAGATGTTGGACCAGTCGGTGCGCGACTACACGGACAACATCGCCGAGGCCGAAGCGGCTGTTGCCCAGACCATCGGCAACCTGCGCATGCAGGAAGACGACTACAAGAAGGCCGTCCAGGACGCCCAGCAGTGGGGCGGCAAGGCGCTTGCCGCATCGAACAAGGCCGAGGAATTTGCTGCCGCCGGCGACACCGCAAACGCCCAGAAGTTCAACCAGCTCGCAACCGTCGCCATCCAGCGCCAGATGGCCAGCGAAAAGACCGCGCAGAACCTGGAGCCTTCCATCACCTCGCAGCGCCAGATCGTCGAGCAGCTCAAGACCGGCCTGAACACCATGAAGACCAAGCGCCAGGAACTCGTGTCCAAGCGTGACGAGTTGGTCGCCCGCGCCCGCAACGCAAAGACCCAGGGCCAGATGATGGAAGCCGTCAAGGCGCTGGACCTCAGCGACCCGACCTCCGAAATCGGCCGCTTCGAGTCCAAGATCCGTGCCGACGAGGCAAAGGTGCGCGGCGCCGCGGAACTCGCGGCATCTTCCCTCGACTCGCAGTTCGCCGCCCTCGAGGACCTCGGCGAAAGCACCGAGATCGAGGCCCGCCTGGCCGCCATGAAGACCAGCAGCAACATCCTTGAAGAGGCCCCGGCGACCCCTGCCGTCGAGGCCGCGGCCCCCGAGGTTTCGGAGATCGAGGCCCGCCTGGCGGCCATGAAGAAGAACAACGCCCAGGGCGTCTAACAACCCCGCAGATGCCCCGGCGGTCGCAACGACCCGCGCGACGCACGCACAACGGATCCCCGCCTCCGGTTTCGCCCGGAGGACGGGGATCCGTTTTCGTGCTCGCCGGCCGATCACAGGTAGGTTGATTTCATGCCCGCCTCGTCATAGCGGGCACCGCGCACCGCCGACCCCGGGATGATCGAGGACAGCTCCGCGATCTCGGCTGCGTCCAGCTAAGGTCCGCGGCCGCCACGTTCTCCTCCAGGTAGCGCCGGCGCTTGGTGCCCGGGATCGGCACCACAGCCCTGGGCCTGGAGCCAGGCCCAGGGCCAGCTGCGACGGCGTGACTCCCTTTTCCGCTGCCATGGCACGAACAGGGGCTCAACAGCTTTGATTAGCCCGGGTCTCCTCGATCGCTTCACTAAATGGCACGCCCGAAAATACGCTTGGCTCACCACCGGCCCCGCACCATTCAGTGATTCTGGTGGCGGGCCGTTTCAGCTCGCCTTGTACTGCCGCTGGATGCACCGGGTTGGTTTCGGTGACCGTCGCCTACGTAGTGCATGCAAGCAACGAGTCGGTCCCGAGGCCAGCAGCGACGTTGTGGCATAGGAATTCCCGTTCGAGCGGGCACCGGTGCCTGTACAAAAGCCGGCCATGACGGTCCGGAAACCACAAGAAGATCGTCGGGGCCCGGACCTGGGATACCTTCGGCTCGAGCAGAAGCCTCTCGGCCCGGACTCGGCCAAGAATTCCAGGAACCCGACCCCGAGGATGCGTTTTCGGGCCTGTCCCGTTTCAGGATGCCACCAATTCAGGTCCTGGAAACAATGCAAGTAACAAATACGTGATCGTCGGCGGCGACCAGTCCCAAGCGGCCGCGAAGGGTTCAACGGGCCGGCCAACATCCAGGACCACTCGGGCATGTCGGACTTCGAATTCCGGCCCGTGCGCAACGGCTGGGCCCGCTCTTCCCCGTGGAAGAACGGGCCCGGCCTGAAGCTCGAAAGCTATTTGATCCTGACCTTGGCAACGACCATGTGGTGGTCCGAGCCGTGCAGGGAAACGATCTTGTTGTTCTTGGTGGTGACAACGTTCTTGTAGGAGACGGTGCCGGAAATGTATTTGGTCATGATGTAGTCGATGCGGCCATAGGTCAGCGCCATCTTGGATCCGGTCCCCTGGCTGGTGGTGGCACGCATGTAGTTGGTGCGCTTGGCACTCGATGCGGCGTCGGTCCAGCCGGCTTTCACCAGGGTGGTCTGCGGGCTGTTGGGCCCGTCGTAGTAGCTCGAGTTGAAGTCGCCCCCGGTCACGATCGGCAACTTCTTCTTGTTGATCGAAGCCAGCTTGTCGTTGATCAGCTTGGCACTCGAAGCCATGGAGACCTTGCCGGTCTGTGGCAGCTTCGGGGAGACATGCACCGAAACCGCGTAGAACTGCTTTCCGGTTTTCTTGGATTCGAGCAATACCCAGGCCGCTCCGCGCCGGTCTTCACCCTTGGCGTTCGGGATCTTGAAGACACCCTGCTTCAAGGCCTTGAACTTGGTTTTCTTGTAGGCGATACGGTTGGAGTACTGCTTCGAGCCAGGCTTCTCGGGCTTGCGTTCCAGCACGTATCCCTGGGCTTTCAGCTTCTTGGCCAAACCCTCCATGGTTTTGGTCTTGGTGCCGGGGAGGTTTTGGTTGAGGCCCTCCTGGATCAGGATGACATCCGGCTTTTCGGCCTTGATGGTGTCCATGTGGATCTTGACCCGGGTGTTCCAGTGCGCGCGCTTTGCTCCGGGAACGATGCATGTTGCGCACATCAGGTTCTGCGATGCGATGGTGATAGTCTCGCCGCCGGACAGCTTGGGGGCTGCCGGGTAGGCGGTGAATCCGACGGGCCGTGCGCGTCTCGAATCCCTTGTTGTGGGCTTGAACCTGGACGAAGGTGGGCATGCCCGAGCGGGAACCGTTGGACAGGTTCTTGACGGTGAAGCTGGTGCCCTTGATGTTCCTGAAGACCCGCTTGTTCTTCGTAAAATTGACGTCGTCCGCCACGATCACCGTGTAGTGGGTCGTGTTGGACGTCTTGTTCCATCGCACCTTGAGGCTGTCGATTCCCCCGGTTGCCTTCACACTTGTGAAGGCGCCAGGGAACAGGGCCTTGGTGGTGGCGCTGGTGGTTTCAGACCATGCGGACCGCTTGTAAACAGTCCGGCTGGCGTCTTTGGCACGTGTGTCATGGCCCGGTATTGGAAATAGTATTTGGTGCCATCGCCAGGCCCTGATCGTCCGGCTGTCGAACTTGTCCTCCACCTGGTCCTTGAAATCAGGCCGAACCGAGTATCTGACCTCGTAGCTGTGGGCCCCGCATATGTAGGCCACGACAGGTTGATGGAACCGGAAGTCACACCCGAAATGCCTGCCCTGTCAGGGCTTTGATCTGCACGGCTGTGGAAATTTCCGCGGCCGTGGCTGGAACGGACAAGGCACCGATGCCAGGGCTGCGGCCAGGATTACGGAGGCCGCCTTGGTTGGCATGAGCATGCAATATTCCTTCGTTAAGATTTTCCTCGATTCTAATCTTTCGTGTAAATGGAATTCTTTTCGACACGCTCGCCCCTCGGAAGTCGTCTAGCAGGAACACTCTGGGCACCAGCTGAAAATCCAATGTTCGAGGATCTCTGCGCGTCAGAAATTTTGCTTCCCGGCAAACGGTGCTGTGGCTAGAGCGATACTCCGTTGCCCCGTATCATTTCCGGCTCAGGAAACCTTCCCGACTAATCGAGGATTCTACAGGTAAACCCCGTTGGCGCACGCGAGTCTCAGGACACCAAATGCCGCAGGAACGCACTAATGTTTACGAATGCCGCAGCGAGAAGACCGCTGATATTTGCATCATTCCGCATGGTTGAACCGGGCCAAGGTGCAGGAGAAAACCGTTTAGACCCGAAGTCGGGCTGGCAGCGCCAACTAAGATTCCCCACCGAGTAGTGCCACACGGGCAACCGGATATCTCACCTCAAAGATTTCACGGTCCTCCCCAAGAGATCCAGGTGCGGGACGGGGAAGCCTCAACTTACGGGTTCCAGTGGTTTCTAAGCGACCAAATACGAAATTGGCAACGAATGCCGCAACCACGGATGCCACGTTTTCACAGTTTTACGGGCGAACACAGGCGGGTATTGGTCCCAGCATCAGTAGCGGTTCCGGAAGCTGGGACCGTCGCGACGTTGTCGCACCCGTTGGTTGAAACACACATGACGGGGCTCCCGACGGCTCATTTGAACTCATTCTGCCGGCGCGCTTATCCGGGCACTGCGGCCTCGTCCACGAAGGGAACCTTGGCGACATACTGCTGGTAAAGCTTGACCGCATCCTGAAGTGGCAACTGCCCGAACTCCAGCATCGTCTCCAGTCCCTCGAGCTCGGCGTTGCAGGTTTCCGCCGCGGTGACCCGCCCGTTCAAGTCACGGGAGTTGCTCAGGTTCGTGGCCACGGCGGCCGCGACCGAAAGCAGCATTGCCGCAAGACACAAGACCCGCCAAACGGTCGAGCTGTCCTCGATGCCAAGTCGGCTTTGCACGCTGGCGGTGAAGGACTGGCCACCAAGCGCCGGTCCGGCAGTCATCACCGCCGCGATGGCGCTGCCAACGATGCTGAGGTTGGCCAAGCGGTTGCGCCGGGGCCGGGCGCGCACTCAGGAATCGCGAAATATTCGTTCGCCTGGCCTCGATTCGCGCCGAGAGCTGCTGCCGCACGCCCGATTCGTCGTCCATGACTGTTCTCCTGCCAGTCTGCGGCAGGCCTCCGGCGGTGCGCCCGCCGTCCTCCCTGACCGCTACTGTTCCAAGCATATGCCCGTCATTCCCGGGTCTCTAGGCGTTTCGCGTTGACCACCCGGTTTCCCTTGTGAGAACGTCCAACCACGACACTCCCCCGGCAGGAATCCGACGGTTTGGATGTTCGCCATCGCAACGGACACGGCTCGAGACGCGTTTCATGGTTCGACTGCCGGAACACATGCCGCCGGATACCCGCGGGCGGTTGCAACGCCGGCAAATCGAGAGGCGCAAGCAGGCGTGATGGAAGTACTTCAAAGGGCACCGGAGGCCGCACCTGAATGTTCACTGAGGCTGGCAAGTCCGGGCGACCTATTGCATTATGCGTTAGTGGTGACTAACGTATTTTTCATGCTCGATCTCCTGGAAACCGCAGCCGAACCCAACAGGCGACGCCTGTTGCAACTGCTGGGTCGCGGAGAAGTGAGCGTCAACGAGTTGGCGGAGAACTTTCCTGTCAGCCGATCCGCGATCTCCCAGCACCTGCTGCTGCTGGCCGGCGTCGGACTGGTCCAAGCCAGGAAGGACGGCCGGCGGCGGCTTTACAGCTTGGACCCGCATGGCATGGCCCAGCTTCGCGACTCGCTGGAATCGTTTTGGAACACTGAGCTGGACCAGCTTGCGGCAGACGCCGCCGCGGCCCAGTCATCCCAATCACCACCCCATCCCAAGGAGAATTCCGATGACCATTGACAAATCCGTCTTCATTCCGGTCGATCCGGACACCGCGTTTGCCCTCATCACCGAACCCGAACGGCTCCGCCGCTGGCAAACCGTGGCCGCCCGCGTGGACCTGAGGGTTGGCGGAGACTACCGCTGGACCATCACGCCCGGGCATTCGGCGGCCGGAACCTTCACGGAGATCGAGCCGGGCAAGCGCGTCGTCTTCACGTGGGGCTGGCAAGGGCCGGAGGCCGGAAGCCAACGCCTCCACCGTCACCATCACCCTGGAGCCGGTCGAAGGCGGCACAACTGTCCGGCTGGTCCACGAGGGCCTGGCTCCGGCGAGCAAGTCGCCGGCCACACCGAGGGCTGGAACCACTACCTGGGCCGCCTCGTAACGCTGGCCACCACGGGCGACGCCGGGGCCGACGACTGGGCTGCCGCCCCGGACCCGATCAACGAACTGATCAGCGCCGAGGCCACCCTGGCCATTGCCCAGCGCACCCTGGCCGCCCTGAATCCGTCGGACATGGGCCTGCAAACCCCGTGCGAGGATTTCACCGTGGCCGCTCTCGTCGAGCACCTGGTTGGCTCCGTCACCGGCATCGGCAAGGCCCTGGGCGTCGCCATCGCCGACGATGCCGGCGCATCCCCGAAGTCGCGTGGCCGATGCCGCCCAGCCGCCACTTGGAAGCCTTCAACGCCCGCGGCCTGGAAGGCACCATCGACATGGGCTTCGCCGAATTGCCCGCCACCACCGTGGCCAACATCCTGAACCTGGAATTCCTGGTCCACGCCTGGGACTTCGCCACCGCAACCGGGACAGATCCTGGAGGTTTCCCCGGCGCTCTCCGAGTACGTCCTGGGCCTGGCCCGGAACACCATCGCCCCGAGCATGCGCGGACGCAGCTTCGCCGAGGAAACCCTCGTCGAGGAATCCGCCGGCCAGCCTGGACCGGCTCGTGGCGTTCACCGGCCGGCAAGTCGGCCAGCGCCTGAGCCTGCGTCCGAAAGGAACCAACGTGGTCGATGTCCAGACCGAAATCGTCATCCGCGTCCCGCGGGCGGTGGTCGCCGCGCTATGCGGCAAACCCGGGCAATGCCCCGCAGTGGTATGGCAACATCGGCTCCGCCACGTGGCTGACCGAACCGCCGCTGCGGTCGGGTTCCCGGGTGGCGTTCAGCGCCCGCTTCCTGGGCCGGACGCTGGACTACAGCTACGAAGTCGTCGAACTCGTGCCGGGCGAAAGGCTCGTCATGCGGACCAGCCAGGGCCCGTTCCCGATGCAGACCACCTACACGTGGTCCGATGCCAGGAGGGGACGCGGATGACTCTGCGCAACAGCGGCGAACCCCGGGGATTCTCCGTCATTGCCGGGGCGCTCATGGGCCCCATGATGCGCAGGGCCATGCGCAAGGACCTGGCAAACCTCAAGTCGGTCCTTGAGTCGCAGCGGCGACAAACATAACTGCGGCGGCACCGATCCCGAATCTTCACGGCCGACTTCAAATGAGTAGCCCCGGCGCGACCGCAAGGACGCGCCGGGGCTCCCGTGAAATGCCCCTCCGTGAGCAGCTTCAGCCATAGGACCCACGCCCAAGAACACGAAGAGGACTTGACGGTTCCGGCGCTGAACGAGGCAACCGGCACGCGGCACGTCCGGACTCCACGCTTCCGGAATGCCAGCAGGCCGCCCTCCTGCCCCGATCTGGCGCACGACGCCATTTTTCCAGTCTCGCCGCGCGGCGACGGACTTTTCTCCGCCGCGACCCTTCATCGATTTCGAGCTGACCTGCACCATTGCGCGAGACGGTCCAGGTGCCGCCGCGGCGGCACCACGCGGGGTCCAGGAAGAAGCAGCGCACGCGTCTTGACAGCGATTTGTGAGGCGTGACATAGTCACAATCATGAACCTGTCAGACAGCCGGACAGTCGGACTGCAATCGATCGTGAGGACGAGTGCCGCCGAAGCCGTCTTCAACTCCATCCGCCACTCCATCGAATCCGGCGAGCTGCCGGTCGGCAGCAAACTCAGCGCCGAGGCCGCGCTTGCCACTCAGTATGCGGTGAGCCGCTCGGTGATCCGCGAGGCGCTGCGTTCCGCCGCGGCCCTTGGCCTGACCGAAACCAAGACCGGCAAGGGAACCTTTGTCATCGCCAGCCGCGCCGGCGGCGACCTGAAGCTCGGCCGGTTCTCCGCCCGCAGCCTCATGGAGGCACGCCCGCACATCGAGGTTCCCGCCGCCGAACTGGCCGCGGCCCGCGCCACCGCGGAACAGCTTGAGGAAATGCGCGGAATCCTCGAGGCCATGGAGGACGAGGACGATCCCGAAATCTGGGTCGCGCTGGATGCCAGCTTCCACGCCGCCATTGCCCGCGCCAGCGGCAACGGCGTCTTCGAGCAGGTCGTCAACGACATCCGCGAGGCCATGGTCAACCAATCCGAGACCATCAACCTCATCACCGGCCGCCAACACCCCTCCCACGCCGAACACCGTGAAATCCTCGCAGCCATCGAGACCGGCGACGGCGACGCGGCCGGACGGGCCATGGCCGCACACCTGACTGCAGTGGACGAAGCACTGACATTGATCCTTGGAGCCAACAAAGCATGAACCCGAACAACTTCCCTGCCCATGCCCCGCTCGCGGTGCAGACCCGCGGCGAGACTGTCGAAAGCGTCCACTTCGGCTCCCTCGTGGCACTGGCACCGAACGGCGAAACCGTGCTCACCCGAGGCGAACCCGAAGCGCCGATCTATCCGCGTTCGGCCCTGAAGCCGCTGATCGCCGTGGCCCTGGTGCGCGCGGGACTGGACCTGTCCCCCGCACAGCTGGCCCTGGCCGCGGCCAGCCACTCCGGCTCCGCCGAGCACCAAGACCAGGCGGCAAAGATCCTCGCCGACGCCGGGCTGGAACCCGCGGCACTTGGGCAACTCGACCGACCTGCCCTACGGGGTGGCCGAACGCCACGCCTGGATCCAGGACGGCAACGGGCCCACCCGGCTGGCCCAGAACTGCTCGGGCAAGCACGCGGCCATGCTCGCCGCCTGCGATGCTCAACGGCTGGCCGCTGGAAACCTACCTGGAGCACGCACACCCGCTGCCCACCCTCATTCGCGAGGTGGTCGCCGAACTCACCGGCGAACCCACCACCCTGATCAGCACCGACGGCTGCGGCACCGAGGTCTTCGCGCTCTCGCTGACCGGCATGGCCCGGGCCTTCCAGAAGCTGGTCACCGCACCGGCCGGGACCGCGGAGCACAGCGTGGCCAGCGCAATGCGCGCCCACCCCGAGATGGTTGCGGGGCTCGGACGCGACGTCACCGAGCTCATGGGCGCGGTGCCCGGGCTGCTGGCCAAGGACGGATTCGAGGGCATCCAACTGATTGCCCTGGCCGACGGCGCCGCCGTTGCCCTGAAGATCTCCGACGGCGGAGACCGTGCGCGGATGCCCGCTGCCGTCCCGGCCCTGCTGGCCCTGGGCGTGGACGCGCACATCGCTGGAACCGTTCAACAACCTCCCCGCCCTCGGCGGCGGCCACCAGGTCGGCGCCCTCTACGGGCTGCCGCTGCCCTAGCGCCACCACCGCCCGGCCACCCACCTCAATCACCGCCCCACGGGGCCATCCGGCGCTTCCGCGCGCCCAAAAACCTTCCCCTGTCACCGCCACCCTAGGAGAACCATGTCCGAAACCACCGCCGTCTTGCAGGCCGCCATTCCACAGGCCGTACGCAGCGAACACGACCTGATCGGCGACAGGGACATTCCCGCGGAAGCCTACTGGGGCGTCCACACGCTGCGCGCCGTGGAAAACTTCCCGATCACCGGCCAGCCGCTGTCCACCAACTCGCACCTGGTCGTGGCGCTGGCCATGGTCAAGCAGGCCGCCGCCCAGGCCAACCAGGAGCTGGGCTTGCTCGATGCGACCCGCGCCAACGCCATCATCGAGGCCTGCAGGGAGATCATCGCCGGCAAGCTCCACGACCAGTTCGTGGTCGACGTGATCCAGGGCGGCGCCGGCACCTCCTCGAACATGAACGCCAACGAGGTCATCGCCAACCGGGCGCTGGAGATCATGGGGCACGCCAAGGGCGAGTACCAGTTCCTGCACCCCAACGACCACGTGAACCTCAGCCAGTCGACCAACGACGTCTACCCGACCGCGGTGCGCGTCGCCACCATCTTCGGCGCCACCTCGCTGGTCGCGGCGATGGAACACCTCGGCGCGGCCTTCGCCGCCAAGGCCGTGGAATTCCGCACCGTCGTGAAGATGGGACGCACCCAGCTGCAGGACGCGGTCCCGATGACCCTCGGCCAGGAATTCAACGCCTACGCCGTCACGCTCGGCGAGGACCGCGCCCGCCTGGCCGAATCCACGCTGCTCATCCACGAGATCAACCTGGGCGCCACCGCCATCGGCACCGAGCTGAACGCGCCGCTGGGCTACTCGGCGCTGGCCTGCACGCACCTGGCCGCGATCTCCGGGCTGAAGCTGGAGACCGCCTTCGACCTGATCGAGGCCACCGCCGATGTCGGCGCCTTCGTGCACCTCTCCGGCGTGCTCAAGCGCGTGGCGGTCAAGCTGTCCAAGGTCTGCAACGACCTGCGCCTGCTCTCCTCGGGCCCGCGCGCCGGGCTGGGCGAAATCGACCTGCCCGCGGTGCAGTCCGGCTCCTCGATCATGCCCGGCAAGGTCAACCCGGTGATCCCCGAGGTCGTGAACCAGGTGGCCTACGAGGTCATCGGCAACGACGTGACCATCACGATGGCCGCCGAGTCCGGGCAGCTGCAGCTGAACGCCTTCGAGCCGATCATCGTGCACAGCCTGACCAAGTCGATGCGCCACCTGGAGGCCGCGTGCATCACGCTGGCCGACAAGTGCATCGTCGGCATCACCGCCCACGAGGACAAGCTGCGGGCCCAGGTCGAGAATTCCATCGGCCTGGTCACCGCGCTGACCGTCCAGCTGGGCTACGCCGCCTCGACGAAGATCGCCATGGAGGCGCTGGCCACCGGACGCGGCGTGGCCGAACTGGTCCTCGAGCACGGATTGCTCACCGCCGAGCAACTCAACGAGTTGTTGCGCCCCGAACGCCTGGCCAACCTCAGCGAATAGCCCCACGTTCCGTTTCCATCATTTCCACCCCTTGAGCACGCCCAAGACACTCCCCGAGAGGCACCTGCGCATGAACAATGAAGTTCAAGAACCCCGCACCACCGCTGTTCCCGACATCCCGAATTCGGCATTGACGGCCGAAGACGCCGGGATGCACAAGGGCTTGAAATCCCGCCAGATCCAGATGATCGCCATCGGCGGGGCCATCGGCACCGGGCTGTTCATGGGCGCCGGCGGGCGCCTGGCAGGAGCCGGCCCGGCGTTGATGTTCAGCTACGCGATCTGCGGGTTCTTCGCGTTCCTGATCCTGCGCGCGCTGGGCGAATTGGTCGTCCACCGCCCGTCCTCCGGTTCCTTCGTCTCCTACGCCCGCGAGTTCTTCGGGGAAAAGGCGGCGTTCGTGACCGGGTGGCTCTACTGGCTCAACTGGGCGATGACCGCCATCGTGGACATCACCGCCATCGCGCTGTACATGAACTTCTTCGCCAAGTACGTCCCCTGGATCGGGGCGGTCCCGCAGTGGGTGTGGGCGCTGGCCGCGCTGCTGTTGGTGCTGGGACTGAACCTGGTCTCGGTGAAGGTCTTCGGCGAGATGGAGTTCTGGTTCGCGCTGATCAAGGTCGTTGCCCTGGTCGGGTTCCTGCTGGTGGGCACCTACTTCGTCGTCTTCGGAACGCCCGTGGCCGGGCACGAGGTCGGGTTCTCGCTGATCGCCGACAACGGCGGGCTCTTCCCCAACGGGCTGCTGCCGGTGGTCGTGGTGATGCAGGGCGTCGTGTTCGCCTACGCCTCGATCGAGCTGATCGGCACCGCGGCCGGGGAAACGCAGAATCCCGAGAAGGTCATGCCCAAGGCCATCAACACCGTGATCATCCGCATCGCCGTCTTCTACGTCGGTTCGCTGGTGCTGCTTGTCGCTGCTGCTGCCCTACTCCGCCTACAAGGCGGGCGAGTCGCCGTTCGTGACGTTCTTCGGCTCCATCGGGGTCGACGGCATGGACTCGATCATGAACCTGGTGGTGCTCACCGCCGCCATGTCCTCGCTGAACGCCGGCCTGTACTCCACCGGACGGATCCTGCGCTCGATGGCGTTGGCCGGATCCGCACCGCGTTTTGCCGCCAAGCTGAACAGCCGCGGCGTGCCCTACGGCGGCATCGCGCTGACCGCCGCGGTCGCCGGCCTCGGCGTGGTCCTCAACGCCATCGTCCCGGCCCAGGCCTTCGAGATCGTGCTGAACATGGCGGCGCTGGGCATCATCGCTTCCTGGGGCATGATCGTGCTGTGCCAGCTGGCGCTCTACCGCCTGGCCAAGCGGGGCATGGCCGTCCGTCCGGCGTTCCGGATGATCGGCGCCCCCTACACCGGCTACCTGACCTTGGCGTTCCTGCTGGCGGTGATCGTGCTGATGGCCTTTGATTCCCCGGTGGGCACCTGGACCGTGGCCTCGATCATCGTGATCATCCCGGCGCTGATGGTGGGCTGGTACCTCTCACGTGGCCGCATCAACGAGATCGCCGCAGCCCGAAATGAATCCGGCGGGGCGCCATCGGCGTCGGCGCACGAGGGCCTCGCCGTGACCGCCGTGCGGGCGGGACCAGGCGTAGGTTCCACTTCGGCGCAGTGTTGGTAGGCGTATGCCGGCGAGTTCGGCGCCGGCATACGCCTACTGGTCAGTGCACGATCCCCCGCATTGGCTGGTTCCGCCGGAACTCGCGAATCACGTGGCACGTTCTGCTCGCCGGCAAGTACCGCAAAGTGTGCCTCGATGATGGTGACTTTTCCGCGGTCGCCAACGTCGTGCAATGACATTCGACCCCTCGCGGGCAGCAAAGCCTGAACTGTACAGTCATGCTTACACCTGATTTCCACAAAACACGGCCAATGCCGCGAGCCCGAGGGAGAGCGCCAGAACCATGGAAATGTCCGCTGAAGTTGCCGTCCGCCAAGCGTCATCCGAGGATGTCGATGCGCTTGCACCGCTTTTCGACGCGTACCGACAGTTCTATGACTGCCCGCCGGATCTTCCGCTCGCCCGCGCCTACCTGGCCGACCGAATCGGGACAGGCGAATCGACCGTCTTCATCGCGTCCACCAGGGCCGGAGACTCGTAGGGTTTACCCAGCTGTACCCGACGTTTTGTTCGGTCGAGGCAAGGCCGATCTTTGTGCTCTACGACCTGTATGTCGCGCCCGCCTCGAGGCAGCACGGGGTCGGCCGGGCGCTGTTGACCAAGGCCGAGGCATTTGGGCGCGCCAGCGGCGCCTCGAGGCTGGACCTGTCGACGGCGAAGACCAACGTGAAGGCCCAGTCCGTGTATGAATCGCTCGGATGGGTCCGAGACGATGTTTTCCTGCAGTACTCGCTCCCGCTGACATAGATAACCACGCGAACAGGTGAGCTGGAACTAAGTGGCTGTGGCTCGGACAGTGATTCTTGATTCTGGCTTTCTAATCAAAAGGTGTGGCATTCGTGTCCGGGTATGGCTTTGATTCACAGGGCCATACAAGCTCGGAGTACGTGGATGAAATCACCAAACGTCAAGATCATGGCGGCGGCCCTGATTTCCCGGCGATTGGCACGTTGATGGAGCTGGCGTCTGTCCTGGTACCACCTAGGAACCGGCTCAGACCTTCCTGCGGGTTGGGGTCTGCATCGACCCGCCCTACCGCGAGACGTCGTCGCCACGCTGCGCAACCACGTCGGCACATCGGCCCGATCGCTAAGCCGCGACACATCCTGGTGGTCCCGGAACTGCCCAAACCCGTTCGGGCAAGATCATGCGCCGCCTGCTCAAGGACGTCGCGGAGGGCCGCGAGGTCGGGGACGCCACCACGCTGGCGGACAACACCGTGATGACGCAGATCGCCGAATCAATGCGGGGATAGGCGAGAGGCTGACTTTGCTGAGGGTGTGGGTTACCGCGATCAGTGCCCGTCAAGCAGGTCGGCGATGATGCCAAGGGCCTTGGTGAGCTGAAGGTCGGTTGGGGCTCCGTAAGCGATCACCAGGCCGTTCTCCGGCTGGCGTTCAGCGTAGTAGGCGGCGAGCGTGGCCATGCGGACTCCCCTACGAAGAGCCTCTTCGGCTAACTGGCCGGCGTCCTTTCCTTGAAAACGCAGGACTGCTGAAGCCCGCCATCAAGGGCGGAAACTTGAACATCCGGGCGGGCGCCGAGGCGTTCCAGGAGCAGTTCCCGGCGGTGGGCATACTCGCGGCGAGCCCGGGCGATGTGGCGGGCAAGGCCTCCGCCCTGGATGTAATGGGAAAGAGCCGTTTGCATCATTCCGGGCACCGGTGTGTCCAGGTTTTCGCGCATGGCCTTCCAGCGCCCGACCCGATTCCCCGCGCACCACCAGATAGCCGCACCGCAGCCAAGGACTAAGGGTCTTGGAAAAGGTGCCCAGCAATGCAACCTCGGCCGTGGATGGAAGTGAGGCAACGGCGGGCAGGGGCATCCGGCGGTGGCGAAATTCGCTGTCATAGTCGTCTTCGAGGACGAGGACACCATGTTGGGCTGCCCAATTCAGCAGATCCAGCCGCTCCTGGACGGGCATCCGCCCCCCGAGCGGTATTGGTGGCTCGGGGTGATCAGCACGGCGTCGGGCAGTTGTTCAAGGGTGGCCAGCTGGGAGGCCCTCAGTCCGTCTTCATCGACGGGCATTGCTTCCACCACGGCGCCGGCAGCGGCCATGACACGCCTTGCGGTGGGATATCCCGGATCCTCAACGAGAATGCGCGGATGCTCCCTGCGCTTCGGAGTGCGGCCACGGCCAGATGCAAGGCGTCGCTGGTGCCTGCGGTAATGATGACGTCGTCAGGTCCGACGTCCAGTCCCCGAGACACGGCCAGATGCTCGGCGACAGCCTGCCGCAGGTTCTCGGCACCAAGAGCCGGGGGAAGCAGTGTGGTTCCCTGCTCGGATACGGCCTTGCGCCAGGCGGTGTGCCACTCGCGATTCTTGAACGGTGTGCCCGAAGGACGTCCCGGCGTTAGATCGATGATCGGCCTACTGTCCTGGGTGGGCGGCATCTGACGCTCCTTATGGAAAGGACGTTGAACGTCTGGGCAGATCACCACACGAGTTCCGCCGGCACCGTGGCTTTCAAGGAACCCCTCGCCGGTCAACTGCTCAAACACTCGGACGACCACCCCGCGGGAAATGCCAAGCTCAAAGGCCATCCTGCGCGTTGCCGGAAGCGTGTGGTCCAGCCGGAGTAGTCCACTGAGGATGGCGTTGCGAAGTTGGCCGGCCAGTTTCGCGGCAAGTGGACTCGGATCATTTCTGTCGAGTGTGATCGGAAACTCAAGCTCTCCCATTTGGACCTCCCATATTGAACATTCTTGGACCTCGTGTAGAACCAAAGGGGTGTCACCATGGATACCGGTTTCACATGTTCATGCCGCCAGCTCCACGTAGGGTGAGCGGCAGCCGGATGAAAGAAGGACTCATGTTTGATGGCCTTTGCGCTTTTCCCCTCACGCCGATCGTCGATGAACGCATCGACTTCAAGGCGCTTGCTTCGTTGGTGTCCCGCGCTGCCGAGGCTGGCGTGGATTCCCTGGGCGTGCTCGGGTTCCACCGGGAACTACGCGTACTTGTCCCGGGATGAACGCCGTGCCGTGCTCGAGGCTGCTGTCGGTGCCGCTGACGGTGTCCCGATCATTGCCGCGGTGGGTGCGGTGCGAACCCGCGATGTCCTTGCACACGTTGAAGATGCCCAGACGGCGGGGGCTTCGTCTTTGCTGCTGGCCCGGTGTCGTACCAAAAGCTATCGGAGGCAGAAGTGCTCGGCCTGTACAAGGATGTTTCAGGGGCATCGTCCTTGCCAATCGTCGTCTACGACAACCCCGTTACCAACGGATTCACATTTTCCGATGGGCTGTATTCGCGCCTTGCCGACATTCCTGCGATCGCCTCCATCAAAATCCCCCCTCCCCTATCGGGACAGGCTTCCGCGCGCTTGGGTGAATTGCGTTCACTATTGCCCGAACGTATTTCTGTAGGTGACAGTGGCGACTGGGCCGCTGCCGAATCACTGCTCGCCGGGTGTGATGCTTGGTACTCGGTGATCGCAGGCGTGCTTCCCGGGAAGGCCAAGGCGATTGCGGACCATGCACCGGCCGGCCGTCTGGACCTGGCAAGCGAAGCCTCGAAGAGCCTCGAACCTGTGTGGGCGTTGTTCCGCATGCATGGCAGCCTGCGCGTTACCGCCGCAATTGCCGAGGAGCTGGGGCTGGTTTCACCGGCAAGCCTGCCGTTGCCGCTTCACGGTCTGGATGCTGATGGCCGCCTGGAAGTTGCTGATGCGATTCGCCGGTGCGGACTGGATGTGTGAGCCCATGTTTCATGCCGACCCGCGGAAATCTTGTCTCAAAGGATGGCATCGGCCTGAACGGTCATCACAGTGCGACGGCCGTCGATCCCAGCCCGCGTCCGTGGCCGGCGTGAAAGGAGACCGACGGGGATTGCCTCGTGAAAGCAAGCCGATTTGAGGAAAGTCCCCATGAGCCTCTTGGGACGTAAAATTCCTGCCCGCACATCCATCCGAGGCTCCGACGTTTCCGGCGGCCTTGCCCGCTACGTCGTCGCAGCCACCTTGGCCCGCAGTGCGGATGGGCGCGGTGATTGCCGTCGTACTTTTGGTGACGATGAGTGGGTCGCCAGGATGGCTGGCCGGCCTTCTTGGTGCTTGCATTACCGCGCCGCACCTGCTTGGACCATTTGTTGCCAGAATCCTTAACTCCGCTCGTGACGGTCTGTCCGTGATCGCCTTGGCGTGCGTGGCCCACGGGGTGACACTCGCGGCAGCGGTGCTGCTGTATCCGGCCGCCTCATTCGATGCGAAACTAGCTCTTGCTGCCGGTGAGCGCCAGCGCCCCGCCCAGGCCGATCATCACCACGCCGCCACCGGCACCCATGTGTGAGAGGCGTTTCGGGTTACGGGCGAACCATGTTCGTGCCGTGCCGGCAGTGAGTGCCCACACGCTGTCACTGGCCAGGCCAATTCCAAAGAAAATCATCCCGAGGGTTGCCATCTTCAGCGGGATGGCGCCGTTCTCGTAGCTGACGAACTGCGGGAGCACGGCCACGAAGAACACCATGGTTTTCGGGTTGGTTACTCCGCACCAAGAATCCCTCTCGGATGAGGCGGAACGACGACAGTCGCGCTCGTTGCGAGGTGGCGGTGTCGGTGTGATCGTTGCGGTGGCGGATCGCCTGCACTCCCAGGTACATCAAGTAGCCGGCTCCGAGGAACTTGATGATGATAAAGACGACTACGGATTCGGCGACGATGGAACCAACGCCGAGTGACACCAGAGCTATGGCCGGGAGCGCCCCGAGTGCGTTCCCGATCACGCTGAGAAAGCCGCCCTTGCGACCCAGGGAGAGCGATCGGCCGATGACAAAGAGCACGCTCGGGCCGGGAATGAGGATGAGGGCGAAGGCGGCGAGAGCGAAGGCCCAGCCGTTGGCTGCAGGTAGCATGTCGATTCCTATTCATTGTGCGTTGATGCGTCGAATCTATCGGAAAGCCAACCGCTCATAGGGCTACCCGCGCTCGTTCGCAGGGGAACGTTCTACGGGATCACCTGAACCAGCCCGCTTGTCGGGTATTGAGAAATTGTTTATGTAGTTTCCACCGTGACATGGTCATGTTATGAGTTTTCCCTCCGCAGAGTGAAGGAGTGATGGTACGTGAAAAAGTGGAGTATCCGACGCGAAGGTTTTGTTGAGCGTCGCAGTGGCCGGTATTTTCCGGGCTTGATCTGTTGGCGCGTGGCCAAGTGCAATCGCCGGTGAGGTTGATGTGTTCCCACACCAGGGGTGAGAGGAACCTCAACAGCTCTGGGTCGGGGGCCTCGCTGTCCTTTTTCAGGGTCCTGATGGTGCGGTCGAGGCATACGGTGTCCGAGAGGACGATCAGCCTCCGCTTGCGGACGTGAAGTCGCAGTGCAGGAGACTTCTGACCCTTCTATGCTTCGAGTCAAGAACGGTCGCCACCGTCTGGAACCCACCGCTGGAAATGCCACAAATACGGCACCTCGAGCGCATCCCGGCATCCTGCCCCCATCTGCAAAGAACATCTACGCAGCTTCGTGATCTGGCTTACCGGCAAGCGTCCTTCAAGCCGAACCGATGCCACCCTCACCGGCCGATAGTTTCGAAGGAACACGACGTGGTGCTGGAGCATTCGACCCACCCTCGCACCCCTCAAAAGGACCTACCACGGAGCAATTGTCGACGGGATCTGGATCGGTTCCGGGAACTTCCTCCCCGCGCTCTGCGCTGCCCGGCAAGTCGTCGCCTGGCAGCGGTGAGCTCGAGAATCAACCGCCGAACGGGAAGCGCTCCGCACCGCATCCAGCTGCCTTACCAGGTGACAACGGAGCGTGGCCGCTACTCTTCAATCTTGGTCGATTGGATAGCGGCCACACTCCGGGGTATCGATTAGGCGAGTTCCTACTCCGTATGTGCCAGCGCCCCGTTTGCCGCTTTGAAGCGGCGCTGCGCCTTTCCGGCGCCAGTGAATGAATCGGTGTCATCGTTGAGTACGCGCCCCTTGGTTTCGGGGATCGAGAAGATTGTGGCTGCCGAAATAGCCAGGAGTACGGTCAGGTAAATGAGGAAAGCATGCGGACCGAACGTCGTCGAAAGCCATGTCTGCAGATACAGGGAGGTACCGCCGAAGACCGAAGTGGCAACCGCGAGCGGCACCGCGACACCAGCCGTGCGGACCCGGGTCGGAAAGAGCTCACACATGACCGCGGGCGCGATCGACACGATTGCGGTCATGAAGACGGCCGCGCCCGACATTGCCAGGAATAGGTGCAGCGGATTCCCATCGATGAGACGGGAGAGCGGGAACGCCGTGGCGATGAGGCCCAAATATCCAATGAGCATGACTGGCCGGCGGCCGATGCGGTCAGAAATCATTCCCCACAGCGGCAGCATCGCGATGAACAGGATGTTCGCACCGGTTCCGGCGAAAAGGATTGCGGTGGGATTGGCATGCAGCACACTGATCGAATAGGAGGAAGCGGCTACTACCCAGTAGTAGTAGGCAACCGTCATGCCGACGGTCATGCCCACGACTTGGAGCACCGAACGGCGCATGGTCCACATGTCGCGAAGCAGGTTCGGCTTCGGCGCAGAGGATTGCTTGGCGGTTGTGTCGGCTGCCACCTCGATCTGCTCGGCGAACTGTTCCGTTTCGGGCATATTGCGTCGCATCCGCAGCGCGTAGAGGCCGCCAAGGCCGGCGATGATGAACGGGATGCGCCAGCCCCATGCGTTCATGGCCTCCGAACTGAGTAGCGCGGACAAGACGCCGCCGAGCACCAGCCCGGCCGTGGCGCCGACAGTTCCGGAGGAGTAGATGAGCGATGACCAGAGACCACGATGCTTGGCCGGGGCACGCTCCGACAAGTACGCACCGACGGAGGGCTGTTCGCCACCGTACGCCAGGCCCTGCGTGAGTCGAGCCACGAGCAGCAGCACCGAGGCGAACACACCGATTGTTGCGTAGTTCGGGCTCAAGCCGATGGTGAGTGCACCGGCGGCGATGAGACCGACGGTGAGTGCCATTGTCGTGCGTCGCCCGATGCGGTCGCCGAGTCGCCCGAAGATGATTCCGCCGACTGGACGACCGACGAACCCAACCGCAAACACCACGAGTGTGAACAAGAACGCCGATACGGGGTCATCTGCATTGAAGAAGCTTGACGCAAAGAATGGCGCAAACGTCGCGTAGATCGACCAGTCGAACCACTCGAGTGCGTTTCCGAACCCGGAGCCGACCAATGCGCGCTTGGTGTCGGCTGCTGAGCTTTGTTGGGTCATCGAACTACCTCTTCAAGTGCTGTGGTGGGTACGGAAACTGATGTCGCGTCTGGCGAATCCGTTGGGGATGATGCGTTGGTCGGGCCGGTCGCAGTCATCGCGGATGCAAACGCCTCGGCGCTTTCGCGGGCGAGTTCAGCGAGGCGGTCTGCCGCGAGCTGGGCATACAGTGCCGCACCGTCGGTCAGCACCGATTCGCTGAATCGCACCCGCGCGCTGTGATTATCCGCAGGCACTGCATCGCCTTCCGGAACCTCCCCGGCGGAGAGCACGATGAATGAGCCTGGGACTTCTGCGAGTACGCGGGAAAAGTCCTCCGAGCAGGAGAGCGGATTCTTCGAGACGCGTGAACCGGTCCGCACCGAAGGTTTTCTCAATGGTCTTGGCGGCGAACTCGGTTTCGGTCGGATCGGTGATCGTGGCGGGGTAACCGGGCACGATTTCAACGTCGACGTTTGCCTGGTGGCCGCTCGCGATGCCCACCAGTAACGACCCCACCTCTTCCTGGAACCTGTCCCGCGAAGCTTTTGACCAGGACCGCACGGAGGCACTAAATCGCACCCGCTCGGGGATCGCGTTCGGAGCAGCAAGGTCGCCGCCGGAAATCGCGCCTATACCGATAACTACCGGGTCGAACACGTCGAATCGACGCGTCACGAACGTTTGGAGAGCAAGAATCATCTCCGCGGCGAGAGGGACAGGGTCGATGGCTCGATAGGGGGCGGATGAGTGCCCGCCGCGTCCAATGACCGTGACTTTCAGCGTGTCCGCCGCCGACATGATCGTGTCCGCACGAGTTGAAAAAGAGCCAACCTCCCCTCGGTCTCCGAACACGTGAAGCGCGTATGCCGCATCGGCACGCCGTCCGGCCGCGTCGAGGACGCCCTCCTTGACCATGATCGCGGCACCGTCGTGGAGCTCTTCGCCGGGCTGGAACATGAACACGACGTCGCCGGGGATTTCGTCACGGTGCGCGGCAAGCACGTTGGCTGCCCCGACGAGCATTGCAGTATGCAGGTCATGGCCACAGGCGTGCATCGCTCCGGGGATTTCGGAGGCAAACTCGAGGTCGTTTTCTTCCTGTACGGCAAGCGCGTCCATGTCGGCCCGGAGCAGCACCACCGGGGCGTCGGTTTCGGGGCGATCTGGTGAAGTGCCGCGCAGCACTGCGGTGACTGAGCTGAGTGAGCGTCCGGTGGTGATCTCCAAGCCGAGGCCCTCGAGTTCACTGAGCACGCGACGCTGTGTCTCGGGCAGGTCAAGGCCTATTTCTGGTCGCCGGTGAATGTCCCGACGTAGCGTAGTAAGTTGCTTGGCCAAGTCGGAGGCGAATGATCTAGCGTCCACGCTTGGTCCTTCCGTTTGTAAGTGATCGCAACGGCACTAATGCTGCCGCGTTGTGGTTGTGTAAGATACTAGGCTCGAAGAAAGTGCGATCAGACACAATGGCGGATTTCCTACACGATTGGCCATGCCGACGGATGATCCCGTGAAGACGAAGGTGCTTGAAATGACGAATGCGTCACGTTCGGTCGATGAGATCGATCGACAAATCGTTCATGCGTTGCAAATAGCGCCCCGGATCACCTGGTCGGCACTTGGGGAGATCGTGGGCCGGTCGCCGGCCGCCACGGCGCAACGCTGGGAACGACTTGAATCCCAGGGGCTCGCGTGGCTCGTTGCCTACGAATCACTCGGGAGTCGTGCCGCCATGGCGTTCGCGACCGTCACCGTTGACATGGCCCGGCGGGAATCAACAATTGCCGCTCTCTGCGCGCATGAGTGTGTCATGGCGTTGAGCGAAGGTGCACGTGCCTCGCAAATGCATGTCACGATTTCCGCCGATCGCCTGGAGATGTTGATCGGCAACGTGCTCGATGAAGTCACGCGTATTCCGGGCGTACACGATGTGCACGCCCGCTTCGTTGCTCGATTGCTTGCGGAGGGCGCCTCATGGCGTCTGGACGCCCTCGATGCCGGGCAGCGGAAGCTTGCCGAAGAGAGTGCGGTCCGCACTGCCCCCGGCGCGTGGCGTGAATCATCGGGCCCGATATTCGACGAGGACAAGAAGGCACTGGCCGATGCGTTGATCCGCGAGCCGCGTGCAAGCATTGCGCACCTTGCCGACGAAGTCGGCCGGCACGAAGCGACGGTGCGCCGGCAGTTGACGGCGCTCTTGCAGTCGGGTGCAGTAACCGTGCGCTGTGAGATGTCCTACGACGTGAGTGGCTGGCCGATCGAGCGGTCGTGGTTCCTGCGGGTTCCGGGCGGTGGCATCAATGCACTTACTGCGGTGGCGCGCGAGTATCGGGGGCTTCGCCTCGTGGCGGTGACGATCGGCGATGCGAATATTGTCATCACGGCGTTGAGCCGCACGCTCGAGGAATCGGCGGCGTTTGAAGCGCGTCTGCTCGACTCGAGTGCCGGCGTCACGGTGACCGAAACCATCCTGCACCTACGCACCTGGAAACGAATGCACCGGAACATGGGGAAGGAAGGTCGTTCGGTTTGGTCGGATCCTCGCGGTGGCCTCCAGCCGGCCCCCGGTTACGGCAAGGCCGCCGACTAGCGTGCGGGTTGTTTCCGGACACGGTGCGTGCGCCGATACGTATCCCATCGTTGACTGCAGACCCAGGCCGCGGCGCGTTCCGACGGTCAAATCCCCCGCCTCCGAGTCGCCGGCTGACGACCTTGAAATTGCCTGCGATGAGTCGTGGCGTATCGAATCATGAAGTCGTGGTGGTGCCGTACCCACGGCTGCGCCCGGTCCGGGACTTGCAGGTCGGGGCCCGGCAGCACGCATCCTCCTACACTATTGATCGTCAAGCGCCAGTAAACCGAGAGCGGCCCCGGACGGCTGGCGCACATCGATGCCGGTGAGATTCGCGAAGGAATCCAACCGGTTGATGACGGTATTGCGATGGCAGTATTCCCGTTCAGCGGTGATCGACAGGCTGCCGGTGCGCAGGTAGATCCGTGCGGTTTGCAACAGCCTTTCGCGATCACTCTCCGGCACCCGCTCCAGCTTGCGTGCGATCATGCTCCTCGGGTCGCATCCAACCAGCGCCATCCGATGATGCGCAATCGTTCGCCAACGATCCAGCGGTGTATGCGCGCCCAGCAACCCCACGGGAAGATCGGAGAGGACCTCGCGGGCGATGACCGCCGCGGCGCGCAGCTCTCCCACTCCCCTGGCAATCGGTGCGACGGCACAGGGCACCACCGATACTGCCGATGATTCCTCGGCGGTAAGGTCCTGCCATGCCGGAGCCTTGGTCTCCCAAAAGACCACTGCCTGATGCGCGAGTTCCTGGCCAAATATTCGCCCGGGAATTCGTGGCGCCAATCTCTGCAAGGCGCTGGGCAAGTCTGTGCGGTTGACGGCCACCAGCCTGAAGTTCGCGTTCTCGTCGATGCGAAGCGTTCCCGCGATGCGCGCCAAGTCCGCTTGGCCGGGGGCCGAATCACCGAACAAGAGCGCCAGGTTCCGCAGCACGGTCTCGCGATCCAGCTGGTCCTTCGCGCGCAATGCCTCGGAATAATGCACATGCACCTGGGCGGTATAGATTTCCACCGCTTCCCAGACGCGCTGGCCGTGGGCGACTTGAATTTCCGATGGCAGCCCATACTTGGGATTGCTCAGCGCCGACCAGAGGATGCTGAAATCGAGCCGGATCGCCGCGACGAGGTTCTCCAACGGAATGCCGTCGTTGGCGCGGCGTGCTCCCAGGTCCGAGGCAAGCTGCTTGAGTTGGCCACGGTTGGCCACCGGGTCGATCAGGAACTGGATCAGCGCCACAAATACTTCCCGGTCGACGGCGCGTAGCTCGGAAAACGGAATCGAGGATTGCCCATAGGCAGGATCGGGGGCCAGGATCTGCATGAACTGGTCAACCAGGGAATCCACGTCGAGGAGCAGTTCCTCCAGTACACCCACCCAGGTCTGTTCCGTCATTGTCTCCACCTTTGCCGAACCACATGCAACTAAACAAACTGTGAACATGCACAGTTATCGAGTTGAACATAGCACTTTTCCACCATTGTGGCCTTACTCTCTCAAGGACTAAGTTGGTTAGACGTTACCCCTAAGGGTCTGTGCGTATGTCTACCGCGCCGGAGAATGTCCCTGGCGCAGTCCCTCCCCACGACCGGGCCACCCTCGGTTGGAGGGACCGAAAACTGTGTGCGGTCAACACGGGCGCGGAGACTCTCCACGGTAATTCGTCACGGAAGGCGCCGATATCCAGAACAGGCACTCGGATCCCGCGATCTTCCTGACCGGGGCCTAGAACAAAACAGCAAAAGGAGACCAGACGATGCGAGTAGCCGCCCTTCAAGCACGAAGCACCCCAAGGAATTGGCAGCACAACGCGAACATCGTGCGCAAGGCTGCACACCACGCAGCCGACGAGGGGGCACAGCTTCTGGTCACCCCTGAACTGTTCCTGAGCTCCTACGATCCAGCGAATGTCGCCAACGACCCGGGCGAGACCCACCGAGAAGCACTAGCCTCAATCGCCGTGGAATCCGGCCTGCACCTTGTCGCCTCGACGGTCGAGGCGAAGGGCGGACAGCGCCACATTTCCGCTTCCCTCTTCACCCCCGAGGGCGTAGAAATTGCGCGGTACCGCAAGCAGCACTTGTTTGGCGATGCGGAACTTTCCTCGTTCACACCCGGAACCGAGTCCCCGCAAATCCTCGAGGTACTGGGTTGGAAGGTCGCCCTGGGCATTTGCTTTGATGTCGAATTCCCCGAGTTCGTTCGCCAGGCCGCGCTTGAGGGTGCCGAACTGTTGTTGATCCCGACCGCTGTTCCACTGCGCCCGCCAGTCGATGGCCGCCCCCACGTCCTGGACACCAGGATCATTTCGACCCTGGTCGTGCCCTGCCGCGCCTATGAAAGCCAGCTCTTCATCGTCTACTCCAACCACTCGGGCCAGGGGTTCTCCGGCCACAGCACCATCGCGGATCCCTTCGGGCAGCGCTTGGCCACGGCACAGGAGCATGACCAGATCCTGCTGGCCGAGCTCGACCGCTCCCGACTCACCCAGGCCCGCGAGGCTGTCGCTTACCTCGAGATCGCCCGTTCCGTGCACCCGTCGCGTTAGCCGCCGACCACACAACTTTTCCCCAATAGACCGCTCTCCCGCCACCCGAAAGGCTTAACTGTGCCCAAAACACCATCCATCAGCATGCTCCTGCCGGACTTCCCGTTCTCCTACGACGAGTTCCTGCGCCACCCGGCAGGCATTGGATCCGTGCCCGAAGACCGGCTGGGGACCGAAATCGCCATCGTCGGCGCCGGCGCGGCTGGCCTGCTCGCCGGATACCAGGCGATTGCGCTTGGCCTGAAGCCGGTCATCTACGACGCCGAAGGCATCGGTGGACGCTTGCGCGGCGTCGAGGTGCCCGGCTCCGGCGGCCTGGTCGCCGACATGGGCGGCATGCGCTTCCCCGAATCGAGCCGCGCTTTCTGGCACTTCGCGGACCTTCTGGGCGTCGAATCGACGCCGTTCCCCAACCCGCTCACCAGCGCCTCGCCGGGAACCACCATTGACATCCTGGGCGACACCGTGCGCGCAAACACCGCCGCCGACCTGCCGGAGCTCTACCGCACCGTGCAGGAAGCATGGAAGGCGTGCCTGGGCGAACGGGCAACCTTCGATGAGATGCAGGAAGCCATCCGCTCGCGCGACGAAGGATCCATCAAGCGACTCTGGAACGAGCTGGTGCCGCGCTTCGACGACACCTCCTTCTGGGCATACCTGTCCACCTCCGAGGCATTCGGTCGCCTGCCGTTCGAGGCCAAGGAGGCCTTCGGCATGATCGGCTTCGGTTCCGGCGGCTGGGACGTCAGCTTCCCGAACGCGATCCTGGAAATCCTGCGAGTGGTATTCGTCGACGCCGAGGAAGACCACCGCCGCATCACCGGGGGTGCCAAGACCTTCGCCGACCTCTTGTGGACCCAAGCACCGGAGAACCCTGCCTACTGGCCGGCCGGCACCACGCTCTCCTCCCTGCACGACGGCGCTCCCCTGGGCGCCGTCACCCACATCCGGAACACCGGCGACGGTGTCGCGATCACCGATGCGAGCGGAACCACGCGGGAATTTCCCGCTGCCATCCTCACCGCCCACAAGGGCTTGCTCTCCACCAAGATCGACACCGACGAATCCCTCTTCACCCCCGAGGTATGGATGGCGATGCGACGCACCCACTACCTGCAGTCCTCCAAGACCTTCATTGCGGTGGACCGCCCGTTCTGGAACGACATCGACCCGGAAACCGGCCTGAACGCCATGAGCACGACGCTCACCGACCGGGTCACCCGCGGCACCTACCTGTTCGACAACGGCCCCGGCCGCCCCGGACTCATCTGCCTGTCCTACACGTGGAATGACGACTCCCTCCAGTGGGCGCCGCTGAGCGCCGAGGAACGCGCGGACATCGCCATCCGGAACCTTGAGGAAATCTACCCCGGGCTGGACTTGCGCAGCCACGTGATCGGTAGCCCGGTGGCCGTGTCCTGGGAGACCGAGCCCAACTTTGCAGGCGCTTTCAAGATCAACCTGCCCGGCCACTACCGCTACCAGCGTTCCCTGTACTCCCACTTCATCGAGGCCGCGCCGGAGGAAGGCCCGCAACGCGTCTTCCTGGCCGGCGACGACGTCTCCTGGACGGCAGGCTGGATCGAAGGCGCCGTCACCACGGCGCTGAACGCGATCTGGGGCGTGCAACGCGCGCTGGGTGGCTCCACCCCCGCGGAAAACCCCGGTCCGGGCGAACGCTGGAACGACCTGAAGCCGGTGGTGCTCCCATGATGATCGATACCATCCTGGACAACGGGCGGATCCTTACCTGCGACACCGCCTACCCGCAGGCGCAGCGCATTGGCCTGCACCGCGGACGCATCATCGGGGTGGACGGCCAGCTCGACGGCCTCACCGCGCAAAAGACGGTCAATCTGGACGGCGCCGTGGTCGTCCCTGGTTTCAACGACGTCCATGCACACAGCGTCTGGTTCGGGCTGTCCATGACGGAACTGGACCTGTCCGCCGCACGCACGGCACAGGACGTCTACACGAAGGTTGCGTCCAAGGCCGAGTCTCTTCCCGAAGGCGAGTGGATCATCGGCGCGAACCTCGAGCTGCTCAACCTTGCCTCGGCGCCCACGCTGGCAGGACTCGACGCCGCGGCACCGAACCACATGCTGTTCCTCAAATCCAATTCCGGGCACAGCGGGTTGGTCAACTCTCCCGTCCTGGCCCGGATCCGGCAGAGCGAGGGCTACTCCCCCGAGGAAGGCAGTGGAATCGTCCGCGACCGGCACGGAAACGAAACCGGCCTGCTGGAGGAAAATGCGCTTGCGCCTCGTCCAGGCGCTGTTCATGCCCTACCCGCTGGCGAGCATAGAGGACGCGCTGGAACGTGCAACCGCCGTGTACGCGGCGGAGGGCCTGACCAGCGTGACCGACGCCGGGATCGCCGGCGGCTGGATCGGCAACAGTCCGATCGAGTTCGCCGCCTACCAAAACGCCTTGGAACGCGGCACCCTGCGCACCCGCATGAGCCCCATGATCACCCTCGATGCGCTGAACCTCGACTCGGGAGGCACCCGCACCCTGCAGACCGGCATCCGCACCGGCCTGGGCGATGACCGGCTGCGGCTGGGCCCGGTGAAAATCTTCACCGACGGCTCGTTGCTTGGGCGCCACCGCCGCCATGACCGAACCCTATTGCGGGTGCGACCACGGAAACAACACCGGCTACCTGCAGGCAGACGCGCAGGAGCTCACCGAAGCGGCATTGGCCGCGGCCTCCGCCGGATGGACACTGGCCCTGCATGCCATCGGCGACGCGGCGGTCGATCTCGCGGTCGAGACCATCGCGGAGGCCCGGAAACGCCATGGTGCCCCGCGCAGCCCGCACCGGATCGAGCACGGCGGCTACGTGCGTCCGGACCAGATCGCCCGGATCGCCGAGAACGGCATCGTCCTGGTGCCCCAGCCGCATTTCATCCACGCCTTCGGCGACGGCATGCGTGCGCTGCTGGGTGAAGACCGCACCCGCTACTCCTACCCGGTCAAGAGCCTCCTGGAGGCCGGCGCCGTGCTGCCCGGCAGCTCGGACCGCCCCGTCGCGGACGGCAGGCCCTTGCGGGTCATGCAGTCCTTTGTTGAACGCACCACCGCCAGCGGCGCCGAGTACGGGCCGGGCGAACGCATCAGCGCCACCGAGGCGTTGCGCGCCTACACCGTCGGATCCGCGGCAACGACCGGCACCGGCGACCGGCTCGGGCAGCTGCGCCCCAACTACCTCGCCGACCTCACCGTGCTGGCCGACGACCCCACCACGATCGAATCTTCGCGGATCGGATCCATCGAGGTGGTGGCCACGGCGCTTGGGGGCGAAGCCACCCACGACCCGCACGGCCTGCTCGCCCACTCATTGCACCAGTCGATGTACCGGAAATAAGGAACTTCATGTCACAACACCCCACACCACAATGGCGCTACCAGTGGCTCCTCATCCGGGCTGGAAAGAGGCCTCAGCAACAGGCATCTCCAACTGATTGCCATCGGCGGAGCCATCGGCACCGGACTTTTCTTTGGCTCAGGGAAGGTCATCAGCCTCGTTGGCCCGTCAGTGATCTTCGTATACATGATCATCGGCTTCATGCTGTTCTTCGTCATGCGCGCACTCGGAGAACTCCTTCTCTCGAACCTGAACTACAAGACCTTTGGTGATATCGCCAAGGACCTCATCGGCCCCTGGGCGGGCTTCTTTGTCTCCTGGAACTACTGGTTTTCCTGGGTCATCGCTTGTGTCGCCGACATCGTCGCCATCACCGCATACGTGCAGTACTTCAACCCGGGTGTCGCAGTCTGGATCCCCGCGGTTATCACCGCCGTGGCCCTGCTGATCCTGAACCTGCAACCCGTGCGGGCCTTTGGCGAAACCGAGTTCTGGTTCGCCATCATCAAGATCGTGGCCATCCTCGGCCTCATTGTTGTTGGCCTCATTCTTGTCTTCACCGGATTCACCAGCCCGACAGGTGCCGATGCCAGCCTTGCCAATCTCTGGGAGCACGGTGGATTCTTCCCCACCGGCTTCGGCGGATTCATCCTCGGCTTCCAGCTGGGTATCTTCGCATTCATCGGCATCGAACTCGTCGGCACCACCGCCGCCGAAACCCGAGACCCGCACCGCAACCTGCCCCGCGCCATCAACTCGATCGTGGTCCGCATCCTGGTGTTCTATGTCGGTGCCCTCGCGGTCATCATGGCAGTGACTCCGTGGGACGAGATCAACCCCGGGCAAAGCCCCTTCACCTCGATGTTCGGCATGGTCGGGTTCACCGGCGCCGCGTTCGCCATCAACCTCGTGGTCCTCACCTCGGCGGCCTCCAGTGCGAATTCCGGCGTCTACTCTGCCAGTCGCATGGCGTTCGGTCTCGCCAAGGACCGCCATGCGCCGGAAAACCTGGGCACACGGACGGCGCGTTCGGTTCCACGGAACGCGGTGTTCTTCACCGCGGTGTTCCTCTTCGCTGCGATCCCACTGCTCTATGCGGGCGACACGTTGCTGGCGGCCTTCACGATCGTCACCTCGATCTGCGCAGCCAACATCCTGTTCACTTGGGGAATCATCGTTGTCAGCTACATCCGCTACTACCGCAAATTCCCCGAACGCCATGCCGCGTCGCGCTTCAAGTTGCCTTTCCCTCGCATCACCCCATGGCTCGTGCTCGCGTTCTTCGCGTTCATTGCCGTGACCTTGTACGCGGGGGAAGACACCCGCATTGCCCTGGTCCTCTCGCCATTGTGGTTCTGCCTGCTCGGCGTGTTCTGGTGGTTCACCAAGAAGCGGCTTATCAGGAACGGACATCCGCTGACCGGCAGCATCGGCGTTGTCACGGCCGAGGAAATCGCGGAAAACTACAAACAGCACTCTTGATCCCGGACTGGCGCGTAGTGAGCCCTTCATAAACAATCCCAGGCGTTGTTCACCGAAGGCACATGAATCACAACACCGAATGGTGGTCTTTTGCAACGAGTCTGGCGTTGTCAACATGGCTGGTTGAGCGGCCCCGCCCGGTGTCCGGGCGGGGCCGCTTCGCGTGAGTGCGCTTGGTCAGAGCACGCTGTTGATGAAGTTGCGGGTGCGCTCGTGCTGCGGGTCGTCGATCACCCGCGAGGGGTGGCCGCTTTCCACGACCACGCCGCCGTCCAT
Source organism: uncultured Actinomycetota bacterium (assembly GCA_963818105.1). Lineage (GTDB taxonomy): Bacteria > Actinomycetota > Actinomycetes > Actinomycetales > Micrococcaceae > Paeniglutamicibacter. The sequence continues at coordinate 21,257 of CAWFRB010000005.1, read as the reverse complement.
GAACACCACCTCGTCGGCGGCGCTGCGCGCGAAGCCGATCTCGTGCGTGACGACGACCATGGTCATGCCGTCCGCCGCGAGGTCGCGCATCACGCCCAGCACGTCGCCGACCAGTTCGGGGTCGAGCGCGCTGGTCGGCTCGTCGAAGAGCATCAGCTTGGGCTTCATCGCCAGCGCCCGGGCGATCGCGATCCTCTGCTGCTGCCCGCCGGAAAGCTGGGACGGGTAGCGGTCGGCCCAGGCGTCGAGCCCCACCTGGCGCAGCAGCCGGTGCCCCTCGGCGATCGCCTCCTGCTTGGGGCGTTTCGCGACGCCGACAGGTGCCTCGATGATGTTTTCCAGCGCCGTCTTGTGCGGGAACAAGTTGAACTTCTGGAACACCATGCCGATCGAGCGGCGTTGCCTCGCCACCTCGCGGGGGTTCATCTCGTGCAGCACGCCGTGCCTCTCGCGGTAGCCGACCAGCTCGCCGTCGACCGAGATCCGGCCGCCGTCGATCGTTTCCAGGTGGTTGATGCAGCGCAACAGCGTGGACTTGCCCGAGCCGGAGGGCCCGAGCAGGCAGGTGACCTGGCCGGGGTGGACGTCCATGTTGATGCCCTTGAGCACCTCCAGCGGTCCGAAGTGCTTGCGCACCCCGCGCATCTTGACCAGCGGCTCCCCGCCTGCCCTCGGGTCGGTGCCCCGTGCCTCCTCCGTCTGCGTCGTGGTGCCCTGTGCCTCAGACATTGACCCGCTCCTTCGTGTTGGTTTGGCCGCGCTGCGCCTTCAGCAGCCCGGTGATCTCCCTGGCCTTCTGCAGGGGGGTGGGCGGCAGGTTTCGGGACGAACCGCGCCCGAACCGGCGTTCCAGGTAGTACTGCGGGATCGAGAGCAGGGAGACGATCGCGAGGTACCAGATGCTGACCACGATCAGCAGCTCGACCTGCTTCAGGTTCTGCGCGGAGATCTGCGTCGCCACGGTGTACAGCTCCAGCACGGCGATCAGCGAGAGCAGCGAGGTGTTCTTGATCATGGAGATCAGCTCGTTGCCCATCGGCGGGATGATCACGCGCATCGCCTGCGGAAGCAGGATCCGCGTGAAGGTGTAGAACGGGCTCATGCCCAGCGACGCCGCCGCCTCCTGCTGTCCCTCGTCCACGGAGAGCATGCCCGAGCGGACGATCTCGGCCGCGTAGGCGGCCTCGTTCAGCGTGAGTGCGAGGATGCCGGCCACGAACGCCGTGATCAGCACGTTCGTGTCGATCGACCAGAAGGTGATGTCAGTGAAGGGGATCCCCAGGGTGATCTTCTCGAAAATCAGGCCGAAGTAGCCCCAGATCACGATCTGCACGAGCAGCGGGGTTCCACGGAACAGCCACACGTACAGGGAGGAGAAGACCACCATGACGGGGTTCCCGGACAGGCGCATGGCGGCAAGCGTGACGGCAAGCACCGTCGCGACCAGCATGGAGACCACTGTGACCAGGATGGTGAGCCCAACGCCCGCGATGATCCGCCCGTTGAAGAGGTACTTCCCGATGACCGGGTAGTCGATGTTCTTGTTCGTCGCGACCGCCTGGATGAAAACGGCCGCGAGGAACAGCAGCACCACGGTCCAGATGATCCTGCCGGGCCGCCGGAGCGGTTTGGCGACGACGTCGTGGTTTTCGGTGTCGTTCATGGCCAACCCGCCCACCTACTTGCCGGCGCCGTTGAGGATGGCCTCGTCAACGCCGAGGGACGGCATGCCGTGCTTGGCGAGCAGGTCCTTGTAAACGCCCTCCTCGATGAGCGACTGGAGTGCCAGGTGGATCGCCTCGGTCAGCCCTGCCTGCTCCTTGAGGATCCCGACGCCCGTGTAGGCGGGCTTGAAGCCCTGCGGGTTCTTGGGGTCCTCGACGCCCTCGAAGTCGTTGCCGCCGCCGGAGGTCTTGATCGTGTAGGCGGCAACGGGCGCATCCGTCACGTAGGCGTCGACCTTGCCCGCCTTGAGTGCGGTCTGCGCATCGTTGGCGACGGGCAACTCCTGGACGGCGACCCCGGGTTTGCCCTTTGCCTCGCACTCGGCGACAAGATCGCGCAGGATCTGGCCCTGGATCGTGCTCTTCTGCACGGCGACGGTCTGGCCGCAGAGATCGAGCAGGGTGCCGATCTGCTGGGGATTGCCCTTCTTCACCACGATCGTGAAGCCGGCCCGGAGGTAGTCAACGAAGTTCAGCGTCTTCTCCCGCTCGACCGAGTCGTTCATGCCCGCCATGATCACGTCGAAGCGCTTGGATTGCAGCGCCGGGATCACCGTCTCGAAGTTCTGGTGCTTGACCTCGAATTTCAGGCCGAGCTTCTCGCCGAGCGCCTGGGACAGGTCCCAGTCGAAGCCGCTGAGCTGGTCCTCGTCGTCCATGAGGATGAAGGGCGGGTACGGGATGCCGGAGGCGACACGCACCACCCCGGAGTCGCGGAACGATTGCGGGACGGCCTTGGCGGCGGCCTCGTTGACGCCGCTCGTCAGCGCCTGCGCGGGCGTTTCCGGGACCGCGTCCGAGGCGGAGCAGGCACTGAGGCCAAATACTCCGGCGAGGGCGATCGCGGTGCCGGCCAGGAGCTTCTTCTGCATTTTCATGGGGTTCCTCATTGTTTGGGGAAAGGGGCGGATCCCTCCGCCTGCTGGGGGTTTGATGCTGCGTCCCTGGCGACTGGCCGCCCGGGGTCGGGTGTGGGTCATGCGCCCCACGCGACGATGCGCGCGGGAGTTTCGTGCGCCGCCACCGCGGCGTCCGCCCACGGCACGGAACGCGCCGGGGTGTGCGTGGACAGGTAGTCTTCGTAGGTCTCGCGGCGCACGGCCAGGCGGGTGTCGCCGTCCCGGCAGAACACCACCGGCGGCTTCAGCGCGCCGTTGTAGTTGTTGGCGAGGGTGTAGCCGTAGGCGCCCGTCGCGCCAAGGGCGATGATGTCGCCCACCGCCGGATCCGCGAGCCGGGCGCCGTCCACCAACAGGTCGCCGGACTCGCACTGGCGGCCTACAAGCTGCGCGGTCATGTTGGGCCGCTCGCCCGCGCGGTTCGCGACGACCGCGGAGAAGGTGGTGTCGGTGAGCGCCACGTTCATCTGGTCGGCCAGCCCGCCGTTCACCGCCACAAAGGTCTTTCCCGTGGTCTTCACGTTGTTCACCTCGTAGATGGTGACCCCGGCACGGGCCACCAGGGAGCGGCCGGGCTCGATCAGCAGCCTGGATCCTGCCGGCAGGACCTCCCGGGCGATCGAGGTGATCTCGTCGAGGTACTCCTCCACGGTGGGCGCGCGATGGCCCACGTTGTAGTTCACGCCGAGCCCGCCGCCGATGTTGTAGGTCCTGAAGGTGCCGAATCCCGCGATCGCCTCGACCGCGCGCCGGAACGGCTCCACGTCGAGGATCTGCGAGCCGATGTGCAGGTGCACGCCCTCCACCTCGATCGTTGGGTGGCCTTCCAGCCGGGCGATCAGCGCCCGAGCCTGGTCGATCGGCAGCCCGAACTTGGAGTCGTTGCCGCCCGTGGCCACCGAACGGTGCGTGTTCGGGTCGATGCCGGGGATGACGCGGATCAGCACCGACTGCTTGCGGGTGAGCAGCCGCTCCAGCCGCTCGATGTCGGCCAGGTTGTCCACGACGATCGTGCCGACTCCGCATTCCACGGCAAGCCGCAGCTCTTCGACGCTCTTGGCGTTGCCGTGCAGGTACATGGTCTCCGGCGGAACGCCGGCCTCGAGGGCGAGAAGCAATTCCCCGGCCCCGGCAACGTCCACGCCGATCCCCTCGGAGGCCGCGATCGCGTATGTGGCCAGCACAGGCATCGACTTCGAGGCGAACGTGACGGCCCCTCCGGGCCACCGCGCGCTCATCCCGTCCCGGTAGCGGCGCATCTGCTCGCGCAGGCCTTCCTCGTCCACCACGTAGGCGGGAGTGCCAAAGGTCCTGGCGAGCTCAACCACCGAGCATCCCCCGATTTCCAGTTCGCCCCTCAGGTTCACCGAACTGTGGACCGGGAACACCTCAGCGAGTGCCGCGTCATAAAATTCGTGCTCAGACAACCCTGTCTCCTCTCCGTTGCGAAGCGCTTGGATGCGCTTGCCTGAATGACATTAGGCGACCAAAAGAAGCCAATCTTTATCAATATTGATAAAGTTCACGCATGAGTTTTGCGAATACGACAACGATGGCTTCTGCCGGCATCGCCAGGGGGCTCCTGCTCGACGAGCTCGTCGAGCAGCTCGGCGAAACCGTCAGCCAGCTGCGGGTGCCGCGGAAACAGGGGCCTCGCGTACTCGGCGTGAGCTATTACGACGCGGATACGGCGGAACCTCCCAGCCCCGGCCACCTTCTGCTGCTCACGTCCGCCTCGGCTCTGCCGGCACAGCAACTCGATGCCGCCTTTGCATTCGCCGCGGAGCAGGGACACAGCGCAGTTGTCTGCAAAGGCGTCCCGGAAGGGGAGAACGCCCTGACCGAGGCAGCTCTCGCGCACGGCGTCGCGCTCATGAGCCTCAGTGTGTCCGTTTCCTGGCGCCAGCTCGACGCGCTCGTGAGCCGGCTGCTCGCCGAGTACGACTCCGGCCTGCACCTGGCACCGAGTGCCAGCGACCGTCTTTTCGCTCTCGCAAACACGGTCGCCTCCGTCTTCGGCGGCTCTGTTGCCATCGAAGACCACCGCCGCAACATGCTCGCCTACTCCGCAATGCCCGGGCAGGCTATCGACGATCTGCGAGCCAACGGCATCCTGTACCGACGCACGCCCGACGCGCCGCTGAACGAGATCCGCTACCGCGAGGTGTTCGCCAACCCCGGGATTTCACGGTTCTCCCAGCAACAGGGCGAGGCGCACCGCGCGGCAGTCGCCATCCGGGCGGGCAACATTCCGCTCGGATCGATCTGGGTGATCGACCCGGATGGCCACGACCTCAACATCCCGCTCTCCGAAGAGAAGCAGGAGGTTCTCACACGGGCCGCGATCCTCGCGGCCCGCTACCTGGTGGACGCGTGGCGCACGGACAACTCCAGCGACCGCCCCCGGGAAGAAAGCTTCCTTCGCCTGATCAACGGGACCGCGAACCAGAACGAACTGAGCACGCTCGGGCTGCGTCCGAAGCAGTTCGTGACCCTCGCCGCCGTGAGCTCCGCGAGCCACCGGATCGACGCCGCCGAGCTGAACGACCTGCGTTTCGCCGTGCACCGGCACGTGTCCGTGTATTTTCCGGGGTCCATCACGATCACCCAGAACGACTCCGTGCTCACATTGCTGCCTACCGGCTCCCCCGAGGAAGCCCGCAGGGTGTTCCGGCAGCTACTCCCCGAGCTGGTCCGGGCCAGCGCACAGGAGTGGAGAGTGGGTGTCGGCGAACCTCGCCGGTTCTCCGGCACACTGACCCGGCAGCGCGACGAAGCGGTCGGCGTGCTGGAATGCGCAAGGATCAGGGGGCTCGACGTGGCCACGCTGGACGAGGTGCGTCCCCAGCTGGTGCTGCTCGGCTGCCGGAGCCAGCTGGTGGACCAGCACCACCTCATCGATCCGGAGCTCGCGGCGCTGTTGGCCGGGGACACCGCGCGAGACGAAGAAGCCCGGCTTACCCTCCTCGTCTGGTGCGAGGAGCAAGGCAACGCCTCGCGTGTCGCGGACCGGCTGAACATCCACGAACAGACAGTGCGCTACCGGATCCGGCAGCTGCGTGAGCGAGTCACCCTGCACCCGAAGGATCCGGATGCGCTGCTCGCACTTTGGCTGCAGCTGCGCCTGCACGCGCTCGGCAAGGGGGATGAGCTGAGCAAGAAAAGCGGCTAGGGCGTATTCAGTTCATGCCGTGCCGGAAGACGACAGTCTTGGGTGGCGAACGCGTCGCTCAATGACGTTCCCCATCGCGAATTGCCGATTGCCAGAGATGCCGATTGATCGGAATTCGCGTCTAGAGCCGGAAGCCAACCGTGGCTTTTCGCTTGCTCAAAGTCCATTATCGTTCGGCCGCTAACGTGTCCGAAACCATCAGGGGTGTTTGCCGAAAACAGAGGCAAACACCCCTGATGGTTTAAGCACTGCTCTTTGAGATGTACTTTCGCACAATTATTGACGGCAATCTCGCGTACGCCCGTCATTTGCAGCCGCCGCTTTCCTTGAAAAAATCGATATCTGGCGAAGACCAGCGACGCGCATACTTCTGGAATTTTGATGGAAACGGCGCAATCGCCCTAGCCGCGTTCTCGGGTGCATTCCACGACGCGTCACTGGACGCAAGAAAGGCGTTGTCAGTCAAACGGGCCAGGATCAGCGCATGCGGCGGTCATCTGAACCTCGGCACTCCGACTCCAGCCACTGCTCCGCACTTTTGGCAGTCCTTGCCGCAGCCAAGCAAAGGCTTCAGGGCAAATGACTTCATATCGAAAAATACCCAACGCGTTCAACCAACGAACAACGAAGGATAGAAGTGAACACAGCTACCACAAGCACAGCATCTGATCCGAAAATCAGTATGCTCAACCCCGATTTCCCCTTCCCCTATGATTCGTTTCTCAGCCACCCCGAGGGTGTAGGCAGCGTGCCTGAGAGCATGCATGGAACAGAAGTAGCCATTATCGGTGCCGGACTCTCCGGACTTGTCGCCGCTTATGAGCTCATGAAAATGGGGCTCAAGCCTGTGGTCTTTGAATCTTCCCAAATCGGTGGACGCCTCAAAGCAGGCCGCCCTAGCGGCCATCCCGGCCTCGTTGCAGATCTCGGCGGCATGCGTTTTCCGCGCTCTGGAAAGTCGTTCTTCCACTACGCAGACATGCTCAGCATCAAAACGAAGCCATTTCCCAACCCGCTAACTCCGGCGGCGGGAAGCACTGTCATCGAGCTCGCTGGGAAATCCCACTATGCCGAGACTCCCGCAGACCTCCCCCAGTTCTTCACGGATGTGGCAGGGGCATGGGACGACTGCCTCGAGGAACGTGCCCACTTCTCCGCCATGCAAGAAGCCATCCGATCCCGGGACCTTCCGACAATCAAGAAGCTTTGGAACGAGCTTGTTCCACGGTTCGACGATGTTTCATTTTCCGGCTATCTCGCAACGTCAAAGGCATTCTCCGCACTGCCTTTCGAATACCGCGAAGCCTTCGGACAAGTCGGATTCGGGACGGGTGGCTGGGATACCAATTTCCCTGACTCATTCCTTGAAATCCTCCGCGTTGTCTACGTGGATGCCGACGCCGACCAACACAGGATCCTGGGCGGAGCACAACTCGTCCCGGAACGGCTGTGGAACCACGCTCCAGAAAACCTGGAGCACTGGCCCGCGGGAACGAGCCTCGCCTCGTTGCATGGGGGAAATCCGCGAGGGGCCGTCACCTCCGTCAAACGTGTTCTGCAAAGCGATGGTGCTCCCGGGGACATCACCGTCACCGACAAATCGGGCAAGCAGGGGAACTACCCGGCGGTGATCGCGACCTGCCAGAATTGGCTGCTGTCCGCTCGGATCGACGTGGACGAATCCTTGTTCAGCCACAAGCTCTGGACGGCCATTGAACGTAGCCACTATCTGCAGTCATCCAAGACATTCGTTGTCGTTGACCGCCCGTTCTGGAAGGACATAGACCCATCCACTGGCAGGGAAACCATGAGCACGACCCTCACCGACCGCCTGACGCGCGGCACCTACTTGCTCGACAATGGCCCGGATCAGCCGGCGCTCATCTGCCTGTCCTACACGTGGAATGATGACGCCCTCAAGTGGCTCCCACTCGACGCTGACGAGCGTGTTCGACTCATGTTGCACTCGCTCAAGCAGATCTACCCGACCGTCGACATTGCTTCTCACATCATTGGTGATCCCATCACGATCTCGTGGGAAGACGACCCCAACTTCATGGGCGCATTCAGTGACAACCTCCCGGGGCATTACCGCTACCAGGAACGCCTGTACACACACTTCATGCAAGACGAACACGAGCCTGCACATCGCGGGATCTATCTGGCGGGTGATGACGTTTCGTGGACGGGAGGATGGGCGGATGGTGCCGTAACCACCGGCCTCAATGCCGTCTGGGGCGTAATGAACCAACTCGGCGGCAAAACCCACTCCGACAATCCCGGCCCGGGTGACCGATTCGAAGAGCTCAAACCAATTCGACTCCCTTAGGCAACAGCTTTGGCCGCCAGTGGGATAGTGGCCAATTGAATAGGACGTGAGGTCGGAGACCCTCGGTGGGGGCTCCGACCTCACGCGACCAGAAAGTGTAATTCTTGATGAAGAACTCGAATCTAGAAGATTATCCGTCGTTTTCACGCCAAGACTGGGCCGGATTAGAAATCGGGTGGAAGGTACGAGTCTTCTATCTCAACGGACATAACTACTTAGCCGCAGTCGATGCCAAAACTTATGACTCGTCCGTTGTGTGGATTCGGCGTCTAGGCACAGGGTCCCGGCACATGATTGACTACCGCGAAGGAGTCCGAATCCAGGCTGCGGGCCAACAACAACCATTGCACCACTTCGAGGCGAAAGAAGAACGCGGCCGCTGGTCTTGGGGCACAGAGCAGCTTCGTCCTGGATGACGCACGTACGCGGCGCCGATGCTCAGCTTCAACGCTCGACGGTCTTTCTTGTAATTCCACCAAAGTTTCACGCGGTTCTTCACCTGGCAGTGCCATGCACCGACAAATTCCGTGGACCCCGCTGCTCCCCTTCTGCCGTCACCGAAGCGCCAGCAGCGCAACTGAAGCATCCGCCGGCAACCGCAGATCCAGCCCCGTATATCGCTTGAAGGACTCCAGCCGGTTGACGATGGTGTTCCTATGGCAGTGGAGCTCGGCAGCAGTAACGAGCAGGCTTCCAGTACGCAGGTAAACGGCTTGCCATTTCCAATAGTCGGTCCCGCTCAGCATCCGTGCATCGACGCAAAAGCGGGTAGACGAGCTGGCCAGGATCGCAGCCAACCTGGGCAAGGCGGTGACGGGCTATGGATTGCCATCTGTCTCCCAGGGTATGAATGCCGTTGCTTCCCATGGGGAGATCGCTCATGATCTCCCGGGCAGTCACAGCCGCCTTGCGGACGCTTGAAAAACCCAATGCCATGGGCGCGACGGCCGCGCATACTCCCCCGAACAGGGATTTTTCGTCGAAATCAAGCGACGGCTGATTTCCCCTGCGCCGTTGCTTGATGACGAGCGTATGGTGCCCCTGGTCGTAGGTGAAGATCTTGTCGCTCTTCCGCCGGACCCCCAGAATGCGCCGTTTGACCAGCAAGCTATCGTCGCGGCTGATGGCCGCCACCACGAATTCGGCGTCAACGTCGACGGTCAACGCTCCCGCTATCCGCATGAGATCCGATTCAGAGGGCTCCGCCGTTGCAAGCAACAGTGTCAAGTACTGCTGCTGAAGGTCGGCGTCGACCAGTTCCATGTCTTCCAGTTCAGCGTGGTACCACTCTTGGACCTTCCCGGCAAAGGCATCAACCGTTCGCCACACAAGTTCCGTGCGGCGGACAAGCAGAGCGGGATTCACGCCGAGGGACGGTGAAGAAAGCGCCTCCCACAGCACCGTGAAGTCCATCCTGATCGCCCTCACAAGACTCTCCAGCGGGATTCCCTGGCGTGCGCGCTTCGAGCCCAATTCCGCGGCGATGGATTCGACCGCGGCCATCTCGGCCCCTCCGGTCCGGAGCGCTTCAAGCATGGCGGCAAAGGACTTGCGGCTGCTTGCGCCCAGGTCTTCCATCGTCAAACCGGACTCCGCATAGGCGGGATCGACGAGGATCCGCGTCAGGAAGTTCTCCGAAATTTCAGCAACTTGGTGGGTCAATATTTCGATGGTTCGCTGCCAGTTTTCGTCTTCGTTCAATGTGCTCTCCACTGCTTTGTGCCTATCTCCATCTTCATGCAGCACGGTTCACATGGCACTGTACTTTCGTACAAATAGTGCCCCTGTTTTGGCGTTGTTTGATCATGGGCGCGGCTCCAGTCGAATGCGAGGATTGTGACGCTACTTGTGGCACCCATCACATGTTTATCTTTCAGGAGTTCCAATGACTACACCAGAGCCAGCAGCAGGGTTGGCGCTAGCCGTCCGCCCTGACGAACAAGCTGGATACAAGCAAGGCCTGTCAAACCGGCAAGTTCAAATGATCGGCATGGGCGGAGCCATCGGCACCGGCTTGTTTCTTGGCGCTGGCGGCCGACTTGCATCCGCAGGTCCTGCCTTGCCAATTGTCTATGCCGTTTGCGGCTTCTTCGCTTTCCTCATCCTCAGGGCCCTGGGCGAACTGGTTCTGCATCGGCCATCCAGCGGCTCCTTCGTTTCCTATGCACGGGAATTCTACGGCGAGAAGGCAGCCTACATTTCCGGATGGGTTTACGCCTTGTCCTGGGCGCTGACGGCCATCGTCGACATCACCGCTGTCGCCGTTTACCTGAATTACTGGTCCGCTTTCAGCTCGGTTCCGCAGTGGGTCTTGGCGCTCATAGCCCTCATCGTTGTCACCGCAGTGAACCTGATTTCCGTCAAGCTCTTCGGAGAGCTTGAATTCTGGTTCGCGGTCATCAAGGTGGGCGCGCTCATCATCTTCCTGCTGGTTGGCGGAATCATCCTCGCCGGCCATTTCCCGGTAGCCGGGTATGAACCCGGGATCTCGCTTATTACCGATCACGGTGGAATTCTTCCGAACGGCCTCCTTCCGGCCGTCATCATCGTTCAGGGCATCGTTTTCGCCTATGCCGGCATCGATTTGGTTGGTGTTGCAGCCGGCGAGACGAAGAACCCCGAAAAGGTCATGCCCAAAGCCATCAATGCCGTGATCTTCCGCATCGCCATCTTCTATGTCGGTTCCACGACATTGCTGACGCTCCTTCTGCCTTACACCGCATACAAAGCAGGCGAATCGCCGTTCGTGACGTTCTTTACCAGCATCGGGGTTCCCGGTGCCGGGGACGCCATGAACTTTGTGGTGTTGACCGCCGCTTTGTCCAGCCTCAACGCCGGGCTCTATTCCACCGGGCGGATCTACCGATCCATGGCACAGAGCGGTGCCGCCCCCCGCTTCATGGAGCGAATGAGTCGCGGCGGGGTCCCCTACGGCGGGATCCTGTTCACCGCTGCCTTCACCCTGCTCGGTGTCGCCCTCAACGCAATCGTCCCCCAGATGGCCTTCGAGATCACCCTCAATGCGACTGCCTTGGCCATCCTGTGTACCTGGGCCACCATCGTGCTCTGCCAGCTCAAGCTCTACAAATTGTCGCAGGCCGGCGCCATTGCCCGGCCGTCGTTCAGGATGCCAGGCGCACCGTGGACCTCGTACCTGACCTTGGCATTCCTTGGAGGGGTACTGATACTTATGCTTTTCGATTTCCCCATCGGCACCTACACGGTAGCCTCATTGGCTCTCATTGTTCCGGCATTGATTGCCGGCTGGTTTGCCGTGCGCAAGAGGGTCAATGAACTCGCCAGCGCCAACCCAGGAAGCCACGTTCTTCCCACCATCCTCGACAAATACACCCATGATTCAAAGGAACCCACGTCATGACCACTCCCACCACACACGCCATTGACACCGACGCTGCAGCGTTTCTTCGGGATTTCCGGAGTTTGGGTGTAATCGGGGCGACCTCCGGCGGTGGCGTGGACCGCCAAGCTGCCACACCTGCCGATGCCCAGGCTCGCACCTGGTTCACCACCTTGGCCGCGCATTACGGATTCCGCACGGAGACCGACAGAATCGGCAACGTCTTCGCCCTTCTCGAATGGAACCCCGGCGCCCCCTACGTCCTTGTGGGATCCCACCTGGACAGCCAGCCCCTCGCAGGGAAATACGACGGGGCCTACGGCGTCGCCGCCGCCCTGCACGCCGGCCGCCGCCTGGCCAAGGAGCAGCTCGAGAGCACAGTCAACGCACCCAAATACAACCTGGCCATCGTGGACTGGTTCAACGAGGAAGGGTGCCGATTCGCCCCCTCCATGATGGGCAGCTCCGTTTACACAGGAAAGCTGAGCGCGTCGGATGCCCTGGCCGTCACCGACCAAAACGGAACCACCGTGCGCGAAGCCCTTGCCGACATCGGCGCGCTGGGAACCGGCCCCGGCCCTGATGCGGCAGCCTACGCGGAGATCCACATCGAACAAGGCCGTTCCATGGAGGACTCCGGCACCACCATTGGCCTAGTCCACTCCTGCTGGGCAGCGGTGAAATACTCGGTAGTTGTCGATGGCGAGCAGGCGCACACCGGTTCCACCGTCATCGCCGACCGCAAGGATGCCCTGCTCGGCGCCTCGCGGCTCGTGGTCCTGCTGCGCGAGATCGCCGACCACTTCCCCGGTGCCGTCCTGCATACCTCCGTCGGACAACTCACCGTCTTCCCCAACTCTCCCGTTGTCGTTCCGAGCCGGGTGGAACTGACCATGGACATGCGCAGCGCGGACGAAGAAGTCCTCGCCGTTGCCAAGACATTGTTGACCGCGGGCATTGCCCGCATCGAGACAGAAACCAACACGAGCAGTCGGCGTCGAGGAATCCCACTCCTGGGGCCTCAACGCCTACCAACCGGCCGGGGTCGAGCTTGCTGCGAAGTGCGCCGCCGACCTGGGGTTGAGCCACCGTCCCGTCTTCACCTTGGCCGGGCACGATTCCATCAACATGAAGGACAAAGTGCCAACAGTGATGCTCTTTGTGCCAAGCGTTGCAGGCATCTCGCACAATGAGCACGAATACACCCACGACGAAGACGCCTGCGCGGGGGTGGACATGCTCACCGAAGTTGTCTCCCGTCTTTGTCGAGGAGATCTGGACGGAGCACAGTGATCCGCCAAGCTCCCCGAGCGGCGGATGCTGGGTTCCTCAAAGTCGCTGTCATGCAGTCGACCGGGAACACCTCATCCCCAAAGAACAATCTCAGCAATGTTGCTTACACCGCCAACCAAGCGCGCGCCCTTGGGGCGGATTTGTTGGTCACCCCGGAGCTCTACAGTGTTGGGTACGCTCCGGACCAAGTCCACCAAACCGACGGGAAGGCACACCGGGACCAGCTGGCGGCGATAGCTGCCATCAGCGACATCGGCCTGGTCGCCTCCACGGTGGAGCACGATGAGGGCAAGCACTACATCTGTGCATCCCTCTTCAACCGACACGGTGTGGAACAAACCCGTTACCGCAAACAGCACCTGTTTGGGACGGCGGAGAAGGAGGTCTTTTCTCCCGGCACCGAAGCACCCGAAGTGGTGCTCTTCGACGGGGTTCGGATCGCTCTGGGGATCTGCTTCGACGTCGAGTTTCCAGAGTTTGTCCGGGCCGCCGCGGTTTCCGGCGCCCAACTGCTTTGCGTCCCCACCGCAGTACCGTTGCGGCCACCTACAGAGGCCGGAGCGCACCCTCTGGATACGAGACTCATTCCTTCCATGGTCGTGCCCACCCGAGCGCTGGAGAACCAGATGTTCATCGCCTACGCGAACCATTCCGGCCCGGACTTTGCCGGGCTCAGCACTATCGCCGACCCCTATGGCCGACGCATTGCCACGGCCTGGGGAATGGAAGATTTGGTTTTTGCGTCGATAAACACTGACGACATGGACACCGCTCGCGCCGACACCGGGTACTTCCCACTCCTCGATCCTGGTGCGACGTGAACCATTAGGACAGGAAACAGGGAAAACGAAGTGCCCGCCCTCCTAGGCTTCTCTGGCTTTCGATTCTCAAGTTGTGGGTGCCGCTGCCCGCGAGCCCCACAACTTGAGACTCCGCACCGGAGCACCGGACATGACCGAGCCTCCGGCAGGCCATCAAGACACGGCAGAATATTGGGGAAATGCTCCACGTTCAAGATCCGTTGCCCATCCGGGACAACGGCTCCAGTACCGCAGGGGTTTCACTCTTACAACCAAGCGCAATTCTGGGACCTGGAACTGCGACATTTAGCGTTGAAGACGCCACCGCACACTTCAAATAGCAACCGTCCCGGGGAATCCCGATTCGATTCATTCTCGAAATGCATCGTTCGTGAGAGCTCCTTGAGGTGAGTGCCCCTTGCAATGCGGGCCATCCGGTGGCGATTCCCAACCGACATCAACCGACCGTCTGGGATGGTGGATGCAGGCTATCGGAAACAAGCCGGGCGAGCTCGAAACCGGTCGCCAGACCCCGGCCCGCCATGTATCGCCTGCCCGGATCCACGCAGCGAACTGCTGAAAGCCCGGTTCCCGATGGCTGGTCCGCTCCCCCACTCCGGTTATGAACCGGACGTGCTCCGTCGAAGTTTGCGGACCGCACGCTGGTCCTCACGGCGCAGCTTTCGATCATGAGCGGCGCGGCTCAATCGGCCATGCAGGAGCAGTAGTCTCGGTACGACGACGTAGACCGCCATCGGGACGACAACCAGCGTGAGGACGAGTGCGCGCAGGACGGGGTGCCACTCCTTGGGCAAACGAGCCCATGGCCGTCATCCCGATTGCGACCATGGGGAAGATCGCGCACCACGTGAGGATGGCTCGGGTGTGTACCGATGCGACGCCGGGGCTCCGGTGATGGTTCGTGTCGGTTTCGTCGGCAGCAAGTGCCTTGCCCTCGTGCTTCATGTTTTCTCCTGGTATTCGTTTTGCGGAACCCCGACGCGGGGATCGGTTCTCCGTTTGAGTCTCACCGTGGTGGGAAGACCTCTGCGGTGGGGGCCTGTAGCCATGGCCGGAGCGCGGCGAGGCGGCGTTTCGCCACCGTCGCCGGACCGCCTTCATCGATAGCGTGCTCGATGATCGCCAGCTGTCATTGATGACATGTCCCTCAAGAGGGGCGCGCATAGGTTGCCGGAGTGAGGGATCCACCGGCGGCGACGTAGGTCTGGGCGCCGGGGACACGGTCGGTGTTCTGGGCGCTGACGGCGAGCCACTGTCCGTCGGCGCCACGGCTGAGGGTGAAGCTCAGGACCCCCGATCGGTCTCCCGCGGGATCTCCGGATGGACCAATCTGCCCGGAGAGGCTCCACGCGGCGTGGACGACGGCAACGTCGGCATCCCAACTCTCGGACGGCGACATTGTCCAGGGTCATCACGGACCGCGGAAATATCCGGCGGAAGCCGTAGGCGTGGTTGTGCTTGATCTGGGAACGCGTCTTCCACCAGAGGCCGACCACGTTGACGAAATCGGCGTCCTCCGTGAAGAGATTCGCCAGGGCATCCGCGTCGGCGGCATTCCATGCCTCGGCGAAGCCAGTGGCGATTTGCGCCGGCGATTCGATCATGGGCGGGCTCCTTTATGGTCGTGTGCGCAATGGCGCTGGACTTGCGAGCGAAACAGGATCAGTTGGCGGCAACCTCAAGCGGGGCCAGGAGATAGGCCAGTGACCGTTCCAGCCGGGTGCGATCCATGCCCGCGCGTACGGTTAGCTGGAAGCCGGAGAGCGCAGTGACCAGTGCGCTGGCCGCCGCCCGGGCGTCGACGTCCGCAGGGACGGACCCCGCGTCTTGTCCGGCGCGGAGGTGCTCCGTAAAGGCATCCTCCAGTCTTCGGTGGTCTTCGGCAACCCGGTCGGATACGACACCGTCCGACAGGGCCAATTCGGCGGCCTGGTTGGTGCTCATGCACCCAAATCGCTGGCAGCTTCCACTCCCGCCCCGATGACTTCCTCGAAGAACGCCCTGATTCCCTGCGGGGCCGAATGCGCGTTCAGGACCTTGGTGAGGTGCTCGATCTGGCGATCCCTGTAGAGGTCGAAGGCAGCAACGAATAGCTGGTGCTTGTCCCCGAACGCGGCATAGAGACTGCTTTTGCTCAGCCCGGTGACTGACAGGAGTTTGGCAAGGGAAGTCGCCTCATAGCCGTGCTCCCAGAACGCCCCCATGGCGTTCTCGAGAACAGCGTCCCGGTCGAACTCCGGTTTGCGTGCCATGTGAGCTGCTCCTCGTTGTTGTGGGCCGGTCGGTCGTTGGACGATCCACCGTACCAATTGCAGGCAGGATCGCCCTTTTGGGTAGGCGTCACCCCGCAAGCAGCGGGCGCGGAACCACTCGCCGCGACTCGTGCGATGCCTTCGGTCGTGCGCCCGGAAGAGTCTTCGCATTCCGGAACGATCGGTCCAAAAGACCACCGTAGCACTATCAGGACCGACTGGTCCATAATGATTCGAGAGGTCTAGGGTGGCGCCATGATCTACGTTTCCCATGTACTGCCAGTGAACAACAACGACAGCACTCCCCTCACCAGGGCCCAGCTTTGGGACGGCCTTGTCATGAAGGCCAACAACGCGCTTCCCTTCGTGGCTGCCATGAGCGAGTGCACCGTCACCGACCGCATCAGCGACACGGTGTTCGATCGCGACATTGTGGTCAACGGCCAGGCGTCCACCGAAAGAATCACCCTGCAGGAACCAAAACGCGTTGTCTTTACGCGCATTGCGGGCAGCGTCCTGGGCACGATCGCCAATGAGATCGAGGGCGACGATGACGACCTCAGGCTCCGCTTCAGCTTTGCGCTCGTCATCCCGGACGTGGAGCCGGGTTCCGCCGAGGAGGCTGCCTACGCAGAGGGCATGAAGTCCGAGTATCTCAAGGCGGTTGAATCGACAATCGCCACGGTGCGACAGATGACTGGCACGCCGACCGCTTAGCGCAGATCGGGGTTCGCCCTTCCCGGAATGGATCGATTGCGGGGGCCGGAGCTTCCCGACCCCCGCAATACCGCAGCGGCGAACATCCGCCCGGCCGGTCCCGCATTGATGACACCGTGATGCTGGAAACCAGCTCGATAACGCTCGATATCAATCTGGATGTCGATGCGGCACATCGGCCCGCGGGAGTCGAGCTGTTGGGCCTGGAGCAGGCATAACCCGAACGGCTTGTGCGGATCATCGCCGGCGGCTACGTCGCAGACTTGTTGGCCGCCGCCGGATACGAAATCCCCCGCCTGCGCGGCAACCCCGCAATATCCGTGGGACACCTCGGTTAGGCCACGGCGGCCGGCACCACCGGAAGGATATCTGACCGCAGTGGTGTTCGGCACTGGCATTCATGTGCCCCGCCCCTGCCGGTAGACTTGATGGCGACATGACTGAGAATTTTTCTGAGGCCGATCAGGCCGGTACCGACGAACTTTTTACCGCAGCCGAGCTTGAGGCAGCCATCAAGGTGCTGGGCCTGGTGCACCGGCTCGAGCCCGAGGACGAGCGCCACGTTGCCGTGCGCCGCGCGACCGGCAAGATGTTCAAGGCCGCCAAGCGCCACCGCAAGAACGAGAAGCGATCGGCCATCAACGCGGCCGACCGCGCCGTCGTTGAACGCACCGCCACCGGTTCCCCGCAGCGCCTGGACGACGAGACCCTCGGCCTGGACCTGAGCACGCCCACCGACGAGCACACCGCCGGCGAGTACATCAAGCCGCGCGGCTGCTACATCTGCAAGCAGCGCTACACCACCGTGGATGCCTTCCACCACTACCTGTGCCCGGAGTGCGCCGCGGCCGGCCGCGAACGCCGCGACGCCCGCGCCGACCTGACCGGCAAGCGCGCGCTGCTCACCGGCGGACGCGCCAAGATCGGCATGCACATCGCCCTGCGCCTGCTGCGCGACGGTGCCCACACCACCATCACCACGCGCTTCCCGCGCGACGCCGCACGCCGCTTTGCCGCGCTTGAGGACTCCGCGGACTGGATCCACCGCCTGCGCATCGTCGGCATCGACCTGCGCGACCCGTCCCAGGTCATCTCGCTGGCCGACCGCGTCGCCGCCGAGGGCCCGCTGGACATCCTGATCAACAACGCCGCGCAGACCGTGCGCCGCACCTCGAACTCCTACCTGCACCTGATCGAATCCGAGTCGCAGCCGCTGCCGGCCGAGCTCGAGTTCGCGCACGGCGGCCCGGAGGTCTGGGGCGAGGCCAATCCCCCCTCGGAGCACCCCAAGGCCCTGGCCAGCGCCTTCCACCTGGAGGATTCGGCGCTGCTGGTCCCGACGCCCGCACGCCAGCTACGACGCGCAGGCGGTCGCCGACCTGGCCATGACGGCCGGCTCGGCGAGCCTCGAGCGCATCGCCGCGGGCACCGCGATCGACGCCGGCGGCCTGGTCCCCGACGTCGTCACCGAGAACTCCTGGACGCAGATCCTGGGCGACGTCGACGCGCTGGAAATGCTCGAGGTGCAGCTGTGCAACGTCACCGCGCCGTTCCTGCTGGCCTCGCGCCTGCGCCCGGCGCTGGCCGCGTCCGATGCGCACCGCAAGTACATCGTGAACGTCTCCGCCATGGAGGGCCAGTTCTCCCGCCGCTACAAGGGCGCCGGGCACCCGCACACCAACATGGCCAAGGCCTCGCTGAACATGCTCACGCGCACCAGCGCCGAGGAAATGCTCAAGACCGACCGCATCCTCATGTCCGCGGTGGACACCGGGTGGATCACCGACGAGCGTCCGCACGATTCCAAGGTCCGCATGGTGGCCGAGGGCTGGCACGCGCCGCTTGACCTGATCGACGGCGCGGCGCGCGTCTACCAGCCGATCGTCGACGGCGAACGCGGCATCGACCTGTACGGCTGCTTCCTGAAGGACTACGAACCCTCGCCGTGGTAAAAAGCCCCCGGCCCTGCTGGACGTGATGCTTCCCGGGCTGAACAGGCACTTGCCCCGGGTCTGCTGATCGCGGCGGGCCTGGTGGCCCTCGCCTTCGCCGGGCACCTGCTGGTTCCGGCGGTCCCGATGCTCACGCTCTGCGTGGTGCTCGGCGCCGTCGCCGGAAACACCTTGCGCCCGCGGCGCCGAAGCTCAGCCTGGCACCGGGCATGGGCTGGGGCGGCAAGCACCTGATGCGGGCCGGCATCGTGCTGCTCGGCTTCCAGCTGGCCGTGGCCGACGTGCTGGGCCTGGGCTGGAAGGGCGTGGGCCTGATCGCCCTGGTGGTGGCCGGGTCCTTCGGCGGCACCTACCTGATTGCCCGGGCGCTGAAACTTCCCGGGGACCAGCCGGTGCTGCTGGCCAGCGGCTTTGCCATTTGCGGGGCCAGCGCCATCGGCGCGATGAGCCAGGCCCGCGGGATCGGCCAAGGACGCACCCATCCCCGTGGCCCTGGTGACCCTCTGCGGCACGCTGGCGATCGCCGTGCTGCCGCTGGCGAACACCTGGCTGAACCTCAACGAACTGGACTTCGGCCGCTGGGTCGGCGCCTCGGTGCACGATGTCGGCCAGGTCGTCGCCACCGCGCAGGGCGCAGGATTCACGGCGCTTGCCGCGGCCGTGGTCGTCAAGTTGGTGCGCGTGCTGATGCTCGCACCGATCTCGGTGCTCGGCTCGATTTCCGCCCGCCGCCGGCAGGCAGCCGCATCCGATGGCTCGATGCCCGGTGCAGGGAGAACGCCCGCCGCTGGTTCCGATCTTTGTGCTTGGCTTCATCGCCTGCGTGCTGCTGCGGTCCACGGGCTGGATGCCGGATTCCGTCCTGCACGCCGCGAAAACCGGGCAGGAAATACTGTTGGGCCTGGCCCTTGTCGGACTCGGTTTCGCCATCGACCTGCGCCACCTTTTCTCCACCGCCGGCCGCGCCCTGGCCGCCGCGATCGGCTCGTGGGCCGTTGTCGCCGCGTTGGGCCTCGGCTTCGTCGCACTGATGGCCTGAGGACGGCCCGCTTTCGCACTCCTGTTGTTCGCTTCACCGGCCACCCGTTTCCGAGCCCGGCTTGGTCGCCGGCATTCTGGTGCCGAGGTGTTCCCACGACCTCCGGGATGCCCACTCGCGGACCACGATGGCCACATGGGATCCCGCCCACCGATATCGGCGACGGCCACCCTCCGCAACATGCGGCTCCACGAAGGGTTGGTGCCTGCGCAGAACAGGACATCCCGGCCCAGGGACTGCCTGAATTCGTCGCTCGAAAAATTGGGAAAATCGCAATGCCCAAAGACAGCAGTTCGTTCAGTTCCCCGCCAAACGGCCTAGATCGCTTGCTTGGCGAGAGACATGGTGGTCCGATTAATGGGTAGGTCACACCTTGCCGATGTTGTGACCGCACCGATGAATCGGCAACCCCACGAACCTTTCGAAAGGGCACCGACATGCTGAACCATGACGAGCTGCAGGAACTCCGAGATGCCAAGGCCAAGGTCTTCGGTTCCGATGGGAAGAAGATCGGAGCCCTCGGGCAAATCTATCTCGACGACAGGCCCGGCACTCCCGGATTCGCCACTGTACACACCGGTTTCTTTGGAATGGCAGAGAATTTCGTGCCGCTGAACGACGCAGAGATTTCCGACGGCGAGCTCCACGTGAAGTTCCCCAAGGACTTCGTGAAGGACGCCCCCTCTATCGACCCGGACGGGGACCTCAGCGCCGAGGATGAGCACCTCCTCTACCGCTACTATTCGCTGGCCGCAACGGAGCCCAGGGTTCCTGCGGTCGCCCCGGAACCGCAGCGGTCGGACGATGTACCTGCGCCAACGTCGCCATTGGTTTTGGGAGACCACGTGGTCAGCGACGACTTTGCGCCAGGGCGCCCGCGGCTGAGAAAGTATGTTCGCCCAGAACAGTTGCCACGCGAGCCCGAGTAATTCTTCGATAAGGCGCATCTTCATCCCAATCCATGGGACCGGTCGAAGTACGCCTCGACCATGACAATGTGAATCGCGATGCTGGCAACGAGATCCCAGGTGGGCGGAATGAAAATGCCACCGGGAGAACCGGCGTCACGCCGCCTGAACACAATGTGCACCTGAAACCGTCAAGCATCACAAGCAAGAACCTCTTGCTGGACGAATTTTCCTGCATCGCAGGTCGCCTCTACGGAGACTAATCGGATTGCTCTTGCATTCCTGCGCATACTCGACCTGATGTTTCGGCCACTGCTGAATCCCGAGAAAGCGCACAGCGGAGAACGAACGGCCAGACCCCTCCCACGGAACCACAACCGTTGACAAGCAAACGAATGCCCGGTGAAGAAGCCACTATTCCCGTGCACACTCCCAGTTGTTGGCAACGCCGTTGCCGACCCGCCAGCCGTGTCGCCATGTAGTTCTTGAACTGCCTGGAGATTCGTGTACTGGCAGGCATTTCCCAAGTAACCGATTGAAGGAGTTTTCCCATGGGTCTCGGAGACAAGATCAGCAACAAGGTTCAAGAAGCTGCGGGCAAGACGAAGGAAAAGGTCGGAGACGCCACCGACAATGAGCGCCTGCAGGCTGAAGGTGCCATAGACCAGGCTGCAGCGAAGGTCAAGCAAGCCGGCGAGCATCTCAAGGACGCGGCCAAGGACGTAACAGGCCGTTAGGACTGCGGGTCGCGGCGCCAGCGCCCGATGCAGGGCCGCGGAGACCACCATGACGG
>CAWFRB010000004.1:0-27809 GCA_963818105.1 uncultured Actinomycetota bacterium | reverse complement strand
GAGCCCTTCGCGAAAGTGATCCAAGCAACAAAAAAACTGTATACCAAAGCTACGAATTATGGAATACCAAATACACGACAACGCTCGAAAGGGTGGAATGCTTCAGCGAAAACCGCACAACCCAAGGGAAGGTCGGCATTTTTTTGGATACCAGATGTGACGGCCAGCGCAGATTTGTGTTGCTAAAACGGTCAACCAATTTCTTCGATGGTGCTCACCCAATTCGAATCCGCCTTGCCCGATCCTTCCCCGAACAAGCACTGTCGACCGCGACATGGGAGCGCATGTGCGCCACACAAGACGAGCGAATTGCAGGGAACCCGGGGCAGCCGAGGACATTGAACCGAATACCAGACCGGCTCCGAGGGCCAAAAGTGGAAAGAATGCGTTCCGGCAATCTTGAAATTCCGAAACACGCTGTGCTTTCCGCCGAGCCGGGATGGCAACCCGAACCTCGGCATCCAACGAGTCCACCCTGGTAGCGCTCGCGCTACCGCGCAGAGCATGTCGTGCGCGGCGACCCATTCGGTGGCGCAGTGAGAGCCGCACTGCTCGAATGAGTCTCGGCGGGTCTGAGAGCTCGATAATTCAAGGGCGGGCTTTGTTCAGGATCAGGTCATCCCGGGAGAATTGCGGACAGGCCATCTCGGGGTCCGCATATGCGCGCACGCTTCAGACGCCTCCGCACGGTCCCTTGATGCGCCAAACGGCCAGGGAAACAACGGACCTTGAGTCTCCTGAATCGGCTGCTGGCGCCGGACGAGCTTGTCATCCACCCAGCGCATTCAGGGCAGGCTCCGCCAGATCGCCAGTATGGTTGCCGGCGAACACCGCGGCAGGGCCGCAGAACCTCAGGCCGGATATCCACGCCCGAGGTGGCTCTTCGCTCTTCGGACAAACCTGCGGATGCCCAGGTTTCGCGGCCGATGCACTCTCGAACCCGCGCCCTAAGCCTTGGGCTGCGCCCGCATTGGATAGCCGAAACTTGCCAAATCACCAGGATCGGCGACTCTGTCCATCGACCGGACATTGCCTGCCGCAATCACTTGGCAAAACAGGTGTGCGCAGGTCTCCCGCCCCGTGATCCCAGGGGCCGCGGAATTCCATGGGATGCCGGCGGAACGGCAGCACTAGACAGATTCGGCGGCCACTGCCCCGGTGCGGGTCATGACGCTCAAATGGCTTGTCTCAAGATGGGCGCTGACCAGAGCCTCCAGCCTGGAAACATCGCGCGCGGCGATGGCTTGGTAGAGTTCCTCATGCTCGTCGGCCATGGCGATCAGGTCGTCGTGCTGTGACAGCAGCCAGCGCATTCGAGAAGACAAGATCCCGTTCAATTCGATCAGCAGATCGTTCCCGGCAAGCTTGGTCACGATTTCATGGAATTGGGCACCCGTCCGACGCGAGGTGACGGCATCGCCGTTTCGAGCGCTCAAGTGCTCCCGGTCAAGAACTTCCCGCAGCTCGGCCAGGCCCTGGCGAGTATGGCGCTGGGCCGCCAGTTTGAAGGACATGAGCTCGAGCCCACCGCGTACCTCATTGAAATCTGCAATGTCAGACGGAGTGAACTCTCGAACCACGGCCCAGGTGCGCGGCCGGGGTGTCACGATGCCTTCGGCAACCAACGTCTTGAGGGCCTCGCGAACCGGCAGGCGACTGACGCCCAGCTCATTGGCCAGGTCGCGTTCGACAAGCTTGCTCCCCGGGGCACGGACACCGTCAATGATCTCGTTGCGGATATGGTCGGTCACACGGACCGACTCCGGTTCAAACCCTGGCGTTACAGGCAATGTTCCTGCCCTTCCGTTGCATTGTCCGATTCAGCTACTTCCCTCAAGTCTATGTGTCTCATCAGGATTCGCGGCGTGACTTCACCGTTCGACTACAGCGTCAGGTTCACGTGCTGTCCAAGTCCACGGTCAATGGCACGGTCGTAGGCCAACCGCCCAATCGCAAGGTCCAGCAGTCCCACCCCCACGGAATTGAACAACGTGATGTCGTCGGCATTGCGCCGGCCCACGATTTGGCCCGAGACCACCTGACCCAGCTCCCCCACGATGTCCTCGGCTACAATCGCCCCCTCGGACAACGCCACGAGGTACGCGCCCGACTTGGTTTTCGCCGTACCCCAATGGTCAACAACCACGCGCGCACGAGCCATTCCCACCGTGTCGATCTCTCGCTCGCCCGGCCGCGGGCGAGCCCCCACTGCGTTGACATGCAACCCCGGACGGAACCACTCCCCCTTGACAATGGGTTCGACCGAGGGCGTCAGCGTGCAAACGATGTCGCTTGCGGCAAAAACCTCCTCAACGCTGTCAACCGATTCGACGTGCAAATCGTGATGGGCAATTGCGGCACGGAACTCCTTGCATTCGCTCTGCCGAGCGTGTCCAAACAACAACCCGCTTGATAGGCCGCACGCACAGCAAAGCCTCGACATGCGCCACGGCCAGCGCCCCCGCGCCAACCAGACCCAGGGTCGAGGCCTCCGCACGAGCCAAATGACGGGTAGCCACCGCAGTAGCGGCTGCAGTACGAATGCGGGTGGGAACCCGCCCATCCAGGATTGCCAAGGATTCGCCGGTCACATGGTCGGCCAGCATGATCATGGACCGTTGCGTCGGCAATCCGCGACCCGAATTGGAGGGAACGTCTGCCAGCAGTTTGACCGACGCCAATCCGGGGCCGGCAGCCACGCCAGGCATCACAATGAAGCTGGAATCGACCGGAGATACGTTCATGGCAACAGGTGTCGGCTGCATGGCGGTGCCGTTGGCAATATCTGCAAAGACTTGCTCCACGGCGTCAACGGTTGAAGGCATGTCGAGGACCGTCTGCAGCGAAGAGGCATTGAGTAAAAGTGTCATGAGCAGTCGTTTCTATCCGAGGTGAAGTATCTTGCTTCGAAGTGTAGCCAATTTGGTATTCCAAAGAAAGAGTATGAAGTCATGAAATGCGATCCCGCATGCGCACCCCCTTCGCGCACGCCACCCTTCCACGCCAGAAAGGCTTTGAGTAGATCACCGCAACCACACGTTGACTGCGGCCAAAGGGCTTATTCTCGAGTCTTGCTCGCCATGAAAACTGTGGGTTTCCGGCACTGATAAACCTCAAAGAATCCGGTATACCAACAATCGTCGGATCGAAAAGTGTAGCCAGTTGCAGCACCGGACGCACGGCAACCCCAGCTTCGCGGTTTCGGAATCGCGAACAGGCATCACCTGGGGCTGACCCCTGCGCCACCCCGGGACTCGGCACCCCTCAGCGTCACTAGTGACATCACGGAGCATTGCCACACGAACAGTCCCGATATCGACTCCCGTGCCGTTGCGCGTCTCCGCACGGACAGTGCAACGGGCCAACGGGCGGCACTCTTACGCAGGCTCATGTTGCATGCCATCGCCACAGCCCATGAACCGGCTGCCCCCTGGCGCTCGGCGGGTAGAAGCCGATAGCGGTGGGCGTCGATTCAAGACCGCACAGGTGGCCCCGCCGCATCTTGGGCCAGTGCCAAGCAGATCCGGGGCTTCCGCGACCCGGGGTGAAGCTCGCCCCCTCCCCGCAAGGCGCGAAGGCCTCGTCCGCGGAAGCCTCGACGGCACGCCCGGACGGGGCTGATGCGGATTGTCATCCGTCAACGGCCCCGGGATTCGCGGATGTCCGCCACGACACGGGAATGCGAGCCAAAACCACCTCTCCGACCAGGTGCCAAACATGCTTGGTATACCATTACGGCAGGCGGTCCCGCACATCGCCGACCGACTCCCCCATCAGATACGAGGTAGCCAATGACGTCCACCCCCGATTCCACCACCCGCCTGATTACGCCCGGATTTGTGGATGCCCACATCCACCCGGACAAGACGTCCTGGGGCAGCACCTGGCTCTCTCGCAAGCCCGCCACCACCTTGTCTGATCTCATCTCCAACGACATGGAAACCCAACTGGCATACCAGGACAGCGTGGAGCATCGCATGGGAGCCCTGGTCGAGCAGGCAATCGCAAACGGCACCACGGCGATGCGCGCCCACATCGACTTCGGGACACGGATCGGCCTGAAGAACATCCACGCTGCGCGGTCGGTTGCCGAGCGGTACCGCGAGGTGATGGACCTGCAGATCGTGGCGTTCCCGCAGTTCGGACTGCTGACCGACCCGGGCAGCGTCGACCTGATGGAGGCTGCCCTGACCGAGGGCGCGGACCTGGTCGGCGGCATCGACCCGATCGGACTGGAGCACGACCTGCACGGGCACTTGGATGTGGTCTTCGGGCTTTCGCAGAAGCACGGCCGGGACATCGATATCCACGTGCACGACATGGGGCCAGAGGGGCTGGCCGAACTGCGCGAGATCGCTTCACGCACCACAGCGCTTGGCCTTCGGGACCGGGTCACCGTCGGGCACGCATTCGCCATCTGCGAGGCGGCCTCGGCCGACCTGGAGCACACCCTTGAGGCGTTGGCCGAGGCCGGCGTCTGGATTGCAACCTGCGCCCTGGGCCCGGACCCCGTGCCGGACCTGGACCTGTTGGAGAAGCACGGCGTGAAGCTGGCGTTGGGTTCCGACGGCGTGCGCGACGCCTGGTCGCCCTTCGGTACCGGTTCCATGGTGGACCGCATGCACCTGCTCGGCTACCGCACCGGGGCGATCACCGATGCCGAACTGCAGCGCTGCTTCGAGATCGCCACCACGGGCGGTGCCCGGCTGCTGGGGATCGATCGGGTGCTGGACTTCGATCCGGCGACCGCCGCCGACTACGTGCAGTTCGACCAGCCGGGCATCGCCCAGCTGGTCGTCAACCGCCCAACGCCCGCCGCGGTGGTCCGCGGCGGGCGCCGGATCGCCGAAGCAGGAACCCTGCTCGGTTAGCTCCGAACCATGTCGTCCTCGAGGTCGGCCCGGGATCCAACCGGGCCGGCCTCGGGGAAAACCGGAGGGAACAAATCCCGTCCAGTGCCCGCAGTGCGCTCCGAGTAGGAAGCCTTGAGCCGATCGAAGATGCGTTGCCCGTCTTCGCGCAGCTCTTCCAGGTCCACACCGGGCAACTTCCCGTCTTGGACCACCGGCCGCCCGGCCACCATGCTGAACACCGTGTTCGCCCCGGTGCCCGACTGCAGCAGCGTACGCAGCGGGTCCTCCACGGGTCCGGTGCGCACGGAGTCCAGGGCAAAGGCTGCCAGGTCCGCGCTCGCCCCCGCGGCGATGCGGCCCAGGTCATCCCGGTGCAACGCGCGTGCCCCGCCGAGCGTGGCCGCGTTCACGTACTCGGGCAGGAAATGCGCTTCGAGGCTGTCATATTGCGCCTTGGCCAGGTGCGTTCCCAGATCCATGGCCCGGATCAGATCCGGCGGAAAGGAATCCGAGCCCAGCGCCATGTTGACCCCGGCCTCCAGGTAGTCCCCCAGGCGGTGCAGGTGGAAGGAGTAGCGTGCGTTGGTGACCGGGCAGTGCACGACCGAGACCCCGGCTGCAGCCAGCTCGGCCAGCTGCCCCGTATCCTCACCCAGCACGTGCGGGTGCCGGTCCAGGTACACCCCGTGCGCAATCAACAGCCGGTCGTTCAGCAGCCCGGTCTCCCGCAGCAATCCCATGGCATCCGTGCCGTGGCTGGCGGCAAGCACCTCGTTCTCGAAAAGGTCCTGGAACACGTGCACACGCACCAGCGCATTGCGCTCGGCGGCCACTTGTGCCGTGCGTTCGAGCAGCTCGCGGCTGACCGATTCGACCCGGCACGGAGCGAGCACGCCGGTGACCAACGGGTCGCCCAGATCCCGGACGGTGTCAAGGAAGCGCACCGCGTCGGAGAAGCCCCGCTCCCCGGCGGCTTCATCATGGAACATCCCCATGGAGCCATCGGGTTCGGCCACATGGACCGCCGATCGGTAGGAGGGTCCGATGAACCCGCGCAACCCCACCGTGCGTACCGCAGCCACTAGATCCATGGCGTCGTCGTGGTTCTCGGACCACGCCGTATGGACTTCCGAGGCGATCGGCATGAACGAGGTGATCCCGTGCAGCGCCAGTTGGGCCACGGCATACAGCCGCATGCGCGACCGGTCCTCCGCGCCCAGGGCGTTGACGGCCCGTTCTGCGTAGTCCCGGGACCACAGCACATCGGTGTCCCCGTCGCTCCACGAGTCCAGCACGATGTGGTCGATGTCGGCCAGGCCCTCCAGGTCGATCAGCCCCGGCATCAACAGGCTCTCGCCCAGTTCGATGCGTTGCCCGGCTTCGGGGGCGTCCTCGGCCGGACCGACCCATTCGATGTGCGCGCCGCGCACCAGCACCGCCCCGTCGCGGAGCATCCGGTGTCCGTCGCCCCGGTGGACCAGTACGTGCCGTGCGGTGACCAGCGTGCCGGTCACTTCGCCAACGCCAAGTCATCGCGGCGGCGCGGGCGCCACCCCGGGCCGGGCACCGCTGCCCGCAAGGCGCGTGTATAGGGGTGGCTCGGGGCATCGAGCAGCGTGTCGGTGTCCCCCTGGTCAACGATTTTCCCGTTTTCCATGACCAGGGTGCGCTCGGCGACCTGCCGCACCACGGCAAGGTCGTGGGTGATGAAGATGTAGCTGATCTCCCGTTCGGCGCGGATGTCGTTGAGCAGGTTGAGGATCTGGGCCTGGATCGAAACGTCCAGGGCCGCCACCGCCTCGTCGAGCACCAGGACCAGGGGGTTCGCTGCGAGCGCCCGGGCGATCGCCACGCGCTGGCGCTGCCCGCCGGACATCTGGTGGGGGAAGGAATCGAAGAAGCGCTCGGGCAGGCCCACCGAGTCAAGCAGCGCCATCGCACGGGCGCGCAGCGTGGCCGCGTCCGGCCTGTCGGTGGCGTGCAGCGCGATGGAGGTGGAGATGATGGCCCCGATGCGGGATCGCCCGTTCAACGAAGAGTACGGGTCCTGGAACACGTACTGCACCTGGCTTGCCCAGCGCCGGCGCTGGGCGGCGGTGCGCGGCAGGTGGGTGCGGCTGGACCCCAGGACATCCAGTTCCCCGCCACTCAGTGATTCAAGCCCCACCAGCATCTTGGCCACGGTTGTCTTGCCGCTGCCCGATTCGCCCACGATGGCCAGTGATTCGTTGGCATGCAGCTCGAAGGACACCGAGTCCACCGCCAACACCTTTCCGGAGCCCGAGCTGTATTCCTTGCGCAGGTTGAGTGCCCTGATGATCGGCTCGCGACTCATGCCGACACCTCCTGCGCGTCGAACCGGCTGCTCTTCCATGCTTCGTGGTCCTCTCGGGTGTAGCTCAGGGTGGGCAATCGGCCGGATTTCGACTCGATGCTCGGGCGGGCCTCCAGTAGTTGCGTGGTGTACGGGTGGCGGGGATTCTCGTGGATCCCGGCGCCTTGTTCAACGATCTGTCCGGCATACATGACGGCCAGCTCGTCGCAGCAGGCAGCAGCCAGTTCCAGGTCGTGGGTGATCAGCAGCAGCGACATGCCGCGGATCCGGCGTTGTTCCTCCAGGATCGCCATGACATCGGACTGCGCGGTGACATCCAGTGCGGTGGTCGGCTCGTCGGCCAGGATCAGTTCCGGCTCGGCCAGGAGCACGCTGGCGATCATCACGCGCTGCAGCAAACCGCCCGACAGCTCGTGCGGGTACTGGCGCAGCCGCGAGGACGCATTGCGCACCCCGACCTCTTCCAGCAGGGCGATCGCCCGGTCCTCGGCCTGCGCGCGGTCCATCCCGCGCCCGAGCACCAGGGCCTCGGTCAGGAAGTCCCCCACCCGGTACACCGGGTTGATGTGGGCCCGGGGGTCCTGGAAGATCATCCCCACCTTGGTCGACCGGTAGGAACGCAGGGCGGACCGCGTTCATCGAAAGCACGTCGGTGCCCTGGAAGCTGATTTGTCCGCCCACCCGGAAAGCCGGGTCCAGCAGCCGGGTGATCGCGCGGGTCGTCAGCGATTTGCCGGACCCGGACTCCCCGACCAGGCCCAGGGCCCGCCCTGGCTCGATGTTGAAGGTGACGCCGTCAAGCAGCCGCAGCCGCTGTTTGCGGGTCACCAAGGTTGCGGTGAGGTCATTGACCTCCAACAGTGCGGTGTTCATCCCATGCTCCTTGCATTGCTCGTCAGTTTGTCGCCGATCACTGTCACCGACCACACGATGGCCACGATGGCCACGCCGGCGCTGATTCCTTCCAACGGGTAGCCGCGCATCATCGAGTCGAACCCGGACTTGACCATCAGGCCCAGGTCGGCGGTCGGCGGCTGGACGCCCAGTCCCAGGAAGGACAGGGCCGCCAGGTCCATGACCGCGAAGCCCAGCGAGGAGACGGCCTGCGCCACCACGATCGGTTGCACGTTCGGCAGGATCTGCTTGACGACGATCCCGATGGAGGACTGGCCCTGCAGGTGGGCTGCCTGCACGTAGGGCATGGTGCGCTCGCGCAGCGCGCTGGAACGCACCACACGGGCCACGTAGGGCACGTAGGCCACGGCAAGGCCGGCAACCACGTTGAACAGGTTCGGCCCGAAGATGGCCACGGCGACCATGCCGAAGACGATGCCCGGCACCGCGAACAGCACGTCAAGCACCCAAGAGATCACGGTGTCGACTTTTCCGCCGCACCAGGCGGCGATGAGCGCCAGCGCCGTACCCACGACCGTGGAAATCAGGATCACGAGCCCGGGGCCGGCCAGGGTGATCCGTGCACCGTAGATCAGCCGCGAGAGGAGGTCGCGCCCCAGGGCGTCGGTGCCCAGCAGGTGCTCGGCGCTGGAGTAGTTCAGCGCCGCCAAGAGGTTCGGGAAGTTCGGGTCGTGCGGGGCTACCAGCGGGGCAAGGACCGCCAGGAGGACGAGCACGAACAGGATGAGCGCCGCCGCCACACCGGTGATCCCCAGTCGCTCGGTCAGTGTCCGCAGTGAAGTCGTGCGCACCTGGCGCATGCCCGCGGCTGAAATCGTGGTGGATGTCATTGCTTGCTCCCGAGACTGATGCGAGGGTCGATCACCGAGTACAGCAGATCGACAATGGTATTGATGATGACGAACGCGAAGACCAGCACGAGGATCACTGCCTGCACCACCGAGTAGTCGCGCTGCAGGATGGCGCGCACCAACAGCGAGCCCAGCCCGTCCAGGGCAAAGACGTTTTCCACGACCACGGCACCGGCGATGAGCGTCGCGATGGTCAGGCCCATGACCGTGGTGATCGGCACCAGCGCGTTGCGCAGCACATGGCGGCGGATGACCACGTTGGGGGCCAGGCCGCGCACCGTCGCGGTCTGCACGTGCTCACGACTGCGTTCCTCGATCACCGCGGCCCGGGTGATGCGCGCCAGGTAGGCCGCGGAGGCCACTGCCAAGGTGATCGACGGAAGCAGCAGGTGGTAGAGCGTGTCCCAGCCCCCGGTTCCCGTGCCGAAGGTCGGGAACCAGCCCAGGCCCACCGAAAACACGCTGATGAGCCCGACGCCGACGACGAACACCGGGACGGACAGCCCCAGGGTGGCAATGGTGGAGATGATCCGGTCCGCTGCCCCGCCCTTGAGCGCGGCGAGCATGCCGAAGAGGATTCCGACCACTGCGATCAGCACCGTGGCCAGGGCGACCAGTGCGATGGTGGTGCCCACGCGCGGTCCGAACAGCTCGGTGATCGGCTGGCGGTAGACGATCGATTCGCCGAGGTTGCCGCTGAGCACGTCGCCCAGCCAGTTCACGTAGCGAAGCAGGAACGGGTCGTCCAGGTGGTACTGGGCCGTGACCTTGGCAATCTGCTCCGGGGTCCCGCCGCGCGGGCCGAGCACAAACGCCAGCGGCGAGCCCGGAGCCAGGTAGAGCAGCCCAAAGACCAGGAACGAGGTCACGAGCAGCACGATGGCCAGGCCGCCCAGGCGTTTGAGAAGGAAATACAGGGTAGTCATGGCTATTTGCCCCCGATCGTGGCAGCCCACGGATAGTAGAGGTAGGCGAACGATGCCGTCGCCCCGGAGATCTTCGAGTTCTGCACCACGATGTTTGGCAGGTAGGAGATCGTGATCCACGGCTGTTGCTCCTGGACCAGCTGCTGGGCCTTGACCGTCAGCTCGGCACGCTCGCGCGCATCGACGGTGCTCATTGCCTGGTTGAGGATGCCGTCGGCGGCATCCCAGCCGCTGAAGTTCGAGGAGTTGGATTTCCTGAAGACCTGGTAGACATCCAGCGGGTCGGGCACATTGCCGTAGTAGCTGGTGAAGAAGGCATCCAGCCCCTTGCGGGCGCTCTCATCGAAGTACAGGTTGCCGAACTGTTCCACCGGAATCACCTGGGTTTCCACCGGGATGCCGATGGCCTTGGCCGCCGCCTGGATCACGTTGGCCAGTTGTTCGTGCACCGCGGAGGAACCCTGCAGGGCAATGACGATGGGCTTGTCGAACTTCCCGTAGTCCGCGACCAATGCCTTGGCCTGCTCCACGTCCATGTCCCCGGCATGCGGGTCGGCCGCTTGTTCGAAGATCTCGGCTTGGTCGCCCCAGTAGTCGGGTCCTGCCATGGTCCCGGCGCCGATGGCCGAGCCCTGCAGAATGACCCGGCTCATCGCGTCGCGGTCCATCACCAGCGACAGCGCCTTGCGGATGCGCGGATCGGCGAAGGGCCCCTCGGCACTGGTGCCGCGCAGCGTGAAGAACACCAAAGACTTGCCGTAGGCCACGTCGACGGCGTCGCTCTCGGTCATCTGGGACATGCCTGCCGGTGGCAGGTAGAAGAACTGGCCGTCGACCGATCCCGAACGCAGCGCATTGACCGCAGTGGACTCGTCGGCAATGAACGACAGGCTCAGCTTCTCCACGTGCAAGGGCAGGGAATCGTCCCAGTAGCCGTCGAACCGGGACAGCTCCATGGACTTGCCGCTGTTCCACTCGTCCAGTTGGTAGGGCCCGGTGCACTGCAGGTTCCCCTGCGGGGTGCCGAATTCACTGCCGGATGCTTCGGTGGCCTTCTTCTGTACGATCGCTCCGGCGGCGCTGGCCATGCCCTGTGCGAACAATGCATCGGGACGGGCCAGCCTTACCGTGACCTCGCGTTCGCCGGTGACGGTGGCCGAATCGACGTTCAGGAAGTAGTCCGAGAAGTAGCTCGGGCTCTCCGGCCCGGCCTGGCGGCCTATGGAATAGGCAACGTCCTCGGCGGTCAGGTCGCTGCCGTCCCAGAACTTCACACCGTCCCGCACTGTGTAGACGATCGTGGTGTCATCCGGGAACTCGACCTTTTCGGCCAGACCCGGCGACATCGACAGGTCGGGGTTCAGGCGCATCAGGCTTTCGCACATGTTGGCCAGGGCGGTGTTCTCCGCGTAGTTGAACGACTTCATGGGATCCAGGCTCATGGGCTCATAGGGCAGGTTCCAGCGGACCAGGTCCACGTCCTTGCTGCCGGCCGGGGTCGTGGAGAGCAAGGATGCCGGATCAAGCGGTGTCGGTGGCACCGGGTTCTGCCCGACGCAAGACGTCAGTAACAGTGCCAAGACACTGAGCGGCATGAGTAGCCGCAGGGTGCGAAATTGCACTTCTCCTCCAGAAGATTGCTTTGGCCATTGCCGCGCCGGGCGGATGCACCAGTGAACAAAATGAACGTGATTCATTTCACAAGACGCTGCTATCCTACAGTCATCAGTTGTCTGATGACCAGACCTTTATGCGAGAAATCTACAAGATAGAGTTCATACAATGAAGACAGTTCCGCGGCGCTCATTGGTCGACTTGACGATCGATCAATTGATGGCCGAAATCAGCGGTGGAAACTGGCCCATAGGCTCAAAAATTCCGCCTGAAGCAACTCTTGTTGAAACCTTCGAAGTCTCGCGTTCCTCGGTACGCGAGGCCGTCAAGGCACTGGTGCAGCAAGGACTGCTCTCCACACGCCAGGGCGTGGGCACCTACGTGACGGCCCGCGATGCCACCCAAGTCGCCATCCGCCGCGCCTTGAACCACGCCGACGCGGGGGAAGTGCTCACGGTCCGCAGCTCGATGGACACCCTCGCAGCCACCGAGGCCGCCACGCACCGAACCGCACAAGACATCCAGACCATGGAGGCGATCCTGCAATTGCGCAGCAGGGCCATCCGCGAGGACAACTTTGACGAGTTCGTCGCCCAGGACCTCGCATTCCACCTGGCGGTAGCCGCCGCCACACACAACACTTTGCTCACCGCGCTCTACCAGAGCTTTGACGAATCCTTGCGCCAGTCAATCGCCGGCAATGACTGTTTCTTCTCCACCGACCAGCTCACCGAATCCGAACCGCATTCCAAGTTGCTGCGCGCCATTGCCGATGCCGACCGCGAGGCGGCTCAGCAGGCCACACAGCAGATCCTTGAAATAGCCCACAGCGCGGTCGCTTCCGGCGTGTGAACCCCGCCCGGTCCGCAGCTACGGTTTGAGCAAAAGTCTCGCCGCATGACGCGTGGGACTCATGTCCACAGCTGCAGCCCTTACCGGGCAGGCCATTGTCCAGATATGAAGTGTGGCCCCTGTTCCGTCGTTTCGACGGATCGGGGCCACACTTCATGAAATAGGTCCAGCAGCTACTTCTTGGTGCTTGCCAGGTAGAACCCGATGGCGGTGCGCATCGATTCGCGGGCGCGCCTGCGGTCCCCCGACGCGTCATAGGCCAGCGCCAGGCGGTGCCAGGACTTCCACGACTCGGGGTTCGCCTCGACCTCTTCCTTGTACTGCACGAAGTCCTCGTCCGCGGCGGCCTTGACGATGCGCCCGGACGGGGTGCGCGGCAGGTTGTCCTCCGGCAGCAGTCCCTCGGATTCGAGGATGCCGGCCATGGTTTGGGTGCGGGAGCCGAAGAGCACCTCGCGGATCAGGATCCACACGCCCACCAGCGGGATCACCAGCGCGGCGACGCCGATGACCTTGGCCAGCGGTTCGGCGGCGGTGATGAAACGCACGGCGGAGCCGAAGGCGGCAACCAGGTAGAACACGAAGAGCAGCAGGATGGCGCCGACCCAGATCTTGGTTTTCATGCGCGTCTAGCGTCCCAACTCGAGGTAGCCGTCAAGGCCGTAGGTCAGTCCCGGGCGGGAGGCGACGGTGCGCAGGCCCAGCAGGACGCCGGGCATGAAGGAGGCGCGGTCGTAGGAGTCGTGGCGCAGCGTGAGCTGTTCGCCCTCGCCGCCGAGCAGCACTTCCTGGTGGGCGACGAGCCCGCGCAGGCGCACCGAGTGCACGTGGATGCCGTCGACGACGGCGCCGCGGGCGCCCTCAAGCTGGGTTTCGGTGGCATCCGGGCTCGGTGCCACGCCGGCCGCGGCGCGTTCGGCGGCGATCAGTTCGGCGGTGCGCACCGCGGTGCCCGACGGCGCATCGACCTTGTTGGGGTGGTGCAGCTCGATGATTTCCACCGATTCGAAGTAGCGTGCGGCGGTGGCGGCGAAGGCGCTGGCCAGCACGGAGCCCAGGGCGAAGTTCGGGGCGATGAGCACGCCGGTTCCCGGGTTCTTGGCCAGCAGTTCCTCCAGGGAGGCCCGCTTGGCATCGTCCCAGCCGGTGGTGCCGACCACGGCGTGCAGGCCGTGCTCGACGGCGAAGCGGACGTTTTCCTCGGTGCTCGCGGGCACGCTCAGGTCCACCACGTGGGTGGCACCGGCATCCACGATGGCCTGGAGTTCGTCGCCGCGGCCCAGCGCCGCAACAAGTTCCATGTCGGTGGCGGAGTTTACGGCCTTGACGGCCTCGGCTCCCATTCGTCCTGATGCGCCGATGACGGCGACTTTTAGTGGTGCACTCATGGGTTCTAGCGTATCGGGAATTGCGCCCCGGCATGGAGTCGATGACCCCGGGAACCGGACTCCGGGACGTGGGCTGCATTACGATTTCTGCGGCATCAGATTGGCGTCCACTGCCGATCCGGCCGGGCTCCATCCGGGAAGCGACCGAACCGGGGCGGTCGGCGAGGCAGCAAAAGGCCGCCGAAGATTGTTCCCTCCGGCGGCCACAGTTGGTGCTACGTGGCGCTACTTGGCGTCAACGATTTTCCAGCAGCGTTCCTCGCGGTCCCAGTTCACCGAGGCATCGCGGAGCTTGCGCAGGGACTTGAGCACGTCGCGGTTGATGGCCGGGTGCCCGTTTTCGTTCGTGTACACCCATTCCTCACCAAAGGCCTCGGCAATGCGCGGCACGATGGCTTCCTGATGGACGATTTTTTCTGCGTGGATCGTGTCAAGGATCCACTGGGCAATTTCTGGTGCATTGGTCATTGAATAAGGGTACCGGTGTACGGAAACCACCGCTTACCGCATCCGGCCACGCCCTTGCCGGCCCGTTTGGTGGAGGCATCCGTGCCGGGACACCAATTCCCTACGCGCTGCCGACCCATTCGACGTGCCCGTCGGCGAAGAACTGTTCCTTCCACACCGGCACGTTCGCCTTGACCGTCTCGACGAGGTCGCGGCATGCCTCGAAGGCCTCGCCGCGGTGCGCCGAGGCAGCGGCGGCAACCAGTGCCGCATCCCCGATCTGCAGCTCCCCCACCCGGTGGGCGGCCCAGAGCCGTGTCCCGGGGTGGCGGGAGGCCACCTCGGCAACCAGTTCACGCATGCGCGCATTGGCGCTCGGGTGGGCGCTGTAGGTCAGCTTCACGACTTCCTTGCCGCCGTCGTGGTTGCGCACGATGCCGCCGAAGGTGACGACGGCTCCGGTGCGCTCCGACTCGACCTCGTCCCAGGCGGTGTTCACGTCAAGGGGCGTGTCGCTGATCGCCGCGTGGACCACCTCGCCCGGTGCGGCTGGATCCTTAGTGGCCATGCCGGCCCTCGATCTGGTCGCAGATGTGCTCGATCAGCGGAGCCAGCACCGTCAGCCCGTCCATCACGCCGGAGGGCGAGCCCGGCAGGTTCACGATGAACGTCTCGCCGGCAACGCCTGCATGCCCGCGGCTGAGCGCGGCCAGCGGCGTGTTGGCCCGGCCGGTGGCGCGCAGCGCCTCCATGATGCCGGGGATCGTGCGGTTCAGCAGCGGCTCGGTTTCCTCCGGGGTGGTGTCATCCGGGTTCAGCCCGGTGCCCCCGGAGGTGATGATGACCCGCGGGCCGGCCAGCAGCAGCCCCTGCAGGGCGGCGCCGACGCTCGGCCCGTCCGGCACGATGACCGCCGGCATGACGTCGAAGTTGTGTTCCTGAAGCCAG
Organism: uncultured Actinomycetota bacterium; assembly: GCA_963818105.1. Classification (GTDB taxonomy): domain Bacteria; phylum Actinomycetota; class Actinomycetes; order Actinomycetales; family Micrococcaceae; genus Paeniglutamicibacter. The sequence continues at coordinate 12,680 of CAWFRB010000004.1, read as the reverse complement.
TCGCCGATCACCGGGGCGCTGGCATCCTCGTAGATGCCGAGTGCCGCACGGGTGGAGCTGATCAGGATGGCGGCCTTACGCGGGCCGGGCAGTGGTTCGCAGGCGCTCATGCGCGGAGTTCTCCTTGGGGGTTTTCATGTTGTTGCGGCGCGATGTTCCAGGAACCGGACTTGCCGCCGGACTTGGCCAGCACGCGCATGCCGTCGATGCTTGCATGCTTGTCGACGGCCTTGATCATGTCATACAGGGCCAAGCCCGCGGTGCTCACGGCGGTCAGCGCCTCCATTTCCACGCCCGTGACGCCGCGGGTCTTCACCGTGGCCAGGATGCGCACGGAGCCGGCCGGGTCCAGCTCGAAGTCGATGACCACCTTGGAAATCGGCAACGGGTGGCACAGCGGAATCAGTTCGGAGGTTTTCTTGGCCCCCATGATGCCGGCGATGCGGGCCACCGCCAGGGCGTCGCCCTTGGGCATCCCGGCGGCGGAGACCAGGGCGAGCACCTCGGCGGTGGTGTGCAGCGTCGCCTCTGCCGTTGCCTCGCGGCTGGTTTCGGCCTTGGCGCTGACGTCGACCATGTGGGCGCTGCCGTCGGCGCGCACGTGCGACAGCGCGGAAGGTGGTTGCTCCTGGCTCATGAGCCGTCTCCAATGACTAGGGTTTGCACTATCTGGCCCGCGGCGAGTTCGGTGGTGTCCTCGTCGATGAGGATGAACGCGTTGCTGGCCGCAAGGGCCGCCAGCAGGTGCGAGGAGGCCCCTCCCAACGGGGTGAAGTTCCCGTCCCGATATGTGCCGCGGCGAACCTGTAGTTTACCGGGCATCGACTCCATGTCCTCGGCGAGCCTTGCCTCGAGCCGCGGCCTGGCGGGAAGTGCCAGGTGTTCGGCGAGCGCCGGGCGCAGGAAGATCTCGAAGCTGACAAAGGCACTGACCGGGTTGCCGGGGAAGGCGATGAAGGCGACGGGGTCGCAGCCGGGCAGGGCCAGCGTTCCGGAGCCCTGGGGTCCGCCGGGCTGCATGGCCACGGAGCCGAACTCGATGCCGTGGGTCGCCAGCACCTCCTTGACCACGTCGAAGGCCCCCTTGGAGATGCCGCCGCTGCTGATCACCAGGTGGTAGTCGCGCTCGCCGGAGGTCAGGGCCGCGCGCAGGGAGTCGGTGAAGAGCGCGGGCGAGTCGTCCAGCACGCCGACCGTGGTGACGGTGCAGCCCGCCGCGTCGAGGGCAGTGGCCAGCAGGGTGGTGTTGGCGTCGTGGATCTGTCCGGGCCCCAGCTCTCCCCCGGGCGCGACAAGTTCGTCTCCGGTGGACAGCAGCAGCACCGACGGGCGTCTGGTGACCGCCACGTCGCCGATGCCCAGGCCCGCGAGGATTCCCAGCGTGGTGGGCCCCAAGCGGGTACCGGCTTCCAGCACGGTGTCCCCGGCGGCGATGTCGCTGCCCGTCACGCGAATGTACGCACCGGGCTCGGCGACGCTCGGCAGCTGCACCGTGAACCCCGCGGCAAGTTGCGTCTCGTCGGGGAAGCGGTCGGGCGCCGCCGCCTCGATGGGAATGACGGCGTTGGCCCCGGCGGGGATCGGCGCACCCGTCATGATGGGGGCGGCGCTCCCCCGTTCCAGGGCCGGCGCGGCCTCGCCCGCGGCGATGGGGGCCACGACGCGCAGCCGTCCGTTGCCCAGGTCCCCGGTGTGCACCGCGTACCCGTCCATCTGGGAGTTGTCCCATGGCGGCAGCGAGCGCGGGGCAGCCAGCGTTGCCGCAAGCCTCCGACCCCGCGCATCGAGCAGCCGGACCGTTTCGCTTCCAAGGTCAACGAGTGCCGCATCGACAAGTTCCCTGATGTTGTCCCGGTGCCCTGCGACAGTACGGCGGAATGGTGAGGTCATGGCAACCATCCTATGGGTGTGCCGCCGGGCACCGCAGCAGGGCCTGTCCGTTGCCCCCGAGGGGCCGCCCCTTGCCGGAAGGAACAGCCGATGGCGCATCCGCGGGGTCTCGCGTTCCGGTGGCCGGACGACGCCGCCCAGATGCCACCCGTTTCCGGGCGGCAAAAGTCCCTGGGATTCTCCGGTATCGCCGATCTGGCGATGCGGTCGGCATCCTGCAACACTGAACCGAAGACACCGAGTTGCCGAAGACCCCCTGTTCAGCCGGAGGATACGCCCGTGAATGACCTGTCGATCAGCCTGATGCTCATCCCCCTGGCCGCGGCCGCAGCACCCCTTCTGGCAGCCCTGGTCGGCCGGGTCGCCAAGGTGCCGCTGGTGGTGTTCGAGATCGTCCTGGGCATCTTGATCGGCCCCAGCCTGCTGGGCTGGGTGGAACCCACCGAGTTCACCAGCGTGCTGGCCGAACTGGGCTTGGCCATGCTGTTTTTCATGGCCGGGAACGAGATCGATTTCGGCGCCATCAAGGGGCGCCCCATCAACCGGGCCGGTGTGGCGTGGCTGATCTCCATCGGGCTGGGCATAGTCCTCGGTTTGCTGCTCGCCCCCACGGCCGCGGCAGGGGTCTTCATCGGCATCGCCCTGTCCTCCACGGCACTGGGGACGTTGTTGCCGATCCTGCGGGATGCGCGGGAGCTGAAGACCCCGTTTGGCCTGGCCGTCACGGCGATCGGCACGGCAGGCGAGTTTGGTCCGCTGCTGGCGATCTCCTTGTTCCTGAGCGGCCGCAACCTGGGCCCCTCCGCGGTCCTTCTGGTTGGCTTCATCGTGGTTGCCGGTTGCGCCATCTGGCTGACCTCCCGAGGCGAGCACAAGCGCCTTCACAAGCTGGTGAACCTGACGCTGCATTCCAGCGGCCAGTTCGCCGTTCGCCTGGTGTTGCTGCTCCTGGCCCTGTTGGTCGGCCTGAGCGTCGCCTTTGGCCTGGACATGTTGCTGGGTGCCTTCGCCGCAGGCATCCTGTGGCGCGTGCTGATTTCCGGCGCGAATGCGCACGACCGCGAACTGGTGGAGACCAAGCTGGAAGCCGTGGCCTTTGGTTTCCTCGTGCCGATCTTCTTCATCAACACCGGGATCGACTTCGACCTGGCCGCGCTCGTGGCCGATCCGCTGGTCCTGGGGATGGTCCCCCTGTTCCTGGTGCTGTTCCTGGTGGTGCGGGGGCTGCCGAACCTGCTGGTGGCACCCGCCGGCTCCTCGGGGTCCGACCGGCGGGCGATCGTGCTTTTCGGGGCCACCGGTTTGCCGATCATCGTGGCGGTGACGGCCATCGGGCAGGCAAGCGGCCTGCTTCCATCGGGCATCGCCACCGCCATGGTCGGGGCCGGCATGCTCTCGGTCCTGGTCTTTCCCCTGGTGGCCTTGCTGCATCGACAACGCAGCCTCTCCCGCTAGCCCCCTCCATTTATCTGGTGGTCCCATGCTTTGGCGGCGCCTTGCGGAAATTCCGATCCGCGCCGCAGCCGGCCCATCCAGCCAGCCACGGCAGTTGGATGACGAACATCGCCGCCACTTGGAGGCCTCCTCGGACATACGCAAATTCGCCGTCAAGCGCCCGGAAGGCATTGCAGATGCGATTCCTTTGCTGGATTCATCTCCGTAAATCAGGCAAGGCTGCCCGATCCTCCCGCTGACGCCCGGCACACCGCACGGAACAAAGCCGCGGCCAGTGGTCTACCCTCGATATATGGCGACGCAAATAGTTACACCCCGCTCCACGACCGTCAGCCTCCCCATGCCCACGATCCTGACCCCGGCCCCCGCCGATGCCCCCGGGCTGAGCGACAAATTCGGCCGGCAGGCCACCGACCTGCGCATCTCGCTGATCGACAAGTGCAACCTGCGCTGCACCTACTGCATGCCCGCCGACGGCCTGGCTTGGCTCCCCAAATCGAAGCTGCTCACCCTCGAGGAAATCACCCGGATCGTGCGCATCGGCGTGCGCGACCTCGGCATCCGGGAGCTGCGGCTCACCGGCGGCGAACCGCTGGTCCGCGTGGACCTGACCCAAATCGTCGCAGCAGTCCGTGAAGAGTTCCCGGAGCTGCCCATCTCGCTGACCACCAACGGGGTGGGACTGGCCAAGAAGGCCGCGGCGCTCGCCGAAGCCGGGCTCAGCCGCATCAATGTCTCGCTCGACACCCTGCATGCCGAAACCTTCGCCACGCTCACCCGCCGCGACCACATCGATTCGGTGTTCGAGGGCATCGATGCCGCCTTGGCATTGGGCCTGGCCCCGGTGAAAATCAACGCGGTGCTGATGCGCGGCATCAACGACGAGCAGGCACCCGAGCTGCTGGCCTGGGCGCTGGAGCGCGGGCTTGAGCTGCGCTTCATCGAGCAGATGCCGTTGGACGCCGACCACACGTGGCGCAAGGACAACATGGTCACCGCCGCCCAGTTGCGCGCCTACCTGGAGTCCCGCTTCATCCTGAATCCCGACACGCGCCCGCGCGACGGTGCGCCCGCCGAACGCTTCCTGGTTTCCACCCATCAGGATCCGAAAACGATCCTTGGCGCCGTGGGAATCATCGCCTCGGTGTCCGAACCGTTCTGCGCCGATTGCCGCCGCACGCGCATCACGGCCGAGGGCAAGGTCATGAGCTGCCTGTTCTCGCGCGAGGAAACGGACTTGAGCGCATTGCTGCGCGACGGGTCCAGCGACACCGACGTCGCCGAACGCTGGCGTGCCGCGATGTGGGGAAAGCCCCGGGCACACGGCATGGACCACGTGGGGCTGGGTTCCAAGGACTTTGTACAATCGGACCGCTCCATGAGCGCCATCGGAGGATAATGCGCATTCGCTATTTCGCGGCAGCCGCGCAAGCTGCCGGCACCCACGAGGAACACCTCGACCTTGACGACCTGTTGGCCGGCACCCCGGACAGCGGCGGGGAAGCAACCCTGGGACATGTGCTGGAACTGCTCTCGGCACGCGAACCGATCGCGGCCCCGGTGAGCGGAGACCTGTTGGTGCGCCGGGCCACCTCGCTGGGAACCGTGTTGCTCCGCTGCAGCTTCCTCATCAACGGGGTCAGCGCGCAGGACCGTTCCCGGGCCCTGAAGCCAACCGACGAACTCGATGTCCTGCCGCCCTTCGCCGGAGGTTAGAGAATTGACGATTGGCTGTGCGTCAGGATTCCCGGCGTACAGCTCCCGGATCGCATGGGCCGCATCCTTGCCCTGCTTCCGGGCGACGCCCAGATGGAAACACACGGACGGGAAGAGCGCGGGGTCGGCACCGGCCCGATCATGATGACTGCCCAGCTCAGCCGCCGTTCGGCCAACCCATGGTGAAAGACACTCCAGCGGGATTCCCCCCCGCCATCTTGATCAAGGTTGCCCGGTCTCCGGAACCCCTACTGTCAGGGATGTTCCCTGCGGAAGTGGGAAGCCAGTCGGGCGGTGAGTTCCGCGGACGGTTCAACCCCCAGCTCGTCCATGACCAGGCGCCGGTAATCCTCGAACCGGCTTTTTGCCACCAGAAGGTTCCCCTCCCCCACATACGCCTCAAACAGCGTCAGCTGGGCCGACTCACGCAACGGATCTGCCTGGCAAACGACAAGCGCCGCATCCAGTGCCTCGGCAAGCCTGCCAACCAGCCGGAGCTCACGACTCATGCATTCCATCGCATGAAGCATTCGCTGCTGAAGCCTGATGCGTTCCAGATCTATCCAATCGTCGAAGACCCCCGGCAAGATTTCCGCAGTACCGATGTTCCTCGGCACCCACACCAGGTCCGTGGTGCGCCAGGTGCCCGTGATGAGCCTGGTGGCCCAGTCATCCAGTAGTTGGATGTCCACGATGACGCCGTCGGCCAGTGACAGATGGTGCTCATCCGAATTGACCAGTCCGATGTCGTCGCGGCGGAGCCGCCACAACTCAGCCCTCAGGTTGCCTGCCGCCCGTGCCGCACACACGTCCGGCCAGAGGGTACGCGCCACATAGCGGCGATCGTGTCCACCGCGGTTGAACGCCAGATATGCAAGCAGCCGGGAATGCCCGTCCGTCAAGTGGCGTTGTCTCCCGCCCAATGTGGCAAAAGGATCCCCGATGAGGTGAATCATTCGACCTGGATCACTCCGGTATTCGGATTCCAGCGCGCGAACAAGCCCTAAAGTCATGATGTCCCCCAGCAGCGATAGAAAACAATCGACACGGCCACCGTATGTACCCCGGGAACCATTGGCTATTGGCCTAAAGACGATAGACAAACAGGGCCATTAGTGCAGCACCGCTTCTCCCGGGGTTTGTTCGCGAGGCCCGGGTCGCAGCCACGGGCCATTCGTCGGTCCGGCTTTCCCGATCCCCTGCCACTGGAGGGCAGACCGGTAACGCTGCCATGACGCTGTCTGGAATTACATGGGGTCCAAGGGCCCGCAAGGTCATGTCGGTGCCCCCGGCAACCCAAGGAGTCACCATGCCTCGCGGAATATCCCTTCACATCGGCTTGAACGCCGTCGATCCGGAACACTACCAGGGCTGGCCGGGCACCCTCACCGCCTGCGAAGCCGATGCCCATGACATGAACTCCATCGCCTCGGCGGCAGGATTCTCCACTCGCCTGTTGCTCACCTCGGAAGCCACCTCCGACACCCTGTTGGACGCATTCAAGTCGGCGGCGGCCGAACTGGGCGGAGGCGACACGTTCCTGCTCACGTACTCGGGCCACGGCGGCCAAATCCCTGACACCAGCGGCGACGAGGAAGACGGCCAAGACGAAACGTGGGTCCTCTACGACCGGCAGGTCCTCGATGACGAACTGAATGCCGCCTACCGCGCCTTCGCGGCCGGGGTCAGGGTGGCGGTCCTCTCCGACAGCTGCCATTCCGGGACAGTCACCCGCATGGGACCCCCGATCGCGGCCGGGGCGGGCCCCGCGGGTGCCGTGCCGCTATCCCCGGCGGCCCTCGGCGCCAGAAGCAAGGCCATGCCGGCCGCGGTCTCACAGCGCGACTTCCTGCGCCGCAGCGAGATGTATCGTGCACTGCGCAACCAGCAGACCAATGACATCGAACCGGCGGCGTGCGTTGCCTTGATTTCCGGGTGCCAGGACAACCAGCTTTCACTCGACGGAACCTACAACGGCCTGTTTACGGCCACCCTGCTCACCGTCTGGAACGGCGGACAGTTCCGTGGCGGCTACCGCCGGCTCCGGAACAGGATCTCGGCCAGGATGCCCGAGACCCAAACCCCGCGCTTCAGTTTCCTGGGACCAAACGACAAGAAATTCCTGACCGGCCAACCCTTCACGATTTGAGTGTCGGCCGGCCGCCGCCCAGCCATCGCCTACGCCGAGGTGTCAGGAACCCACGAGAACGAGGAGCAGTCCATGAGCGAGACGAACGCACCGGGCCCCCAAGACAGCACGGCACGCACCGGATATGACCCCGTCTTCCTGGGTGCACCCGTTCCAGCCCCGACGCTGGATGCCGGCATCCGCGACGACGCGGTCCGGTGGGAAGGTTCCGACACCGTCCCCTACACCCACTTCTCGCTCTCCCTCAGCCGGGCACGGCGGTTCGCCCGTTGGGTCGCGTGGAATATTGACGGGACCAGCATCAAGAAACTCAGCCGCACCAACATGAGTTTCACCAAGGACCCCCGACTTCCCGAGGCAGCGCAAACAGGCAACGAGCTATACGCCGACAACCGCCTGGACCGCGGGCACATCGCTCGACGTGCCGACCTGCTCTGGGGCGAACTGCCCGAGGCGAACCAAGCCAACAAGGACTCCTTCTACTACAGCAACATCACCCCGCAAATGGACGACTTCAACCAAAGTCATCAGGATGGGCTCTGGGGCCGTCTCGAAGACGCGCTCTACGAGGATGTCGACGTCGAGGACCTGCGTGTCAGCGTCTTCGGCGGGCCCGTTTTCCGCGACGATGACAGCACCTACCGCGGCACCGCGTTGCCCCGCGAATACTGGAAACTCGTGGCTTTCATGGAAAACGGCACCCTCAGGGCCCGCGCATTCCTCCTCACCCAAAACCTCGTCCAGCTTCGGGCCCTCCCGAGTCTGGACGAATTCAGGGTCTACCAAATCACCCTCGCCGAACTCGAGGAACGCACCAAGCTCGGCTTCCCCGAGACCCTTCACACGGCAGACACCCCCGTCGCCCCCACGAGAGGGGCCCCAGAGGACCGCAAACCCCTGGACACGACAGCCGACATCCACTGGTAGCCCCTGCGGGTTCTTGGCCAATGGCCCGGCTCAAAGGCAGCGGGCCTTCCCGCCACCATGGCGCAACCAAGTATTGAGCGGTCACCTGCAAGGCCACCCCGAAATCACCGACCTCCCGCGCCGAGGTCGGTGCGTACGCGCGCCCGAATGTGATGTCGGCACCGGTCTAGTGACACACCCGAACGGGTGCCATTCCGGTCTGAGACGAGGAAGCCGATTCCGGCACTTGCGGAATCCATCGGCCGTTCCCAGGCAGTACCGCCTGCCGGCGATCACCCGGGTGATCGCCGGCACCCCCGAACGCTTCCGGCTCGTGCAGAACCCCGAAGACGGCAAACAGCAAACTGCCGGAGAGATTGACAGTCTAATCAGCCGCGCTTTTCGCCAAGCCATCATAAATGTGAAGGTCCCGCACCATTGCGTTGGTGCCGCCCGTGACGACCCGGAGCATCGCCCGGGCCAACGGGATTTTTCTGTTCTAAACCTATGTTTCTCATGATCACCGGAACCAGGCTGGCGAAGTGGCACCGCGCAGGAAGAACTGCCTTGTTCCGGAACCAAACAGCGTGTTCTCTCCCTCGCCCGTGCCTCCGCGCGATGCGAAGGCGCGGTGATCGTCACTGGGCATCATTGCCAACCCTTTCCAAAGGGTGAATTCCAGGTGTAGAAGCGCAGCCCCGATCTACCAGAGCATGATGGCGGTTTGTCCCGAGGCGCCCGCCCAGTAGAGCCGGACGCGGGCGACATACTTCTTGTCCTTGAACAGCTTCACCTGAACCTTCGCGTTCCGGTCCGTACCGCTGTCGTCGTTGGCCGCCAGCTGCCGGAGCTGTCCGTTGACCTCCTCGAAGAGCACGAGGACGGTATCTGCTGTTCCAAAGGTTCCCAACTCGTACTTGCGGGTTTCACCCGGCACGATGTTGAAGTTCGCTTGGCCTCCGGGTTCAAGGGACAGCGGAACCGACACGAAGGGATTCAGCGATGGAACCGTTGGCGAGAGTGCCGGGTAGAAGCGAAGAGCCCAGTCCTTGTCAGCTGCCGAGAGTCCCCCTGCGGGTTCGAGTCCATCGTGGTACTGGGCCGGCTGGATGATCAGTCCTGCTGGGAACCAGTACTCCATCACCGAGTTCGGATCCCAGGTGGAGCCCTCGACCTCGGTGGGGTCGAGTTTGCGAATGACATTTGAGAAGGTCTGTTCCCGGGGCCAGAAGTTGGGTGAACCGGTGAAGTAGTCGTAGACCTTCTGTTCGTCCCAGACGATGCCGGCGAACGGGCTCTGGTGCTCATGGGGCATGCCCAGGGTGTGCCCGATTTCGTGCAGCGCCGTCGTATGGCCATACGCGTCCGTCAGATCCCAGCCGAAATTCATGGTGGGCTGCGTGGCCGGAATGCCCAGGACGTCTCGTCCGATGTAGGACCACGAACCATCTGCCTGGTCAAAGCCGATGCGCACCTCGGCTTCACTGCTGTTCTGCACCTCAACGAACTCCAAGCCGATATGCAGCGACTTCCATTCGGTGAAGGCATCCCTGACTGCCTGAAGCTGGGGTGCGGGTCCGTTGAGGAACCAGTAGTGCAAGACGGTCCCATTGACCCATTTGGTGGCCAGGAGCCGTATGAGGCGCATCCGTTCGTCGCTCAACCCGGGCGGCAGGATCCGGGGAGTGCGGGGCTTGACGGTGCAGGCGGGGCGTGCGGTTTTTTTGCTCATCGTGTTTCTCCTCAGTTCGGGAACCACCGGCACCTCCAGAACGCAACATCGTGGCTCCACTTTGAGCAGTACAACATCGACTGCGTCACCAATGAGTTACCGCCGCCGATGTTGTGCTGCCGCTTGGCACGATGCCAAAAGATCCCCGTAACGGACCAGTAACGGCCCGAACCGATAATCGGCAGCCAGAAGCTGCCTGCCCATTGCGGAAATCCAAGGAGAGCGAACCATGCCCAAGACACTTCCCCCGGGCGTTGCCGAGACCGCGGGCGGGAGGTTTGTGCTTGCCGTCAAACCGGACGTCTTTGACGGGCGCGACCTGGAATACCGGCCACAGTTGCATCCGCTGCCCCCGGTGATGGACACCAGGGGAACCGATCACATGGTGCTCACCCAGGAGGGCAATTCATGCACCGGACACGCCATCGCGGCCATGATCAACACGGTCCTGGCCGCCGGCCCGAATCCGATCTTGGTCAGTCCATACATGCTCTACTGCATGGCGCGCCGCTACGACGAGTTCGAGGGGAGCGATGATGCAGGTTCCTCCCTGCGTGGGGCGCTCAAGGGGTGGCTTTACCACGGGGTGGTTTCAGCTACCGACTGGCCGGACCTCGAACATGACCTGGATATTGACCGCGACCCCGTGCTGAGCGCACAGGCCATGCAATACCCGTTGGGGGCCTTCTACCGTGTCAATGCATTCCGCTTGGACGACCTGCAATCGGCCGTGAACGAGCTGCGCGCCATTGCCGTGTCGGCCCAGGTGCACAGCGGCTGGCTCGATCCCGCGCCAGTCGAGCGTCCCGACGGCACCACCTTGTACCTGATTGAGAAAACCGCGGAATCCACCTATCTTGGCGGCCACGCCTTCGCCATCGTTGGCTACAACGACGTTGGATTCCTTGTCCAGAACAGCTGGGGCTCCGGTTGGGGCCGCAACGGGTTTGCGACGTTGTCCTATCAAGACTGGCTGACCTCAGCCTACGACGCGTGGGTGGCACGCCCGGGCGTTCCCGCGAGCGTGAACCTGCGCAATATCACGCAGGTCGTGACCACCACCTCCGGTGTTGTCTCCCAAGGACCGGGACCGGATTTGGACAGGCTGCAAGGGCATGTGGTTGAATCTGGGCAACGAAGGAAGACTCTCCACCACGGGCCGGTTCATCAGCACCCCGGCACAGATCGACTACATTTTCGGGCAGATGAAGGCCGTTCACGAACGCTGGAACGCAGAGGATGCGGCATCCGGAAACGTGCGGTCGGTGCGTCGGGTCGTTTTCTATGCGCATGGCGGACTGGTCAGCGAGGGGGCGGGGTTGAATCTGGCCCAGGCACAGCTGAATTGGTGGATGAACAACCACGTCTATCCGGTGTTCTTTGCCTGGCAGAGCGGTCCGGTCGAAACGCTGGTTGACCAGATCGTGGACATTGTGCGGGACAAATTGCCTTTCGGGACCATGGGCTTCGACATGGTCGAGCAGGCCGATCGTTTCGTGGAACGCTTTGTCCGTTCACACCTGACGTGGCTCTGGGCGAAAATGAAGCAGAACGCTGCTGCCGCTTCCGTGCCCTTGCCCCGCCCCGCCATGTGGCCACCGGACGAAGGGTCTGCAACCGACATGGCCTCCATGCCGGGGGCCGCACTGGTGGCCGACAGATTGCGCAGGTATCTGGATCTGCCGGGAGCAGAAGGAGTTGAAGTGCATCTGGCCGGGCACAGCGCCGGTTCGATTTTCGAGCCAATTTCCTGGCCAGGCTGCTGGCCGAAAAGATTTCGGTTGCCTCGATGTCGTGGTTGGCCCCGGCCATCAGGATCGATGATTTTGCGCGGCTGGTGCTCCCTGCGCTGGAACAGCACAAGGTGGGCCGTTTCGTCTCCTTCGGCATGAGCGACAAGTTCGAACTCGATGACTGCGTGGGCACCGGCTTCCTGAAGATCTACCAGAAATCCATGCTGTACCTGGTTTCCCGGGGACTCGAAGAGCGTCTCGGCGAAGGCGCCCCGGACGTTCCGCTTCTCGGTCTGCAGCACTTTGCCAACGAACCTCTGGGCTCCTCAACCCTGGGCGGCACGTTGGCCGGACTGGGGGCCGACCTGATCTGGTCGCCGACCGAATCCCCGGCGCGGAACCGGACGAGTGCCAGCAGCCATTTGGCCTTCGACGAGGACATCTCCAGCATGACCTCGGTGATGCTGCGGATCCTGGATCTCGCGGTGCCGACGCCGCAGATCACCTTCAGGACCTACGCACCCGAGCTGGCCCCGGTCGGCCAGGCGGATGGCGGAATGACCGGTGCCACGGCCGAAACAGGCGGAGAAATCCAAACGGTCACCGTCGGATCAACCGGAGAGGTACCGGTCTCCACCACGGGGCATGCGCAGACCCCGCGGAAAGCGGCGCCTTCCGCACGACCGGCTGCAGGGACCAAGCGCACCGTTGCCAAGCGCCCCAAGGGGACAACGGACACCGGCGACGCCAAGCCAAAGTCGTGACCGATTCCGCGCGCAACCCGCCGATAGCGCAGACCCAGTCGCCAAGGAGTTTGAGCTGGGGCGAATGCTTCGATTTCCGGGTGTCCTCCCGGGCGTTGGACATCGACGAGCGTTTCGAAGCGCCCCCCGAGGTTAGTTGTTGAGCCGGCCATCAGTTCGTTGCAGTCGGTGACCGGCTTCTCCACGGCGGCAGCGGTGCTGCCTACCCGGGCAAAACACAAGCTCTGTCCAGCTCCACCCGGCCAAACATTCAGGTATCCCGTGCCGACCTGCGAAATCGTTGGGAAACCCTCGCGAAAGCGCGTTATTCCGGTGATCCATCGAGGAAATGACAG
>CAWFRB010000003.1:0-31400 GCA_963818105.1 uncultured Actinomycetota bacterium | reverse complement strand
CGGACCGGCAATCATCACCATCGAACCCAACTAAACAAACCTCACCAAGCAACCTCGTAAACATCTCTCCCGTCTGGCCGTCGAGGCCGTTGGCAGGTGATTTGTCGCGCCCAAAAAGTGCAAGGAGTTTCGCCAGCATGAACATCAGAGAACGCATAGACGCCTCACCCATGTCGCCCTTCCAATGGGTGGTCGTCGGAGTCTGCACCTTCCTCAACGCCCTGGACGGGTTCGACGTGCTGGCCATGGCGTTCACCGCCAACCGGGTGTCGACCGAGTTCGGGCTCAGTGGTTCCCAGCTGGGGGTGCTGCTCAGTGCCGGGCTCTTCGGCATGGCGGCAGGTTCCCTGGTCCTGGCCCCCTTTGCCGATGTCTTTGGCCGTCGGCCGATGTTGCTTTTCACCACGGGGCTCGCTGCGGCGGGCATGTTCCTCTCCGCCACCGCACACTCCGTGCTGGAACTCGGACTGTGGCGCGTGGTCACGGGTCTTGGGGTGGGCGGAATCCTGGCCTGCACCAACGTCATCACCAGCGAGTACGCCAACAAGCGCTGGCGCAGGCATGGCGGTGAGCATCTACACCGCCGGATACGGGGTGGGTGCCACGCTGGGCGGCATGGCCGCGGTTTCCCTGCAGGCGTCCTTCGGGTGGCGTTCGGTCTTCGTGTTTGGCGGCATTGTCAGCACCATTGCGCTGCTCCTGCTGCTGGCCATCGTGCCCGAATCCGTTGACTTCCTGGTGAGCAAGCGGCCGGCGCGGGCCGAGGCCCGGCTCGCCGCACTGGTGCGCAGACTGCGGTTGAACCAGGACACCGTGCTGTTGCCTGAGGCCGCGGTTGGCGGGGCAGTCGGTGCGGCAAAGGGCAAGCAGCTGACCGCACTGTTCTCGCCGGCGAACCGTCGATCCACCGCCCTGATCTGGGTCGCCTTTTTCGCCACCATGTTCGGCTTCTACTTCGTGAACAGCTGGACGCCGAAGCTGCTGGTGACGGCCGGAATGACCGAAAGCCAAGGCGTGGTGGGCGGACTCATGCTGACCCTGGGTGGAACCTTCGGTTCACTGCTCTTCGGGGCCTTGACCACCAAATGGGAGGCACGCAAGGTGCTCCTGGTGTTCACGGTGCTTTCCTCCATCACCATGGTGCTGTTCATATCCGTCGCAGGAATCCTGGCCCTCGCCTTTGCCATGGGCATCGTGGTGGGCATGCTCATCAACGGCTGCATCGCCGGGCTCTACACGCTGGCACCGGCCTCCTATGCTCCGCAAAATCGCGGAACCGGCGTCGGATGGGCCATCGGAGTTGGCCGCTTCGGTGCGATCCTGGCCCCGCTGGCGGCGGGCGCCTTGCTTGATGCCGCCTGGACCGCGGGGCAGCTGTACCTCGGCGTGGGCATCGTGGTGCTGGTTGCCGCCGCGGCCGTCGCCTTCATGCGCTCGCCCCAGGGGACCATTGCCGGCGCGGCCACCGGGAACGGTGTGCTTGAGGGAGCAGCCGCCCACAAATAGCCAGCATCCCGGATACTGTCGTTGTGTCAGGCACCGAGCGCGCGGGAAATCCCGCGCGCCGCGGTGCGCAACGCCATGACCGCGGCCGGCAGGATCCCCGCATCGCGCGGAACCACCACGGCCAGCACCGCCAGCGCGTGGCCGCGGGAATCGAGGATCGGAACGGCCGCGCCGGTGGATTCGGTGTCGATGAATCCGTCGAGCGTCGCATAGCCGTTGCGGCGGATCTCCGCCAATTCGCGGCGCAGCTGCGGGTGAGTGGCGAGCATTGTTTCGGCGTGCCGCTCGAGAAATCCCTCCAGCGCGCGGCGGGGGAGAACGCCAGCAGCGCCATGCCCATGGAGGTGCGGTGCACCGGCATGCGGCCGGCGACATTGGCCTGGTTGACCACCGCGCCCGGCCGCGACAGCCGCTCGATCACCAGCACCTCGTCCTCGTGCAGCAGCGCCAGCTGGGTGTTGTGCCCCACCAGCTGGTTCACGTCCTCCATGAAGGGCAGCGCCGCCCGGCGAAGGTCGAAGGTCGGCGCACTGCGGTTTGCCAGTTCCCACAGCCGCACGCCCAGTCGCACCTGCCTATCGGCATCGCGGGCCAACAGTCCGTGCGCCACCAGGTCGTCGACCAGCCGGTAGGTGGTGGCCTGCGGGACGTCGGCGCGGCGCGCGAGCGCATTGACGCTCAGCGTGGGGTTTTGCGCATCAAAGGAGTCGAGGATCCGCACGAGGCGGTCGAGCATCGAGTCCCCGCTCGGTGAGTTGGCCATGGATCCACTGTAGGGCAACCGGTGCGGAAGATCGCCACGCGGGACCGTCGAAAACCGAACGCCGACGGGACGTTGAGATTAAAGTAACCGTTTCGCGCCTTCCTGACGGGCATCAAGCCTACGATGGGGCAGCAAGGCAACCAGATGCACAGGTCCGTTCGACCCCGCTCTGTGGGGTTCATCCAGCGGTTCTTGAATTCGTGGAGGGGCATGGGTGTTTCCTGGTCCACGGAGCAAGAGGAGGACCACGTGGCCGATCAAGAGAAGAAGCAGGGCGCCGGGAATAAGCGCCCCGAACCGATGGTGGAACGCAGCAAGTTCGGTGTCCCCGAGCGGCGCAAGGACCCCGTTGCCGAGGAATTCCGGCCGCCGGTCACCAGCACCGAGCTGAGCAAGGGCCCCGCCGAACTCGTCGAGTATCCGGGCCCCAAGGTCAACTGGCGCGTCTTCATCATCTCCGCGGTCATCATCCTCGCGTTTTCCATCTGGGCCATCGTTGTGCCGGACAGCGCGGCGGCCACCGATGCGCACCGCCGTCTCCTGGATCTCCACGAACCTGGGCTGGTTCTACGTCCTGACCGTCACCCTGGTGGTGCTCTTTGTCCTCTGGGTCGCGTTCTCCAAGGAGGGCAGCGTCAGGCTGGGCCCCGACCACTCGAGACCGCAGTACAACCTCTTCACCTGGGTCGCGATGCTCTTTGCCGCCGGCGTGGGAATCGACATGCTGTTCTACTCGGTAACCGGGCCCATCACCCAATACATCACCCCGCCCGCGGCGGATCCCCAGTCCGCTGCGGCCATCCAGGATGCCGTCGTATGGACCATGTTCCACTACGGCATTGCCGGCTGGGCCATGTACGCGCTGCTGGGCATGGCCATGGGCTACTTCGCCTACCGCTGGGGCATGCCGCTGTCGATCCGCGCCGCGCTGTACCCGCTGCTGGGAAAGCGCGTGCGCGGGGCGGCCGGCGACGTCATCGACATCTTCGCGCTGGTCGGCACGGTGTTCGGCGTGGCAACCTCGATGGGCATCGGCGTGGTGCTGCTGAACGTCGGGTTCTCCCTGCTCTTCGGCCTGCCCGAGGGCCTGGCCCTGCAGATCGCCCTGGTGCTGGTGGCGGTGATCATGACCATCGCGGCCTGCACCTCCGGGGTGGACAAGGGCATCCGGCTGATCTCCGAGCTGAACCTCTGGTCGGCCGGGGCCATGATGCTCTACATCCTCGTCACCGGCCACACCTCCTTCCTGCTCACCGCCATGGTGGAGAACATCGGCCGCTTCGTCTTCACGCTGCCCGAACGCACCCTGCAGACCTTCGCCTACCAGGAGGGCGGCGCCGACTGGATGGCCAGCTGGACCCTCTTCTTCTGGGCGTTCTGGCTGGCCTGGGGGCCCGTTCGTGGGGCTCTTCCTGGCCCGCATTTCCCGCGGCCGCACGCTGCGCGAGTTCGTGATCGCCGCGATCACCGCCCCGGTGCTCTGCGACTTCTTCATCGTCTCGATCTTCGGCAACAGCGCCATGGAGAAGGTGCTGGGCGGCAACACGGAGTTTGCGAACCTTGCCGTCGAGAGCCCCGAGCACGGCTGGTACGCGCTGCTGGAAATGTTCCCCGGCGCCCCGTTCCTGATCGGCCTGGCCACCCTCTCCGGCCTGCTCTTCTACCTGACCAGCGCCAACTCCGGGGCCATGATCATGTCCAACTTCTCCTCCTCGATCCCGGATCCGTCGGTGGACGGGGCCAAGTGGCTGCGCATCTTCTGGGCGCTGGTCACCGCGGTGCTCACCGTGGCCATGCTGGTTGCCGGCGGGGTGACCACCATGGAACACGCGACGCTGATCTTCGCGCTGCCGGTGACGATCATCGCCTACCTGGTCATGGCCTCCTTCTCCAAGGCGCTGCGGATGGAGCGGGCCGAACGCGAGGGGACCGTCCTGCGCCGGAGAACCGTGGCGGCGCACGGCGGCGCGGCGCCGGAAAAGACCTGGCGCCAGCGCCTGGCGCACCTGCGCGCCTACCCGTCCGACAAGGCCGTGGCGCAATTCGTGGACACCGTCATCCATCCCGCGCTGGTCGACGTGAAGGACGAGTTCAGGCAGCTGGGCTACCAGGCCGAACTGACCACCATGCCCAATTCGGAGACCGGCATCGACGAGAACAGGTTGCTGGTCCTCATGCACGACCACCGCAACTTCCACTACCAGGTGGCGGCGGTCGAGGCGCCGGTGCCCGCCTTCGGTGCGCGCACCGTGGCCCGCGAGGTCGACGTGTACTACCGGCTGGAGGTCTTCACGCAGACCGGCACCGAGGGGTACGACCTCATGGGCCTGGACAAGCAGCAGGTCATCAACGACGTGCTGGACCGCTACGAGGCGCACCTGTCGTTCCTGCAGTACTCGTCCGAGCGCGACCTGGCCTCGGTGCTCACGCCCCCGCCGCCGACGACCGGCATGATCCCGCAGGTGCCCAAGGAGCCGGAAAAGCCCAACCGCGAGGCCCCCGGGGAAACCGAGGGCGATGAGAAGCCGTAGGCCGGCGAACTAGTCCGCCGACGGGCGTTCGGGTTTCCGGCTGTTTCCCGAGGTTGCGCCGGTGCGGGCGCGGTGCCGCCTGACGGCCGCGCGGTTGGCGCAGCGCACCGAGCAATAGCGTTGCCGGCCGTTGCGGGTGACGTCCACGACCACCGCGCGTGCAGGTATCGCCCGGGTTCTTCGCCGGCGGCGCAGCGGCCCAGCCGGTGCATTCCCCGGGTGGTCAGGTGCAGGGCGGTACCGACGCTGAAGATCGCGCGAAAGACGTGGGGCATGCCCTGGTTCGTGTCGCGGTAATGCAGGTGCCAGCCCTCGTCGTCGTGGTCGACGAGCCGGGGGTAGGCCGCGGCCGCGGCCATCTGTTGGTTGAGCAGGGCCGCGCGCTCCTGCGGGTCCGTGGCGTCAACGACGCGCAGCCAGTCCTCGATGACCTGGCGGGTCAGTTCGTGGTCCTCGGGGGTGGGGATGAAGTCCATGGTCATCCCGAACGTGCGGGCCGCGTTCCTCGATGCCGCTCCTGTCGTCGGGCATGTCATTGGCCAGCGATGCCGCGAGCAGCACGGCATATTCTCCGTAAGGGTTGAGATGCATAAGGCCATTACAGCATAGTGGTTCGCATGATGCATATAGCCGCAACCGATGACGTCCAGGCCGACCGCGAACCGCGGATTCACGAGCATGCGTGGGTGGTTGAATCCGCGCACAACACCTCCGAGGGGCGGGTGCTGTACGTGCGCTGCGCCGGAAATTGCGGTGCCCGCCGCATCGACCTCCAGGGGCCGATCGAGGTGCCGCCGAGCGAAGTGAGTGTCGTTCTGGGTCGGTCGCCGGGCGCCTGAAGGCGGCTCGATGACCGGGCGCCGGTCTCGGTGAACCGCCAAACGGTTGCCGGCAAACCCTTGAAGCCGACACCCCACTGCTGATAAAGTTCAATCAGTGAACAAGCGTTCACGATGCGAACATTTTGATCAGGAAGTCGGGACCCCACACCATGCAGCAGGCGTACCTCTACGACGCGATCCGCACGCCCTTCGGCAAGATCGGCGGAAGCCTTTCCGCGCACCGCCCCGACGACCTCGCCGCGCACGTGGTCCGCGAACTCGTGGCCCGCGCCCCGCAGCTGGACCCGGAACGCATCGACGAATCGATCTTCGGCAACGCCAACGGCGCGGGCGAGGAAAACCGCAACGTGGCCCGCATGGCCACCCTGCTGGCGGGCCTGCCCACCTCGCATCCCCGGCACCACCATGAACCGCCTCTGCGGTTCCTCGCTGGATGCCGCCATCGCCGCCTCCCGCCAGGTCAACACCGGGGACGCGGAGCTGGTGCTGGTCGGCGGCGTCGAATCCATGAGCCGCGCCCCGTGGGTGCTGCCCAAGACCGACCGCCCCTTCCCGATGGCCAACCTGGAACTGGCAAACACCACCCTGGGCTGGCGCCTGGTCAACCCGGCCATGCCCGGTGAATGGACCGTCTCCCTCGGCGAGGCCACCGAGCAGCTGCGCGAGAAATACGAGATCAGCCGCGAGGACCAGGACGAGTTCTCCGCACTCTCGCACCGGCAGGCCGCGGCCGCCTGGGGCGAGCGGCAAGTACGAAAACCTCGTGGTCCCGGTTCCGCCGGCCAACAAGCGCGGCACCGAGGTCACCATGGACGAGACCATCCGCCCCGATTCCACCGCCGAGACCCTGGCCGGGCTGCGCACCGTCTTCCGCGACGCAGCCACCGGAACCGTCACCGCGGGCAACGCCTCGCCGATGTCCGACGGCGCCTCCGCCGCCTTCATCGGCTCCGAGCGCGGCGGCGAGCTGCTGGGCGCGGCCCCGATTGCACGCATCGCGGGCCGCGCCTCCTCCGCCCTGGACCCGCAGTTCTTCGGCTTCGCCCCGGTCGAGGCCGCCAACAAGGCGCTGGCCAAGGCCGGCATCGGCTGGTCCGACGTGGCTGCCGTGGAACTCAACGAGGCCTTCGCCGCACAGTCGCTGGCCTGCATCCGGGCCTGGGACATCGACCCGGCCATCGTCAACGCCTGGGGCGGCGCGATCTCGATCGGCCACCCGCTGGGCGCCTCCGGCCTGCGCATCCTGGGCACGCTGGCCCGCCGCCTGCAGGAAAACAACCAGCGCTGGGGCGTCGCGGCGATCTGCATCGGCGTCGGCCAGGGCCTGGCCGTCGTGCTGGAAAACCCGAACGCCACCGCCTAAGCCGGACCGGGGGATTTGAACCCCCGCGTCGCCCGCACCCAGAAAAAGATTTCAGGAACCTAGGAGAGAACCACCATGGCACCACGCATCGCCGCCACGGCCGCAGAGGCAGTGGCCAACATCCACGACGGCGCAACCGTCCTGATCGGCGGGTTCGGCAACGCCGGCCAGCCGATGGAACTCATCGACGCACTGCTGGCCCACGGCGCCACCGACCTCACGGTCGTGAACAACAACGCCGGCCAGGCCGACGCCGGCCTCGCGCTGCTGATCAAGGAACGCCGCGTCAAGAAGGTCATCTGCTCCTTCCCGCGCCAGTCCGACTCCTGGCACTTCGATACGGCCTACCGCGCCGGGGAAATCGAGCTGGAGCTGGTCCCGCAGGGCAACCTGGCCGAGCGCATCCGCGCCGCCGGCGCCGGCATCGGCGGCTTCTTCACCCCCACCGGCTACGGCACCGCTGCTGGCCGAGGGCAAGGAAACCCGCATGATCGACGGGCGCGGCTACGTCCTGGAAAGCCCGATCCACGCCGACTTCGCCCTGGTCAAGGCCCTGCGCGCGGACACCCGCGGCAACCTCGTCTACCGCAAGACCGCCCGCAACTTCGGCCCCATCATGGCGGCCGCGGCCACGCAGTCCATCGTGCAGGTCGACGAGATCGTTCCCGTCGGCGGCATCGACCCGGAGGTCGTGGTGACCCCGGGCATCTACGTCAACACCCTCGTCGCACTCGGAGGCAACAACTAATGAGCACCGATACCTCCACCTTCACCACCACCGAAGCCCCGCTGACCCGCGACGAACTTGCCGCGATGGTCGCCGCCGACATCCCCGTCGGCGCCTTCGTGAACCTGGGCATCGGCCAGCCGACCAACGTCTCGAACTTCCTGGACGCCGAGCAGGACGTCACCCTGCACACCGAAAACGGCATGCTGGGCATGGGCCCGGTCGCCACGGGCGATGACATCGACGGCGACCTGATCAACGCCGGCAAGATCCCCGTCACCGAGCTGCCCGGCGCCAGCTACTTCCACCACGCCGATTCCTTCGCGATGATGCGCGGCGGGCACCTCGATGTCTGCGTGCTCGGCGCGTTCCAGGTCTCCGGCTCCGGCGACCTGGCCAACTGGCACACCGGTGCGCCCGGCGCCATCCCGGCCGTCGGCGGCGCCATGGACCTGGCCATCGGCGCCAAGTCCACCTGGGTCATGATGTCCCTGTTCACCAAGGACGGCGCATCCAAGCTGGTCGAGGCCCTGTCCTACCCGGTCACCGGGCTGGGCTGCGTCTCGCGCATCTACACCGAGTCGGCGATCTTCGAGCTGCAGGATTCGACGGTGACCGTGCGCTCCATCCACGGGATCTCCTTCGAGGAGCTCGCCGAGCGGCTGCCCGTGGCCTTGGTGCGCGGTGCCTAGGCGGTAAGTTTGAAAGAATGGGGGCAGTCGAGACAACCTGCCCCCGTTCTTTCGCCTTCCCGCGCCGGAAGCGTTGCGGGACCAATATCCACCATTGAGCACACAGGAGCCACACGCCATGAGCCAGGACGCAGGAACCACCGCCGCGGGCGGATCGACGTCCGTCCAGTCCCTGGCCCGCGGCTTGGATGTCATCTGCGCCTTTGACGCCGAGCACCCCTCGATGACGCTCAGCGAGGTCGCCAAGCGCACCGACCTGTCCCGTGCCACCGCCCGCCGCTTCCTGCTCACCCTGCAGGAACTCGGCTACGTGCGCGGGGACGGGAAGTTCTTCGAGCTCACGTCCAAGGTCCTGCAGCTGGGCTATTCCTACCTTTCCAGCGCCACGCTGCCGCAGCTCATGGAGCCGGTGCTCGAGGACCTTTCCACCGAGGTGCACGAGTCGGCCTCCGCCTCCGTGCTCGAGGGCCGCGACATCCTCTACATCGCCCGCGTGCACACCCGCTCGATCATGCGCGTGGGCATCTCCGTGGGCACTCGGTTCCCGGCGGCGAACACCTCCATGGGGCGTGTGCTTTTGGCCTACCAGGCGCCGGGCGTGGTTGACGTGCTGCTGGCGGAAGGCGTTCATTCGCCCACCGGGCAGGGGATCGACAACGTCGCGGACCTGCGCGCCGAGCTCGAGAAGATCCGCGCCCGGGGTTTCGCCGTGGTCGACCAGGAACTGGAGATCGGGCTGCGTTCGGTCGCGGTTCCGGTGTTCAACGCGGACGGCAGCATCGCCGCGGCCATGAACGTTTCCATGAGCGTGGGCCCGCAGTCCCCGGCCAGCGCCGAGGAAGCGGCGCAACGGGTGCTTCCCGCCCTCCAGCGAGCCGCGTGCAAGGTTCAAGAAGCGCTGGCCGCGAGCCGCTGAGGCTCTGTCCGCCAAGAATCAGTCGGTAAAAGCGATCCGGGCCAGCATGTCGCGCAGGGTGTCCTGCTCCTCTTTGCTCAGGCGCTCCATCGCCATGGCTTCGCCCCGCGCCGTTTCCAGGCGCGCCTTCTTGTAGAGCTTGTGCCCCTCCGGCGTTGCGCTGATGACCTTCGAGCGGCGATCGTTGGGATCCGCATGGCGCTCGACGAATCCGCCCTTTTCGAGCTGGTCGACCAGCGGCACGATCTGGCTCGGGTCCAGGGAAAGGAACTCCGCCAGCTCGCGCTGGGTGGGGGACATGCCGCTGCAGGCAAGCGACAGCACCGAGTAGGAGCGGACCTTCAGCCCCAGCGGTTCCAGCAGCCCGTTGGCGCGCGCCGATCCCAGGGAGCGTGTACGCGCAGCGAGGAACTCGATTTCCCCCGCCAGTTCGCAGTCCAGGAATCGTTCGATCCCGCTGGCAGTGGTGCTCGACTTGGTGTGGCATGGGGCCTCTCCCGCTATTGGTGAAAAACTTAATCGTTGACTTTTTCAAGAGTTTAAGTTGTTATGTATCTAAGCAAGGTTCCCATGCGCAAGGCCGTGGGGGCAACAACAAGCTATGAGGGAGTAAATCGTGTCACTTGATGGAAAAGTAGCAATCGTCACCGGCAGCGGACGCGGGCTCGGACTGAGCTACGCGCAGGAACTGGCCCGTCAGGGAGCCGCGGTGGTCATCAACGACGTTGACGCAGAGGTCGCCGCGGACGCCGTCGAGTCGATCACCGCAGCAGGCGGCCGCGCCGTTGCCGTGGTCGCCCCGGTGGGCTCCTCCGAAACCGCCAAGGCACTTGTCGACGCCGCTGTCGAGAACTTCGGCCGCCTGGACATCCTGGTCACCAACGCCGGCGTGCTGCGCGACAAGTCGATCCTGAAGATGACCGACGAGGACTTCGACCTCGTCATCAACGTGCACCTGCGCGGAACCTTCACCTGCGTCCGCGAGGCCTACGCCTACTTCAAGGAAAACGGCATCGCCGGGCGCATCATCGCCATCGGCTCGCCGACCGGCCAGCGCGGCAACTTCGGCCAGACCAACTACGCGGCGGCCAAGGCCGGCATCGTGGGCATGGTGCGCACCTGGGCACTGGAAATGAAGCGCGCGGGCGTCACCGTCAATGCGGTCATCCCGGTTGCCGCAACCGCCATGACCAAGACCGTCCCGTACTTCGCCAAGGCCGTCGAGGCCGACGAGCGCGGCGAGGCCATGCCGGACTTCTTCCGCAAGACCCTCGGCTTCGGCACCGCCGACGACGTTGCCGGCCTGATCGCCTTCCTCGCCTCCGACGCAGCCGGCAACATCACCGGCCAGGCCATCGGCGCGGGCGGGGACCGCCTGCAGCTGTGGAGCCACCCCGAAGCCATCGAGTCGGAGTTCAACGACGGCGGCTGGGACTACGCCACCTTGCAGGAACGCTTCCCGTTTGCCGGCAAGCAGCAGTCGGTGGGCGAGAACTTCCCGGAGCTTCCCGCCGAGCTGCAGCCCGAACCGGCAACCAAGTAGCAAGGGACCTCTGCACCCATGAGCATCCGCTACGAATCCAAGATCGACGTCGACGCGATCACCGCCATCGACATGCACGTGCACGTCGAGGTCGACGACTGCGGGCACAAGGCCATGCCCGAGGACCTCTTCGAGGCCTCGGCGGCCTACTTCAAGTCCGAGGAGCGCACCCCGTCGGTGGACCGCATTGCGCAGGTCTACCGCGAGGCGAAGATGGCAGCGGTGCTGTTCACCGTCGATGCCCGCACCGCGCTGGGCCACGAGCCGAACTCGATCGAGGACCTTGTCGCCGGGGCGGCACGCAACAACGACGTGCTGATTCCCTTTGGCTCGGTCGACCCGCGCACCGGGGCGGCGGCCATCGCAAATGCGCGCCACCAGGCCAACGATCTTGGCGTGCGCGGCTTCAAGTTCCACCCGTCGTTGCAGGGCTTCGACCCCTCCAGCCAGGAGTTCTACCCGCTCTGGGCGGAGCTGGAGGAACTCGGG
The DNA here is from genome assembly GCA_963818105.1 of uncultured Actinomycetota bacterium. GTDB lineage: Bacteria > Actinomycetota > Actinomycetes > Actinomycetales > Micrococcaceae > Paeniglutamicibacter. The sequence continues at coordinate 20,028 of CAWFRB010000003.1, read as the reverse complement.
CTGCCGTGCATCTTCCACACCGGACAGAACGGCATGGGCGCCGGGCTTCCCGGCGGGCGCGGCATCAAGCTGCGCTACTCCAACCCGCTGCTGCTCGACGACGTCGCGGCGGACTTCCCGGGCCTGACCATCATCATGGCCCACCCCTCGGTGCCGTGGCAGGACGAGGCCAACTCGATCGCCACGCACAAGGCCAACGTGTTCATCGATCTCTCCGGCTGGAGCCCGAAGTACTTCCCGGCCTCGCTGGTGAAGATGAGCAACAACGTGCTTTCCTCCAAGGTGCTCTTCGGGACCGACTACCCGCTGATCACCCCGGAGAAGTGGCTTGGCGCGTTTGCCGAGTTGCCGCTCAAGGACGAGGTCCGACCGCTGATCCTCAAGGACAACGCCGTGCGGGTCCTGGGGTTGGAAGGCAATGACCGATTTCTACCCAAGCGACCAGTACGGGTTTGCCCGGCTGCTCACCGACGCCGAACGCGCGGCCCTGCTGCGCCTGCGCTCGGTGCTCGACGAGCACGTGCGCCCGGTGGTCAACGAGTACTGGGAGCGCGGGGAGTTTCCCGAGCAGATCATCGACCCGCTGGTTCAGCTGGACATGATGCGGCCGGCCGAGGTGCTGGCCGCCGGCGAGAAGGTCCGCGGCCTCTTCGGGGGCTTCCGGAACTTCGAGCTGGCCCGCGTGGATGCCTCGGTCGTCACCTTCTACAACGCCCAGTCCGGGCTCTTCAGGACCACGGTAAACCTGGGCGGCAGCCGGAGCAGGCCGCCGAGCTGGACCCGAGGATCGCTCCTATGAATACAAGGGCGTCTTCGCGCTCACCGAGCCCGACCACGGCTCGGACATCGCCGGGGGCCTGGAAACCTCTGCCACCTTCGAGACCCGGCGCGGACGGCGGGCACTGGGTGATCAACGGCGCCAAGCGCTGGATCGGCGGAGCGGCCCAGGCCGACGTGCTCGCGGTCTTCGCGCGCGACACGGCCGACGCCAAGGTCAAGTGCTTCCTGGTGCCGACCGACGCGACCGGGCGTGAAGCTGAGCAAGATCGAGCGCAAGACCAGCCTGCGGATCATGCAGAATGCCGACATCGATCTGGTCGACGTGCATGTCCCCGCCTCGGCGCGGCTGGCGCAACATCAACTCGTTCGCCGATGTCGCGGCCTGCCTGCGCAACATGCGTTCGGATGTCGCCTGGATCGCCACGGGCGCCGCGGCCGGGGCCTATGAGGCGGCGCTGAAGTACGTCTCCGAACGCCAGCAATTCGGCAAGCCGCTGGCCTCGTTCCAGCTGATCCAGGAAAAGCTGGCCCGGATGCTCACCAACGTCACCGCGTCCCTGGCCATGGTCGTCAGCCTGACCCAGGCACAGGACCAGGGCACTATGCGGACGAGAATTCGGCCATGGCCAAGATGTTCACCGCGCGGATGCTGCGCGAGACCGCGGCGCTGGCCCGGGAGATCTGCGGGGGCAACGGCATCGTGCTTGACTACGATGTCGCCCGCTTCCATGCCGATGCCGAGGCCATTTATTCCTACGAGGGCACTGACGAGATCAATGCGTTGATCCTGGGCCGGGCCATCACCGGCATCGGGGCCTTTCGCTAAGCACGCTTCACCCGAAACTTCACCATCATTTGCAGCCAACCACTTTAGAAGGAGTACCCCCATCATGGGCCAGACAGTTCTTTCCTACGAGCAGCTCGCAACCGCCGCCGGCACCGACCTCGGGTACAGCGAATTCCGCACCGTCACCCAGGACCAGGTCAACACGTTTGCCGATGCCACCGATGACCACCAGTGGATCCACACCGACCCGGAAAAGGCCAAGGACGGCCCGTTCGGCGGCCCGATTGCCCACGGCTACCTCTCGCTGAGCCTGCAGATCGCGTTCTGGTCCGAGCTCTTCGACGTTACGGACGTCTCCACCCGGGTCAACTACGGTCTGGACAAGGTCCGCTTCCCGTCCCCGGTTCCGGTGGGCGCGCAGATCCGCATGAAGGCGCAGATCGCCGAGGTCGAAGAGGTCAAGGGCGGCTACCAGATCGCCGTTGACCAGGTGGTTGAGGTTGAGGGCACAACGAAGCCCGCCGTCGTCTCGCGCGGCATTTACCGTTTCTACGCCTAAAGCCCTTCCGCGCCTCCGCAGTAAGCGGAGGCGCGGAAAACGCAATGCCGGGGGCCGGCACGGCCAAGACCGCACCGGCCCACGGCATTGCATACAGTGCACTTAAACGGGCACATCATCAACTTGAACAAAACTGGGCTGTGCCATCGGGAAGCGGTGGATGGAAGGAGAAACTCGCATGTTGAATCAAGGACTGGGAAGCTGGATCCACAAACGCCGCATCAAATCCCATGGGCGCGTCGCACTCATCGACGGCGCCCAATCCGTGACCTACGAGCAGCTGGCCGAGCGGATCGACCGGCTGGCCAACGCGCTCGGAGACGCAGGGATCAAGCAGGGCGACCGGGTCGCCTATCTGGGGAACAACCACCCCGCGTTCCTTGAGACACTCTTTGCCTGTGGCAGCATCGGTGCGATTTTCGTCCCCATCAACACCCGACTCGCGCCCGGCGAAGTGGCCTTCGCCCTGGAGGACTCCGGAACGAGTCTGCTCATCAATGCCCGGCAGTTAGAAGCGCTTGCCGTGGCGGCGACCGAAAAGACACCCGTTTCCGCCCGTTGGGTGGTCGAGGAGGATGCTTCGTCAGTGGGGACGTATGAGACGGTAATCCGTCAGGCCTCCGCGGATCACCATGAGCGTTCAATAGGCCTGGATGACACGGCCATCATCCTCTACACCTCCGGAACCACCGGAAAGCCCAAGGGTGCCATCCTGACCCACGGCAACCTCACCTGGAATTCGTTGAACGTCCTGGTTGACTATGACGTCACCAGCACCCAGGTCGCCTTGATGATTGCACCGATGTTCCACGTCGCGTCCCTGGGGATGGGGGCACTGCCCACACTGCTCAAGGGCGGGACCCTGGTGCTGCAGGACCGGTTCGAGCCCGCGGCAGTACTGGCCGCCATCGAAGAATTCGGTGTCACCTCGCTGTCCGGCGTGCCCACCACCTACCAAATGCTCGCCGAGCACCCAAACTGGGAGGCAACCGACATTTCCTCCATACGGATGCTCACCTGTGGCGGGTCGGCGGTCCCTGTGCGGGTCCTTGACGCCTACGAACAACGCGGACTCTCCTTCTCCGGCGGCTACGGCATGACCGAAACCTCTCCCGGGGCAACTTCCCTGCAACCCGAATACTCACGGGAAAAGGCGGGCTCCGCCGGACTGCCCCACTTCTTCACCGGAATCCGCATCGTCGACGCGGGCGGAGACGACGTTCCCGCCAACGACGTCGGGGAGATCCTGATCCACGGTCCAAACGTCATCCCGGGATATTGGAAGCGGCAGGACGCCACGGCCGATTCCTTCCAGGACGGGGACTGGTTCAAATCCGGCGACATCGGATACCTGGATGACCAGGGTTTCCTCTACATTGCCGACCGGCTCAAGGACATGATCATTTCGGGCGGGGAAAACATCTACCCGGCACAGGTGGAACAGGCGATCATGGAACTGCCCGCCGTGGCCTCGGTGGCCGTGATCGGCGTACCGGACGAAAAATGGGGCGAGGCCGTCCATGCCGTGATCGTTGCAGCTTCAGGACAGCACATCAGCCGGGATGACGTTGCTGCCCACCTGGACGGAAAGCTGGCTCGCTACAAGATCCCGCGCACCATCGAAGTCGTGGATGACCTGCCACGCACCGCCAGCGGAAAGATCCGCAAGACCGACCTGCGCGAGAACTACCGCAAGAGCACGTTGGCCTGATCCCCGGCTCCGCACCTTCCACTGTTGCCCGCCATTCCCCGTCGCAGGGTAATGCCGGGCAACAGTGTTTTGACGATTGCACCGACCTTCTCACATGGTGCAATGGCTAATACAAATTGATGTCCATATGGGGCAAGTGCGCACGGCGGTCGGTGAACGCGGCACCGGCAATCCTTCGCCCGGCCGCAAACTTCGCCGGCGCTGGCCCGCTGCCGTCGGCCAGGTCGGCAAGGATCCTCCCGATGACCGGGGTGAACTTGAACCCGTGCCCGGAGAACCCCGCACCGATGACGACGGGACCGACGCGGTCGAGGATGAAGTCTTCGTCCTCGGTGTTCGTGTAGGTGCAGCTGATCTCCGTGAAGGAATCGGCGTCGACGCCCGGAAGCCACTCGCGCGCATAGTCCTGCAGGGCACGGCGCTGGTTGGGTTCGGAGACGAAGCTTCGCCGGTCCGGATCCGTCAGTGCGCCGGTCCCGTGCCATCCTGCCTTGACGCCCTCGCCCGGGGTGAACATCCCGTAGACGGGGGAGTAGGCGTGCTCGAAGCCCGGAGATCCGGGAATCAGCGTGTGGTTGAAGCCCGGCCACACGGCCCCTGGGTCCGCGGGCGCAAAATGCAGGGGCTGTTCCTGTGTGACGGTCAGCGTCGGGAGGGTTGAGTAGTCACCCAGTAGATTTTTAGACCATGCTCCGGCGGTGACGACAACGCGGCGTGCGTCCACGGTTTCGGTTCCGGCTGCCGATTCGAGGACCAGCCGGACGTCGTCCTCCCCGCGGATCTGGAACTCCGCCAGCCGCACGCCATGCCGGATGTCCGCCCCCGCTTCCCTGGCGACCTGCTGGAAGCCGGGCAGCGCGAGGTCCGGGTTCAGCTGGCCGCCGTCCGGCATGTGCAGCGCGGGCCCGGTGAACTTGATGCCGCGCCAGCGCTCGGAGGCTTCGGCCGCGGAGAGCTCCTCGGCGCGGATGCCCGCGTTCGTCAGCACCTGCAAGGCCTTGGCCTGGGCTGCGGGATCGCCGTGGTTGACGGTTCCGGTGCGCGCAATTTGCTCGGTGCCGCTTTGCTGTCCCAGCAGGGCCCACAGGTCCAGGGCCTCGGAAAGCATCGCAACGTAGGTCGGGTCCGCGTAGCCGAGATTCAGGTTGCGGGTGGTTCCGTGCGAGGCGCCGAGTTTGTGGCCGGGCTCGAATTGCTCAAGGAGCGTCACGTCGCGCCCGCGGCCTGCCAGCGCCCATGCCGTGGCGGAACCCATCGCTCCGCCACCGACGACTACCGTATCCAGCCTTGCAACCATGGTTTTTGTCCTTTCCGACGACTGATGACGAGCATATCCGGGACGCTAGTGCGCTTGTGGCTTGTGACGATCCCGGGGCCATGCTCCGGGATGCGTAGAAGATCTTAATGCCCGGTTCACGTGGCATTCTCCGGGCGGCTGTTTGGCCACGGAAGCGTGTTGGGTGTGTTCATCCCCGAGTCCGAAAGCAGCCACACCATGAAGCTTCGCACGCTCACACTTGGAACTCTGACCGCCTGCATGCTCGCCGGATTGGCGGTGCCGGCCGTTGCCGCACCGATGATCGCCACCGACAACAAACCGCCGATCCTGGTCGGACACCGCGGCGCGGCCGGCGTCGCGCCGGAGAACACGCTCGCGGCGCTCAAGGCCGGCAGCCAGTCCGGTGCCGACTTCGTCGAGATCGACGTCCAGCTCAGCCGCGACGGCGTTCCGTTCATCTTCCACGACGGAACCCCGGCACGCACCACCAACGTCGAAAAGGTGTTCCCGGGCCGCGCGCACGACCCGATCACCTCCTTCACCTGGAAGGAACTGCGCAAGCTTGATGCGGGTTCCTACTTCTCCGCCAAATATGCCGGGGAAAGGATCCCGCACCTCAACGAGGTCGCCGGTGTCCTGACCGGAAACACAGGGGTGTTCATCGAGATCAAGTCCCCGGCCAAGTCCCCGGGCGTGGAGAAGGTCGTTGCCGATGCGTTGGCCACGAACGCCAAGTGGAGCAGGCTGGCACGGGCGGGGAGGATCGAGGTCCTTGGCTTCGACGTTGCCTCGAACAAGAAGTTTGCCGCCCTGGCCCCGCACGTCCCGCTGCAACAGCTGACCGGCAAAGTTCCCGGCGCCGCGGTCCTGGCCGGCTATGCGAGCTACGCCGATTCCCTGGGCACCGACTACCGAGGCCTCGATGCCGCGGCGGCCGCCCGCGTCAAGGGCGCCGGCCTGGGCCTGGGCGTCTACACCGTGAACTCCGCCGCTGCCGTGGATGCGTCGCTGGCGCTGGGCGTCGAACGCATCACCGGCAACTTTCCGCACCAGATGAACCGCCACCTCTCTGGCCGGAAGGCCTTCCCCTCAAACGACGGGGTGGTTATCGCGGATTCGGTCAACAATGTGCCCGGCGACGACCTGCAGGCCAAAACCGGTGAGCACGTCATCCTGGCCAACACCGGCAAGCGAACCATCGATGTCGGCGGCTACGTACTGCGCGACACCGCAAACAACGTGCTGCGCATCGGCAAGGGCTACACGCTGAAGCCGGGCGCCCGGCTGCGCGTGTACCCGGGCCCTGGCAGCAACAGCGCCGGTGCCTTCTACCTCGGCCGAAAGGCCGCGGTGCTGAACAACGAGGGGGACTCGCTCGGGCTCTGGAACGCCCAGGGAACGTTGCTGGACACCTTCGCGAACTAGCCCGGCCGTCCTCGTACCTGCCGATGGCGTGCGGCGGAAGTTCTCCGATCGGACGCCGTCGGTCACTCACCCTGACGATTCAATCCCTGCTTCGCGGCATGGAAGGCCAACTTGGCGATCATCCCCAGGACGCCGAGCCCTGCGATCATTTGGAGTGACACCAGCCCTCTGGTCAGCGACGACGTGGCAACAATGTCGCCGAACCCGACGGTGGAGAACGTGCTGGAGGTGAAATAGAGGGCATCGACACGGTTCATCGGTTCACTGAACGACGACGGGTCGCTGGTTGAAATTGAGAGGTAGAGCAACGCAAACAAAAGCACGAACGCCACGACGCTTTCCACGACCGCTTCGACTGCCCGGACCTGGGGAACGCTCGCGGAAAGCACAATGCGTACCTGCAGGACAAGGACCGCCACGAACGCCAGGACCACCGCAGAGAGCCTGATCCAGGCGGCCAGGGGGTTGTCTTCGTTGAAACCGTCGACGGGAATCAGGAAGTACAGCAGGAATGAGCCGGCGAGTATGAGCAGTATCCGAACGGCAGCGGCCAGGGCAACATGCAGCCTGCTGGCATCGTCAAGATTCATGAAATCCGTTTGATTTGTTTTGCGGACCATGGATTCTTCCCACCCTTGGAGTTCTTGGTTTCGTGCGGCGATTGCCCGTGTGGATTCACTGCTTGCTGCGTCGCGGAACCACAACGTTGCGGACGATGAGTATTCCCGCGGCCGCCACGGGGACAGCGATCAGTGCCCCGGGGAGGCCCAAAAGCGTTGCCCCGGCCGTGGCCGAGATCAGCACCATGGCGCCGGGGACCTCCAGGGCCTTGCTCATGACCTTCGGCGTCATGACATAGGCCTCGACCTGCATGTAAATCAGCATTGCCGTCAGCACCACAAGACCTGCAACCGGCGAATGGATCACGGCAAAGACCGTCATCATGCCCGTGGTCAGGATCGTTCCGATCAGGGGAATGAGCGTGATGAAGAATGCGACGAGTGAAATCAACCCGGCGAAGGGGACTCCCGTCAGCGTCAGCACCAGCAGGCTAAAGGTGGCGTTGCACAGCGCCAGCACCACCATCCCGCCGAGGTAGCGTCCCACGGAATCGGTGATCTTTTCAGTCAGGTAAATCGTCGAGTGGCGCTTCGATGCAGGCACCAGCGAATAGAAACCATGTTTGATGGATCTCAGGGAGACAAGAAAATACAACGTCAGTACAGAAATGAAGACGCCCGAGGAGACCAACCCGACGATGGTGCTCCCCAGTCGCAGGGCACCGCCGGCCACCGACGACCAAAATACCGGGCTGGCAAGCGCACCACCGATGGTCTTTAGGACCGAGTCAACCCCGCCGTTGGATACCTCATTGAGGCGCAACACCCAAGGCTGGTTGGACAAGCTTTCCAGGCCACTCGGGAGGAACCTGACGAGTTCAACGGTTTGCCGTATTGCCAGAGGTACGAGGATCGCCAGGAAGGTTCCTGCGATCAGGGCAAAGACCAGCGCGATGAGCGTGACAGCCTTGCCGCGCGAAACCCCGCGGCGTTGCAGCATGGCGATGAGCGGATTCAGGGCCAAGGCCAAGAACAGGGCTGCAACGACACTGAATACGACGTTGGACAGCGCGGACAACGAGGCGGCCAGCAGCAAGGCGATGAGTACCCCGATGGTGACCTTGAACCCCTTTCCCACGGGCGTGGTTGTGGTGCCGGGAACCGAACTTGGCGAATCTGAATGCTGTACTTCCCGCGGGTGTCGGCGCACGGGATTACCCAAACCCTGGCCGCTCGCCATTCCGCCAACAGGGTCGGCCCTATGCTCGTTCATGGCCCGACTCTAGCCGGAGTCCTTGCGCGCCGAAACCCCTCCCGCAGACAAGATGCATCGTGTGAACCTCGCAGCACAAACCCATCATGCGAACGAACTGACAAGGTGATTTGCGCTCGTGCAGCATGTGGGCGGCACAACCAGGGCATGTCGTGGGACGGACTGTTCTTGTCGCTTCTTTCGGGAAGCATCACCGCGGCGACCAGAGTCTCGCCGCGCTCCGGGGAGGATCGACAGCTTGGCCACGAATCGTTTATGTGACCCCACGTTGTTCATGAGGCTCGACCCTTCGACGGAACGGACGCCAAGATGGTGTCGTTTCAGGCTTATGTGGAAAACCGTGTTGGGCACCGACTCCGACTGGGTCGATGCCCAACACGGTCACCACTTTGTTGTTGGGATTGTTGGTCGGCGATGAAGACTACGCCGGTGTTTGGGAAAACTTCGGATGTCCCAGCGCACGTTGCTTCAGCAAGTCGTACTCCTCGGCGTTGATGGTGCCGGAATCGAGCAGGGCCTTGGCCTTCGCGATTTCCTCGCTGGGGCTCGTTTGGGCAACGCTGCGAATGTAGTCTTCGGCGGCAACGGTGTTTGAGACAGCGGCCTTGTAGTTGCGTTCGGCCATGCCCTTGCCGCGGAAGATGAGGTAGAGAATCGAGGTGAGGAACGGGATGAAGATCAGGGCGATGAGCCACACGGCCTTCAATCCACCGCTGAGCTCACGATCCCTGAAGAGATCGGCAATGATCGAAAAAATCGCAATCAGGTAGGCGACGAACACGAAAGCCCAGACGAAGAACCAGATGATGTTCCAGAATGATGACCAAAATTCCACGGATTTCTTCCTTCAAGCCGTGGGGCCGTTGCCGGCCCCGGAGAATGGAAAACCTGCATGCACGGCGGCTCCGTGCCATTCTCATTGTTGGTGATCAGGAATCAAATCGCTAGACCAATCTTCGTGAAAATTGGGATGCCAAGAAATTTCCATTCGGATCGAATGGGCGGAAATCTTGGTCCGGGCAAGAAAATCGACAGGTCCCCTCGATAGCAGTTTGGACTCGACGCGAGCAGGCAAGGGCAACAGGCGGTGCGACAGCCATCGCGAGAAATGCCGGTGCGCCATGTGCGGAGGAACCTGATGGAATCAGTGTGTGGACGTCGCCGGCATCGGAACCTTGATGTCCGATCCGCCTTCGAGGGTCACACGGTCGCGCATCTGCGCGAAGGTGGGGGAGTCGATGAATCCGCCGGCAAAGAGACCCTGGCCTTGGAGGAACTGTTGCGAATGGAGCAACATCTGCTCCGGGACGAAGCCAAACACCTCGCCGATCTCCGCAAGATCACGAGGAGAATTGACGCGCATCAGCCCGAGATTGTCGCACTGCGAAAGCACATTCGGGTGGATCTTTGTCGGACGTTGAGTGGAAAGGAAAAGCCAGAGCCCGAATTTTCGTCCCTCGGCAGCGATCTGGATCAGTTGCTCGGTCAATGCGCGTTCCACGGGGGTCACGGGGTTTGGCGAGCAGAGGTTGTGGGCTTCGTCGATGACGATCAGCACGGGCTTGCGGTCGTTGCGAGTCGCCCAGAGGTGTTCCAACAGTCCAAGTACTGCGACCTTGGGTTCGGAGGGGTGTGAAAATCCGCCAAGATCCAGCACGGTGGCGCGAGGCCGGGCATCGACGACATCCGTGATTGACTCGCCGCCACGGGACCACAGGTCCCAATTGAGTATCTGCAGGTTCTCGATGCGCGTGGCCAGCTTGGCCTGGCCCGGATCGCCGGATGCACGCAGCAAGTCAAGGTACCCCTGTTCGTCGGTGCTGATGGCGGCAGCATCGACGTGCAGCAGCACGTTGTACTCGTCGGCATCTTGGATCGGATCCAGTCGCAGCACCGCAGCCTTGGAAGCTACCGACAGGTCAAAGAACCTGATACGCACCTGATCTCCGTCAGGGCGGCTCGAGTGCATGACGCGTATGTCGGCACCCGCGATGGCCTCGGATGCCGCGGCGTCGGCCTCGGGCCGCGTTTGGTCCAGATGCGTGAAGTCGGCGTTCGGGTCAAGGATCAGCAAGGGGATTTCGGTGTGCAACAGGAGCTGTTCAAGGACGACGCCCAGCGCGTAGGTCTTTCCGGAGCCGCTCTGGCCACACCAAAAGGTGTGCCGGTTGAAACGTTCGGCGCGAAGCTCGACCCCGCCCGCGGGCTCCTCGACTCGCGTACCAATCGACAACGAAACCATGAGCTATCACGTGCCTTCCACTCGGCTGATCGGGGCAATGCAGTATTGGAATCCAGTGTTTCCACCTTGAGATTTCCACATGAACCGCCGATTCGCCATGGCGGGCGGGCACCTTTTTTGGTGCCCGCCCGCCCCGAGCGGCTTATCGCCAGGCGACCTCGCCGGCCAGGCGCTGGCCCTCGGCCACGTAGCCGGCCATCTCCGCGGCGGGAACCATGGATCCGCCGGTGGACCACACGATGTGGGTGGCGTTGGCCATGCGGGCATCGTCCAGCCCGAACGCCGCGCGGTAGGTCTCGTCCCCGAGGATGCGCCACGGGCCGGCGAATCCCGCGGCGGCGGAGGGCTCGATGTCGATGCCCTCGGTGTCGTGGAGCAGTCCCTGGAACGCCTTCATGCGCTCATCGGTGACGGTCACGTAGCCGTCGATCAGCTGCTGCAGGTGCTCGCCGACCAGGCGCGAGGGGCGTCCCACGGCCAGGCCGTCGGCGGCGGTGAGGCCGTCCAGCCCGATGTCCTGCACGCTGATTCGCGTCGTGCAGCCCGGTGCGCACGCCCAGGGACATGCAGGGGGAGTGGGTCGGTTCGGCGAACACGCAGTGCACCGCGTCGCCGAAGGCGAGCTTGAGCCCGAAGGTCACGCCGCCCGGTCCGCCGCCCACGCCGCACGGCAGGTGCACGATCAGCGGGTGGTCCGCGTCGACGGTGATGTCCAGGGCCTTCAGCTGCCCGGCCAGCCGCGCGCCGGCGACCGAGTAGCCGGCGAAGAGCATCAGCGAGGCCTCGTCGTCCACGAACCAGACGCTCGGGTCTTCCTCGGCGGTCTTGCGCCCGGCCTCGACGGCGTCGGAGAAGTTGCCGGCATGCTCGACGACCTCGACGCCGCGGGAGCGCAGCAGGTCCTTCTTCCAGGCGCGTGCGTCCAGGGACATGTGGACGGTGGTCTTGAACCCGAGCTCGGAGGCGACGATGCCGATCGACAGGCCCAGGTTGCCGGTGGAGCCCACGGCGATGCCGTGCTTGGAGAGCACTTCCTGCACGGCCGGGGTCATCAGCACGCGGGCGTCGTCGTCCGGGCCCATGAGGCCGGCCTCGACGGCGAGGCGCTCGGCGACCTGCAGCACCTCGTGGATGCCGCCGCGGGCCTTGATCGAGCCGCTGACGGGCAGGGAATCATCGCGCTTGACCCAGAGCTTGCCCGGAAGTTCCGCCCCGAAGCGCTTGCCCAGTTCCGCCTGCATGTCGGGGATGCCGACCAGCGCGGATTCGAGGATGCCGTGCGTGGCGCGGGTGTCGGGGAAGCGCTCGGCGAACCAGGGTGCGAAGCGCAGGAAGCGTGCCTGCGCGTCGGCGACGATGGCCGGGTCGATGCCCGAGGCTTCGATGCCTGCGGTCGTTTCGGTCGGAGATGCGGTGAACCAGGCAGTTCTCCTCGGCGCGGGCCAGGGCCGCGACCACTGGATCGGTGAGCAGCTGTTCGAGGTCGGGGGTCTGGTTCATAACTGCTGGTTTCTCCATGCTTTCGGGTCTGTCTTGCCTCCTAATGTAGGGCACTGAATCGCTACCGGCGAGTCGGCGGTCACAGCCGCGCCCCGGGATGGCGGCTGGCCGTCGCTGCAGCCTTGACACCTCCCGGGCCGAAGCCAACCATGTGAGTACCGGCAGCACGGAGAGGCGAGGACGATGGGCAACGAAGAGTCTGTACCCGAGACGAAGGGTGTCACGGTGGAGCTCATGGCGACCGTCGACCTCGGCCCCGAGATCGAGGGCATGGCGGGGCGCCAACTGCGGATGCGCAGGGTGACCATCGAGCCCGGCGGCGTCTTCGGCCCCTGCACGACCACGTGGGCAGGCCGGGCCTCGTCCACATCCTGCAGGGAACGATCACCGACCACCGGGACGGGGTCGCCACGGACTACGGGCCGGGCGTGGGCTGGCCCGAGGACAGCAACACCCTGCACTGGCTGGAGAACCGGGGGACGGTTCCGGCGGTGGAGGTCTCCGTCGATATCGTCAGACAAGAGTAGGCCCGGGCCCGGCTTGCGGCTGTTGACCGAGATCGACGGTTTTCGCAGCTCCGTTTGGCGGCTTCGTGACCATTGGCCCGTTGCTTTGCTTGTTCTATGGCGGCGTTCTGTGATCGCTTGGTGTCGTGCGCACGGACGTCCGTGCCACCTTGCTCCCGTCCTGATCCGCAGGTGGCCGTGCAGCCGACTTCGGATATCGTCCCCTGCGCTGCGGATTCACCAACTTGTCGGCTGGTAGGGTCAACATGTTCTCAGCGTACATAGCCGAAATGTAGCCTCAATGAGCATCTCTACCCCGCCACTCGTCGATGGGTCAACCCAGATGGACGCATACGAGGGGCAAGTGTGGGAGAAGCTCAACGAACATTGGGAGCGGCGCAACAACCGCCGTGGTCTGCCGAACTGGGCGAGTACCGCGCTCATTCGCACCGGTGAGGTCGCAAGCAACGTCGCGAGCCGGGCTGTGGACGCCGTGCCGGACAAAGTCAAGGAACCAATCTCGTCGCGCCGGCGACGCAGTCGCCAGCAAGGCCGCGCGACCGGCGATTGAAGCCACGACAGCGCTGCTTGAGCTGGTCAACGATTGGGCAGTCGAGCTTAACGACCCGAAAACCGTCGAGAAGCTCGCCCGCAAGCAAGGCATCGAACTCAACATATTCACCGAACTGCGGCAGCAGGACCTCAAGGTCTGCGACAGGCTGCTGACCCGCAATACCCTCAAATGGCAGACCACTGGCGCGCTCGAAGGTGGTGCCATGGGCCTGTTGGCTCTGGTTCCCGTCGCCGGGATCCCCGTGGCGATAACAGCGACATCCTTGTCATCCAGGTCCTGAGCACGTCGATTGCAACGCGCATCGCGTACTCACTACGGCTACGACGCCAAAGATCCCGATGAGCAGATCTTCATCCAGCGTTTAGTCCGCCGGTCCTTCATGGCGCAAGCAGCCAAAGTCGAGCCGTTGCGTGACGTCGCACGTGCGTTCGATGCGATTAACGGACGCGTAAGATGGTCGGACAAGCTCCGTGCGGACCATCGCCTCATAGCCGTACTAGAGAAATTGATGCAACAACTGGGCTCGGCTGGCGCCAACGTCCCAGTTAAGAGCGTCGCCAAGGCACTGCCGTTCGTGGGTGATCCTCATCGGCGCTGGCATGAATTCCGCGATCCTCGGCAAAGTGGCCGCTGACGCCCAGAAGTACTGCCAAACCCGATACCTCTGCGAAAAGTATGGGCTGCCATTGCCAGCCGCACTGACGACCGACCCGGACGACGATTCCCAGGCCGACGCCGCGTAAGCGATGGCTGCTGGGTACACGATGCAGTCTCCACGGTACTCTACCTACGGACGAGCATCCGCGCCCGTCAGCTCGCGATTCGCCGTCCGGTGAGAAATGCCAGTAGAAGGTAGGCCGGGATCGTTAAACGGAACTGCGAACTGGCTCTCAGGCTGCGACCTAACCGCCGCTCTGGCCTAACAATCACAGGTTCGACTTCTCCCTGCGCTTTCTTGAATCCTACGAACCTGCCCGGCTGTAGGTTGTCACCTTGTGCCCCTGTCCGCCCTCGCGGATGACGATTCCCGCGGTCAGCAGCGGGGAGAGCGCGTAGCGGATCTGGTTCGCGGTCAGTCCCGTCTTCGCGGAAATGTCCGCAACCTCCACGGGAACCGAGCCCAGTTCCCGCAGGATCGCCGCGGCGTTCTTCGAGGTCTTCATCGGCTCGGGGAGCGCAGTGCGGGTGCCGCATGCGAAGCCGCGGTGTCGTGCCCAACCTGCGAGCCGGCGGACGAACCGGTCGCGGGGGAGCGGTCGACAGACTTGCCGCAACATCGACGGCTGCCGGAGCCAGCGCCGGCGCAATGGCAAACGAGGCGCCCTTGCCGGTTGCCACGGCGAGCCCCGCGGCGACCAGTCCCTGCAGCGCAGAGCCTGCCTCGGCGGAATCGAAGAGCCCGAACTCGTCCTGGACCAGCTGGCTGTTCCACGACCGGCCGTGGTGCATCGAGACCAGCAACTGCTTCTGGATTTCCGACAGTTCCGCATCGGCGGCAGTTCGCCCAGCCACTGGCGGTCCGTGGCGGTGAGCGGCGTGCCACGCGGAATCGACGCGGTGAACCTGACGCCGTTGTCGTTGAACCCCGGGCGGCGCAGCCCGGCGTCCCGGAGCGCCAGACGAACTTCGCGCAGGCCGCCGCCCTCGCCCTCGACCACGCGGTGCGACGATGCGGTGCGGGTCATCTTGCAGATCTCGTAGAGGAACTCGTTGACCGAGGACTTGGCACCGGGCCAACCCAACTGGTCCTGGCTCAGGCCCCAGAGGCCGCCCGGGCTTGAAACCACCAGCTGGTCGCCGGTCAACCGGATCTGGACGTTCTTGCCGGTGGTGTGCGGCCCCAGGTCGCGGTGGACCAGGGCGTTGGCGATGAGCTCGCGCACGGCAACCATGGGCATTTCGGTTTCGTCCTGTCCGTGCCCGTTGGAACCGAAACGGACCTCGGTGCGGGTGTTGCGCTGGACCCACTCCACGGCGCGGTCCAGCAGCTCGGGCAGCGGGCCGTCGAACTCGACGCGGTCGAGGTTGCGGACCTCGCCTCGGGTGGCGGGTTCGGCGACGGCGGTGATGGACAGGTGCGGTTCGAACTGCTGCGGGTACCGGCCCAGCGCGTACAGCCCGGCCAGGGTCAGCCTGTCGCCCTGTGGTTCGATCACGCGCTTGAAGCGCAGCACCTCCTCGTCGGACACCTCGCTCAGGCGGCGGGACGTGGAACGCGCAACGGCAATGAAGTGGTCGCGCAGCTGGGAATCCAGGTCCGCCATCGACGTTTCGTCGACCGGTCGGGTGTCGTGGCGGGGACGCGTGCCGGCGGCCAAGAGCTGCTGGACTTCCTGTTCCGACATCCGGTACTGGCCATCGGGCTGGCGGAGGTAGGCGAGGTTTCCCTGGACGGTCCGGCAAGGTCGCGCCTCCGAGGCAACTCCGGCGACCTTGGCAATGACCACGGTTTCGCCTTCGATGTCCACGCGCTCAAAGGCGACCTGGACCTCGGGCGCCACGGCGGTGCGTGCCTGCGACGCAACGAGTGCTTCCATTGCGCCGGGGTCTTCGATGCCCGTCGCGGTGAACCGGTTGGAGGCATCCAGCCCGAGGACGATGGTGCCGCCTCCCGGCATGTTGCCGAAGGCGCTGAGCACCTCCTTGAGGTCGGGGCATCCCTTGGAAGCTCCCCGGACTTCAACTTCGGTGAAGTCTCCGGCGTTCGAACGAAGTCGAGCCAGAAGGGGGTGAACGTTCTCGGGAGTCCATGACATGATCCCCAGCTTAGGCAGTAATGCCCAAACATTCAATATGTGGATTGCAACCTTCAAAGTTAGACGTGCGCCACATTGCGTATATATACATACAGGTCAGCAAGGATTTAAAGTGTTGAACAATCCGGATCAGCGGCCAGTTTTCCTGTTGTTCGTGTGGATGTTTCAAACATTAATGTTTGAAACATCCGCACTTTGCCTGAGGTTTGCGAAGAAATTAATGTTTGGTTGACGGCGTCCGAGGACGACGAACTCCGCTTCGGGTTTCTCGCGCAGTTCCGCCACGATGACACCGGGTGCCATGTGTGTCAGGGCGAGTCCGGGATCCTTTGGGTCGTCCACGATGTCGAAGGCGGCAAGGTCGCTGATGATCTTGTCGACCACGCGGAAGCCCGTGCGCGGCAGGGGGCACTCGCGCGGGATCTTGGGTGCGCCGTCCTAGGCAACGTGCTCGGTCAGCGCGATCTTCCGAGAGGTATCATTTCCTCCGCCGGACTGACAAGAACCGAGCTGCAAGAGCCTCGAGAAAAACACGCCATTGCTGCGATGGCGACGGAAGAGACCGTTGGCGGCTGCGGCTATGCGCCGGCCACGTACAGCAGCTGCTTGTTGACGAATTCCTCCATGCCCAGCGGGCCCAGCTCGCGCCCAAAGCCCGAGCGCTTCACGCCGCCAAAGGGCATGCCTGCACCCTTGCCGGAGGCCACGTTGACTGCCACCATGCCGGAGTTGATTTGTTGTGCCACAGCCAGTGCGCGCTCACCGTCGGGGCTGAACACGGCACCGCCCAGGCCATAGTCGGAATTGTTGGCCAGGGCCACGGCCTCGGCGTCGCTGGAGACTTTGTAAACAACAACCACGGGGCCAAAAGTTCTTCGCTGAACGCGCGCATCTCCGGCGTGACACCGCTGAGGATGGTGGGGGACAGGTAGTAGCCCGGCCGATCTGCCCGAACGCCGCCGGAATGCAGGGTTGCGCCCTTGCCAACTGCATCGTTGATCTGCTCCAGCAGGCCCTCCACGGCAGCCTCGGATGACAGCGGAACGTACGTCCCGGCGTCGTCGTCTGCAGGGTCGCCCGGCGTCAGGGCGGCAGCCTGGTCCTCCAATTCCTGCACAAACTCGTCGTGGATGCTGTCCATGACAATGATCCGCTTGTTGGAGTTGCAGGCCTGCCCGGGTTCTCCATCCGGGTTTGGAAGGCGGCCCGGGCCGAGACCTTCACGTCGTCACTGGCCAAGACAATGTACGGGTCCGAACCGCCAAGCTCCAGCACCACCTTTTTCAGGTTGCGCCCGGCGATTTGGGCCACGGCAGCCCCTGCCCGCTCCGAACCCGTCAGGGAAACGCCCTGGACGCGGGGATCGGAGATGATGGTCTCGATCTGCGCGTGGGTTGCAAAAAGGTTGATGTAGGCTCCCGCGGGCAGGCCGGCGTCGAGCATGAGCCGCTCGATCGCCAACGCCGAGCGGGGGCAGTTCTCCGCGTGCTTGAGGATGATGGTGTTGCCCAGCATCAGGTTGGGGGCCGCAAACCTGGCCACCTGGTAGTACGGGTAGTTCCAGGGCATGATGCCCAGCAGCGGGCCAACGGGACGTTTTTGTATGATCGCCTGCGCGCCGCTGATGGCCTTGATGGGCTGGTCCGCGGCCAGCATCGGACCCTCTTGGGCGTAGTAGTTGAAAATGTCGGCGCAGTACTCGGCCTCGCCCACAGACTCCGCGAGCCGCTTGCCCATCTCCTCGGTGATGATGGCGGCCAGTTCCTCCTTGCGTTCTTGGAACAGTCCGGCAATACGGGCGACGACGGCGGCACGCTCGGCGATGGGGACCTGGCGCCAGTGGCTGAACGCCTGATCGGACAGGGCCAGGGCATCCGTGATCTGGGCGTCTGTGGCGGTGGGGAACTCTTCGACGACGGCGCCGGTGGCCGGGTTGACGACCCGGTAGCGCAGGGCAGGGCTGTTGCTGGGAGCTGATGCTTGGGGCACGGTGCGTCCTCTTCCTTGAAGATGGGTGTGGGGCTCACACGCCTGTGGCGCCGGATGCTTCAAGGCATGCCTCGGGGACAAGCATGTGAAATATCCAACGCCACAGGCCAGGCACAACGCCGGCGAAATTACTGCCCGGCAACCTTGGGGTACCAGACCCGCTCGCCCCCGGGGGCCAACGAATAGTCAGGCCAGGCGAATTCCGTGGGCGGCATGAAATCAACCGGCAGGAGCGCAGGCATGGATCCTCGGCAACGCGGCGGTCAAATTCGCCCTTGGCCGCCTCCACCAGCTCGGGGCGGGTCAGCAGGTCAATGAAGGTGCCGGCAATGGTTTTGCCTGCCACCTCGATGGTGGGGTCGATGGTTGCCGCGATCCCGCCCAGCGCGTTCATGACCCAGCCGGGGTAGGCGCCTGGCCCGGAGCTGGCTTGAGCGCCGGCCGGGACACGTAGAAGCGGACGGTGGGGGCATAGTGGGTCATCTCCACGTAGTCGTCACTGGTCCAGTTCTTTTGCCACGGCGCCAGATGCTCACGCAGGGCAGCCTCGGCATCCTGCGGGCTGATCAGCGCTTCACATTCGTCCAGGAACGGCTTCTCCATGGGCTCCACGCCCAGGTCTTCGTTGGATCTGCTGGGCAGCGGCAATGGCCTCCTGGCCATATTGCGGGGCGCCCACCTGCTCCAGGTTCTCGTAGAGGGCTTCGGCCAGTGCGTGGTTGGTGCGGCCAGGCCGGTTGCGGGCCACCCAGGTGGTCTCAGTCCGCAATGGGCCATGGCAGCGGCGTGCTCGGCATTGCGGTCAAGCACCGTCAGCACGTGCTCGGCCATTTCCAGGGTGGGGCAGCGCCAGGAGTACTGGATCTGCGCAATGCGGGCCGGCAGGTTGTCCGCGGTGGCCTGGCCCTGGGTGAAGATCGCATCGGACAGGCTCCAGCCACCAAAACTGGGCAGCATGGCATCCTGCATGATCCGCGAGGAGGTGTACATGGACATCAAGGCAACATTGGCGCCGGGCGCACGGGCCGCGGAATGCGATGCCGGGATGGGGGAGTTCGGATTGGCGGACAGCTGCCACGTCTCCGGCTCGTCGCAGACGAACGTGTAGACCTTGCTGTAATAGCTGCCGCACTGGGTGTCCCAGCGGGCGGTGTTGCACAGCGGCAGCATGTAGAACGGGTGGAAGCTGACAATGGCGTCAACGCCGTCGTAGTAGCCGCGCAGGCCGTGGACCACCTGGAGCCCTGCACCTTCTCGGCCGGCTCGCCCGTGTACTTCAGGGTGCCGGCAATGCCGTGCACCTCCATGGCGTGCTTGGTGCCCAGCAGGCCCGCCAGGGTGGAGATGCCCAGGGCGGAATGCGGGTCGGTGTGCCCGGGGGCGTAGGGGCTCAGGCCGTCCGGGGTGAGGGTTCGGTGCCGGCGACTGGCAGTTGCCGGGCACGGCGTCGTACTCGGCATACGTCAGGAGCACCGGGCCGCCGCTGCCGTCGACCATTCGGCGCTGAAGGCCGTGGGCATGCTGGCGCGCCGGCCTCCACGGTGAATCCCTCGGCCCGCAGCAGTTCCACGTACCACTGGGCGGACCTGTATTCGCGCCAGGCGGGCTCGGCCAAGTCCCAGATGTGCTTGTGCCACACGGACAGCTTGGGCATGTTGTCATCAATCCACGCTTGGGCAGTGGCCTTGGCGGCCCCGGCCAGGGCGGGGCCGGCGGCGAGTCTGTTGGGGAAAGGGTCATTGCGGCTTCCTAGTTCTCTTCGTGGGGCGGCGGCGCTGAACAGTTCCACGGGGACGTGCAGCAGCTGCAGGCCGCGAGCCTGAACTGCCCGCTGCAACGTGGGGGCAAAGCCGGCCGCGTCGGTGATGCGGTGGCCGGTGCCGCCAAAGGCCGCGGCGAGTGCCGCCCAGTCGGGCTGGACCAGATCCACGCCCACGGCCGGGATGCCGCGGTCGGTCTCGTTGGAGCGGATCTCGGCGTATCCGCCGTTGTCAACGCACACCACCACCAGGTCCAGGCCCTGCTCCACGGCAGTGATCAACTCCTGCACGGCGAACATGAGGGCGCCGTCGCCGAGGATGCAGACC
>CAWFRB010000002.1:0-39992 GCA_963818105.1 uncultured Actinomycetota bacterium | reverse complement strand
ATCATCACCATCGAACCCAACTAAACAAACCTCACCAAGCAACCTCGCGGTATCCCTCGCGTCCGGCCGTCGAAGCCGTCCGTGCGTGATTTGTCGCGCCCAAAAAGTGCAAGGAGTTTCGCCCGCATGAACATCAGAGAACGCATAGACGCCTCACCCATGTCACCCTTCCAATGGGTGGTCGTCGGTGTCTGCACCTTCCTCAATGCCTTGGACGGGTTCGACGTGCTGGCCATGGCGTTCACCGCCAACCGGGTGTCGACCGAGTTCGGGCTCAGTGGTTCCCAGCTGGGGGTGTTGCTCAGCGCCGGGCTATTCGGCATGGCGGCAGGTTCCCTGGTCCTTGCACCTTTTGCCGACGTCTTTGGTCGTCGGCCGATGTTGCTTTTCACCACGGGGCTCGCGGCGGCGGGCATGTTCCTCTCCGCCACAGCACACTCCGTGCTGGAACTCGGGTTGTGGCGCGTGGTCACGGGTCTTGGAGTTGGCGGCATTCTGGCCTGCACCAACGTCATCACCAGCGAGTACGCCAACAAGCGCTGGCGCGGCATGGCGGTGAGCATCTACACCGCCGGATACGGGGTGGGTGCCACCCTCGGCGGCATGGCCGCGGTTTCCCTGCAGGCGTCCTACGGTTGGCGTTCGGTCTTCGTGTTTGGCGGCATTGTCAGCACCGTTGCGCTGCTCCTGCTGCTGGCCATCGTGCCCGAATCCGTGGACTTCCTCGTGAGCAAGAGGCCTGCGCGGGCCGAGGCAAGGCTCGCCGCACTGGTGGGCAAGCTGCGGTTGGACCAGGACACGGTGCTGCTGCCTGAGGCCGTGGCTGGCGGGTCGGCCGGTGCGGCCAAGGGGCGGCAGCTGGCCGCGCTGTTCGCTCCGGAGAACCGTCGATCCACGGCCCTGATCTGGATTGCTTTTTTCGCCACCATGTTCGGCTTCTACTTCGTCAACAGCTGGACACCGAAGCTGCTGGTGACGGCCGGCATGACCGAAAGCCAAGGCGTGGTCGGCGGGCTCATGCTGACCTTGGGCGGAACCTTCGGTTCACTGCTCTTTGGCGCACTGACCACCAAATGGGAGGCGCGCAAGGTGCTTGTGGTGTTCAGCGTGCTTTCCTCGGTCACCATGGTGCTGTTCATTTCCGTCGCGGGAATCCTGGCCCTCGCCTTTGCCATGGGCATCGTGGTGGGCATGCTCATCAACGGCTGCATCGCCGGTCTTTACACGCTGGCCCCGGCCTCCTATGCTCCGCAGAACCGTGGCACCGGCGTCGGATGGGCGATTGGCGTTGGACGCTTCGGCGCGATCCTGGCACCGCTGGCGGCGGGCACCTTGCTTGATGCGGCATGGACCGCCGGGCAGCTGTACCTTGGCGTGGGCATCGTGGTGTTGATCGCAGCCGTGGCCGTCGCCTTCATGCGCTCGTCCAAGGGAAACCTCCCCGGCGAGGCCGCCGAAAATGGCGTGTTTGAGCGCGCAGACGCCGACAAATAGCAGGTTTCCGGGGCGCTCGTTGTGTTAGGCGCCGAGCGCGCGGGAAATCCCGCGCGCCGCGGTGCGCAGCGCCATGATCGCCGCAGGCAGGATTTCCGAACCGCGCGGAACCACCACCGCCAGCACCGCCACCGCGTGGCCGCGGGAATCGAGGATCGGAACCGCGGCGCCGGTTGACTCGGTGTCGATGAATCCGTCCAGCGTCGCGTAGCCGTTGCGGCGGATCTCGGCCAGTTCGCGGCGCAGCTGCGGGTGAGTGGCGAGCATGGTTTCGGCGTGCCGCTCGAGGAATCCCTCGAGCACGTTTGCGGGGGAGAAGGCCAGCAGGGCCAGGCCCATGGAGGTTCGGTGCACGGGCATGCGGCCGGCGACATTCGCCTGGTTGACCACCGCGCCCGGACGCGACAGCCGCTCGATCACCAGGACCTCGTCCTCGTGCAGCAACGCCAGCTGGGTGTTGTGCCCCACCAGCTGGTTCACGTCCTCCATGAAGGGCAGCGCCGCCCGGCGCAGGTCCAGCGTTGCCGCGCTGCGGTTCGCCAGTTCCCACAGCCGCAGGCCCAGCCGGATTTGCCGGTCCGCGTCGCGGGCCAGCAACCCGTGCGCCACCAGGTCGTCGACCAGTCGGTAGGTGGTGGCCTGCGGGACATCGGCCCGGTGCGAGAGCGCATTGACGCTCAGCGTCGGGTTGTGCGCATCGAAGGAGTCGAGGATCCGCACGAGGCGATCGAGCATCGAATCCCCGCTCGGGGAATTGGCCATGGATCCACTGTAGGGCAACCGGAACTTCCGTCGGGGAGCGTGGAGTCAGGGAGGAGCCTGGCCGGCTGTATCTTCCCGGACCGCGCCCGCGGGTGGGCGTTTTGGGCGGCGCCATGGTCAGCGCTTCGGGATGCTCCCGGCGGTCGAGCCGGTGCGGGCGCGGTGTCGCCTGACCGCCGCGCGGTTGGCACAGCGCACCGAGCAATAGCGTTGCCGGCCGTTGCGGGTCACGTCCACGACCACGGCCTGGCAGGGATCCCCGGGTTCCTCGCCGGCGGCGCAGCGGCCCAGCCGGTGCATTCCCCGGGTGGTCAGGTGCAGGGCGGTTCCGACACTGAAGATCGCTCGAAAGACGTGCGGCATCCCCTGGTTAGTGTCGCGGTAATGCAGGTGCCAGCCCTCCTCGTCGTGGTTGACGAGCCGGGGGTAGGCTGCCGCGGCGGCCATTTGCTGGTTGAGTATCGCCGCACGTTCCTGCGGATCCTTGGCATCGACGACGCGCAGCCAGTCATCGACGACCTGGCGCGTCAACGCGTGGTCCTCGGGGGTCGGGATGAAGTCCATGGTCATCCCGAAGGTGCGGGCGCGTTCCTCGATGCCGTTCCTGTCGTCGGGCATGTCGTTGGCCAGCGACGCAGCGAGCAGAACGGCATATTCTCCGTAAGGGTTGAGATGCATAAGGCCATTACAGCATAGTGGTTCGCATGATGCATATAGCCACAACCGATGACGTCCGGACCGACCGCGAACCGCGGATTCACGAGCATGCGTGGGTGGTCGAATCCGCGCACAACACCTCCGAGGGCCGGGTGCTGTACGTGCGCTGCGCCGGAAATTGCGGCGCCCGCCGCATCGACCTCCAGGGGTCGGTCGAGGCGCCGCCGGCCGACGTGAGTGTCATTCTGGGTCGATTGCCAGGTGCCTGAAGCGGCTCGGCGACCGGGTGCCGGTCTCGGTGAACCGCGAAACGGTTGGCGACAAACCCTTGAAGGGCACGCGCTCACTGCTGATAAAGTTCATTCAGTGAACGTAAGTTCACGATGCGAACATTTTGATCAGGAAGTCGGGACCCACATCATGCAGCAGGCGTACCTCTACGACGCGATCCGCACGCCCTTCGGCAAGATCGGCGGAAGCCTTTCCGCGCACCGTCCCGACGACCTCGCCGCGCACGTGGTCCGCGAACTCGTGGCCCGCGCCCCGCAGCTGGACCCGGAACGAATCGACGAATCGATCTTCGGCAACGCCAACGGGGCGGGCGAGGAAAACCGCAACGTGGCCCGCATGGCCACCCTGCTCGCGGGCCTGCCCACCTCGCATCCCCGGCACCACCATGAACCGCCTCTGCGGTTCCTCGCTGGATGCCGCCATCGCAGCCTCCCGCCAGGTCAACACCGAGGACGCGGAGCTGGTGCTGGTCGGCGGCGTCGAGTCCATGAGCCGCGCCCCGTGGGTGCTGCCCAAGACCGACCGCCCCTTCCCGATGGCCAACCTCGAACTGGCGAACACCACCCTGGGCTGGCGCCTGGTCAACCCGGCCATGCCCGGCGAATGGACCGTTTCCCTCGGCGAGGCCACCGAGCAGCTGCGCGAGAAGTACGAAATCAGCCGCGAGGACCAGGACGAGTTCTCCGCGCTCTCGCACCAGCTGGCCGCGGCCGCCTGGGCCGAAGGCAAGTACGAAAACCTCGTGGTCTCCGTGCCCCCGGCCAACAAGCGCGGCACCGAGGTCACCATGGACGAGACCATCCGCCCCGATTCCACGGCCGAGACGCTGGCCGGGCTGCGCACCGTCTTCCGCGACGCGGCCACCGGAACCGTCACCGCGGGCAACGCCTCGCCGATGTCCGACGGCGCCTCCGCCGCCTTCATCGGCTCCGAGCGCGTCGGTGAACTGCTGGGAGCCGCACCGCTTGCACGCATCGCTGGCCGCGCCTCCTCCGCCCTGGACCCGCAGTTCTTCGGCTTCGCCCCGGTGGAGGCCGCCAACAAGGCGCTGGCCAAGGCCGGAATCGCCTGGTCCGACGTGGCGGCCGTGGAACTCAACGAGGCCTTCGCCGCGCAGTCGCTGGCCTGCATCCGGGCCTGGGACATCGACCCGGCCATCGTCAACGCCTGGGGCGGCGCGCTCTCGATCGGCCACCCGCTGGGCGCCTCCGGGCTGCGCATCCTGGGCACGCTGGCCCGCCGCCTGCAGGAGGGCAACCAGCGCTGGGGTGTCGCCGCGATCTGCATCGGCGTGGGCCAGGGCCTGGCCGTCGTGCTGGAAAACCCCAACGCCACCGCCTAAATCAGGACGGGGAAATTGAACTCCCCTCCCGCTCGCGCCAAGAAAAAGATTTCAGGAACCTAGGAGAACACCACCATGGCACCACGCATCGCCGCCACCGCCGCAGAGGCAGTGGCCAACATCAAGGACGGCGCAACCGTCCTGATCGGCGGGTTCGGCAACGCCGGCCAGCCGATGGAACTCATCGACGCACTGCTGGCCCACGGCGCCACCGACCTCACGGTCGTGAACAACAACGCCGGCCAGGCCGACGCCGGCCTCGCGCTGCTGATCAAGGAACGCCGCGTCAAGAAGGTCATCTGCTCCTTCCCGCGCCAGTCCGACTCCTGGCACTTCGATGAGGCCTACCGCGCCGGGGAAATCGAGCTCGAGCTGGTCCCGCAGGGCAACCTGGCCGAGCGCATCCGCGCCGCCGGCGCCGGCATCGGCGGCTTCTTCACCCCCACCGGCTACGGCACCGAGCTGGCCGAGGGCAAGGAAACCCGCGTGATCGACGGCAAGGGCTACGTCCTGGAGAGCCCGATCCACGCGGACGTCGCCCTCATCAAGGCGCTGCGCGCGGACACCCGCGGCAACCTGGTCTACCGCAAGACGGCCCGCAACTTCGGCCCCATCATGGCCGCCGCTGCCACGCAGTCCATCGTGCAGGTCGACGAGATCGTTCCCGTCGGCGGCATCGACCCGGAGGTCGTGGTGACCCCGGGCATCTACGTCAACACCCTCGTCGCACTCGGAGGCAACAACTAATGAGCACCGATACATCCACCTTCACCACCACCGAAGTGCCGCTGACCCGCGACGAGCTTGCCGCGATGGTCGCCGCCGACATCCCCGTCGGCGCGTTCGTGAACCTGGGCATCGGGCAACCCACCAACGTCTCCAACTTCCTGGACACCGAGCAGGACGTCACCCTGCACACCGAAAACGGCATGCTGGGCATGGGCCCGGTCGCCACGGGAGACGAGATCGACGGCGACCTGATCAACGCGGGCAAGATCCCCGTCACCGAGCTGCCCGGTGCCAGCTACTTCCACCACGCGGACTCCTTCGCGATGATGCGCGGCGGACACCTGGATGTCTGCGTGCTCGGCGCGTTCCAGGTCTCCGGCTCCGGCGACCTGGCCAACTGGCACACCGGCGCGCCCGGCGCCATCCCTGCCGTCGGCGGCGCCATGGACCTGGCCATCGGCGCCAAGTCCACCTGGGTCATGATGTCCCTGTTCACCAAGGACGGCGCATCCAAGCTGGTCGAGGCGCTGAGCTACCCCGTCACCGGGCTGGGCTGCGTCTCGCGCATCTACACCGAGTCCGCGATCTTCGAGCTGAAGGATTCGACGGTTACGGTGCGCTCCACCCACGGGATCTCCTTCGAGGAGCTCGCCGGGCGAGTGCCCGTCGACCTGGTGCGCGGTGCCTAGGCGGTAAGTTTGAAAGAATGGGGGCAGCCGAGAGAAGGCCCCCGTTCTTTCGCTTCCCGCCCGGAAGTTCAGCGGGACCAATATCCACAGTTGAGTACACAGGAGCCACACGCCATGAGCCAGGATGCAGGAACCACAGCCGCGGGCGGTTCCACCTCGGTCCAGTCACTGGCCCGCGGGCTTGGATGATCATCTGCGCTTTGATGCCGAGCACCCCTCGATGACGCTCAGCGAGGTGGCCAAGCGCACCGACCTGTCCCGGGCCACAGCGCGCCGCTTCCTGCTCACCCTGCAGGAACTCGGCTACGTGCGCGGGGACGGGAAGTTCTTCGAACTCACGTCCAAGGTCCTGCAGCTGGGCTACTCCTACCTGTCCAGCGCCACGCTGCCGCAGCTCATGGAGCCGGTGCTGGAGGACCTTTCCACCGAAGTGCATGAGTCGGCCTCCGCCTCCGTGCTCGAAGGCCGCGACATCCTCTACATCGCCCGTGTGCACACCCGCTCGATCATGCGCGTGGGCATTTCGGTCGGCACCCGGTTCCCGGCGGCCAACACCTCCATGGGGCGTGTGCTTTTGGCCTACCAGGCGCCGGGCGTGGTTGACGTGCTGCTGGCGGAAGGCGTTCATTCGCCCACCGGGCAGGGGATCGACAACGTCGCGGACCTGCGCACCGAGCTCGACAAGATCCGCGCCCGGGGTTTCGCCGTGGTTGACCAGGAACTGGAAATCGGGCTGCGATCGGTCGCCGTTCCCGTGTTCAACGCGGACGGCAGCATCGCCGCGGCCATGAACGTATCCATGAGCGTGGGGCCGCAGTCCCCGCCCAGCGCCGAGGAAGCGGCGCAACGGGTGCTTCCCGCCCTTCAGCGAGCCGCGTGCAAGGTTCAAGAGGCGCTGGCCGCGAGCCGCTAAGGCCCTGTCCGCCAAGAATCAGTCCACAAAGGCGATCCGCGCCAGCATGTCGCGCAGGGTGTCCTGCTCCTCTTTGCTCAGGCGTTCCATCGCCATGGCTTCGCCCCGCGCCGTTTCCAGGCGCGCCTTCTTGTAGAGCTTGTGACCCTCCGGCGTTGCGCTGATGACCTTTGAGCGTCGGTCGTTGGGATCCGCATGGCGCTCGACGAACCCGCCTTTTTCGAGCTGGTCGACCAGCGGCACGATCTGGCTCGGGTCCAGGGACAGGAACTCCGCCAGCTCGCGCTGGGTGGGGGACATGCCGCTGCAGGCAAGCGACAGCACCGAATAGGAGCGGACCTTCAGCCCCAGCGGTGCAAGCAACACGTTGGCGCGCGCCGAGCCCAGCGAGCGCGTCCGCGCCGCAAGGAACTCGATTTCCCCCGCCAGTTCGCAGTCCAGGAATCGGTCGATCCCGGTGGCCATGGTGCTCGACTTGGGTGGCATGAAGGCATCTCCTGCAAATTGGTGAAAAACTTAATCGTTGACTTTTTCAAGAGTTTAAGTTGTTATGTATCTAAGCAAGGTTCCCATGCGCAGGGCCGTGGGGGCAACAGGCAACTTATGAGGGAGAACATCGTGTCACTTGAGGGAAAAGTAGCAATTGTCACCGGCAGCGGACGCGGCTTGGGATTGAGCTACGCGCAGGAACTCGCACGACAGGGTGCCGCCGTTGTCATCAATGACGTTGACGCAGACGTCGCGGCCGAGGCCGTCGAGTCGATCACCGCCGCGGGCGGCCGCGCGGTTGCGGTCGTCGCTCCGGTGGGCTCCACCGAGACCGCCAAGGCATTGGTTGCCGCCGCCGTCGAGAACTTCGGCCGCCTGGACATCCTGGTCACCAACGCCGGCGTGCTGCGCGACAAGTCGATCCTGAAGATGACCGACGAGGACTTCGACCTCGTCATCAACGTGCACCTGCGCGGAACCTTCACCTGCGTCCGCGAGGCCTACGCCTACTTCAAGGAAAACGGCGTCGCCGGGCGCATCATCGCCATCGGCTCGCCCACCGGCCAGCGCGGCAACTTCGGCCAGACCAACTACGCGGCGGCCAAGGCCGGCATCGTGGGCATGGTTCGCACCTGGGCCCTGGAAATGAAGCGTGCGGGCGTCACCGTCAACGCCGTCATCCCGGTGGCTGCAACCGCCATGACCAAGACCGTCCCGTACTTCGCCAAGGCCGTCGAGGCCGACGAGCGCGGCGAGGCAATGCCGGACTTCTTCCGCAAGACCCTGGGCTTCGGCACCGCGGACGACGTTGCGGGCCTGATCGCCTTCCTCGCCTCCGACGCCGCGGGCAACATCAACGGCCAGGCCATCGGTGCGGGCGGGGACCGCCTGCAGCTCTGGAGCCACCCGGAAGCCATCGGGTCGGAGTTCAACGACGGTGGCTGGGACTACGCAACCTTGCAGGAACGCTTCCCGTTTGCCGGGAATCAGCAGTCGGTCGGCGAGAACTTCCCGGCGCTTCCCGCCGAGCTGCAGCCCGAACCGGCAGCCAAGTAGGAATCCCGGGACCATGGGCATCAAGTACGAATCGCGGATAGACCTCGCGGCCATCACCGCCATCGACATGCACGTGCACCTGGAGGTCGACGAATGCGGCCACAAGGCCATGCCGGAGGACCTCTTCGAGGCCTCGGCCGCCTACTTCAAGTCCGCCGAGCGCACCCCGTCGGTGGACCGGATCGCAGAGGTCTACCGCGAGGCGAAGATGGCGGCCGTGCTGTTCACCGTCGACGCACGCACCGCACTGGGACATGAGCCGAACTCGATCGACGACCTGGTCGCCGGGGCCGCGCGGAACAACGACGTGCTGATCCCCTTCGGCTCCGTCGACCCGCGCACCGGTTCGGATGCGATCACCGAGGCGCGCCGCCAGGCCAACGACCTCGGCGTGCGCGGCTTCAAGTTCCACCCCTCGCTGCAGGGCTTCGACCCCTCCAGCGAGGAGTTCTACCCGCTGTGGGCGGCGCTGGAGGAACTCGGCCTGCCGTGCATCTTCCACACCGGCCAGAACGGCATGGGCGCCGGGCTTCCCGGCGGGCGCGGCATCAAGCTGCGCTACTCCAACCCGCTGCTGCTCGACGACGTCGCCGCCGACTTCCCGGGCCTGACCATCATCATGGCCCACCCCTCGGTGCCGTGGCAGGACGAGGCCAACTCGATCGCCACCCACAAGGCCAACGTCTTCATTGACCTCTCGGGCTGGAGCCCCAAGTACTTCCCGGCCTCGCTGGTGAAGATGAGCAACAACGTGCTTTCCACCAAGGTGCTCTTCGGCACCGACTACCCGCTGATCACCCCCGAAAAGTGGCTCGGCGCCTTCGCCGAGCTGCCGCTCAAGGACGAGGTCCGCCCGCTGATCCTCAAGGACAATGCGGCGCGGGTCCTGGGACTGACCGCATCATGAGCGGCTTCTACCCCAGCGACCAGCTCGGATTCGCAGAGCTGCTCAGCGACGCCGAACGCGCGGCGCTGCTGCGTTTGCGGACGGTGTTGGACGAGCACGTGCGCCCGGTCGTGAACGAGTACTGGGAGCGCGGGGAATTCCCCGAACAGATCACCGGCCCGCTGGTCGGGCTGGGCATGATGGAACCGGCCGAGGTCCTGGCCGCCGGGGAAAAGGTCCGCGGACTCTTTGCCGGCTTCAGGAACTTCGAGCTGGCCCGCGTCGATGCCTCGGTCGCCACGTTCTACAACGCCCAGTCCGGGCTCTTCCGGACCACGGTGAACCTGGGCGGCAGCGAAGAGCAGGCGGCCGAGCTCGACCCGCGGATCAGCTCCTACGATCTCAAGGGCGTGTTCGCGCTGACCGAGCCGGACCACGGCTCGGACATCGCCGGCGGCCTCGAGACCTCGGCGTCCTTCGAGGACGACGGGCAGGGCGGCACCTGGGTCATCAACGGCGCCAAGCGCTGGATCGGCGGCGCCGCGCAGGCCGACGTGCTTGCGGTCTTCGCCCGCGACACGGCAGACGGCCAGGTCAAGTGCTTCCTGGTTCCCACGGATGCACCGGGCGTGCGGCTGTCCAAGATCGAGCGCAAGGCCAGCCTGCGGATCATGCAGAACGCGGACATCGACCTCGTCGGACGTGCGGGTTCCGGACTCGGCGCGGCTTGGCGCGGATCAATTCGTTCGCGGATGTCGCGGCCTGCCTGCGCAACATGCGTTCGGATGTCGCCTGGATCGCCACGGGCGCCGCCGCCGGGGCCTACGAGGCGGCGTTGAAGTACGTCTCGGAACGCAAGCAATTCGGCAAGCCCCTGGCGTCCTTCCAACTGATCCAGGAAAAGCTCGCGCAGATGCTTTCGAACGTCACGGCCTGCCTCGGCATGGTCGTGCGGCTCACCGAGCAGCAAGACCAGGGCCTGTACAAGGACGAAAGTTCGGCCATGGCCAAGATGTTCACCGCAAAGATGCTGCGCGAGACCGTGGCGCTTGCGCGCGAGATCTGCGGCGGCAACGGCATCGTGCTCGACTACGACGTCGCCCGCTTCCACGCGGATGCCGAGGCCATCTATTCCTACGAGGGAACGCACGAGATCAATGCGTTGATCGTCGGCCGGGCCGTGACGGGCATCGGAGCCTTCCGCTAAGTACGGCAGGCACAAGACTTCATTCACCACTTTCCAGCACCAACAAATTACAGGAGGGTCCCACATGGGCCAGACAGTTCTTTCCTACGAACAGCTCGCAGACGCAGCCGGCACCGACCTCGGCTACAGCGAATACCGCGTGGTCACCCAGGACCAGGTCAACACGTTCGCCGACGCGACCGATGACCACCAGTGGATCCACACCGACCCGGAAAAGGCCAAGGACGGCCCCTTCGGCGGCCCGATCGCCCACGGCTACCTCTCGCTGAGCCTGCAGATCGCCTTCTGGTCCGAGCTCTTCGACGTCACCGGCGTCTCCACCCGCGTGAACTACGGCCTGGAGAAGGTCCGCTTCCCCGCCCCGGTTCCGGTGGGTGCCAACATCCGCATGAAGGCCGCTCATCGCCGAGGTCGAGGAAGTCAAGGGCGGCTACCAGATTGCCGTCGACCAGGTGGTCGAGGTCGAGGGTGCCGCCAAGCCGTCGGTCGTCTCGCGCGGCATCTACCGCTTCTACGCCTAAATCGCGGTCCTGCGTCCGGGGTGCCCGAAGGGGTGGCCCCGGCCGTTGGCGTGCCCTTTGGCTTCTTCTGGAGGGGCTGTCGCGGGCTTGGAAAACAGTAAAAATTTAACCATTGATTTTTTCAATGGTTGCAATTAGATTGAATCATGTGGCGCCGGTCACAAGTTCTTGGCGGATGGGGTAGCGACTCCGGAACCGCATCACAATCACTCAGGAGAAATCATGAAGAAGCAATTCACCGCGATTATCACCGGGGCAACCCTTGCCGCATTCGCACTGACAGGCTGCAGCGGGGGCTCCCCGTCCGGACAGGCAGCAGCGGAAACGGGTGCATCCGGTTCGGCCGGACTGACCAAGGTAGTAGTGGGTGTCCTGCCCATCGCGCCATCCGTCGCGGTGAAGTACGGAGTCGACAAGGGGATCTTTGAAAAGCACGGCCTCGACGTCGAATTCACCACCAGTTCCGCCGGCGCTGCGATGCTTCCGGCCGTTTCCACCGGGGACCTGAACTTCGCGGTCGGCAACCCGCTCTCGGTCATCACCGCGGTGGACAAGGGCCTGGACATGAAAATCGTCTCCGGCTACTCGAACTCCAAGGCCGAGGGCGATGACATCAACGGTGTGGTTGTCCGTGCCGATTCAGGCATCAACACCTTTGCCGATCTTGCCGGCAAGACCACCTCGGTGAACGCACTGAAGACCCAGGGTGACCTGACCATTCTTGAATCCGCGGCCATCGACGGGGGAGACCCCGCCGCGCTGAAGTTCAGCGAAATGCCGTTCCCGGACATGGAAGCGCAGCTGGAACGCAAGAACATGGATGCCATCTGGGTTCCGGAACCATTCCTTTCCAAGGCCCTGGCCAACAAGGAAAACAAGCTGCTCGGATACCCCAACCAAAAGGCCATTCCCGGCCTGCCGACCATGGTGAGCTTCACGAGCGGCAAGTTTGCCCAGGAAAAGCCCGAGGTCGTGGCCGATTTCAAGGCCGCGATGACGGAGACGCTCGCCGCCGCGGAAGCGGACCAGGCGGGAGCCAAGGCCCTGTTGCCGGCATTCATGAAAATGGATGCGGCCGTTGCCGAGAAGCTGAAAATGGAAACCTGGAACGGCGTTGTGCCCGCTGAGCAGCTCACTGCGCTTGGCGATCTCGCTGCCAAGCACGCCTTTATTTCCAAGGCCCCGGATATCGCGGCCATGACCGCCAAGTAACTCCCACCGCAAAGATCTACGGCGTTCCGGCCGCTTGGGCCGGAACGCAGGAAAGGCACCAATGCTGAACCAAGGGCTTGGCAGTTGGATCCACAAACGACGCATCAAGTCGAAGGATCGAACGGCCATCATCAACGGCGATACGTCCCTGAGCTATGCCGAATTGGCGGTGCGGGTCGACAAATTGGCCAACGCCCTGCGCGACCTGGGCGTGCTAAGGGTTCACGCGTCGCCTACCTGGGAAACAACCACCCCGCATTCCTGGAAACCCTTTTTGCCTGCGGCAGCATTGGTGCCATTTTCGTTCCACTCAACACCCGGCTGGCCCCGCGCGAGTTGAACTACGCGCTGAACGACTCGGGCAGCGTGGTTCTCATCAACCCGGCGTCCCTCGAAGACCTGGCGGCGGCTTCCCTGCCGCAAAGCCCCGTCGAACACCACTTGGCTGTGGCGGATGTCCCCGGGTGCGGAGTCGGCCTACGAACGTGCGCTTGCGGCCGCAAGCAGCGAACACCGGGACATCGCGGTTGACCTGGCGGACCCGGCCATCATTCTTTACACCTCCGGAACCACCGGCCAGCCCAAGGGCGCAGTGCTGACCCATGGCAACATGACGTGGAATTCCTTCAACGTCATCATCGATTACGACGTGACAAGCGACGCCCGGGCGCTGATGATTGCACCGATGTTCCATGTCGCGTCCCTGGGCATGGGTGCTTTGCCGACGCTGCTCAAGGGCGGAACCCTGGTGCTGCAGGATCGCTTCGAGCCCTCCTCGGTGCTTGCCGCCATCGAGAAGCATTCGATCACCTCGCTCTCCGGTGTGCCCACCACGTTCCAGATGCTTGCCGAGCACCCGGCGTGGAAAGCATCCGACATTTCCTCGCTGCGCATGCTCACCTGCGGCGGCTCCGCAGTCCCCCTTCGTGTGCTTGAAGCCTACGAAGAGCGCGGCCTGGGGTTCTCCGGCGGCTACGGCATGACGGAAACCGCGCCCGGGGCGACGTCGCTGCAGGCCGAGCGCTCACGCGAAAAGATCGGCTCGGCCGGATTGCCGCACTACTTCACCGACATCCAAATCATCGATCCACTGGGCAACATCCTTCCTGCCGGCGAAGTGGGGGAAATCCTCATTTCGGGCCCGAACGTGATCGGCGAATACTGGAACCGGCCCGAGGCCAGTGCCGAAGCTTTCGCCGAAGGCAACTGGTTCCGTTCCGGAGACATGGGCTATCTCGATGACGAAGGGTTCCTCTTCATCTCCGACAGGCTCAAGGACATGATCATCTCCGGCGGGGAAAACATCTATCCGGCCGAGGTGGAGCAGGCCATCATGCAGCTCGACTCGGTGTCCGCAGTCGCCGTCATCGGGATCCCCGATCCCAAGTGGGGCGAGGTGCCCCGTGCCGTGGTGGTGCCGGTCGAAGGCATGCAGGTGACGGACGCCGAAATCCTTGAACACCTCACCGGGCTGCTGGCCCGTTACAAGATTCCCCGTTCGGTGGTGCTCGCAGAGGACCTGCCACGCACCGCAAGCGGCAAGATCCGCAAGGCGGAACTACGCGTGACCCATGGCGGAAAAGCCGCCGCCGACCAATTGCTTCAGGGAGGGTGACAGTGATGACCCAGGCAGTTCAAGAAAGACAGCGGACCAAGAGCCTTGCCAAGGCGCCGCGCGCGAAGTCCAAGGGGCTGCCGAAGCCCGTGCTGGGGCTGATCGGCGTGCTGGTGTTCCTGGGTGCATGGGAACTGATGCCGATGCTGGGGATCGTGAAGGCAAAATACCTGCCGCCGGCCTCCGAGGTCCTGACGGCCCTGGCCATGGACCTGGGCATGACCGCCTTCTGGGTTGCCGTGGGCGACACCATGACCGCCTGGGCCATTGGCCTTGCCATTGCCGTGGTCCTCGCCCTGGTGCTGGGACTGGTCATCGGCATGTCGCCGTTCCTGCGCCGCTTCACCAACTCCACCATCGAGTTCCTGCGCCCGATTCCCTCGGTCGCGTTGATCCCGCTGGCCGTGCTGATGTTCGGCATGAAGATCGAGTCCTCGCTGCTGCTGATCATCTACGCCTGCTTCTGGCAGGTGCTGATCCAGGTGCTCTACGGGGTTGCCGACGTGGACAACGTCGCCATGCAGACGGCCCGCTCCTACGGCTTCTCCTACTGGCAGCGGGTGCGGGACGTGGTCTTCCCGACCATGCTTCCCTACCTGATGACCGGCATCCGCCTGGCCGCGTCGGTGGCCCTGATCCTGGCCATCACCGCGGAGCTGCTCATCGGTTCCCCCGGGTTGGGCAACGAGATCACCCTGGCCCAGTCCGGCGGCGCCATTGCCGGCATGTACGCGTTGATCCTGGCCACCGGCTTCCTCGGGGTGCTGGTCAACGGCCTCACCCGTGTTGTTGAAAAACGTGTGCTGTCCTGGCACCCGTCCGTCCGCGGGGAGGCAACGCCGTGAAAACACTGAAATCAATCGGCTACCTGCTGGGCCTGCCGCTGATCCTGCTGGCCTGGTGGTGGATCGCCACCTCCGGTGCCGCGAACTTCTTTGTCCCGACCCCGGCACAGCTCGCCGAAACGTTCGTCGAGACGTGGATGGGCGAGCGCCTGCTCACCGACGTGCTGCCGAGCGTGGTCCGCCTGGTGGTGGGCGTGCTGGCGGCGATCGTGCTGGGCATCGGCCTGGGCCTGGCCGTCGGGTTGAACCGCACCATGCGTGCGCTGACCGAGCCGGTCTTCGAGTTCTTCCGGGCGCTGCCGCCACCGGTGCTGGTGCCGGTGCTGATGCTGCTGGTGGGCATCAACGACGGCATGAAGATCGCGGTCATCATCTCCGGCTGCATCTGGCCGGTGCTGCTGAACACCATCGAGGCCGTCCGCTCCATCGACCCGGTGCAAAACGAGACCTCCCGTTCCTACGGGATCTCCGGCTTCAACCGCATCCGCTACCAGGTGCTGCCCTCGGCAACCCCGACCATCATGGCCGGCGTGCGCCAGTGCCTGTCCATCGGCCTGATCCTCATGGTCATCTCCGAAATGTTTGCCTCGTCCTCCGGGCTGGGGTTCACGATCGTGCAGTTCCAGCGTTCCTTCGCCGTCCCGGAAATGTGGTCCGGCATCGTGGTGCTGGGCCTGATCGGCGTGGCCTTGTCCTTTATCTTCCAATGGTGTGAACGACGCGTCCTGCGTTGGTACCACGGCCTGAAAGAGGTTGAAAATGCAGTCTGAAAACCCCACGTCCCACGCCGGCGGGCGCACCCTTCCCGAGGGCGAGGCGCTGCTCTCGGTGCGCAACCTGAAGAAGGTCTACCGCACGGATGCAGGCGACATCGAGGCCGTCCGCAACCTGACCTTCGACCTGGGCCGCGGCGAGCTGGTCTGCCTGGTCGGCCCGTCGGGATCCGGCAAGACAACGCTGCTCAAGTGCATTGCCGGGCTGCTCGGTTCCACCGAGGGCGAGGTGCGCCTGGACGGCCAGGTGATCACCGGCCCGCCGAAGAAGATGGCGGTGGTGTTCCAGGAGTACGGCCGTTCGCTGTTCCCGTGGCTGCGGGTCGCCGAGAACGTCGAGCTGCCGCTGAAGAACGCCGGCGTGCCCAAGAACGAGCGCAAGGTGCTGGTCGAGCAGGCGCTGGAGGCCGTGGGCCTGGCCCACGTGCCCAAGTCCTACCCGTGGCAGCTCTCCGGCGGCATGCAGCAGCGCGTGGCGATCGCCCGCGCCGTGGCCTACCAGCCCGAGGTGCTGCTGATGGACGAGCCGTTCGCGGCCGTGGACGCGCAGACCCGCGCAGACCTCGAGGACCTGATCCGCAGCGTCTGGAAGAAGCTGGGCGTGACGGTCCTGTTTGTCACCCACGACATCGACGAGTCCATCTACCTGGGCGAGCGCGTCATCATCCTGTCCTCCTCGCCGACCGTGGTGCAGGAAGACATCGTGATCGACCTGCCGGCCGAACGCGACCAGCTGGAAACCCGGTCGCTGCCGCGCTTCACCGAGCTGCGCCACCACGTCTACGCGGAGATCCAGAAGGCCAAGCAGGGGCACCGCCCGGAGGAAGCCATCACCATGGTCGTCAAGTAGCAGGATCCCGATCCGGCCGTAGACGCCGTTGCCCGCTGTTCCCGATGTTCGGGGACGGCGGGCAACGGCGTTTTCGCTTGCCGGCGATCGGGCCGGTTCGTCGAGCGCCGGCTTCACGATGACTTGTGGCGCGCGCCCGTCGGCTCCGGGGCGATCTTGGGCATCGACGGCAGTGCCGCCATGGATTGTTCGCTGGAGCGCACCAGCACCCGGAAGGTGC
Source organism: uncultured Actinomycetota bacterium (assembly GCA_963818105.1). Taxonomy (GTDB): domain Bacteria; phylum Actinomycetota; class Actinomycetes; order Actinomycetales; family Micrococcaceae; genus Paeniglutamicibacter. The sequence continues at coordinate 23,441 of CAWFRB010000002.1, read as the reverse complement.
CCGCCCCCTCGTCCGTGTAGGCGGCCAGCAGATCCCGCGAAATGCCCCGGGCTGCGGCGGCCAACAGCGAGATGGTGGGCGCTATCGCCGCCTCGTCGTTGGGCACCACCACGCTCAAGGCCGCGATGACGTCCTGGTTCACCCCGCGGATGGGCACCGCAATGCCGCGTGCATCGGCGTGGATGTAGCCGTTGCCCACCGCATGTCCGTCCCGCCGGACGTTGTGCAGGAGCCTGCGCAGCGCGGAGGGCGTGTGCACGGTTTCCGGGGTGTAGGCGAACAAATCGGAATCGAGCATTTCCTCCTGGAACTCCGCCGGCGCGTGGGCCAGCAGCACCAGCCCGCTGCTCGAGGCATGCAGCGGCAGCCTGCCGCCGATGAGCGTGTAGTTCACCACCGCCTGCGGGAACGACAGGCGGTCAAGGAAGATCACCTCGTGGCCGTCGCGCACGGCCAGCTGCGTGTGCTGCCGGACCCGGGCATGCACCGCGTTCAGGTGCGGCCTGGCTATTTCGCGCAGGCCGACGGCGCCGGGGGTCTTGGAAGCCAGTTCCCAGAGCCGCACGCCCAGGCGGTAGCTCTTGTCGGGCTGCCGTTCCAGCAGGCCGGTCTCGACCAGTTCGCCGACCAGCCGGTGGGTGGTCGCCAGCGAAAGGCCGGAGCGGGCCGCCAACTGGGACACCGTCAGGAACAGGGCCTCGACGTCGAAGGCCGCGAGCACCTGCATGGCTCGGCTCAACGAGGAACGACCTGCCGATGAATTGGCCACTTCCACTCCCGTCCGGTTCGTTTTTCCTATGAACGGAAAACCAGCTTCCAGCATAGTGTGACACGGATCATAGTTGAGCGTGATCCGGCGGTTTCCCGCCGACCGTGCTGAAAGGACTACGATGCTTTCTTCGACTCCCACCCGCCGCGCACTTTTGGGTGCAGGCGCCATTGCCCTCCTCCTGACCGCCACCGCGTGCTCGGGCGCCAATGCCGGGGCAGGCGCCGCCGAGCCCGGGGCCGCCACGGTAAAGGTCGGGTACTTCCCGCTGGTCCACACCGCGACCGCGGTCCACGCGTCCGAGGCGGGAGTCTTCTCCAAGAACGGCATCAACGTCGAACTGGTGCAAACCCAGGGCGGGGCCACGGCCATCCCGACGCTGGTCTCGGGAAACATCGACGTCACCTACACGAACTACACCTCGGTCCTGCTGGCAAAGCACAAGGGAATCCCGCTGACGATCATCTCCGGAAACGACGTCGGCGTCGACGACCACGGGATCTTCGTCAAGAAGGACTCCGGAATCAAGTCGATTGCCGACCTGAAGGGCAAGAAGTTCGCGGTCAACAACCTCCAGAACATCGGAACCATCGCCATCACCTCCCTGCTGGAGGAGGCTGGCCTGCAGCGCGGCGACGTGGAGATCATCGAAATGCCGTACCCGGACATGCAGGCGGCGCTGGACAGCGGCAACACGGACGCGATCTGGCAGGTCGAGCCCTTCCAGGCGAGCGCCAAGTCCAACGGATTCACCAAGATCGGGAACCTTTTCGACGGCCCGGTGGCCGACATGCCGGTGGCCGGCTGGATCACCACGGAGAAATTCGCCAAGGAAAACCCCGAGGCGATCAAGGCCTTCAAGGCGTCCATCGGCGAATCGGCCAAGGAACTGCAGGACAACAGGGAGGAACTGGTCAAGCTGGTGCCGACCTTCACCAAGGTCACGGCCGACGTCGTCAAGCAGATCGAAATGCCCAAGTTCACCAGCGACATCGACAAGGACCAGCTTGCCAAGGCCGCGGAGCTGATGCACAAATACGGCATCATCGACAAGCCGCTGGACGTCGCCACCCTGTTGCCGAGCGAATAGCAGAGAGGACCACCAGCAACCATGAGCAACGCACTTCCCGCCGAAACAACGTGGACCAACGCCCCGGAGGGCGTCCCCGGACTCGAGCTGGATCCATTCAGCGACGACTTCCTGACCGACCCGTACCCGGGCCATGCCCAGATGCGCGATGCGGGCCCCGTGGTGTGGCTTGAACGCTACGGGATCTACGCGGTCGCCCGGTACAAGGAGGTCTCCGAGGTCCTGGCCAACCACGAGGTCTTCGTCTCCTCACGCGGAGTGGGCATCAGCGATTTCGCCAAGAACAAGCCCTGGCGCCCGCCCTCGCTGCTCCTCGAAGCCGACCCGCCGGAACACACCGAAGCCCGTGCCGTGGTCACCCGGATCATGAACCCGAAACTCATCCGTTCGCTCAAGGACTCGTTCCAGGCGCACGCGGACAAGGTCGTGGCGGAGGTTGCCGCCCGCGGGCACATCGACGGCGTCAAGGACCTGGCCGAGCGCTACCCGCTGGAGGTTTTCCCCGACTGGGTGGGCCTGGACAAGGACGGGCGCGAAAACCTGTTGCCCTACGGGTCGATGGTCTTCAACACCTTCGGCCCCATCAACCGGCTCTACGAGCAGGCGCTCGAGAAGGGCTCGAAGGCCGCCGTGTGGATCATGGAGCAATGCACCCCGGGCCGTCCGGCGCCCGGCGGATTCGGTGCGCAGATCCACGCGGAAGCCGCCGCCGTGGGCTACACCGAGGACGAGCAGGCCAGGCTGTTGCGCTCGTTCCTCTCCGCCGGCGTGGACACCACGGTGCACGGCATCGGATCGGCGTTGCATGCGCTGGCCGCCAACCCCGAACAGTTCGAGCTCCTCAAGGCCGATCCGACGCGTGCCCGGGCCACCTTCGAGGAAACCGTGCGGCATGCCGCTCCCGTGCAGACGTTCTTCCGCACCGCCAACGAGGACACCGAAATCGGAGGAATTTCGATCCCCGAGGGTTCCAAGGTGTTGATGTTCCTGGCCGCGGCAAACCGAGATCCCCGCGAGTGGGAAAACCCCGATGACTTCGAGATCATGCGGCGCGCCAACGGACACGTGGGCTTCGGGTTCGGCATCCACGCATGCCTGGGGCAGATGCTGGCGCGACTGGAAGGGGAATGCGTGCTCAACTCCCTGGCCCGCCTTGTCGACAAGATTGAAATGACGGGGGACGCGGAAATCCAACTCAACAACACGTTGCGAGGGCTTGAAAAGCTCCCGCTGCGGCTGACCCCGGCAACCGAGGAACAGAAGGGCTAGGACGATGACAACCATTGTTTACGAGCACGCCGACGGCAGCGAATCAACGATCCTCGCGAAACCCGGGGACAGTGTCATGCGCACCGCAGTGCTGAACAACGTCCCCGGCATCGTGGCCGAATGCGGCGGCAACGCCATGTGCGCAACATGCCACGTCTACGTTGCCCCGATCCCGGGACTGCCCGACGTCGCGGACGCGGAGGATGAAATGCTCGACTGCACGGCAGAGGAACGCGGCGCCGACAGCCGGCTGTCGTGCCAGCTCCCGGCCGTTGACGGGTTGCGCGTCAGGATCCCGGAAACCCAAATATGAGCACCGGCGGAACGCTGATCGTCGGCGCGGGGCAGGCAGGTGTCGAGCTGGCCGCTGCACTGCGCGCCGCGGGGGACGAGCGCCCCATCACCATGATCGGGACCGAAAGCCATGCCCCCTACCAACGCCCGCCGCTGTCCAAGGGCTTCCTCAAGGACCCGTCGGACGCGGGCAACCTGTTGTTGCGCGATTCGGCGTGGTTTGCGCAGCAAGACATTACCGTTGCCTGCGGTGAATCCGTTGACAGCCTGGTCTGGGAATCCGGCACAGCGGGAACGGCGCTTACCTCCACGGGACGGGAAATCGGGTTTGCTTCCCTTGCCCTGGCAACCGGGGCCAACCCGCGGCGGTTGCCCCTGCCCGGGACCGGCCTCGAAGGAATCCACTACCTGAGAAGCGTGGACGATGCCACGAAGCTTGCGCATGGCCTGGGAAGTCAGCGAACCTGGTGGTCATCGGGGGTGGATTCATCGGGTTGGAAGTCGCCGAGACGGCAAGGCAATCCGGTTGCCGGGTCACGATCCTGGAGGCTGCCCACCGGCTCATCGGGCGCGCCGTTTGCGAAACCACCAGCGCGTTCTATCTGCAGGCAATTCAGCGGCGGGGAACGACGGTGCGCACCGGAGCGGATATAGCGGGATTCGCCGGCGACAACGGATGCGTCCGTTCCGTGCAGGTCCGTGATTCCGCCGGGAACCTTGAGGAGATCGCGGCGGACCTGGTGCTCATCGGCATCGGCGTGGTCCCGGAGACCGGCCTGGCCGAACAGCTGGGGCTGGCCGTGGGCAACGGCGTCCTCGTCGACGAGCGCATGGTGGCGTCGGACGGGCGAACCGTGGCGATCGGCGACATGGCCAACATGCCGTTGCCCGGCGGCCGGCGAGGGGACATCGAACGTGTCCGGCTGGAGAGCGTCCCCAACGCGATCGAACAGGCCCGGATCGCCGCGGCCACGCTCATGGGCGGGACCGAATCCTACTCGGCCGTTCCGTGGTTCTGGTCCGACCAGGGCGGCATCAAGCTGCAGATCGCGGGCCTGTCCCACGGCCATGACAGGACCGTCCTTCGCGGGGATCCGGACAGCGAGAAATTCAGCGTGCTGTACTACCTTCGCGGGCAACTGATCGCGGCCGACTGCATCAACAATCCGCGCGACTTCATGGCGGTCAAGACGGCATTGCGCACCGGCGTCCCGTTGCCGCCCGAAATGGCGTCGGACGTGACGGTTTCCTTGCGGGAGCTGGTGCGTGGCGGACCTGTCGCGATGTCCAGGTAGGCGTTTGCCGGTGCCGGCCACTGCGGCGGCTGCACCCGAGGCGACCGCCGCTTGGTTCAATGACTAATACATATCAGTCGTTGGTTCGGGGCAACCGCGCTCGGCGGTCGGAGAATGCGGAACCGCTGATCCTCCGCGTTGCGGCAAACTTTGCCGGCGCGGGCCCGCTGCCGTCGACCAGGTCGGCGAGGATCCGCCCGATGACCGGGGTGAACTTGAATCCGTGCCCGGAGAAGCCCGCGCCGATGACGACGGGGCCGATGCGGTCGAGGATGAAGTCCTCGTCCTCGGTGTTCGTGTAGGTGCAGCTGATCTCCGTGAAGGCATCGGCGTCCACGCCCGGAAGCCAGTCGCGGGCGTAGTCCTGCAGCGCGCGGCGCTGGTTGGGTTCTGAAACGAAGCTTCGCCGGTCCGGATCCGTCAGTGCGCCCGTACCGTGCCATCCTGCCTTCACGCCCTCGCCCGGGGTGAGCATCCCGTAGACGGGGGAGTAGGCGTTCTCGAATCCCGGGAGACCCGGGCACCAGCGCGTGGTTGAAGCCCGGCCACACGGCATCCGCGTCCGCGGGCGCAAAATGCAGCGGTTGTTCCTGCGTGACGGTCAGCGCGGGAATGGTCAACGAATCCCCTAGTAGATGTTTCGACCATGCGCCGGCCGTGACGACAAGGCGACGCGCGTGAACTGTCTCGGTTCCGGCCGCCGATTCGAGCACCAGCCGGACCTCGTCCTCCCCGCGGACCCGGAATTCCACCAGCCGCACGCCGTGCCGGATGTCCGCCCCGGCCTCCCGCGCAACCTGCTGGAAGCTGGGCAGTGCCAGGTCCGGGTTCAGCTGGCCGCCGTCGGGCATGTGCAGCGCCGGGCCCTCGAACCTGATGCCGCGCCAGCGCTCCGATGCCTCGGCCGCGGAGAGCTCCTCGGCGCGGATGCCCGCTTCGGCCAGTACCTGCAGGGTCTTGGCCTGGGCCGCGGGATCCCCGTGGTTGACGGTTCCGGTGCGGGTCACCTGTTCGGTGCCGCATTGTTGGCCCAGCAGCGTCCACAGGTCCAGCGCCTCGGACAGCATCCCCACATAGGTGGGGTCTGAATACCCGAGGTTCAGGTTTCGGGTGGTTCCGTGGGAGGCGCCGAGCTTGTGGCCGGGCTCGAATTGCTCGAGCAGGGTGACCTCGCGTCCACGCCCGGCCAGCGCCCACGCGGTCGCCGAACCCATGGCGCCGCCACCAACAACGACCGTATCCAACCGTGCAACCATTTTGTCGCTCGTCTCCCTTCGCCAAGACTCTTGACGAGCTTATCCGGGACGTTTGTGCGCACGTGGCTTGTGACGGCCCCGAGGTCATGCACCGGGATGCGTATGAGATCTTAAGGCGCGGTTCACGTGGCATTCTCCGGGCAGATGCCTGGCCACGGAAGCGTGTTGGGTGTGTTCATCCCCGAGACTGAAAGCAGCCACACCATGAAGCTTCGCACCCTCACGCTTGGAACGCTGACCGCCTGCATGCTCGCCGGATTGGCGGGACCGGCCGTTGCCGCACCGATGACCGCCAACGGCAACGAGGCGCCGATCCTCATAGGACACCGCGGCGCAGCCGGCATCGCGCCGGAGAACACGCTCACGGCATTCAAGGCCGGCAGCCGGGCCGGTGTCGACTTCGTCGAGCTCGATGTCCAGCTCAGCCGCGACGGGGTTCCGTTCATCTTCCACGACGGAACCCCGGCACGCACCACCAACGTCGAAAAGGTGTTCCCGGGCCGCGCGCACGACCCGATCACCTCCTTCACCTGGAAGGAACTGCGCCAGCTCGATGCGGGTTCCTACTTCGCCGCCAAATACGCCGGTGAAAGGATCCCGCACTTCAACGAGGTCGCCGGCGTCCTGACGGGAAACACCGGCGTGTTCATCGAGATCAAGTCCCCGGCCAAGTCCCCGGGCGTGGAAAAGGTCGTTGCCGACGCGTTGGCCAAGGACGCCAAATGGAGCAGGCTGGAACGGGCGGGGAAGATCGAGGTCCTCGGCTTCGACGTCGCCTCCAACAAGAAATTTGCCGCCCTGGCCCCGCACGTCCCGCTGCAACAGCTGACCGGCAGCGTTCCCGGCGCCGCGGTCCTGGCCGGCTATGCGACCTACGCCGATTCCCTGGGCACCGACTACCGCGGGCTGGATGCCGCGGGGGCCGCCCGCGTCAAGGGCGCCGGCCTGGGCCTGGGCGTCTACACCGTGAACTCCACGACTGCGGTGGACGCGTCGCTGGCGCTGGGTGTCGAGCGCATCACCGGCAACTTTCCGCAGCAGCTGAACCTCCACCTGGCCGGCAAGAAGGTCTTCCCCTCGAACGACGGGGTGGTCATCGCGGGCTCGGTCAACAACGTGCCCGGCAACGACATGCAGGCCAAAACCGGCGAACACGTCATCCTGGCCAACACCGGCAAGCGCACCGTCGATGTCAGTGGCTATGTGCTGCGCGACACCGCAAACAACGTGCTGCGCATAGGCAAGGGCTACAAGCTGAAGCCGGGCGCCCGGCTGCGCGTGTACCCGGGCCCGGGAACCAACAACGCCGGCGCCTTCTACCTCGGCCGAAAGCTTGCCGTGCTGAACAACGAAGGCGACTCGCTCGGGCTCTGGAACGCCAAGGGAACGCTGCTGGACACCTTCGCGAACTAGTTTCGCGAGATAGTCCACCCGTTCCCACATACGCCGATGGCGGTGCACCCCGAAAGGTGCACCGCCATCGGCGCGAGGGCCGCGTCAGGCTACGCCCAGGCGACCTCGCCGGCCAGGCGCTGGCCCTCGGCCACGTAGCCTGCCATCTCGGCCGCGGGAACCATGGAACCGCCGGTGGACCAGACGATGTGGGTGGCGTTGGCCATGCGGGCATCGTCCAGCCCGAACGCGTTGCGGTAGGTCTCGTCCCCGAGGATGCGCCACGGGCCTGCGAAGCCCGCCGCGGCGGAGGGCTCGATGTCGATGCCCTCGGTGTCGTGGAGCAGGCCCTGGAACGCCTTCATGCGCTCGTCGGTGACCGTCACGTAGCCGTCGATCAGCTGCTGCAGGTGCTCGCCGACCAGGCGCGAGGGGCGTCCCACGGCCAGGCCGTCGGCGGCGGTGAGGCCGTCGAGCCCGATGTCCTGCACGCTGATTCCGTCGTGCAGCCCGGTGCGCACGCCCAGGGACATGCAGGGGGAGTGGGTCGGTTCGGCGAACACGCAGTGCACCGCGTCGCCGAAGGCGAGCTTGAGCCCGAAGGTCACGCCGCCCGGGCCGCCGCCCACGCCGCACGGCAGGTGCACGATCAGCGGGTGGTCCGCGTCGACGGTGATGTCCAGGGCCTTCAGCTGCCCGGCCAGCCGCGCGCCGGCGACCGAGTAGCCGGCGAAGAGCATCAGCGAGGCCTCGTCGTCCACGAACCAGACGCTGGGGTCTTCCTCGGCGGTCTTGCGCCCGGCCTCGACGGCGTCGGAGAAGTTGCCCGCGTGCTCGACGACCTCGACGCCGCGGGAGCGCAGCAGGTCCTTCTTCCAGGCGCGTGCGTCCAGGGACATGTGCACGGTGGTCTTGAACCCGAGCTCGGAGGCGACGATGCCGATCGACAGGCCCAGGTTGCCGGTGGAGCCCACGGCGATGCCGTGCTTGGAGAGCACTTCCTGCACCGCGGGGGTCATCAGCACGCGGGCGTCGTCGTCCGGTCCCATGAGGCCGGCCTCGACGGCGAGGCGCTCGGCGACCTGCAGCACCTCGTGGATGCCGCCGCGGGCCTTGATCGAGCCGCTGACCGGCAGCGAATCATCGCGCTTGACCCAGAGCTTGCCCGGCAGTTCCGCCCCGAAGCGCTTGCCCAGTTCCGCCTGCATGTCGGGGATGCCGACCAGCGCGGATTCGAGGATGCCGTGCGTGGCGCGGGTGTCGGGGAAGCGCTCGGCGAACCAGGGCGCGAAGCGCAGGAAGCGTGCCTGCGCGTCGGCCACGATGGCCGGGTCGATGCCCGAGGCTTCGATGCCTGCTGTCGTTTCGGTGGGAGCAGCGGTGAACCAGGCGGTTTCTTCGGCACGGGCCAGGGTCGCGACCACTGGATCGGTGAGCAACTGTTCGAGGTCGGGGGTCTGGTTCATAACTGCTGGTTTCTCCATGCTTTCGGGTCTGTCTTGCCTCCTAATGTAGGGCACTGAATCGCTACCGGCGAGTCGGCGGTCACAGCCGCGCCCCGGATGGCGGCTGCCTCGCTGAACCTTGACACCTCCCGGGCCGAAGCCAAGCATGTGAGTACCGGCAGCACGGAGAGGCGAGCGCGATGGACAACGAAGAGTCAGTACCCGAAACGAAAGGTGTCACGGTGGAGCTCATGGCAACCGTCGACCTCGGCCCCGAGATCGAGGGCATGGCGGGGCGCCAACTGCGGATGCGCAGGGTGACCATCGAACCCGGGGGCGTCTTCGGCCCGATCCACGACCACAAAGGCAGGCCGGGCCTCGTCCACATCCTGCAGGGAACGATCACCGACCACCGCGACGGAGTCGCCACTGACTACGGCCCGGGCGTGGGCTGGCCCGAGGACAGCAACACCCTGCACTGGCTGGAGAACCGGGGGACGATTCCGGCGGTGGAGGTCTCCGTCGACATCGTCACGCAGGAGTAGGGTCGGGCCCGGTATCTTCCTGCAAGTTCTTGCGCTCTACGAACCTGCCCGGCTGTAGGTCGTCACCTTGTGCCCCTGCCCGCCCTCGCGGACGACGACTCCCGAGGTCAGCAGCGGGGAGAGCGCGTAGCGGATCTGGTTTGCGGTGAGTCCGGTCTTCGCGGAAATGTCCGCAACCTCCACCGGAACCGAGCCCAGTTCCCGCAGGATCGCCGCGGCGTTCTTCGAGGTCTTCATCGGCTCGGGGGAGCGAAGCGCGGGTGCCGCATGCGAAGCCGAGGTATCGTGCCCAACCTGCGAGCCGGCGGACAAACCGGTCGCGGGGGAGCTGTCGACAGGACTTGCCGCAACCTCGACGGCTGCCGGAACCAACGCCGGGGCGATGGCAAACGAGGCGCCCTTGCCGGTTGCGACGGCCAGCCCGGCGTGCGACCAGACCCTGCAGCGCAGAGCCTGCCTCGGCGGAACTCGAAGAGCCCGAACTCGTCTTGGACCAGTTCGCTGTTCCACGACCGGCCGTGGTGCATCGAGACGAGCAGTTGCTTCTGGATTTCCGACAGCCCTGCCGCGGCTGGCAGCTCTCCCAGCCATTGGCGGTCCGCGGCGGTGAGCGGCGTGCCGCGCGGAATCGACGCGGTGAACCTGACGCCGTTGTCGTTGAACCCCGGGCGGCGCAGCCCGGCATCCCTGAGCGCCAGCCGGACCTCGCGCAGGCCGCCACCCTCGCCCTCGACCACGCGGTGTGCCGACGCGGTGCGGGTCATCTTGCAGATCTCGTAGAGGAACTCGTTGACCGAGGACTTGGCGCCGGGCCAACCCAGCTGGTCCTGGCTCAGTCCCCAGAGGCCGCCCGGGCTTGAAACCACCAGCTGGTCGCCGGTCAACCGGATCTGGACGTTCTTGCCGGTGGTGTGCGGTCCCAGGTCGCGGTGGACCAGGGCGTTGGCGATGAGCTCGCGCACGGCAACCATGGGCACTTCGGTTTCGTCCTGTCCGTGCCCGTTGGAACCGAAGCGGACCTCGGTGCGGGTGTTGCGCTGGACCCACTCGACGGCTCGGTCCAGCAGCTCGGGCAGCGGGCCGTCGAACTCGACGCGGTCGAGGTTGCGGACCTCGCCGCGGGCGGCGGGTTCGGCGACGGCGGTGATGGACAGGTGGGGTTCGAACTGCTGCGGGTAGCGGCCCAGCGCGTACAGTCCGGCAAGGGTCAGCCTGTTGCCCTGTGGTTCGATCACGCGCTTGAAGCGCAGCACGTCCTCGTCGGACACTTCGCTCAGGCGGCGGGACGTGGAACGCGCAACGGCAATGAAGTGGTCGCGCAGCTGGGAATCCAGGTCCGCCATCGACGTCTCGTCGACCGGTCGGGTGTCGTGGCGGGGACGCGTGCCGGCGGCCAAGAGCTGCTGGACTTCCTGTTCCGACATCCGGTACTGGCCATCGGGCTGGCGGAGGTAGGCGAGGTTCCCCTGGACGGTCCGGCAAGGTCGCGCCTCCGGGGCAACTCCGGCGACCTTGGCAATGACCACGGTTTCGCCTTCGATGTCCACGCGCTCAAAGGCGACCTGGACCTCGGGCGCCACGGCGGTGCGTGCCTGCGACGCAACGAGTGCTTCCATTGCGCCGGGGTCTTCGATGCCCGTCGCGGTGAACCGGTTGGAGGCATCCAGCCCGAGGACGATGGTGCCGCCTCCAGGCATGTTGCCGAAGGCGCTGAGCGCCTCCTTGAGGTCGGGGCATCCCTTGGAAGCTCCCCGGACTTCAACATCGGTGAAGTCTCCGGCGTTCGAGCGAAGTCGAGCCAGAAGGGGGTGAACGTTCTCGGGAGTCCATGACATGATCCCCAGCTTAGGCAGTAATGCCCAAACATTCAATATGTGGATTGCAACCTTCAAAGTTAGACCTGCGCCACATTGCGTATATAAACATACAGGTCAACACGGATTTAAAGTGTTGAACAATCTGGATCAGCCGCTGTTTTCCTGTTGTTCGTGTGGATGTTTCAAACATTAATGTTTGAAACATCCACACTTTGCTCAAGGTTTGCGAAGAAATTAATGTTTGGTTGACTCGCCTAGGACGACGAAATCCGCTTCGGGTTTCTCGCGCAGGTCCGCCACGATGACACCGGGTGCCATCTGCGTCAGGACGAGTCCGGGACCGTTTGGGTCGTCCACGATGTCGAAGGCGGCAAGGTCGCTGATGATCTTGTCGACCACGCGGACGCCCGTGAGCGGCAGGGGGCACTCGCGCGGGATCCTGGGTGTGCCGTCCTTGGCAACGTGCTCGGCCAGCGCGATCTTCCGAGAGGTATCATTTCCTCCGCCAGACTGACAAGAACCGAGCTGCAATGGCCTCGAGAAAAACACGCCATTGCTGCGATGGCGACGGAAGAGAGCGTTGGCGGCTGCGGCTATGCGCCGGCCACGTACAGCAGCTGCTTGTTGACGAATTCCTCCATGCCCAGCGGGCCCAGCTCGCGCCCAAAGCCCGAGCGCTTCACGCCCCCAAAGGGCATGCCTGCACCCTTGCCGGAGGCCGCGTTGACTGCCACCATGCCGGAGTTGATTTGTTGCGCCACAGCCAGTGCGCGCTCACCGTCGGGGCTGAACACGGCACCGCCCAGGCCATAGTCGGAATTGTTGGCCAGGGCCACGGCCTCGGCGTCGCTGGAGACTTTGTAAACAACAACCACGGGGCCAAAGAGTTCTTCGCTGAACGCGCGCATCTCCGGCGTGACACCGCTGAGGACGGTGGGGGACAGGTAGTAGCCCGGCCGATCTGCCCGAACGCCTCCGGAATGCAGGGTTGCGCCCTTGCCAACTGCATCGTTGATCTGCTCCAGCAGGCTCTCCACGGCAGCCTCGGATGACAGCGGAACGTACGTTCCGGCGTCGTCGTCGGCAGGGTTGCCCGGCCTCAGGGCGGCAGCCTGGTCCTCCAATTCCTGCACAAACTCGTCGTGGATGGTGTCCATGACAATGATCCGCTTGTTGGAGTTGCAGGCCTGCCCGGAGTTCTCCATCCGGGTTTGGAAGGCGGCCCGGGCCGAGACCTTCACGTCGTCACTGGCCAAGACAATGTACGGGTCCGAACCGCCAAGCTCCAGCACCACCTTTTTCAGGTTGCGCCCGGCGATTTGGGCCACGGCAGCCCCTGCCCGCTCCGAACCCGTCAGGGAAACGCCCTGGACGCGGGGATCGGAGATGATGGTCTCGATCTGCGCGTGGGTTGCAAAAAGGTTGATGTAGGCTCCCGCGGGCAGGCCGGCGTCGAGCATGAGCTGCTCGATCGCCAACGCCGAGCGGGGGCAGTTCTCCGCGTGCTTGAGGATGATGGTGTTGCCCAGCATCAGGTTGGGGGCCGCAAACCTGGCCACCTGGTAGTACGGGTAGTTCCAGGGCATGATGCCCAGCAGCGGGCCAACGGGACGTTTTTGTATGATCGCCTGCGCGCCGCTGATGGCCTTGATGGGCTGGTCCGCGGCCAGCATCGGACCCTCTTGGGCGTAGTAGTTGAAAATTTCGGCGCAGAACTCGGCCTCGCCCACAGACTCCGAGAGCCGCTTGCCCATCTCCTCGGTGATGATGGCGGCCAGTTCCTCCTTGCGTTCTTGGAACAGTCCGGCAATACGGGCGACGACGGCGGCACGCTCGGTGATGGGGACCTGGCGCCAGTGGCTGAACGCCTGATCGGACAGGGCCAGGGCATCCGTGATCTGGGCGTCAGTGGCGGTGGGGAACTCTTCGACGACGGCGCCGGTGGCCGGGTTGACGACCCGGTAGCGCAGGGCAGAGCTGTTGCTGGGAGCTGATGCTTGGGGCACGGTGCGTCCTCTTCCTTGAAGATGGGTGTGGGGCTGCGACACGCCTGTGGCGCCGGATGCTTCAAGGCATGCCTCGTAGGCAAGCATGTGAAACATCCAACGCCACAGGCCAGGCACAACGCCGGTGAAATTACTGCCCGGCGACCTTGGGGTACCAGACCCGCTCGCCCCCGGGGGCCAACGAATAGTCAGGCCAGGCGAATTCCGTGGGCGGCATGAAATCAACCGGCAGGAGCGCAGGCATCGGGTCCTCGGCAACGCGGCGGTCAAATTCGCCCTTGGCCGCCTCCACCAGCTCGGGGCGTGTCAGCAGGTCAATGAAGGTGCCGGCAATGGTTTTGCCTGCCACCTCGATGGTGGGGTCGATGGTTGCCGCGATCCCGCCCAGCGCGTTCATGACCCAACCGGGGTAGGCGCCCTGGCCGGGAGCCGGCTTGAGCGCCGGCCGGGACACGTAGAAGCGGACGGTGGGGGCATAGTGGGTCATCTCCACGTAGTCGTCACTGGTCCAGTTCTTTTGCCACGGCGCCAAATGCTCACGCAAGGCGGCCTCGGCATCCTGCGGGCTGATCAGCGCTTCGCATTCGTCCAGGAACGGCTTCTCCATGGGCTCCACGCCCAGTGTTCGTTGGATCTGCTGGGCAGCGGCAATGGCCGCCTGGCCATACTGCGGGGCGCCCACCTGCTCCAGGTTCGCGTACAGGGCTTCGGCCAGTGCGTGGTTGGTGCGTCCAGGCCTGTTGCGGGCCACCCAGGTGGTGCTCAGTTCGCAATGGGCCATGGCAGCGGCGTGCTCGGCATTGCGGTCAAGCACCGTCAGCACGTGCTCGGCCATTTCCAGGGTGGGGCAGCGCCAGGAGTACTGGATCTGCGCAATGCGGGCCGGCAGGTTGTCCGCGGTGGCCTGGCCCTGGGTGAAGATGGCATCGGACAGGCTCCAGCCACCAAAACTGGGCAGCATGGCATCCTGCATGATCCGCGAGGAGGTGTACATGGACATCAAGGCAACATTGGCGCCGGGGGCACGGGCAGCGGAATGGGATGCCGGGATGGGGGAGTTCGGGTTGGCGCTCAGCTGCCAGGTCTCCGGCTCGTCGCAGACGAACGTGTAGACCTTGCTGTAATAGCTGCCGCACTGGGTGTCCCAGCGGGCGGTGTTGCACAGCGGCAGCATGTAGAACGGGTGGAAGCTGACAATGGCGTCAACGCCGTCGTAGTAGCCGCGCAGGCCGTGGACCACCTTGGACCCCTGGACCTTCTCGGCAGGCTCGCCCGTGTACTTCAAGGTTCCGGCAATGCCGTGCACCTCCATGGCGTGCTTGGTGCCCAGCAACCCCGCCAGGGTGGAGATGCCCAGGGCGGAGTGCGGGTCGGTGTGCCCTGGGGCGTAGGGGCTTAGGTCGTCACGGGGTGAGGGTTCGGTGCTGGCAGACTGGCAGTTGCCGGGCACGGCGTCGTACTCGGCATACGTGAGCAGCACCGGGCCGCCGTCGCCGAACGACCAGTCCGCGCTGAAGGCCGTGGGCATGCTGGCGCTGCCGGCCTCCACGGTGAAGCCCTCGGTCCGCAGCAAATCCACGTACCACTGGGCCGACTTGTATTCGCGCCAGGCGGGCTCGGCCAAGTCCCAAATGTGCTTGTGCCAGAGCGAAAGCTTGGGCATGTTGTCATCAATCCACGCTTGGGCAGTGGCCTTGGCGGCCCCGGTCAGGGCGGTGCCTGCGTCGAGTTCTGTTGAAGAAAGGGTCATTGCGGATTCCTAGTTCCCTTCCGTGGTGGTTGCTGCGCTGAACAGTTCCACGGGGACGTGCAGCAGCTGCAGGCCGCGAGCCTGAACTGCCCGCTGCAACGTGGGGGCAAAGCCGGCCGCGTCGGTGATGCGGTGGCCGGTGCCGCCAAAGGCCGTGGCGAGTGCCGCCCAGTCGGGCTGGACCAGATCCACGCCCACGGCCGGGATGCCGCGGTCGGCCTCGTTCGAGCGGATCTCGGCGTATCCGCCGTTGTCAACGCACACCACCACCAGGTCCAGGCCCTGCTCCACGGCAGTGATCAACTCCTGCACGGCGAACATGAGGGCGCCGTCGCCGAGGATGCAGACCACAGGGCGGTCCGGCGAGGCGATCTTTGCCCCGATCGACGCCGGGAGGCCGTACCCCAGCGTTGCATAGGCCGGGGTGTAGAGGAAGGAGTGCGGCCGTTCCTGCGGGATGAAGGATGCAGTCCCTAGATAGGTGATTTGCGAGGAGTCGCCACCCACAATGGTGTTGGCGGGCAAGACCGAGGCGGCTTCCTCGGCGATGCGGCTCAAATCAGGAGACAGGGCCCGTGCCTGTCCGCGCAACACTGCCCGCAACGGCGCCAAATCGGCGACGGGGCGGTTCTGGCCGCCAATTTCCCCACGCAATTGCTCAACAATGGTTGCGGAGTCGCCAATCAAGGCCACATCCGAGCCGACGTTCTTGTTGGCCTGCGAGGCGAGGATGTCCAGGCGGATCACTGTGCCGCGGGGGGCAAGCTTGCCGCCCCACATTTCAGACTCGCCCACCTTGGAACCGATGATCAACAGGACATCGGCGTTGTCGCACAATTCCTGTGCGGCCGGCAGCCTGATGTCCGAGCCAAGGGAGAGCGGGTGGGTTTCGGGCAGGCTTCCCTTGCCATTGAGCGTTGTCACCACGGGTGCCTGCAGCAGCTGTGCCAAGGCAGCCAGGTGGGCGCCGGCACGAATGGAACCGCCGCCTGCCAAGATGACGGGGTTGGCGGACTCACGCAGGAGCTTCGCAGCCGTGGCCAAGGCTTCCGGCTCGGCGCCCTGGCCGGCGCGCGGCGCCCGGGCCCCGAGCAAGGCGGCATCGCAATCGGATTCGCTTTCAAGGATGTTCAGCGGCACCTCAATGTGCACGGGCCGCGGGCGGCCGTAGCGGAACATTTCAAAGGCGTCGTGGATGGCGTTGACGGCGTCGGTGGCTGAACGGACGCGGCGGCTCCATTCCACGATGGCTCCGGCAGCCGCCGTCGAATCCTTGGTTTCATGCAGGGAGCCGATGTCGGCAAACTCCTCACCCTCGGGGACGCCGGGGGAGAGGATGATCAGTGGCCGTGACTCGCAGTAGGCGGTGCCGGCAGCCGAGAGGGCGTTCAGGAGGCCGGGGCCGGAGGTGGTGATGACCACGCCCGGCAGGCCCGTCTGCTGGGCCCAGCCGTCGGCGCCGTAGCCGGCGCCCTGCTCGTGGCGGGTGGTGACGGGGCGCATGCCCAGGGGGGCAAGGTGCCGGTAGAACTCAAGGTTGTGCGTGCCGGGAATCCCGAAGATGGTGTCAACGCCATAGTTGCGCAGCGTCTTCAAAATGGAGTAGCCGGCGTTGTTGGTGATGGGCATGCTCTCAACGGCGGGGGTGAGCTCTGTTGCTTGGGTCTGCATGGGATTTTCCTGTCAGGAGTTCACTGCGTGAAGGGCGGATGCGGGAACGGTCGGCACTTGCTGTGTCGCGGGCCCGACCTCGGAAGCCTGATCGGCCGTGTAGTGGCAGGTTCCGTCGATCCAGGTGGCCAGGACGCCAATGGAGGAGATTTGATCGGCGGCAAAGGTGAGGGGATCGTGGGCCAGGACGACGAAGTCGGCCTTCTTGCCCACGGCGAGCGAGCCCAGGTCATCCTCGCGTCCCAATACCTTGGCGGCGTTGATGGTGTGGGCGGCCAGTGCGTCGGCGGCCGTGATGCACAAGTTGTTGGCGCCGAGCTTGTGGCCGTTGCGGGTCACCCGGGTCACGGCGGCCTGGATGGCTTCCAGCGGGCGGGGCTCGGCCACGGGGGCATCGGAGCTGATGGTGACCGGGACGCCGGCGGCAAGGAATTCCCCCAGCGGGTTGAACCGTTCGCCGGGGGTGCCGATGGCCTGCTGCACGCCTTCGCCCCAGTTGTAGTAGTGCTGCGGCTGGTTGACAGGATAGATCCCTGCCGCGGCCATGCGGCCAATCTGCTCAAGCGTGGGCAAGCCACAGTGTTCTATCCTGTGGCGGGCGTCGGCGTCGGGATTCTCCGCCAGTGCCGACTCGATGGAATCGATGACCATTTCAATGGCCGTGGGCGACTGGGCGTGCGTTGCCGTCTGCAGGCCGGCCGCGTGGGCCTTGCTGATGAGCTCCTTGTACGCTGCCGGCTCGTGGTAGAGCTGGCCGGTGCGGCAGGGATCGCCCACATAGCCGTCGGGGAAGTAGGCCGTCCAGCCGCCCAGGGTGCCGTCGGCGTACAGCTTGATGCCGGCAAAGCTCAGGCGGGCGTTGCCAAACTGGCCGTGCAGACCCATGTCGAGGGCGTCGTCGAGCAGGTGGGAGAGCAGGTACATGCTCACGCGGACCTTGAGCTGGTTCTCGGCGGCCAGGCGCAGGTACATGTCAAACTCGCGGCGGGACACCTGTGCATCGCCAATGCTTGTCACCCCTCCCGCCAGGAAGCTCTCCTGGGCCACGCCCAACTGGCGCAGGTGCTCGGCAGGCTCGTCGGACAGGTGGAAATTGGGTCCGTGGTGGCCGATCTTGACCCCGTCAACGCCGGTGAGGATGTTGCAGGCGGCGTCGGAAAGTTCACCCGTCAGCTCGCCGCTGCCGTCGCGGAAGAACTCGCCGCCGTCCGGGTTGGGAGTGGCGGAGGTGATGCCGTTGAGCTCAAGGGTGTAGGAGTTGACCACGCCGCCGTGCCCGGAGGCGTTCATCAGGTACACCTCACGGTCAAGTGCGACGGCGTCGAGCTCAAAGCGTGTGGGGTGGCGTTCCTCGAGGAGATTGCGGTGCTCGTAGCCGTAGCCGCGCACGGGCAGGCCGTTGGGGATCTTCGCAGCAGCCTCCTGCAGCAGGGCCACAATTTCGCCGATGTTGGAGGCCTTGTCGGGTCCGCAGTCCACCCAGCTCATCATCTGCCCGTACATGAGGGGGTGGGCGTGGGCGTCGATGAACCCGGGCACAATGGTGGCCCCGGCAAAGTCGCGGACATCCGGATCCGGGCTGCCGTGCGCTGCCGCGACGTTGCGGCAGTGCGCCAGGGACCCGACGGCGACAATCTCCGGACCGATCATCAAGAACGCCTCGGCGCTGGGCGCCTCGGGGTCCATGGTGTGGATGCGCCCGGCCGTGACAATGGTGGGGCGGTGCCCAAACGGGCGGCTTTCAAAGGCTGTGAGTTTACGCAAGAACTTCTCTCCCGGGAATCGGAGGGTGGGTGAGTGGTTTAGGGGAGCTCGACAACGGGGGAGTCCGGGCGTCCAGTGAATTTCCACGAGGCCACGTTTTGGGCTTGCTGGCGGACATACTCGGACTCTGTGAAGTCCGAGAGGTAGGCCATGTGGGGTGTGATGAGGATGCGGGGATTGCCCAGCAAGGGGTGTTCGCCCTGGGCCGGTGGCTCCGTATCGAGAACATCCAGGCCGGCCCCGGCCAGATGCCCGGCGGCAATCGAGTCATGCAGTGCCTGCGAATCAACCAGTGCGCCGCGGCTGACGTTGATCAGGAAGGAACCGGCCGGCATGCCGGCCAGGAACCCGGCGTTGATCATGTCCGCGGTGTCATCCGTCAGCGGCATGTGCAGCGAAAGCACGGTGGAGGTGCCGCGAACCTCTTCCAGGGTGGTGCGCCTGATGCCGGCCTCGGCCAGGCGTTGGCGCACCTCGGGAGTGTCCGGCAAGACCGGGTCGTAGCCCACTACGTCGCCAAACACCCCGGCCGCCATTTCGGCGAAGCGGGTGCCGATGCGGCCCAGACCCAGAATGCCCAGCCGTGTTTGGCTCAGCCGCGGGGGAGCGAGGGTGTCCCGCGCATTCCACTGCCCGGATTGCACCGTGGCACCGTAGAACGGCAGGCCGCGCGTCACCGCAAGGGTGAGGGCCAGAGCGTGCGTGGCAACCTCTTCCGTGGCTGCGCCGGGAATGTTGGTGACCCAGATGCCGCGCTCGCGGGCCGCCTCGACGTCAATGTTGTTGAAACCCATGGACAGCAGCGCGATGACCTTCAGTGAGGGCATGGCGTCCATGACCTGCGCCGTGATGGAGGCGTACCCCACCAGCAGGGCTGTGGCATCGTGCGCCTCGGCGACAATGCGTGCCGGGTCCTGGGTGTTCAGGTAGTCAACGCTGAACCCGCAATCCTCCAGCAGCCGAATCCCGGCGAGGAATTCGACGTCGTCCATGTCTGTGTAGACGGCGTGCAGGGTCTTCGCCGGCTCCGCTGAAACATCAGCGGGCTGGGGCGACAGGGTGTTAGTGGACATGGCTCAGGAACTTCCTGGTGCGTTCGTGCTGGGGGTTGGTGAAGAATTCCTCCGGCTCGGCTTGTTCAACAATGACGCCGCCGTCAAAGAGGGTGACCTGGTTGGCCACGCGGCGCGCAAAGCGGACCTCGTGCGTGACAACGATCATGGTCATGCCGGACTCGGCCAGGTTTTCCATGACTTCAAGAACCTCGCCCACTAGTTCAGGATCCAACGCCGAGGTGGGCTCATCAAAGAGCATCACGGAGGGGTTCATGACCAGGGCGCGGGCAATCGCCACGCGCTGCTGCTGCCCGCCGGAAAGCTCCGAGGGGTAGTGGTCGGCTCGGTTGTCCAGGCCCACCTTTTGCAGCATGTCCCGGGCGTGGGCCCGGGCTTCGTGGTGCGAGATGCCTTTTACGCTTGTCAGCCCCAGCATCACATTGCGCACGGCGCTCAGGTGCGGGAACAGGTTGAAGCGCTGGAAAACCATGCCCACCTCCTGCCGCTGGATGGCGAGAGCCCGCTCCGGCAGGTGCAGCACATTGCCCTTGTGCTGGCGGCTGCCTATCCGGCTGCCCTTGAACAGGATCTCGCCGGAATCGGCCGGCTCCAGCAGCGCCATCAGGCGCAGCATGGTGGACTTGCCCGAGCCTGAGGGCCCCAGGACTGCCTTGACCTGGCCCTTGGTGATGTCGAATTCAACACCCTTGAGCACCTGGTTGCCGTTGTAGGACTTGTGGAGGTCCTTCACTTGGAGGACTGCTTGCTGTGTCATGGTGGGCTCCTGGGCAGGGCTGGTGATGGTGTTCATGAGATACCTACCTGGGTGGCGACGACGGGATCAGCGGACTTCTTGGCCTTGGCCGTTTTGGAGGTCCATGCGAACTTCCTTTCCAAACGGTTTTGCAGGAAGGAAAGGATGGAAACAATGACGAGGTAGTACAGGATTGCCGCCGCGTAGTACTCGGCGTAGCGGAAGGTGATGTTCACACCCACCTGGGCTGTTGTGAGCAGCTCGCGCAGCGAGATGACGGACGCCAGGGAGGAGTACTTGATCAGGCCGATAAACTCGTTGCCCGTGGGCGGAAGCGCAATCCTGATGGCCTGCGGCAGAATGACCTTGATCATGACCTTTGCGGGGGACATGCCCAACGCCCGTCCGGCCAGTGCCTGGCCCTCATCGACACTCAGCAGTGCCGAACGAATGATCTCGGACATGAAGGCCGCCTCCACCAGCCCCAACCCCACGGAAGCTGCGATGAAGGGTGAGAACCAATCGGCGCGCAGCGCGGGAATCATCTGCGGAAGCGCGTTCCACATGATCAATAGCACCAGCAGGGCGGGGATGGCCCGGAAGAACCACACATAGAAGTGGGCAGGTGCCCGAAAGTAGGGCTGCTTGGCCGTGCGGCCAATGGCCATGAAGAAGCCGATCACGGTTGCCAGGATGAGGGAGACGATTGCAACCGCCACCGACAGGGCCGCGCCCTTGATGTAGTCGACGCTGACTAGTTGCTCGAAGAAGATATTGGGATCAAAAAGCATTGTCTGTGTACTCTCGTGCGAATGGTGGGCGGGGCCCACCTCTAAGTGCGGACTGAGCAGCACCGGGGTGTGGTGCGGGGAATGAACCGGGCGGGATGGCCTTGGCTACTTGACTTGCTTGACCTACTTGACGTCGAGAATCGTGGGGTCAAGGTTGTACTTGGCGGCGACCTTGGCCAGCGAGCCGTCATCCTTGAGGGCCTTGAAGGCAGAGGCGATGGCGGGGCTCAATTCGCTGCCCTTCTTGCTGAATACGCCGAAGCTGGTGTCGGGATCGAAGACCTGCTTGGCCATTTCCAACTTGCCCTGGTTTTGGGTGACCATGTATGCGGCGGCAACGTTGGTTTCCACCAGAACGTCGGCCTTGCCGTTGATGACTGCCAGTACGGTGTCGGAAGTCTTGGGGTACTCGGAGAGGATGGGGGCGTTCTTGCCGCCCTTGGTGCAGTCTTCGCCCAGTGCCTTGATTGACGCGGCGTTGCTAGAAGCGGCCTGCGCAACAACCTTCTTGCCGCAGAGGTCCATCTTGTTCTTGAGCTCGGCAGCCAGGCCAGGTGCTGCCAGCGCTGCGGGGCCGGCGTTCATGATGGAAGTGGCATCAGCCACCTCCAGGCGTGCGGGGCTGGTGTAGAGGCCGCCAAGGATCATGTCGCAGCGGCCGCTTTGCAGGCCAGGCATGAGGCCGTCAAAAGATGTGACTTCGAATTTGACCTTCACGCCCCAGTGGTCGGCCAAGGCCCGGCCGGCGTCGGCGTCGAATCCAATGAGCTCACCGCCGGAACCGTCGGCGTAGTACTCAAGCGGCGGGTACTCCGGGTCGATGCACAAGGTTACCTGGCCGGCATTGACCAGGCCCTTGGGTGTATTGCTGTTTCCGACTGCGGCTTCTCCCTCGGTGGAGGCCGAGCAGCCCGAAAGTGCCAGGATGCCGATGGAAGCCGCTGCAGCAAGTTTGAAGAAATTCGCCATTGTAGATCTCCTGAAAATACGTCATAGCTGCACGCCAGATGGTGTCAGCGGGGGGATGTCTTCTAAAGTGTGTGACACGGAGCACGTTAAGTCAACAAATTATTGGCGTACATCAAAATATGCTCCAAAGTTGCACGAGAGTCGCAGGTAGTTGCGTGCAAGATATTGGAGTTTTGGCTTGATTGTGAATTATCTGTCATCCCGGAGGTTGTTGCTGATATAAAGATTGAATGGATACTTTGGACAGATCGCTTGTACTGCAGCTGCAAGCTGACGGGAGGGCCTCCTACAGCGACCTGGCTAAATCTGTGGGCAGCAACCGCGCCCTTGTGGCCACCCGGGTCAACGAATTGCTGGGCTCAGGCAAAGTGAAGGTCATTGCCGCCGTACATCCACGGGTTCTAGGCCTGGAAGTGCTGGCCCATCTGGCCGTGCAGGTTTCCGGCAACAACGATGCGGCGCTGCTCGGGATAGATTCGCTGGATTCCGCCGTGTACATCTCCGAAACCACAGGGTCCAACCAGATAGTGGTTGAAGTCCGCATGGGCACCATGGGCGAGTTGTATGAGACTGTGGCTTTTGTCAGTGCCCTGCCCGCAGTCACCGGCGTCAACGTCCTGCTCTACGAGCGGGTCATCCGCAGCCTTTTCCTCGGCGAGGAACCAGTGCTGGAACGCCTGTCCCTGGACCAGACGGATATCGACATCATGCGGATCCTGCAACAGGACGGGCGGATGGGATTTGCCGAGATTGGTGAAGCGGTGGGCGTTTCCATGAGCACCTGCAGGACGCGCGCGCTGCGGCTCATTGACGCAAACGTCATGCAAATTGGGGCCATAACGCGGCGCAGCGGGACGTCCGGGTCAATAGTTTTTGGCTGCGGAGTGTCATTGGTTGGTGACGTGTCACAGGAAGTGGTCCGCCTGCTGGCCACCATTGACGGCGTTGAATTCGTTGCCCGGACCATTGGGCGGTATTCCATGGTGGCAACCATTGCTGCGGATTCCCAGCACGACTACAACCAAATAGTGGCCCGGATGCGGTCAACGGAAGGTGTGCGCCATGTTGATACGTGGCTGCATACCCGGATTGTCCAGGAGCGCTACGAGAACACCCTTGACCAGTTGGCCACGCTGATAAGGCACTAACTTCCCGGCCATGGGCGAGGGTCCAAGCCGGCAGCGTAGCCATACCGCTAATCCGCTGTCCGAAAACTCCCAAGCAGCCCACTCGCCGGAAGCACGTCGTGGAAGTTCGACAACCGAAACTCCGTCAAGCCGGCCAAACCGGTTTTCAACGCCTCGAAGAACACGGTCAAGATCCCTGCCAGGAGGAAGTGCCACGTACTACGTCAACGGAGTCAACAAGAAGACCGGACGCCATAAGTGCAAGGGCAAAGTCACGGTGGGCACGAAGGCTTCAATGAGCTCCTGCAAGCTTGTCGGAACCCAGCGATGGGCAGCCCGGCTGTAACGAGGCGAGCATTGTCTGGTGTTTCTGCAGCCTAGC
>CAWFRB010000001.1:0-171768 GCA_963818105.1 uncultured Actinomycetota bacterium | reverse complement strand
ACGACCGTGGTGGATTCCAGGGTGGAGACCGCCGCGAAGGTGGCTTCAAGCCCCGCGAAGACCGTGGTGGATTCCAGGGTGGAGACCGCCGTGAAGGTGGCTTCAAGCCCCGCGAAGACCGCGGTGGATTCCGTGGCGGCAACGACCGTGGTGGATTCCAGGGTGGAGACCGCCGCGAAGGTGGCTTCAAGCCCCGCGAAGACCGTGGTGGATTCCAGGGTGGAGACCGCCGCGAAGGTGGCTTCAAGCCCCGCGAAGACCGCGGCGGATTCCGTGGCGGCAACGACCGTGGTGGATTCCAGGGTGGCGACCGCCGTGAAGGTGGCTTCAAGCCCCGTGAAGACCGTGGTGGATTCCAGGGTGGCGACGACCGCCGCGAAGGTGGCTTCAAGCCCCGCGAAGACCGCGGTGGATTCCAGGGTGGCGACCGCCGCGAAGGTGGCTTCAAGCCCCGTGAAGACCGCGGTGGATTCCAGGGTGGCAGACCGCCGCGAAGGTGGCTTCAAGCCCCGCGAAGACCGCGGTGGATTCCGTGGTGGCGATGACCGCCGCGAAGGTGGCTTCAAGCCCCGTGAAGACCGTGGCGGATTCCAGGGTGGAGACCGCCGTGAAGGTGGCTTCAAGCCCCGCGAAGACCGCGGTGGATTCCGTGGCGGCAACGACCGTGGTGGATTCCAGGGTGGCGACCGCCGCGAAGGTGGCTTCAAGCCCCGCGAAGACCGTGGCGGATTCCAGGGTGGCGATGACCGCCGCGAAGGTGGCTTCAAGCCCCGCGAAGACCGTGGCGGATTCCAGGGTGGCGACCGCCGTGAAGGTGGCTTCAAGCCGCGCGAAGACCGCGGTGGATTCCGGGTGGCGACCGCCGCGAAGGTGGCTTCAAGCCCGCGAAGACCGC
This sequence comes from uncultured Actinomycetota bacterium, assembly GCA_963818105.1. Lineage (GTDB taxonomy): Bacteria > Actinomycetota > Actinomycetes > Actinomycetales > Micrococcaceae > Paeniglutamicibacter. The sequence continues at coordinate 170,873 of CAWFRB010000001.1, read as the reverse complement.
GGTGGCTTCAAGCCGCGCGAAGACCGCGGTGGATTCCAGGGTGGCGAGACCGCCGTGAAGGTGGCTTCAAGCCCCGCGAAGACCGTGGTGGATTCCAGGGTGGCGACCGCCGCGAAGGTGGCTTCAAGCCCCGTGAAGACCGTGGTGGATTCCAGGGTGGAGACCGCCGCGAAGGTGGCTTCAAGCCGCGCGAAGACCGCGGTGGCTTCAAGCCCCGCACCGATGCCAGCACCGCTGATCTCGAGTCGCTGCGCGACGAAGAAGCAGCACGCCGTAACCACAACCCGGCCGACCTGCGCAGCTCCAACAGCCCGGACCGTGGCCGTTCACCGGAAATCGACGCCGATGTAACCGGCAAGGAACTTGACCGCATTACCCGTGCGGAACTGCGCTACCTTGACGATGTCAACAACGAGTGGGTCTCCAAGCACCTGGTCATGGCCGGCCGCTTGATCGCAATCAACCCGGAGCTTGCCTACGAGCACACCATTGCAGCCAGCCGTCGTGGCGGCCGCGTGGCAGTCGTTCGCGAAGCAGTTGGCCTGGCCGCATACGCAGCCGGCGCATGGGCCGAGGCACTGCGTGAATTCCGCACGCACCGCCGCATCAGCGGCAACAACCTGCACCTTCCGTTGATCGCCGATTCGGAGCGCGGCATTGGCCGTCCGGAAAAGGCACTGGAAATCGCGCACAGCGACGTCATCGAGACCCTCGATGCCAACGGCAAGGTCGAGATGGCCATGGTCGCCTCGGGCGCCCAGAACGATCTCGGCAACCTCGAAGCAGCCGTCGCCGAGCTTGAGATCCCGCAGCTGGAACTCAACCGTGCCTTCAGCTACAGCCCGCGCCTGTTCTCGGCCTACGCCGATGCACTGGAAAACGTTGGCCGCACCGAGGAAGCAGCAACCTGGCGCAACCAGATTGCCGTGGCCGAGGAAGCCTTGGGCACCGGACAGTTCGAAGAGCCTGAAATCATCGACTTCGGCGAAGACGACGAGACCGAGGCACGCCGCCCGCGTGCCCGCGACATCGTTGGTTCCGAAGCCCGCGAGGACGACGGCACTCGGACGAGGCCACTGCCCTGTCCGACGAAGATGCAGTCACCGAAATCGACGCCGAGTCGCTGGAGTCGTCGACCGACGAGTCCAACCCGGAGCTCGATGACGAAGATGAAACCATCATCAACGTCAACGGCGCGTCCCCGGTCATCGACCAGGACGAAAACGACGAAAAGTAGGAATTCGATCCACCCATGCTGATCTCAGGTTTTGACGCGCTGCTCTCCGATCTTGACGGCGTCGTCTACGCCGGCAACGGTGCAATACCCAAGGCCATCGAGGCCCTGAAAGGATTGAGCGAGCATTCGGTTGCGTTGGCTTATGTCACCAACAATGCCTCGCGCTCTCCAAAGGCCGTTGCCGCGCACCTGAGTGAACTGGGCGCCCCCGCATCCGCCGGCCAAGTATTTGGCTCGGCGGACGCGGGAGCCGAACTCCTTGCACAAAAACTCCCGCGGGGATCCAAGATCCTCGTGGTCGGCAGCTCCTACCTGCGCGACTGCGTCACCGCGTTCGGCATGGAGCTGGTCACCAGCCACCTTGACGGCCCACAGGGCGTCATCCAGGGATTCGACCCTTCGATCGGTTGGAAGGACCTGGCCGAGGCCGCCTTCGCAATCAACCGCGGAGCCGTCTGGGTTGCCACCAACACCGATCAAACCATTCCACGGGCCGAGGGCATCGCCCCCGGGAACGGAATGCTCGTTGCCGCCGTGCAGGCCGCAACCACCGTCAAGCCATTCGTGGCAGGCAAACCCGAACCGCTGCTTTTCCAGCGAGCGGCCGAAAACTTTGAAGCAACACGCCCCCTCGTGGTGGGCGACAGGCTCGACACCGACATCCTGGGCGGCAACAACGCCGGCTACAGCACCGCACTGGTGCTGACCGGCGTCGACACCGCGGCCACGGCGTTGGCTGCGCGGACGGCCGAACGCCCGGACTTCCTGATCCGGGACCTGGGCGAACTCTATGTTCCCTATCCGACGATCAAGGCCACCGGATTCGGCATCCGCTGCGGCGAGGCCTTCGCCTCCGTCAACGGCGAAACCATCACCATCGACGGCGACGAGAACGACCTGAACGCCTGGCGTGCCGCCTGCGCCGCCTGGTGGCTGGCCCATCCGCATGTCGACGAAGCGACCTCCCCGGCGACCGTCTTTGTGCAAACCGTCGGCAACAGGGCGTAAGCTCGAAACCGATGATGACCACCAACAACTCTCCAAACCCGGGCGATTTCGCGCGCCCGGTCCCGGCCGCGCCGCAAGCGACGCATGCCGGCGACGATCCGGGCACGACGACCGATCTTGACGTCCTGGAATCGCTGGCGGGGCTGCCGGTTGCGCAGCACCTGGCCATCTACGAAGAACTCCACGGCCAGCTTTCGGCCGACCTCGGATCAACCTCACAGGAGCAATGGTGAGCAGGCTCGACCAAGAACTAGTCACCCGCGGGCTTGCCCGGTCCCGGACCGAAGGCGCGCGCCTGATTGCCGACGGCCGCGTATTGATCGGGGGAGTGGCACAGTCGAAGGCCGCCAAGAACGTTGATGCGACAACGCCCATCAAGGTCAAGGCAACCGAGGGCGAGGAATTCGTCAGCCGTGCCGGCCACAAGCTTGCCGGCGCACTTGCCGTGTTCGACCGCGTATCCGTCGACGGAAAACGCTGCCTCGACGCCGGCGCCTCGACCGGCGGCTTCACCGATGTGCTGCTGCGCCGGGGCGCCGACCACGTCGAGGCCGTGGACGTCGGACACGACCAACTTGTACCCGAATTGCGTGCAAACCCGCGCGTCCACGTCCACGAAGGCATGAACGTCCGCTACCTCGATCCCGAAGACATCGGGGGAACGGTGCAGCTGGTCGTCGCCGACCTTTCGTTCATTTCGCTGACCCTGGTCATGAAGGCGCTTGCCCGAGCCACGGCTCCCGGCGGCGACCTGGTGCTGATGGTCAAGCCGCAATTCGAGATCGGCCGCGAACAGCTTTCCCGCACGGGCGTCGTGAACAGCCCGCTCCAGCGGCGCAAGGCCGTCGACTCCGTGCTCGCCTCCGGGTACGAGGCCGGCCTTTCGGTCCACGGCCTCGCCAGAAGCCCGCTGCCCGGCCAGGACGGGAACGTCGAGTTCTTCCTGTGGCTGCAAAAGGACGCCGAGCGCAACGTAACAGCTTCCGCACTATCCCGCGTCGACACCGGCGCCTGGCCGGACGTTGACTATTCTTAGACTTGTTGGCATCGGATCTGATGTCCCTGGCCTTCGGTGACCCGAGGAAAGGAACGCATGCGTAGGATCTTAGTCCTGACACATACCGGCCGAAACGATGCACTTTCGGCGGCCGTAGATACCTGTTCACGGCTGCGCGAATCCGGCTTGATCCCGGTGATGCGTCGGCTCGAAATGCAGGCAGTGCGCAACACCGTCGAGGGGGAGCTCCTCGAGGTGGAGGTCCTCGACGAAGACACCAGCCTTGACTCGATCGACCTCGGAGTGGTCCTCGGCGGCGACGGCAGCGTGCTGCGTGCAGCCGAACTGGTCCGCAACGCGGGCGTCCCCCTGCTGGGCGTCAACCTCGGCCACGTCGGGTTCCTTGCCGAAAGCGAACGCACCGCCCTGCAGGAGACCGTGCAGGCCGTTGCCGACCGCAGCTACACCGTCGAGGAACGCATGGCCATCGACGTCCAGGTGTGGCTGGACAACCGCCGCATCGCCCACACCTGGGCCCTGAACGAGGCAGCCATCGAAAAGGCCAACCGCGAACGCATGATCGAGGTGGTCATGGAGGTCGACGGACGCCCGCTGAGCACCTTCGGTTGCGACGGAGTCGTCATGGCCACCCCCACGGGCTCCACCGCCTACGCCTTCTCGGCCGGCGGCCCCGTCGTGTGGCCGGAGGTCGAGGCCCTGGTGATGGTCCCGATCAGCGCGCACGCGCTCTTCGCCAAGCCGTTGGTCGTCGCACCCACGTCCCGCCTGGCCATCGAGATCCTGACCCGCACCGACGCCCAGGCGGTGCTCTGGTGCGACGGACGACGCACCATCGACCTGCCGCCGGGGGCGCGCGTGGAGGTCACCCGCTCCGGAATACCGGTCAAGCTGGCACGACTGAACCAGACGCCGTTCTCGGAACGCCTGGTCAACAAGTTCGAGCTTCCCATCCAGGGCTGGCGCGGACCGGTGGAACCGAAGGACCGGGAAACGGCAACCACGGCACTGCCGATCATCACTCCGCCGCTCCAGGTGGTTGAACCACGCCATCATGGACCGAAGCCGGAATCCGACACAACCGCAGGCAAGGAACACCGGAGGCAGCTGTGATCCAGGAAATCCGAATTAGCGATCTGGGCGTCATTTCCCAGGCGACATTGCCCTTGGGCCCCGGCTTCAGCGTCGTCACTGGTGAAACCGGCGCGGGCAAGACCATGGTCATCACCGCACTTGGGCTGCTGCTGGGCCGGCGCGCCGACGCCGGCGCCGTGCGCCATGGTTCCAAGCAGGCGGTTGCGGATGCCACGCTGGTGCTTCCCGCAACAAGCAAGGTGCTGGACCGCGCCGAAGAGGCCGGTGCCATCATCGAACGCTTCGACAACGAAGCCGAGCTCATCATCACCCGGACGTTGTCCGCGGAGGGGCGCAGCCGCGCCTCGATCGGCGGGCGTGCCGCGCCGGTGGGGGTCCTGGTGGAACTCGGCGAAGACCTCATCGCCATCCACGGGCAAACCGACCAGATGCGCCTCAAGGGTGCCGCCACCCAGCGGGCATCGCTGGACAAGTTCGCCGGCGCACCGCTGGGCAAGGTCCTGGCCTCCTACCAGGACGTCTTCGACCGCTGGGGCCAGGCCAACAGCGAGCTGGAGACGCTCACCGCGGCCTCGCGCGAACGCATCCGTGAAGCCGAGTCCCTGCAGGTTGCCCTCGAGGAAATCGACGCGGTCGATCCGCAGCCGGCCGAGGACGCCAACCTCAAGAACGAATCGCTCAAGCTCTCCAACGTCGAGGCGCTGCGCACCTCCGCGAACCTGGCGCACGAGTCACTGAACAGCGACGCCTACGATGCCGTCAGCGTCATTACGCTCGTGGAAACGGCCAAGCATGCGCTTGACCAGGTGGCCGGCGACGACCCGGAGATGAAGGCGCTGGCCGAGCGGCTCAGCGAAATCGGGATCCTTGCCGCCGAGGCGTCAACCGATCTTGCGGCCTACCTTTCGGACCTGGACTCCGAGGGGCCGGAGCGCCTGGCCGCCTTGGAGGAACGCCGTTCGGACCTGAACAGGCTCATTCGCAAGTACGCCCCCAGCGTTGACGAGGTCATTGCCTGGGCCGACGCGGCACGCATCCGACTGGCCGAGATCCAGGGCGACGACGGACGCATCGAGGCCCTGCAGGCCGAGGCCGAGGCGCTCAAGACCGAGGTCGGGGAGCTTGGCCGCCAAGCTCAGCAAACTGCGCGCCAAGGCCGCCAAGGACCTGTCCGCGCGCGTGACGGCAGAGCTTGCCGCCCTCGCCATGCCGGATGCCAAGTTCGTCGTGGAGATCGAAACGCTCGACGAGCCGAACCGCTTTGGCAGGGACGCCATCTCCATGCTGCTGCAGCCCCATGCCGGCTCGTCGCCCCGCCCGCTGGGCAAGGGCGCCTCGGGCGGCGAGCTCTCACGCGTCATGCTTGCCATCGAGGTCGTGCTGGCCGCGGTTGACCCCGTGCCGACCTTCGTCTTCGACGAAGTCGACGCCGGCGTCGGCGGAAAAGCCGCGGTTGAGATCGGCAAGCGGCTTGCCATGCTTGCCAAGCATGTTCAGGTGATAGTTGTCACCCACCTGCCGCAGGTTGCGGCCTACGCGGACCGGCACATCCGGGTCATCAAGTCTTCGAACGCGGCCGCCGCCGACGGTGCTGGATTCACCGCCAGCGACGTCGTTCTGCTCGATGAGAATGAGCGGGTGCGCGAATTGGCGCGGATGTTGGCAGGGCAGGAAGATTCCAGCACTGCCCAGGCCCATGCCGAGGAGTTGCTGAGCGACGCGCAAGAATTGGTTAGCTCGCTCTCCTAAGTACGTTTTTCCGCCCGCCCCAACCGGCGAGCATGTAGAGTCAATCCCAATAAGCCAACAACGAAAAGGTGATAGGGTAGAACCCCGTGGTGCAGCGTAATCTTTCCCCTGATTCCCGGTCGTCTGAAACGACAAAGCATATCTTCGTCACCGGCGGTGTGGCCTCGTCCCTTGGTAAGGGACTGACGGCTTCCAGCCTCGGTCACCTTCTTCGGGCACGTGGCCTTTCTGTCACGATGCAGAAACTAGACCCGTATCTCAATGTTGATCCGGGCACAATGAACCCCTTCCAGCACGGTGAAGTCTTTGTCACCGATGATGGCGCCGAAACCGACCTCGACATCGGTCACTACGAGCGCTTCCTGGACGAAAACCTCACCGGAATGGCCAACGTGACCACCGGTCAGGTCTACTCCGAGGTCATCGAAAAGGAACGCCGCGGCGACTACCTTGGCGATACCGTGCAGGTCATCCCGCACATCACCGATGAGATCAAGCGCCGTATGCGCCTGCCCGCCACCGAGCCGGGCAAGGGCAAGAAGGCCCCCGACGTAATCATCACCGAAATCGGTGGAACCGTCGGCGACATCGAATCCCAGCCGTTCCTCGAATCCGCACGCCAGATCCGTCAGGACATCGGCCGCGGAAACGTCTTCTTCGTGCACGTCTCCCTGGTTCCGTACATCGGCCCAAGCCAGGAACTGAAGACCAAGCCGACCCAGCACTCCGTTGCTGCGTTGCGCTCCATCGGCATTCAGCCAGACGCCCTCGTGATCCGTTCGGACCGCGAGATCCCGCCCGAAATGCGCATCAAGCTCGGCAAGACCTGCGACGTTGACCCGGAAGCGGTCATCAACTGCGCGGATGCCCCGAGCATCTACGACATCCCGGTTGTCATCCACTCGCAGGGCCTGGACGCCTACATCGTTCAGCACCTGGGCATGAAGTTCAAGGATGTGAACTGGTCGAAGTGGAACAAGCTTCTCGACGCCGTTCACAACCCGAAGCACCACGTGGAAATCGCGCTGGTCGGCAAGTACATCGACCTGCCGGACGCATACCTCTCGGTGACCGAAGCACTGCGTGCAGGCGGCTTCGCCAACAAGACCAAGGTCCAGATCCGTTGGGTACCTTCCGACGACTGCCAGACCGAAGCAGGCGCCAAGAAGGCACTTGCCGGCGTTGACGCCATCTGCGTTCCCGGCGGCTTCGGCATCCGCGGACTCGAAGGCAAGCTCGGCGCACTGAAGTTCGCCCGCGAAACCGGCATGCCGACCCTGGGCCTGTGCCTGGGCCTGCAGTCGATGGTCATCGAATACGCCCGCAACGTTGTCGGCCTGGTCGACGCGTCCTCGACCGAATTCGAACCGGACACCAAGCACCCGGTCATCGCGACCATGGAAGAGCAGCTGGCCATCGTTGACGGCAAGGGCGACCTTGGCGGCACCATGCGCTTGGGCCTCTACGACGCCACCCTCACCGAGGGCTCCGTTGTCGCAGAGACCTACGGCACGACCGCAGTGGCCGAGCGTCACCGCCACCGCTACGAGGTCAACAACGCCTACCGTGCGCAGATCGCCGAAGCCGGCTTGGTCTTCTCCGGTACGTCCCCGGACGGCAAGCTCGTGGAATTCGTGGAACTCCCACGCGAAGTACACCCGTACTACGTTTCCACCCAGGCCCACCCGGAACTCTCCAGCCGCCCGACCCGCCCGCACCCGCTCTTCGCCGGGCTGGTAAAGGCTGCTCTGGATCACCAGAACGCTGGCAAGTAACACCATGGCAAAAACAGACGGCGAGGTGCTGAGCGATTCGTTCAGCCCTCGCCGCCTGCTTAACTCCGAGACCGTCTACGACGGACGAATCTGGGATGTTGTGCAGGAAACTTTCGAGTACGCTCCCGACATGGCTCCGCTGGTCCGTGACTTCATCGACCACCCGGGTGCCGTGGCCGTACTGGTCCTCAACGAGGCCAACGAGGTGCTGATGATCAATCAGTACCGGCACCCCGTGCGCATGAAGCTTTGGGAGATCCCCGCAGGTCTCATGGACATCGAGGGCGAGGCTCCGCACCTTGCTGCGGCCCGCGAACTGGCCGAAGAAGCGGATCTCGTCGCCACCGACTGGTCGGTGCTTGTTGACCTGTTCCTTTCCCCGGGTTCCTCCTCCGAAGCCATCCGCATCTTCCTGGCGCGCAATCCGGTTCCGGTTCCGGAAGACGAACGCCACGAACGCACCGATGAAGAATCGGACATGGAAATCCGTTGGGTCCCGCTTGACGATGCAATCGCCGCGGTACTCGCCGGCAAGATCCACAACCCCTCGGCCGTGGCCGGACTTCTAGCGGCTGCGGCTGCCCGCAATGACGGCTTTGCCTCGTTGCGCCCGGTTGACACGCCGTTTGAAGCCCACCCGCGGCTGCGTTCCGCCGATCCCAAGCTCTGAGGCCGCAATCCAATGACCACCGGCACCGATGACGCGACCCTGCGGTTGGAAACGATCTCTCAGGCGGTTCCGCTCCCGGTAGCGTCCCCGGACGAAACGCTCCGGCTAACAGCCGTCGACGCGACCCAGCGCCTGGAGACGATCCCGGACCCGGTTCCGACACCGGGCCCGGATCCAGCCTCGCTGCCCATCGGCAAGCATCTGGCGACCTACCTTCAGCATCTGGCCATTGAACGCGGCATGGCCAAGAACACCGTGAGCGCCTACCGCCGGGACCTGTTCCGCTATGCGCTCTTTTTGCATGCGCAAGGTGTGACCGGCCCGGGTGAGGTGACGTTGCAGCACCTGACGAACTTCGCCCAGGCAGTGCGTGACGGCGCAGACGGCGCCGCGCCCTTGAGCGCACGCTCCGCAGCACGCACCATCGTTGCCGTGCGTGGGGTCCACAAGTTCTGGGAACTCGAGGGGCTGACCCTCACCAACCCTGCGGTGGACCTGCACCCGCCGACCGACCGGGCGGCGGCTGCCCAAGGCCATCAGCGTCGATCAGGTCGCGGCCATCATCGAATCGGTTTCGATCGATACGTCCGCGGGTCTGCGAGACCGCGCGATCCTCGAATTCCTCTATTCCACCGGCGCACGTATTTCCGAGGCCGTCGGGCTCGACGTGGATGACCTGCATCTTGGAACGCCCGGCCCACGGTCCCGCCGTGGTCCGGCTCTTCGGCAAGGGCTCCAAGGAACGGATCGTTCCGTTGGGCTCATACGCGCTTGATGCACTCAACGCCTACCTGGTGCGCGGCCGCCCCGAACTGGTCGGCAAGGGCAAGGGAACGGCGGCGTTGTTCCTCAACCAGCGCGGCGGCAGGCTTTCACGCCAGTCGGCGTGGACGGTGCTGACCAAGGCCGCCGAACGGGCCGGCATCGAACAAGACGTTTCCCCGCACACCATGCGGCATTCCTTCGCCACCCACCTGCTTGAGGGCGGCGCGGACGTCCGTGTTGTGCAGGAACTCCTCGGCCATGCCTCGGTGACCACCACACAGGTCTACACCCTGGTCACCGCCGACACGCTGCGCGAGGTCTACGCGGCGGCACACCCGCGCGCGCATAGTTAGGACCAGCCCTCATGGCCGCCACGGATCCTTCGAACGCCGACCCAAGTCGTGCTCTGCCTTCCCGTCTTGCGGGGGCTCAACGGAACGCAAGTCCTCTTGGGCTTGAAGAAGCACGGATTCGGTGCCGGGCGGGTTGTGGCACCCGGCGGGAAGATCGAGCCGGGGGAGAGCCCCGGCCGAAGCCGCCGTTCGTGAACTGCACGAAGAAACCTCCGTGGTCGCTGAGTCGGAATCGCTGGAACCCGCCGCCCGGGTCTACTTCCGGTTCCCCTATGCGCCCGCGGCCGACATGGATTGCACAATTTTCCTGGCACGGAGACTTCTCCGGGCCTGGCCAAAGCAACGGACGAGCTCGAGCCTGCCTGGTATCCAGCTGGGGCATTTGCCGTTGGAGAAGATGTGGGACGATTCGGCCCTCTGGCTGGGGCGGCTGCTTGCCGGGGAACGATTCGACGCGCTAGTCGTCTTGGCAGAAGACAATGAATCCGTTGCCCGTTTTTCCAAGGTAGATTGGCCCGATAACAAAATGCCAAGTCAGCCTGCAACCAATGCGGACTTTCCGGACATTACACAGTAGAAGGCCGGTAAGCCACGGGCCTTGACCCGGGGGAGGGCCAGTGGAAGCGCGCACCGCATTGGACGTGGAGGAACTGCACAGGCTGTATGCGCAGAACGTCTACAGGTACGCCTATCGCCGGTCCTGGATATCGAGTCGGCCCGGCAAATCACCAACGACGCCTTTCGCCTTGCCTGGCAACGCGCAATTCCCGTGGGACCCGATGCGCTGCCGTGGCTCCTGGTCACGGCCAGGAACCTTGTCAGCAATGAAATCCGGTCACTGGGCAGGGAACAAAAGCTGGCCCTGAAGATTGCGACCCAGCTTGTCACGGGACTGAGAAACAACGAGTCCCAGCTGGGCGAACAGGTCCATGCAGTGCTGGAAACACTTCGTGAGAAGGACCGCGAAGTCCTCATGCTCGCGTACTGGGACGGGCTCTCGACCACCGATATTGCTGCGCTGCTGGAATGCTCGGTCGAATCCGCCAAGTCCAGGCTCTTCCGGGCCCGCAAGGCATTTGAACGCAAGGCACCAACGAGCATGTTGAAGGGCGGCAACAAGTAATGGACAACATCGAGATCCTCATCTCCGACGCCGATCCAGCCAAGCGGCACAACGTCGGCGGCCCTGGACCGCTCCAGCTTCAGGATCCGGGCCCGGTTTTTAGCCAGACCCCGCAACCCGTTGGCGACAGCAAGCGTTTCCGGGGATGGAGGGTCTTCGCGACTGTCTCGACGATCGCTGCCGTTGCATCCGGCATTGTTGTGTGGGCGTCGTGGGAGGCGCCGAACGCAACGGGCCCTGCCGGCCGCACGGCCTTGGTTCCGGAAGATCCGACGACGGGTCCATCGGAAAGCGCCTCCACCGACGATTACATGGTGTCGAAAATCGACTACGGGCTTCCCAACTTCCTGGTCCCTGCGCACCAAGACGTCTATTTCCAGGACAACGATGCCTGCAATGCCCTGGATCTGCGAACCATCAAACTCGAGAAGTTGGACGGCAGCCACGCCGCGCTTCCATACGACGTGAATGCCTACCCGGTCGTTGGCTGCATGGACGACTATGCGGCGATCCAGAGCACGGACCTGGCATTTGCGAACGGCTACAACGCGGACGGCGGTTCGGGAATCTACATTGCGCGCTGGGTCGACGGCGCGTGGATTGTCGACGAACAACAGAGCCGTGGAATCAACAACTCACTTGGATTCCCGGTCATGGGATGGCCGGCCCTGAGGGCGATGGGAAATCCTCGTGATTCGGCCAGCAAACCCGAGCAGCTGGAACGGCTCCGGAAAATGGGTCTCGATGACAAGGGCATCGTCCGCCTTATGGGTCCCGATACCGCGTCATGGATGGGCAAGGCTGCCTCCAACGAGTTCCACGAATACTCGAACATGTTGCTTTCGATCACCTACCCGTACTGGGAGTTGAAGGAATCAATGTTCGACGAGGGCGGAAACCCCATTGCCGACGACGTGAAGATCGACCTGACCGAAGCGGAACGGTACGACCTGCAGGCCTTTGATATCCGAGGCAAGCAGGTTCTCAAACTGGTGAGCGTGAAGAAGGGCTCGCTTTTCGAGCCGACGGATTGTTCCGATCCCGAAACGAGCTACAGGCTGGACGGCGAATCGCCGAGCGGGGTCTTGGCCGATTCCGGGGCGCTCAAATTGGCGCTGATCACCAAGAAGACCGTCGACGGCGACGAACATTCATGGGTGGGATTGTTCCCGGGCGACATGCCCGCCACCGGCAGGGCCTGCGACGTGCGTCTTGGTGTTGACCGGAAGGATCGCACCCTGTTCGCCACCGAATGGGTCGGCCCCATGGGATTCAAGAACCAGGCCGAACGTGATGCCTACCTGAAGTCGCCCGAGTACACCGACGCGAAGAAGGTTGCCTCGCTCTTGACCTTCGATCACGTCGGATAGCCCGGCACGGCGGATCCGACCTGCCTGCCGATCCGAAACGGGACAGGTGGGACGGCACGCTGCTTCTTGAGTCAACGAACCCACACTGGTCTTCGGCAGGCCGGGCTCGTATCCTCGGGGTATGAACCAACATGCGATTCCCGAGGACCAGGTTGTATTCCGCTTGCCGGCAAACCTTGGCAGGAACGCGCTGCGGGTGGCTCGTGCAGTGGCGCCTGCCGTGGTGATCTTCGGCGGGCTCTCCCTGATGGGCGTCGCGGATGCGCCGCTCTTGAATGCAGCCGGTTTGGTCACGGCGCTTCTGGCCCTGATGCTCTGGGTGACCGGTGCGATCGCACACAAGGGAAGCACGCGGCAACGTCCCGAACGCCGGGCCAGGAAGCACCGGGGCATACTCGGCAGCAGCAGAGGTGAACACCGGTTCGCGCTCCTTGGTCCAAGACCTGGCACTGCTGGCGGCCCTTCATTCGCGCGGGCAAATCACCGATGCCGAGTTCGCATCCATCAAGGCCAAGCTGCTGGCTGGTTGAGACCCGAGGCCGTTGGCCGATTCCGGAACCCTCGGAAGACAACGACAAGAGGTGTGCAGCCATTTGGCTGCACACCTCTCGTCGTTGTCTGGCTCCGGGCTAGAAGGAGCGCTGCTCCGGGCCGTTGTAGGCCGAGAGCGGGCGGATCAACGCATTTGAGGCGCGCTGTTCCATGATGTGCGCCGTCCAACCGACAATGCGCGAGGCAATGAAGATCGGGGTGAACATCTCGGTGTCGAAGCCCATCAGGTGGTACGTCGGGCCGGCCGGGTAGTCGAGGTTCGGCTTGATGCCCTTGGCCTCGTCCATGGCGGCCTCCAGGCCGTCGTACAGGCCGAGCATTTCGTGGCGGCCGTAGTGCTCGATCATCCGGTCCAGCGCGGCCTTCATGGTCGGCACGCGGGAATCGCCGTGCTTGTAGACGCGGTGCCCGAAGCCCATGACCTTCTTCTTGGCCGCCAGCGCGTCTTCCATCCATGCCTTGGCGCGGGCCGCGGCATCTTCACGGGATTCGTCCTTGTCGATCCCGATCTCGTGGAAGGTGTGCATGACGGCCTCGTTGGCGCCGCCGTGCAGCGGGCCCTTGAGGGCGCCGATGGCACCGGTGACTGCCGAATGCAGGTCCGAGAGCGTCGAGGTGATCACGCGTGCGGTGAACGTCGAGGCGTTGAAGGAGTGCTCGGCGTACAGGACCATGGAAACGCGGAACGCGTCGACGACCGTCGGGTGCCGCTTCCTCGCCGAAGGTCATCCACAGGAAGTTCTGCGAGTAGTCCAGGTCCTCGCGCGGTTCAACGACGTCCAGGCCGCGGCGGCGGCGCTGGTCGTAGGCGACCACGGCCGGGAAGGCCGCAAACAGTTCCTTGGCCTTGACCAGCTCGGCCTCGCGGGAGGAGTCGTTGGCCAGTGCGTGGTTTGCGCCGATGACCGAGACGGCGGTGCGTCCCACGTCCATCGGGTGGCAATCCAGCGGCAGCAGGTCGATGGCCGCCTTGACGCTGGCGTCCAGGGCGCGTCCTGCGCGCTCGGCGGCGATGAATTCGGTGAGCTCGATCTGGGTCGGCAGCTCGCCGTTCCACAAAAGCAGGGCCACCTCTTCGAAGCTCTTGCCGGCGGCCAGGTCCTGGACCGGGTAGCCGCGGTAGAGCAACGAGTTGGTGTCGGGATTGACCTTCGACACCGCCGTGTAGTCCACGACGACTCCGGCCAGGCCCTTCTTGATCTCAGTTTCAGTAATCACTTCGCTCCTGATTCCTACAGATTCGCGTTGTTTGAATCAATGTCCAGGTCAGGGACCTGGAAGTTGAAGATACCGTTGTCGAAGCGGTTGTACGCCTCGTAGTCGACCAGCTCGTACAGGCGTGCACGGGTCAGCATCGAATCGACCCGGGACTCCTGGGTGCCGTCGGCCTTGATGGCGTCGAGGGTGCGCTCGGCTTCACCCATGGCACTACGTAATAGTGTCACCGGGTAAATCACCATGGCAACACCCGCGTCCGCCAGCTGCTGGCGGGTGAAGAGCTCCGACTTGCCGAATTCGGTCATGTTGGCCAGTACCGGGACGTCGACCGCCTTGCAGACGGCCTCGAACTCGGCGATGTCCTTCATGGCCTCCGGGAAGATCGCATCCGCGCCGGCGTCGACAAGCGCCTTGGCCCGGTTGATCGCCGCATCCAGTCCCTCCACGGCGCGCACGTCGGTGCGGGCCATGATCAGGAAGTTCGGGTCGCGGCGGGCGTCGGCGGCCGCGGCGATGCGCTTGACCATGGTGTCCAGGTCGACGACGTTCTTGCCGTCCAGGTGGCCGCAGCGCTTCGGGTTGAACTGGTCCTCGATGTGGCAGCCGGCCAGGCCGGCGTGCTCGAGCTCCTGGATGGTGCGCGCCACGTTCATCGGCTCGCCGAATCCGGTGTCCGCGTCGACCAGGGACGGCAGGTCGGTCATCCGGGCGATCTGCCCGGCGCGGGTTGCCACCTCGGTGAGCGTGGTCAGCCCGATGTCCGGCAGGCCCAGGTCGTTGGCCAGCACGGCGCCGGAGATGTAGACCCCGTCGAAGCCCTTTTCGCCGATCAGCCGCGCCGAGAGCGGGTTGAAGGCCCCCGGGAACTGGCGGGCGGCACCCGGGACGAGCATTTCGCGCAGGGCAACGCGCTTCTGCTCCGGGGTGACGTTCGAGTACAACATGGCTAGAACAGTCCCTTCGGGGCCGCGGCGAGGTCGATGACGCCCGGGGCCGCCACGATGTTCAGCTGGTCCAGCTCGCCGGCGCCCAGCTTCTCCAGGTTCTCGGCGGCGGCGATGAAGCGGTCGATCTCGTCCTGCTCGACCAGGCCGGCGGCCAGGGTGCGGAACTTGTTGACGTACTGCTCGCGGGCGAACGGCCGGGCGCCCAGCGGGTGTGCGTCGGCCACGGCGATCTCGTCGGTGATCACGGTGCCGTCGTTCAGGGTGATGACCACGGTGCCGCCGAAGGCCTTCTCGCTGATGTCCAGCGAGTGGTAGCGGCGGGTCCACTCGGCGTCTTCCTCGGTGGTGACCTTGTTCCACAGCTCCACGGTGTCCGGGCGGCCGGCGCGTTCGGGGGAGTAGGAGTCGACGTGGTGCCAGGAGCCGTCCTGCAGGGCCACGGTGAAGATGTACGGGATCGAGTGGTCCAGGGTCTCGCGCGAGGCGGTCGGATCGTACTTCTGCGGGTCGTTGGCGCCGGAGCCGATCACGTAGTGGGTGTGGTGGCTGGTCTTGATCAGCACGGAGGCGACGTTCTTGGGGTCCGTGGCCTCCGGGTGCTCGCGGTGGAGCTTGCGGGCCAGGTCGATCCAGGCCTGCGCCTGGTACTCGGCCGAGTGCTCCTTGGTGTAGGTGTCCAGGATGGCGCGCTTGGCCTCGCCGGCCTCCGGGAGCGGCACCGTGTAGCGCGGCGTCCGGGCCGTCGAGCATCCAGGCGATGACGCCGTCTTCGCCCTCGTAGATCGGCACCGGGGAGGTCTGGCCGCGCATGGCGCGGTCGGCTGCCTCGACGGCCATCTTGCCGGCGAACGCCGGTGCGTGGGCCTTCCAGGTGGAGATCTCGCCCTTGCGGGACTGGCGGGTGGCGGTGGTGGTGTGCAGGCCCTGGCCGACGGCCTGGAAGATGGTTTCCACGTCGAGGCCCAGCAGGGTGCCGATGCCGGCGGCGGCCGAGGGGCCCAGGTGCGCCACGTGGTCGATCTTGTGCTTGTGCAGGCAGATGGCCTTGACCAGGTCGACCTGGATCTCGTAGCCGGTGGCGATGCCGCGGATCAGGTCCTTGCCGCTGGCGCCGGTGTGCTGTGCGACGGCCAGGATCGGCGGGATGTTGTCGGCCGGGTGGGAGTACTCGGCGGACAGGAAGGTGTCGTGGTAGTCGAGCTCGCGCACGGCAACGCCGTTGGCCCAGGCCGCCCACTCGGGGGAGACCTTGTCGGTGATGCCGAAGACCGAGGCGCCCGCGCCGCCGGTGGACGGCGCGTGGGTCAGTGCCTGGGCGCGGGCGGCGACGATCGGGCCGCGGTTCAGCGAGGCAACGGCAACCGAGGCGTTGTCGATGATGCGGTTGATGATCATCTCGGTGACCTCGGCGGTGACCTCGACCGGATCGGCGGCGACAGTCGCGATCTTGTGGGCGAGCTGGTCCTCGCGGGCAAGGTTTTCATCACTGCGGTACACGCGTACGGGGTGGTTGATCATGGGGTGTCCTCTCGGGGTCCGGCATGGGTTTTGATGTGTTCAAGACTGTGGTGCAGGTGCAGCTGGGTTGCGGCGGCGGCTACCTCGGGGTTCTGGGCGGCGATGGCCTCGGCGATGGCCGCATGTTCCATGGCCGAGGTCGCCAGGCGTTCGGGGTCGTCCTGGGCCAGCCGGCGGACGCGGGCCAGATGCACGCGCAGCGAACGCAGCGACTGCTCGATGTAGGGGTTGTTGACCGCCTCGTCGATGCTTTGGTCCAACTCGCCGGCCAGCTGGTAGTAGGCCTCGCGGGAGTCGGAGTCGTTCGAGCGTCCGGCCTCGATGAACCGCTCGCGCAGCGACCGGAAGGTCTGGGGGTCTGCCTTGCGCGCGGCAATGCGTGCGGATTCGACCTCCAGGGCCCGGCGCAGCGCAAACAGGTCATCGACGTGTTCGTGCGAGACGTCGGAGACCACCACGCCGCGGCCGCGCTGTTGCACGGCCAGCCCGTCGGCGGTGAGCCGGGCCAGGGCCTCGCGCAGCGGGGTGCGGGAGACTCCCAGCCGTTCGGCCTGTTCGACCTCGCCGAGAACGGCGCCGGGACGCAGTCGCCATTCGACGATGTCCGTTCGCAGTGCCTCGTAGGCCTTATCGCTTGCCCTCATGGATCGATTGTATACAGAAAAGCATCCTTGTCACGCTGTTTGGGGAATTTTCGGCAAATGTTCACCTGCAAATGTATACACAGCTGTTGAAATCCCGTGGTGCGGGTCATATGCTCGACGCAGCAAGGCTCCACCGCACGAATGCAGAACGAAGGGGTTCCCATGCCAGCGACGTACGCCGAAACCTATGCCGCATCCAGCCGCGACCCGGAGCGCTTTTGGCTCGACGCGGCAGCATCCCTGGCCTGGGACAAGACGCCCACGCGCGCCATCGACGACTCCCGGGCGCCCGATTTACGCGTGGTACCCCGACGGCATGCTCAACGTTTCCTTCAACGCGCTGGACCGCCACGTGCTCGCCGGGCGCGGGGAGGCCACCGCCCTGGTCTACGATTCCGCGGTCCTGGGCATCCAGCGTCGCTTCAGCTACTCCGAACTTCTCGATCAGGTGGCAACGTTTGCCGGCGTGTTGCGCTCGCAGGGGGTGGGGCAGGGGGACCGCGTGCTCATCTACCTGCCCATGATCCCGCAGGCGCATATCGCGATGCTCGCCTGTGCCCGCATCGGTGCCGTGCACTCGGTGGTCTTCGGCGGGTTTGCCCCCAAGGAACTCGCCGCGCGCATCGACGACGCCACCCCCAAGGCGATCGTGACGGCGACGGGAGGCATCGAGCCGACCCGCCGCGTGGAATACCTGCCCGCCATTGCCGACGCCATGGAACAGGCCGCCCACCACGTCCCCACCGTGATCGTGGCCCACCGCGACGGCTTTGCCCACGAGCGCTCGGAATACGCAGGCGGCGACACCGCCTGGCACGACTGGGACGAGCTGGCCTCGGCCGCGCAACCCGTCGACGCGGTGCCCGTCGCCTCGACGCACCCGCTCTACATCCTCTACACCTCCGGCACCACCGGTTCGCCCAAGGGCGTTGTCCGCGACAGCGGCGGCTACGCGGTGGCCATGGACTGGTCGATGCGCAACATCTACGGGGTCGGGCCGGGGGACACCATGCTCACCGCCTCGGACGTCGGCTGGGTCGTCGGCCATTCCTACATCGTGTACGGGCCGCTGATCGCCGGCGCCACCACGGTGCTCTACGAGGGCAAGCCCGTCGGCACCCCCGATGCCGGGGCGTTCTGGCGGCTCATCGACGACCACAAGGTCGACGTCTTCTTCACGGCACCCACGGCGCTGCGCGCCATCCGCAAGGCCGACCCCGACGCCGAGCTGCTGGCCGAGCCACAACATCGGAAGCCTCAAGGCACTCTTTGTCGCCGGGGAACGCCTGGACCCCGACACCTACCAGTGGGCCTGCGAGAAGCTCGGCGTGCCGGTGGTCGACAACTGGTGGCAGACCGAAACCGGGTGGCCGATCGCCTCCAACCCGGTGGGCCTGGAACTCCTGGAACGCAAGGCCGGTTCGCCGACGGTCCCGGTGCCCGGCTACCGGGTGGAAATCCTCGACGGCTTCGGCGAGGCGCTCCCGGCGGGGGAGGAAGGCAACATCGTCATCAAGCTGCCGCTGCCGCCGGGAACCCTGGCCACGCTCTGGGGCAACGACCAGCGCTTCATCGACACCTACCTCCAGCGTTCCCCGGCTACTACACCACCGGGGACTCCGGATACCTGGACGCCGACGGCTACCTCTTTGTCATGGGTCGCACCGACGACGTCATCAACGTCTCCGGGACACCGGCTGTCCACCGGCGCCATGGAACAGGTGCTTGGCGCGCATCCCGCCGTCGCCGAATGCGCGGTCATCGGGGTGGCGGACGAGCTCAAGGGCCAGCGGCCCAGCGGCTACGTGGTGCTCAAGAGCGGCGCCGAGATCGCCGAGGAGCGACTCGGTGCGCGAACTGGTGGCCATGGTCCGCCAGGACATCGGCCCCGTGGCGGACTTCCGGGAGGTGCGCATCGTCGAGGCGCCTGCCCAAGACCCGCTCGGGCAAGATCCTGCGCAAGACCATGCGGCAGATCGCCGACGGCAAGGCCTACTCGGTTCCCTCGACCATCGAGGACCCGAGCGTCATCGACGCGCTGATTCCCCTGCTGCGCCCGACTGCGTAGACGGAACGTCGGTGAGGGGCCGGGGCTAGCGGGATTCGAACCCAGCATGCCGCGGCCGAGGTCTTCTGCCCTCCCTTCACGCCCCGCGCTCGCCGAAGGGTTTCGTCGTGGGGGTCCGCACCGGCCGGGGGACTAGCCCTTGGGGCGCCAGCGGTACTCGTACTCCGGGCGCCCGCGGGTGCCGTGGCGCGGGGCCTTGGAGGCCTGGTTCGTTTCGGCCAGGTGTTCCAGGTAGCGCCTGGCCGTCACGCGTGAAAGGTCCAGGACCTCCGAGACCTCGGTGGCGGAGAGCGCCCCGGTGGCGGCCTTCAGCGTTTCCCCGATGGAGGCCAGCGTTTCGGCAATCAGGCCCTTGGGCAGGGGAGCGGGGCCCACGGAACGCAGCGCGGCAAACGCGTTGTCGATGGAGGCCTGCGAGGCCGAGGTCCCGGCGGTGCCCAGGTTCAGCCGGAACTCGCGGTAGTTGGCGAGCTTCTCGCTGAACGCCGCGAAGCTGAACGGCTTGATCAGGTACTGCGTCACCCCGGTGGCGATGGCCGTGCGCACCACGTTCAGGTCGCGGATCGCGGTGATGGCAATGATGTCGACGGTGTCGCCCTTGCCGCGCACGCGCCGTGCGACATCCAGCCCGTGCAGGTCCGGCAGGTTCATGTCCAGCAGCACCAGGTCGATGGGGGTTCCCTCGGCGGCGGCCCGGCTCAATTCCGCGAAGGCCTCCGCGCCGTTGTGGGCGATCGCGTGCACGACGAAGCCCGGAACGCGGGTCACGAAGCTGGCGTGCGCCGACGGCGGTGGTGGGTTCGTCCTCCACCACCAGGACGCGGAGCGGTCTGTTCGGGGTTTCCATGGCCGTGCGCGGGTCCTTTCCGTTCATCTGGTTCGGGGTTCGGGGGCGGTTCGCCGGGCCGAGGGGCGTTGGTGCCCGGCGCACCATTCTAGTGCCGATCGCCCAAGGCCGCCCGGGGACGGCAGGGGGATGGTGACGGTGAAGATGGCGCCCGCGTCATTGTCCACCTCCAGGGTGCCGCCGAGCCTGGCCACGGCCTGGCGGACCAGCGCCAGGCCGAGCCCGCGCGATCCGCTGCCGGGGACCACGGGCTTGGAGGAAACCCCCATCCGGAAGAATTCCTCGATCAGGTCGGTGTCCAGCCCCGGCCCCGAATCGGCGATCGAGATCACCACGGACTCGTCGTCCGCCGCGAAATCCGCCCACACCCGCCGGAGCTCGGAGCCGGCCGCCGCGTCGAAGGCGTTGTCCAGCAGGTTGCCGGTGATGGTCACCAGGTCCCTGGCATCCAGCGCCCCGGCCGGCAGCGACCCCGGAGGCGCTCAGGGTCAGCGTGATGCCGCGCTCGTGCGCCTGGGCGGCCTTGCCCACCAGCAGCGAGGTCAGGTAGGGCTCGTCGATGGCCTGCACGAACTCGTCGGTCAGCCGCTGGGATTCCTGGCGGTCGGCCACCGCGAAATCCAGGGCCTCGCGCTCCCGGCCCAGCTCGATGAGCGTGGCGATGGTGTGCAGGCGGTTGGCGTGTTCGTGGGTCTGGGCCCGCAGCGCCTCGGCGAGCGTGGTCATCGACTCGAGCTCGCCGGTCAGCGCCTGGACCTCGGTGCGGTCCCGCAGCGTGGCGACGGTTCCCAGCGAGGACTCGACGGCCTTGCGGCGCAGCGGCCAGGGAACGCGCGCGGACTCGGCGGCATCCGGCTGCTCCGCCCGTTGCTGCGAGATGACAAGCACCCGGTCGTTGGTCAGGTGGATCTCGTCGGTCGCCCGGCGGCCGGAGGCAAAGAGCTCGGCCACGGTTTCCGGCAGCCCGACCTTGTCCACCGGCAGCGGGCGCAGGGTGCCGGCCGGCGGCAACCCCAGCAGCCTGGCGGCCTGGTCGTTGTAGAGCACCAGCCGGCCCTTGGCGTCGACCAGCACCAGGCCCTCGCGCACCGAGTGCAGGGCGGAGAAGTAGTAGGCGTAGAGCCGGCGCAGTTCCTCGGGCCCGTAGCCCAGGGTGGCGCGGCGCAGGTAGCGGCTCAGCGCGTAGGCGAAGAGCGCGCCGAGGCCCAGCGCGAGGGCGCCCGCGCCGATGATCGCCGGGACCATCGCCGCCTGGGTGATGCTGAGGTTCTGCAGCGTCACGCCCACGGCAACCAGCGCCGTGATCCTGCCTGCCGCGTCGCGGACCGGGACGATGGCGCGCACCGATTCGCCCAGGGTGCCGCGGTAGTCCTCCACGTGGCTTTGCCCGGCCAGCGCCTGGGACACGCTGCCCACGTAGGGCTTGCCCACCTCGCCGGGGTTCGGGTGCGTGTAGCGGGTCCGGTCGGTGCCCATGATGGTGACGAAGTCGACGGCTGCCGTGCCCACGATCGAATCGGCGAAGGGCTGCAGCTTCCGCGAGGGATCCGGCTGTTGCACCGCGGACACCACAAACGGGTCGTGGGCCAGGGTCTCGGCCACCGAGAGCACCCGCTTGGCGGAGAAGTCGTGGGTCTGGGAGCGGGCGTTGACGTAGCTGGCGGCGCTGATCAACAGCACGACGAGGGTCACCAGGCCGATCTGGGCCACCAGGATCCGGGCGGCCAGCGAGAGCGAGCCGGGGGTCCGGCCGGCGGCGTGCGGCGACGCCCGTTGAACTCGTGGCATGGCCACCTCCTTGGTCTGCTCCATTAACGCACGGCTGCGGTTTTCGGGTGCTGCCCGGCCGTGAACAATATGAACACAAGCGAGATCCGCGTCACGTGTGGCAGCACCATGGAAGTAGTCCGGGACCCCCTCCGGGTACCCACCGCCCCGAAACACTTCCAAAGGAGTCAGCGCATGGCAACGAAGCCAGCATCGACAGGCGTTCTTGATCCGGAACCGACCGCCCCGGAGGCGCCGCCGGCCAAGAAGGACCGCACGCACTGGCTCTACATCATGGTGATCGTCGCCGTGGTGGCCGGCGCCACGATCGGCCTGGTGGCCCCGGAGCTCGGCAAGGCGCTGAAGCCGCTGGGCACCGGGTTCGTCGCGCTGATCAAGATGATCATCGCACCGGTCATCTTCTGCACCATCGTGCTGGGCATCGGCTCGATCGCCAAGGCCGCCACGGTGGGCAAGGTCGGCGGCCTGGCGCTGCTGTACTTCATCACCATGTCCACCTTCGCGCTGGCCATCGGCCTGGTCGTGGGCAACCTGATCCACCCGGGCTCCGGCCTGAAGCTGCAGCCCTACGAGGGCGCCGCGGGCGGCACCGAAAACGCCACCGTGAAGTTCCTGCTGGAACTGATCCCGGGCGACATCCCGGTGCTGCCGACGCTGGTGCTGGCCCTCTTCGTGGGCTTCGCCCTGCAGTCCATGGGCAAGAGCGGCGAGCCGGTGCTGGGCGCCATCAGGCACATCCAGGCCGTCGTCTTCCGCATCATGATGATGATCATGTGGGCCGCCCCGATCGGCGCCTTCGGTGCCATCGCGGCCGTGGTCGGCGCCACCGGCTGGGCCGCCATCGGCTCCATGGCGATCCTCATGGGTGCCTTCTACGCCACCTGCGCGCTGTTCATCGTGGTGATCCTCGGCTCGCTGCTGCGCGCCGTCACCGGCCTGAACATCTTCCAGCTGCTGAGGTACCTGGGCCGCGAATACCTGCTGATCTTCTCCACCTCGTCGTCCGAATCGGCGCTGCCGCGGCTGATCGCCAAGATGGAACACGCGGGCGTCTCCAAGCCGGTCGTCGGCATCACCGTGCCGACCGGCTACTCCTTCAACCTCGACGGCACCGCCATCTACCTGACCATGAGCGCGCTGTTCGTCTCCACCGCCATGGGCATGCCGATGAACCTCGGCGAGCAGGTCTCCCTGCTGGTCTTCATGATCGTCGCCTCCAAGGGCGCCGCCGGCGTCACCGGCGCCGGCCTGGCCACGCTGGCCGCGGGCCTGCAGTCGCACCGCCCGGAACTGCTCGACGGCATGGGCGTGATCGTGGGCATCGACAAGTTCATGTCCGAGGCCCGCGCGCTGACCAACTTCACCGGCAACGCCGTGGCCACGCTGCTGATCGGCAAGTGGACCAAGGAGATCGACATGGACCAGGCCCGCGCCGTGCTGGCGGGGGACCGTCCCTTCGACGAGCTTTCGCTGACCGAAAACGGCCACTGACCGGCGGACTGGCGGCCGGGCGGAGCGCCGCCGGGCCGCAACATGCAGCCATCGCGTTCACCTCGGTGGGCGCGATGGCTGTACGGTTTAACATCGGAGCCGGTTTGAAACCGGCCGGCATCCTAAACCTTGGACTTCAGCTTTAAGGTAAAGGCTCGCCGTGCGCGGGCCAAGGTGTCCGAAGCGCACCGGCGCAACCGATACCCTTAAGGCGATAGTCATCAATTCCCACAACGAACGGAAGCGTGGTTAATACCGTGAGCGAGGAACAGGGCAGCAAGCCCCGGGGCGTAGGACTGCTCAAGGAACCGACCCCCCTGGGTCCCACGGGCCGCCCGCAGACGGATTTCCCCGAGCCGGGATCCCTGGATTCCCATGGTCCGGCCCGCGTCATCGCCATGGTGAACCAGAAGGGCGGGGTTGGCAAGACCACCTCCACCATCAACCTTGCCGCGGCCCTGGCCGAGTACGGCCGCAAGGTCCTGCTCGTCGACTTCGACCCGCAGGGAGCGCTCTCCGCAGGCTTCGGCACCAACCCGCACGAACTCGACGTCACCGTCTACAACGTGCTGATGGACCGCAAGACCGACATCCGCGACGCGATCATCACCACCGACGTCCCGAACGTCGACCTGTTGCCGGCCAACATCGACCTGTCGGCCGCCGAGGTCCAGCTGGTCAACGAGGTTGCCCGCGAGCAGGTGCTTGAACGCGCGCTGCGCTCGGTGACCGACGACTACGACATCGTGCTGATCGACTGCCAGCCCTCGCTGGGCCTGCTCACGGTCAACGCGCTGACCGCCGCACACGGCGTGATCATCCCGCTCACCGCCGAGTTCTTCGCCCTGCGCGCCGTGGCGCTGCTGGTCGAGACCATCGAAAAGGTGCAGGACCGGCTGAACCCGGCCCTGCAGATCGACGGCGTGCTGGCCACCATGTACGACCCGCGCACCCTGCACGGCCGCGAAGTCGTCGGCCGCCTGGTGGAAGCCTTCGGGGACACGGTCTTCGAGACGGTCATCCGGCGCACCATCAAGTTCGCCGACGCCAACGTCGCCGCCGAACCCATCACCACCTATGCGACAAACCACCCGGGTGCCGAGGCCTACCGCCAGCTGGCCAAGGAACTCATTTCCCGTGGCGGCGCCCCGTAATGACGGCAACCGCCGTCCTCCCAGCCACCGCGCCGACCGTCGACAGACGACTCGGCCGGTGGCTTTCGGGTTCGGCTGGAAAACTTTTCCGGCCCCTTCGACCTGTTGCTCTCGCTGATCGCCAAGCGTGAACTGGACATCACCCAGATCGCGATGGCCGAGGTCACCGACGAATTCATCGGCTACCTCAAGGTCCTGCGCACCACGGCCCGGCTCCAAGGCGCTGGATGAGACCACCGAGTTCCTCGTCGTCGCCTCGACGCTGCTGGACCTGAAGGCCGCGCGCCTGCTGCCCCGCAACGAGAACGACAACGACGAAGACATGGCGCTGCTCGAGGCCCGCGACCTGCTCTTCGCCCGCCTGCTGCAGTACAAGGCCTTCAAGCACGCCGCCGGCTGGATCTCCGAGCGGCTCGAGGACGAAGCCGAGAGCTTCCCGCGCCAGGCCGGGCTCGAGGCGCACTTCGCCGCGCTGCTGCCGGAGCTGGTCTTCAAGACGACCCCGGAAATGCTTGCGCAGCTTGGCGCTGACTGCCCTGGCGCCCAAGGAAGCGGCGGCGCCGGCCGAGGTCGGCGTGGCGCACCTGCACGGGGGAGCGGTGAGCGTGCGCGAACAGGCGGGCATCCTGGCCCTCATGCTGCAGGAAAGCCAGACGCTCAGCTTCACCGAGCTCACCGCGGACGCCGACGAGCCACCTGGTGGTCGTGGCACGGTTCCTGGCGCTGCTGGAGATGTACAGGGAACGGGTCGTTTCGTTCTCGCAAAATGCGCCCTTGGACACATTGCAGGTGACCTGGTCCGAAACGGCGGAGGACTGGAACGCGGTGAACCTGCACGAAGAATACGAGGCCGCGGAGCCGACGGCTGCCGCAGGCACAACGACACCAACCAGCGAGGGGGAGCCCGAGGCATGAGCGAGACAAACACCGGGGTTCCGGCCCCAACATCACCGGACCGGTCGGCGCCGGAGGCCGAAGCAACGGGCGCGGCCGTCGACGATTTGCCCGGCGGGCTTGCCGCGGGCATCGAATCCATTCTCATGGTCATCGACGAGCCGGTCGGCGCCGGTGCGCTGGCCGAGGTGCTGGAGGTCAGTGAGGAACGCGTCACAGCGGCCCTGCACGGGCTTCGGGCACAGTATGATGGAGGGGATACACCGCGCGGTTTTGAGCTGCGCGAATTGGCCGGAGGATGGCGCATCTTCTCCCGACGTGATTTTGCTCCCTTTGTTTCACGCTTCGTCATCGACGGCCAAACGGCAAGACTAACCCAGGCTGCCCTGGAGACTTTGGCAGTAATCGCCTACCGGCAACCCGTTTCACGCGGGAGGGTCGCGGCGATTCGTGGGGTTAATGTCGATTCAGTGGTGCGCACCCTACTCACGCGCGGACTGATCCACGAGGCACCCGATGAGGGTGAAAGTGGTGCCACGTTGTATCAGACCACCTCGTATTTTCTGGAAAGATTGGGGCTGGGCAGCGTTTCGGAGCTGCCCATGCTTTCCCCGCATCTTCCCAGGAGTGGGCGACATTGACGAATTTGACGTTGATTTGCCTTAGCAACTCGGCGAACCACGAAACAACATAAGGACAGACATGACCCAGGGATCGCGCTCAGGCCGCGGCAACCAGCGCCCACAAGGCTCGGGCTCCGGCAACGGCAACGGCCGCGGCCGAGGAGCAGCCGGCGCAGGCCGCTCGAACTCCAACCCGCGCTCGGGCTCCGAACGCGGCGGCGAATCCACCTCGGGTTCATGGTCCAAGACCCACGGCGGCCCCAAGCAGGGCAAGAAGCCGGGAACCGGCGGCTCCGGCGCCAAGAAGTACGCGGGCCCCAAGGCCTTCGGCAAGGAACGCTTCGGCCAGAACCTCGGCCCGGTCAAGGCCGACCGCCCCAACAAGCCGACCCAGCGCGAGCGCGCCCAGGCCGCACACTCGGATCTCGAGGGCGTGCGCCTGCAGAAGGTCATGGCCAACGCCGGCGTGGCATCCCGCCGCGTCTGCGAGGAAATGATTGCCGGCGGCCGCGTTGAGGTCAACGGCTCCCTGGTCGTCGAGCCGGGCGTCCGCATCGACCCCGAGCGCGACACCGTGCACGTGGACGGCATGCGCCTGCAGCTGAACGAGGAGATGAAGTACTTCGTCTTCAACAAGCCGCGCAACGTCGTCTCCACCATGGAGGACCCGGAAGGCCGCAAGTGCATTTCCGACTTCATCCGCAAGCAGGGCCAGCAGCGCCTCTTCCACGTGGGTCGTCTCGACTACGCCACCGAGGGCCTGCTGATCCTCACCAACGACGGCGAGATGGCCAACCGCCTTTCGCACCCGTCCTACGAGGTCCCCAAGACCTACCTGGTGCAGGTCCGCGGCCCGATGGCCAACGGCATCGGCGCCGCAGATGAAGAAGGGCATCAAGCTCGAAGACGGCTGGGCCTCCGTGGACTCCTTCCGCCTGATCGACTCGACCCCCGGCTACCTGCTCATCGAGGTCGTCCTGCACTCGGGACGCAACCGCATCGTGCGCCGCCTCTTTGACGCGGTCGGCCACCCGGTGACCCGCCTGGTGCGCGTCCAGGTGGGCCCGATCCGCCTGGGCGACCAGAAGCAGGGCACCATCCGCCCCCTGGGCAACCAGGAAGTCGGACACCTGCTCGCACTGGTGGGGATGTAACAAGACGATGCCCACCACGCACCTGGCCGGACCAATCTTGGTCATCGGGACCGGGCTGCTGGGCACCAGCGTTGGGCTGGGGCTTAGTCAGCGCGGCCTGAACGTATGGCTTTCCGACCCCTCGCCCAGCGCGCAAACCGTGGCGCAGGACATCGGCGCGGGCACCATCCGCACCCCCGGGCGCCCCCTGGCCCCGGAGCTGGTGGTGGTTGGCGCCCCGCCGGACGTCACGGCGCAGGTCGTCGTGCAGGCACTGCTTGACTACCCGATGGCCACCGTGGTGGACATCGCCAGCGTCAAGGAGTCGATCCTCGAGGCCGTGCGTGCGGACCCGCGCATCACCGATGCGCACCTGGCCCGCTACGTGGGCACCCACCCGATGGCGGGGCGCGAGAAGTCGGGCCCGGCCGCGGCGCGCGGCGAGCTTTTCACCTCGATGCCGTGGGTGGTGTGCGCGCACACCGGATCCCGCGGGGAATCGGTGAAGACCGCCGAGGCCCTGGCCATCGACCTGGGCGCGACGGTGTCGCGGATGAACGCGCAGGACCACGATTCGTCCGTCGCGTTGATCTCGCACTTCCCGCAGGTCGCCTCCTCGTTGATCGCCTCGCGGCTGATGAACGCGCCGGGGCATTCGCTCGCGCTGGCCGGCAACGGCCTGCGCGACACCACCCGGATCGCGGCCAGCGACCCGAAGCTGTGGATCCAGATCCTCAGCCACAACGCCAACGCGCTGGTGCCCATCCTGCGCGGCATGCACGAGGACCTCGAACGCCTGATCGGCACCCTCGAGGACCCGACGGCACCCGGCGCGCTGCTTGACCTCGCCCAGCTGATGGGGGAGGGCAACGCCGGACAGGCCCGGATCCCGGGCAAGCACGGCGCGCCCCCGCAGGCCTTTGCCCTGGTCACCATCGTGGTGCAGGACAGGCCGGGCCAGGTCGCCAAGCTGTTGGCGGACATCGGCGATGCGGGCATCAACGTCGAGGACGTCCGCGTCGAGCACTCGGCCGGACACCAGGTGGGCCTGGTCGACGTCTCGGTGATCCCGGGCCGTCGCGAAGAATTGATCACAGTGCTCAGCGCACTTGGCTGGAAGGTTGTGCAGTAATGCAGAAAATCGTTGTTGCCGTCGACGGCCCCTCGGGCAGCGGCAAGTCATCGGTCTCCAAGGAGGCCGCACGCCGGCTGGACGCCGCGTACCTGGACACCGGTGCCATGTACCGCGCGGTGACCTGGCACGCGCTTGACGCGGGCACCGACCTGACCGACGCCGAGGCGGTTGCCGCAGCCGTCAAGGCGGCGGACCTGTTCATCTCCACCGACCCGGACGTCGAGCTGGTCAAGATCCACGGCACCGACGTGACCGAGGCGATCCGCGAACCGTTCGTCTCGGAGGCGGTCTCCGCCGTGGCCACCAACCTGGAGGCCCGCAAGGAGCTTGTGGCGCGCCAGCGCGCCATCATCGAGCGCGCACGAGCGCATCGTCGCCGAGGGACGGGACATCACCACCGTGGTGGCCCCGGACGCCGACGCACGCATCCTGCTCACCGCATCCGAGGAGGCGCGCCTGCGCCGCCGCGGCATCCAGCTGGGCGGCACGCAGTCCGCGGCCGAGCTGGAGGCACAGGTCCTGGCGCGCGACGCCAAGGACTCGACGGTCGTGAACTTCCATGTCGCGGCCGACGGCGTCGCAACCGTGGATTCCTCGGACCTGGATTTCGAGGAAACCGTCACCGCGGTGCTTGCAGCCATCACGGCGCAGGCCCGCTCGTAGAACCACACCCCGTCCGGGGGTTTCCCGGACCGCTTCCCCGCACCGGCAAAATCGCCGATGCGGGGGCACATGCTTAAATGGATACTGGCTTCCGCGTTTGGTGGAGGCACGCAACGCAAAGGAACCGCCACCATGAGTGAGAGCCTGACTACCGGCGACGGCGAAGAGTACGTCCCCGTCAACGACGACCACATTGCCGACCGCCTGGCCGAAATCAGCGAGGAAGAAGCGGAGCAGCGCGCCAACGTGCTGCTCTCCGGCCTCGAGGACTACGAGCTTGACCCGGAGGACGCGGAACTTCTCGCGCGCCTGGGCGATGACTACGACGACGACGCCGACGAGGTCATCCCGCCGGTGCTGGCCATCATCGGCCGACCCAACGTGGGCAAGTCCACGCTGGTCAACCGCATCCTGGGCCGCCGCGAGGCCGTCGTGGAGGACGTCCCGGGCGTGACCCGCGACCGCGTGTCCTACCAGGCCGAATGGAACGGCCGGAACTTCACCGTCGTTGACACCGGCGGCTGGGAGCACGACGCCAAGGGCATCCACGCCCGCGTGGCCGAGCAGGCGGAAATCGCCGCCGACATCGCCGACGTCATCCTCTTCGTGGTCGACTCGCGCGTTGGCGCCACCGCCACCGACGAGGCCGTCGTGAAGATGCTGCGCCGGAAGAAGAAGCCGGTCCTGCTGGTCGCCAACAAGGTCGACGACGCAAACCAGGAAGCCGACGCCTCGTTCCTCTGGGGCCTTGGCTTCGGCCAGCCCTGGCCGGTCTCGGCCCTGCACGGCCGCGGCGCAGCCGACCTGCTGGACGCAGTCGTCGCCAAGCTTCCCGAGTACTCCGCCTTCGGCGGCATCATCCCGCGCGGCGGCCCCCGCCGCATCGCGCTGATCGGCCGCCCGAACGTCGGCAAGTCCTCGCTGCTGAACAAGATGGCCGGTTCCGAGCGCGTTGTCGTCGACAACACTGGCCGGCACCACCCGCGACCCGGTCGATGAGCTCGTGGAGCTCGGCGGCGAGGTCTGGCGCTTCGTTGACACCGCAGGCATCCGCCGCCGCCAGCACATGGCGCAGGGCTCGGACTACTACGCTTCGCTGCGTACCCAGGCCGCCCTGGAAAAGGCCGAGGTTGCCGTCGTGCTGCTGGCCGTCGACGAGGTGCTCTCGGAGCAGGACGTCCGCATCCTGCAGATGGCCATCGACTCCGGCCGCTCCCTGGTGCTCGCCTTCAACAAGTGGGACCTGATGGACGACGATCGTCGCCGCTACCTCGAGCGCGAGATCGAAATGGACCTGGCGCACGTCGAGTGGGCACCGCGCGTGAACATCTCGGCGAAGACCGGCTGGCACAAGGACAAGCTCGTTCCTGCCCTGCACACGGCCCTGGAATCCTGGGACAAGCGCATCTCCACCGGCAAGCTCAACGCCTTCCTGGGCGAGCTTGTGGCGGCCCACCCGCACCCGCTGCGCGGTGGCAAGCAGCCACGCATCCTCTTCGGTACCCAGGTGTCTTCGCGACCACCTCGCTTTGTGCTCTTCACCACAGGTTTCTTGGATCCGGGCTACCGCCGATTCATTACTCGCCGCCTGCGCGAGACCTTCGGATTCGAAGGAACCCCCATTGAAGTGGCCATGCGAGTGCGCGAAAAGCGTCAGCGTACAAAGTAGTCCGAAAAATAGGGTAGGGTTATCTCGGAGCTTTTCGCAGACGGCACCCGCACGAAAGTGATCGGGAGAACGGCTGCGAAAGCAACCGGGCTATGGCGCAGCTTGGTAGCGCGCCTGACTGGGGGTCAGGAGGCCGTGGGTTCGAATCCCGCTAGCCCGACCGGTTGAAACCCCGGCAGATCAACGAATCATCGTTGAATCTGCCGGGGTTTTTCTCTGCCCGGGACACTTTTGCCACTTCCGCGTATTTCCGACGTTTCCATCTCGATCGAAACTCATTGCCCACGGATTTTGAGATGCTCCGCCGACAGTGGAAAGCTTTGCGACTTGCGCCACCTGGCGTGAAACGCATCGTTTTGCTGAAACCTAGTCGCGCGGGTGCTTTCTGGCGGCGTCCTTGACGTCTTCGCCTACCTGTTCTTTCGCGGCAGCGGCTGTCGTTGCGTCGGCTCACTCTTGAGCCCGGAGGTCCCTGGCACCTTCCAACGCCTTCCTTGGCCTTGCCGGCCACTTCCTGGGCCTTGTTGCGGATCTCCGTCTCCGAGTCCCATGAAAGTTTCCTTTCGAAGATCCTGGTTTACCTCTTCGACCTTGGGAAAGTTTCCTGTACATTCACTGGCATCGAGTGATTTGGTGTCAGTGATTCGCTGTGGCTGCCTATGCGTTCAGGGCGGATCCTTCGGAGCTATTGCCGCGTGCGGCAATTCGGCATTCAACCTTATGAACAATTCGGCATGTGGGGTTTCCATGACAGTGCTTGAAGGACAAATGGCCTTGGTTATGGTCCGGCATTGATGCATCGCTAGGTTTCAATGACCTCCTCGACCTGGGGCAGCGCTGTTTGGCGAATCGATGGTCGAATCCGATTGGCCCGGGAGGCGGAGTTGCGGGGTGCATGCGGTCGTGGAGCTGCTCCACGGTCCTGAAATCTGCTCGGACCGATTTTCCCCGAGTGTCATGAGTCCGCGATGGGCTCCTGCAAGGTTGGCGGCGCCGCTGACTCGTGTCGCGCGTTGGATCGCGGCCTGGTGCGCGTTTTACTCCCGTTGCCGCGATCGGGCCGATGCTACTGGGTGCGTTTGCCAGCGTCTGGATGCATCCGCCCTGATTCTCCCGCGATGTCGGCGTGAGCCAGGGCGATGCTGCTGACGGCGCAAGGGTCGTATCCCGACAGCCGATCGTCTGAATGCCCGGCGGTTCAACGACTCTGGTTGAACCGCCCGGATTTTCCGCGTCCAAGGCGGTCGGCTCTTTGGTAGCGTCCGGCGCTTCCGTGTCACCCGGCTGGGCAAAACGCGCCCCGTGGCGACATCGGTTGGCGTCCGACTGCGCATGGCCAGCTTCGCCCTACGCGCAGGCACAGCGAATGCGCCGCGTGCGGCCTATCCGCTTCAGCCCACAACTCAATATGCGCCGCGTCATGCGCCTTTGTGAGTGCACTCACTTACGGTTATGCTTTGTGTGCGATATTAGAATTCGGTGTTCGATTATAGAACAGCAGCGAAACGTGACGGCCGAAGCGACTGAATCGTTCACAGAGAAGTGAGGAAAACCAGTGCAGTTCCACCACAACGGGTATGTTTCCGGAAACCCGCTCACCCAGCCGCCTGCGGGTGTTGGCATTGACCGCCCAGAGGAACTCCCCGATGAGGTGGACGTGCTGATCGTCGGCTCCGGCCCGGCAGGCATGATTGCCGCAGCCCAGCTTTCCCAGTTCCCGGGTGTCACCACCCGCATCGTCGAACGCCGGCCCGGCCGCCTCGAGATCGGCCAGGCCGACGGCATCCAGGCCCGCAGCGTGGAGACCTTCCAGGCCTTCGGCTTCGCCAAGCGCATCAGCGAAGAGGCGTACCACATCACGGAAACCGCGTTCTGGAAGCCGAACCCCGAGGATCCCTCGAAGATCTACCGTGCGGCCCGCACCCCGGACGACCCGCGCGGCATCAGCGAGTTCCCGCACCTGATCGTGAACCAGGCCCGCGTGCTGGACTACTTCGCCGAGTTCATGCACAACGCGCCAACCCGCATGACGCCCGACTACGGCTACGAGTTCCGCACGCTGAGCGTCGACGACGAGGCCGAGTACCCGGTCACCGTGACCCTCGTGCACACCTCGGGCGAGCTCGAGGGCCAGGAGCGCATCGTCAAGGCCAAGTACGTGGTCGGCTCCGACGGCGCCCGCTCCAAGGTCCGCGAATCCATCGGATGCACGATGTCCGGCGACAAGGCCAACCACGCCTGGGGCGTCATGGACGTCCTGGCCGTCACCGACTTCCCGGACATCCGCACCAAGTGCGCCATCCAGTCCGGCAACGGCGGCAGCATCCTGCACATCCCGCGCGAGGGCGGCTCGCTCTTCCGCATGTACGTCGACCTGGGCGAGGTCGCCCACAACGACAACGGCAACGTGCGCAACACGCCGCTGGACGAGATCATCGAGAAGGCCAACCAGATCCTTCACCCCTACACGCTCGACGTGAAGTCGGTTGCCTGGCACAGCGTCTACGAGGTCGGCCACCGCCTCACCGACCGCTTCGACAACCTGAAGGACGGCGACGCGGAGGACCGCACCCCGCGCGTCTTCATCACCGGCGACGCCTGCCACACGCACAGCGCCAAGGCCGGCCAGGGCATGAACGTGTCGATGCAGGACGGCTTCAACATCGGTTGGAAGCTCGGCCACGTGCTCGACGGCCGCAGCCCGGCCGAACTGCTGCGCACCTACTCCGCCGAGCGCCAGGTGATCGCCAAGAACCTGATCGACTTCGACAAGCAGTGGTCGACGCTCATGGCCGCCAAGCCCGAGGAGATGGCCGACCCGGCCGAGCTGGAGCGCTTCTACGTGCAGACCGCCGAGTTCCCGGCCGGCTTCATGACCGAGTACAAGCCCTCCATGCTGATCGGCGAGGCGACCCACCAGGAGCTCGCCACCGGTTTCCCGGTGGGCAAGCGCTTCAAGTCCTCGCCGGCGCTGCGCGTCGGCGATGCCAACCCGGTGCAGCTGGGCCACCACCACCGGGCCGACGGCCGCTGGCGCCTGTACGCCTTCGCCGACGCCGCGGCGCCGCAGGAGGCCTCGGCGGTGCGCGAATGGGCCGCCTGGCTGACCGAGTCGCCGGAATCCCCGCTGCTGAAGTACACCCCGGCCGGCACGGACATCGATTCCATGTTCGACGTCAAGGTCGTCTACCAGCAGGACTACACCAACGTGGACCTCGGGCAGGTCCCGGAGGCCTTCATGCCGCGCACCGGCGTGTTCGGCACCATCGACTACGAGAAGGTCTACGCAACCCTCGAGGGCGATGACATCTTCGAGAAGCGCGGCATCTCCCGCGACGGCGCCATCGTGGTGGTCCGCCCGGACCAGTACGTGGCAAACGTGCTGCCGCTGGGTGCCCGCGAGGAGCTGTGCGAACTTCTTCGCGCCGATCCTCATCGAGCGCTAGGCCCGTCCCGGAACCCAGCACCCCGCAGACAACAGTGTCCCGGCGAATCCGATTCGCCGGGACACTGCTGTCTTGATGTTCTTGCGCCGGTTCGGGGCCCGGGCTGCTGGGCCCTTGTCGTCGGACCTAGGACTGGGGGCTCGCCGGCGGCATTTCGTCGGCGGGATTGCCGTCGGGATCGCTGCCCGGGTCGCTGGCGGCATCGCCCGCGGCCCGCTCGCTTCAACACCCGTTGTCGCTCCCTGCGGCACTGCCGCTGTTCGACCCGGCCGCGGCGCGGGACTTGCGCCTCAAGCCGCAGCGACTTGAGCTTGCGCCCGCGCGAACGCCACATGTGCCAAAAAGTGCGATGCCGGCAAAGAGCAGCGAGGCCGGCAACCGCGCCGCCGATCGACCACGACGGGAACCAGATCGCCGAGGTGTCGATCATCAGCCGGGCCTTCTGCGCCGCGCCGGACGAGTTCAGGTAGATGCCCAGCGTGAGCAGGTTCGGCAGCGCCGCAAGGACCGCAACACCGATGATCGCCCACTTCCAGGGCCAGGAGATCTTCTTGTAGCGCGCCTGCCAGGCAATGAGCAGCGGGACGAACGTGAAGACAAACCCGTAGGTGAGGCCCAGCAGCAGTCCGCCGCTCAGCGAGCCCTGCGTTTGGTTGGCGATCCGGGTGGCCCACCAGACGGGCAGGAACAGGCGAATGACCAGGAAGGCGACCGCCAGCAGGGCAAGCCCCGCGGCGCCCAGGCCGATCCGCAGGCCCCAGCGGGGTTTCGGGGCCGCGGGGGATTGCGGCCGGAGCTCTGCCGCTGCCGTCGGGGCGGGGATATCTGAATCTGGCATGCGTGCATCATCCCATGCCGAAGCGGAAACGGCGGAGATTTGACGGCGTCTCTTGCACGGAATCTCCAATGATCGCGAGTAGGCTAATCTGGTTGTAGACGCATTGCCCCAATCTGGGATGGGGCAGCGGCTACGGAGTTATTTGAGGAAGAATTTTGGGAGGACTGGACATGGATGAAACTCGGGTGCCGAACCAGCAGCGCGAGGCTTCGACCGAAACGACGGGCATCACCCTGCCGCCGGTGCAGCGCGAGCCAGTCGTTTTCTATGCCCTGAGCCCCGAGGAGCGCGCAGCGGTTTCGGCATTGCCCGCGGGTTCCGCCCTGCTCATTGCGCACTCCGGACCAAACCAGGGTGCACGCTTCCTGCTGGATCGAGGATGTCACGCAGGCCGGCCGCCACCCGCAGGCCGACGTGTTCCTTGACGACGTCACGGTCTCGCGCAAGCACGCACAGTTCCGTCCGCGACGCCAACGGCTTCACGGTCGTGGACTCCGGCTCGCTGAACGGCACGTACGTCAACAACGACCGCGTCGACTCGGTTCGCCTGGTCAACGGCGCCGAAGTGCAGATCGGAAAATTCCGCCTGACCTTCTACGTCGCGCTGCCGAACAACCCGGCCAACACGCTCGACTAAGCAGGAACCTCTGTGAACC
Source organism: uncultured Actinomycetota bacterium (assembly GCA_963818105.1). Classification (GTDB taxonomy): domain Bacteria; phylum Actinomycetota; class Actinomycetes; order Actinomycetales; family Micrococcaceae; genus Paeniglutamicibacter. Next base: position 135,429 of record CAWFRB010000001.1, on the reverse strand, counting down.
ATGTAGCCCGGAACCCTCGACTGGCTGTCATCAGCGGCGATAGCGCGCGCCCTGTTGCACTCAATATCGGCGAGGTGCTTTCGGAGCTGCATGACGAATTCCCGCAGGTGACGGCGTCGAAGATCCGCTTCCTCGAGGAAAAGGGCCTGCTGACGCCGCAGCGCACCTCGGCCGGCTACCGCAAGTACCTGCCCGACGACGTGGGGCGGTTGCGCTTCATCCTGGGGCTGCAGCGCGACCAGTACCTGCCGCTGAAGGTCATCAAGGACTACCTTGACGCCGTCGACAGGGGAGAGCGCCCCGATCAGCTGCCCGGCGGGCACACCCTGGCCCCGCGCAGCATCAGCGAGCAGATGACCCAGGACCTGGTCGCGCACGCACGCCCCGTCACCAAGGCCGAGTTGCAGGGCCTGTGCGGCGCCAGCACCGAGCTCGTCGACGACCTGTTGGCTTTCGGGATGATCGTTCCCGAAAACGACCGTTTCGACGAGCACGCACAGAAAATCACCGCGGCTTCCGCGGCGCTGGCCGCCCACGGGATCGAACCCCGGCACCTGCGGGCCTTCCGTGCCGCGGCCGATCGAGAGGTCGGCCTGGTGGAACGCGCCGTTGCACCCCAGATGAGCAGGCGCGACGTCGCCTCCCGTGCACGGGCCGCCGAGACTGCCCGCGAAATAAGCGATGCCTGCATGGCGTTGCATGGTGCGTTGGTCAATGGTGCCATCGCCAAGCTGGACCACTAGGTCGACCGACTACGGTGACCCTCTGCAGCAGGGATCACGCTAAGGAGCGAACCATGCATGAGCTTGAAGTTGTGGGAGTTCGCATCGAACTTCCCTCCAACCAACCCCTAGTCCTGCTCAAGGATGTCAATTCCAAGCGCCACCTGCCAATTTGGATCGGCGCCCCGGAGGCCTCGGCGATCGCCATGTTCCAGCAGGGAATCATCCCGCCGCGGCCGCTGACCCATGACTTGATGATTGCGACGCTGGAGTCGCTCCATGCCCCGCTCCTGCGCGTGGAAATCGTCTCGGTGCTCAACGCGGTCTTCACCGCGGAGCTCGTGTTTGCCAACGATGTGCGGGTCGACGCCCGTTCCTCCGATGCCATTGCCCTGGCGCTGCGCGCGCAGTGCCCGATCATGTGCCACGACCACGTCCTGGACGAGGCGGGGGTGCTTGTCGCCGACGATCAGGACGCCGCCGAAGGCGAAGAGGACCAGTTGCGGGAATTCCGCGAATTCCTCGAAGAGGTCGAGCCCGAAGATTTCGATAAATAGACGACCGTCGGCGACACGCTTCAAGTTTGGCTTGAAGGTCTTTGACGAAGCCCCTTTCAAGTCGTACCGTCGAAACATAAGTTCCCAAGGTTTGCCGACCGCGGACGCCGATTTCACTCGCAAGGAATCGTTCCACGCCATGAGCAACCCTCCTTCCCTTATGGGGATGCTTGAGCAAGGAGATTCCGATGAATCCCACAGATGATCAACGCGCAACCGAGAATCCGGCCTGCCGCGTCGACCGGCAATACCCAAGGCCTGCTCTTCACCGAAGACCTGCCGGTGCTGGACGAAGATGCGGGCTACCGTGGCCCGATCGTCTGCAAGGCAGCCGGAATCACCTACCGCCAGCTGGATTACTGGGCCCGCACGGGCCTTGTTGAACCCGCGGTTCGCATCGCGAAGGGCTCCGGTTCCCAGCGCCTCTATGGATTCCGCGACATCCTTGTTCTTAAGGTCGTTAAGCGCTTGCTGGACACCGGTGTGTCCCTGCAGCAGATCCGGACGGCCGTCGAGCACCTTCGCGAACGTGGAGTGGAGGACCTGGCGCAAATCACCCTCATGAGCGACGGCGCATCGGTCTACGAATGCACCTCCGCGGACGAAGTCATTGATCTGGTCCAGGGCGGACAGGGCGTCTTCGGAATTGCCGTTGGCCGTGTCTGGCGCGAGGTGGAGGGTTCACTGTCGCAATTGCCGAGTGAGCGCGCCTCCGATTTTCCGGATAGATGAGCTGGCCCAGCGCCGGGCAGCGAAGCGAACGGCCAGCTAAGACTTCCCGACCAGCAGAATCTTCCCGACGGCCGGCCGGCCCGCACACCACCAGGTGTTCGAACCTGCCGGCCGTTTTGCCGTCCGCTGCGGCCCGGTGTTGCCCGGCGGCAACGAAAAAGCCGGCGCCCTGCTGGTTTCCCAGTCGGACGCCGGCTCTTCAATGTATACGAGGCCAGAAATTGGCTACTTTGCGCGCATCTTTCCGGCATCGGAAATGTTGCGCAACAGGTCGTCGAACAACTCCGCGGTCTTTCTGGCGGCCTTGCCCGGCCACTGGTGCACGGAATAAGCGGCACCCTGGATCTGCTGCCAGTCGGCGAACTCGGGCAATTCCGGGCTGAGCACCGCGGAGCCAAACATCGAACGCATTTCGGTGAGGCGGAAACGGTGCTCGTCCGATTCCTTGCGCACCCGGTTGATCACGACGTCGATCGGTCCCAAGTCCGGGGCGTATTCATTGCGGAACATTTCCAGGGCCCGCTGGGTGCGTTCGGTGCCGGCCACGGAGAACAGGCTCGGCTCGGCAACCAACAGCACGCGATCGCTCGCGCTCCAAGCCATGCGGGTCAGTCCATTGAGGGATGGCGGGCAGTCGATGAGGACCAATGCATATCCGGAGGTGCGCGCAAGCAGCTGGGTCAGCCGGCGCAAATCGCGTGCGCGCAGGTCCGGCCGGTCGTAAATGCCGGTGTAGGCATCGCCGACGGCGACGTCCAACACGGGAACGCGGGTGAGGGAACGCTTCGAAATTGCCTTGGCTTGCCACGCACTGGAAACGATGTTCTGGGACAAGTCCGTCTTGCGTGCATATTTCAGCATGCGGCCAATGGTCATCTTGCCGTCGGCACGGACGCCCAGGCCGGTGCTGGCGTCAGCATGCGGATCCAGGTCGATGACGAGCGTGGGGATGCCAGCTGCCAGGGCGGCCGAAGCGAGCCCCAATGTAACGGAGGTTTTTCCTACGCCACCTTTAAGGCTGCTAATGCTCACTACCTGCACGGAACGGACCACGCCCTTTTCTACTGTCGATTTCCCATGATGCAACGATTGGTTCCCTTAATATCATAATCGGGTTCACGGGCCTTTGCCGCCACGGTTACCACGTTGCGGTGAGACCACTGTTTCGTACCCGGCGCAATCTTTTTGCTTTGGGTGCGCCAGGTCACGGTATGGTGTGACTTTGGGGGCCTGAAACCTTGGCTTCCACCCCGAAACCATGAGTTCAGACCCTCGAACCCGTGTGCTTAATTCACCCTTAATATCATTTTGCAGGAGCGCCATGTTTACGAAGATCTTGGTAGCCAACCGCGGTGAGATCGCGATCCGCGCCTTCCGGGCCGGCTATGAGCTGGGCGCAAAGACTGTCGCCGTGTACCCGTACGAGGACCGCAACTCGATCCACCGCCAGAAGTCGGACGAGGCATACCAGATTGGCGAAGAGGGCCACCCGGTCCGCGCCTACCTGGATGTTGCCGAGGTCATCCGCGTCGCCAAGGAAGCCGGTGCGGATGCCATCTACCCGGGCTACGGATTCCTGTCCGAGAACCCGGACCTGGCCCGTGCCGCGGCCGCCGAGGGCATCAAGTTCATCGGCCCCTCCGCGGACGTGCTGGAGCTGGCGGGCAACAAGGTTGCCGCGCTGAAGGCCGCACGTGCCGCGGGCATCCCCGTGCTGCAGTCCTCCGAGCCGAGCGCCGACGTCGAGTACCTGACCGCCGAGGCCGAGAAGATCGGCTTCCCGATCTTCGTCAAGGCCGTGGCCGGCGGCGGCGGGCGCGGCATGCGCCGCGTCGACACCCGCGACCAGCTGGCCGAGTCGCTCTCCGCCGCGATGCGCGAGGCCGGCAGCGCGTTCGGTGACCCCACGGTCTTCCTGGAACAGGCCGTCCTGCGCCCGCGCCACATCGAGGTCCAGATCCTGGCCGACGAGCACGGCAACATCGTGCACCTCTTCGAGCGCGACTGCTCGCTGCAGCGCCGCCACCAGAAGGTCATCGAGATCGCCCCGGCGCAGAACCTGGACGAGAACATCCGCCAGGCCCTGTACGCCGACGCCGTCAAGTTCGCCAAGGCCCTGGGCTACCAGAACGCCGGCACCGTCGAGTTCCTCGTGGACACCGTGGGCGAACGCAAGGGCCAGCACGTGTTCATCGAGATGAACCCGCGCATCCAGGTCGAGCACACGGTCACCGAGGAAATCACCGACGTCGACCTGGTGCAGGCGCAGATGCGCATCGCCGCCGGCGAGACCCTCGAGGACCTGGGCATCCGCCAGGAGGACCTGCAGATCCGCGGCGTCGCCCTGCAGTCCCGCATCACCACCGAGGACCCGGCCAACGGCTTCCGCCCGGACGTCGGAACCATCACGGTCTACCGCTCCGCCGGCGGGTCCGGGCGTGCGCCTGGACGGCGGCACCATCTACACCGGTGCCGAGGTTTCCCCGCACTTCGACTCGATGCTGGTCAAGCTGACCTGCCGCGGCCGCGACTACACGACCGCGGTGGCCCGTGCGCGCCGCGCCCTGGCCGAATTCCGCGTCCGCGGCGTCACCACCAACATCCCGTTCCTGATGAACGTGCTGGCCGACCCGCAGTTCATTGCCGGGGACGTCGCCACCGACTTCATCGACAAGCGCCCGGACCTGCTGGCCGGGCAACAAGTCGCAGGACCGCGGCACCAAGGCCCTGGCCTTCCTGGCCGGCGTGACGGTGAACCAGCCGCAACGGGCCGCGCATCGAGGGCATCGACCCGCGGCTGAAGCTGCCGGCGTTCCCGGGCGACAAGCTCTCCGAGCCGGACCGCAGCCCGTTCGACGGCCCGTCCGCCGAGCACGGCCCCGGCCGCCGGCTGGCGCCAGCGCCTGCTGGAGCTGGGCCCGGAGGGCTTCGCCAAGGCGCTGCGCGCGCGAGACCGCCGTTGCCGTCACCGACACCACCTTCCGCGATGCGCACCAGTCGCTGCTGGCCACCCGCGTGCGCACCCGCGACCTGCTGGCCGCGGCCCCGGCCTACGCGCACGTGATGCCGCAGCTGTTCTCCATGGAGGTCTGGGGCGGGGCGACGTACGACGTGTCGCTGCGCTTCCTGGGCGAGGACCCGTGGAAGCGCCTGGAGCTGCTGCGCGCGGAGCTGCCGAACATCCCGCTGCAGATGCTGCTGCGCGGGCGCAACACGGTGGGCTACACCCCGTACCCGACCGAGGTCACCGACGCGTTCGTGAAGGAAGCCGCGGCCACCGGCATCGACATCTTCCGCATCTTCGACGCGCTGAACGACGTCTCGCAGATGGCCCCGGCGATCAAGGCGGTCCGCGCAACCGGCACCGCGGTGGCCGAGGTGGCGCTGTGCTACACCGGCAACCTGCTGGATCCCGAACGAGGACCTGTACACGCTGGACTACTACCTGAACCTGGCGCAGCAGATCGTTGATGCCGGCGCGCACATCCTGGCGATCAAGGACATGGCCGGGCTGCTGCGCCCGGCCGCCGCGACGAAGCTTGTCACGGCCCTGCGCGAGCGCTTCGACCTGCCGGTGCACCTGCACACCCACGACACCGCCGGCGGCCAGATGGCCACCCTGATGGCCGCGATCAACGCGGGCGTCGACGCCGTGGACGTTGCCGCCGCCTCGATGGCCGGGACCACCTCCCAGCCCTCCTCCTCGGCGCTGATCGCCGCGCTGGAGAACACCGAGCGCGACACCGGCATCTCCCTGGAGGCAGCCGCCTCCCTGGAACCGTACTGGGAATCGGTGCGTGCCATGTACGCGCCGTTCGAGTCCGGGCTCACGGCCCCGACCGGCCGCGTCTACCGCCACGAGATCCCGGGCGGCCAGCTTTCGAACCTGCGCCAGCAGGCCATCGCGCTGGGCCTGGGGGAGCGCTTCGAGGCCATCGAGGACATGTACACCGCGGCGAACCACATCCTGGGCCGCCTGGTGAAGGTCACCCCGTCCTCCAAGGTGGTGGGCGACCTGGCCCTGGCGCTGGTGGGCATGGGCGTTGACCCCGACGAGTTCGCGCGCGACCCGAAGTCCTTCGACATCCCGGACTCGGTCATCCAGTTCCTCTCCGGCGAGCTCGGCAACCCGCCGGGCGGCTGGCCGGAACCGTTCCGTTCCAAGGCGCTCGAGGGCCGCGTCGTGCGCCCGCACGTCGAGGTGCTGGAGCCGGAGGATTCCGCGGCGCTGAACGCGGATTCGGAGACCCGCCGCGCCACGCTGAACCGCCTGCTCTTCGCCGGCCCGACCCGCGACTTCGCCGCGACCCTGGAGACCTTCGGGGACCTGTCCTCGCTGCACACCCGCGACTACCTCTACGGGCTGGTCAAGGGCCGCGAGCACGTCGTCTCCCTGGGCAAGGGCGTGCGCCTGCTGGTGTCCCTGCAGTCGATCTCCGAGGCCGACGAAAAGGGCATGCGCACCGTGATGGTCACGCTCAACGGCCAGTCGCGCCAGCTGATGGTGCGCGACAACTCGGTGGAGTCCACCGCGGTGCTCGCGGAGAAGGCCGATGCGTCCAACCACGGCCACATCGCGGCCCCGTTCGCCGGTGCGGTCACGGCCAAGGTCGCCGTGGGCGACACGGTCGAGGCCGGCGCCACGGTGGCGACGATCGAGGCCATGAAGATGGAAGCCGGCATCACCTCCACCGTCGCCGGCACCGTGCAGCGTCTGGCCATCGGCGGCACCGCGCAGGTGCAGGGCGGGGACCTGCTGCTCGTCGTCGTGCCGGCCTAACCGGCGGAAGCGGGTACGCCGGCCGTGCACCAACCACGCATTGACTGCGGGTGATGCGCGGCCGGCGCACCGGATGGACACATGAGCGAGGATGGACCCCGAACCGGGCGTTCGTCCTCGCTCTCGTGTTATGGTGCGATTCTGCGACCGATCCACAGGTTCGGCCGTCCACGCGAAAAGCTACTTCGAAAAACAAGCAGTGCGAAAACAGCCACTGCGAAAAGGGGTCGGGTTTCATGCCAGGGAGTTCTGCGGGTTTCTTCGCCAGGTTGTTCCGCAAACGCGGTGCCGCCACGGAGGCGGCCGCGCCGTCGGCACGCGAGGTCGTCGGCGAATCGGCAAGCTGACGAACCCGGCCCCGGCGGGATTGCACGCCGCGGCGGTCGCCGGCGGATTCCGTCGCCGAGGCGGCGGGGGAGCAGCCCGGCGGACGAGCCGATGCCTCCGCCGGAGCCCCGGGGATCGTCACCGTCGTTGCGCTGGAACCGCATGCGGGGCTCGCGACGCTGTGCGCGGCGCTCGAGTACCGGCTGGAAGGCCAGGCAACCTGCAGGTCCGCGGTGCCGGCCCGGGCCTGATGCGTGCCGCCTTCGACGGCATGCTCAAGGACACGGATGTCCTGGTCCTGCTGGCGCCCGCCGCGGCCGCCGCAACGGGGACCTTCCAGGAGAAGCTGGACTGGCTGGTGGCCAACGACAGCGCCGGGCTCGTGGAACGCACGGTTTTCGTCGTCAACTACGGTGCCACGGAGGACGGCGGCGCGCTCGAGCTGCCCGCGTCCCTGGACCGGCCCGTGGTCGTGCTGCCGCATGACGCGGCGCTGGGCCTGCCGGCACCCGAACGCCGGGCGCCGCGCCGTGCCGCCCGCCACGCGCTGGACCAGCTGGTTTCCGAAATTTCCGCGATCCGGGCGGGTCGCTAGGCCATGGCGCACCACGAGCCCGCCGCTACGAGGCCGCACACTACGATCTCGCCATCATCGGGTCGGGCTCCGGCAACTCGCTGATCACCCCGTTCTGGGACGACAAGAAGGTCGCCATCATCGACGCCGGCATCTTCGGCGGCACCTGCCTCAACGTCGGGTGCATCCCCACCAAGATGTTCGCCTACCCGGCGCAGCTTGCGGCAAGCGCCGTCCAGGCGCGCGAGCTCGGGGTCAACCTCGTGCACGAGGGCAGCGACTGGGCGGCGATCCGGGACAGGATCTTCGGGCGCATCGACGCGATCTCCGAGGGCGGCCGGCACTACCGGGCCGACGAGCTGGAGAACGTCGACCTCTACCAGGAGCACGTCACCGTCACCGCGGACCACCGGCTGCTGACCGATTCCGGCACGACGATCGACGCCACGAAGATCGTGATCGCCGCCGGCTCGCGCGCCGTGCTGCCGCAGGTGCCCGGGCATCGAGCTGCCCGGGATCCACACCTCGGACACCATCATGCGCCTCGAGGCGATGCCCGAACGCCTGGTGGTCGTCGGCGGCGGCTACGTCGCCAGCGAGTTCGCCGCGGTGTTCGCCTCCTTCGGCTCGACGGTGACCCAGGTGAACCGCTCCGGCGCGCTGCTGCGGGAACAGGACGCCGACATTTCCGCGGCATTCACCGACGCCGCGGCCACGCGCTGGAACGTCGAGCTCGACGCGAACCTGCTGCGCATCGAGGAGCACGACGGCCACCTGCGCCTGCACTTTGCCCGCGCCGGGGGCGAACTGGTGCTGGACGCCGACACCGTGCTGGTCGCGGTGGGCCGCCGGCCCAACACCGACACCCTGGGCGTTGCCGCGCTCGGCCTGGACCTGCGTCCCAACGGCGCCCTGTGCGTCGATGAGTACCAGCGCGTGATGCGCGGCGGGGAACCCGTCGAGGGGATGTTCGCGCTGGGCGACGTGGCCAACGTCGACCAGCTCAAGCACGTGGCCAACCGCGAGGCGCGGGTGGTGGTCCACAACCTGGAGAACCCCGGGGCGATGCGGTCCATGGACCGCAGCGCCGTGCCCGCCGCGGTGTTCAGCAACCCGCAGGTCGCGGCCGTCGGGCTCACCGAGGCCCAGGCGATCGAGCGCACGGGGCCAACGACGTGGCCACGTCGATCCAGCCCTTCGGGTCCACCGCCTACGGCTGGGCGATGGAGGACACCGAGGGCATCGTGAAGCTGGTGGCCCACAAGGGCACCCGCCGGCTGCTCGGCGCCCACATCATGGGGCACGAGGCGGCGCTGCTGATCCAGCCGCTCATCCAGGCCATGGTGACGGACCTGGACCTCGTCGAGATGGCGCGCGGGCAGTTCTGGATCCACCCGGCGCTCAGCGAGGTCGTGGAAAACGCGCTGCTGTCGCTGGGCCTCGCAGTCCCGTCCCGGGGGATCCGCTCTGACCCTGCGCCTGCCCGGCCCAGGGGACCGGCCTGCACGAAATTGCGGGCGGCACGAAAATGCGGGGCGGGATGGACACCGTGGGTGTCCGTCCCGCCCCGCATTCGTGAAGCGTTTCCCGTGCCGGGCCCGGCCCGGCGTTGCCGCGGCGGTCAGGCGCGCGGCTTCACGCCCCCGTAGATCTCCTCGACCACTGACTCGAAGTCCTTCAGGACCTGGGCGCGCTTGATCTTCATCGACGGGGTCAGGTGCCCGGATTCCTCGGTGAAGTCCGTCGGCACGATCCGGAACTCCTTGATCTGCTCGGCGCGCGAGACGCTGGCGTTCGCCTTGGCGACCAGCGCCGCAATCGCCTCGCGGACCTCCGGCATCACGGCCGCCTGCGCGGTGGTGGTGCCGGCCGGAAGGTGGTGGCGCTCCAGCCAGCCCGGCAGGGCCTCCTCGTCCAGGGTGACCAGCGCGGAAATGAACGGGCGGGCATCGCCCACCACGACGCACTGGGACACCAGTGCGTCGGCGCGGATCTGGTCCTCGAGCATCGCGGGGACCACGTTCTTGCCGCTGGCGGTGACGATGATTTCCTTCTTGCGCCCGGTGATGCGCAGGAAGCCGTCGGCATCCAGCTCGCCGATGTCCCCGGTGCGGAACCACCCGTCGACGAAGGTCTCCGCGGTGAGGTCCGGGCGGTTGTAGTAGCCGCGCATCACGCAGAAGCCCTTGGCCAGGATCTCCCCGTCCTCGGCGATCCGCACGCCGTTGCCCGGCAGCGGGCGCCCGACCGTGCCGATCTTGATCTGCTTCGGGGTGTTCACGGTGATCGGCGCGGTGGTCTCGGTCAGGCCGTAGCCCTCCAGGACGGTCAGCCCGATGCCGTGGAAGAAGTGGCCCAGGCGTTCGCCCAGCGGGGCGCCGCCGGAGACCGCGTGCACCACGTTTCCGCCCATGGCCGCGCGGATCTTCGAGTAGAGCAGCACGTCGAAGAGCTTGTGCTTGAGCTTCAGGACCAGCGGCACCTTGCCGTCCTGCTCGGCGCGCGAGAAGGCGATCGCGGTGTCGGCGCCGGCGTGGAAGATCTTGCCCTTGCCGCCGTCCTCGGCCTTGAGCATCGAGGAGTTGTAGACCTTCTCGAAGACGCGCGGCACGGCCAGGATGAAGTTCGGCTTGAACGACTGCAGGTCGCCCATCAGGTTCTTCACGTCGGCGGTGTGCGCGACCCTGACCCCCGCGGCCACGGACAGCACCGAGATGTAGCGGGCGAACACGTGGGCCAGCGGCAGGAACATGATGGTCGATGCGCCGGGGTACACGCACTCGGGCAGCGCCGCCGCGGCGTTGTCGCTGAGCTCCACGAAGTTCGAGTGGGTCAGCTCGCAGCCCTTGGGGCGCCCGGTGGTGCCGGAGGTGTAGATGATGGTGGCCAGCGAGTCGAGGTCGGCGGCGGAGCGGCGCTCCTCCAGGACCGCGTCGCCCACGTCGCTGGCCGGCCTCGCGCAGGGCGTCCAGGCCGTTGCCGTCGATCTGCCACACGTGGCTGAGCTCGTCCAGGCCTTCCTGGTGCGCGGCCTGGCGGACGACGTTTTCGTGGCGCGGCGCCTCGACCACCACGGCGGCGGCGTGCGAATCGCCGAGGATCCAGGCCACCTGGCTGGGGGAGGAGGTTTCGTAGACCGGGACCGTGACGCAGCCGGCAAACCAGATGGCGAAGTCGACGAGCGTCCACTCGTACCGGGTGCGGGCCATCAGGCCGATGCGGCCGCCGGGCTCGATGCCGCTGGCGATGAACCCCTTGGCCAGGGCGGAGGCGTCCGCGGCGAATTCGGAGGCGGAGATGTCGATCCAGCTGCCGTTGGGTCCGGGCTTGGCGAGCAGCGGAGGATTTGCCGCGGAGCGTGCGTGGCGCAGCAGCAAATCGGTGATGTTGGTCTGCGGCGGCGTCTCCACCATCGGTGGGACAACTAATTCCTGCATCGGGGCTCCTTCGGTCGGAGGGCCGGGATCTGCATGCCTGCTACCGGTCCCACTACCACCATCCTAGTGGCTTGCGTCACATTGTTTACTCACTGGTAACTTACGGGGATTTTCGGGTCTTGGCAACAGGCCCGCCGGCGTTTGCGGTGGCGGGAGCGGGGATGCGCAATTCCGGCAGCCAATTCCGACGCTGTTGCAGGCGCGGACCCGGCACCCTAGACGCGGGCCCCGTCGTCGCCCTCGTGGCGGAAGCGCGGCAGCCGGGCGAAGAGGAACCCGCCCGCGGCCAGCGCCACGACGCACAGGCCGATCCACAGCGGCATGGGTGCCCGCCGCCAGAAAATGGCAAGTACCAGCAGCATCAGCGGAGCCCCCGCCGCGGCGGTCCAGGCGAGGGTGAGCAGCGGGTTCCCGGAGCCGAGCGCCGGGGGTTCCTCCGGGACGAATCCCTCGTGGTCCTCGGCGGCCTCGTAGTCGCGCGGGCCGCCGAGCGCCGGGTGCATCTGGAAGAGCGTCGGATCCACGCGGCCGGTGCCGCCGGTGCTGCCCGGTCCCGGGCCGGTCCCGGGGCTTGGTTCCCCGGGCAGGTCCGGCCCGGCCACGGGATCTTCCTCCAGCCGGCGCACCAGGTCCTCCCAGATGGCGTCGTCTGAATCGCCGGGGGATGCCGGCTCGTGAAACGGATCAGTCATGGTGCGCGCTGCTCAACTTCCTGAAAAACTCGATCGACTCGTTGAAGATTTCGTCGGCCTCGTAGTCCAGCGTGGCCACGTGGTAGCTCCGCTCCAACCGGCGGATCTGGACGGGCAAGGGCCTCGTCAAGCCCGGAGCGCAGCACCTCGATGCTGCTTTCGGGAACCACGTGGTCCTGGTCGGACCTGAAGACGATGATGGGCGAGGTGATTTTCGGCAGGCCCTGCGTCGCGGCCTTGAACAGCTTGCGCAGCTGGTGGACGCCGCCGATGGGGGTGCGGGCATAGGCGTGTTCGTTGCCGCCGGGCTTGGCGATGTCGTTGGCGATCGACTTGATCGACGGCAGGAAAAAGCGCAGCACGCCGGTGAACTTCACCACAGGGGATTCGATGGTCAACCCCGGGTTGATCAGTGCCAGGCCGGCCGGGGAGTGGGTTGCCGCAAGGTGCAGGGCCAGCGCCCCGCCCATCGACATGCCCGCCACGTACACCCGCGAATGCTTGGCCGCCAGCGCCTCGTAGGCCCGCTCCACCGCCGAGACGATGTCCGAGTGCGGCGTCTTGGAGAGCTCCTGCCAACTTGTCACATGCCCGGGAAGCACCGGCAGGTCCACGGTGTATCCGGCCTTGGCGAATGCCTGGGCCCAGGGCAGCATGCTGGCCGGACCCGAGGTGAAACCGTGGATGACCAAGACCGCCTCGCCGTTGTCCCCCTGGTGGTGGAACGGCGCGTTGACTTCTGCGTCCTGGCCGGAAACCTTCTGGTTGCTTGGCACGGTTTTCTCCCTCGCGTGGGTTTGGCCGAACGGCGCTCTCGGCACGGGCCGGGGTATGACCTTTGGCAATGTTTTGCCTACAGTTAGAGCCTAACGGAGAACGACTGAATCATCACTTGATTTGAGGTGCGGGCATTTTCGCGCGCCCGCCAGCACAATCCCATACCGGCCCGGAAGGCACACACCACATGTTTTACCTGTTCATGAAGCGGTTCATCGTCGGACCGCTGGTAACGGTGTTCTTCAGGCCGTGGGTCAAGGGGATCGAGCACATCCCCGAAACCGGGGGAGCGATCCTGGCCAGCAACCACCTCTCGGTCTCCGACTCGATCTTCCTGCCCGTGGCGGTCGACCGCCCGGTGATCTTCCTGGCCAAGAGCGACTACTTCAACGGCAAGGGCCTCAAGGGCCGCGTCACCGCGTGGTTCTTCCGGATGATCAACCAGCTGCCGATGGACCGCTCCGGCGGGGCCGCCAGCGCGAACTCGCTCGGCGCCGGCGCCCAGGCGCTGGTCGACGGCCAGCTGCTGGGCATCTACCCGGAGGGCACGCGCAGCCCCGACGGGCGGCTCTACCGCGGCAAGCTCGGCGTGGCCAAGCTCGCCCTGGAGGCCGGGGTCCCCGTCATCCCGGTGGCGATGATCGGCACCGACAAGGTCCAGCCGATCGGCAAGCGCGTGCCCAACATCCGCCGCGTCGGCATGATCATCGGCGAACCGCTGGACTTCTCCCGCTACGCGGGCATGAGCGAGGACCGCTTTGTGCAGCGCTCGGTCACCGACGAGATCATGTACGCGATCATGCGCCTCTCCGGCCAGGAATACGTGGACTCCTACGCCGCAACGGTGAAGGCGCGGCTCGACGCCGAACGCCGCGAACAGCAGGGCAAGAAGTAGCTCTCGCCGCCGGGTGCGCACCGTGGGTTGACCGCGCACTGTGAACGGCCCGGTCGCCTTGGGTTACGCGCCGGATACCCGCGCGGCGGGCGCGGCGGTTTACGCTTAGAGGGTGACTCAGCTATCTTCGAACTCCTCTTTGCCAGGCCGTTCGCCGGCGGGCCCCGCAGCCGACCCAGCACTGGATATTTGGCGCACCCTGCCGATCGCCCAGCAGCCGACCTGGAACGACAACCCGCACTATGCCGAGTCCATTCGTGAACTCGGCTCCCGCCCTCCGCTGGTCTTCGCCGGCGAGGTCGACGTGCTGCGCGAGCGCCTGGCCGCCGCGGCACAGGGCAAGGCCTTCCTGCTCCAGGGCGGCGACTGCGCCGAGACCTTCGACGGCGCCACCGCCGACAAGATCTCCGCCCGCGTGCGCACCATCCTGCAGATGGCCGTCGTGCTGACCTACGGCGCCTCCATGCCGGTCATCAAGATGGGCCGCATGGCCGGCCAGTTCGCCAAGCCGCGCTCCTCCAACGACGAGACCCGCGACGGCGTGACGCTGCCGGCCTTCCGCGGCGACATCGTCAACGGCTACGACTTCACCCCGGAATCCCGCGCCCACGACCCGCGCCGCATGGTGCAGGCCTACAACACCTCCTCGGCCACGCTGAACCTGATCCGCGCCTTCACCCAGGGCGGCTTCGCCGACCTGCGCGACGTGCACTCCTGGAACAAGGGCTTCACGACCAACCCGGCGCACACCGCCTACGAGCAGCTCGCCGGCGAGATCGACCGCGCGGTCAAGTTCATGGACGCCTGCGGAGCGGACTTCGAGGCGCTCAAGCGCACCGAGTTCTTCGCCTCCCACGAGGCCCTGCTGCTTGACTACGAGCGCGCGCTGACCCGCACCGACTCGCGCACCGAGCTGCCCTACGACACCTCCGGCCACTTCCTGTGGATCGGTGAGCGCACCCGCCAGCTCGACGGCGCGCACGTGGACTTCCTCTCCCGCGTCCGCAACCCGATCGGCGTCAAGCTCGGCCCGACCACCTCCCCGGAGGACGCACTGGCGCTGATCGACAAGCTCGACCCGAACCGCGAGCCGGGCCGCCTGACCTTCATCACCCGCATGGGCGCGAAGAACATCCGCGAGAAGCTGCCGAACCTGGTCGAGAAGGTCACCGCCTCCGGCGCCCAGGTCCTCTGGGTCACCGACCCGATGCACGGCAACACCGTCACCAGCGGCAACGGCTACAAGACCCGCAACTTCGACGACGTCATGGACGAGGTCCGCGGCTTCTTCGAGGTGCACGACTCGCTGGGCACCTTCCCGGGCGGCCTGCACGTGGAGATGACCGGCGACGACGTGGCCGAGTGCCTCGGCGGCGCCGACCCGATCCGCCAGGAACAGTTCGACGACCTGTACGAGTCGGTCTGCGACCCGCGCCTGAACCACCGCCAGTCCCTGGAGATGGCGTTCCTGGTCTCGGGTGCGCTGGCCAAGCGCGGACAGCGCAGCTAGCGGTTCCCGCAACCACGGCATAGCACGATGGCCGGGTTCCTTCCACCATTCAAGGTGGAAGGAACCCGGCCATCGTTGTCTGGCGATCGAGTTGCCGGCACCAAGCCACTGCCTGATTGAGGCCCGGTGGAGCTCGCGCTGACGACCCCGGGTCTGCCGGAGTTCATCGGCCGCCGATGAGGCTCGGTCGGTCCGTGCTAGACGACGACCAGCTTGATGGTCGATCCCTCCGGGGCGGTGCCGCCGGACGGGCTCTGGGTGCGCACGGTGCCGAAGAACCCGCCGAGGAACTCCTCGACCTCGACCTTGAAACCGAGCGCCTCCAGGGTCGCGCGGGCCTCGCCCACCTGCTTGCCCTGCACGTCCGGGACCTCGATCATCCGCGGGCCGCGGGAGACGACGTAGGTGACGGTGGAGCCGCGCTCCGCCTGGCCGCCCGCGGGCTTCTGCGAAATGATCGCGCCCTCGGGGACCGTGCGGCTGTACTGCCTTCGAATCCTCGGCGCCCTTCAGCCCCGCCTCCTTGAGCGCGGCATTTGGCCTTCGCCGGCGCTCAAGCCCACGCACGGCTCGGCACATCGACCGGCGCCGGCCCGCGGGAGACGACGAGCGCGACCTTGCTGTTGCGCCGCACCTTGTCGCCGACCTCCGGGCTGTGGCTGATCACCACGCCCTTGGCGACCTCCTCGGAGTACTTCCTGGACACCTCGCCGAGGGCCAGCTGGGCCGCCTTCAGGTCCTTTTCGGCAGTCGGCCAGCTTGCGGCCGGTCAGGTTCGGCACGGCAAAGAGCTCGGGGCCCTTGGAGACGCTCAGCTCCAGGCCTTGAAACCTGCGGATCGTTTCCCCGGCGGCGGGTTCACTTCCCACCACGAGGCCGCGCTCGATCTTCTCGTCGAAAACTTCCTTGGTGGTGGCGGCGACGCCCTGGGACTCGAGCCGCGAGACGGCGTCGGCGCTTGCCATGCCGGTCAGCGTCGGAACCGTGAAGGGGGCGCCCGGGCCCATGCCGAAGAACAGCCCGACCGCCACGACCGCCGCCGCAAGCAGCGTCAGCAGCACGGCAATGAGCCACTTGCGCCGTGCCGGGGACTTCGGGGCGAGCTGGTGCGTGGGGATCTGGGCTTCCTTTTTCCACGCGAGTTCGGCGGCCCGGGCGCTCTTCTTGGCCTGCCGTGCCGAGAGCGGGCGCTGGCCGGCCGGCACCGCTGCAAGCTGCCCGGTGTTGCCGCCGGCCGAACCCGGCCGCGTGGAAAGCACGCTGGTCTGGTCGGACCGGGGCTGCAGCAACGTGGTCTCCTGCGACGGCGCGAGCATCGCCTGCGTCCGGTCATCGGAGAGCGACGCCGCTTCCGGGACCGCCGTCCTGCGCGAACGCCGGGAGGGCAGCCGTGGCGTCGTGCTGCGGCGCATGGACGGCGGTTTCGGCGTCGCGCCTGCGCCGGCCAGGGCCGCCGCAGCGCTTTCGGCGGCGGAATTGCGGAACAGCTGTGCCTGGGCCAGCCGGTCATGCACCGTGGTGTGCGGGGCCGCGGCCGGGGGAATGAGGTCGGTGATGCCGCCCAGGGTCTCCGAATCGAGGTCCAGCTGGTCGCGGGTCAGCGACTGCTGGATCTGCTTGAGATCGCTGAGCAGGAACGATGCGTCCTGCGGGCGGTCCTCCGGGTCCTTGTTGGTGCAATAGGCGACGAGCTCGTCGAGCTCGGGGGAGAGCCCGGGCACGATCGCCGAGGGCGCCGGGACGCGGTCGTTGATGTGCTTGAACGCCAGCCCGTAGGCGCTTTCGGAGGTGAACGGCTGCTGCCCGGTGAGCAGCTCGTAGGCGATGATGCCCACCGCGTAGATGTCGCTGCGCTCGTCCGCCGGGTCGCCCACGGCAAGCTCGGGGGAGATGTAGGCGGCGGTGCCGAAGAACGTCGTGGCGTTGGTGTGCGCGGAGGCGGCGCGGGCCAGCCCGAAGTCGGCGACCTTCACGCGTCCGTCGTCGGAAATCAGCACGTTGGCGGGCTTCATGTCGCGGTGGACGATGCCCTCGGCGTGCGCGACGGAGAGCCCGGTGCAGATGGCCTGCAGCACGGCGAGGGTCTGGCGCGGGGTGAAGCGGCCGCGTTCGGCCAGCACCTCGCGCAGGTTCAGCCCGCGCACGTACTCCATGACCAGGTAGGCGGCGTCGCCCGAGACGTGGTGGTCGCGGACGCCCACGATGTTCGGGTGGGTCAGCCCGGCGGAGATGATGGCCTCGGCGGCGAAGCGCTCGAGCACCGCCGGGTCGGAGGCCATGTGCGCGTGCAGCACCTTGACGGCCACCGTGCGGTGCAGGCGGGTGTCCATGGCGCGGTACACGGTGGACATGCCGCCGTCGGCGATGCGTGCATCCAGCCGGTAGCGGCCATCGAGCGTGGCGCCAATGCGTGGGTCGGTTCGGGGCTCTGTCACTTATCGATCGTAACTATGGGTGCGGATATCGGGTCGTTCCAACACGAATCCGTACAGGTTTGTTGCTGCCGGTGAACGGATCGGGAGGTATGGAGGTGCAAAATCGGGGGCCGGCTCCAATGGAACCGGCCCCCGATCGAAATCTTGGTGCTGTGAAGCGTCAGGAAGCGCGACGGGCGCGTGCGGCCCGGCGCTTGAGCGCACGGCGCTCGTCTTCGCTCATGCCACCCCAGACGCCGGCATCCTGGCCGGATTCGATGGCCCATTGCAGGCAGGTGTCGACGACGGGGCAACGTCGGCAGACACTCTTGGCTTCTTCAATCTGGAGCAGGGCCGGTCCGGTGTTTCCAACCGGGAAAAACAGCTCCGGGTCCTTGTCCAGACAGGCCGCGCGGCTACGCCAATCCATGCTTGATGATGCTCCTTGAAAGTAGGTCTGAGGAAGAACTGCCCAAGGCTTGCAGCCGGGGCGAAAACAGCATGACGGGAGAATTGAGCTCGCCCGATCGACTGCCTAACAAGGTTTTCATGTTACGTTCACGTAAACAAGGGGCCGGTGTTGTAAATACGCCCGCAGTCTTGAGTGCTTCGTCACAAGCCGCCGAAACGGGGTGTCGACTAACAGGTTTCGGCGCCGCTGACAAGGGTGTTGTTCGGCACCTTCGCCGCAGTTCGGCCCGGTTTCCGGTCCCCTCCGCTTTCGCTTCGCCCGGTGCGCCCGGCTAGATTTGAGGGGTGATGAACCAGCCTGCCGTGCAACCTTCCAATCCCGCCCCCAAGCGCCGTCCGGTTTCGGTGCTGCTGATCTGCGCCCTGCTGGTGCTCGAGGGCGCCGCGGTGCTCGCCTACGGGGCGGGCTATGCGATGCAGCTGGGCGATGCCGGGGCGCTGGGCCTGGGCGCGCGGCTGTTCATGCTGGTGCTGATCCTTGCTGCCGGCGCATGGCAGCTGCTGGTCGCCCACTTCTTCTTCCGCGGCCGGGCCTGGACCCGTGCCGCCGTGCTGGTCTGGCAGGTCTTCCAGATCATCCTGGCCTTCCAGTTCGTCATGCCCGGCAACGCGCTGATGGCCTGGTTGTGGCTGGTCCCGGCCGCGGTTGTCACGGTGCTGCTTTTCGATCCGCGCACCACCGGGTTCCTGGGCGACCGGCCCTCCGCGGGCAGTGCCGAACGGGCGACCCGGCGACGCCGCCTAGCCCAACCGCCGCCCGGGCAACCGCGGTCGGCCGCGGGCGAACCCGGTCATGAACCGTCCGCGCACTGGATCTGGCGCAGCGTTCCGTTGTCGACAACCAGCGCCCTGCCCGGAATGCTGCGGGGATCGGGAACGAACCTGAACCCGGCAGGGTCGGCGTCGGAAAGCGAGCGCGGATCGAGCACCAGGAAGCTGTGCTGGTCGCGCACCGCCGCGCCGAGGCCCAGCTCCATGAGGATGCGCGCGGAAGGCTCGGTGCTGAAGACCACCTGGATCCGCGCCGCGCCGAGGATCTCCATGGCCCGGGCCGCCTCGCGCACCCGCAGGTCGGCCCTGTCGATCAGGACCAGGCCCACCCGCGCGTCCGCGGCCACGAGTCCGGCGCCGGGTCGCGAAACGCCCCTCCTGCAACTGCCCGGGGTGCGAGGGCAGCACGTCGTCCAGCCCGAATCGCAGGCACGATTGGTTCCCGGGCAGGCCGCACGCCGCCAGATGGCTGAACAATCCGCCCTTGCCGGAGCCGTCATGCCCGACGACCACCCCGATCGGCCCCGGCGACCACATGAACGCCCGGTTGTCCGGACCGCACACGCCGACGGCCAGTGCCGACGGGCGCAAGCCCGACCCGTTCCCGGTGCGGCATCCCTGAAACCGATGCCGATGCCGATGCCGAACCGATCGCCGGGCGCAACGCGTCCAGATCCGCGGGCCGCAGCAGCTCCGGCAGCGGGTCAGAGCGGAGCCACCCGGGCGGAACCGGCCCCGGGGGATGGCCGACCACGGCCGCAGGATCGAGCAGCTGGAACTCGGTGCCCGTCTCCGGTTCGCCCGGGCCCACCAGCAGGCCGCGCCCCGGAAACGGGCCGACCCGCTTGAGCTTGGGCCAGCCCATCAGGACCTCGGGCCCGGCGCCGCGGGGAAAATACCAACGCGATTCGCACAGGGACGCGGCCCGGGAGCCGGCCAGTTCGCGGTCCCCGCAGAGCACCAGCGCCCGGCCCGGCGACTGCGCGGTGCGCGCAAAGGCGCCAAGCGCGGCCTCCAGCAGCGCATAGGCGGAGGGCCCCAACGCCTGCGCCCAACCGCCGAGGCCGCTGACCACCAGCACCAGCGGGGCGGTGTGTGCGGCATCGTCCAGTTGGCGGACCAGCTCCTGGATGCGCCAGGAATCCTGCGGCCCGAAGTACCCGCCGACCCCGGGGTGCGCGGCGAGGTCCGGCTGCGTGCCGTTGCCGTCGAGCACGAGGCAGGGCGCGGTCCATGCCCGCCGGTTCAGTGCCCGGACCAGGAGCTCCGGCACGGTTTCGGCGCCGGACCCGGGCAGGCCGCACACCGCCAGCCCGCCGCACGAGTCGAGGTCAAAGAGCATCGCCGTGGGACGGGCCGATTCCACGCGGTCGACCAGCCCGACGACGGCGGCGTCGCCGGGGACCGCCAGCAGGGACGCCCGGGGCAGCTGCAACAGCACCTCGGGCAGCGCGGGGGAGAAGGGGCTTGCCGCGCGTTCATGGCCGGACCAGAGGATGCGGATTTGTTCGACGGCCGCCGCAAGCCCGCCGACCGCGAGTCCGGGGGCCCGACGCCTGTCCATCCTGCCCTGGTGCATCCAGCCGTTGTTCATCGGGAACCGGCCCGTCGAGTTCCTGCTGCCACAGGGGCGCGCGCAGGCTCCTGCCCCAGGCCCGGAGCGTTGCCCCGGTGCCGGCCGCGGCGTTGATGCGCACCCTGAACTTCAGCGGGGCCTCGCCGCCGAGCCGAAGGAACGCCCAGCCCGGTTCCCCGGGATCCAGGTGCGCGGCCGCGTCGGTGCCGATCAGGTCGGCCGACTCGAATTCGCCGGTGGTGCGCAGCGCGATGACACTGGAAATGTTGGCGCGCAGCTGCGCGTTCAGGGTCCCGGCGGGGCGTTGGGTGCTGAGCACCAGGTGGATGCCCAGCGACCTGCCCACTGTGGCCACCTGAACGATCTGCTCCAGCGCCCCGGGCAGCTCGGTGGCGAAGACGCGGAATTCGTCGATGACCACCACCAGCGCCGGCAGCAGCGGGTCGGCGTCGGTGCGCGATTCCAGGTAGCCGGCGATGTCGGTGGCGTGGTGCGCCGCCAGCAGGCGTTCGCGGCGGCGCAATTCGCAGGAGAGCTGCTCCAGCACGCGGCGGGCGGCCGCGGCGTCGAGATCCGACACCAGGTTTTGCACGTGGGGCAGCGCGGCCAGCGGGGCCAGCGTCGCCCCGCCCTTGAAATCCACCAGCATGAAGGCCAGTTCGTGCGGGCCGTGGCCGCGCGCCAGGCCAAGCACCAGCGAGCGCAGCAACTCGGATTTGCCGGATCCCGTGGTTCCGGCGACCAGCAGGTGCGGCCCGTGGCGGATCAAGTCCAGCCGGACCGGACCGGAGGCAGCGTCCCCGATGACGGTGCCCAGGGCCTGCGGGAGCGGCCCGTGTGCCCGCTTGCCGGTGTCCGGCTGGAGCCCAGGCGCGGGAAGCAGCGGCCAGCCCTCGGTTCCCGCCGACAACTCCCGGCGGACCGCCCGGGCCAGGGCCTCGAAGCCCAGGGCGGCCGGCTCGATCCGCAGGCCCCCGGTGGTTGCCGCCACCCCGAGCCACGGGCTGCGGGCCAGCGCCGCCTCGTCGAGCAGCAGCAGGCCCGAGGCGCTCAGGGTGACCTGTGCGCGTACCTGGTTCGGTGTTCCGCCGCAGTACACCCAGGCCACCGGGCACCGGATTTGCCGCCCGGCGCCACGGCGGTACCGGGCGGCGGTACCGGCCGGGCCACGTTCCCCGCGGCGGCGGTTCCCGCGACGGTGTTTCCGTTTCCCGGTGCCACCAACACGATGGTCGGCACCGTCCCGACTCCGTCGGATCCGGACTCCGCCGATCTCAACTGCCGCCGATCTCAACCCCGCCGATCTCAACCCCGCGGAGCATGAGGAACTCGGCGGGCAGGAACTCCGCCGCACCCACCACAAGCACCCGCAGCGCCCCGCTGTTCAGCAACGGCAGCCAGCGCACCAGCACGGCCCGCAACAGCCCGCCCCACTGGGCGGCCCCGCCCTCAAGCGCCAGAACCAGCCCGTCGTGCATGGCCAGCAGCACCGGGAAACGGCGCGCGGGATCGCCCCGCGATTTGCCAGCGCCCCCGTGGCGGACGCGGCCCGGCTGCGCCCCGGAAGCCGAGCGGATCCATGCCCGCTGCAGCGCATGCCCCGGCACCATCGGCGGGAACCCATCGGGGGCCGTGGTGCTGGCCCGGCACAGGCCGGCGGCCACCGTGCCGATCGGCGCCGCCAGCTCCTCGCGCCGTGCCGCGTCCATGGCGCGGGCCAGCGAGGCGGCGCGCCGGTAGGCCCGCCGGGCCCGGAGCATGAAAAACGCGGGCAGGCCGCCGGTGAGCAGGGACAACGTGGAGAAGAGCAGGAAAAAGGCGCTGCCGGTCATCAGGTAGAGCCCGGCGCCCAGCGCCAGCGGGGTGAGCGCCCCCAGCAGCACGGTGCCGGGGTGCGACGGCGGTTCCCGTCCGTCGATCGCGATGGGCTGCAGGGGCCAAGGGCCCGCGACCGGCCTCGCGAGGCTGCGCGGCCAGCAGCGCAAGGGTGCTGCCGCCGGCCGTGAAGCGCTCCCCGAGCAGCATCCGCCGTTCGCGGATCCTTGCCCCGCCCAACCAGAGACCGTTGGCGGAGCCCTCGTCGCTGAGCACGATGGAGGTCTCCGACACCCGGAGCACCGCGTGCAGCCGCGAGAGCCGCGGATCGTTGATGCGGAAGTCGACGTCGCCGCGCCCCAGCGAATACACGCCCCGGCGCAGCGGCAGCATCCCGCCGGGATCCGGGCCCTCCACGACGACCAGCGCGGCGGCCGCACCGGGGCCGCCGCGCTCCGCGCGAGCCCGTCCGCGCTGCCCCTCCATCGGCATGTCGCACAGGAAGATCTCGCCGGACGCCGGCAACCGATCGACCTCGGACAGGGGGATCGGCCCCCAGAACCAGCAGGCCTCCGGCCAGCTGCCCGCCCAGCGCCCCGGCCAGCAGCGGGCCGCCGCACTCCCGGACGGAAACCAGTTCAAGCAGGGCACGCCGCTGCGGATGGCCCGAGCACAACCGGATGAATAGCCGATCGGCCATTTTCTGCCTTTCTGCGCGGATCCACGGCGGCGGACCCCGGCGCCCCGCCGCATCGAAAATTCCCTGCCTCAACCGTAAGAACGCAGGTGGGGAGCCGGTACCCGGGCGGCGCGGACTGTGGACGAACGCCCCGCGGCCCGCACCGGGTATCAACAGATTCCCCCGCGCCCTTGTTTGGCCGCGGCGGGCACGGGTATTCTCGCCGTAAATGTGGGGATCCCGGCGTCACATGGGGCAAGACAGACGGCCCGAAGCACACGCGTTCTACGACACGCCGGATTCCGCCGAACCTTGGGTGGAACGGCTTGGGTGGAACGAAGCGGGGGCGAAGTTGTGGACGCAATAAACATCGTGGTCGATGAGGTGCGCGAGCTCATCCGCCGGCACGGGCTGGATCCGGCCACCCAGCTGGGGGACGTGCGCCGGCTGGCCGAGGACGTGGTGCGCGACTACGACGAGCGCTCGCTCATGGGGGTGCTGCCCCCGCTGGGGGACCTGACGGCCGCCAGGCGGCGCGTGCTCGATGCCGTCGCCGGGCTCGGGGCGCTGCAGCCGCTGCTGGACGACCCGGAGATCGAGGAGATCTGGATCAACGGCCCGCACGAGGTGTTCGTGGCCCGCGGGGGCACCTCCGAGCTGACGTCGACTCCGGATCCCCGAGCCCGAGATCCCGGCGCTCGTCGAGCGCATGCTCAAGGCCTCGGGCCGCCGGCTTGACCTCTCGCAGCCCTTCGTCGACTGCCAGCTGGCCGACGGTTCGCGCCTGCACGTGGTCATCCCCGACATCACCCGGAGGCACTGGGCGGTGAACATCCGCAAGTTCATCGCCAGGGCCAGCCGGCTGGAGCACCTGGTGGAGCTCGGGACCATCACCCCGCAGGGCGCCCACTACCTGGACGTGGCGGTCGCGGCGGGGCTGAACGTGCTGGTCTCCGGCGCCACGCAGGCCGGCAAGACCACGATGCTCAACTGCCTGTCCTCCTCGATCGGCAGCCGCGAACGCGTGATCACCATCGAGGAGATCTTCGAGCTGAAGGTCAACCTGCGCGACGTCGTCGGGTTGCAGACCAGGCAGCAGAACCTGGAGGGCACCGGCGAGATCGACATGCGCAAGCTGGTCAAGGAGGCGCTGCGCATGCGCCCGGACCGGCTGATCGTCGGGGAGGTGCGGCAGGCCGAGTCCCTGGACATGCTGATCGCCCTGAATTCGGGCCTGCCTGGCCTATCAGTACCATCCACGCGAACTCGGCGCACGACGCCGTCACCAAGCTGTGCACGCTGCCGCTGCTGGCCGGGGAGAACATCAGCTCCGCGCGTTCGTCGTTCCGACCGTGGCCGCGTGCATCGACCTGGTGGTGCATTGCCGGCGCGATGCCTCCGGGCGGCGCTACGTGGGGGAGATCCTGGGCCTGGGCCGCCGGGTGGAGAACGGCGCCATCGAGACCACCACGCTCTTCGAGGCCGTCGACGGGGTGCTGCAGCTGCAGCCGGCCGCCGACCTGGCCCACCAGAAGCTGCTCGATGCAGGGATCGACGTGGCCGAACTCGGGCGGGCCGTGGCATGAGCCTGCTGCTGGGACTCACCCTGGGATTCGGGCTGCTGCTGATCTTCCGGTCCTTCACCCCCGCCACGGCGCGCACCCGGGACGCGCGCCCTTCGCGGATCGACACCCTGCTGCTGCATGCCGGGATGGACAAGGTCACCCGGGCCGGCTTCATCTCCGCGTCCGTCACCAGCGCCGTGGTCGCCGGCCTCACGGTGCTGGTGCTCACCGGCGCGCTCATGATCGCGCTGACCTTCACCGGGTTCGGGGCCTTTGCGCCGTGGGCCATCGTGCACCGGCAGGCCGGAAAGCGCCGCGCCGCCCTGCGCGAGCAATGGCCCGACGTCGTGGACCACCTGCGCTCCGCCATCCGCGCGGGGCTCTCGCTGCCGGAGGCGCTGACCCAGCTGGGCAAGCAGGGGCCCGAGGCGCTGCGCCCGGCCTTCACCGACTTCGGGCTCGACTACCGGGCCACCGCCCGCTTCGAGGAGTCGCTCGAGCGCCTGGCGCAGCGTCTCGCGGACCCGGTGGCGGACAAGATCGTCGCGGCCCTGCGCATCACCCGGGAGGTCGGCGGCACCGACCTGGGCGAGATGCTCGGCACGCTCAGCTCCTTCCTGCGCGATGCGGCCCGCACCCGCGGGGAGCTGGAGGCGCGGCAGTCCTGGACCGTCTCCGCGGCGCGGCTGGCCGTCGCCGCGCCCTGGGTCATCCTGTTGCTGCTGGCCGGACAGCCGGCGGCCGTCGCCGCCTACTCCACCGTGACCGGCATGCTGGTGCTGCTCACCGGCCTGGGCGTGTCCTTCGTCTGCTACCGGGCGATGATGCGCATCGGGCGGCTTCCGGCCGAGGAACGGGTCTTCGCATGAGCCCCACGACGATCCTCGCGCTGGTCCTGGGCCTGTGCCTGGGCAGCGGCCTCTGGCTGGTGCTGGTCAGGCTTCCGGCCATGCGCCCGATCAGCTTCGCGGACCGCATGGCCCCGCACCTGCGCACCGGACGCACCAGCTCCCGCACGTTCGGCGAGCCGCTCGCGGCGCAAACCCCGTTCGGGCCGCTGGGCCGCATCCTGGGCCCGGCGCTCGCCGACCTCGCCCGCTTCACCCACCGGCTGAACCCCGGCAACGAGGCGCTCGCCCGGCGGCTGGCGCGCGCCGGCCTGTCGATCGGCGTGCTGGATTTCCGCGCCCAGCAGCTGCTCTGGTCCGCGGCGCTGACCCTCGCCGGCGCCGGGTACATCGGGCTGAACCTTGCCAGCGGGACCTTCAACCCGATGCTGGCGCTGGTGGTGCTGGCCTTCTGCGGGCTCGGCGGCTACCTGCTGCGCGACTGGTACCTGGGGGAGCAGATCGCCCGCCGCAGCAAGCGCATCCTGAACCAGTTCCCGACGATCGCCGAGCTGATGGCGCTCGCCGTCGGCGCGGGGGAGAGCACCATCGGCTCCATCGAGCGCGTGGCCCGCACCTCCAAGGGGGCGCTCAGCGACGAGTTCTCGATGGCGCTGGCCGACGTCCGCTCCGGCTCGACGCTGGTGGCCGCGCTTGCCGCGATGTCCGACCGCATCCAGCTCACCGCGATGACCCGCTTCGTCGACGCGATCACCGTCGCCAGCGAACGCGGCACGCCGATCGCCCAGGTCATGCGCGCCCAGGCGCAGGATGTGCGCGACGCGGCCAAGCGCGACCTGATGGAGACGGCGGGCAAGAAGGAGATCGGCATGATGGTGCCGATCGTCTTCGGCATCCTCCCGCTGACCATCGTCTTTGCCGTGTACCCGGGGCTGTCGCTGATCGACATGAGCTACTGATGTCTGCCGGCCGGGGTCCACACGCGAAACAGCCCGAATCGCCACGCGAATCAACATGCGAATCAGCACGCGGGCACTTCGTGAAACACCACGATGGGCACCCCGCCCATCCGCCGCTTCGCCGCAGTCCAGACCCCGGGCGAAGGGGCACAACCACGGGTCAAACCCTAGGAGGAACCGTCATGCGAAAGACACACAGGATCGGCTATTTGTTGTTCGGCGTTGGCTTGTGGGTGGCTGCCTGCACCGGCAACCTGGCGCGTCGGGTCCGGCGCGATGAACGCGGGGACGTGCCCGGCTGGGTCATGATCACGCTCATGAGCGCGCTGCTGGTTGCCGCGCTGCTGGCCATCGCGGGCCCGCGCCTGCAGGAGCTGTTCAACCAGGCGATCGACAGCGTTTCGGGCCTGGGCTAGAACGGCGGCGGCCCGCCCCATGTTCCCGTTACACGCCATGTCCCCGTGCCGGGCCGTGCCCGCGTCCCGACGCACGTCAGCGCGCCGCACGGAGTCCCCGCTCCCTCGCGCGGCTGCCGCTGACCGCACCGCCACGACTGCCGCCGACCTCGGAGACCGGCACCCGCGGAAGCCAGCGGGGTTCCGCGGTGGCCGAATTCGTCATGGTCAGCGCATTGCTCATCGCCGTCTTCCTCGGGGTGGTGCAACTGGCGCTGGCGCTGCACGTGCGCAACACCCTGATGGATGCCGCCGCCAGCGGCGCCCGCTACGGCACGCTGGCCGACCGCGGTGCCGCCGACGGGGTGCAACGCACCCGGGAACTGATCTCCGGGGCGCTGAACGACGGGTTCGCCCGCGACGTCCAGGGCCAAACCGTGGAGATCGGCGGCCGTCCGGGGCTGGTGATCACCGTGCGGGCGGAAATCCCGTTGATCGGCATGGTTCAGGGCTTCGGCGAGTTCGTGGTGCACGGGGAATCGGTGCGCTATGGGTAGGCGACGCACCCGTGCCCCGGAGCCTCCCGCGCTCTGGCCGCGGTGCCGGCACCGGGACTGGCCGCATCCGTTCGGCGCCGGCCGGCGACCGCGAAGCCGGATCGGCGGTGATCGAGTTCATTTTCCTGGTGGTGCTGCTCATGGTGCCGCTGGTCTACCTGGTGATCGGTGCCGCACAGCTCCAGTCGGCGACCTATGCGGCGGTGGGCGCGGCCGACCACGGGGCCAAGGTCTTTGTCACGGCCGACTCCGAGGCCCAGGCCGGCGACCGCGTGGCCGATGCGGTGAACCGCGCGGCCGCCAACATGGGCATCGACCGCGGGCCGGGCGAGCTTCAGCTACAGCTGCAACGGGGCGTGCCTTTCGCCGGGCAGCACCGTCACGGTGCGCGTCTCGATCGACACGGTGCTGCCGTTGCTGCCGCAGGGCTGGAACTGGCGGACCGGTGAAATCAGTTCAAGCACCACCCACCGGGTGGACCGGTATGGGTAGCCCGGGCGCCGCCGCCGGCGCCGCAACCGCCGCCCGGGCGCAGGACCCCGGAAGGCCGCAGCCGCCGAAGCCGGGCAATCGATCATCCTGATCATCGGCATGATCGCCCTTGCGCTGCTCACGATCAGCGTCGTGCTGGCCGCCACCGCCGTCAACGTCCAGGCCCGGAAGCTGCTCTCGGTGGCCGACGGGGCCGTCGCCGCGGCGGCGGACAATTTCGAGCTCGATGCCACGGGGCAGTCGGATGCGACGCTGCGCCTGGACCCGGCCGAGGTCAGGTCGGCCGCGGCAAAGTACCTCGATGACATCGGCGCCGCCGCTGATTTCGCCGATCTGCGCATTGTGTCGGCCGGCGTCCAGGGCGACGGGGTGACGGCGCAGCTGCGGCTCGGCGCGGTGGTCCACCCGCCGATCGTCGGCTGGGTGGTGCCCGCCGGGGTGGGCATCTCCGTGGAATCCAAGGCGCGCACCCTGCTCTCCAGATAGCCGGATGCCCCGGTGCCGTTTCTCCAGCGGGGGAGGGCCGAACACGCTGCCGGGCGGAAATAACCCGTCGTCCGCCAAGAGATGGCCCGCAAATGTCGTAGGCTGGAACCACCATGGCTTCAACTGACTTCCCCGCAGAAATCCGCGCACTGCGCTCCACCTACGCATCGATCGAAGAGGTGTCCGATGTTCCGCGCATTCGCGCCGACATCGAGATGCTCTCCGAGGAAGCCGGTGTGCCGAATCTCTGGGACAACCCGGCCGCCGCCCAGGTCGTGACCTCCAAGCTCTCGCACCGCCAGTCCGAACTCGAGCGGCTGACCACCATCGCCACCCGCATCGACGACCTCGAGGTGCTCGTGGAGCTTGCAGAGATGGAGGCCGACGAGGATTCGCTGCGCGAGGCGGAGGACGAACTCAAGTCGGTGCGCAAGGCGCTCGCCGACCTCGAGGTCGTCACCCTGCTGTCGGGCGAATTCGATTCGCGCGAGGCCGTTGTGACGATCCGCGCCGGCGCCGGCGGCGTTGATGCCGCGGACTTCGCCGAAATGCTGATGCGCATGTACCTGCGCTGGGCGGAAAAGCACGGCTACTCCACCCGCGTCATGGACACCTCCTACGCCGAAGAGGCGGGGCTGAAGTCCGCGACCTTCGAAGTCAACGCGCCCTACGCCTTCGGCACCCTGTCCGTCGAGGCCGGCACCCACCGCCTCGTGCGCATTTCCCCCTTCGACAACCAGGGGCGCCGCCAGACCTCGTTTGCCGCGGTCGAGGTCATTCCGCTGATCGAGCAAACCGACTCCATCGAGATCCCGGAAAACGAGATCCGGGTCGACGTGTTCCGGTCCTCGGGCCCGGGCGGCCAGTCGGTGAACACCACCGACTCCGCGGTGCGCATGACCCACATCCCCACGGGCATCGTGGTGTCGATGCAGAACGAGAAGTCGCAGATCCAGAACCGTGCCGCGGCCCTTCGCGTGCTGCAGTCCCGGTTGATGCTGGTGAAAAAGGCGGAGCAGGACGCCCAGAAGAAGGAAATGGCCGGCGACGTGAAGGCGTCGTGGGGCGACCAGATGCGCTCCTACGTGCTGAACCCGTACCAAATGGTCAAGGACCTTCGCACCGAGCACGAGGTCGGCAACACCTCCGCCGTGCTTGACGGGGACATCGACGACTTCATCGATGCCGGCATCCGCTGGCGTGCAACCCAGCGCCGCCCGGTCGCCTAGGAACCAACCGCCGGAGGAGATGCATCCTCCCGGCTCGAAGCCCTCGTTGATATCCGTATCGACGAGGGCTTCTTCGTATTCGGTCGCATATCGGCCCCGAACGCGGCCTGACCGCAGCCGGCGTTTTCGCTGTTTCGGGGCGTGCCTCGAGGGCGCGGCGGGATCAGGCTCGCAGCGTTCTGCGATGAGACACACAGTTTCGTGACACGCCTGTTATGTGCGCCGTGCAGCCGTCGCGGTGCCGATAGAGTGCAAGGGCTGGCCTTGAATCTCCCTTAAAACAAAAGTCCCGTTCCATGGATCCTTCTGCCGGCGATCCGACGGGCAGAGCTGTGATGATTAGATTCGAAAACGTCACTATGGTCTACGACCAGAAGTCACGTCCAGGTTTGGACAACATCAGTATCGAGATCGATCGTGGCGACTTTGCGTTCCTGGTCGGCGCCTCGGGATCCGGTAAGTCCACTTTCCTGAGCCTGGTGCTGAGGGAACTTGTCGCAACCAGCGGTTCGGTACACGTGGCCGGGCAGAACGTGGCGCGCATTCCTTCATGGCGCGTGCCCAAGCTGCGCCGCGGCATCGGCGTCGTTTTCCAGGACTTCCGGCTGCTTCCGCAGAAGAACGTTTTCGACAACGTTGCCTTTGCCATGCAGGTCATTGGCGAGAGCCGAAATTCCATTCGCGAGCACGTTCCCGAGGTCCTGAAAATGGTGGGCCTCGAGGGCAAGGAAAAGCGCAAGCCGAACGAGCTTTCCGGCGGCGAGCAGCAGCGTGTCGCCATTGCCCGTGCCATCGCCAACAAGCCGGCGATCTTGTTGGCCGATGAGCCAACCGGCAACCTGGACCCCGCAACCAGTGTCGGCATCATGAATGTCCTGGACCGCATCAACCAGAACGGCACCACGGTCCTGATGGCCACGCACGATGACGGCATCGTGAACTCGATGCGCCGCCGCGTGATCGAGCTTTCCGCAGGCAAGATCATGCGTGACGAGACGGCCGGTGAGTACACCTCGATGATCCCGGTGATCAACCAGGACGGCACACGCGAATTGCGCGTTGCCGGACCCGGCGAGCTGAGCAAGGGCGCACCCAGCAGCCAAGCCTTCGCCCCGTTCGACACAGAGGATGACATGCCATGAGGCTCGGATTTATTCTTGGCGAAGTAGGCTACGGCCTGCGTCGCAACCTTTCCATGGTGATTTCCGTCGTGCTGGTCACGTTCGTTTCGTTGACCTTCGTGGGCGCCGCCGCCCTCTTGCAAATGCAGATCACGCAGATGAAGGGCTACTGGTACGACAAGGTCCAGGTTGCCGTCTTCCTCTGCGGCGAAGACTACGGATCGGCCACCTGCGCCGACGGTGCAGTGACCGACGCGCAGCGCAGCGACATCCAGGCCATGCTCGAATCGGCCGCGGTCAAACCGTACGTGGCCAGCTTTGAACACGAATCCAAGGAACAGGCGCTCGCGCACTTCCGTCAGCAGTTTGAAAACTCCGCCATCGTCGACACCGTCACGGCCGACCAGCTTCCCGAATCTTTCCGGGTGTCCCTGGTCGACCCCGAAAAATACGACGTGATCAACGAGCTCTTCTCATCCATGAAGGGCGTTGACGTCGTGATCGACCAGCGTGACCTTCTTGAAAAAATCTTCTCGATCATCAATATCGCTTCGGTCGTGGCCATCGGCATTGCCGGCGTCATGATCGTTTGCGCGGTGCTCTTGGTGGGAACAACGATCAGGCTGTCCGCGTTCACGCGGCGACGCGAAACAGGGATCATGCGTTTGGTCGGCGCGTCAAAGGCCTCGATCCAGCTGCCCTTTGTGGTGGAGGGCGTTATCGCCGGCCTGTTGGGTGCGCTCTTGGCATCCGGCGTGCTGTGGGGCATGGCCAGGTTCTTCATTGACGGCAAGCTTGCCAAGGAGTATCCGGATACGGCATTTATCTCCACCGGCGAGGTATTCATGGTCGCACCGGCGTTGATCCTACTCGGCGTGGTTTTGGCTGGTGTATCGTCGATCGTAACCTTGCGGCGCTACTTGAAGGTTTAGTGCGTCGTATTTTCATGTTTGTCACTAAGAATTTATCGGGACAAAGGAAACTTATGTTGGCCAAAGCAGTATGGTTTCGGGTCGCACGTGCAGGAGTGGTGGGCGCGATTTCAGCTGCACTGCTGGTCTCTGGCGGGGTCGGTGCACACTCCGATGAGCTTGACGATCGCAAGGTCGAGATCCAGCAGAACATCGAAGACCTGTCGGAAGACATGGAATTCCTTGACGCCGACATCAAGGCTGCCGACGCGGAGCTCCGGGAGTATCAGGCCCAGCTCCCGAGTGCCCGTCTGGCATTGGCCGATGCCCAGGGACGTGTGCAACGAGCCTCCGATGAGGTTGCCGATCTTGAGCGCCGGCTCCAGGCAGCGCGTGAGACGCGTGACCAACTAAACGTGAAGATGGCTGAGGACAAGGCCAAGCTCGAGGACACCAAGAAGATCATCGGCCAGATCGCCACCCAGGCCTACAAGCGCGGTGGCGTTTCCTCGGACTTGACCTTGATGCTCAACGTGAGTTCATCGGGAAATCTTGCGACCGGAATGGACTTGGCGGATCAGGCCATGCGTTCGCAGAACGCTGCCTTGGATTCCCTGAGCCAGCAATCGGCAACGGACGCGAACGCGAAGCTGCGCCTGGCTGCAGTCGAAAAAGAGATTTCCGATTTCAAGTCCCAGGCAGACGCGGCATTGGCCCGTGAAGAAGTAGCGCGCAATGAGGCTGAATCCAAGAAGCAGGAACTTGACGGAATCATTTCCAAAACCGAGTCGCTGAGTGCCGAATTGTTGGCCAAGCGTCCGCAAATCCAGGAAAAGCTGAAGGCGCGAGGAATCCGCCCAGGCCCAGAACAACGCGGCCCTCAAGGAACGTCAGGATCGAATAATCCGCGAGGCCGCGGAAAAGAAGCGCAAGGCCGAGGAAGCCGAACGCCAGCGGATTGCCGAGGCAAAGGCCAAGTGGGAGCGTGAAGAAGCCGCTCGGGCGGAAAAGGCCAAGAAAGAGGCTGCTGCCGCCAAGAAGCCGAACAAGTATGTGAAGCCGCAGTATGTCCCTCCCAAGTCCCAGGCTCCTGAAGCCGAACGTAGTTCTTGGGGCTTGATCAAGCCCGTTAGCGGTGGCCGCCAGACTTCGAGCTTCGGTTGGCGTCCAACTCCCGCGGGGACCATTGACTACGGTGGACGCGGGGGATACGTGCATGCCGGCGTGGACTGGGGCTTTGGCGGCCAGTGCGGTGCGCCGGTGCGGGCCGCGGCCGACGGTGAGGTTTGGTTCGCCGGATGGGGCGGAACTTCCGGCAACAAGGTCACGATCAGCCATGGCGTGATTCGAGGCAAGGCCCTCGCAACGAACTACCACCACATGCAGAGCCTGAACGTCAGGAACGGGCAGCACGTCAAGCAGGGCCAGGTCATTGGCTATGTCGGCACCACTGGCAACTCCACCGGTTGTCACATGCACTTCGAGACCATCGTCAACGGTACTGCCGTGAACCCATTGGGACTTCTCTAGCGGTAAACTGTAATTTCGCTGAACTATGAAGTCTTACGTGGAGAGGAGCTGCCGACGTGGCTAAAAAAGACCCGGAGGAACGGATCATTGCGAGCAATCGCAAGGCCCGGCATGACTATGAAATCCTCGATACCTTTGAGGCCGGAATGGTGCTTAGCGGCACCGAGGTAAAGTCGCTTCGCGAAGGCAAGGCATCGCTTGTTGACGGGTTTGGCCAGTTCTACCGTGACGAGTTGTACATCGAGAACGTGTACATTCCCGAGTACCTCAACGGTTCCTGGACCAACCATGCGGCACGCCGCCGCCGCAAGCTGCTGCTGCACCGCCAGGAACTGACGAAGATCGAACGCAAGATCTCCGAGTCCGGCCTGACGATCGTTCCACTGAGCCTGTACTTCAAGAACGGGCGCGCCAAGATCGAGATCGGCGTGGCGCGAGGCAAGAAGGAATACGACAAGCGCCAGACGCTGCGGGAGAAGCAAGACAACCGCGAGGCGTTGCGCACCATGCGCGAACGCAACCGGGGAAACCGCGAGTAAATTCGGGAATAGACGTAACGCATTTGTGCGTTAGACTAGGTATCCACGGATAAAACCGTGGAGTTGGAACGGTGCAAGCCGTTCGTTGACAACAAAATACGGGGATGATCGGTTTCGACGGTGTGAGTCGCGACATGTGAAGCGGGCCGAGGATGCAAAGTTATCTCGTAAACGCTCTTTGCAAAACAATAAGTGCCGACTCAAATCGCACTGACTTCGCTCTCGCTGCCTAAGCAGCCAGACCAGTCCGTTAGCCAGGGGATGCTATCGCCCCTGATCCTAACGTCATTTAGATAGCCACTGCGGGAAGTTAGTGTTACCGGAACGACCTGCATAATTTAGGTAACTGTGCTCGGATCAGCCGCTTGTTTGCGTGACGGCTGGAGCAGAGAAATTCCACTGCAAACTGCGCCCGGAGAAGACCTGGCAACACCACATCGGACGGGAGTTCAATTCTCCCCATCTCCACAATTACCGGCTTCGGAATCCACGTGATTCCGGAGCCGGTTTTGTTTAACCTGCGGCGAGATCAGATCCCGATTTTGGGATCCTTGAGTTCCGGCTGCCCGGCCCGTGCCCTGTGCGCCGGTTTCTGCCTGTATCCTGCAGCTGCGATCGTTCGCGCTCTGGAGGGCGCGATTAGTCAGCGGAATCAGCTTCGATTCAGAAAAGCGGGCTCTGGGTGTTGCTGGCCCCAGTAGGTGTTGCGTCGGGGCCTTTGCTCGGGGTCGATGTACTCGGGCAGGATCACGGCAGGCAAGCCGTGCTCGTCATGCACGTCTTTGATCTGGCCCGTATGGACGGCATGGTGATGTGAGCTGCAATGCGGAACGCCGTCTTCCAAACGGGTCAGCCCGCCCTCCGACCACGGCTTGAGGTGGTGGATCTCGCAGTGCTCCGGAGGGACCGTGCACCCGGGAACGATGCATCCGCCGTCCCGGGCCAGGATGGCTTGGCGCATGTAGTCGGGGAAGTATCTTTCGGCGCGTCCGAGATCCAGGATCTGGCTCTGGCCGTTGAGCACCATGGGGATCACCTCCGCCTCGCAGAGTGTGCGGCGCAGATCGCCCGGCGAAACGGGTATCCCGTGTTGGGTGAGGCCCGCGTCCTCGGCCAAGCCGAGCAGCGTTGCGAGTTGGCAGTAAACGATCATGGTGGATCGGGGCAGCCCGGTCTTGCCCGGTGTATCGGCGCCGCCTGCCGATCGCATGATGTTCAGCAGTGTTTGAAGGTGTCGCATCGGCGGGGTGAGTCCGTCCGTGCCCGGGGAGCGTGCTGT
This sequence comes from uncultured Actinomycetota bacterium, assembly GCA_963818105.1. GTDB lineage: Bacteria > Actinomycetota > Actinomycetes > Actinomycetales > Micrococcaceae > Paeniglutamicibacter. Next base: position 100,789 of record CAWFRB010000001.1, on the reverse strand, counting down.
TGAGCCGCCCGGGAAGGGAACCGCCGTTGTCCGGCCGTCGGCCCGTCGGGCGGTGCGGTGCCCCGGAACGGGATCGTTCGATTGGTGCCCATGGCGGGAAACGGCCTTGCCCAGATCCGTGTAAGTGGCCACCGGGCGCTCTTCGAGAGGGTGCCGGGCGCCACCGCCCATTCGGGAATGCGCGGCGCCTGGTCCTGTGCGGTCGTCAGGCCTGCCATGGGCTCCATCCTCGGACCCTGCCCAGCGGTCATTGCCAATGGGCGCGGGGGAGCGAGGGGCGGTGCTGCGGGAGGCATCCGTCGGCCAGTGCCTTGCGGTTGCCCGCGTTGGTGCGTGGGTTGTCCGAGAGTGCGAAGTGCGAGAAGAACAGTTCTGCGTCGGCATTGCGCACGCAGATGCTCAGGTAGGTGAAATGGGTGGTGCGGCGGGTGAGGAAGATGCCGGTCTTCGCGCGGATTTCCTCGTCGCCGGGCTCGGCTTCACGCACTTGGGTGAGGTTCTGCTCGATGGCGTCGAAAAGCTTGTTGGTGCTTTGTTCGTTCTGCGTGAGCATCGAGTCGAGGATCTGCGCCTCGACCTCCGCGGCGAGGCGCGCAGGATGGGGTTGCCGGGTGATGGAGGGGCGCAGCTTGTCGAGTTTCTTGGCCGCGCGCATTGCCTCGCGCACACCGAGCCGGCCGTTGCCGAGTGCGCCGGCGATTCCGGGGTATCGGGCGGGCTCACGGATCCCGTTGATGTCGGTGTGCGGCAGCAGGCTGTCGGCGGCGCGGACGCGGTCCCGGGCCTCGAAGAAGTTGATGCCCAGGGTCTTCTGCAGGAATTCCGGGGTGTCCTTGTGCGGCGGCCTGCCGGAGGGAACCGTGCGCGGGTCCTCCGGCAGGACCTCGGTGCCCGAGAGGAACCTCTCCGGGGCGTCGACGATGCCGCGCAGCTGGTTCAGGGTTTCGACGGGCAGTTCATGGGCGAGGGTGGATCGTGCCGCGTCCGCGGCAAGGATCTGGGTGAATCCGATGCGCCGGTGGGCCCGCTCGACGACCATGCCCAGCAGTGCGGCGATGGTGGGGGAGCCGTGGTCGGCAGCGATGTCGGTGGCGAGGTCCGACGAAGAGCTCTTCCGCGGCGAGCAGGGCGCGCACCCGGTCGGCCCGGGACCCTGGGTGCCCGGGCCGGGCGGGTGACGCGGATTCTCCGCGCTCCTTGGCCAGCAGGTCGACGAACTGCTCGGTGTTCATGCCACGATCATGGGCCGCGTGCGGTGTGTGCCGAAAGCGCGTGGCAGCGCGATGTGGAAAACCCGCCAGTGGCGGACCGTGGGTGCCGGGCGGCGTGTGGCTCGTTGGGGTCGCCCGGAGCGTCGACATAGACTTGAGATGTAAGTGTTGAGCTTGGCGAAGGCTCGGGCAATGACGAGTTTTGGTGAGGTTAGACCACATGCAGAAGCAACCAGCGTCCAGCAATGGGAAACCATCGGAGAATTCCGGTGTCGCAGGTGCCCGAGACGATGTTGTGCGCCCTGCCACGGAGAAAATGACAGTCCCGAAACCGGGGCCACGGCAACCGGCCAAGACGAAGGCACAAACGCAGGCACAGGAGAAGCCGGCACCGAGGCCCGGACCGAAGTTCGCTTCGAAGCCGGGCAAGCCGGTGGAAGCGGTCATGCGCGTGGTGAAGTCCGGACCCGGGGAAGCGCCCAAGCCTGCCGTCGGCCGCGAAGCCGGGTGCGGGGATTGCCGCCGGGCCTGGGAGTCGCCGAGTGGTGCGGGTGCCCGGCCGGGTCGCGCCGCAGGCGGGCAGGCGACGTCCGTCGTGAGGCCCACGCCGGCCATGATGAAGCCGCACCGTGTCCAGCCCGCGGCCAAGGCGGGTGCCGGCAGCGAATCGACCGCAGGCCCGGCCGCGGCCGCACAGCGCCCTGTCGCGGGTAAGCCGCAGGTCGTGGTGCCGGTGGCGAAGCCCGGGAAACCGGCACCGGCGAAGGTGCCCGCGCCTAGCGCCGCTGCGCCGGGGACCGTCGCTGTGCCCGCGCAACCCGTTCCCACGGTGGAAACACTGCCGGACAGCTCCGCTCCGGGAACACATGCCGTTGCCGGTGCCAAACCAGTTCAAGGAGGCAACGCAGTTCCGGGCGCGAAGCCTGCTCCCGTTGTGCGGGAAAGCGGCGATGCGCCTCGGACGGCGGATGGGGTGGCCGACCGGGCCGCAGCATCCGTCCCGGAGGAGCCGGTGGTCACCGGGGAAGACAAGCAGCTCGCCATGCCGGAAGCGGTTGTTCCCGCTGCCGATGAATTGCCGGATGCGCACGTCCTCCCGGAATCCGGCGAAACGGCCGCAGAAGGACGTCCGGGACAGCCCGCGCCGGACGCGTTGGTGCTGCCGGCCGAAGACGCCGCAACCGGACAGGAAACCGTCTCGTCCGCTGAGCCGGCGTCGTCCGCCGAGTCGTCCGTCGAGGCGGCGCCTGTTGACGCTGCCGGGCAGGCCGGTGCGGAAACCCCGGCTGAAACCCCCGTGGTAGCCGAAGCCCCGGAGGTGGCCGAAGCCCCGGCGGCTGCGTCGGCCGAGGGCCGGCCGAACGGCAGCGTGCACACCGTGGCGCTCACGGCGCTGATGGCCGTCTCGTTTGTGCTGGAGGTCGCGCTGCTCGGCGCCGGCGCGCTGTGGGCCCTGGGTGCGCTGCCGCTGGCCCCCGTGGTCGCCGTGCTGGCCACGGTGATCCCGCTGATGGTCTTCTGGGGCCTGTTCATGTCCCCGAAGGCGCGCTACCGGGTTTCCCCCGTGCCGCACGCGTTGCTGAGCCACGCGCTCTTCGCCGCGGGGGCCGTGCTGCTGGTTGTTGCCGGGCAGCCGGCGTTGGCGATCGCCATGGGCGCGCTCACTGTGGTCAGCATCGTGTTGACGCTGCTGGTTCGCGGCCAGGATTCCGCCGGGAATGCCGGGAAACCGGGGCAGGCCGCGAAGCGCCGACGGAAATCGAAGGGCTCGGGGCGCCGCGCCGCCCGTTAGAAGTTCCTGGGGCGCCGCTTCGGCGTGCAATCGGCGGGAGCCGTGTCGACCCGGGCCGCGCCTGTGGTCGCCACGGCCCGCAGCAGGGGCTTACGACCCGGAATCGGCGGGCAGGACCCACATCATGGTGGCGTCGATGTCGCTGAGTTCCGGGTGCGGCAGCTCGATGACGGCGCCGGGGGCGATGCCGAGCTCGGTGCAGCGGCGCAACCAGGCCGGGTCCTCGTCGCTGATCCGGCTCACGATCGCGCGCACGGGCGCCGCGCTTCCGGCGTCGGCATGGATGAAACGGTCAAGCCGGATGGCCGGCGGCATCACCACGGTGCCGTCGGGCCCCGGGATCGGGTCCCCGTGCGGGTCCGCGGCCGGGTGGCCGAGCCGCGCGGCGAGTGCCTCGATGAAGCGGTCGGAGACCGTGTGCTCGAGCTGTTCGGCCTCGTTGTGCACCTCGTCCCAGGAGTAGCCGAGCTCGTTGAGCAGGAACGTCTCGATGAGCCGGTGCCGGCGCACCACCGAGAGCGCCGCGAGGCGCCCGGCGGGGGTGAACTCGATGGCGCCGTAGCGCGGGTGGACCAGCAGGTCCTTGCCGGCGAGCTTGGCCACCATGGAGGTCGCCGAGGCGGGCGCGACGCCCAGCTGCGCGGCGATGTTCCCGGTGGTCACGGGGTCGTCTTCCCACTCGGTGAGCGCGTGGAGCGCCTTGAGGTAGTTCTCCTCGCTGGCGGTCAGCGCGGATGGATGCGGGCGGTGCATCAGCGGCCGGCGTTCAGGATGTCCAGGGCCGCATCGTGCAGCAAGCCGTTGCTGGCCACCGCGTTGCCGCCGTCGCAGCCCTCGACGCCCTCCACGGAGGTGAAGCGCCCGCCGGCCTCGCGCACGATCGGCACCAGGGCCGCCATGTCGTAGAGGTTCAGCTCGGGTTCGGCCGCCAGGTCCACGGCGCCCTCGGCGACCATGCAGTAGGACCAGAAGTCCCCGTAGGCGCGGGTGCGCCAGAGCGCGTCGGTGAGCTCGATGAAGTTCTCCCGCTGCCCGCGCTCCTTCCAGCCCGAGAGCGAGGAGTAGGACAGCGAGGCGTCCTCCAGCTTGGCGACCGAGGAGACCTGCAGCCGGTGCGCGGCGGCCATCGACTTGCCGGTGTAGGCGCCCATGTCCTTCGCGGCCCACCAGCGCCGTGCCCAGCGCCGGGGCGGAGACCAGCCCGACCACCGGTTCCCCGTCCTCGATCAGCGCGATCAGCGTGGCCCAGACCGGCACGCCGCGCACGAAGTTCTTGGTGCCGTCGATGGGGTCGATCACCCAGTGGCGGTTCGACTTGCCGGTGGTGCCGAATTCCTCGCCGGTGACGGCGTCGCGCGGCCGGGCGCGGGCCAGGTGCGAGCGGATCGCTTCCTCGGCGGCCTTGTCCGCGTCGGAGACCGGGGTGAGGTCCGGCTTGGTCTCCACCACCAGGTCGACGGCCTTGAAGCGGGAGAGGGTCAACGAGTCGACCGAGTCCGCAATCACGTGGGCCAGGCGCAGGTCGTCGTTGTACGTCATCACATCGGAGTTCATGCTGTTAAACCTATCCCACCCGGGCCCGCGGGGGCCGATCCGTGTCCGGCCCGCGTCGGGCCGGACGGGAAGCCGCGCCGGCTAGAAGGAGCCCAGCTCCTTGGCCTCGGTGGTCTCGTCCTGGCCGAGCAGGCGGCGGAAGGAATCCAGCCGCGCCTCGCCCACGGGCCCGGCCTCGCCGGAGGCCACCCAGGCGTCGAGCGCGCAGTGCGGCTCGGAGGCCTTGTGCGTGCAGCCGCGTTCGCAGTCCGCGGCGATCGGCTCCAGGTCGTCGAACGCCTTGAGGATGTTCTCCGGGTCCACCAGCGCCAGCCCGAAGGAGCGGATGCCCGGGGTGTCGATGATCCAGGTGCCCGACGGGGCGTCGTCCACGCGCAGCGCGAGCGCCGAGGAGGAGGTGTGGCGGCCGCGGCCGGTGACGGCGTTGACGTTGCCGGTGGCGCGCTCGGCGCCGGTGAGCGCGTTCACCAGCGTCGACTTGCCGACGCCGGAGTGCCCGATGACCACCGAGACCTTGCCGGCGAGGTGCTCGCGCAGCAGCTCCACGGGGGTGCCGGCCAGGCGGGCGGAGAGCCCGTCGGCGGAGCGTGCGTCGATGCCCGTGGCGTCTTGCGCGGTGGTGCGGGAGATGACGATGTCGATGTCCAGGTGCCGGTAGTTCTCCAGGAACGGCTCCGGGTCCCGCACGTCGGCCTTGGTCACGCAGAGCAGCGGGCGGATGCCGGCGTCGAACGCCGCCACCACCGCGCGGTCGATGAAGCCGGTGCGCGGCTCCGGGTTGGCCGCGGCCACCACGATCACCAGCTGGTCGACGTTGGCGACGACCACGCGCTCCACCGGGTCGGTGTCGTCGGCGCTGCGGCGCAGCAGCGTCGAGCGTTCCTCGATGCGCACCAGCCGGGCCAGGGTGTCGGGCTCGCCGGTGGTGTCGCCGACCAGCGCGACGAAGTCGCCGGGCACCACGGGGTTGCGGCGCAGCTCGCGGGCGCGGGCGGCGATCACGATGCGCTCGCTCGCCGGTGTCCTCGTCGAGGATCGCGGTGTAGCGTCCGCGGTCCACGGTGATGATGCGGCCGATCACCGCCTCCTCGTAGGCGGGGCGGTCCTTGGTGCGCGGGCGGGTGCCCTTTTTGTTCGGGCGGGCGCGGACGGTGAAGTCTTCCCAATCCTCGGTATTGCGTGCCATGTGCTTAGTGTGCGGCCTTTCCGCTGGTGGCCAGCGTCATCCAGAGTGCGGGGAAGTCGGGCATGGTCTTGGCGGTGGTGGCGATGTCGATCACGCGCACGCCCGGCAACGGCCAGGCCGATGATGGCGCCGGCGGTTGCCATGCGGTGGTCGGCGTAGGTGCCGAAGTCCCCGCCGTGCAGGTGTGCCGGTTCGATCAGCAGCCCGTCCTCGAGCTCGGTGACCTTGCCGCCCAGGTTGTTGATCTCGGTGGCCAGCGCGGCCAGCCGGTCGGTCTCGTGCCCGCGCAGGTGCGCGATGCCGGTCAGCCGCGAGGGGCCGGTGGCCAGGGCGCAGAGCGCGGCGAGCGTGGGGGCGAGCTCGGAGGCGTCGGCGAAGTCGATGCCGTTGATCTCGGCGGGCCCGGTGACCTCAAGCGTGCCGTCGGCCAGGTGGCGGACCTCGGCGCCCATGGCGCCGAGGATTTCGCGCCAGCGGTCGCCGACCTGCGTGGTGGCGGCCGGCCAGTGCGGGATGCGCACGGTGCCGGCGGTGACCAGGGCGGCGGCCAGGAACGGGCCGGCGTTGGAGAGGTCCGGTTCCATGACCTTGTCGAAGGCGGTGATGGTCCCGGGTTCGACCTTCCAGCTGCGCGCATCGGGCCGGGTGACGGTGACGCCGAGCTCGCCGAGGGTCTGCACGGTCATTTCGATGTGGTCGGGGCTGGCGATCGGGCCGGGGGCGGCGGTGATTTCCAGCCCGTCGGCGGTGCGGGCGCCGATCAGCAGCAGCGCGCTGATGAACTGGGAGGAGCTGGCCCCGTCGACCACGATGCTCCCGCCGGCAAGGCGTCCGGTGCCGGTGAGCGTGAACGGCAGCATGCCGTCGGCGCCGTGTTCGGCCACCTGCACGCCCAGGTCCTTCAGGGCGGCGACGATGGGCGCCATGGGGCGCAGGCCGCGCGTGCGGATCCCCGTCGAAGGAGAACTCCCCGCGCACCAGGGCCGCCAGCGGCGGCACGAAGCGCATCACGGTTCCGGCCAGGCCGCAGTCGATGGCGACGTTTTCCGGGGCGGCTCCCGTGTCGGCGGTTTCGCCGGACGCGGCCAGCGGGGTGACCAGCAGGTCGATCGTGCCGTCGGGCTGCGGAAGCACCTCGATGCCCGCGCCGATCGCGCGCAGCGCCGCGATCATCAGGTCGGAGTCGCGCGAGGCCAGGGCGTTGCGGATCCGCGAGGTGCCGTCGGCCAGGGCCGCGAGCAGCAGATAACGGTTGGTCAGCGACTTGGAGGCGGGCACGACGACCGTGCCGTTCACTGGCGTGCCCGGGTGCGGGGCGTCCCATAACTGATCAACGGTGTTCTGCATGCTCATCGGCTGCCTCCGGTGGTGAACGTGTGGCCGGGACGTGGCCCCGGCCAAGGGGGATCGGGTGTGCTGTGGAAAACACGGGCGGACCGCGGAACCTGGGCCGTGGCCCGGACGCAGTGCCTGCCCTCAATCCTAGCCGTTCGCGCGGCGCGCCGGGGGAGCGGGCGGCGAGCGAACGGCGAGCGGGCAACGGGAGCCGGCGGGGAGCGATGGAATAGTGCGGGGATGCCCGGTGTTACCTCTTTACCGGATGTTGCGTTTGTCCGCACCCGTCCCGATGTTCGGGCGGCGGCGGGAACGCGATCGGCCGGTGTCGAAGGTTGCCAACAGGTGGAGGAACATATGGTTGTGCTAGAGGCCGCTGCCCCGAGTGCCGCAGCGGCGCCGCTACGCGTAGACTGGGCCGTGATGACCGAAGATACCCAGGGCACCGACACCGTACCGGCAGCCAATGAGACCGAAGCACAGCGCCGCGAGCGCTTCGAGCGCGATGCCCTGCAATATGTCGACCAGCTGTATTCGGCCGCAATGCGCATGGCACGGAACCCCTCCGACGCGGAGGACCTGGTCCAGGAGGCCTACACCAAGGCGTATTCGGCGTTCCACCAGTACAAGCCCGGGACCAACCTGAAGGCCTGGCTGTACCGGATCCTGACCAACACGTACATCAACCTGTACCGCAAGCGGCAGCGCGAGCCGTTGCGCACCAGCACCGACACCGTCGAGGACTGGCAGATGGCACAGGCCGCCGAACACACCCCCACGGGGTTGCGATCGGCCGAGGTCGAGGCGCTTGACCACCTCCCGGATTCGGACGTGAAAAACGCGTTGCAGGCCATTGCGGAGGAATTCCGGCTCGCCGTGTACTTCGTCGACGTGGAGGGCTTCCCCTACAAGGAGGCAGCGGAAATCCTGGGTGTGCCGATCGGCACGGTGATGTCACGGCTGCACCGCGGACGTAAACAATTGCGAGAATTGCTGGCCGACTACGCCCATGAGCGTGGCGGCGGCCAGCCACCAAAGACCCAAGGGGCGGCCAAGCCCGGAGCGGAGAAGAAGTAATGGGTGACTGCTATTCATTGGGCGACTGCGACGACAAGCGCATCGTTCGCCTCTACGAGTACCTCGATGGCGCCCTGTCGCTGCAGGACCTCTCGGAGGTCAAGGCCCACCTGGAACACTGCAACGAATGCGCCGAGGAATACGACCTGGAGTGCATCATCCGTTCGGTGGTGCGCCGCAGCTGCCAGGAAATCGCGCCGGAGACGTTGAAGTCCAAGATCATTTCCCGGATCAGCGAGATCCGCGTGGAAATCGGCCACGGCTAGGTAGCCCGGCCCCCGCAGGGAGCCCCGGGCCGTCTGCCGTCGGTTGGCCCGCCGAAACATAAAAGTGTGGCCCCGAGACCGGAATATGCAGGTCTCGGGGCCACACTTTTATTCGTTGCGCGGTGCCCGGCACGACGGGCAGCCAGCGGCGGATTAGCTGTTGGGACGCTTGCCGTGGTTGGCTCCGCCGCGCTTGCGGTCCTTGCGCTTACGTGAACGCTTGCTCATGTGATGACTCCTTGTGTGATCGCAGGCCATAGTTGGACTTTTGCAAGTCTTTCACACACTGCGCGATCGCAAAGTGGGCCCGACACTGCCGGGCGCCGACGCGCGGAGGACGTCAGCTTGCAGCGGGCTCCGGCAGGCCCAGCCAGGAGTACCAGCCGCGGTGCAGCACCAGCCACGCCATGAGCCCGTAGCCGGCCTGGCCGGGGAGCCCGCCGTTGGCGTTCAGGTCGCTGCGCCACTGGGCGTGGTTCTGCAGCGGGGTGAAGGTGTCCACGTAATGGTGGCGCCGGCGCGTGGCCACGTCCCCGTACACGTGGGAGAGCTCGGCCAGGCGGTGGTTGCGTTCGGGGTCCAGGCCCGGGGCGGGTCCCACGACGAGTGCCTTGATGCTCATCTGGGATGCCGAGTCGAGGATGTTCGCCAGGTTCAGCCGGCTGCGCGCCGTGGAAAGGCCCAGGTCAAGGTCGCGGTCGGAGAGCGCGACGACAAGCCGGTTGTCGACGTTTTCGCCGAAGCGGCGCGACGCCTCGTCGAACCAGCGGGTGCTCAACGCCTCGGAACCCTCGCCGGGTGCCGCGAGCGTGTAGCTCTCGATGCGCACCTCGTTGCTGGTGGTCCGTGCCAATACGCGCCCGTACCAGCCCAGGGCCCGGGGATCCCCGTGTCCGGCCAGGAGTTCGTCGCCAATGGCGGTGAGTCGGATAGTGCGGTATTCCACGAATGACCTTTCTGGGGCGGGTACGCACCAACACTAGCAGTCGGTTAAGTGCCTCAGGGGCGGGACACTGTCGCGTCCCGCCCCTGAGGCACTGTCAATTCACCGTTTCACCGGTGCCATCCGGCGATCTAGCGCTGGAAGGCCTTGGTGATCAGCTGGGCCTGCTCCACCTCGTGGCGCTTGTGCGTGCCGGTCGAGGTGGCGGCGGAGGCCTTGCGGGAGACCAAGCGGATGTGCTTGTTCAGCTCGCCCGGCAGGTTCAGCCCGACGAACGGCCACGGGCCCTGGTTCGCAGGTTCGTCCTGCGCCCAGACGACCTCGGCGTTCGGGTACTTGGCCAGCTCGGCGGCGATGGCCTCGGCGGGCAGCGGGTAAAGCTGCTCGACGCGGATGATCGCCGTCTTGGTGTCCTCGGCCTTGGTGCGGGCCGCAGCCAGGTCGTAGTACAGGCGGCCGGAAACCAGCAGCACGCGATCGACGTCGGCCGGGTTCAGGTTGGCCGTGTCCGCGATGACCTCCTGGAAGGTGCCGGTGGTGAAGTCCTCCACCGAGGAAGCCGCGGCCTTCAGGCGCAACAGCTGCTTCGGGGTGAAGATGACCAACGGCTTGCGCGGACGGGCGTAGGCCTGGCGGCGCAACAGGTGGAAGTGGTTGGCGCCGGTGGACGGCTGGGCCACGACCATGTTCTGCTCGGCACACATCTGCAGGAAGCGTTCGATGCGGGCGGAGGAGTGGTCCGGGCCCTGTCCCTCGTAGCCGTGCGGAAGCATCATGACCAGCGAGGAGCGCTGGCCCCACTTCTGCTCGGCGGAGGAGATGAACTCGTCGATCACGGTCTGCGCGCCGTTGACGAAGTCGCCGAACTGCGCTTCCCAGAGCACCAGGGCGTCCGGGCGTTCCACCGAGTAGCCGTACTCGAAGCCGAGCGCGGCGTATTCGGAGAGCAGCGAGTCGTAGATCGCCAGCGGTGCCTGGTCCTCGGAGAGGTTCAGCAGCGGGTACCACTCGTCGCCGTTGAGGCGGTCGTGGAAGACCGCGTGGCGCTGCACGAAGGTGCCGCGTCGCGAGTCCTGGCCCACCAGTCGAACCGGCACGCCTTCCATGGACAGCGAACCGAAGGCGGCGATTTCCGCCATGCCCCAGTCGATGCCGCCCTCGCGGCTCATCTTCTCGCGGCGCTCCAGCAGCACCTTGAGCTTCGGGTGCACCGTGAAGTCGGCCGGGATCGCCACGTGCGCGGCGCCGATGTGGGCCAGCGTCTCGGTGCTGATCTTGGTCGGGTTCTCCTTGGCCGGGGCGGCCTCGTCGTCGCGCTGGGCTGCGGGCAGTTCCAGGTCGTTGACGGCGGAGGTGCCGGCGGTGATCACCGGGATCGGGGAGGTCTGTGCCGCGTGGGTCTCGGCGAAGACGCGTTCCAGGCGTTCCTGGTAGTCGCGCAGCGCCTGGTCGGCCTCGTCCTGCGTGATGTCGCCGCGGCCGACGAGGGCCTCGGTGTACAGCTTGCGGGTCGAGCGCTTTGCCTCGATCAGGTTGTACATCATCGGCTGGGTCATCGACGGGTCGTCGCCCTCGTTGTGGCCGCGTCGGCGGTAGCACACGAGGTCGATGACGACGTCCTTGTTGAAGCGCTGGCGGTACTTGAAGGCCAGCTGCGCGATGCGCACCACGGATTCCGGGTCATCGCCGTTGACGTGGAAGACCGGTGCCTGGACCTGCTTGGCGACGTCGGTGGCGTACACCGAGGAGCGCGAGGAGGTCGGGGCGGTGGTGAAGCCGACCTGGTTGTTCACGATCACGTGGATCGTGCCGCCGGTCTTGTAGCCCGGCAGCTGCGAGAACGCGAGGGTCTCGGAGACGACGCCCTGGCCCGCGAAGGCCGCGTCGCCGTGCACCAGGATCGGAAGCACGTTGTAGTCCGCGGAATCCGACTTGTCCTGCTTGGCGCGCACGATGCCCTCGAGCACCGGGTCGACGGCCTCGAGGTGCGAGGGGTTGGCGGCCAGGTAGACGCGGGTCTGGTTGCCGGAGTCCGAGGTGTAGGAACCCTCGGTGCCCAGGTGGTACTTCACGTCGCCGGAGCCCTGGACGGAGCCCGGGGTCGCGGTGCCCTCGAATTCGCGGAAGACCTGTGCGTAGGTCTTGCCGGCGATGTTGGTCAGCACGTTCAGGCGGCCGCGGTGGGCCATGCCGATGCCGACCTCGTCGATGCCCTCGTCGGCGGCGTCGGAGATGATGCCGTCGAGCAGCGGAATCAGGGATTCGCCGCCCTCGAGGGAGAAGCGCTTCTGGCCGACGAACTTGGTCTGCAGGAAGGTCTCGAACGCCTCGGCGGCGTTCAGCTTGCCCAGGATGCGGAACTGTTCCTCGCGGGTCGGCTTGGAGTACTTGTGCTCCAGCTCGTCCTGGAACCACTTGCGTTCCACCGGATCCTGGATGTGCATGTACTCGATGCCGGTGGTGCGGCAGTAGGCATCGCGCAGCACGCCGAGGATGTCGCGCAGCAGCAGGCGGTCCTTGCCGCCGAAGCCGCCGGTGACCCATTCGCGGTCCAGGTCCCAGAGGGTCAGGCCGTAGGTCTGGATGTCGAGGTCCGGGTGGCGGCGCTGGACGTATTCCAGCGGGTTGGTGTCGGCCATCAGGTGGCCGCGCACGCGGTAGGAGTGGATCAGCTGCTGGATGCGGGCGATCTTGTTGACCTGGAGCTCGACGTCGACCTGGTTGTCGACGGCCCAGCGGACCGGCTCGTAGGGGATGCGCAGCGCTTCGAAGATCTCGTCGTAGAAGCCCTGTTCGCCCAGCAGCAGGGACTCGATCAGGCGAAGGAACTCGCCCGAGCCGGCACCCTGGATGACGCGGTGGTCGTAGGTGGAGGTCAGCGTGATGACCTTGCCGACGCCCTGGAGGGCGACGGTCTTTTCGGCCGCACCGCGGAAGGCTGCCGGGTACTCCAGCGCGCCGACGCCGACGATGGTGGCCTGGCCCTTGGAGAGGCGCGGGACCGAGTGGACGGTGCCGATGCCGCCGGGGTTGGTCAGCGAGACGGTGGTGCCCGCGTAGTCGTCCGCGGTGAGCTTGTTGGCGCGGGCGCGCTTGATCAGGCCCTCGTAGGTGTCCCAGAACTCGTTGAAGTTCAGGGTCTCGGCGGCCTTGATGTTCGGCACGGCGAGCATGCGCGAGCCGTCCGGCTTGGGCATGTCGATGGCGATGCCGAAGTTCACGTGGCCCGGCTGGATGGCAACGGGCTTGCCGTCGATCTCGGCGTAGGTGACGTTCTGCGAGGGGAAGAGCTTCAGGGCCCGCACCACGGCAAAGCCGATGATGTGGGTGAAGGAGATCTTGCCGCCGCGGGCGCGCTTGAGGTGGTTGTTGATGACCACGCGGTTGTCGATGAGCAGCTTGGCCGGCACGGCGCGCACGGTGGTCGCCGTCGGAACCGTCAGGCTCTGCTCCATGTTGGTGACGATCGCCTTGGCAGGGCCGCGCAGCGGGGTGCGCTTTTCCTCGCCGGTGGCCGCGGGAACCGCGGTCTTCGGCAGCTGGGCCGGGATCGGCTGTGCCTTGGTGATCGGGGCCGGATCCGCAGGCACCGCGGGGCGGCTGCGGCAGCCGCAGGGGTGGCCGTGGAGGATTCAGCGGAGGAACTGGCAGTGGAGCCGGTCATGTCCACGATGCGGGCCTGGGTGGCCGCACGCGGCGTTCCCGTCGGTGCACTGGTAGCAGGCGCTGGCGCGGCGGCCGGAGCCGCGGGGGCCGGGACGTCGGAGGCACTTGCCTGATCCGAATTGAGGGACGCGAAGATGTCCCACCATTTCTTGTCTACCGAGTTCTTGTCCTTGAGGAACTGCTGATACAGCTCGTCGACTAGCCATTCGTTCCCGCCGAACTCTTCGGTGAGTCGGTGGTGCGATTGATCTGGCACGGTATTACGCCTCTTCCCTGATTTCCGTTTGTCCAAGCGCCGCCGTGACACTAACCATCACGAGGGCATAGTTCTAGACCTGCTAAGTAGTCTAGTGACTATTGACCCGCAGATGGGAATCATTGAGTTGGGCATCACACGCCAGTTGCGCCAAGCGGTCGGATCCGGCGCCGGGGCGGTCCGGGCGGGATCTCGGGCGCACGTCTCCTCCCGATGCCGTGCGCGGCATCCAAACCCGGATTCGCCGCACGTCAGCAGGGCCTCGTGGTGATTGTCGGGGTGTCTGGCCAGCGGCGGCCGCCGTGTTGAATGGTCCTGGCCGGGCCGACGACGCGGGCCGGGGCTACGGCGTGTCGCGGACCCGACGGCCAGGGGAGGGCCGCCCTGCGCCGTCACGGCGCCGGACAGGGTCGGGACCTCTTCGAAGGTCGCATGGCCCGGGATTGTTTCCGCGTCGGTTCGGGCGAATGCAGGTCGGGGTTCGGTTAGACTGATTCCATAATGGACAGCCACTCTCTGTGCCGGCCAGTCGTGAATACACGCGGTGCCGGCCATATACGTCAATGTTTGCCCAGTTCTGCATCAGCATCGGAGCCTTCTAGTCCGGCGCAGACAAAGCATAAGAACCACTGCACGCCATCCCTGATGCGCCAGTGCACTTTCACCGCCGGGGCGGTGAAACACTAAATGGAATGGTTACTCCTGGTCGTCGGCCTCCTGCTGATCCTTGGCACGGGCTTCTTCGTCGCAGTCGAGTTTTCCCTGGTTGCACTGGATCCCGCCACCGTCGAAAAGGCCGTGAAGGACGGGGACAAGAAGGCCGAAGCGTTGCTTCGCTGCCTCAAGTCGCTCTCCACGCAACTTTCCTCCTGCCAGCTCGGCATCACCCTGACCACCCTGTTGACCGGCTACGTGATGGAACCCTCCGTAGGCAAGCTCCTGCAAGGCCCCCTGCATGCAGTGGGCCTGGGGGACTCGGCGGTTCCGGTCAGCCTGGTCACCGCCATGGTGCTTGCCACGCTGCTCTCCATGGTCATCGGTGAACTGGTGCCCAAGAACCTGGCGATCGCCAAGGCCTTCCACATCGGCCGCGCCGTGGCGCGCCCCCAACTGGTCTTCACCGCGATCTTCAAGCCCGCCATCGTGATGCTCAACGGGTTCTCCAACAAGGTGCTGCACCTCTTTGGCCTGGAGGCCAAGGAGGAAATCTCCGGCGCCCGTTCCCCGGCGGAGCTCGCCTCGCTGGTGCGCCGCTCGGCGGAGCTGGGAACCCTTGACAAGGACGCCGCGCTGTTCGTGGACCGCACGCTGCGCTTCTCCGACCGTTCGGCGGCCGACGTGATGACCCCGCGCACCAAGATGCGCACCATCGAACACGACGCCCACGTCCAGGACGTCATCGCACTGGCCAAGGAGACCGGATACTCGCGTTTCCCCGTCACCGACGGGTCCAGCGACGAAATCAAGGGCGTCTGCCACGTGAAGACCATCATCGCCATCCCGCGCGACAAGCGCGAGGGCAAGGAAGTCGGCGAGAACAAGACCCCCGTGATCTTTGTGCCCGAGACCGTGCACCTTGACCACCTGCTGGTGCAATTGCGCTCGGCCAACCTGCAGATGGCCATCGTGCTTGACGAGTACGGCGGAACCGCCGGAATGGTCACCCTGGAGGACCTGATCGAGGAAATCGTCGGCGAAGTCGCGGATGAACACGACTCGGCGTTGCCCGAGGTGCGCCAGCTCGAGGACGGAAGCTGGATGATCCCGGGCATGTTCCGCCCCGACCAGGTCAATGAACTGATCGGCGAGGTGGAGATCCCCGAGGATGCCGCCTACGAAACGGTGGGTGGATTTGTGATGGCCGAACTCGGCAGGATCC
This sequence comes from uncultured Actinomycetota bacterium, assembly GCA_963818105.1. Taxonomy (GTDB): domain Bacteria; phylum Actinomycetota; class Actinomycetes; order Actinomycetales; family Micrococcaceae; genus Paeniglutamicibacter. The sequence goes on along the minus strand of CAWFRB010000001.1, from coordinate 85,624 downwards.
CTGCGGTGGGCGACGAGGTCGCCACGGAAGGCGGCGTCTTTGTTGTCACGGCGCTGGACAAGCGCCGCGTCGCGGAGCTGCACTTCACGCCGCGCGCCAACCCCGATGCCGACGATGCCGTCAGCCATCAGCCCCGACGAGGATTCGGAGGCCGGCGCATGAGCGACTGGGCGGGAATCTTCTGGCTTGTCATCCTCTTGCTGGGCAACGCGTTCTTCGTGGCGGCGGAATTCGCCGTCATGTCGGCGCGCCGTTCCCAGATCGAACCGCTGGCCGATGCCGGCGACAAGCGCGCCATCCGCGCGCTGCGCGCCATGGAATCGGTGTCCCTCATGCTGGCCGTCTGCCAGCTGGGCATCACCGTCTGTTCGCTGCTGATCCTCAACGTGGCCGAGCCGGCGATCCACCACCTCTTTGTGGTGCCGCTGGAATTCGTCGGCATCCCCGAGGCGCTGGCCGGAACCATCGCGTTCATCTTTGCGCTGCTGATCGTCACGTTCCTGCACGTGACCTTCGGCGAAATGGTCCCGAAGAACATCTCGGTGTCCATGGCCGACAAGGCCGTGCTGGTCCTGGCCGGCCCGCTGCTGCTGCTGGCCAAGCTGGTGCACCCGGTCGTGGCCTCGTTGAACGCGATCGCCAACGTGTTCCTGCGCCTGATGAAGGTCGAGCCCAAGAACGAGGTGACCTCCGCGTTCACCGCCGAGGAGGTGCAGTCGATCATTGCCAGCTCCGCGAAGTCCGGGGCCATGCACAAGGAGGATGCGCTGAGGCTGTCCAAGGCGCTGGAGTTCTCCAACCTCACGGCCGAGGGCACCATGGTCAAGCGCGACCGCGTGGTTTCCCTGGAGCTCGGGGCCACGGTCGAGCAGTTCGAGCGCACCGTGGGACGCACCGGGTTCTCCCGCATCGTGATCAGCGACGGCAACGACTTCATCGGCTACTGGCACCTGAAGGACGTCATGTCGCTGCCCGATTCCCAGTACCGCGAGCCGGTGTCCAACGTCGAGCTGCGCACCATGGGCGTGGTGGCCCCCGGCGCGGAGATCGAGGACGCCATGGAGCAGATGCGCGCCGCCGGCGAGCACCTGGCCCGCGTGGTGGATCCGTCCGGCAACACGCTCGGGGTCCTGTTCCTCGAGGACGTGCTGGAGCAGCTGGTCGGCGAGATCGACGACCAGAACCAGAAGCGCGGCATCCGGCGCGAGAACCGGAGCGCCCAATAATGCGAATGACTCGCATTTGAGATAGTCTGGTGTTCCAGCTTCCTCCGAAAGGGCCCGCGAACACCGCATGCGCAGACCACTGAGCGTCCTCACCGTCCTCGTCTCGGCATTGTTGCTTTCCGCTTGCGCCTCCACGGCGCCGGCCGAAGGCGCGGCCGGGACCGGCGGTGGGGACTCCGTGCTTAACGTGGTCGCCTCGACCTCCGTGTATGCCGACGTGGCACGCGCCGTCGGCGGGGAAAACGTCGAGGTGAAGGCGATCGTCGACAAGACCTCGCAGGACCCGCACTCCTACGAGGCCACGGCCCGGGACATGCTCGCCCTGTCCAAGGCGGACGTGATCATCGCCAACGGCGGACGGCTACGACCCGTTCATGGAATCGCTGGCCGGCGGGCTGGAATTGCCGCCGGGCGCGATCATGCATGCCGTCGACTTCGCCGAGAAGACCGACGCCCACGCGGACCACGAGGGCCAAGACGACCATGCGGAACCCGCCGGGCAGGCCGAGGCCGCCGAACCCGCCGGGGGATCCCACGCCGGGCACGACCACTCGGGGATCAACGAGCACGTCTGGTACGACGTGCACACCGTCGGCGCCCTGGCCGAGGGCCTGGCCCACAAGTTCGCATCGCTCAGGCCGGACAAGGCCGGCGAGTTCGAGGCCGCGGCACGCGCCTTCGACGCCCGGGTGGATTCCCTGGCCGGACGCATCGACGCCCTGCGGCCGCCACCGAGGGCAAGACGTTCGCGATGACCGAACCCGTGTCCTACTACCTGCTCACCGAGGCCGGGCTGAAGGACGCGACGCCCACCGGCTTCAGCGCCGCGATGGAATCCGGGCGACGACGTGTCCCCGCTGCTGCTCAAGCGGCTGAACGACGGCCTGGTCAACAGGGAATACGCGCTGCTGGCGCTGAACACCCAGACCTCGGGACCGCAGACGGACAAGGTGCGCTCCATCGCCGAGGCAGCCGGCGTCCCGATCATCAGCATGACCGAAACCCTGCCCCCGGGGCAGGACTACATTTCCTGGATGGATTCAAACGTGCAACAACTCGAGGTGGCCCTTGGAAACCAGTGACCCGTTGGTCGAACCCGTCGTCCGGCTGCGCGATGCCTCGCTGAGTTTCGGGAACCGCCTGCTCTGGGACGGGCTGAACCTCGACATCGCGCCGGGCGAGTTCCTGGCCGTGCTGGGCCCCAACGGCTCCGGCAAGACCACGATGCTGCGGACCCTGCTGGGGCTGCAGCAGCTCTCCGGCGGAACCGTCGAGGTGGCGGGGAAGCCCGCGACCCGCGGCTCGCGCCTGGTGGGCACCATCCCGCAGCAGCGTCCCTTTGCCGAGAACACGCCCGTTGCGCGCCCGCGACCTGGTGGCCCTGGGCATCGACGGCCACAAGTGGGGCATCAGGATCAAGCGCAAGGCCATCCGCAAGCGCGTCGACGAGCTGCTGGAACTGGTCGGGGCCTCCTCCTACGCGGACCGGCCCGTCGGGGTGCTTTCCGGCGGCGAGCAGCAGCGGCTGCGCGCGGCGCAGGCGCTGGCGGACAACCCGCGGCTGCTGCTCTGCGACGAGCCCCTGCTCTCGCTTGACCTGCACCACCAGCAGGCGGTCTCCGGGCTGATCCACCGCCAGGCCTGCGACCGCGGGTCCGCCGTGGTGTTCGTGACCCACGAGATCAACCCGATCCTGCAATACGTCGACCGGGTGCTGTACCTGGCGGGCGGGCGCTTCCACGTGGGAACCCCCGCCGAGGTCATGCGATCGGACGTGCTCTCCGACCTCTACGGAAGCCCGATCGAGGTCTTCGAATCCAACGGCCGCATCGTGGTGGTCGGCATGCCCGAAAACGTCAGCCACACCCACCCGACGGCAGGAGCCTGAGCACATGGATCTGCAAGATATCTGGAACACGGTCTTCAGCTTCCAGGACTACGCCGAAATCCTGCCGCTGGTCACCAACTCGCTGATCGCCGGCGCCCTGCTGGGACTGGTGGGCGGCATGATCGGCATCTTCGTGATGCTCCGCGACATGGCCTTCGCGGTGCACGGCATCGCCGAGCTTTCCTTTGCCGGCGCCGCCTTTGCGCTGCTGATCGGCGCCAACGTGGTGTTCGGTTCGCTGATCGGGTCGGTCGTCGCCGCCCTGGTGCTGGGCATGATGGGCGCCGCCGCCAAGGACCGGAACTCCATCATCGGCGTGCTGATGCCCTTCGGGCTTGGCCTGGGCATCCTGTTCCTGGCCCTCTACGAGGGGCGCAGCGCCAACAAGTTCGGGCTGCTGACCGGGCAGATCGTGGCCGTCGACCAGGTGCAGCTGGGCCTGCTGGCCGTCTGTTCGGTGGTGGTGCTGATCGCGCTGGTCGCCATGTGGCGTCCGCTGACCTTCATCAGCGTGGACCCGGCGGTGGCGACGGCCCGCGGCATTCCCGCCGCCAAGCTTTCGGTGGCCTTCATGCTGGTGCTCGGCCTGGCCGTGGCGCTGTCCATCCAGGTCGTCGGTTCGCTGCTGGTGCTTTCCCTGCTGATCACCCCGGCGGCCGCGGCCATGCGCGTGACGCGCAAACCCGGTGCTCACCGTGAGCCTTTCGGTGTTCTTCGCGGTGACGTCCGTGGTGGGCGGCATCCTGCTGGCGCTGGCCGGCAGCCTGCCGATCAGCCCGTACGTGACGACGATTTCGTTCCTCATCTACGTCGTCTGCCGGCTGATCGCCTGGCGCCGCGACAGGGTGCGGCACATCAAGACGGCGGCGCTGGCGGCCTAGTCAGGTCGTGCGGACCACGCAAGGCCGTTAACGACCTCGGGCGGAACCCCATCCACATGGATGGGGTTCCGCCCGAGGCGTTTAAGGGGTGTGGCGGGTCCGGCTACCGACCTGTATTGCTATTTGCCTGTATTGCCGTTGCCGGCCTGCGAGCAGGCGGGGCACAGCCCGTAGATCTCCACGGTGTGGGTGGGATCGGTGAAGCCGTTCTCGGCGGCAACGCGGGCCGCCCATTGCTCGACGGCGGGCGCCTCGACCTCGACGGCCTTGCCGCAGGTGCGGCACACCAGGTGGTGGTGGTGGTGCTCGGCCTGGCACTGGCGGTACATGGACTCGCCCTCGGCGCTGCGCAGCACGTCCACCAGGCCGTCCTCGGCCATGGACAGCAACAAGCGGTAGACGGTCGCCAGCGAGACCTTGTCGCCCTCGTCGACGAGCCAGCGGTGGAGCTCCTGGGCCGTCACGAAGTCATCGACTTGGCCCAGGGCCGCGACAACCGCCAGCCGCTGCTTGGTGACGCGCTGCTCGGAACCGCGCCGCTCGGTCGTGGGATTGGTCATGGGTGGAAGCACTCCTATAGATCAGCACAACATCGTCGGTGGGCGTCATGGGCGCCGGAAACGGCGCGGCAACAAAACACCGATGACTCCCCAAGTTTACCAGTGGGCGCCCTGTTCCGTAGGGGCGATCGGGTCTGGCGCGAACGCGGCCCCCGCAACTAGGGTGGCACCATGGATCTGCAAAAGTTCTCCCACGCATGTGTACGCATCCAATCCGGGGGCAGGGCCCTGGCGATCGACCCGGGCAACTTCAGCCCGGTGGCCGACGCGCTGGAGGGGGTCGAGGCGGTGCTGGTGACCCACGAGCACGCCGACCACCTGGACCTGGACCCCGTGGTCGAGGCACTGAAAACCCGCACCGGAGCTGAGCCTCCACGCGCCGGCACCGGTGGCGGCGCGGGTGCTGGAGGCGGCCGTCGCCGCCGGCGTGCCGGATGCGCGGGAACGCATCCACGCGGTGGCCGCGGGGGAGTCCTTCAGCGTTGCCGGCATGGAGGTCTCGGCCCACGGCGGCGAGCACGCGCTGATCCATGCGACGCTCCCGCGGGTTGCCAACCTCGGGTACTTCATCGACGGGCGGCTCTACCACCCGGGGGACAGCTACCATGTGCCCGAGGGCATCGACGTGGAAACCCTGCTCATTCCCGCCCACGCACCGTGGGCGAAGATCGGGGAGACCATCGATTTCCTGGTCGCCGTGGGTGCCGCGCGGAACTTCCCGATCCACGACGGGCTGCTCAACGCCCGCGGCCTGGCCATGATGGACGGGCACCTGACCCGGGTGGCCAACGAACACGGGCTGTCCTACCGGCGGATTGCCGATGGCGAGATCGTGTCGCTGGACAAGTAGCGGGATCGGCTGCGCAAGTGCCCGCGGCCCGCACATCGACGGCGCGAGCACCCCGCGCTCAGCGTCGGCCGTCCCGACGCGACGCCGGTGGGCTGCGGCCCGGTGACTTCGCCCCGGGCCGCAGAGCGCTTTCTTGACTCGTGACATGGTCGCTGCACCAGTACCGTGAGGGCCAAAACTGGAGCCCCGAACTGCAGCATTCCCGAATGGAGGCGGCAAGCGGGATCTCGCTGAGCCTGTTGGGCGTATTGTGACGTCGCCGCGTGAGAGGACTTTATGTGGCATGACGTGCGGAATTGCGTCGGATGCAGGATTCGGGCTTTACCGGAGATTGACATTGTCAAGTGACCCGCACCACACTTGATCTTGGCCGCCCGGAAGGGTATCGCCAAGGATATTGCCAGCCGGCAAGCCATGGGGCGGAATAAATCCGCGCTGAAAATTGACCGTCAGGTTTCAGCTGGCGCGACACTATGGGATGCCGGCGCTGGAACGACATTCGACCCTCCGAGGCGGTTGCCGACAATGTCCGACCGCCTGCAGGTTGGCAATCGCGCCTCTCCTACAGGGTCGTCGGTTGGGCATTTCCTCCACGCTTGCGTGGCATGCATCACCCTATTTGAATAATGCTTATGATCTGCGGCGGGAGAGTCCTGTCGGTACATTCGGTAGGCGCCGTAGGAGCAAATCCTCCCCAGGAAACTCTCAGGCCCATGTACCGCCGCGGCGAGGCAACTCTGGAAAGTAGTCCGGGCAACCTGGCTCACCGACGGTGCAAGCGGCATCCTACGAGAGTGGGGACGCGGAATCTCTCAGGTCCAAGGCGACAGAGCGGGGAGGAACCCGAATCATCGTGGCACACTGGTGCCACTTGAACGATGGAGTTCCCCTTGACGATTCATCACCCGCCCGCAAAGTCTCCTGAAACACCACAACTTGAGCGGCAACTCAGCAACCGGCATATCCAACTGATCGCCATTGGCGGCGCCATCGGCACGGGCCTTTTCATGGGATCCGGCAAAACCATCTCGGCGGCCGGCCCGTCCGTCATCTTCGTCTACATGATCATCGGCTTTATGCTGTTCTTCGTCATGCGGGCCATGGGTGAACTGCTGTTGTCCAACCTGCACTACAAGTCCTTCAGCGACTTTGCCGCGGACCTCCTGGGCCCCTGGGCCGGGTTCTTCACCGGCTGGACGTACTGGTTCTGCTGGGTGATCACCGGCATCGCGGACGTCATCGCCATCGCCGGCTACTCGCAGGAACTCTGGCCGGCGCTGCCCCTGTGGATTCCGGGCCTGGTCACCGTGGGCATCCTCCTGCTCCTGAACCTCGCCACCGTGAGGGCGTTCGGTGAGACCGAGTTCTGGTTCGCGCTGATCAAGATCATCGCCATTGCGGCGCTGATCATTGTGGGTCTGTTCATGATCTTCAGCGGTTTCGAGTCCGACGCCGGCCCGGCCACCTTCACGAACCTGTGGAGCCACGGTGGCTTCTTCCCCAATGAATTCATGGGTTTTGTGGCCGGCTTCCAGATTGCAGTCTTCGCCTTTGTGGGTATTGAACTGGTGGGAACCACGGCAGCAGAAGCCAAGGACCCGGAGAAGAACCTGCCCAAGGCGATCAACTCCATCCCCATCCGAGTGCTGCTCTTTTACGTCGGCGCCCTCATCATCCTGATGTCCGTCACCCCCTGGACCCAGTTCCAGGCCGGCCACAGCCCGTTCATCGCCATGTTCTCGCTCGCCGGTCTCGGCGCCGCGGCAACCATCGTGAACCTGGTGGTTCTCACCTCGGCCATGTCCTCGGCAAACTCCGGCATCTACTCCACCTCCCGCATGATCTACGGCCTGGCCCAGGAGGGCGACGCCCCGTCGGTGTTCAGCGGACTTTCCCGCCGCAAGGTCCCGCAGAACGCCCTGTTCCTCTCCTGCGTTCTGCTGCTCTCCGGCGTCATTCTGATGTATGCGGGACAGGACATTGGCAAGGCTTTCGACATGGTCACCACCGTGGCGGCGGTCTGCTTCGTCTTCGTCTGGTCGATCATCCTGGCCAGCTACATTGCCTTCCGTCGTCGTCGCCCGAAGCTGCATGACGCGTCCAAATTCAAGATGCCAGGCGGCATCCCGATGGTGTGGGTTGTCTTCGCGTTCTTCGCTTTCGTGCTCTGGACGCTGACCACCCAACCGGACACGCTGACGGCGCTCTTGGTCACGCCGGTTTGGTTCATCGTGCTCGGCATTGCGTGGTTCGTCCTGCGCCGCCGCCCTGCGCACTTGGCCCGCTACGCGCAGTTCCAGGCCGACCTCCAGTCGGACCAGGATGCCGTAAACGAGGCCACCGGCAAGGGTGCCGTGGCCGGGCAATAACAACGCCCGGCGATTCAACGGCCCGGCACCGGCTTACGCACGGCCCGGGAGTGTCGAATTTGTGCCTAAATTAATTCCAAGGGGTAACCGCGCGGGCAGGGGTGTCCAGAATCGAAGTGCAATAGCCATATTCGAATTTGGACGGTTCCGATGGACAACGGATCTGGACACCCTTGCAAAAGCGCTGTACGCCACGACGGACGACGTCTTAAAGCCGATCCGTGGCACGGTGGAAGGACGGCTGGAGAGTTCTGGCCGTCGAGCCTGCCTGTAAGAGGTCTTCCAGACGCCCCTGCGCCTCGGTGCCGACGGGATCGAATCGTCGCGGGTAGCGCGTTAGTCCGACGCGTGGTGAAGTCCCGCGCGGATCATCCGTGGTGCAGAGACGCGCAGATCCTTCCAGCATAGAATTCTGTTGTGCAGAATAAAACGGCAATCGTGAAGAAACCGCAGTACGCGATCGAGTCGGTGGACAAGGCGTTGCAACTTCTCATCCTGCTTCAGGAAAGGGAATGGGTCCGCATTGCCGAGGCCGCCCAGGAGCTGGACGTGGCACCCTCCACCGCGCACCGACTCATGGCCACCTTGGTCTACCGCGGCTTTGCGCTGCAGGACGAGCAGCGCCGCTATTGCTCCGGCCCCAACATGGCCGCCGATGCCACGCAGGACGTCACCCGCAAGCTCATTGCCATCGCCCGGCCGCATCTTGAGGCACTTGCCGTCGCCACGCGCGAAACGGTGAACCTGGTGGAGCGCGTGGGCGGCACCGCGCGCTTCCTGCACAGTTCCGAGGGCCCGCAATTGCTGCGCATCGGCAACCGTGCCGGCAGCGTGTTGCCCGCCCACACTTCTTCCGGGGGCAAGGCTGCGCTGGCAGCGTTGCCGGAGGCCACCGTCGCGCAACTGTATTCGGGGTCGGCGTCCCGCAAGACCGGAAACCGGCTTTCGGCGGAGGAACTGAAAGCCCTGCAGGAGGAATTGGCGCAGGTCCGCGCCAGGGGATATGCGCTGAACCTGGCACGCACCGAACCCGACCTGGCCGCCATCGGCGCGGCGCTCGGTCCGCTCGCCTGCGGGAGGTCACTGGCCCTCTCGCTGAGCGCACCCATCACCCGGGCGGCGGAGCTCCAGCAGCCACGGGTCATCGCCGACCTGGTTGCCGCCTGCGAGGCGATCCGCCGCGATCTCAACGCGGATGCTCCGGAATAGGGGCAATTTGTTCTGCTGTGCAGAATCTTCTGGGGTTGGGGCGGCGAGCGTCCCTAGGGTGTGTTGAAAGGCCAGTCTTCCCTCTCAACGCACTCCAAGGAGCACCATGCAGTTTTACCTCGATGGCTACGCACCCGGCGATCCCGCCCTGCGCCCCGCCGCCCCCGGGCGCACCGAAGCGCACGATCCGGAACTCCCCGAGGCGGTCGACGTGCTGATCGTCGGCACCGGCCCGGCCGGACTCGTCCTGGCCGCGCAGCTGGCCGAGTTCCCCGGCATCACGACCAGGATCGTCGAAAGCCGCGAGGCAGCCCTGGAGGTGGGCCGCGCGGACGGGGTTGCCTGCCGCACCGTGGAGATGTTCAACGCGTTCGGCCTCGCCGACCGCCTGCTGCGCGAGGCCTACTGGGTCAACGAAACCGTGTTCTGGCGCCCGGATGCGAAGGACCGCAACGGCATCGCCCGCAGCGGCCGGGTCCAGGACGTCGCCGACGGGCTGTCCGAATACCCGCACGTGATCGTCAACCAGGCGCGCATGCAGGACTTCCTGCTTGAGCACATGCGCACCTCGCCCAGCCGCCTCGAACCCGACTACGGGCTTGAAGCCGTTGGCGTCGACATCGAACCAACGGGGGAGTACCCGGTCCGGGCGACGCTGCGGCGCACCGGCGCCGAGGGCGGCGAGCTGGAGATCCGGGCCAAGTACGTGGTGGGTGCGGACGGTGCGCGCAGCGCGGTGCGCCGGTCCATGGGCGTGAAGATGCTCGGCGATGCCCGCAACCACGCCTGGGGCGTCATGGACGTCCTGGCCGTCACCGACTTCCCCGACATCCGGCTGAAGGCCGCCATTTCCGCGGCCGGCGGCAACATCCTGTTGATCCCGCGCGAGGGCGGCTACATGGTCCGCTTCTATGTGGACATGGGCCAGCTGGACCCGGCCGACCGCGGTGCGAAGGCGAAGCTGGGCCTCGACGCCATCATCGCCGCGGCGCAGAAGGTCCTGCACCCCTATGTGCTCGAGGTCAAGGACGTGGCCTGGTGGTCGGTGTACGAGGTGGGACAGCGCATCGCCGAACGCTTCGACGACGTGGAACCCGCGGCGCGCGGCACCCGCAGCCCGCGGGTCTTCATCGCCGGGGATGCCTGCCACACGCACAGCGCCAAGGCCGGGCAGGGCATGAACGTCTCCATGCAGGACGGGTTCAACCTGGGCTGGAAACTCGCCGCGGTGCTTGAGGGCCGCAGCCCGGCAGCGCTGCTGGACACCTACGGCGCCGAACGCCAGGTGGTGGCCCAGGAACTCATCGACTTCGACACCCGCTGGTCCAAGGCCATGGGATCCAAGCCGAAGGACCCGAACAACCCCCAGGACACGGGCCAGGACCCCGCCGAGGTCGAACGCCAATTCGTCGAGGCCGGCCGCTTCACCGCCGGCTTCGCCACGGACTACGCGCCATCGATGATCACCGGGCCCGACACCCACGAGCACCTGGCCGCGGGGTTCCCGGTCGGCGAGCGATTCCATTCCGCCCCCGTCATCAGGCTGGCCGACGCCAAGCCGCTGGGGCTCGGCCACGTGGCCCAGGCCGACGGGCGCTGGCGGCTCTACGCCTTTGCCGATGCCGCCGACCCGCGCGACGGGGATTCGAGGCTGCGCCGGTTCTGCGAGTTCCTCGCCGAGTCGGAGGACTCCCCGCTGCGGCGCTTCACCCCCGAGGGCGCCGACCCGGATGCGGTGTTCGACGTGCGCGCCGTCTTCCAGCAGGGCCACCGGGAGCTCTCGGTCGAGGGGATGCCCCCGGTGCTGCTGCCGCGCAAGGGGAAGTTCGGGCTCATCGACTACGAGAAGATGTTCACCGTGGATCCGGGATCCGGCGAAGACATCTTCGACCTGCGCGGCATCGACCGCGGGCAGGGCGCGTTGGTCGTGGTCCGCCCCGACCAGTACGTGGCGCATGTACTGCCGCTGGATGCCACCGGGGAACTGGCGGCCTTCTTCGAGGGAATCATGCAGGTGCCCCACGCGGCGCACGGGAAGATGCTGGCGGTGTAGGACGGAGGGGAAGCGGGTCGGCTGCTGGTGGATTTCAATGCGCCGGCAGCCGGCCCGTCGTCCGGTGGTTAACAGCGGAACATCGGGTAGCCCGTGCCGGGCTCCCGGCCGATCCGCGGTGGTCACGGTCCCGTGGCGAGTCAGCCGGTGCAATCGCGATATGGCAGGATTTCAGCATGGATACAAAGTCTTCGCCCGTGGAGTCGGTTGACCGCGCGCTGCTGCTGCTGATGCAGATGCGGGACCATGGGTCGCTGTCGGTGAAAGCCGCCGCCGAGCAGCTCGACGTGGCGCCCTCGACCGCACACCGGTTGCTTTCCGCGCTGGCCTTCCGGGGCTTTGCAGCCCAGGACCACGACCGCCAGTACCGGCTGGGGCCGGCGCTTTCGGACCGGAGCGCGGAGGCCTTTTCCACGCAGCTCATCAGGAAGCACGCACACGAGGCGCTGGTGGAATTGCAGCAAACCGTGGGCGAAACAGTCCAGTTGATGGTCCTGCGCGGCGGCAACATCCAGTTCATCGACGGAATCGAGTCGAATCGGACGTTGCGCGTTGGAATGCGGGTCGGGGACAAGATGCCGGCATTCGTCTCGGCCGGCGGCAAGGCGATGCTGGCGCGGCTGACAAACACCGAGCTGGAGGACCTGTACCGGACGGGCCTGCCGAAGTGGCCCACCGGCCGGATCACCAGCATGGCCACGCTTGAAGCGGAGCATGACCAAGATCCGCCGGGAGGGCTTCGGCACCAACTTCGAGGAGACCGAACAAGGCGTCGTGGGCCTGGGCGTGAGCATCAACGATGCGGACGGCCGGCCCGTGGCCGCGATCACCACAGCAACACCCAGTATCCGATTCGAGCGCGCGGACATGCCCACCCATCTCGCGGCCTTGCGCCGGGCTGCCGAGGACATCACCGGGGAGCTGCTCAACGCCACTTCCTGAAACCCCGGCCCATGCACGGCAAGGGAGGCGGACCCGAAATGCTTCGGGTCCGCCTCCCTTGCCGTTTTCCGTGCGCTAGTGCGAGTGCGTGTCCGTCGGCACCGCGGCGGGACCGCCGGAGATGCTGGCGGTGATCCAGCTCATCATTCCGGCGCCGGTGTCGAACGCCGGCTTGCGCTCGATGTTCGACCACACGGTTTCCGGGCGGCACTGCAGCAGGACCAGGTTCTTGCCCTCGGGGAGTTCCTCGTCCACCGCGAACTCGATGTCCTGGGCGCTGCCGTGGATCTGCTCGAGCCGCTTGCCGAACTTGGCCAGCTCCACGACCTCCTCGTCGCTGAGGCACAGCACGTCCCGGCGGTCGGCCGGCACCGGCTGCGGGGCATCGCCGCGCCGGTACTCGATGTGCTTGTGCCCGGTTTCGCGCAGCACCACCTCCAGGGTGATCTTCTCGAGCATGAAGCGGTCCGGGGTCACCTCGCCGCCGACGACCGACAGGCCCAGGCCCCAGCTGGCCTCCAAGACGATGCGCGAGCGGTCCCCGCTGGTGGGGCTGAGGGTGAACATCACCCCGGCGGCCCGGGCACGCACGGTCTTCTGGATGACCACCGCCATTTCCAGCTGCTGCGGGTGCATCTTCTTCTCGGCCAGGTAGGAGAGCACCCGGCCGGTGAACACGCTGACATAGCACTTGTGGACGTGGGCGATGACGTCGTCGATGCCCACGATGTCCACCCAGGTCTCGAACTCGCCGGCGAAGCTGGCGTCGACCGAGTCCTCGGCGGTGGCCGAGGAGCGCACGGCCACCGCCACGTCCGCCACCTGGCAATCGTCCGAGAGCTTGGTGTAGGCGTCGCGGATCGCCGTGGCGACGTCCCCGGGCAGCGGAACCTCCATCAGCCGGGCCCCGATGAGGCGTTCCGCCTCGTCGAACTGCGCCTGGCCGGGGTTGGTTCCCAGATCGCCGAGCACCTGGTCGATGTGTGCTGCAGCCCGGCCTCGGCCAGGTATCGGTGGTAGGAATCGGCGGTCACCGCGAAGCCGGGAGCCACGGGAAGCCCCTGCGCGGTCATCTGGGCGAGGCTCGCCGCCTTGCCGCCGACCAGTTTGGTCGTCGGAGCACTTCGGGTCATTGAATTCGAGGGTAAGCATGTCGTGTCCTTGGTTGCTTAGCGGGTGGCCGGAATGGCTTCGTCGTCGGCGTCGTTCTCCAGGGCTTCGCCGGCCGGTTCGGCTCCAGCACCAGCACCTTGCCGGTCTTGCCGTCGATGCGCACGCGCTGGCCGGTCTTCAGCCGGGCCGTGGCAAAGCCGGTGCCCACCACCGCGGGGATGCCGTACTCGCGGCACACGATTGCCGCGTGGCACATCATGCCGCCGATGTCGGTGATCACGCCGGTGGCCACCGCGAAGGCAGCGGCCCAGGACGGCGCCGTGATCGGGGCGACCAGGATTTCCCCGGGCTGCAGCTGCGCCAGGTCCTTTTCGCTTCGCAGCACGCGCACCGGGCCTTCCACGACGCCCAGCGAACCGGGGATGCCCGAGAGCACGTTCTCATCGCCGTCGGCCGAACCGAGCCAGTCGGCCACCCGTTCGGTGGTGACGCCGTAGTTCATCACCGCAAACGGATCGGTGACCTGCTCCGGCGGGATGCCGTAGGCCGGCGGGGCCGAGGCTGCCTGCAGCGCCGCCACGATGGGCTTGCGGCGCTCGATCTCCGCGCCCCAGCGGGCCTTGCCGCGGGCGTCGACGCCGATGGCCCAAGACTGCACCACGTCGGCCAGCACGGTGTCCAGCTCAAAGCGGTTCAGGTAGAACATGTCATCGGCCTCGGCGAGGAAGCCTGCCGCCACCAGGAAGCGGGAGAGCTCGCGGCTCTTTTCCCAGAAGACGTTGTGTGCCCAGTGCTCGACGTAGATGTTGTGTTCCTCGATGTAGGGGAACACCTTGCGGGCCAGGCCGAGCAATTCGTCGAACTGGGCGGCCTCCGGGCCCGTGAGCAGCGCACGGTACTCGGTGACGATCTCGTCGCGTTCCTCGCGCAGGCGGGCGATCGGGCGGGCGATGTCCTCGCCCTTGGCGATCTTCGCCGCGTAGCGGGCGATGCCCTGCAGCGGCACCGAGAGGTCCGAGTTCCAGGTTTCCTGGTCGTGGGTGAAGCCGTATTCGGTGAAGTAGTCGAACCACGGGGTGCGCACCGCATCGAATTCGGCCAGCCAGGTGCGGCCGTTTTCGCCCTGTTCCAGGATGTCGCGCAGCTCGTCGGCCGAGTGCCCGGCGGTCACCTCGGTGACCAGGCCCAGTTCGTTGGCGCGCGCGGCCAGCTTGCGCAGTTCGTCGTCCGGGCGGAAGGCCAGCACGTCCACGCCGGCGACCATCCGGGAGATGGACTGCTCGCTGATCAACGGGAAGGCCTGCTTGCAGAACTGGAAGAAGGTGATGTAGCCGCCGTAGCCCAGGTTCAGGAATTCGAAGTGGTACTGCCAGATCGCGAAGAACTCATCGACCATGCGGTGGTAGTTCTCGATCACGCCCATGGCATCGGAGCGGCCGCGGGCCTCCAAGACCACCTCGTCGGGATCGTATTCGGTCAGGGCCGGGAAGGAGATGGTGCGCAGCGACTCGATGGCACCCTCCATCTTGGTCTTCCACTTGCCGTAGAGCTCGTCCCAGTTTTGGTAGTAGTACCCCGCGCGCTTCTGGAAGACCTCGGCACGCTCGGCGATGCGCGCCGGGTCGGTGACCGCCAGCGGGGAGATGTAGACGTAGCCGTTGACCACGCGCACATCCAGGCCCAGCGAAACCGGAAGGGCGAAGATGCGGGTGCTGAAGGTGCCCACGCCCAGGTACACGGCCTCGGCGCCGATGCTGTCGAACGGGTGGCAGCCGCGGGACCAGTGCATGGTGTCGGCGAACCAGAACTGCTTGTCCTCGTGCTCGCGGGTTTCGGCGCCGGGCACCAGGTAGTAGGGGTACATCGACTCCCACCCCTCGCCGCCGGCGGGAACCTCGGCCTCGTGGAAGAACGGGAAACGGCTTGCTTCGTTGGTCATGGTCATTTTCCTTGCGTCATTGAATGGGCGGGGAAGAGCATTTCGTGAAGTTCTGCGATGTCGGCCAGGGCCGCATCCGGCCTTTCGGCCTCGGCCATGGACTCAAGTCCGGCTTCGGTGATGGCCCCGGAAAGCACCAGGGCCGAGTTGGCGCCCATGTGCCGGGCGAGTTGGATCTCCGCCGGGGCGTCCCCGACGATGGTGATGGCTTCGGGCGGGTGCCCAAGCCGGCGGATGAGGGTTTCACCCAGCTCGGGGGAGGGCTTGCCCAGGACCTTCGGCTCGACTCCGGTGACCCAGGTGATGGCGTGGGCCATGGCGGCGGAGACGCAGATCGACTTGCCCGCCCCGCCGTGGAACCACGGGGAGCTGACGGTGGTGTAGAGCGGGGCGCCGGCGTCCACGGCCAGCGCGGCCGCGTTCAGCCTTTCGGTGCTGTATCCGATGTCGGCCCCGACCACCACCACGTCGGCCGGACCATGCGGTTCGGCAAGGGTGACGCCGAGTTCACGCAGCGGTGCGGCGATGCCCTCGGCACCCAGCACCAGGACCCGGGCCCCGGGGTGGTGGTGGGCAATGTACTCGGCCGCAGCCGAGCCGGCGGTCATGAAGTCCTCGTCGCGCACCGGCAGGCCGATCTCGCGCAGGTGGGCGGCATATTCCTGCGGGGTCTTCTCCGAGGCATTGGTGCACACCGTGACCGCGTGCCCGGCCGCATACAGGGCCGTGAGGAACTCGGCCGCCAGCGGCATGGGCGTGCCGCCTGCCCCGCCCGCCCGCGAGGTGCGCACCAGGCAGCCGTCGACATCCAGCATCCAGCCGCGTGATTTGTTGATTCTTCGCTCATCGTGCGCCCTCCTTCTGGCGGCCGGTGGCCGCCGCGTTGGGCTCGGTGCCCGAGCGATTGATGGAAAATGTGGTGGTGCCGTCCGAGACGGACACCGAACGTGCACCGCTTCCCGAACCCGAGGCCTCCAGGAGCCGGGTCAGCGTCGCGACCGGCGAGGAGGTCTTGGCGGCATACATGCCGTCGACCTGCTCGGCGGGCATCACCGCGCGCAGCAGCAGCTCCTCGTCGCTGATGGTGGCACCGAAGCGGCGGCGCAGCTCCTTGACGGTCACGTCCCCGCCGTCGTTGACCGGCTTCTTGCCGCGGGCCGTGGACATCGCCTTGTCCATCAGCTCCGGGTTCACGGTGCCCGGCAGCGGCCCGAAGTCCCCGCGCAACAGGTCGATGACCTCGTCGGAGAGCTGCTTGTAGCGCTCGCCGGTCATCACGTTCAGCGTCGCCTGGGTGACGATGTACTGGGCGAAGGGCGTCATCACGATCGGCCAGCCCAGGTCCTCGCGCACCCGCACCGATTCCTCGATGACAGCGTCGAAGAGGTGTTCCTGGCGGATCTCGGCCAGCTGGCGCCGGGTGGTGGACTGCACGCCTCCCGGGATGGTGTGCCTGTAGTAGGCCTCGTCGTACTCGTTCGGGGAGCCGGCCGGCAGGTTCTTGATCCTTCCCTGGCGCACCAGGTACTTCGAGGCCTCGGCCATGGCCTCAAGGTCGACGTCGACGTTGTGGCCGCGGGCCCGCAGGTTTGCGACCAGGCGCTGGGCCTCGGGGTGGGAGCTGCCGTTGGCCAGCGGCGGCAGCGCGCAGTGGATGGTGTGGATACCCAGGTCCGCGGCATCGAGCACGGTCAGCGGCGAGAGTCCGGTGGTGGAGTGCGAGTGGATCTCGGCGAACTTCTTCTGCTTCAGGGCCCCCTGCAGCTGCGGCACCAGGGACCTGACCCGGTCGGGGGTCAGCAACCCGGCCGGGTCCTTGAGGTAGAGCGAATCGATGGCGTCGCACGCCTCAAGCTCGGCGGCCTTGGCGGCAAAGTAGCCGTCGGTGTGCACCGGGCTGGTGGTGTAGCAGATGCCGCCGATGACTTCCTCGAAGCCCACGCGTTTGGCCATCTGCGCGGTGCGCTTGGCGCCGTCCATGTCATGCATCGGGTCGATCACCCAGAGCCGCTTGACGCCGTTGCGCGCCAGCAGGCTGAAGGCCAGCTCGAACACGGCATCGGGCGTGCGGTGGAACGTGATGAAGCGCTTGCCGGTGGTCAAGAAGCCCAGGGTGGTGTTGGGCGTGAGGTCCCGCACCGCGCGCAGCCGCTCCCAGGGGTCCTCGGCGTGGTAGCGCACGGCCGTGGCCATGAGGGTGCTGGAGAGCAGTTCGAGCGCCTTGTAGCCGACCTTGTCCAGGGCCGGGGCCACGCCCTTGGCCATGCGGGTGGTGACGCCGGTGGCGCCCCAGATGCTTTGGTTGCCGTCGCGCAGCGAGACGTCGACGAGGTTGATGTCTGCCATTTAGCGCACCTCCTGGGCGAGTTCGTGGTTGAGCCAATGCGTGGTGACGGCATTGGAGCGGTAGTCGGGGTGGGCCATGATCCTGCGCAGCAGCGGCAGCGAAGTGGTGAGCCCCTCGATGACGAAGTTCTCCAGCACGCCCTCCATCCGCTTGATCGCCGAGTCCCGGTCGGCCGCCCAGACGATTTGCTTGCCCATCAGGGCGTCGTAGTAGGGCGGGAACAGATATCCCTCGTAGACGTGGGTGTCGAGCCGGGTGCCGCCGGCCACCGACGGCCGCCAGCGGGTGACCCGTCCAGGGGAGGGGGCAAGCTGCCGGTCGGGGTCCTGGGCGGTGATTCGGCATTCGATGGCGTGTCCGGTGAGGTTGACGTCATCCTGGGTGAGTTCCAGCGGGTGCCCCAGGGCGGCGAGCAGCTGCTCTCTCACCAGGTCCACGCCCGTGACGGCCTCGGTCACCGGGTGCTCGACCTGGACCCGGGGGTTGACCTCCAGGAAGGCCAGTTCGTCGCGCCCGGTGTCGTAGAGGAACTCGACGGTGCCCAGCCCGACGTAGTCCAGGGCCTCGGCGATTTTCAGTGCACTGGCGTGCAGCAGGGTGCGTGTTGCCTCCGGCAGCGCCGCACAGGGGGCTTCCTCCACGACCTTCTGGTAGCGGAACTGCACGGAGCATTCGCGCTCGCCGAGGTGGATGCGGTTGCCGTGCCTGTCTCCGAGGATCTGCACCTCGACGTGCTTGGCGTCGGTGACAAAGCGTTCCAGGAAGACGGTGCCGTTGCCGAAGGTGGATTCGGCTTCGGAGGAGGCCATCGACCAGGCCTCGTCGAGGTCCGTGGCGGATTCAACAAGCTTCATGCCGCGGCCGCCGCCGCCGTGGGCGGCCTTGACCAGCACCGGGTAGCCGATGGATTCGGCCAGCGCGTGCACCTGCGCGGCGGAGGTGGCGGTTCCGCCGGCGGAGACCGGGACGCCGACCGATTCGGCCAGTGCCCGGGCGGTGAGCTTGTCGCCCAATGCCGTCAGCGCCTCCGGGGAGGGGCCGATGAAGACGATGCCGTTTTCCGCGCACTTTGTGGCGAAGTCGGGGTTTTCCGAAAGGAAGCCGTAGCCGGGGTGTAGGGCCGTGCATCCGGTGGAGATGGCCGCCTGGAGCACTGCATCGGCGTTGAGGTAGCTGTCGGAGGGGCGGGGGCCGCCGATGACCACGGTGCGGGTGGCCCGGCGTGCGCCGAGGGTCTCGCGGTCGGCCGAGGAGACACCCAGCACGGTTTCGAAGCCGAGCCGGTCGCAGGCCTCGATGATCCGCACGGCGATCTCGCCGCGGTTGGCCACAAAGACGCGCTCGGTCATGCCGCAACCTTGAGGGCGAAGAGGGTCTGGCCGAATTCGACCAGGTCCCCGTCAGCGACGAACACGGCGGCGATCTCACCGGTGGAGCCGGCGGTGACCGAGTTCATCAGCTTCATGACTTCCACGATGCACAGCACCGAGTCGGCGTCCACGGCGTCGCCGACGGCCGCGAAACGTGGTTCCCCGGGCTTGGGCGCGCCGTAGTAGGTGCCAAGCATCGGGGAGGTGATGGCCACGTGTCCGGTCGGAAGGTTGTTGGGGTCCAGGCCCGCAGCCAGGGCGGTTGCCGGGGCGGCGGCCGCGGCCGGAGCGGGTGCCGGGGCGGGAGCTGCAGCGGCGGAAGGTGCCGCGGTCAGGGCCGGTGCGGCCCAAACGGCGTCGTCGGCCTGCGCTGCGGGCTGCTCGTTGAAGTAGCCGCCGCGGCGTACGTGCAGGCGAAGGTCGCCCTGTTCGTAGCGAAAATCGGTGAACTCGGTCTTGTCCAGCTGCTCAATGATCGCCGCGAGTTCTTCCAGATCGATGTTCATGCTGTGGTGCTCCTTGGTGATGGAAATGGTGACATTCTGTGGCGCCGTCACGTTTCGTCGAGCCTATGTCTGCATTTCGTCACTCGCAATAAACTTGTTCAAGATTCCTTATTGCGCAATTCCGACACGGAAAAGGCCCCCGTTTCCGCCGGGATTGCCGGCGGGAACGGGGGCCTGGGGGACGGCTGCTATGAGCCGGTGAGGATGCTGCTCACGCGACTTCACCGTCTCGTCCAGGTCCTGCGGGTTGACCAGCACGCCGGTGTCCAGAACACCGCCGGAACCGCCCTGCACCAGGCGCTTGAGCGGGATCTCCATGCGCTTGCCGGTGCGCGTGCGCGGGATGCTGGGCACGAACAACACGTGGTCCGGGACGTGGCGCGGGGAGAGCTGTGTGCGCAGCGCGGTGCGGATCGAGCGCTCCAAGGCCACACGGTCGGCATCATCGGCGGCCTCGACCAGCAACACCAGCTGGCCCATCGCACCGCCCTGCTCGAAGTGCATCACCATCGCGTCGTTGACCCCGGGGTGGCCATCGAGCAGCGCGTAGAACTCGGCGGTGCCCAGGCGCACGCCGCCGCGGTTCAGCGTGGCGTCGGAACGCCCGGTGATGACCCAGGTGTCCCGTTCGGTGCGCACCAGCCAGTCGCCGTGCCGCCAGACGCCCTCAAAGACATCGAAGTAGCTGGAGTTGTAGCGCTCGTTGTCCGGGTCGTTCCAGAAGAACACCGGCATCGAGGGCATCGGCAGGGTGGCCACCAGCTCGCCCGGTTCCCCGCGCAAGGAGTTGCGCTCGTGGTCCCAGGAATCCACGGCGACACCCAGGGGGCGGCAGGCCATTTCCCCGGCATGGACGGCGCTCAGCGGGCTGGCGCCCAGGAACGCGGCGCAGATGTCGGTGCCGCCGGAGGTCGGTGCCATCACCAGGTCGGGATTGATCGCGTCATACGCCCACCCGCGACGTCGGCGGCCAGCGGGGAGCCGGAGCACTGGATCTCGCGCAGGCGGCCCAGGTCCCACTTCTTGCCAGGTTCCACCCCTCCATGGGCGCAGGCGGCCAGGTATGCCGAGCCGGTGCCCATGTAGGTGGACCCGGTTTCGGCCATGACCGCCCACTGGGACCATTCCCCGTCAAGGGTCGGCCAGTTGGGGTCCCCGTCCTGGAGGACCACGGAGGCGCCGACCAACAGGGAGGAGGCGCCCATGGTCCAGACCATCCACCCGGTGGTGGAGAACCAGTAGGCGGTGTCTGCCTCCGACATGTCGAAGTGCAGGCCCATGGCCTTGTAGTGCTCCAGCAGCAGTCCGCCGTGGGAGTGCACGATGGCCTTGGGCGTGCCGGTGGTGCCGGAGGAGAAGAGAACGGTCATCGGGTGGTCGAAGGGCACCGGGACAATGACGGCCTCGGCGTGTTCCGCGGTGAAATCCGCCCAGGACTGGGCGCCGGGTGCCGCGGTTTCGGCGTCCAGGTCCGCATCGAGGTAGGGCAGCAGCACGGTCGGGATGCCCGGCAGTTCCGCACGGATCGCGGCCAAGTCAGCGAGCTTGGAGATCCGCTTTTCACCCCAGCGGTAGCCGTCGATGGAGATCAACAGGCTTGGTTCCAGCTGGCCGATGCGGCCCAGCACGCCCTTGACGCCCATTTCCGGGGGGACGCAGCACCAGATGGCGCCCAGGCCGATGACGGCGAAGTAGGCCGCGAGGGTCTGCGGGATGTTGGGCAGGTATGCCGCGACCCGGTCCCCGGACTTGATGCCGTGTCGGACCAAGCCCTGCTGGATGCGCTCGATTTCCTCGGTCAGGCGTGCGCCGGTCCAGTCGATGGAACCGTTGGTCTGGCTGCGGGACTTGACCATGGTGTCTTCCGGGCGGCGGGCCAGGGAACGCAGCACGTGCTCGGTGAAGTTGATCCGGGCGCCGTCGAACCACGCGGCCCCGGGCATGGTGCGCTCCTTGAGCACGGAGGTGTACGGGGCATGGGTGATGATCTCGAAGTGGTCCCAGACCTCGCCCCAGAAGTCCTCAAGGTTTTCGACCGACCAGGCCCAGGCGTCCTCGTAGTCCGAGAAGTGCTTGCCGGTCTTGGCCTCGATCTTCTCCAGGAAGCGGCCCATTTGGCTCTGGGACCAGGTTTCGCGGGCGGGGGCGGGCCGCAGCAGGGCGCCGGGTTCGGTGTTCTTCATGGTTCTTTCCTTCAATGGGTTCGTGTCGTTTGGGGTGCCCGACGGCGGGCCCGCGGTGTTCAGGAGGCGTTGGCGCCGGAATCGAGTCCCAGCAGCCGCACGGCGTTGTCCTTGATGATCTTCCGGCGCGGTCCATCGCGCAGCTCCAACTTGTCGAAGTCGGCCATCCAGCGGTCCGGCGGCAGCAGCGGGAAATCGGAACCGAAGAGGACCTTGTCCTGGAGCATGGTGTTGGCGTACTGGACCAGGTTGGCCGGGAAGTACTTGGGCGACCAGCCGGAGAGGTCGATGTACACGTGGTTGTGGCGCACCGCCACCGCCAGGGCTTCGTCCTGCCAGGGGAAGGAGGGGTGGGCCATGATGATGCGGAGCTCGGGGAAGTCCACCGCCACGTCGTCAAGGGCCAGCGGATTGGAGTACTTCAGCCGGATCCCGCCGGAGCCGGGCATCCCGGCGCCGATGCCGCTTTGGCCGGTGTGGAAGAGCGCCGGAACCCCCAGGGACTGGATTTCCTCATAGAGCGGGTAGGCGGCGTGGTCGTTGGGGAAGAAGGACTGCAGGTTCGGGTGGAACTTGAATCCCTTGATCCCGTAGTCCTCCACCAGGATGCGGGCCTCGGTGATGGCCGCCTTGCCGCGCGCCGGGTCGATGCTGGCGAAGGGGATCAGCACGTCGGCGTGCTTGGCCGCCTGCTCCGCGATGTAGCGGTTGGAGATCGGCGGGTGCCCGGTGGTGGCCTCGTGGTCGACGGTGAACACGACGGCCGCCATGTTGCGTTCGCGGTAGTGGGCAGCGACCGCTTCGATGCCCAGCGGGTCGTGGGCCGCGCCGAAGTGAGCCTGGGCGGCGGTGCGGAAATCCTCGGGCATGTCGGTGTGGCCGTGGTCGTCGGATTCTATGTGGACGTGCATGTCGATCGCGACGAGGTCCGCAACATTGATCTTGTTCATGGTGTGTAAGTTTCCTAGCCGGTGGCCGACGGGGCCGCCACCGATCGCTGGGTTGTGTGTGGGGTGGGGGAATATGTACGGATCAGGCTGTAGCGGGTGCGTTCGCCGGGCGCAGTTCGCGCTTGAGTGAGCGTCCCAAGGCAAAGATGCACAGCGCGGATGCTGCCAGCGGGGCGGCGAAGAGCATGAAGATGTTCTCAGCCTTCCAGCCGCCGGAGAGAAGGTAGCCCACCAGGATCGGGGCGACGATGGAGACCAGGCGTCCAAGACCGATCATCCAGCCGACGCCCGTGGCGCGGGCCCTGGCACTGTAGATCTCGGGGGAGACCGTGTAGAAGCCGGCAATGCCGGCGGTGGTGAGCATGCCCAGGAAGAGTGCGAGCACCATGGCCAGGTTGGTCTGGGTGAAGAGCATGGAGAAGATGATGTAGGCGGCGGCCGACCCGAGCAGGGCGACGACCAGCAGCGGGCGGCCGCGGTAGCGCACGGCCAGGGCGCTGAAGACGAAGCAGCCGAGGATGCCGCCGGCGTTGGCGATGGTTCCGATGGTTACGCCGATTCCGTCAACGCCCGAGGCGGCCGCAATGATCTTCGGGGTCCAGGTGTTGGCGAAGTAGTAGGCAGCAACGAGCATGCCGTAGCCGGCCCACAACATGATGGTGCGGAAGCGGATCCCACCGGTGAAGATCTCACGGATGGCCGACTGTTCCTTGCCGCCGGCGGCGGATACCGGCAACGCGTCCAGCGCGGGGCGCCCGATCTTGGCCAGGATGTTGTTCACGCGCTCGAGGGCGCCGGCGGGCCGGCGGGTGAACAGGTAGTCCAGGGATTCGGGGAGCCACACCCAGGAGACGACGAGCATGATGATGGTCAGCGCCGCGCCGATGGCGAAGAGGGAATGCCAGCCGAAGTTCGGGATCAACGGTCCTGCCACGAGGCCGCCGATGGTGGCGCCGATCGGGTAGCCGGCAGTGTAGATGCCCATGATCGAGCCGCGGCGCTTGTCCGAGGAGTACTCGGAAACCAGGACGTTCAGGTTGGCCATCATGCCTCCGACGCCCAGACCGGTCAGGATCCGGAAGACCAGCAGCTGGGTGGCATCGGCGGCGAAGACCGAGGCGACCATGCCGATGCTGATGATGACAAGCGAGATCAAGGTGAGTCGTCGGCGTCCGATCTTGTCGGCGAGCGGGGTGAGGAAGATGGAACCGGCGGCCATGCCGAACAAGCTTGCACTGAGCAGGAACCCCAGCGCGACGGGCGTGATGCCCCATTCTCGGGAGAGCACCGGGGCGGCGTAGGCCATGGCGGCCACGTCGAAACCGTCGATAAGGATCAAGGTCAAGGCAATGACGACGGCCATCACCTGGAACCGGCTCATGGCCGAACTGCGTATTTCCGCGAGAGTTTCCATGGGATCTTCCTGGGGGTGTTGAGGAGAAACCTGGCGGAACGCCGCCCGATAATGTGAGCCTAGTCATAGCTGCGAAGTGTGCCCATATTTTGTGCGCAGATTCCGTCTGTGCGGAATCAATCTTTAGATGCGTTTCAGTCAATACTTTCGCCGTTTCAGGATTCTAATGCGCACCCTGAACTATGCGTAACCGAACATCAACGGCCTCCTGCGTTCCGCATAACGGAATCGTTTCTTGGTGGGCAAATGGTTGGGCGGGTTTGGATCCGGGCGCTGACGGGCGTCGGCTACCTCGTCGGCACCCTCGGACCGCTGCTGGGAGGCTGGCTCTTCTCCGCGACCGGCGGCTGGACCGCTCCGCTGTGGGTCTATGTGGCAACCTTCATCCCGATGGCCGTTGGTGGACTGATGATGGCCCGTCCGGGATGCTACGTTGAGGGCAATGCGGACGCGGGGCGCGGAGCCTAAGCCGTGACGCATGCTTGCGGGAAGGGGGAGTGTGGCAACTGATTTGCGCATCGACTGGTGTCTTCCCGTCCCGGCTCGCGTCCGAACTTAGACCCCGGCGCGGATTCGTCTAGGCTGAAGAGCATGGCCACATTGAGGGATGCACAGAAAAAGATGACCCGCCAGCGGTTGCTGGAGGAGGGGTTGGCGGCATTTGCCGAGCAGGGATACTCCGCCACCACCATCGACGACATCGCCACGCGGGTCGGCGCCACCCGTGCAACCTTCTACCTGCACTTTTCCTCCAAGGCCGAGCTGGTCCGCGCGTTGGTGGAACGCACCAACGAGATGCTGGTCAGCACCGACAAGCCGCCGCTGACGGAGGTCGTGGCCTCGGGGGACCGAGCCGTCCTGAAGGCCTGGCTCGGGCGCAAATTCGATCAATGGCCAGAGATCAAGGACCATATCACCGTCTCCCACCAGGCGGCCGCCGTGGAACCGGACATCCAGGATTCCATCGACACGTGGTTCGACGATGCCATTGGAAACATGCAGGCCGGACTGGAGCAGGCCCAGCGCTTTGACGCAGGAAGCCGACGCATCCGATGCTCGATTGCCTTTGGAGAGCTGGAGTTCGTCTCGCGCCGCTGGATGCGCCGGGGCTGGATCGTGGACCGCGACATAGCCTTGGAGACCATGACCGAGTCCTGGTACCACTTGCTCTGTGACGGCGGAAGCGGGCTCGTAGCCCCATCGATTTCGTCCGCGTCTTTTGCCGCCCGGCCATTGGCCGGGCGGTTTTTTGTTGCCCTGTTCCCAGGCTCCGCCGGATCGCGACTGGAGCATGCCTCGCATCGGACCGTTTCGCCGTGTGAATTCGGCAGGACCCAAAACCTCCTGTGAAGACAATCACTAAAGTCGATTGACACGCTGTCTTGCGAGATGGCATGCTGTTAGCGAACTCGCGTGAGGTGCGCCACATTGGGTGCGGGGTTGCTCGGGACAAATGCGAGCTTGCCGCCCCGCCGACCGCCGAGCCGATTTGTATCGAGCCCCGTTCCGCTTCATGCGGCCGCCCTTCGGGGTCGGTTCACGCGGATCATTCGAGGCTTCACCACACCGCAAACCAAGGAGTCACCCATGAGTCACGAACCGGAAGTCAGTTTCCCGGCCGACAGCCAGTCCTATCCGCCGCCCCGGGCGCAGGAGTCCGCATCCAAGCGCGGGATCCGCGGCACGTTGGCCGCCGCCTCGCTGACCGTGATGGTCGCGCAGATCGCCAACGCCCTGCCCGGCGCACTGAACGGCGAGTTCCAGCAGACGTTCGACACCGTGGGGTCGCAGCTGACCTGGATCACCGCGTCGTTCATGGTCCTGGTGGTCGTCTTCGAGCTGACCTTCGGGGTGCTCGGGGACAGGTACGGGCACCGCAAGCTGGTCCTCGGCGGCTCCGCGTTCGTTGCCGTCGGCTCGGTGGTGTGTGCCCTCGCGCCGACGGTGCAGCTGATGTGGGTGGGCTCGGCCATCAACGGGCTGGGCGCCGGGGCGATCTTCCCCGCCTCGCTGGCACTGGTCGCGGCGGTGTCCCGAAACATGTCCGAGCGCGTGCGCGGCATCGCGATCTGGGCCGGATTCCTTTCCGCCGGCTCGGCGCTCTCCCCGCTGCTCGGCGGCGTGTTTGCCGGGCTCGGCTCGTGGCGTGGCGCCTACGTCGTGGTTGCCGTGGTGTCCCTCGTGGCGCTGGTCCTCACGGCGCTGTTGGCCCGCGAGGCCGTCTCGCCGCACGCCCGCTCCCTGGACATGTGGGGCCAGGTCACGTTTGCCTTGGGCCTGATCCTGGTGCTGTTCAGCCTGATCCAGGGCCCGGAGGCCGGATGGTCGACCGGCTACGTGCTCGCTTCCCTGGTCATCGGAGTGGTGTTGCTGGCCGTGTTCGTGGCCATCGAGTTGAAGGTCGCCGACCCGCTGCTGGACCTGCGCCTCTTCCGCATCCGCCAGTTCACGGTCTCCTCGATCGTCGCCGTCGTCGGCATGTTTGCGTTCCTGGGCGCCTGCTTCACCACCAGCATGTGGCTCGGTCCGGTGCAGCACCAGAACCCGATGTACCTGGGCCTGCTCTTCCTGCTGCTGCAGGGCCCCGCCTTCGTGCTGATCCCGGTGATTTCCCGGTTGCAGGCACGCATCGGTTCCCGCTGGCTGATGACCCTGGGCTTCGCCTCGATGGGTGCCGGCGCCTTGATCGCCTCGGGCTTCGACGTGCTGGACCGCGACGTCACCGCATTCATCCTGCCCTGCCTGCTGGTGGGCCTGGGCTTCGCCTTCACGCTCAGCCCGATGACGGCGATCGCCGTGAATTCGGTGCCGCGGGCCATGACCGGCATGGCGTCGGCCACCACCAACCTGCTGCGCGACCTCGGCTTCGTCCTGGGCCCGGTGCTGGTCGGGGCCGTGGCCTTCAGTGCGGCCGGAAGCCGCCTGGTGGTGTCGCTGCAAACCTCCAACCTGTCGCCGGAAGAGCTTGGGCCCGCGCTGGGAATCGCCCAGGCGGGTGGCCCGATCGCGTTGAACAGCCTGCCTGCCGGTGTCCCGGGGTCGGCCGCGAGCGAGTACGCGTTGGTGGCCCTGGGTGGCGGATTCACGCAGGCCTACCTGGTGGTGGCGATCGCCGCCCTGGTGGCCGCGGCCCTGAGCTACTTTGGCCTCAAGGGAACCGCGGAGCACGAGCTGGATGAAACGCGCGGAGCGTCGGTCTCCGCCTGATCCATCACCGCAGGGGCAGGGTGTCGTCGTCGACGGCACCCTGCCCCTTGTTGTTGGACGAGGTCGCGCGGCCGACCGGCACGCACGGCCGCCATGTGAGCGCGACGAGACCCGCGGCCTTGACCACGGCGAGTACGTCCCGCTCAAGGAGATGTTCCCCGACGCGGACGTCCCGGTCGTGCAGATGTCCTTGTCCACACTTGCGCCCACGCTTGACCCGCAGGGCCTGTTTGAGCTCGGGCAGACGCTGGCCCCGCGGCGCGACCGCGGCACCATGTTCATTGGCTCCGGCTTCACCGCGCACAACCTGCGCTGGTTCAACCCTGTCCGGCGGCCCGGCCGCCGTCGGCATCGAGGCCAAGACGGCAATCGACGGTTCCGGTACGGGCCTCCAAGCGGTCCTGGTCGCTCACCCGGGGCCGACGCGGACCCACGTATTAAGCGCAAAGCGGCCGTGACACCTTCGCGAAAGTTTCGCGAAGGTGTCACGGCCGCAGTCGTGTGGTGCGCGCTCGTGCCTAGTTTTCCGGCGTGGTGCTTGCCGATTTGGTGGTGAACGGCAGCACCAGCCGGGACTGGTGGGCGGCGTCGCGGTAGATCTTGTGGGTGACGGGCCGGCCCACGGGCAGGTGGAAGGCATCCGGCGGCAGCAGCGAGTTGTGCTCATCGCTCAGCGGCTCGCCGTTGGAGAGTTCCGCCACCAGCTTGTGGCCCGGGACGAACGTGTTGGCGAACGGGTAGAGGCGCAGCACGTACTCCTCGATCTTCCCCGGTTCCACCGGCACCGAGCGGGTGTGCGGGTGGAACGGGTTGCCCTCGGTGGTGCGTTCGTCGAGCTCGCGGTGCGAGGCCTTGAGGTAGCCGGTGGTGATCAGCTGGCGCTTGCCGCCCGGGGCGTAGTCCCACAGGCGCATGATGAAGTTGGTGTCCACCGCGTCGATCTCGGCGAAGATGTGCGCGGCGCCGGTGCCGATCATCTCGCGTCGCTTCCTCGAAGACCGGGGTCTCCCACCTGATGATCTCGACCTTGTCCGTCACGGTCAGCGGGGCCTGGTAGAAGCCGTCCGGGGCGGCATATTGAACGCCCATGGTTTCCGGCTCGGTGGACAGCTTGTGGCGCGGGCGCAGGTAGAGGTTCGTGTACTCGATCTCCTTCGGCGGCCAGGAATCGGCGGTGACGACCTCGCGCGATCCCTCCACGAAGACGCTCACGGCGGGCTCGTCCATCACGCCGTTCTCGATGCCCTTGATCCAGTAGTCGTACCAGCGGAACATCTTGTCGTGTTCCTCGATGAAGGGGCGCGACTGCATGGGCGGGTAGGGGCCGATGTCCAGCTTCCTGGGGCCCTTCAGTGCATCGAAGAGCTCGATCGTGCCGTCCAGCGTCCAGCCGCGGCCCTGGTCCAGCTGCAGGTAGACCGGGATGTCGATGTTCGGGGCCAGCGTGATCGGGTTGCGTTCCTCGTACCAGTCGCCGTCGAGCTCGTTCATCACGATGTCGAACCAGGCCTCGTGGTTCTTGGGGTAGTTCAGCACGTGGACCAGGTTGGGCCAGGCCGCGACGTCCGGGTCCTCGAGTCGCTTGGCGACGAGCTCCTTGATCTCTTCCTTGGAGTACTTTTCGAGCATGCGGGACTTGACGCCGTCGGTGAATGCCCAGCCGGAGTCCCCGCCGCGGCCCTCGCGGGCGGCACGCGGCATGAACCACATGACCCCGCCGTGATAGGTGGTCTCGTAGAAGTCGTAGTGGCCGCCGGAGACGAAGATCGCCTTCAGGGACGGCGGGCGCTCGGCCGCGGCCAGCACCTGCATGGAGCCGAAGTAGGAGATGCCGACCATGCCGACGTTGCCGTCGCACCAGGGCTGGGCGGCGACCCACTCGATGAAGTCGTAGGCGTCCTGGCCCAGGGAGACGCCGCCGGCGTTGTAGTTGCCGATGTGCTCGCCCTCGGAGTGGCCGGAGCCGCGCAGGTCGCCGATGACGTGGACGTAGTCCTCGTTGACGATGCGGGCAATGTCGCCGGCCTCGATGCAGCCGTCCCACATGGGGGAGGGGCGGCGCTGCGGCGGGGTGGTCAGGGCCAGGGCCTGGAGTTCCTTGCCGTAGGGGCTCAGTGCGACGAGTGCCGGGCGCGGCTTGTCCTCGATGCCCTGGTAGGCATCCGCGGCGAGCATGATGCCGTCGCGCATCGGGACCCGCAGGTCCTTGCGGATGGCGATCGGTCTGGCCTCCGGCATTGAACGTCGTGAAATCGTTCATGAGTGTGCAACTTCCTTGTCAACGTCTGTGCCAGGCATCTCGCCGGCAGGCACGCCCTCCGAGGGGCATGACATAAGCATATTATTATAATAAAGTTGAGGCACGCAAGGGTGAGGCCTCCGTGCCGGGCATTCCCGCGCTGGCATAGGGTCGTCACAGGGGGCAATGCCCCCGGAAATTAGAGGAGAAAGCGTTGAGCCAAGAAGTTAGTGTCCACCCGCTGGTTTCACCCTGGGGGCGCTTCGGCCTCTACAGCTTCTTCATCGACGCGCCCGAGCCGGCCATCATCGACACCGGGATCGCTTCCTCGCCCGCCGAGGGCATGGTCGCGCGAGCTCGAGAAGCTGGGCCGGCGCATCGAGGACGTGCGCTGGATCCTGCTGACCCACGGGCACATCGACCACATGGGCGGGGCCTACGCCCTCTGGGAGCTCACCGGCCGCCGCGCCAAGGTCGTCATCCACGAGAAGGATGCGCCCCTGCTGCGCTCGAGGCGCGCGCACGTCAAGCAGTACATCGACGTGCGCCAGCAGTACCTCAAGGACCCGGACGGCGTGGAGTCCCAGCTGAAGGCCGCGAACCACGTGATTTCCGGAGAGATGGAGCCGACCATCCTGGTGGCCGGCGGCGAAACGCTGTCCCTGGGCGGGGACGTCACGGTCTCCGTGCACCACATCCCGGGCCACACCGCCGGATCGGTGGCCTACGTCGTGGACGGGCAAAACTCCGTGTTTGTCGGGGACGCCGTGCAGATCCACGGGGCGGCCAACGGCTTCCCCGGCTACGAGGACCCGGCCGCCTACCGCGCGAGCCTGGAATACCTGCGCGACGAGATCCGCCCGGAACATCTCTACCTGGGCCACCCGTACCGGGGCGCCGACGGGGTGCCGTACGGCGTCGAACTGGATCGCTCCGAGGCAGGCCGCGCGCTGCAGGAAGCCATCGACATCGAGGCCCGCGTTGCCGCCGCGGCAGCCAAGGCCCTGGGTGAGGGGCTGAGGGAAACCGACTCGGTGTACTCGCCGTTCGAGTCCGTGGCCCAGGAGATCGGCTACACCGGCGATCCCACGCTGGAACCCTCCCCGTTCTTCACCACCCTGGACGGCTACCGGCGGCAGGCCGGAGCCGCCAGCTGACCGATTCCGGGCCAAGCACTCTCCCGGCCACGACGAGAGCTGCGGATAGCAACACGGGGGCACGCATCGATTGATGCGTGCCCCCGTTTCGTGTTCTAGCGGTGGGCCAGGCTCCGGTCAGGGAACCGGTGACTTTACAAGCACCCGCGCGACTCACTGGCAGCGTCATGACTCGTCGCCCTTGCGACCAACCGCGAAGGCCGGCGCCCTCGTTGAGCTCGCCGGCCTTCGCGGAACGTGACTGGGCCGTTGTCGCAAACGGCGCAGCCGTCCTTGCCCGAGTTGCCCCCGAACCAAAAAATGAAATCGGTCGTGCTCTACCCGACCGGGATTTGGCTCAAATCGGCTCCCACGATCAACTCGCCCGAATAGCCTTCCTGCGCGCGTTCCCAGGCTTCAACAGGATTGTTGCCGGGCACCAAATGTGAAAGCACCAACGTCTTGGCCCGGGCTTTCTCGGCAACGTCCCGCCCGACCTGCTCAATGGTCGTGTGTGATGCGAGCAGGTGTTTCTTCAGCGGCTCCCTGGCTTCTTCGGGCAGGTTTTCGGCGACCCTCTCCACGTAGGCCGGGTCAATCACCTCATGTACCAGCACGTCGCAGTCGGCCGCGAGGTCGATGAGGTTTTCGCTCACGTTCGTGTCGCCGGATATCACCACCGAACCGTCCGGGGTGTCGAACCGGTAGGCGAACGCAGGTGCCGTCGGGTGGTGGTCGACCAAGGTGGCCGTGACCTTGACATCGCCGTCCTGCCAGACCTGGATCGGCTTACGCAGGCGCGGAGGCACTCCGTCCGGATCGACATCCCAGATGCCGTTCAAGTCGATGTCCTTGACATCGGAAGGTGGCGTCGGGATTTCCGAGGTTGCTGTCGCGCATGCGGTCGTTCAAATCCGCGGCAAAGGCCTTCCGGAGCAGTGCTGTGGTGCCGGCTATTCCCGGAGTTGGCGATTCAGGGCGCAAACACCTCCGGTTCCTCCCGTCCCGGCGGGTTCACGCGGGGAAGGGTTCCTCGGTCGCCCGGACCAAAGACATGGATCGGTTCATCCCATTCCCGCCCGATCATGTTCTGGGCGCCGGTGGCGTACACCGCCGGCCATTCAACGGTGTGGTCACTGTGCAGGTGGGTGAAGAAGATGCCTCGCACACGGGCGAATGAACCTGCACCCTTGGCATCGGATGCCAAGCCCGCGTCAATCAGGCGGTTATGCGAAGCGTGGCCCAGGTCCACGAGGTAAACACGGTCACCGTACACCACGGCAGTGCTGATGCCGCAGCGCGAATTGTCGACGATGGCCGGACCTCCAGCCGTGCCAAGCAAAACCACTCGGGTTCGGGTCGTCGCCTCGACCGGCTGTTTTGCCGAAGGAGCCGGGGCGGTGCCCGTAGCGTTGCCGGAGCTTGACGTGGCCGTAGTGGGCGGCGCCCCTACTCCGCTCGCGGGAACACAGCCTGTGAGAGTCAAGGCTCCCATAGCCCCCAGACTGCCGGCGAGAAATGTGCGGCGACCGCTGCCGGAGCCGGAATTCGGTTGTTCTGCGTTCATGGCAGTCCTCCTTGATTGTGTACTTTCATGTTTTCGAGCCTTAAGATGGCGTTTCCCGCGGCGTGGGATTCCAAGAAGATTTTGATCCGTCGATGCATCTTCGATCGGAATTCAGTCGTATCGACAGTGAGCATCAATGCCCTGGTGCAACACAACAGTGCGGAACTTTTGGCGTCAGCTGACGCGCAGTCCGGTTCAGCAGACCCGTCATCCTGCTCCGGCAGGTTGCAGGTGCGCGAGCAAGAATCAGCTGCGGATTTACCGTGGCGGGCACGCACCAATTGGTGCGTGCCGCCGCTTCGCGTTTCACCGATTGCCTACGGTGCAGTCTTGTTTAGGGTGCGGTTCTCACGGATTCCCCGCCAACGCCCTGCCCGTCGCCGGCGTCGTGGCCCGCCTGCGCCGCGGCCTTGCGGCCCAGCGGAACGAACGTGAAGGCCAGTGCCGCAAAGAGGCCCGGGATGGCGAAGAAGAGGAAGTTCATCGCCACCGGCAGGTTCATGGTCAGCAACAGGCCGCCGAAGGTCGGGCCGACGATCGCACCGAGCCGCCCGACGCCCGAGGCCAACCCGATCGCGGTCGAGCGCATGAACGACGGGTAGTACTGCGAGACGAACGAGTAGGAGATGTTCTGCGCGCCCATGGTGCACGCGCCGGTGATGAACACCAGCACCAGCAGGATCGCCATGTTGTTGCCGAAGCCCAGCAGCGTCAGCGAGAGCGCGGAGACAACGAACATCGGGATCAACACCCTCTTCACGCCCCACTTGTCGGCGCGCCTTGCCCAGCACCAGGGTTCCGGCGATGGCGCCCACGTTCAGCACGATCATGAACGTCAGGGACGAATTCAGCGCGTAGCCGGCGGTGACCATGAGCTTGGGCAGCCAGATCGACACGCCGTTGATCATCAACAGGCACATGAAGAACGCAATCCAGATCATGATCGTGCCCAGCGCGCGGCGGTTGGTGAACAGCGCGCCCACGGGGCTGCCCGCTTCCTTCTCCTGCAGGCCGGTGAATTCCGCGTCGGCCGGAAGCGCGGCCTCGGGGTCCACCTTGGCCAGGGCCGCACGCAGCTCGCCGAACCGGCCCTGTTCCAGGAGCACGAACGGGGAGTCCAGGAAGTGCTTCATCATCCAGGGCAGGAAGAGCAGGGGAAGGATGGCGACAAAGTAGACGGCATGCCAGCCGAGGGCGGGCAGCAGCAGCATCGAGACGAAGGCCGCGAGGATGCCGCCCACGGAGAAGAAGCACATCACGATCGCCACCATGGAGTTGGCGCGCCCCCGCGGGGCGTAGTCGGTCAGCATGGCGATCAGGCAGGGCAGGATGCCGCCGATGCCCAGCCCGCCCAGGAAGCGCAGGAGCGAGAACTCCAGCGGTCCGGGCGCGAACCCGCACAGGGCGCTGGCGAGCGAGAAGAGGACGACGCTGGCGGTGAGCACGCGCTTGCGCCCGAGCCTGTCGGCGAGGATCCCGAACATGATCGCCCCGACCATCATCCCGAAGATGCCGTAGCTGCCGATGGCCCCGGCCTGGAGGGGCGTCATCGCCCATTCCTTCATCAGCACCGGCAGGACCGAGCCGTAGACGATGAGGTCGTACATGTCGAAGGTGATGATGAAGCAGGCCCAGAACAGCATTCCGCCGTGGAAGCGGGTGAACCGCGCCCCGGCGATGAAGTCCCTGATGTTGATCGTTGTCATGTGATTGTTCCCGGTCGATGGTTGGATGGCGGCGCCCCCGCTGCGGGTGGGCGATCGCCGATGGGGTTGTTCCGGGGCACAAAACGGCGGCACGAACCACGTGGTTCGCGCCGCCGCCTTGCGCCTGCCGGTTGTGGGCTCGCGCCCCTTGCGTGGGCTCAGCCCTGGTTCAGGAATTCGCCCGTCTCCGCAAAGACCCGGTGGAATTCCGGGATCCAGGAGAAGTTCTGCACGAATCCGTGGTTGGCCCCCGCATAGCGGCTGGCCTGCGTCGGCACGCCGGCTTCCGCCAGGCGCTTGGCGTAGAGCTCGCCCTCGTCGCGCAACGGGTCGAACTCGGCGGTGATGACCAGCGCCGGTGCCAGGCCGGAGAGGTCGGCGCGCTTGATGGGGGAGACCCGCGGGTCCTCCGGATCCGCGCCGCTGTCCAGGTAGAAGGAGTTGAAGGGCAAAAGCCCCGCGGTCTCCAACCCGTAGCCGGTGGCGTTTTCCTTCATCGAGGCGTAGCGCTCGACATCGAAGTCGAGGTCCAGCGACGGGTAGAAGAGGACCTGGTGCGTGAGGGCATCAAGCCCGTCGTCGTGGGCCCGGGCTGCCAGCGCCGCGACGAAGGTGCCGCCGGAGCTGTCCCCGGCGATCGCCAGGTTCTTGCCGTCCCAGCCGATCGATTCGCCGTGCTCCGCCACCCAGCGCAGCACCGCATAGCAGTCGTCCAGTCCGGCCGGGAAGGCGGCCTCGGGTGCGCGGCGGTAATCGACGGAAACGACCTTGTGGCCGGTCTCCTTGGCCAGCGCCCGGGCCACGTGGTCGTGGGTCTCGAGGCTGCCGAGGAAGAATGCGCCGCCGTGGAAGTACACCAGCACGCCGTGGCCGGTCGGCCTCGTCGGGGGTGTAGATCCGCACCGGAACCTGGCCGGAACCGGTGGCAAGCACGGTGTCCCGGACCCGGTGCAGCGGCAGGCGCGCTTCGAACGGGGCGACGTGCGCGGCCTCGCCGGCGCGCATGGCGGCCGGGTCAAGCGGCGAACCGTCGGGTTCCGGAATGGTGGCGATGATCTTGGCGATTTCGGGGTGGATTGCCATGTGACGCTGTCCTTACTGGTTGGCCGGGAAGGCGGATTCCACGGCGTCGGCGTGCCAGCCGAGGCGGGAGACGCGCTGCAGCTCATCGGTGAGCGGCTTGCGGCTCCGCCTGGTAGATCGCCAGCGCCTCCTTCACGCTCCCGGCCCGCAGCAGCGCCTCGGCCAGCCCGTCGGCATCCATGATCGCCGAGTTGGCGCCCTGGCCCTGGTGGTGCAGCATGGCGTGGGCGGCGTCGCCCAGCAGGACGACGGAGTCGGTGTGCCACGAGTCGACGGGATCGATGTCGAACACCGAACGGCTCGTCACCTGGTCCAGGTCCAGTTCCCGGGCGACCTGGACGATGCGCTCGTCGAAGCCCTCGAGGATCTTCACCAGGTATTCGGTCGTGATCTCCGGGGCCCAGGAATCGTCCTCGGACGGGGCGGTGATGTCGTAGGAGAGTTCGCCGCGGTGGCGCAGCGGCAGGTTGTAGGCGATCGTGCCGTTCTCGCCCATGTAGAAGCGCGGGTTGTTGTCGGTCACGAGCCCGTGGGCGTCCTCGATCGGGATGACGATGCGGTAGGCGTGCTCGCCGGAGAACACCGGCTCCTGCTGCGAGAAGAGCTGGTTGCGCACCGTCGAGCGGATGCCGTCGGCACCGATGACGAGGTCTGCCTCGACGACCTCGCCGTTGGCGAAGGTCAACGTCGAGGTCTCGCCATGGTCCACGATGGTTTCCAGCTTGTGGCCGATGTGCACCATGCCCTCGGGGAGCACGCCGAGCAGGGCGTCGATGAAGTCGCCGCGGTGGATGATGTGGTTGTGGTTGACCTGCTCGTAGGCGTTCATGAAGGGCCATTCCTCCTGCGCGAGGACGTGCTTGCCGTCCGCGCTGAGGATCTCGAGGTGGTCGCTGGGCGAGCTCACCGCGGCGATCGCATCGTAGATGCCCCACTTGCGGAACAGCTCGACCGACGGCGGGCGCAGGCCGATGCCGGCTCCGACCTGGGCGATGGCCGCTGCCTGCTCGTAGACGTGGACGTTCTCGGCGCCGATGTTCTGCAGGGCCTTGGCCAGCGAGGCGCCGCCGTAGCCGCCGCCGATGATGGCGATCTTCAGGTTCTTGATCTCTGTTGTCTGCATGGTGGATTCTCTTTCGTGGGCCAGGGTGGGGTGCCTGGAAAATTTGGGGGGAGTTGTGCCAAGCCCGGGCAATCAGGCTTGGAGCGTGAGGAATTCCGCCGGGTTCTCGACGAAGATCTTGTTGATCTCCGCGTCGCCGAGGCCTTCGTTGCGCAGGTCCGGGATCAGGTCCTCGAACATGTAGTTCACGGTGTGTCCCTTGACGCCCGGCCAGCCCAGCGGGCTGCAGTTGGCGTCGACGCCGGCGAGCACCTTGTCGATGTTCCCGGCCTTGAGGAAGCGCATGAAGTGGTCGAGGCGGTCCTGGCGCGGGCGGGCCCAGAACGGGGGATCCTCCAGTTCGGTCTCGTAGCCGAAGGTGTCGAACCCGACGCGGCCTCCCTGGTCGGCGATCCACAGGTCCGGGGTGTTGTCGGCGTTGAATCCGTCATCGGCGTGGCCGAAGAGCACCCGGTCCAGCGGCAGCCCCTCGTCGGTGAAGATGTCCATGGCCGGCTGCACGTCGATGGCCAGGTGGGTCAGGATCGGAGCGCCGGTGATGACCGAGGCCCGGGCCGCCGCGCGGTAGATGCGCTTGTCCAGTTCGGTCATCTTGCCGCCGCGGGACACCCCGACCTTGATGACGCCGGCCTTGGAACCGGTGTCCCCGATGCCGACGGTGATCTCGTGGATGAACACCTGGGCCAGGTATTCCACCGACGCGCGGGCGAAGTGCGGCAGTGCGGTGTCGCCGCCGACGAAGCCGGTGCAGGCGATGATGTTCACGCCGGTCTTGGCGGAGAGCGACTTGTAGTAGTCGATGTCCCGGCCGTTGCAGATGCCGGTGGCGTCCACGAAGGTGCCGCCGCCGTACTCGTGGAACGTGCGCAGCTTCGGCACGGTCTCCTCGTAGCGCTGCTCCGGGGTCTTCCACCATTTGGAGTCCAGCTCGCTGCCGGGCATGCCGTACCCGATGTGCTCGTGGATGGCCACGAGTCCCAATTCTTCGGCCGGGATGGTTCCCAGCACGGTGTTTACCTTTGACACAACAGTCACCTTTGGAAAATAGAAAGCTTTGTGGGTTCTTGCGGCTCGCTGCGGTGCCTAGCGCACCGTGAGCAGCTCGCGCGGATTCTCGATGAGGATGCGCGCGGCGTCCTCGTCGCGCCAGGCCCAGCGATTCAAGGAGGGGCATGAACGCGGACAGGACGTGGCTGAAGGGCACTTCGGTATCCGGCTGGCCCTTGGCAACGCCGATGGCGTTTGACGAGAGGATGACCTGTCCGGCGAAGCCCGCGGCAACGAGCTCAAGGACCAGTGCGGCGCGTTCGGCGTCGTTCAGGTAGGTGGCGTCATCCTCGGTGCCGACGTGGTCGAGCCCGACGTAGGCGCCGCGGCGGGCCACCTCGAGGGCTGCTCCGGCGGCGTCCCTGCGGTCCAGGCCGCCGACGAGCACGCGGTCGGCGGGAAGCTTTTCGTCCAGCACGATGTCCAGGTCGTGCAGGACGTCGGCGCCGAAGCGGATCGAGACGGGCACGCCGGTTTCCAGTGCGGTCCGGGCCGCACCGCGGAAGAGGGTTTCCTCGGTCGGGGTCATGCCCTCGCGGGCGGCGGTGGTGGTCACCAGGCCTGCCGCGCCGCGGCGCTCCAGACGCGGGACAACCATGCCCTCGGTGACCTCCTGGGAGAAGAGATCTGCGAACTTCTCGGCCGGCCACGGGGTGGGCGGGTTGGTTTGCGGTGTCAGGAAGTAGCCGCCGAGCATTTCCTCGGGGCCCATGCCGGTGGAGGCGACGATGTGAACGCCGGTGGTGCGCGATAGCGCCTCGTACAGGTTCACGTCGCGGCCGTGGAACAT
Source organism: uncultured Actinomycetota bacterium (assembly GCA_963818105.1). Lineage (GTDB taxonomy): Bacteria > Actinomycetota > Actinomycetes > Actinomycetales > Micrococcaceae > Paeniglutamicibacter. The sequence goes on along the minus strand of CAWFRB010000001.1, from coordinate 47,926 downwards.
GCCGGTGGAATCGACGATGGTCTGTCCGCCGTTTGCGCGGAAATCGGTCAGCTTCCGGGCCAGGATCTCGAAGATCTCCGCCCTGTCCATGGTGATGTCCGGGGCGAACTGCGCACCGGGAACCACCGAAAGCAGGGCCTCGTGGACCGCAACCACACCCAATTCGTGGGCGGGGATGGGGCCAAGGACCGTGTTGACGGTCTTGGTGGTGGGGGTCGTTGTATCCGTCATTGGCACAACCTTTCGTCAGCGTCACGCATTTCTTGGCGTCACGCGCTGGGAAGGATCATGCACCGCGACCTCTGGATTGATTCCTCGCCGAACTCGGTGCAGACAATGGCAAGCGAGAGTCCGGGCGTGCCGGAAAGGGCGTGTCCGTGTCTTTCGGATGCAGCCCGATCGACACGCATGTGATCTCGATTACCTGTCAACTAGCTTTACACCGTGTCTAGTGAAAGTCAAGGGAGAGCGGGGTCACATTGCGTGTCGAGGGGAATATTGGACAACCGTGTGCGTGCGGGGTTGGCAACTGCCGCGGGGTCATGAAGTGCGGTCGGCAAAAGCCGCTGCGACGAAGGAAGGCGGAGGAACCGTGAAGTCACGGCAATCGCGGACAGTGTTCAGGCGGGGCGGGAAAACGGCGCCGGCCTATGACCCGTGAAGGGAACCTGCCGCCCGAAATGCTGCGAGCGCGCGTTCCGGATCTGTTCGATGGGACTGGTGCCGAGTTCGGGGGATCGTGCCGGCTGCGGGTATGGCATGGCGGGTTTTCCCGGTCCCACTCCGGCGCAAGCGCAAGCAGCGTCAGCTCGGAGCTCCGCTGCTCGGGTACGGTGAGTCCAATCCTGAAGGGTTCAGAACCCCTTGGAGCCCTGGGTCCAGGAGTCCTGATTCGCCAAGGGAAGCCGCCTGCTAGCGGTTCGTGGTGAATCGGTATTTGAAGTTTTCGGCCTGGTGCACTGCCGAACGCCACCCTGCGGGCCGGTCTCCGGTCGTGAAGAAGAGCGTCTCGATGACGAGCAAGGGGCTGCCCTCGCTCACGCCGAAAGTTGCTGCTTGTTGCGGCAGTTGCCGCCGTCGCCCAGGCTTCGTGCTCGGCCCGAACGGGGGTGATGCCGAACTTTTTCTCCAGAAGTTCGAAGGCGGAACCCTGGTCTTCCAGTTCCGCGGCGGTGGGGCTGAATTCGTCCGGCGCCCGAATGTAGACGTCGGCTTCGACCAGGGGCTCGTCCTCGACCGTGATCAGGCGAGTGAAATGCAGCAGCCGTTCCTGCGCTTCGAGGCCCAGGATGTCCCGAATACGGGCGGGTGGCTCGACCCGCTCGACGCCGGAGACCTGCCCGGTCGGATGCAATCCGCTGTCGGAGAGGTATTGGTACAGGGCCCCGGAGCGCACATCGGCCGGGCGTTGCACCCGCGTTCCCGTGACCGGGAACGTTCCCTTGCCCTGCTTTCTGTAGACGTATCCTTCGCTGGTGAGCTCCTGGAGAGCCTGCCGGATTGGTGCCCGGCTGACCTCGAATCGACTCAGCAGCTGCGCCTCGGTCATCGGCTTCAGGGGATCCGCGATTCCCTCGGCGATCTCCCTGCGCAGGATTTCCTTGATCTGCCGATACAGGGGTACCCCGGATGAGGTGTCGAGCTCGCCAATGTGCCATGAGTCTTCTGTCCTTCTGCTTCGTTGTTCGCCGGATTGCAATCTGCTGGCAGTCAACCACTGAACGGCGAAAGCATAGGCGATGCCTGCCACCAGGGCAAAACGTGGCCCATGCCTAGCCGCCGATCCAGTCTCACCTGCGAAAACATCTTCGGTCGGCAGTAATCAGCAGGTCCTGGAGCAGCACACTATTCGGGACGCCAGCGCTGGATGCCGAAGGATTTCGCGGGCACCGACAAAAGCTCGGTGACGGGCATTGCGAACAAGGCGTTGCAGCCGCCTTGGGCTAGGACGCATGTCGGCCCAAGGCGGCTTCCGCCCGTATGGCTCCCGAATTCATGACCCTGCTGTTTTCGGAATGAGACCAGTACTTCGGACGCTGCCGGGTCCTCCGGCCCAATGCCAAAACCTGCAGGCGGCCGCGACCGGCAACCGGCCTATTAGTCCCAGCTGCCGGTTTCCAGCAGGCGTTCGATCCGTCCGGCGTACGGTGCCGGGTCAAGCCCCGCACCGGCCAGCCAGGATTCGTTGTAGTAGGACGCGGCGTAGCGGTCCCCGTTGTCGCAGAGCAGCGTGACAACCGAGCCGCGCTCGCCCTTGGCGCGCATGTTGGCGATGATCTGCCAGGCCAGCCAGAGGTTGGTTCCCGTGGACGGGCCCGCGGACAGGTGGGCGAAATCCTGCAGGTGGCGCATGGCGGCCACGGAGGCCGCATCCGGCACGGTGGCGATGAAGTCGATGACCGAGGGCACGAAGCTCGGTTCCGGGCGGGCCCGGCCGATGCCCTCGATGCGGCTGGCGCGGCCCGTGGCCAGCGCCGGGTCGGTGCCCGCGTCCCAGGCGTGCCAGGCGGCGCTGAAGGCCGACCCCTCCGGGTCGGCGACGGCCAGCCGGGTGGGGTGGCGGTGGTAGCGCGCGTAGCGGCCGATGGTTGCCGAGGTGCCGCCGGTTCCGGCGCCGACCACGATCCACGACGGGATCGGGTGTTCCTCCATGGCGAGCTGCTCGAAGATCGATTCGGCGATGTTGTTGTTGCCGCGCCAGTCCGTGGCCCGCTCGGCGTAGGTGAACTGGTCCATGTAGTGGCCGTTGGTCTCGGCGGCCAGCTGCTCGGCCACCTGGTAGACCGCGGACGGGTCCTCGACCAGGTGGCAGGTGCCCCCGGTGGCCTCGATCAGCGCGATCTTCTCGCGGCTGGTGCTTGCGGCCATGACGGCGATGAACGGCAGCCCGAGCAGCTTGGCGTAGTACGCCTCGGAGACCGCGGTGGAACCGCTGGAGGCTTCCACGATCGTGGTTCCCTCGGTGATCCAGCCGTTGACCAGGCCGTAGAGGAAGAGCGAGCGGGCCAGCCGGTGCTTGAGGCTTCCGGTGCGGTGCGTCGACTCGTCCTTGAGGTACAGGTCGATGCCCCATTCGCGGGGCAGCTCGAGCTTGTGCAGGTGGGTGTCGGCCGAACGCATGGATTCGGCGTCGATGGTGCGCACCGCCGCATCGACCCACGCGCGGGAGGAGGAGGGCTCGGGCAGCGAAATCAGGGGTGTTTTGTCCACGCTTCCACCCTACCCAAATACCCGGCCGGATGGCGCGGACATGGCGTCGCGGCACCGGTAGAGTCGTGGTGACCGCAGGCATTTTCACACGTTCAGGAGATCGTCCATGGCACTGCACCCGCTGATCGAGGCACAGGAATTGCACGCGTTGCTCGCTGCACCGGGCGACGTGGTGTTGCTCGATGTGCGGTGGGCCTTGGGCGACCCGAACGGGCACGCGCACTACCTGGACGGGCACCTGCCCGGGGCGGTGTTCGTGGACCTGCACCACGAGCTCGCGGCGGAACCGACGCCGGAGGCCGGCCGCCACCCGCTGCCAACGGCCGGGGCATTCCAGGCCGCCGCGCAACGCTGGGGCATCAATCCCGGACTCGCAGGTCGTCGTCTACGACGCAACGCGCGCGCTTGCGGCGGCCCGCGCCTGGTGGCTGCTGCGCCATGCCGGGTTCGAGAACGTGCGCGTGCTCAACGGCGGGCTGGACGCCTGGACCGGCGCCGGATATCCGCTCGAACAAGGCGAACACACGGCGACTGCCGGGAACCGTGGAGCTGGGCTGGGACCGCCTTGCCGACCATCGACATCGACCAGGCCGAGCATTTTCCCGGGCGCTTGCTCGATGCGCGCGCCTTCGAACGCTACACCGGTGCCACCGAACCCATCGACCCCCGCGCCGGCCACATTCCCGGCGCGTTGAGCAACCCGACCACCGAGAACCTGGGCGCAGACGGCAGGTTCCTGGATCCGTGCGGAGTTGGCCGAACGCTTCGCGCGCGTTGGGCGTTGCGAGCCGGGCGGAGCGCCGGTGGCCGCCTATTGCGGTTCCGGAGTCACCGCGGCGCACCAGATCCTGGCCCTTGAAACCATCGGCATCAAGGCCGCGCTTTTCCCGGGTTCCTGGTCGCAGTATTCATCCGACCCGACGCGCACCCCGGCAACCGGCGAGACTCCGTAGGCGGCGTTCGTCGGCCGGTTGTTCCAGCCTGAGGACAGCCGCCGGATGCCGGTTCCATGCGGTGACCTTGATGTTCGCCGTCGACTCCGCCGCCGAAAGTGAACAACCAACACGTCAAGTGTTGTTTTTGTTGCCGGCCATGACCGGCTTTTGTCCAAGGGCGGCAGGCGGGGATAGGCTCGTCCCAAGGGCAGGATCCAGCCGTCGTACCAGGAGCAGACAAATGGCCATGCATACCGGTTCGGTGCGGGCATCGGACAAGGCCCAGCTGCTCGGTCCCATAGTGGCCCTTGGGATCCTCGGTATTTCAATCTGGCTCATCACGATCAGCGACAACACGTTTCTGCTCTTGCTGCCGGTGGGGATCGCGGTGCTCTCGGCCAAGCGGGTGCGGGCCAACAAGTGGTACCTGCTGCCACTGGTTCCATGCGCGCTCTTCGTTCTTTGGCTGGCGTTGGCGACGCTCGCCATGTGGACGGCCCGGGGGTAGCGGCCCGTGACTCATTTCGGTCGGCGTAGCGCGCTGGCACCCGCGCCCGCCAAGGAGTAAGTTCAAAAGCATGATTGGTCGCCCGGTACCCCCGCCACACAATGCCGCACAACGCATCAAAGACCGCGCCGAGGCGCTCGCCAAGCAGGCCAAGGACTGCGGCGTCCACCGAAGCCCCCGGCCCGAAGAAAGTCCGGGCGCTGGGCATCGTCGAGGAACACGGACCGCTCACCGCGCTGGAGATCGAGCGCCGGCAACCCGGTGCCCGCGACGTGGTCATCGAGCTGGAATACTGCGGGCTGTGCCACAGCGATGTCCACGCCGGACGCGGCGAGTGGGGCGCCAAGAAGCTGCCGCTTGTCACGGGACACGAAATGGTCGGCATCGTCCGCGAGGTCGGCGGGCAGGTGAACGACCTGGCCGTCGGGGCACGCGTGGGCGTGGGCTGCCTGGTGGATTCCTGCCGGGAATGCGAAGCCTGCCTCGCGGGACTCGAACAGTTCTGCCGGAAGCGGCGTGGGCACCTACGGGTCCACCGACCCGAAGACCGGCGAATACACGCAGGGCGGCTACTCGCAGAGCATCGTGGTGGACCGCGACTTCGTGCTGCGCATCCCCGATTCGCTGGACCCGGCCTCCGCGGCCCCGCTGCTCTGCGCCGGCATCACCAGCTACTCGCCGCTGCGCCACCACAAGGTCGGACCCGGCAGCAAGGTCGGCGTGCTGGGCCTGGGCGGGCTCGGACACATGGCGGTGAAGCTGGCCGTGGCCATGGGCGCGAGCGTCACGGTGTTCACCCGCAGCGAGGACAAGCGCGAATCCGCGCTGGCGCTGGGTGCCGAAACCGTTGCCAACACCTCGGACGCGGCACAGCTGAAGGCGGCCGACGACTCGCTGAACCTGGTCATCGACACGGTCTCCGCGCCGCACGACATCGGCGTGTACCTGCGGACGCTCAAGCGCGACGGGGCCCTGGTGCAGCTCTCGCTCCCGGCCGAGGCCATGCCCGCCTTCGACACCCGAGCCGCTGCTCTTCAAGCGCCTGAGCTACACCGGATCGCCCATCGGATCGATCGCCGAAACCCAGGAAATGCTGGACTTCTGCGCCGAGCACGGCATCGCCGCCGACATCGAACTCACCGACGCAAACCACGTCAACGAGGCCTGGGACCGCATGGTCGCCTCCGACGTGAAATACAGATTTGTCCTAGATATCGCCACACTCGGCGAGACAGCCAAGGAGGGTGCATGAGCACACTGTTCACCAAGATCATCAACGGGGAAATCCCGGGCCGCTTTGTCTGGAAGGACGAGCACGCCGTTGCGTTCCTGACCATCGGGCCGATCACCAACGGCCACACCCTGGTGGTTCCGCGGGCGGAAGTCGACAAGTGGACCGAGGCCCCCGCCGAGCTGATGAACCACCTCAACGACGTCGCCGGCAAGATCGGCCGCGCCCAGGTGCGCGCCTTCGGCGCCGAACGCGCCGGGCTGATGATTGCGGGCTTCGAGGTTCCGCACCTGCACCTGCACGTGTGGCCGACAAACTCGCTGGCGGACTTCGACCTGGCCCGCGCGGACGTGAACCCGAACCCGGCCACGATGGATGAAAACGCCGAGAAGCTGCGCGCCGCCCTGCGCGAAGACGGCCACGGGGAATTCGTTCCGGCCGCCTAGCCGGCGCATGTAACGAGCAAGCCTCCGTGTCGATCACCAGATCGGCACGGAGGCTTTTTGCTGCCCGGACCCGCATGGAGGGTGTCAGCGCCACATGGCTACCGGTCCGGGGATTCGCCGTTCGCCGTTGCCTCGATCCAGTCCACTGCCTGATCCGAGAGGAAGAACCCCTCGGCATCTTCGGACCCAACCCATGGGGCATGGGCCGCGGAATCGCCCGCCACCGCCATGATCCGCTCCAGGATCTCCGCCGGCACGGCATCCCCGTTGTTGTCGATCATCCATTGCCGGGTTTCGGTGTCCAGCCGGGGCCACCATTCTTCAATGCGCATGACCCCATCTTGGCATCGCCCCACCGCGAGGGGAACCGGCGGACGGGTCGCTGGTCGATACCCGCCCGTCGGTTCGACCGACATTGAGGGCATCAGCCCCAGAATTCGGCGAGCTGCCCGGCAACGGTCTTGCCTTGGTCGTAGCCGGCCCGGGCAGCGGGCGGACGCGTGGACAGGTCCATCATGTTGCTGCCGAACGCTTCCAGGAAGGCGGCATCGGGCAGGATGGTCTCGACCCTGCTTCCGCCGGCGCGGAGTTCAGCGACCTGTGTGGCAAGATCCATGCCCCACTCCAGCGGGCCCGTGACCTGCCGCCCAATGGCGAGAGCACCAGCACCCGCCCGTATCCGGCGGCCAGGTCGGCGTTCTCGCTGGACCGCCGGTAGCCGCCGTCGATGTACCAGCTCCCGCCGATGCGGTAGGGAGGGGCGCCGAAGCCAAATGAGGTGCTGGCGGCGACGGCGTCCACCATGTCGACCCCGCTGTCCCGGTCGAACACCACGGGCTCACCGGTCCGGGCATCGACCGCGGTGATGAGCACGCCTTGTTGCGGCCAGTGCAGGCTGGGCAGCCGGCCGGCAACCGTGGCGCGCCACCGCGATTTCCAGGCGCCCTCCGGATCCGCATCCATCTCGAGCGAAGCCGCTCCCAGCCGCCGGCGCATGTCGGCCGGATCGCTCGGCGGCCGCGATGATCTCGCTCGGTCCTGCGCATGTTGTCGGACGCCGACCCGGGGGAATGCGTCGCCACCGCCGGATCCGGCCCGGCCCGTGGGTTGCGCGGGGCGCAGCCGAGAGGATGTCGGCCAGCAGTTGGGTCGGGCTCGCGCCGGTGATCTGGGCCGCGGCCGTCGCCCCGGCCGAGGTGCCGATGAGCAGGTCGGCCGTGGAGCCGCGGCGGCGGTTCACATCTTCTTCCGTGAAAATCGGGCGCGGTGCCATCTTCACATGCCGTATGCAGGAAGCCGGGGCGGCGGATCACCCTAGATCCAGCGGAAACAGCACCTCATGAAAGTTCGAGGCTGGATCGGGTTGTCCTGCATCAACTGCTGAACTCGAACTCAACGGCAATTTCCGGATCAACGCTTGCGATGATGCCCTCGTAGAAAGTGACAGCTTGCTCCTTCAATTCCGTTTCCTTGGATTCGACGTATTGGTCCTTGGTTTCGTCGTTGAGAATTTCATTGACTATCTCGGCAGCGTCGATCTCCGGGGTGATCCAACTCAGCGCGCCGTTGTCCTCGGTGACCAACTTGAAGCTTTCGTCGTCGTGTCCGATGAAGACAAATCGGGGAATGGACACCAAATAGCTGTTGTCCCCGGTCTGCTCGATATTCACGGCCCTGCCATCGATACCGAGTTTGGCCTGGAAGGAATACTGCATGAGCGACACCCGCTCACTGCCCGGAACCTCGATCCCGTGGAAGTCGGTTCGCTCGTTCTTCTCCCGAAGGCCCTCGATGCCCAAACCGAGAAGTACAACCTGTTCATGGCGAGTTACCGCATCGCGGATTTGTGAATCGTGGCTCTCAGAGCTTGAATCAAGACTCAGGAAGTTCGACAGCGCCAACGGTAGCTTGACCATGCCAACCGTCGCCAAAGCACCCAGCACGGCGACTCCAACAATGCAGAACGTGAACAGTAGAACTGGCCACAAAAGCACTTTCTTTCTGAAGAAATTCAACGACGCTTCCACACTTTCACTCAGCTGTTTTGGCTTTTGCCGTGTCCAAGTGTATTGCTCGCCTGAGCTTGCGACCGCGACGTGACGCCATGGTGAAGCCCTGCACATCAAAGCCGAATGGCCGGGCAGGCTGCGATGCCGCAGCCTGCCCGGCCACCGTGGCGCGGAACCGGTTCGAATTTGCCCGTGTTTTACCGGGCGGCAGCCAAGCCGTCCTTGATGGCCATGCGGATCCGCTTTTCGGACACCGAGTACGCGGTGCCCAGTTCCTGGGCGAAGAGCGAGACGCGGAATTCCTCCAGCATCCACTTCACCGAGGCCAGCAGCGGGGGAGTGCTCATGCCCGGGATCAGCATGTCCAACGCCGCGTCGTACTCGTCCTCGAGCGCCTGGATGCTGCAGGGTCGCGGCATTGTCGCGCGTGACGTTGCCGGCCTTCAGCTTTTCCAGGCGCGTCTCGATCGCGGTGATGTAGCGCGGCAACTGGGCCAGCTGGGAGTATCCGGTGGCCGCCACGAAGCCGGGGTAGACCAGCTGGGACAGCTGGGTCTTCACGTCGTTGAGCGCGTTGATCAGCGCCATCGAGGACGCCGACTTGATCTCCTTGTTGATCCGCCGGGTGCCCGAAAGCACCTTCTCCACGATGGCCGTCACGGCGAAGACCGTGTCGATCAGCTCGGCGCGCACCCTCTCGTAGAGGGCGTCGAAGTCGGCCTTGTTGAACGGCAGGGCCTCGGGCACCAGCTTGTCGACCGCCGCCATGGTGCAGTCCTGGATCAGCGACTCGACGCTGCCGTGCGGGTTCTGCGTGAAGACAAGCTTTTCCTTGTTGCTCAGGTGGTCCAGCACGTACCGCGACGGGGACGGCACCTTGAGCAGCAGCAGGCGGATCACGCCGGTGCGGTGGGCCGCGAGCTGCTCGGCCTCGTTGCGGAACACGGTGAGCCGGACACGTGGTCTTGTCATCGCGCAGCGCCGGGTAGGCGGTGACCTGCTGGCCGGCGACCTCGGAGACGACCTTGGGCGTGATGGTCCCGTTGAGGCCCAGCTGGTTGTCCCAGTCGGTGAGTCCCTTGCGTTCCCACACCGTGGTGGCCACGGCGCCGGCCTTGCCGGGCTGCGACTTGGCCGCGGGGGAGTTCTTGGCGCTTCGCGTTCTTGCCCGCGGGCCCCTTGGCGTCCCCGGCGTCCGGCCTGCTTGCCCGAAGGCATGGAGGCGCCCGGCTTCACGCCGAGCGAGCGGGCGAGGGCCGAGCGGTTGGCCGCGGCAAGGGTCTGCTGCAGCATCGCCAGGTCCTTGGACTCGTCAAGGATCTTCGCGTCGGAGTCGATCACCTGGAAGGAGAACTTCAGGTGCTCCGGCAGGGCATCCCAGTTCCAGGAGCCCGGCGGGATCACCACGCCCTTGAGCCGGCGCAGCACCAGCTCCAGGGAGGCGGCCAGGTCGTCGGTCTCCGGGTTGAAGTCCTTTTCCAGCGCGGCGACGGCAAGGCGCGCCACGTCCGGTGCCGGCACGAAGTTCTTGCGGATGGCCTTGGGCAGCGACTTGATCAGCGCGGTCACCAGCTCCACGCGCAGGCCGGGGATGAGCCAGCGGAAACGCACGGGATCGAGCTGGTTCAGGAAGAGCACCGGCACGCGCACCGACACGCCGTCCGATTCCCCGGCCGTGGCCGCCGGGTTGTACTCGTAGACCAGGTCCAGGTCCAGGGAACCGTGGCGCCAGGTGCGCGGGAATGCGGTCTCGTCGAGTTCCTGGGCGTCGGCGAGCAGCAGGGCCTCGGGGTCGAAGTCCAGCAGCGTCGGGTCCTCGTGGCGGGCGGTCTTCCACCAGCGGTCGAAGTGCCGTTCGGAGACCACGTCGGGGCCCAGCCGCTTGTCGTAGAACTCGAAGAGGTCCTCGTCGCTCACGCGCAGGTCGCGGCGGCGCATGCGGGTCTCGAGTTCCTCGATGTCCTCAAGCACTCGGCGGTTGCGGGCGAAGAACTTGTGGTGGGTCTTCCAGTCGCCCTCCACCAGCGCATGGCGGATGAACAGCTCGCGGCAGAGCTCGGGGTCGACCCGCGAGTACTGGATGCGGCGGCGCGGGACGATCGGCAGGCCGAAGAGCGTGACCTTCTCGTACCCCATGACGGCGCCGTTGTTCCGCGACCAGTGCGGTTCCGAGTAGCTGCGCTTGAGCAGGTCCCCGGCGACCTCCTCGACCCACTTGGGGTCCAGGCGGGCGGCGGTGCGGGCCCAGAGCCGGCTGGTTTCCACCAGCTCGGCGGCCATGACCCACTCGGTCGACTTCTTGAACAGGGCGGAGCCGGGGAAGACGGAGAAGCGGGTGCCGCGGGCGCCGACGTATTCGCGCTTGCGCTCGTCCCAGGAGCCCACATGGCTCAGCAGGCCCGAGAGCAGCGAGATGTGGATGGCGTCCTCGTTGCCCGCCGGGTCCACCGGGTCGGGGGAGAGGGTGATGCCCAGCGGCTTGGCCAGCTGGCGCAGCTGTGCGAACAGGTCCTGCCATTCGCGCACGCGCAGGTAGTTGATGTATTCGTTCTTGCACAGGCGCCTGAACGCGGAGGAGGAGAGTTCCTTCTGCTGTTCCTGCAGGTAGCGCCAGAGGTTCAGCAGCGAGGAGAAGTCGGACTTGTCGTCCACGAAGCGCTTGTGCAGTTCCTGGGCGCGTTCGCGCTTGCCGGTTTCCTCGCTGGGGCGCTCGCGCGGGTCCTGGATGCTCAGCGCCGCGGCCAGCACCATGACTTCCTTGGCGCAGCCGCGCTTGCCGGATTCGACGATCATGCGGCCCAGACGGACATCGACGGGCAGCTGGGCCAGGTGCTTGCCGACCTCGGTGACGGTGGCGTCGGTGCCGGTGTTCAGGGCGCCGAGCTCGCGCAGCAGGGAGACGCCGTCGGCGATCGACTTGGAATCCGGCGGCTGGACGAAGGGGAAGTCCGCGACGTCGCGGGCGGTGCGGACCACGCCCATGGAGCTCATCTGCAGGATGACCGCGGCGAGGTTGGTGCGCAGGATTTCCGGGTCGGTGAACTCGGGGCGCGACTCGTAGTCTTCCTCGGAGTACAGGCGGATCGCGATGCCGTCGGACACGCGGCCGCAGCGGCCCGAGCGCTGGTTGGCGCTGGCCTGGGACACGCGTTCGATGGGCAGGCGCTGGACCTTGGTGCGGTGCGAGTAGCGCGAGATGCGGGCGGTGCCGGTGTCGATCACGTACTTGATGCCCGGCACGGTCAGCGAGGTCTCGGCGACGTTGGTGGCCAGCACGATGCGCCGGGCGGAGCCGGGGTGGAAGACCCGGTGCTGTTCGGCCAGCGAGAGCCGGGCGAACAGCGGCAGGATCTCGGTGCCGGAGAGCCGCTTGTTGGTCTGCACGCGGGCGCGCAGGGCCTCGGCGGCGTCGCGGATTTCGCGTTCGCCGGAGAAGAAGATCAGGATGTCGCCCGGGGCTTCCTTGGCCAGTTCGTCGACCGCGTCGCAGATGGCGTCCAGCGGGTCGCGGTCCTCGACCTGGGCGTCCGGATCCAGCTCGTCCTCGTCCATGCCGTCGGCCGGGTTCAGCGGGCGGTAGCGCAGTTCCACGGGGAAGGTGCGCCCGGAGACCTCGATGATGGGGCGCCGGCACCGGCTCCGCGCCGTCGGCGCCGGGGGCCGCGAAGTGCTCGGAGAAGCGCTCCGGGTCGATGGTCGCGGAGGTGATGACGATCTTGAGGTCCGGGCGCTTGGGCAGGATGCGGCGCAGGTAACCGAGCAGGAAGTCGATGTTCAGGCTGCGCTCGTGGGCCTCGTCGATGATGATCGCGTTGTACTTCTTGAGCAGCTTGTCGCGCTGGATCTCGGCCAGCAGGATGCCGTCGGTCATCACCTTGACCTTGGTGTTGCGCGAGGTTTCGCCGGTGAACCGCACGTGGAAGCCGACCTCGTCGCCGATGGTCGTGCCCAGTTCCTCGGCGATGCGCTCGGCCACGGTGCGCGCGGCAAGGCGGCGCGGCTGGGTGTGGCCGATCATGCCCTTTTCGCCCAAGCCGAGCTCGAGCAGCATCTTGGGCAACTGGGTGGTCTTGCCCGATCCGGTCTCGCCGGCCACGATGACCACTTGGTGGTCCTTGATCGCCGACATGATGTCTTCACGACGTGCGGAAACGGGCAGTGCTTCGGGATAGGAAATCGTCAGAGCCATGGTCTCTCCAGTCTAGGCCAGCCCCGGGACCCTCCCCGTTCCGGCGCACCGCCGGCGCCGGCGCCGACGGAAAACGCAGCCAGAACGGCACGTGGCTTGCGGTTTTCGTGTTCGAGTGGCGCGAAATCATGGCGAAATTCCCGAGTATCCGTCTGAAAGTTGGTGCGGTGAGATACAAAATGTCCGATTTGAGCCGTCATTCGATCGTACTTTTTATCATTCAGGCAATTCTCAAGATCAATTCGTCTTGTATTTCATGGTTGATGGAAGAAATGTGAGTTGATTCACATGTAGTATCTAGGTGATTCATGAGGAGAACTTCCGGCCGCAGGCAGGGACGTACGAATCCTGAACGGGCCCCGACGCGGCAATTGTCGAAGACCGGGCATGACTCGCATGTCGTGAAAGGAAAAACATGAAACTCTTCAAGTCCGCCCAGATCGCTGCCGGCCTCGCCGCCACCGCCTTGGTGCTCTCCGCCTGTGGCGGTTCCACCCCGGCGCCGGGCGCCTCGGGCGGTTCGGCCCCGGCCGCCGAGGGACCGGTTGTCATCGGCATCGGCCAGTACGTCTCCCACCCGTCCCTTGACGCCGTTGTCACGGGATTCAAGAAGGGCATGGCGGACGCCGGCTACACCGGCGACGACAAGGTGAAGTACGACTTCGCCAACGCCCAGGCCGACCAGGCCAACAACACCGCCATGATCGGCAAGTTCGCCGCCGACAAGGACATGGACCTCGTGCTTGCCGTCGCAACGCCGACCGCCCAGGCCGCGGCCCAGGCCATCACCAACATCCCGGTGCTCTTCTCCGCAGTGACCGACCCGCTGGCGGCCAAGCTCGTCAAGAGCCTCGAGGCCCCGGGCGGCAACGTCACCGGCACCTCGGACAAGAACCCGGTCAAGGAGCAGCTCGAACTTCTCAAGAAGATCAAGCCGGAAGCCAAGACCGTCGGCATCGTCTACTCCTCGGGTGAAGTCAACTCGCAGGTCCAGGTCGAATGGGCCAAGGAAGCCGGCGCCGAGCTCGGCCTGACCATCGAAGCGAAGGCCATCTCGGCTTCCTCCGAGGTCCAGCAGGCCGCTGCCGGCCTGAACGTCGACGCCTTCTACGTTCCGACCGACAACGCCGTTGTTTCGGCACTCGAGGGCCTGCTGCAGGTCTCCCAGGACAAGAAGATCCCCGTCATCTCCGCAGACGGCGAGTCCGTCAAGCGCGGCGCCACCGCCACCTACGGCCTGAACTACGAGAAGCTCGGCGAGCAGACCGCTGCCATGGCCGTGAAGCTGCTCAAGGGCGAGGCCAAGCCGGAAACCATGCCGGTTGAGACCATCACCAAGGTCGAGCTGTACGTCAACACCGCCGCCGCGGAAAAGATCGGCCTGACCTTCCCGGCCGACCTGCTCTCCGAGGCAGTCGAAACCTACACCAAGTAATCCCGACCGGATTCTCGGTCTTCCGGTGGCCGGTCGGTCAACACCGACCGGCCACCGACATTAACCCAACACTCGAAACGCAAGGATCCACCCATGATCACCGCGGTTGAACTAGGCCTGATCTACGCGATCATGGCACTCGGGGTCTACTTGACCTTCCGCATTCTCGACTTCCCGGACCTGACGGTCGACGGAAGCTTCACCACGGGCGCGGCTGTCGCCTCCATCTCGATCGTCAATGGCGTCAACCCGTACATTGCCACGATCCTCGCCTTCTTCGTCGGCTCACTCGCCGGCGTTGTCACGGGCCTGCTCCACACCAAGGGCAAGATCGATGGCCTGCTTGCAGGCATCCTGACGATGATTGCCCTGTACTCGATCAACCTGCGCATCATGGGCAAGGCCAACACCCCGCTGTTGGGCGAAACAACCGTCATGTCGTTCCTGCGCGAAAACAAGCTGCTGGGAACGCCGACCTCGATCGGGCTCATGTTCCTCGGCTGCATGGTCGTCGTGGGACTGATCGTCTGGTTCCTGCGCACCGACGTCGGACTGGCCATGCGCGCCACCGGCGACAACGAGGAAATGATCCGTTCCTTCGGCGTCAGCACCGACAACCAGAAGATCCTGGGCCTGGCCATCTCCAACGGCTTCGTCGGCCTCGCCGGCGCGCTCATCGCCCAGTACCAGGGCTTCGCCGACATCGGCATGGGCATCGGCGTCATCCTGATCGGCCTGGCCTCGGTCATCGTCGGACAGGCGATCTTCGGCCAGAAGGCCATCTGGATTGCCTGCATCGCCGTGGTCTTCGGCTCGGTCATCTACCGCCTGGTCATCCAGCTGGCGCTGAACGCCGGCCTGGAGGTCAACGACATGAAGCTGATCTCCGCCGTACTGGTTGTCGTCGCGCTGATCCTGCCACAATGGAAGGGCTTTTCGAAGTTCGCCAACCGCATCCGCATCAACGGAAAAGCAGTTGCTCCAAAGGAAGACGCGGTGAAGACCAATGCTTGAGATCAAGAACCTCAACAAGACCTTCTTCCCCGGCACCGTCAATGAGCGCAAGGCCCTGCGCGACGTGAACCTCACGCTCAACGACGCCGAGTTCGTCACGGTCATCGGTTCCAACGGCGCCGGCAAGTCGACGATCCTGAACATGGTCGGCGGCAAGCTGCGCCCGGACACCGGAACCGTGAGCATCGACGGCAAGGAAGTCACCAGGCTTCCGGACCACGCGCGCGCCAAGTACATCGGCCGGGTCTTCCAGGACCCGATGGCCGGCACCGCGCCGAACATGTCGATCGAAGAGAACATGGCGCTGGCCCTGGGCCGCGGCAAGTTCCGCGGCCTGGCCATGGGCGTGAACAAGGCCAAGCGCGAGCTGTTCGTCGAGGAACTGAAGTCCCTCGAGCTCGGGCTGGAAAACCGGCTCAAGGCCAAGGTCGGCCTGCTCTCCGGCGGCCAGCGCCAGGCGCTGAGCCTGCTCATGGCAACGTTCTCCGGACCGAAGATCCTGTTGCTCGATGAGCACACCGCGGCGCTCGACCCGCAGCGTGCCGCCCTGGTGGCCCGGCTGACCGAGGAAATCGTCGAGCGCCACAAGCTCACCACGCTGATGGTCACGCACAACATGGAACAGGCGCTGCGCCTGGGCACCCGCTTGATCATGATGCACGACGGCCAGATCATCCTCGACCTGGATTCGGAGCAGAAGGCCAAGATGACCGTTCCGGACCTGCTGCACGAGTTCGAGAAGATCAAGGGCGCACAGCTCGATGACCGGACCCTGCTTCAGTAGTTCCGGATTGATCCGCAAGACATAAACAACGAAGTACATAAACGACGAAGGAGCCGCACCCCACGGGGTGCGGCTCCTTCGTCGTCCGTGCGGCTGGCGGGAATCGGGACGGTGCGGTCACCCGGCCGGTGCCTGCGCAGCGCCAGGACGCTGCGCGGGGTCAAGCCCATCCCGAGGACCGCCACCTCGGTTCGTCCCTCGCCGCCGAGGTGGCCGTGGAACACCAGCTCCAGGCCCCTGGCATGGGGCAGGATCTCCGTCCATGCGGGGGAGAGGTCGCCGAAGACCGACAGGCTGTAGTGATGGGTGGGAGCGGCCGACCACGCCGTCGCGTTCCAGCGGCGCCTGGACGTCCAGACGCCACCCGCCAATGTCTGTCGTCCCTGGTGATGCCGGTGATGATCCCTGTGTCGCTAACGAATGCCATGTCGGTTTCCCTTCAACGCCAGGGCGGGATCGAGGCCGAGCTGCAAGGCCGTGACGTGGAAGGCGCCGGAGTCGAGCATGCGCAGGTAGCCGGCGAAGACGACGTGAAACCCGACCAAGTCGTCGGCAAGCGTAAGCAGGTGCGAGGCATCTTCGGGCCTCCGCCGGAACCAGGTCAACGCGTCATGCCGTTCGAACACTCGGCACGCAGGCGGATGGCGTCCCCGTCGACCTCGACGCCGAGGATGAGCGCCCGGTCGTGGATGAAGGTGAGTGCCGCCTTGCGGTTGTCCATGCGGGCGCCTCCTTCGGCGTCGTCGCTGCGGGGAGTCCGGCCTATTGCAGTGCCGAGGTGAGCCGGGCGATGTTGTCCAGCACCGTGGAGCGCAGCGGCTGCCTGAGCCATTCCTCGAGGGTCAGCAGCCGGCTGATGTCCCGGTAGTGGTCCTCGACCTCGCGCATCTGGTGCACGAAGCCGACATCGCGGACCAGCATCGAGACCTCCATGTTCAGGCCGAAGGAGCGCATGTCCATGTTGCTGGACCCGATCAGGGCCACGTCGTCGTCGATCGTGAAGTGCTTGGAATGCAGGATGTAGGGGGCCGGGTACAGGTAGATGCGCACCCCGGCGCGCAACAGCTCCTCGTAGTACGAGCGCTGTGCGTGGTAGACCAGCGCCTGGTCGCCGATTTCGGAGACAAACAGGTCAACCGGCACGCCGCGGGCCACGGCCGAGGTGATCGCGTACATCAGCGCCTCGTCGGGCACGAAGTACGGGGAGGTGATGACCACGCGCTGCTGCGCGGAATGGATCATGCCCAGGAACAGGCGGAGGTTGTTCTCGCGTTCGAACCCGGGGCCCGAGGGGACCACCTGGGTGAGCATGGTGCCCTGGTCCTCCCGGTGGTCGATCAGCGAACCGCCGAGCCGGCTCAGCGAGTCGCCCGCTGCGACGAGTTCGGCGCGGCGCACGCTCTCGGTGAGCACCTCCCCGGTTTCCGAGTACCAGTCGGAAATGAACACCGCGTCCAGGGCCGCGACGCCGGGCCCGCGGAGTTCGAGCACCAGTTCCTGCCACTTGAGGCCGCGCTGCGATGTTCTTCTTCACGTTGTAGTCGCGCGAGATCATGTTCAGCGATCCCATGTAGCCGACGCTGCCGTCGACGACGAGGATCTTGCGGTGGTTGCGCAGGTCCGGGCGCTGGAACTTGCCCTCCAGGGGCAGCAGCGGAAGCATCAGCGCCCACTGGGCGCCCATGCCGTCCAGGCGTGCCTTGGTTTCCTTGTAGAACGGCTTGCCGCGGCAGGCCCAGTGGTCGAAGAGGACATTGACCCGCACGCCGCGTGCCACGGCGCGTTCGAGCGCATCGAAGAACGGGGCGGTCGTCGTGTCGAGGCTGAAGATGTAGAACTGGACGTGGACGTAGTCGGTGGCCCGGTCCACGGCCTCGGCCATGACCGCGATGGTGTCCTCGTAGTCTTCCAGCAGGCGGCCGCTGCTTCCGTGCGTCAGGGGGAGCCCGCCGTACTTCGAGTTCATTTCGGCCAGGGAGTTGAACCAGGCCGGGTTTCCCGAGAGGTCCTGGTTGCGGCGTTCCTCGATGGAGACGGCACGCATGAAGGCGTTGATTTCGTCCTGCACCTCGCGGCGCTTGCGGGGGAGCTTGGGGCTTCCGATCAGGAGGAAGAAGATCACCCCGACGTAGGGGATCAGGAAGATGGCAAGCAGCCAGGCCATGCCGGAGGTCGGGCGGCGGTTGCGCGGCACGAAAATGATTGCCAGCACGCGGATCGTGATGTCGATGACGATGAGCGTGATGGCCCACCACAGTGCGTTGTTGAACATTCGTGCTTCTTTCCCCTGACGAGAACCATGATCTTGATGTTCACGCTAGTCGATGGGGGAATGATTGTCGGGGAGAACCCCGCAGAACACGGTTAACCGAGTGCCTCGCATTCGTCGTCGCGCGGGGAGAAGACCACCGGATTCTTCTTTCCGTCAAAGGTCTTCACCGGCCGGCTGAAGTCCCAGGCCGGCCATCCCGGATCGCCCATGGTTGCAAAGCAGACCCACGCCTCGTGCATGGCGCTGGCCAGGGAATGGGGTGCGGAGTTGCCGACCAAGCCAACGGAGTCCGGCAATGCGATGTTGTCGAAGACAAAGGGCAGCTCGACGGCATGGGCCGCGCCGAGCTCCTCGACCGGGCTCTTCCATGCGAATTCGTAGACATGGGTCTGTGCCCGGGCGTGGTAGCGGGCGTCGGCAACCTTGCTCATCGGGACCCGAAGCAGTTTGTCCGTCAGCAGTGCACCGAGGATCTCGCCGGCGGTCGCACCGGGGCGGTTCCGCTGGAACACCTTCAGGGCGGAGCGCGGAATCCCGGCCTTCCGTCGGGCCATTGCCAGGTAGAGTCCGTTGACCTTGGCGCCCAAGCCCGTGGGGACCAGCCACAGCCGGGCCTCCTCGGTGGTCGTTCCGATCATGAGCGGCACGTTGCTGCCCTCGCCGTCAATCAGCGCGGCCAGCGGATCCACGGGAACCAGCTCCGGCTCGATGGCCAAGGCGAATTGCGGCCCGCCGGACAGCGCGGTGGCCCCGGAAAGGACCCTGGCTTGCGACGCAAGCAGTTCGGCCGGGGACTTCGCCAGGAAATCCTCGCGGGCATCCTGGATTCCAAGATCCTGGGCGATGCGTTGGGAAACCCGCCGGGCCTTGGACACCGGCTGCGCGCTCAACGGGGCACTTTGGATGATCGCCCGGGCCATCAAGCTGTTGGCCCGGGGATGGGCCAGCAGGGCGGCGAGCGTGTTGCCGCCGGCGGATTGGCCGCATGCCGTGACCTGGGCCGGGTTCCCGCCAAAGGCCTCGATGTTGGCCTTGACCCACTCAAGGGCGGCGATTTGATCGGCAAGGCCCAGGTTCATCGGTGCGTCCTCGAGCACCGAAAACCCTTCGATGCCCAGACGGTAGTTCACCGAAACAAATACGATCGCATCCCGCGCAAAGGCGCTTCCGTCGTACCCGGGGAGTGCATTGGACCCATGGCTCAAGGATCCGCCATGAAACCAGACCATGACCGGCCGCAAGGTGCTGCCCCTGTGGGCCGGGGCAAAGATGTTCACATTCAGGTACTCGTCCCCGGGAATGATGACCGTGGGCAAAAGGCGTCCCAGGGGGCCTTCGTAGGCAACCTGCGGTGCCGTGGGACCCATGTTCGTGGCAGGCCGGGGCTCGGTCCAACGCTGTGGAAGGACCGGCAGCGCAAAGCGAAGTTCCCCGACCGGCGCCGCGGCATAGGGGATGCCCAGATAGTGCTCGATCCCGCCGGCCAGGAATCCCTCGACCGGACCGGAGAGCGTTCGCCTGATCACCGGCACGATTTGCTGCTGATCGCTGACGCTCATGAGCTTCCCCTCCCACCTGTTTGCGTAGACAGATCCAAGACCAGATTAGCCGTGCAAGGTGGACATTGGCAGGGGGTCAAACGCGACCGACGCCTCGCGGTCCGGAGGACGTGTTTTCACGGGCCCGGCCGAAGTCCCGGCCTGCTTCTGCCGCCGTCGCGGACCGTGTCCCGAGGGAAACGGCAAGCCTCCGGGGCGCGTGAAGGCGTGGGCTGTCTGGACGCAACGGGGGATTGCCCGACTTGCCGGATTCCAGGGAAAGGCCACACCCTCCGCGATCCCTGGCTTCCCTGGCTGCGCTCGCCGGAGTGCCGCCGCAGGATCGGCGTCCGATGGCGGTCGTGGCATGCGGGGAGTGCGACCCGCCCACGGGCACGCCGAAGCAGGGCTAACTCTCACCCATGTAGGTCCAGTGCCACGGTTCACCCTTGACCGTGTTCTTGAAACCAAAGGACCCGGCCCGCGATTCCATCCAACGCAACGCGTCGCCGTCCAGCTTCAAATCGACGCTCAGCCCCAAACCGTGGTCGCTTTCACCGACGGGTGCCGCGGTTCCTCCGTCCGAAAGCAAGCCATGGCGTTTGATGAGTCCTTCCTGCTCGGACAGGGTGCGGTACGCGGAATTGACCTGAAGCTCGTGTCCATCCCTGTGCAAGGCCCGTTTCATTTTCATGAACCGTTCGGCAGCCACGGGAATCAATTTGCGGCCGGGAGCTATTTCCTCCAGCTCGGATGCGGGGATTTTCCCGTTGCCGTAGATCGCACCGAGCATGCCGATGTCTTCGGCGCCAAACCCTGCCGCAGTGGCCGTCGGCGTATTCGCAAAACCGGATGCCCCTGGATCCTTCGGCGGCCACAGCGCGTACGCGAAACCAAGCAACGAGACGATGACTATCGACAGGGATGTCGTCACAATGCCAATTCGCAGCATTCGGGAGAAAGGCGAGCGTGGTGTTTGCGAAGGAAATCTCATCATGCTCCAATCCTTCGCGTTTTTGGCTTCGGGCACATCAGGCCACGGTATCTATGTAAAAACCGCGGATGGTACCCAGGGATGATGGGTCCCGGTACCTCAGGTCGATCACGCCGGCACGCAATTACGCCTAACGTTGGAGTATGCAAACCCCTGTTCCTTTCGCCGTCGGCGTGGTGCCACTTCCGCAAACCTGCGCACCGGCGCGATCGGACGCAGGCATTTGGGCGTGAAGAAGGCCCTGCCCGCCAAGCCGACCCGTTCCTGGATTCGATGGCAGCCCGATGCAATAGTTGCGGTTGTTTTCATTTCCGTCGTGGTTTTCGGGCACGAATACTTCCTCGGGTGGCCGGGCTCCTGGCGCGGGCCCGATCCCGCGGACGCGGTCGCTTTCATCGGCATTGCAGCGCTCGGGGTGGCATGCGCCCGGGCCATGCCGGGCCTGGCGATTTCCTTGATCTGGCTTTCAACATTGCTGCAAGTCAACAACAGGTTCGACATCCTCCTCAGCCAGTTGGCCGCGCTCTATGTGGTGGGCATGGCCGCCCGTTTCGGCAGCAGGACCTGGGTTGCGCTCTCGGGATTGTCGATCATCCTGGGCTCGGCACTCGGAACGCTGTACATGATCCGCATCGATTCATGGCTCGTGGGACCCGTCATTCGTGCCGTGGAATACAACCAATGGCCCAGCAGCAACCAGGTCATCGCGGTTTTTGTTGCGACCGCGTCGATGATGACGCTGCCCTGGCTGCTGGGCCTGATGATCAGGCTCTTTGCCGGCAAGCAATCGGCCGAGCTCTACACGGCCCAGGCGCGTGAAGAGGCCGACAACGCGCTGGAGCTTGCCCGGCTGCGGGCCGAGAACGCGGCCCTGGCACGAGACGTGCACGACGTGGTGGGGCACTCCCTGGCCGTGATCATTGCCCAGGCGGACGCGATCCGCTTCATCCCCGATTCCGATGTCGCAAAGATCCGCGAAACGACGGGAACCATCGCCGAGGCGGCCCGCCGTTCCCTGGGGGAGGTGCGCCACGTGTTGTCGCAAACCGCGGAAGCGACGACGCCCGACCGCGGGAGCGAAAGCAGTGAGGCCCTGAAAACGGCGCAGCTCGGCCTCCTGCCCCCGAGGACCTCGGACATCTCGGCGATCCTGGACAATGTCAGGGCGACCGGATACGACGTCACGGAGGAAACGCTGGGGGAGCCGGTGCCGTTGCCGGCGGGGCTGCTTCCGGTCATCAGGCGCATCATCCAGGAGATGCTGGCAAACGCACTGCACCACGGGACGGAAACAACGCCGATCTACGTCCGCCACTACTGGGGCGCCACGAGCTACACGCTCAGCGTGACAAACTATTTCGAGGTTTCCGCACCGAATCCGCGAAGCGGAACAGGCCTCGGAGGCATGCGCGAACGGCTTGCCTCCGTTGCCGGAACGCTCAGCATCGATACGGACGAAGGCGACGGGGGCGCCCCGAGCATCTTCACGATCGCCGCAACATTTCCGCTAAACAATGAATGGACGGGCCGTTGAACGACCAAATGATCAGTGTTGTGTTGGTCGATGACCAGCAGCTTTTCCGGTCCGGGCTGGCAATCATCGTGGGCGCGCAAAGGGACATGGAAGTGGTGGGTCAGGCCGCCGACGGCACCGAGGCGCTGGAAGCCATCGCCGCGCACAAGCCGGACGTGGTGCTCATGGATGTGCAGATGTCGCCGATGGGCGGCGTCGAGGCAACGCGGAAGATCTTCTCCGACACCACCGGCCGATTCGAAAAGGTCCCGAAGGTCATCATGCTCACCACCTTCGACTGGGACCAGCACGCGGCCACGGCGGTCCGGCATGGAGCCAGCGGGTTCCTGCTGAAGGACAGCACCCCGGAATTCGTCTGTGAATCGATCAGGGCGGTGCATGCCGGGAATTCGGTGATTGCCCCGCAGAATCTTGCCGCGCTGCTTGAAGCCGAACCGGTGCCGGTGCCCGATGTCCCCGCGCTTTTCGACGAGCTCACGGAGCGCGAAAAGGAGGTCTTTGCGGCGGTGGCGCTGGGCCTGGCGAACCAGGAAATCTCGGCAAAACTGTTCCTGAGCGAGTCGACCGTCAAAACCCACATCGGGGCGATCCTGCGCAAGCTCGACCTGCGCGACCGGGTCCAGATTGTCGTCTACTCATACGAAAACGGGATCCGGCGCTAACCGGAATCGGCCCGCCCGCTGCCGGTGTATCGAGTATCACGTGGCGTGGATGCGGGGGATTGTCGGCATTGGCTGTAATGTTCGTAGCAGCCAATACGCCTTTCTCAAGGTTTGTTGCGGCTAGACCCCCACTGAGATTCGCCGTCGCTGTGGGGGTCGCTCTATTTAACTTCCAAGCCGAATTCGGCTCGACTCCGCAGCATGCTCCAGGGTCTTTCGACTCTCCACCGCAGGCAAAGCCCGTCATACATTGGTGGTAGCGACCATGCGCTTCACACGGACGCGTAGCGGCGTCCCTCCACCGGTCCGACCGCCGCCTGCGGTTTGCGTGTCCAGCGTCTGGAAACTTCAGTCGTCAAAGGACATGCCATGACACTCACCGTCGTCATCTACGCGGTCATCATCTTCCTGGTCATCATTCTTGCCAGGCTGGCCGTCCACGTGGTCAAGCAATATGAAAAGGGCGTGGTCTTCCGTCTGGGCCGAGTCATCGGCGCGAGGAAGCCGGGCCTGATCGTCATCATCCCCGTGATCGACAGGCTGACGAAGGTCTCCCTGCGAATCATCACGCTGCCCATCCAGTCCCAGGGCATCATCACGCGGGACAACGTCAGCGTCGACATCTCCGCGGTCGCGTACTTCCGTGTCGTTGACGCCGTGAAGTCGGTGGTCGCCATCGAAAACGTCTACGCGGCCATCGACCAAATCGCCCAGACCACCCTGCGCAAGGTGGTCGGCCAGCACACCCTGGATGAGACGCTGGCCGAAACGGACGTCATCAACTCCGGGATCCGCGAAATCCTGGACGTGACAACGATCGAGTGGGGAGTCGAGGTGACCCTGGTCGAGCTCAAGGACATCCAGCTTCCCGAAAGCATGAAACGCGCGATGGCCCGCCAGGCCGAGGCCGAACGCGAGAAGCGGGCAAAGATCATCGCCGCACAGGGCGAGTCCCTGGCCGCAGCGGCGCTCGGTGATGCATCGGACACCATGATGGCCCACCCGCTGGCCCTCCAGCTGAGGAACCTCCAGACGCTGGTGGAGCTCGGGGTCGACAAGAACTCGACCGTTGTCTTCCCCGCCCCGCTGATGAGCACCATCAGCGAACTGGGCGCCTTCCTGGCCCGCGAAAACGACTCGGCGAACCGCGCGGCTGCATCCGTGGCGGCAATTGCCGCGAAGCCGGTCGAGGAGGAAGCCCGCCACCTGGCCGCATAGCGCAGGGCCCGTCGGCGGACGGATCGGGGCAAAACAAAAAACCCCTTGTTTCGCGCATGATTGCTGCGAAACAAGGGGTTTTCCTTGGTGCCCTCGAAAGGATTCGAACCTTCGACCTTCCGCTCCGGAGGCGGACGCTCTATCCCCTGAGCTACGAGGGCGTGCTGGACTTCGACAACCGATTTCTCGGCAGATGTTTCATTTCCAGCGGGGAACGTAAAAGAGCTTAGCAGGTGTGAAGTGCCGAATCACAAATCGGGGGCCGGCGCGGCGGGAGCATGGGCCAAATGCCGCGTTGATGTGTGCGACATGGCGGCGTCACAACAGCAAAAGACGCGCGCGACCCCGGGTTATCCTTGAGGGGTGACTCCTGAAGAACTCTCCACAGCCATTTCCGCTTGCCTCCGTGACGCTGTCGACGCCGGCCAGATTTCCGTTGAAGTACCCGAGATTGTGCGTGTGGAGCGACCGAAGAGTCGCGAGCACGGCGATTGGGCCACCAACATCGCCCTGCAGCTGGGCAAGAAGGCCGGGATGAACCCGCGCGACTTCGCCCAGATCCTTGCCACGCGCCTGGCCGACGCCGCGGGCGTCGCCAAGGTCGACATCGCCGGACCCGGCTTCCTGAACATCACCCTCGAGGCAGGTGCCGCCGGCGAGCTCGCCAAGGCCATCGTCGAGGCCGGCGCCGCCTACGGCACCAACGAGGCCCTGGTCGGCCACAACATCAACATGGAGTTCGTCTCCGCCAACCCGACCGGCCCGCTGCACATCGGCCACACCCGCTGGGCCGCACTGGGCGACTCGATCGCACGCGTGCTCAAGGCCAGCGGCGCGACCGTCACCTCCGAGTACTACATCAACGACGCCGGCAACCAGATGAACATCTTTGCCCAGTCCGTCTACAACCGCCTGCACGGCCTGCCGGTGCCGGAGGGTGGCTACCCGGGCGGGTACATCAAGGAACTGGCCGACACCGTCCTCTCCGAGCACCCGGACATCCGCGAACTCACCGAGGTAGCCGCCCTGCCGGTCATCCGACACGCCGCCTACGTGGCCCAGATGGCCGACATCAAGGAGACGCTGAACGACTTCGGCGTCGAGTTCGACATCTTCTTCTCCGAGGAGGAACTGCATTCCGGCGGCGCCGTCGAGGACGCCGTGGCCCGCCTGCGCGAGCAGGGCCACATCGACGACACCGACGGTGCCGTGTGGCTGCGCACCACCGACTTCGGCGACGACAAGGACCGCGTGCTGATCCGCGCCAACGGCGAGCCCACCTACTTCGCCGCCGACGCCGCCTACTACCTGTCCAAGAAGGACCGCGGCTTCACCGAGAAGATCTACCTGCTCGGCGCCGACCACCACGGCTACGTCAACCGCCTCAAGGCCATCGCGGCCGCCGCGGGCGACGACCCGAAGGTCAACATCGAGGTGCTGATCGGCCAGCTGATCTCCGTGAACGGCGCACGCCTGTCCAAGCGCGCCGGCAACATCATCGAGCTGCGCGACCTGATCAACTGGCTCGGCGCCGACGCGCTGCGCTACTCGCTGGGCCGCTACCCGGCCGATTCCCCGATGACGATCGACCCGGAGCAGCTGAAGAAGAACACCAACGACAACCCGGTGTTCTACGTCCAGTACGCCCACGCGCGCTCGGCCGCCGCCGCCCGCAACGCCGTCGAGAAGGGCGTCACCCGCACCGACTTCGATGCGACGCTGCTGACCCACGAAACCGAGAACGACCTGCTGGCAGCGCTCGGGCAGTTCCCGTCCGTGGTCGCCCAGGCCGCCACGCAC
Source organism: uncultured Actinomycetota bacterium (assembly GCA_963818105.1). Classification (GTDB taxonomy): domain Bacteria; phylum Actinomycetota; class Actinomycetes; order Actinomycetales; family Micrococcaceae; genus Paeniglutamicibacter. The sequence continues at coordinate 22,147 of CAWFRB010000001.1, read as the reverse complement.
CGCGAACCGCACCGCGTGGCACGCCACATCGAGCTGCTCGCCGGCGCCTACCACTCCTGGTACGCCGCCTGCCGCGTCACCCCGATCGGCGACGAGCCGGTCGAGGCCATCCACCGCACCCGACTATGGCTGAACGACGCCACCACCCAGGTCCTGGCCAACGGCCTTGGCCTGCTGGGCGTGTCCGCGCCGGAGAAGATGTAATCACATGGCTATTTCCCCCCTTGCACCCGAGTGGCTTTCCTTCCCCGAAGACGCCAACGCCCTGCGCCCCATCGAGTGGGCCGCGGGCGTGGCCCGGACCGAGGGCGGGGAACTGGCCGTCCAGGGCCTGCCGGTCTCGGAACTCGCCAAGGAGTTCGGCACCCCGCTGTTCGTGCTTGACGAGAACGACTTCCGGGCCCGGGCCCGCGGCTTCAAGCAGGCCTTCGACGCGGCCTTTGCCGACCTGTGCGGCGGCGTGGACGTCTACTACGCCGGCAAGGCGTTCCTGAGCACCGAGGTGGCCCGCTGGGTCACCGCCGAGGGCCTGCGCCTGGACACCTGCTCCGGCGGGGAAATGGCAGTGGCCCGCGTGGCCGGCGTGCCCGCCGCGAACCTCTCGCTGCACGGCAACAACAAGTCCGTCACCGAGATCCGCACGGCCCTCGAGGCGGACCTGGGCCGCATCGTCGTCGACTCGCTCGACGAGCTCGAGCGCGTCGCGTTGCTGGCCCGGGAAACCGGCAAGCGCGCCAACGTCATGCTGCGGCTGACCCCCGGCGTGCACGCCAGCACCCACGAGTTCATCGCCACGGCGCACGAGGACCAGAAGTTCGGGCTCTCCATGATCCCCGTGGGCGGGGACGTTTCCCCGGCCGCGGCGGCCGTCAACTTTGCGCTGGAGCACGAGGAACTGAACCTGCTGGGCCTGCACGCCCACATCGGCTCGCAGATCTTCGAGGCGGAGGGCTTTGCCCTGGCCGCGCAGAAGATGCTCGGCTTCCTGGCCGGGATCAAGGAAATCCACGGCGTGGAGCTCCCGGAACTGGACCTGGGCGGCGGCTACGGCATCGCCTACACCGAGGTCGACACCCCGAGCGCCCCGGCAACGCTTGCCGCGGCCATGGCCAAGGTCGTCGGCGAGACCGCCCTCGAGCTGGGCATCGCCGTGCCGCGCATCTCGATCGAACCGGGCCGCGCCATCGCCGGCACCTCCACCTTCACCCTCTACGAGGCCGGCGTGCGCAAGTCCGTCCAGGTGGAAACCGAGGACGGCTTCCTGGTGCCGCGCCGCTACGTTTCGGTCGACGGCGGCATGAGCGACAACGCCCGCCCGGTGCTCTACGACGCGGACTACACGGCCGTGCTGGCCTCGCGTGTGACGGCAAGTGAACCGATTATTTCCCGCGTGGTTGGCAAACACTGCGAGTCCGGTGACATAGTCGTAAGGGACGTTTACCTGCCCGAGGATGTTGCCGCCGGCGATCTGCTCGCCGTACCGGGAACCGGGGCCTACTGCTGGGCATTGGCCAGCAACTACAACTACCTTGGCCGCCCGGCCGTTGTTGCGGTGCGCGACGGTGCCGCACGCGCCATCATCCGCAGGGAAACCGAAGCCGATCTGTTGGCCCGCGACTTGGGAGCATAGTTAGAAACGTGAAGACACTGAAGGTGGCCCTGCTTGGCTGCGGCAATGTGGGGGCCCAGGTTGCACGCATCCTGCTGGACGACGCATCGGTGCTTGCCGACCGCGCCGGGGCAAAGCTCGAATTGACGGGCATTGCAGTACGCAATGTAGCAACCCAGCGCGACGGGCAGATTCCCGCCGAGCTGTTCACCACCGACTCGGCCGCCCTGGTCGACGACGCGGACATCGTCATCGAGCTGCTCGGCGGCCTCGAGCCGGCCGGCGAGCTGATCGGCCGCGCGCTGAGCCGCGGCGCCTCTGTCATCACCGGAAACAAGGCGCTGCTTGCCGCCCGCGGCGCGGAACTGAGCGCGCTGGCCTTCGCCAACGACGCCCAGCTGCGCTACGAGGCCGCAGTCGCCGGCGCCATCCCGATCCTGCGCCCGATCTCCGACTCGCTCTCCGGCGACCGGATCACCAAGGTCATGGGCATCGTCAACGGCACCACCAACTTCATCCTCGACGCGATGGACACCACCGGCGCCCAGTTCGCCGACGTGCTCGCCGAGGCGCAGGCCCTGGGCTACGCCGAGGCCGACCCGACGGCCGACGTCGAGGGGCACGATGCCGCGGCCAAGGCCGCGATCCTCGCCTCGCTGGCCTTCCACACCGATTTCGCCCTGGAAAACGTGTACTGCGAAGGCATCTCGAAGATCACCGCCGGCGACGTGGCCGCGGCCAAGGACGCCGGCATGGTCATCAAGCTGCTGGCCATCGCCGAACGCGGCGAGGACGGCATCGGCGTGCGCGTGCACCCGACGCTGCTGCCCCGCACCCACCCGCTGGCAGCCGTGCACGGCGCGTTCAACGCAGTCTTCGTCGAGGCGGAAAACGCCGGCGAGCTGATGTTCTACGGCCGCGGCGCCGGCGGATCGCCGACCGCATCCGCAGTGCTGGGCGACACCGTCGCCGTGGCGCGCCGCGTGGTCTCCGGCGGCCCGCTGCCGGCCATCGCCGCCCAGCAGTCCGTGCAGGTCTTGGACTTCAGCGCAGGCCGCCACCAGCTACGCCATCGGCCTGCGCGTCTCCGACGAACCGGGCGTGCTTGCCCTGATCGCCACGATCTTCGCCACGCACGGCGTCTCCATCGAGGCCCTGCGCCAGACGGTGAACCGGGATGCGGCAACCTGCGGTTGCCGAGCTGCGCATCGTCACCCACCGCTCCACCGAATCCGCCCTCTCCGCCACCGTTGCGGCAGTGGCGGAATTGGCTGCCGTCCAAGAAGTAATCTCTGTCCTGCGAGTTGAAGGAAACTAAGTGGCCCACCAGTGGCGCGGAGTCATCCGCGAATATGCCGACCGCCTGCCCGTTGACGAAAACACCAAGGTCATTACCCTCGGCGAGGGCGGAACACCCCTGGTGTTCGCCCCGGCACTGAGCGAACTGACAGGTTCGACGGTCTACCTCAAGGTAGAGGGCATGAACCCGACCGGGTCCTTCAAGGACCGCGGCATGACCATGGCCATGACCGCCGCCGTTGCGGCCGGCGCCAAGGCAGTGGTGTGCGCCTCCACCGGCAACACCTCGGCCTCCGCCGCCGCCTACGCGACCCAGGCCGGCCTCAAGTGCGCCGTGCTGGTTCCGGACGGAAAGATCTCCATGGGCAAGATGTCCCAGGCGATCGCGCACGGCGCGGACATCATCCAGATCGACGGCAACTTCGACAACTGCCTCGAGGTCGCCCGCAAGCTCAGCGAAAACTACCCGGTGTTCCTGGTGAACTCGGTGAACCCCGCGCGCATCGAGGGCCAGAAGACCGGCGCCTTCGAGGTCGTCGACTACCTGGGCGACGCCCCGGACTACCACGTGCTTCCGGTGGGCAACGCGGGCAACATCACCGCCTACTGGAAGGGCTACAAGGAGTACTCCTCCGAGTACACCAACCAGGCCGGCGACGTGCTGGCACCGGTGTCCACCAAGACGCCGATCATGTGGGGCTTCCAGGCCGCGGGCGCCGCACCGATCGTGCTGGGCCACCCGGTGACCGAACCCGACACCATTGCCACCGCCATCCGCATCGGCAACCCCGCATCCTGGAAGCAGGCCGAGGAGGCCCGCGACGAGTCCGGCGGTTTGATCGACTCGGTCACCGACGAGGAAATCCTCGCCGCACACCGCTGGCTCTCCTCCCGCGAGGGTGTCTTCGTGGAGCCGGGTTCCGCCGCCGGTGTTGCCGGGCTGATCAAGCACCACGCCGCGGGCGAGGTGCCGACGGGCAAGACCATCGTGATCACCGTGACCGGCCACGGCCTGAAGGACCCGGACTGGGCCCTGAAGACCGCAGACGGTTCCGAGGTTTCACCGACCAAGGTCGAATTCGATGTTGTCGCCGTCGCCGGCGCACTCGGCCTTGCCTAAACGCAATTCACCAAGGGAATAAACGCAACATGGCGCAAATACAGGCCGGACAGACGATTGCCGTGCACGTGCCGGCAACGACGGCCAACCTGGGGCCGGGCTTCGACGTGTTGGGCATGGCGTTGTCGGTGTTCGACACGCTGGTTGTCCACACTGTCGCGGAGCCCGGGGTAGTGGTCGCGATGACGGGGGAGGGCGCGGACACGCTGCCCACCGATGAAACCCACCTGATCGCCAAGACCATCCTGGAACGCTGGGCCGAGCTCGGCTACGAGGCCTGCGGCCTGCGCCTTGAAGCGACAAACCGCATTCCCCACGGCCGCGGCATGGGCTCCAGCGCCGCTGCCATGGTCAGTGCCTTGGCTGCGGCCAACGCGCTGCTTCCCGCCGACGCGCAGGAGGGCCTGGAGGAGATCTTCCAGGCCTCCGCGCGCTGGGAAGGCCACCCGGACAACGTGGCGCCCGCCGTCTTCGGCGGGCTCACGCTGTCATGGGTCGACGGGAGCGGATTCGGCACCCTGAACGGGGTGCTGCACGAATCGATCGTCCCGGTCATCGCCATTCCGGACGTCGAGCTTTCCACCCATGCGGCCCGCGGCCTGCTGCCGGAGACGGTTCCGCATGCCGTCGCCGCCGCCAACGGCGGGCGCGTGGGCCTTTTGATCCACGCATTGGCCCACGAGCCGAGCGCGTTGCTGCTTGGCACCGAGGACTTCCTGCACCAGTCCTTCCGGGCCCCGGCCATGGCGCCGAGCGCCGCACTGATCGCCCACCTGCGCTCGCTTGGCCACGCGGCCGTCGTGTCGGGTGCCGGTCCCACGGTGCTGGTGCTTTGTGCCGGCACCGAGGAAGCGGAAACCGTGGCGCGGACCATCGCGGAACATGCCGCGGACCACCGCGAAACTTCTTGGCGTGTCCAGATTCCGTCTGTGCCGCAAAGCGGTGTTAGAGTAGAAGTGCTTTAGCACAAGTCTCTAAAAGAACCACTCCAGATCTTGGGGATGATTCATTGCGTTTAGTGCAACCGTCAATCGCCGCGTATTTGCGGCGCCTGACCGCCGCCAAACCACTTTTAGCCAGGCGCGCAAGCACCCTCACACCATCCGATTGAGTTCATCGTCTTTGATGGGCATTCAATCCTTTGATGTGTCCCACGCACGATCGACCGAGGTATTGGCCTTCACAGGGTCCGTGCACGGTTCAACCTTTCCCGCATCTGAAGCGGGCAAAGGGCAGTCAAACGTTGCGGATCTCTCTGATGCGATCCGCCCGACGAGGGGGAAGGAACCTTCGTGACCGAAACCACCAGCCTTAATGCAGGCGTGGAAGAAAACAACGCATCCAAGGGCGGCGGACTTGCCGGCCTTAAGCTTGCACAATTGCAGGCGCTTGCGTCCCAGCTGGGTATCACCGGCGGATCCCGGATGCGCAAGAGCGATCTTGTCACCGCGATTTCCAACCACCAGCGCGGCGGCTCCGTAGCCGACCGCGATGCCAAGGCCAAGGCCGAACCGAAGGTGGAAGCGGCAGCCGAAACCGAAGACCGAGGCCAAGGCCCCGGCCCGGCGCACCGCCAAGTCGGCCGCGAAGACCGAATCCGAGGCTCCGGCCGAGGTTTCGGAGGCTCCCGCCTCCGAGGAACGCGCACCGCGCCGCGGCCGCAGCCGCCGTGCCGAATCCACCGGAACCGTTGCCGCTCCGGCAGCAGTGGCAACCGAAGCCGCAGAGGCCGTCGAGGCCCCTGTCGCCGAGGAGCGCGCACCGCGCCGCAACTCCCGCAACCGCCGCGCCGAGTCCGCTCCGAGCGCGCCTGCAGCCGAGGCAAGCCGGCAACGGCAAACGCCGAGGCCGCCGAGGCCGCGACCGCCGTTGCAGCCGAGGGCGAGACCGCCGAGGGCACCCACGAGGGCCGCCCGGAGCGCACCGACCGCCACGACCGCAACCGCAACCGCCGCGACCGCAACCGCAACCGCCGCGAAAGCAACGTCGAGCAGGCCGAAACCGTCGAGGCCCCCGAGGCCGTCGAGGAAAAGGTTGCCGAGAAGCCCGCAGCACAGGCCGAGGAGCGCGTCCGCGAGTCCGCCGAGGACCGCAACGCCAACCGCCGCGAGCGCAACCGCGAACGCAACGAGCGCAACCGCGAACGCAACCGCGAACGCAACGAGCGTGGCGGCAACGAGCGCGGCAACGACCGCCCCGAGCGCAACGAACGTGTCGATCGCAACGACCGGAACGATCGGAACGACCGCAGCGACCGCAACTCGCGCAACCGCCGCAACCGCAACCAGCCGGATGTCGACGACACCGAGATGAACGAGAACGACGTGCTGTTGCCGGTCGCCGGCATCCTGGACGTGCTGGACAACTACGCGTTCATCCGCACCACCGGCTACCTTGCCGGCCCGAACGACGTCTACGTCACCCTGAACCAGGTCAAGAAGTACAACCTGCGCAAGGGCGACGCCGTCGTCGGTGCCATCCGTGCACCGCGCGAGAACGAAAACGTCAACACCCGTGCCAAGTTCAACGCACTGGTGAAGCTGACGGCCATCAACGGCAAGACCCCGGAAGAGAACGCCAACCGCGTTGACTTCTCCAAGCTGGTCCCGCTGTACCCGAAGGACCGCCTGCGCCTGGAAACCGACCCGAAGCTGATCGGCCCGCGTGTCATCGACCTGGTCGCCCCGATCGGCAAGGGCCAGCGCGGCCTGATCGTCTCGCCGCCGAAGGCCGGCAAGACGCTGATCCTGCAGTCGATCGCGAACGCCATCACCATCAACAACCCCGAGGTCCACCTCATGATGGTGCTGGTTGACGAGCGTCCCGAAGAAGTCACCGACATGCAGCGCACCGTCAAGGGCGAGGTCATTGCCTCGACCTTCGACCGCCCGGCCGATGACCACACCACCGTCGCCGAGCTCGCCATCGAGCGCGCCAAGCGCCTGGTGGAAATGGGCATGGACGTCGTGGTCCTGCTTGACTCGATGACCCGCCTGGGCCGTGCGTACAACCTGGCGGCCCCGGCCTCCGGACGCATCCTCTCCGGTGGCGTCGATTCCTCGGCGCTGTACCCGCCGAAGCGCTTCTTCGGTGCCGCCCGCAACATCGAAAACGGCGGCTCGCTGACCATCCTTGCCACCGCGCTCGTCGAGACCGGTTCCAAGATGGACGAGGTCATCTTCGAGGAGTTCAAGGGCACCGGCAACATGGAGCTCCGCCTGTCCCGCAAGCTCGCGGACAAGCGCATCTTCCCGGCCGTCGACGTCAACGAGTCGGGCACCCGCCGCGAAGAGAACCTGCTGTCCCCGGACGAGGTTCGCATCATGTGGCGCCTGCGCCGCGTGCTCTCGGGCCTCGACACGCAGCAGGCACTGGAAACCCTCACGGGCAAGATCCGCGAGACCTCTTCCAACGCCGAGTTCCTGATGCTCATCAACAAGACCACGCTGGGTTCCAAGAACGACGCCTAGCTACGCCACACGCCCGGTTTTGCCGTGCCCGCTTTCCAGCGGGCACGGCGGACCGGGCGTCGGTCGTTAACACCGCATTCCCCCGTTTTGTTCCTAGAATGGAACTAGTCGTCGTGAAAGAAGTTGAAACCCATGTTTGAGTCCGTCAAGGGACTACTCGATGAGCACGCAGCCCTGCAGGCGCAGCTCTCGGATCCCGCCGTTTACCAGGACCAGGGCCTTGCCCGCAAGCTCGGCCGCCGCTCCGCCGAGCTCAACGGCATCGTCGAGGCGCACAAGCGCTGGAAGCAGATGACCGAGGACCTCGAGGCCGCCCGCGAAATGGCCGAGGAGGACCCGGACTTCGCCGACGAGGTCGCCGAGCTCGAAGAGCAGCTGCCCGCCGCCGAGGAAAAGCTCCGCCGCCTGCTGATCCCGCGCGACCCCAACGATGCACGCGATGTCATCCTCGAGGTCAAGGGCGGCGAAGGCGGCGACGAGGCCGCGCTGTTCGCGGCCGACCTGCTGCGCATGTACACCCGCTACGCGGAAACCAAGGGCTGGAAGACCGAGATGATCTCGTTCAACGAGTCCGACCTCGGCGGCTACAAGGACGCCCAGGTTGCCATCAAGGGCAAGTCGAACGACCCCGCCGAGGGCGTCTACGCACACCTGAAGTTCGAGGGCGGCGTGCACCGCGTGCAGCGCGTGCCGCAGACCGAGTCCCAGGGACGCATCCACACCTCGGCCGCCGGCGTGCTGATCCTCCCCGAGGTCGACGAGCCCGAAGAGGTCGAGATCCACGCGAACGACCTGAAGATCGACGTGTACCGCGCCTCGGGCCCGGGCGGCCAGTCGGTCAACACCACCGACTCCGCCGTGCGCATCACCCACCTGCCCACGGGCATCGTGGTGGCCATGCAGAACGAGAAGTCGCAGCTGCAGAACCGCGAGGCCGGCATGCGCGTGCTGCGTTCGCGCATCCTCGCGCACCACCAGGCGATCATCGACGCGGAGAACTCCGACATCCGCAAGTCGCAGGTGCGCACCATGGACCGCTCCGAGCGCATCCGCACCTACAACTACCCGGAAAACCGCATCGCCGACCACCGCACCGGGTACAAGGCCTACAACCTTGACCAGGTCATGAACGGCGATCTCGATCCGCTGATCAACTCCTGCATCGAAATGGACGAGCAGCAGCGTCTGGACGCCATCGGCGGGGACAAGGACTAAATCAGCCATGTCCGACAAGTGTTTCGGCCAGCCCCTGGCTGAGGTGTTGGCCGAAGCCACGGCAACCCTGGCCGCGGCCGGCGTCCCCTCCCCGGCGGTGGACGCCGAGCTGCTGGCCGCCCACGTGCTGAACACCAGCCGCGGGCGGCTCAAGAGCCTGCAGATGATGGGGGAGTCCTTCTCCGTCGCTGACGATGCCGCCTATGCCAGGCTGGTCGCCCGGCGGGCAACCCGCGTACCGCTGCAGCACCTCACCGGCGTCGCCTACTTCAGGTACCTGGAGCTCGCGGTGGGCCCCGGGGTGTTTGTGCCGCGGCCGGAGACGGAAACGGTGGTGCAGATCGCCGTCGACTTCGCCAAGGAGCTGGAAGGCCCGCGCCTGGTGGACCTGGGCACGGGGTCCGGCGCCATCGCCGGTTCGCTGGCCCACGAGCTGGCCGGCGCCGAGGTGCACGCGGTGGAGCTTTCCGACCTCGCCTTCCCCTATGCGCAACGCAACCTTGCCCCGCTGGGGGTCCACCTCATCCAGGGCGACATGCGGGACGCGTTTGCGGAACTGGACGGCACCTGCGACGTGGTTGTCTCCAACCCGCCGTACATCCCGGCCAATGCGGTTCCGCGCGAGCCCGAGGCCCGCGACCACGACCCGCAGATGGCGCTCTACGGCGGCGGCGAGGACGGCATGGTCATGCCGCGCGCGGCCGAGCGTTCGGCGGCAAGGCTGCTGCGCCCCGGGGGGCTGTTCGTGATGGAGCATGCCGAGGTGCAGGCGCCGCAAATGGCCGCACTGTTTGAAGAGGGCGGCGTCTGGAGCAACATCCAGACGCACCGCGACTTGACCGGTCGCGATCGCTCGACCAGCGGAATCCGCCGCTAGCAGGACCCTACACATGGAAGAATGGACAGCGTGACTTCACGTTTTGACGCCCTAGATAGCCAGCAACGGGATGCCGGACTGGCCGCAGCGCAGGCTGCGCTCTCCGCGCAACGTTGCATTGTGATGCCCACGGACACCGTCTACGGCATCGCCGCCGACGCATTTTCCGCGCAGGCGGTGTCCACATTGCTGGCTTGCAAGGGCAGGGGACGGAACATGCCGCCCCCGGTCCTGATTCCCGCGATCCAGACCATGGACGGGCTCGCCGTCGATGTGCCCGACGATGCCCGGGCCCTGGCCGAGGAATTCTGGCCCGGCGCCCTCACCCTGATCCTGCAGGCCCAGCCGTCGCTGACCTGGGACCTGGGGGAGACCCGCGGAACCGTGGCTTTGCGCGTTCCCGACGACGAGGTGGCCCGCGACCTGCTGGCCGTCACCGGCCCGCTGGCCGTGTCCTCGGCCAACCGCACCGGCCGGCCCGCGGCGGCCACCGCGGCCGAGGCCTTCGAGCAGCTCGGCGAATCGGTCGACGTCTACCTCGAGGCCGGGCCGCGCCCGGTCAGCGGCGAGGCCCTGAGTTCCACCATCATCGACTGCACCCTGAACCCGCCGCGCGTGGTTCGCGAGGGAGCGCTCGGCCTGGAAGCGTTGCGCGTTGTCGTTCCCGGCCTGCTGGGCCTCGGCGAGGAGCCGCCGGCGGCGAATGCCGAAACCGGCCCGGAGTCCGCCGCCGAGCCGGAAACCGCGACAGACCCCGAATCCGAAGCGACCGAAGATGCCGGGGAAGCCCGCGCGGCAACGGAGCCGGCCACCGACTCATGAGAACTTATCTCCTGCTGATCGGTGTCGCGTTCATAACCTCATATTTGCTGACGCCGGTGCTGCGCGCCGTCGGCGTCCGGTTCCTGCCCGAGGGACCGGTGCGCCAGCGCGACATGCACAAGCGTCCGACCCCCAAGCTCGGCGGCGTGGCCATCATCGGGGCGATCTACCTCGGTCTCGCGATGGCCAGCCGGATCCCGTTCTTCGACGGGATCTTCAGGAACCCGGAACCGATCCAGGGCGTGGCCATTGCGCTGGCCGTGGTGTTGGTCATGGGTGTCATGGATGACCTGATGGACCTCAAGTGGTGGATCAAGCTGATCGGGCAGACGTCCATCGGATTGATCATCGCCGGGCACGGGATCGTCATCAAGGCCCTGCCCGTCGGATCCGTGAATTTCGAATCGCAGGCGGCGCGCGTGGCGGTCACCGTCATCCTGATCGTCTTGATCATGAATGCCATCAACTTCATGGACGGCCTCGATGGGCTGGCCGCCGGGGTTTCCGCCATTGGCGCCGCAACGTTCTTCATCTACAGCTACTACCTGGCGACGCGCGTGAGCGCCGAGGACTACTCGAACTTCTCCGCGCTGCTGTGCGCGATACTCCTGGGTGCTGCGCTCGGGTTCCTGCCGCACAACTTCAACCCGGCCTCGATCTTCATGGGGGAGAGCGGGGTGCTCGCGATCGGGTTGCTGCTTGCCGTGTCCTCCATCGCCGTCACTGGCGACGTGTTGGGGGAGGACGCCTTCCGTTTCCGCAACGTACCCGCCTACATGCCCGTCATCCTCCCGGCCGCGGTGATCATGCTCCCGCTCTTGGACCTGGGGCTGTCCGTCATCCGGCGCATGTCCCGCGGGCAGTCGCCGTTCCACGCCGACCAGGGGCACATGCACCACCGCATGGTCCAGGGCGGACACAGCGAGCAGACCACCGTCATCCTCATGTACCTCTGGGCCGCACTCTGTGCCTCGGGCGTGATGGCGTTTTCGTTGCTCAACCGCAAGATCGTTGTCCCCATTTATATTGCGGCGCTAATTTCTGTGGGCTTCGCCACATGGTGGCCGAAGATCCGGCTTGGCTACGCGCAGTTCAAGGCCGGTCGCGGGAAGTAGCCCGCGCGGCGCTCGGGCGAGTGTGGATTCCTCAAGTCGAGCGGCCGTTCTATCTCGTGTAGAATTCAATGAGGCTTCCATTGGAGGCCAATCCCCACCAAACTCCTTGTTGCGCGGCAACCCTGCGCCAGGGGCTGCTGTATACAAGGGAATAGGATGCAGATGATCAAGCCGGTTCGCGGCTCGAAGGCCAACGGTGCGCTTGCCGCCTCGTCGGCTCCGCGTTCCCCTTGGATGGGCATCCTGAAGACATGCACCGCCTACACGATCAGTGTCGGCGCTGCCGCTTCCCTTGTGCTGTGGCCAATTCTCGGCGCGCAATTTGCTGGTTCCATCGGGTTTGGCGTGGGTCTGGTCATCATCTTCTTTGGTGTCAGCCTGCTCATCGCCGAACTGGCTGGCCGATATCGCAGCAGCTGGGCCTTGCCGGCCTTCTTGTTCACCTACGTGCTCAAGATCTTCGGCATGGGCTTCCTGGTTCTGTTTTCCGGGCTTCCCGACTGGGTTCACCGCCCCGCTTTCATGTGGGGGGCCATCGGATCCCTGGTCCTTTGGCAATTTGGTGAGATCCGCGCCTTCTCCAAGGCTCGCCTCCCCATCTTTGACGACGAAGAACCGACCCCGCCCGGAAGTGGAGAGGCCCAGCATGGAAACCCACGCTAAGCACCCCGATGAAATGCCTCATGAACGACCGGTGCGTGAGTTCATCAACTACATCGTTGGCGGGCTCATCGCTTGGGGTTTGATAGGCTGGGGTCTGGATCTTTTACTGGACACCCGATGGATACTCTTCGTTGGTGCGCTGCTTGGTGCCACCGCGGGATACTTCTTGGCTAGCCATCATCAACGGCACCGACGCCGCGAAGACAGTACCGAGTAATGAGATCGACCACTAGAACTTCACACGGTGAGCGGCGCCCTGCGCCGAGTCACCAACTTTGCCCCATGACCGAAACTGCAGAGAGGACAGCGCGTTGACCGCGTTTGCGCTTCCGACGGCCACAGAACCATATGTCCCGCCGACAATTTCCGACACCCACCTTCCCGAGGTGTTTCCTTGGCTAGCCGAGTACGGGACCGGTTTCGGCAAGCAGATGATCATGATCATCCTTTCGATCATCTTGATCGTGTGGTTCTTCAAGTCCGCAATTAAGAACCCGAAGTTGGTTCCAGGCAAGGCTCAGTTCCTTGCAGAAAGCGCCTACGGCTTTGTTCGCAACTCCGTTGGCCGCGACATCATCGGCGAAAAGAACTTCCGCCCCTGGGTACCGCTGCTTTTCGCAACCTTCTTCTTCGTCCTGCTGAACAACCTCTTCGGCGCGATTCCGTTCCTTCAGATCCCATCGTTCTCGCACGCCGGTTCGGCGTACGCAATGGCGATCATCATCTACGGCACCTGGATTGCCGTAGGCGTGAAGAACCACGGTATCCGCTACTTCAAGCTGGCAGTCGTTCCTTCCGGCGTGCCGGGCTGGATCATGCCGCTGATGGTGCCGTTGGAAATCATTTCCAACTTCATCGTTCGCCCGCTGACCCACTCGCTGCGTTTGATGGCCACCATGCTGGCCGGCCACATGATCGTGATGCTTGCCGCCACCGGCGCACGCCACCTGATCGTGGTCCAGGAATCGCTGGCCCTGAACGCCGTTGGCGTTGCGGTCATCGCCGGTTCCGTGGCGATGTACTTCCTTGAACTCTTGATCATGGTCCTGCAGGCCTTCGTATTCACCCTGCTGACCGCCATCTACATCCAGGGTGCCCTGGATGCAGACGCCCACTAAGCATTCGGGCTCGCACTAAACCAACACAAAGCTTTCCCCTTCATCAGGGAATGACCTCACAACCTGCCGACAAAGTGTCGGTATCTTGAAAGGAACGAAATGGAACTCCACGGCTCCCTCAACATGATCGGCTACGGCCTGGCTGCTATCGGTTCGGCCATCGGCGTGGGCATGATCTTCGCTGCCTACATCAACGGCGTTGCACGCCAGCCGGAAGCACAGCGCATCCTTCAGCCAATCGCCATGCTGGGCTTCGCCCTTGCAGAAGCACTGGCAATCCTGGGCTTGGTCTTCGCCTTCGTCATCGGCGCTTAGTTTCTTTGGTGGTGGCCCTGCCACTATCGCAGGGCTATTGCAATTGGAACTTAAGAGATAAGGAAGAGTGAGAATGATCAGCAACGAATTGATCCTCGCATCAGGTGCGGGTGCCAACCCGCTGCTTCCGAACCCGTGGGAAATTCTTGTCACTGCTGCAGGCTTCGCTGTCCTGTTGTTCATCGTGGTCAAGTACATTGCCCCGGCATTCGAGAAGTCCTACCAGGACCGCGTTACGGCCATCGAAGGTGGACTTGAGAAGGCTGAAGCCGCACAGGCAGAAGCCAACGCCACCCTTGAGCAGTACAAGGCCCAGCTGTTGGAAGCACGCACCGAAGCCAACCGCATCCGTGAGGACGCGCGCGAAGAAGGTGCCCAGATCCTGGCTGAGCTGAAGACCAAGGCCTCCGAGGAGTCCGCTCGTATCACCGAGCAGGCCCACCGTCAGATCGAAGCCGAGCGCGTTGCAGCAGTTACCTCGCTGCGCGCCGAGGTCGGAACCCTGGCAACTTCGCTGGCCAGCAAGATCGTCGACGACGCTCTTGAGAACGACGAGCGCGCAGCTCGCGTGGTCGATAAGTTCCTGGCAGATCTGGAAAACCAGCAGAACGCAGGTGCATCGAACTAATGGCAGGTGTATCGAGCGAGTCACTCGCCGCGGCGCTGGCGTCGTTGGAAACCAAGCTTGCACACGCGTCCTTGGAATTGTCGACAGAGCTGTTCGGTGCCCTTCGGGTCATCGACGGCGATGCAGGCCTGCGTCGCGCACTGACTGATCCCGCCCGTGGGGCATCGGACAAGGCAGGGCTTGTAGCCCAGCTGTTGCGCGGAAAGGTTTCGGCCGACGCCGAGGCCACCGTCGCTGGTCTTGCCACTTCGCGCTGGAGCTCGGCACGAGACATTGGCGATGCATTGGAGATCGTGGCAGCTAACGCTGCAATCATGGTCGCCGAACGTCAGGGCGGTTCCGCTGGCTTGGAGAGGCTCGAAGAAGACCTCTTCGCGTTCATCCGTGTTGTTGGGTCCAGTCATGATCTGCAGCGTGCACTTGATGATGCTCAGGCAACGACGGAAGCGAAATGCGCCCTGGCGCTGAAGCTTGTCCCGACTGCCAGTGAAGCATCTGCACTGCTGATCCGCCAGGCCGTCGCTTCGCCGCGTGGGCTCAAGCCCGTCGCACTGCTGGAGCGCTTCGTGGAATTGGTGGCTAAGCGTCAGGATCGCTGGATTGCCCAGGTAAGCGTCACCCGTGACCTCACCGCCGAGCAGTTCACGCGCCTGCAGGCAGGCCTGAATAACCTTTACGGTCGAGACTTGAAGATCAACGTCAACATCGACCCGGAACTAGTCGGCGGCCTCCGCGTGAAGGTGGGCGATGAAGTGGTAGACGCTTCCATCGCAACCCGCGTGTCGGATCTTCGCCGCCGGTTGGCAGGCTAGGTAGACCCCCTTCGGGGTCTGCCTGCCGGCCAGTCACCATAGACTGAATCAATTTTCGGTTACCGCACACGATAGAACCGCGGTAATCACAACTTAGGAGAGCAGGGACTGCAGATGGCCGATTTGACCATCAACGCCGACGACGTCCGCATTGCCTTGAATGAGTTCGCAGCGTCCTACGAACCGGGCAAAGCTGAGCGCACCGAGGTCGGCCGCGTAACCACGGCAAGTGACGGTATCGCCAAGGTGGAGGGTCTTCCCTCCGTCATGGCAAATGAGCTGCTTCGCTTCGAAGACGGCACCCTGGGCCTGGCCCAGAACCTTGACACCCGCGAAATCGGTGTCGTCGTCTTGGGCGACTTCACCGGCATCGCCGAAGGCCAGCGCGTAGAGCGCACCGGCGAGATCCTCTCGGTTCCAGTGGGCGACGCCTTCCTGGGCCGCGTGGTTGACCCGCTGGGCGAGCCGATTGATGACCTTGGACCGATCGCGTCCACCGGACGTCGCGTACTGGAAGCCCAGGCTCCCGGCGTAACCGAGCGTAAGTCGGTTCACGAACCGCTGCAGACCGGCATGAAGGCCATCGACGCGATGATCCCGATCGGCCGTGGCCAGCGTCAGCTGATCATTGGCGACCGTCAGACCGGCAAGACCGCTCTGGCCGTGGATGCCATCATCAACCAGAAGGCCAACTGGGCTTCGGGCGACACCAACAAGCAGGTCCGCTGCATCTACGTGGCAATTGGTCAGAAGGCTTCGACCATTGCCGCAGTGCGCCAGACCCTTGAAGACCACGGTGCACTGGAATACACGACGATCGTTGCCTCCCCGGCATCCGATCCGGCTGGCTTCAAGTACCTGGCACCGTACGCCGGCTCGGCCATTGGCCAGCAGTGGATGTACGACGGCAAGCACGTTCTGATCGTCTTTGATGATCTGTCCAAGCAGGCCGAAGCCTACCGCGCCGTTTCCCTGTTGCTGCGCCGTCCGCCAGGACGCGAAGCTTACCCGGGCGACGTGTTCTACCTGCACTCCCGCTTGCTCGAGCGTTGTGCAAAGCTCTCCGACGCACTCGGTGCGGGCTCGATGACCGGTCTTCCGATCATCGAAACCAAGGCAAACGACGTATCGGCGTTCATCCCGACCAACGTCATTTCCATCACCGACGGCCAGATCTTCTTGCAGTCGGACCTCTTCAACGCCAACCAGCGTCCGGCAGTCGACGTGGGCGTTTCGGTGTCCCGCGTTGGTGGCTCGGCGCAGATCAAGGCCATGAAGAAGGTTGCCGGTACGTTGAAGCTTGAATTGGCTCAGTACCGCGACATGCAGGCCTTCGCCATGTTTGCCTCGGACCTGGATGCCGCTTCCAAGCAGCAGCTGACCCGTGGTGCACGCCTGATGGAACTGCTCAAGCAGGGACAGTACGCACCGTTCGCGGTCGAGGATCAGGTTGTCTCCGTGTGGGCCGGTACCAACGGCTACCTGGACGATGTCCCGGTTGAAGACGTTCGCCGCTTCGAGACCGACTTCCTGGCTCACCTTCGTCACCGCACCAACGTGCTGACCGTGATTGCCGAGACCGGCAAGCTCGAGGACGAGACCGTGGAATCGCTCAAGTCGAACATCGCCGATTTCAAGGCCGGCTTCTTCGGTGAAGGTGACGACAAGCTTGTCGCCGCCGGCCACGAAGAATTCGACGCCTTGGCCGAGGGATCCGTCGACCAGGAAAAGATCGTCAAGCAAAAGCGCTGACATCACCTTTAAGTAAGGGTTGCCGCGCCACCTCGCGCGGCGCGGCAACCCCTACAAAGGGATAAGGAAAGGACAAACATGGGAGCCCAGATCCGGGTCTACCGCCAGAAGATTGCATCGACGACGTCGATGGGCAAGATCTTCAAGGCGATGGAACTGATCGCTACTTCCCGTATTGGCAAGGCACGCGCGCGTGTCTCGGCTTCGCTGCCGTACGCCAATGCGATTACCCGTGCTGTTACTGCCGTCGCGTCACAGTCCGAGATCGATCACCCACTGACCACCGAGCCGGAATCAATCCGTCGCGCGGCAGTCTTGGTTATGACCTCGGACCGCGGACTCGCCGGGTCCTACTCCGCCAGCGTCTTGAAGCAGGCAGAGCACCTCGTTGAATTGCTCCATGAAGAAGGCAAGGACGTCAAGACCTACTTGGTCGGCCGCAAGGCGCAGGCGTACTTTGACTTCCGCGGACGCGATTATGCGAAGGTGTGGACCGGTGGAACCGACGCCCCGGAGTTTGAAACCGCACGCGAACTGCGCGAGGTCCTGCTCAAGGACTTCGCCGACGAATTTGAAGTGGGCGGCGTGGACGAAATCCACGTTGTATTCACCCAGTTCAAGTCCATGGTCGTTCAGGAACCGACGGTCATTCGTTTGCTGCCGCTTGAGGTTGTCGAGGAGGAGTCCGAGACTCCTGCCGACGAGCTGCTGCCGCTCTACGAATACGAGCCGGAACCGGAGCAGGTGCTTGACGCACTGCTTCCGCGTTACATCGAGTCGCGCATCTTCAATGCAATGTTGCAGGCAGCAGCTTCCGAGCTTGCCGCACGCCAGCGTGCCATGAAGACCGCCGGTGACAACGCCAAGGAACTGATCAAGAAGTACACGCGTCTTCGTAACAACGCCCGCCAGGCCGAGGTTACCCAGGAACTCTCCGAAATCGTTGCCGGCGCTGACGCGCTGAACGGCTAACCGAGATCTTCCCAAACACTTACATCCACGCCATCTACACAAATGAAGTGAGAGAGAGATGACTGCCCAACTTAACGAGCAGGGTACCGCTGCCACGACCGGTGCAACCGGCCGTATCGCACGCGTTATCGGCCCGGTTGTCGACGTCGAATTCCCCGCCGACTCCCTGCCTGCCATTTACAACGCTCTTTCCGCTGAGATCACCCTCAACGGCGAGACCAAGACCATCACCTTCGAAACCAGCCAGCACCTCGGTGACTCAATGGTTCGTGCGATCGCCCTGCAGGCCACCGACGGACTTGTCCGCGGTACCTCGGTGCTCGACTCGGGTGCCCCGATCTCCGTGCCAGTAGGCGACGGCGTCAAGGGTCACATCTTCAACGTTCTGGGCGAACCCCTCGACGTTCCGGCTTCGGAAATCCAGGTTTCCGAGCGCTGGCCGATCCACCGCAAGCCACCGGCATTCGCGAGCCTCGAAGGCTCGACCGAAATGCTGGAGACCGGCATCAAGTCGATCGACCTTTTGACCCCTTACATCAAGGGCGGCAAGATCGGTCTGTTCGGCGGCGCAGGCGTTGGCAAGACCGTGTTGATCCAGGAAATGATCACCCGTGTTGCACGTAACTTCGGTGGTACTTCGGTATTCGCCGGTGTTGGCGAGCGCACCCGTGAAGGTAACGACCTCTGGGTCGAAATGGAAGAAGCCAACGTTCTGAAGGACACCGCCTTGGTGTTCGGCCAGATGGATGAGCCGCCAGGAACGCGTCTTCGCGTGGCACTGTCCGCACTGACCATGGCGGAATACTTCCGCGATGTCCAGAACCAGGACGTTCTGCTCTTCATTGACAACATCTTCCGCTTCACCCAGGCCGGTTCCGAGGTGTCGACCCTTCTGGGCCGCATGCCTTCGGCCGTGGGTTACCAGCCGAACCTGGCCGACGAGATGGGTCTCCTTCAGGAGCGCATCACCTCGACCAAGGGCCACTCGATCACGTCGATGCAGGCCGTTTACGTGCCTGCAGATGACTACACCGACCCGGCTCCGGCAGCGACCTTCGCCCACTTGGACGCGACCACGGAACTTTCCCGTGAAATCGCTTCCCGTGGTCTGTACCCGGCCATCGATCCGCTGACCTCCACGTCGCGAATCCTTGACCCGCAGTACGTCGGTCACGACCACTACAACACCGCCGTGCGCGTCAAGCAGATCCTTCAGAAGAACAAGGAACTGCAGGACATCATCGCCATCCTCGGTGTCGACGAACTGTCCGAAGAAGACAAGATTGTTGTTTCGCGCGCACGTCGCATCCAGCAGTTCCTGTCCCAGAACACCTACACTGCAAAGCAGTTCACCGGTGTCGAGGGCTCGACGGTTGCCATCAAGGACACCATCGAAGGCTTCAACGCGATCTGCAACGGCGATGTCGACCACATCGCAGAGCAGGCATTCTTCAACATTGGCGGCATGGACGATGTCGAGCGCCAGTGGGCCAAGATCCAGGAATCGACCAAGTAATCATGGCCGAACTCCAAGTCGAAATTGTTGCTGCCGACCACTTCGTGTGGTCCGGCGCGGCAAAACTGGTCAAGGGACGTTCCAGCGAAGGCGAGATCGGGATCCTTCCCGATCACGCGCCGATGCTGGCCGTGCTGGCTGCCGGAGATCTGGAAATCGTACCGGTTTCCGGTCCCCGCTTCACGGTCCAGGTTGACGGCGGGTTCTTCTCCGTTGATGCCAACCGCGTTGTGATCGTTGCCGATAACGCCGTCATGGCCGAATCTGCCCCGGCGGGAACTCGATAGTCCTGCCTTGAACGAACTCGGCATTCCTGTACTCATCGTTCTGGCAGCCTTGCTGCTGGTGGTGATGTTCTTGGGCGCCATGGGAGTGCGCCGTATTCAGTTACGGCGCACTCTTGGCACATTCGACGCATCGATCTCCACGACCCCCGGGAAGTGGATGATGGTTGTCGCTCGTTATGGAGCCGGAGAGCTTGAGTTTCTCAAGCTCTTTTCCGTCTCCCCGATTGCGGTGCACAAGTTTTTGCGTAGTTCCATTGAACTCAATGGATGGCGAAAGCCCGCGGAAGAAGAAAAGCACCTGGTACAGCCTGGTAGCGTCATCGTGAAGGTGACCTATGAAGGCCGAGAAATATTGATTGCCATGGACTACGGGACCTATAACGGTCTCTCGGCCTGGCTGGAGGCCGGCCCCGTTGCGGGCGTCGGCACCTGGCGGCAAGACTAAACGCATAAAGCAGTGGGGCGGGATGATGTTCATCATCCCGCCCCACTGCTTTAACTATTCTTCGGGTCGGGCCGCGACTTCACCCTTTGCCGGCGCATCAAACGCCGGGGTGTTGCAACGGCCCGGTGGTTCAAAGAGTTTCTGAAGTCCTAGAGACCGACAACGCCGGTTGCCTGAGGACCCTTGGCGCCCTGGCCAACTTCGAATTCAACGCGCTGGTTTTCTTCCAGCGTGCGGAAGCCATTGGTCTGGATCTCCGAGTAGTGAACGAAAACGTCAGCCTCGGCGCCATCCGGAGTGATAAAGCCGAATCCCTTTTCGGCGTTAAACCACTTCACGGTTCCCTGAGCCATGTATTTCTCCTCATTTAGTGCGAAAAGCCGACCGGCGCACCGTGCGCCGGCCGTGTTTGGTACAGAAGTGAGAAGAACACTGACATGGACTAAACCGCATCAGCCGCTTCACACCCGCAACCTAGCTTTGGCGGGTATGACTAACCAACACAAAGACTGAGTCCAGCATCACATAGCCATGTGATCTGGGTCAACACCTTTGGCGTTGGTGCTAAACAGAAACTTCATAAATTGACTCACCGTTGCGGATGACCTGCAGCAGGTTGAGCTTTTCATCCATCAGGAGCAGGTCGGCGGCGAATCCCTGGTGGAGTTGCCCGGCCTCGTCGACCAGCCCAAGCACCTCGGCAGGGACCTTGGTGGCGGAGATCAGGGCGTCCGAAAGCGGGACGCCCCCGGCAACCGCCGAACGAAGAACATCGAGCATGGTGGCCGTGCCGCCGGCCAGCGAACCGTTGGAGGTCAGGCGCGCCTCGCCGTTTGCGACGGTCACCTGTGCCGGGCCCAGGGCGTAGTTCCCGTCGGCCAGGCCCGCGGCCGCCATGGAGTCGGTGACCAGCGCGATGGAGTCGGCGCCGACCAGGTTGAAGACCGTGCGAACCGTCACCGGGTCGAGGTGCACGCCGTCGGCGATGAGCTCGACGATGATCTTGTTGGCTGCCGCGAGTTCCAGGCAGGCGGCAACGGGGCCGGGGGAGCGGTGGTGCAGCGACGGCATGCCGTTGAACAGGTGGGTCACCGTGGGGCGTTCGGTGAAGCCGTCCACTCCGGCGCTACCGAGTTCCTCGCGGGCCAGTTCCAGGGAACTGGTCACGGCGGTGGCATCGGCGTCGGTGTGACCCAGCGAGGGGACGACGCCCTGGGACACCAGCTGCTCGAGCAGTGCGTCCGAACCCCGGCGTTCGGGGGCGTAGGTCATGGTGCGCAATTGTCCGGCCGAGGCCTCGATCAACGCGTCAACGAAATCGGGTTCCGGATCGGACAGGAAGGCCGGGTCCTGCGCACCGCAGCGGACGTCCGAGAGATACGGGCCTTCGGCGTGGATGCCGGCGATGTCGCCGCGCGCAGCGAACTCGGCCAGCACCCGGGCGGATGCGAGCATGTCGCCGCGGTCCGCGGTCACCAGGGAAGCCAGCAGGGTGGTGGTCCCTGCGCGGTGCAGGAAGTCGATGGCCTTGCCGATGGCCTGCGCATCGCCTGAGGGGAAGTCTCCGCCCACGGCGCCGTGGCAGTGGAGGTCGATGAGGCCCGGGGTGATGATGGTTCCCTCCGGGGTGGTCCGCAGTTCAAAGCTGGCGGCATCCTCGAGGAAGGCAAACTCCGTTGCGTTCCCTGCGAAGGCGATGCGGTTGCCGTCGACCGCAACGATGCCGTCGGTGATTTCGGTTCCGTGCGAGAGGAGGCGTCCGGTGAGTGCGTAGCGGGCCGGGGAGGCTGATGGAGTCATGACCCCATTCTAGGTCGCGGTGCGCATCTGACTACGGATTGACGTCCGCAATCGGACGCGTGCCAACCGGGCGGCGCGCGGCCGGCACGTACGGCAAAGGGTTGTCGGTTCAGTGCAGAACTGAACCGGCAACCCTTTGGGTTGGTGGAATCCTAGAAGAGCCGTGCGGCGCTGTCGTCGACTCCGCGCATGGCGTCGTAGTCCAGCACGAGGCAGTCGATGCCGCGATCGGTGGCCAGTGTGCGGGCCTGCGGCTTGATCTTCTGGGCGGCAAACACGCCACGCACGGGCTTGAGCAGCGGGTCGCGGTTG